>JBCDIW010000022.1:0-113794 GCA_038748515.1 Pseudomonadota bacterium
CCGTCTTCGTTCTCCTGTTCGAAGAACTGACGTACGCGTCCGTCCTCGAGCGGCGTCCAGATTCCTCGCAGGGGCGCGGCCTTTCCCGTCGCGAGGTAATAAATCGTGCCCTCAAGACGCATGGCCGAACCGTCTCTGGCGCCGGCCAGGCGGATTATCGAGGATCCGTTGTCTACCCACTGCTGGTGCCACTGGCCGCTGGATGGGTCGTAGTAATTGAGGCTGCTGCCGGTGAAGCCTTCCACCGAGGCATAGTTCTCCATCATCAGACACCCATCGGCGCCGCGGGTGATGCTGTTGTTGCCGTAGACCTTGGTGCCGGCTTCATCGGTGACTTGCCATTCCCCAAGCCAGAAGTCGAACTGGCGATGCTCGGAGACTTCGTCGCAACTGTAGCTATCGCTCGTCTGAGCGCCACAAAGCAACGGGAACATAAAGAGACCAGCCAGCAGAGCGCGCTTGGGCATAGGGATACTCCAGGGTTATCGTCGTTAAGAGTCGGAGTATTGCCCAGTGTGAGAAATCGGCAAGTCCCGCGTGTGTCATGAGCTATGCGCACCTACATAAGACGTGGATGGGTTTGCCGGGAGACGGGGCCGATCAATGCGCCGTGCTAGCTGTTTGCCGCGAACGCCGCCAGGGGCACGCCCGTTTCAATACTGATCGAGACCGCCTGACCGGCGTCCCGTCGTTCCTCGTGACCGGTGCGTAGCTGTAGATCAACGCCGCAATCCAGGCGTATGCCGTACAGCCACGTCGCGCCCTCAAAGCGGGCCCAGGCGATGACCGCGTTCGTCTCGGGCTTATCGTCAAAACGCAGATCGTCGGGTCGTACAAGGACATCGACGTTCGTTGCCGCGCCGTCAGGCACGGCTACCGGAACCGCACCCAGAGGGGTCAGGGCCCGGGCACCGTCTATACAGCCGCGCAGGAAGCAGGCCTCGCCGAGGAAGCGCGCCACGAAGGCGTCGGCGGGCTGGGCGAAGCAGGTCTCCGGCGTGGCAAGCTGGGCGAGCTTTCCATCGCGCAGCACGCCCACGCGATCGCCGATAGAAAGCGCCTCGTCCTGGTCGTGAGTGACCCAGAGCGCCGGCACCTTCGCTTGTTTCAGCGCGGAGCGGATCTCCCAGCGCAGTTCGTCCTTAAGGGCGGCGTCGAGGTTGGAGAGCGGCTCGTCCAACAGCACGAGGCACGGCGCGTGGGCCAGGGTACGGGCCAGCGCCACGCGCTGCTTTTGCCCGCCGGACAGCGTGTTTGGTTTTGCAGAGCGAAAGGCGCTGAGGCCAAGCAGCTCCAGCCAGTGTTCTGCGGGCGACGGGTCGCGCAGCCGAAAGGCCACGTTTTCCATGACCGAGAGATGTGGGAAGAGCGCAAAATCCTGGAACACCATGCCCAGGTCACGCTGCTCTGGCGGCACAGCGTTCGCCGCCGTTGCGCACCAGTCGTTGAGACAAATCTCACCGGCTTCGATAGGAACGAGACCTGCCACGGCGCCGAGCACGGTGGTCTTGCCGCAGCCCGTGGGGCCGACGAGCATGAGAATCTCATCGCCGCCGAGCGACAGCGACAGCCCGTCGATGACGCGCCGGCTGCCGTAGCTTACGTTGAGCTGATCGATCTTTAGCATCAGGCCATCGACTCCGCGTCGCGTCGGTCGCGCCTGGGCTCTCCGGCCAGCACCAGCGCAAGTCCCGCGGCCGACAACACAATCAGGAGCAGCGCGGGGACGGCGGCGCGACCGAAGTAGCCGGCCTCGTACACGCGCCACAGATAGGTCGCGAGGGTTTCAAAACCCGTGGGTGCGAGGAGCAGCGTGGCCGGGAGCTCGCGCATGGCTTCAAGAAAGAGCAAAGCCGCGCCGGCGAGCATGCCCCGCGTCGACAGTGGAAGTGTGACGCGGCGAAACGCCTCCCCCGGCGACGCTCCCATTACGCGCGCGGCGTTTACAAGGCCTCCGTCGAGCTTGTCCAAAGCCGCGCGAATGGTCCCCGCCGCGAGCGGTAGAAAACGCATAACGTAGGCCAGGATCAACACCGCCAGGGTCTGGTACAGCATGGGAAGCTGAAGGCCCAGGTATACCAGTGCGGTACCCATCACTATGCCGGGAATGCCGAAGCCGAAGTAGCAGAGGCGCTCAAGGGTGCGTCCCAGGCGACCCCGCCGCGCCACGAGGGCGACGGGAATCGCCGCCACGGTGCCTAGTCCCGCGGCGGCGAGCGAAGCACTCGCGGAATTCCAGGCAATCTGCGGATCGAAGCTCGCGAAGCCCTCGCGCATCAACCATAGCGAAAGCACGCCCAGAGGCAGAACGATAGCCAGGAAGACGATCGGCGCCACGGCGAATAGCAGAGCCAATAGTTGCGGGCGAGAAAGGCGGATCGTAAGCCCTTCCCCCGGCCGTTCCCGGGGCGTCGCAAGAAAACCCTCCGCGTAGAGGATCAGGCCCACGAGCACCATAAGCTGCAGGGACAGAAGCGCCGCCTGGCTGAGACCAAAGGCGTTGTACTCCACGTAGATCATGCGCGTGAAGCTGTCGAAGTTCATGATGGCCGGCGTGCCGAAATCCGACACCGCGTAGAGCGCGGCGAGGAGGGCACCGGCGCCGATGCTTGCCCGGGCGCGCGGCAGTGAAATCCGCCACAGGCTGGCCGGAAGCGACAGACCGAGAGTGCGCGCCGCCTGGATCTGGCTGGCGTCCTGGGCGAGGAGCGCGGCGCGGGTCGTCAGCAGTACGAAAGGGTAGGTGTAAAGAGTCATGATTCCCGCGGCACCGGACAGCCCCTGGATGCTCGGTGTTTGCAAACCGGTCAGCTCCGCGAGTTCGCCCCCGGGCCCGAACGCCGCATAGATCGTAAAGGCCCCGAGATAGCTCGGAATGGCGAGGGGGGAGGCGAGAAGCACCAGCCAAAGGGTTTGCAACGGCAGCCGCAGGTAAGCCGTCGCCAGCGCCAGGGGTACGCCGATAGCGACGGCACCTGCTGCCGTGAGAGCGGCAAGAAGCAGGGTGTTGAGGAGATAGCTGAAGTTGGCGGCGCTGAGCACCGCCGCGTAATCGTCGGCGAGAAAGACCAGAACGAGCAGGGGCGCGGCCGCCAGCGTTGCGACGCCCAGCGCCAGAATGAACGCAAGGTTGTGGCGCATCAGAGAACGCCGGCGCGGCGCATCAAATCCAGGGTCGGGCGGAAGTCAGCGAGCTGGGTCAGGTCAACCTGCGGGGGTCTGAGGGACGAAAGTGCCGCCATTCCCGGGGGCGCTGGCGCATCGGGAATCATGGGTATCTCGTAGGCTTCCCGGGACAGATAGCTTTGCACTTCGCGCGTGAGGAGATAGCGAACGAAATCCTGCGCCAGTGTGCTCCCGGTAATAGCGACGACTCCGGAGGCATTGACCAGACAGCCCGCGTCATCGTTGGTGAAGCCCAGCTCGACCGAGGCGTCGGGTTTCCCGGACTTCAGGCGCAGCGTGTAGTAGTGATTCGCAAGTCCCAGGTCGACCTCACCGCGCTCCACGGCCATGACCACGCCGAGTTCTCCCGCATAGCGTTTTGCCACGCGGTCCATCGCCTGCAGCCAGGCGCCCGTGGCGTCCTCTCCCTCCAGCAGACGCATAGCCGTAACAAAGGACTGGAAAGACGCGTAGGACGGTGCCCAGCCGGGCCGCCCGTCGGTTTCCGGCAAATCGCCAATGGATGTCGGAAGGCCATCGCTTCCAATGCGCTCGGGGTTATAGGGGACGGTGCGAATGCGACCGCTGATCGGTGTCCAGGTGTCGTAGCGGAACCCGTCTTTGAGCTGGGCCTGCAGGTCCTCGGGAAGCGCCTTGGGCGCCACCGTCTCGCTGACCATCCCGATCGCACCGGCGTCGACGGCCCAGAACAGGTCGGCGCGCACGCGACCGGCGCCGTGCTCCGCGATGATGGCGTTGGCCAGGGCCGCCGTCGGCCCGCGGCGGATGCCAAGCTCGAGCTCGGGGTTGCGTTCCTCGATGGCCTTGAGAACGTTTTCGTAGAGCCCGCCTTCTCCGCGACCAAGGTAGAGAGTGAGCTTGCCCTTCAGTTTGGGCAGTTCGTCAACGGACACGCCCCCCGCGGCATGCGCGGTGCGCAGCGGCGAGAGCGCGGCGGCCCCCGTGGCGACGGCCACGGAGGTTAGAAAGCGGCGGCGATACACGTCTGGGTCGCGGCGTAATTCAGAAAACGCTGGAGCGATTCGCCTCGGCGTCGCTCAGCAGGGTTTTGGCGCGATCGATTTTCTTGTGCATGGCCGCCACCACGGCGCGAACATCGTTGACGCTCATGCCGTCCTGAATGGCCTTGGGCAGGGTCACGTTGAAATCGATTTCGAGATTTTCCACGAGATCGGCGTCCTGCTCAATGAGGTCGCCCTCGACGCCCTCAAAGCGCGTCAGGTACGTGTCCTGCACGATCTCGATCGCTTCGTCGCTGAGCTGTTCGGCATACTTGGCGACAACGCGGTCGAGATTGTTTTTCACCTCGTCGAGGGTGGCGACCGGGGACAGGTCACTGCTGTCGCTGCCGCCCGGTGCCGCGTAGCCCGTTTCCTGGACCTTTGCCGCCATTTTTACCGCGCCCAGGGCCTGCCACAGGGTGACTTCCAGCTTTGCCTGTTCGATCCGCACAGCCTCCAGGGGCTGCTCCGCCTCAATGGCTCCGCGCACGCCAAAAAGGCCCTGCCAGATCGAGGCGTAGAGCGGGATGTAGTTGGTTTCAATGGCCGCGTGAAAGTCGACCGCTTCCCAGTGGTCAACCACCGCCTCCGGCTTTGCCGCCGCGAGGCCGCCCTCTTCGTAGGCGGCGACGATGCCATCCACCTGCGTCATCAGCCAGTCGACCTCGGTCGCGTAGTTGTCCAGATTTCCCGCCAGGTCCTTTACATGTTCGCCGACCTCACCATCGGCGCTGACGAGGGGTGCAACGCTCAAAAGTATCGCCGCGCAGAGGGCGCGAAGCGGCGCGCAGACGAGCCCTCGGAGAGGCTCTGCGGCATGCTGCGCCCCGAGGAACTGGGAGGGCCTGAAGTCTGGGTTCATCGCAATTTTCCTGTCGATGTCGATGGCAAAAGGGTACGTTCTCGGATTCGGAGCGTCAAAGAATCCACGCGAACGGAAGTCCTGGCGGCAAGCGTCGGCGCTTTCAGTGTCGCCACTCTCGGTTCAGCCGCAAAAGGGGCCGGCGCCGGCCGCGCTTCAGGGTTTGATCGCAAAACGCCGCAGGCTGAATCCGCCGCGGGCATTGTGCAGATCCTGGACCGGTGTTACCACGCCAATATCCCCGTTTTCGAGAAAGGCGACGGCCGCATATTCGCCGGCCGGGGACGCCCGCCGGGTGTCGAGACGCTCATCCCAGGAGTCCGGGATGAAAGGCTCGGCAAGGCTGACGCTGGGCTTCGACGAGCCCTTGGAAGGGGTGAGCAGCGCCAGCTGGACCGTCAGCGTACTGTCCCGGTTTACGAACCAGGTGGCCGCCAGACGCCCCTCGGCGTCGGCGGTCAGAAAGGGAAAGAACGCCGTGCCGTCGGCGTCCGCCAGCTTGCTGCGTGCCCAGGTGTTCCCAAGATCGGCGCTCGCGGCGTGGTGGACCGCGTCGCCTTCACTCCAGACGTGATGCAGATGCCCGTCCGGTGTGAACGCCAGGGGCGATACCCAGCGCGGGATACCTTCGGGGTTCTCGGGATTCGGATCCCAGCGCAGCTTCGCGGGCGGGTCAACGCGAGCCCAGGTACTGCCGCGGTCTGCACTCACCAGAATGAAGTCGGCGCTGGCATCGAAGCGGTTGCCGGAGGCCGATGTCGGTGAAACGCGCACCGCGATCCGGCCCCCGGGACCGACCGTCAGATGGCTTGAGCCACCGCTATCGGCAATGCGCCCCGGTGTCGTCCAGTTCGCGCCCCGGTCGGTGCTCCTGGTAAACAGTACGCCCGCGCCGTCATTCCAAATGGCGTAGGCCGACCCTTCATCATCAGCGGCGATCCAGGGCCGGTCCGAAAGCGTCGTCCTCGCCAGCATGTGCCAGCGCCAACTCTTGCCGCTGTCCGTGCTGCTGCCAAGGGTCACGTGGGTGCCTTCTCGCGTTTCCCGGTTAAAGCCCATGGTGGCAAAGTACAGCGCGCCGTCCGCGGCCAAGGCAAGATCAACGTCCGAATTACCCTGCGCGCCGTCGCCGGGCTCACCCACGCTTACCGCTGCCCAGCGTCGTCCGCCGTCGTCACTGCGCCAGAGCAGAGGCGGAACGGTCCAATCCTGTCCCGTAACGCGCGAGGGGTAGCCCGAGACATACAGGACCCCCTCGGGCCCTGAGACCAGCATGGGCTCCCGCGCTGTGACCCCCAGGTGTTCAAAGTGCTCGCGCAGCTCAAGCGCGGGACCGCGTTCGAAGCCCCCCGGCGTCTGAGCAAAAGATGTCGTGGCCAGGGGAAGCAATACCAGACCGAGGGGCGCGGCCAGATGACGGCCCGCAGGGGTAGAGGCCACTTTGCCGCGGTAGGTGCAGCGGCGGCACCGGCGTATGGTTTTCAATCGGCGGAGGGCGCTACGGAGATCAACCCACAAACGCCCGCTCGATAACGTAGTCACCCGCGGTCCCCTGACTTGGAGAAATATCGAAGCCCCGGTCGTCCAGGAGGGCGGACAGGTCCTCGAGCATCGCAATGCTCCCACAGATCATCGCGCGGTCACAGACGTGATCGATGCGCGGCAGACCCAGATCGGCTTCGAGTTTGCCCGACGCGAGCAGTTCCGTGATGCGACCGGTATTGCGGAACGACTCGCGGGTCACGGTGGGGTAGTAGAGCAGCTTTTCCCGGATGTGTTCCCCCAGGTATTCGTGCTGGGGAAGGTCATGCTGGATCCACTCGTGATAGGCGAGGTCACTGACGCGGCGCACGCCATGAACCAGGATTACGTGTTCGTAGCGCTCGTAGGCTTCCGGATCACGGATAATGGACAGGAAGGGCGCGAGCCCCGTACCCGTGGCGAACAGGTACAGATTGCGGCCCGGATGCAGGTCGGTAAGAACCAGAGACCCGACGGGCTTTTTTCCGAGCAGGACTTCGTCACCGACCTTGATGTGCTGCAGGCGGGAGGTGAGCAGGCCGTCCTGGACTTTGATGCTGAAGAACTCGAGCTCACAGTCGTAGTTCGCGCTCGCTATGCTGTACGCGCGCAGCGCGGGCTTGCCGTCCACCTTGAGGCCGACCATCGTGAAGTGGCCGTTCTCGAAGCGAAAGCCCGGTTCGCGTTCGGTCTTGAAGCTGAACAGGCGCTCGTTCCAGTGTTTTACTTCGGTGACTCGCGCGGGGTAGACGGCGGCCATAGAGTCTTTGCCTCCAGTGGTAGCGTGCATGGAATGACGAGCGCGCGCCGGGTCGAAGTGAACGCCCGACGCCTGAGATCAGAATAATAATCATTCTCGATTGAATTTCAAGGCTGACGTCCGCCTTTTGCCGCGGTACGGCTGCGGTGGAATGGCACTGGGCCTGCTTTTGGGGGCGAGCAGGTGGCGCCCGGTTGCCGGTGCATTGGGTTATACTGCGAACGATTCTCACTTCCCTCGAGCTGAACCCGTGACCACAGCACTGGCGTCCTGCCTTGCCGTTCTGTCGGCTGCGCTCACGCATTCAAGCGTGCGCGGTGCGCCGGGCAGGCGCCGCGCGCTTGTGTTCTCCGCGGCTTTGCTTGCTCTCGCGGCGGCTTTATCGATCGCCGCGAAGTCCGGAGGCTTCTGGACCGGCGCCTACACCATGCTGGCCGTCTATATCCTCTCGTGTTCGCTCAGTCCCTGGGTTCTGATGTTGTGGAAGCGAAGAGATGCTGGCTAAGTCGCTGCTGATTCTGTTCCTGTCCGTGCCCGCGTCGGTTGCGATCCTGGGCACACTGCTGGTTCTCACGCCGGCTGAGCCGGCAAAAACACTGCCGTCGCTGCTTATGTTTTTTCCACTCTGGATCGGCGTGGCATCGTCGTGCTACCTGCTGCGGCGCAATGGAGTCATCGCTGCGCTGCTGGTTTCGATCACTCTGGTTGGCTTTGGAGTTATCCAAGTCACCAAACACTTCGGTGTAGCGGGCGTATGAAAAACGAAACTATCAAGACATTTCTGGACATCCATACCTGGACGGGGCTTGGCGCCGGTATGGCCCTGTTTATTGCGTTCTACGCGGGCGCCATTACTGTGTTTACCCACGAGCTGCAGCATTGGGAGTCGCATGAGCGAGGCGCCGCCGCTATTTCACCCCAATCGATGGAGGACGCTCAGCGTCTCCTCGAGGCAGCACTCACCGCAGAGCCTGGGGCCTCCGAGTCCTTTCGCCTGGCTCTCGCCACCGCGGCGGAGCCGCGGCATCTGGGCCGCTGGTTCGAGCGCAAGGAGGATGGTGAGTTCGAGCGGCATGAGTTCAGGCTTGACGACGACGGTCTGCTGTCGACGGAGCAAGACAGATCGAATCTCGCAAACTTCGTTTACCGGCTTCACTACACGGCCGGACTGCCCAATCGTCTGGGACTGTATACCCTCGGCGTCATCTGTGTGATCTATGGCCTCGCTTTGGTGTCGGGGATCGTGCTGTTTGCACCGAACTTCCTCAAGGATCTGTTTATCGTCAGACCAGGCGCCAACAAGAAGCGTTTCTGGCTCGATGCCCACAATGTGGTCGGCGTGATCTCTCTACCCTGGCATGTGGTTTTTGCATGGAGCAGCGCCATTCTCGCGATTGGCGTATTTTTTCTAGCGCCGTTCCAGATTCTGGTTTTTGAGAACGACCTGATCGAGAGCGTGGGACCGGAACTCGGAGCCCTGCCGCCTATCGAGGCGTCCGGCGAGGCCGCCGCGCCCCTCGACGTGGACGCACTGATCACCAGGGCCGAAGAGGCTCTTCCAAGCTTCGAAGCAAGCCAGCTCCGCTTTGAACATCTGGGGGACACCGAGGGGCGGGTCAGTATTTTCGGCGCAGTGAATGCCAACACCCTTGTGGAAGACGCATCAGTGACGCTGTCCCTTACCAACGGTGAGGTGATCAATGTGTTTGATCCCGCGCAGGCGACACCCGGAGCTACGTTTTACCGCGGACTGATTGCGCTTCACTTCGTCGACTTCGGCGGAGAGTTCATCCGTTGGGTTTACTTCCTGCTGTCCATGGGGGGCGCGTTTCTGTTTTTCTCCGGGAATCTCCTGTACGTCGAAACGCGACGTAAGCGGCGCCGGCGCGAGCAGCCCTCCCGGACCATTTTCATGGCGCGACTCAACAGCGGCGTTTGCATCGGCTGCATGGCCGGGATCTCCGCGGCGTTCATCGCGACCCGCTTCTTCGCGAACTTCGATGATCGCGCGCTGCTGACAGAACTCACCTATTACCTGACCTTCGCTCTGGCGGTGGTGTGGGCATTTGTGCGTCCGGTGGCAGCGGGCACTCGGGATCTGCTGCTGGCCTGCGCGGCACTGAGCGCCGCGATTCCGGTGATCGACGCGGTTCTCGTCGGCATGCCTCTCTGGCGCAGTGCGGCGAACGGCGAGTGGACCTTCCTTGTGGTTGACGGGCTTGCAGCGCTCTTTGCCGTAGCATTCTGGCGCATGGCGTGGGCAACGGATAAGCGGGCCCGGCGCGGAGACCCCAACAGTGTGTGGTCCCTTGATCATCGCACCGGTTCCGGGGTGGCCGTGTCCCAGGCCGCCGCGATCGGCCTGCCCGACTAATAACTGACCGATAGCGCCGCGGGTTTTCGAGCCGCACCGTCACTTTGTGGCTCTCCTGGGCTCTCGCGCAGCCCGCAAAACACCACGCGCGCTTGCGCACTCTCGCCCGTTCTGCGACACTTAATTGAGAATGATACTCAATTACTAAAGAGGAGTGTTCGCATGCAGTCGCTTCGGGAGTGCACGCTTTGACCATCGCCAAGGGCCTTGAGCACGTACTTCTGTCATCTTCGGTACGCTTCGGCAGCCAGCCCGACTCACCAGAGCTTCTCGAGCGATACCTGAAGTCCTGCGGTACCGCAGCCAGTCACATGTCCGTGCCACAGCAGCGCGAGTACTGGGAGTCGGTCTTCGATCTCCTCATGGAAACCTACTGCGACACCGCGGTAGCCGCCCACTGGCGCTGCCTTTGCCTTGACAACGTGCACCGGGCGCTCGGTGAGCTTTCGCTGCTCGCACAGATCGATGGCGAGGATGAAACCCTGCGCCGCTGTCTGCGACTGCTTCGGAGCTACACGGATTACCTGCCCACGGCCTATTCCACCTCAAATCCAACCTCGATGCGCTAGCTGCGGGAACGGCGTCGGGGCCGCACTCCCTATTTTTCCTGGTTAAAGACGGTAGATAAAATGAATGGCGCAAAGATCGGCGTGGGGGAACTGCGCACCGAATCCGATAGCCTCGGGAGCATCGAGCTGCCCGCCGGCGCCCTCTATGGAGCGCAAACCCAGCGCGCGATTGAAAACTTTCCGCTCAGCGGACGTTCCATGCCGCCGGGCTTTATACGCGCTCTGCTGCTGCTGAAACGTGCCGCCGCTACGGCAAACCAGACTCTGGAACGCCTCGACGAAAACGAAGCCACGGCAATTCGTCTGGCGGTTGATCAGCTCCTGGACGACCCGAACTTGATGCGCCACTTTCCCGTCGACGTTTTCCAGACGGGCTCGGGCACGAGCAGCAATATGAATGCGAATGAGGTTATTGCCCGCCTCGCGCATCAGCTGTCGCGCTGCGCGGTGCATCCAAACGACCACGTCAATTTCGGGCAGAGCAGCAACGACGTCGTGCCGAGCTGTATCCACATCAGCGCGCTCATGGCCCTTCGGGTGCAGCTCATGCCGGCGCTCGACGGGCTCCGCAACGCTATCGCTCAGCGCGCCGATGAACTGAGCGACATTGTAAAAACCGGACGCACACATCTCATGGACGCCATGCCGCTGCGTTTCGATCAGAGCCTCGGCGCCTGGACGGGGCAGCTCGCCGGCGCTCGGGAGCGGCTGGAGGCCCTGGAGCCAGCGCTGGCGACGCTCGCGATCGGCGGCACGGCGGTGGGTACGGGTATCAACACCGACCCCCGCTTTGCGAAGACGGTCTGCGATGCACTGCACGAGCGAACGGGCCTGCCGTTCCGCTGCTCGGACAACCCGGCCATGTTGATGAGTGCACAGGACACGGCAGTGGCGCTCTCCGGCGAACTTCGGACCCTGGCCACGGCATTGATGAAGATTTGCAACGATCTCCGCTGGATGAATTCCGGTCCCCTCTCCGGGCTGGGGGAAATTACGCTCCCCATCCTCCAGCCCGGTTCTTCCATCATGCCGGGCAAAGTAAACCCGGTGATTCCCGAGGCGGTGGCCATGATCTGCGCCCGGGTGTCGGGCAACGACACGACGATCATGATCGGTGGCCAATCGGGCAACTTCGAGTTGAACGTCATGCTGCCGGTGATCGCCGACGCCGTGCTGGAAAGCATTACGTTGCTGGCGGCGGGCATGACCGCGCTGACAGACAAAGCGATCAAGGGCTTCAGCGTCAATGTGGACAACATTCAAGCCGGGCTCCAGCGGAATCCGATTCTGGTGACGGCGCTTAATCCAGTCATCGGCTATGCAAAGGCGGCAGGCATCGCCAAGAAAGCGTACGCCGAGAAACGATCGATTATCGACGTCGCCGCAGAGGAGACAGACCTACCAAAGGATGAGCTTTTAAAGCTGCTAAATCCCGCAAAGCTCACAGAAGGTGGACTAAGCTAGAGTTGGCGCGGCACAGCGTGTAACACATAACTGAAACTCATCTGACAGGGGGAAAGTCGGGATGCAGGAAAACAAGCAGCTTCCAGGTGCTTTTGGGTCCGTTCTGAAAATTGTTGCCTTGGCACTCACCGTTACTACGGCGGGCACGGCAACGGCGGCGGAGCACATTGTGAAAATGTTGAACCAGGGTGATACCGGCCAGATGGTCTTCGAACCGGCGTTTGTGAAAGTGGAGGTCGGCGATACGGTGGTGTTTGCGCCGGAGCAGCCCGGTCTCCACAACTCGCACGCCACGTTCATGCCGGAAGGCGCCGAAGGTTGGACGAGCGAACCCGATACGGAACTCAAAGTGACGCTGAACACCGAAGGCGTTTATCTCTATGTGTGCCAGCCGCACATTGTGTTCGGAATGGTTGGAGTGATTCAGGTTGGTGAGGCGGTGAACAAGGAAGCGGCCGCAGAAGCCGTCGCCGCCGCTAACAGCCAGCTTGCCATGAACCCGGAGCGCTTCAACGAAGCCTTTGCGAACGTGGAGTGACTGACGATGGCCTGCTCGTGCTTCCGATGGAGTGGGGCGGCCACGATCGATGACCCGGCGCCCGGCCGGGTCACGATTGCCGGGCCGCGCCGGCGGGAAAACTGCGGTGCACCTGAAACCTGGGGTCGGCCGGTGTCAGTTTCGGGATAAGCCGGTTTCGAGCCTGGATTCCAGGCTCAGCGCAGCTCCGGATAGATCGCACCCGCTCCCAAGTGCCCCAGGCAGCCGGAGAGTACGTCGGGCATGCTATGCAAGGCACCAACGCGCGTCTTGGATCATCGAGCCAGCGCTGGCGCGCTCTCTGGTAGATGCTCGCGACGTCCGCTACGAACTGAAGTACCAGCGACAAATGCGGTAGGGTCCGTGGACAACGACAGCGCACAACACATTCCCGCCGCATACCTGGTTTACGACGGTCTCTGCCCGTTCTGCAGCCAGTACGTAAGATTACTTCGTCTCCGTGAATCCGTCGGTTTCGTGCAGCTCCTGAGCGCGCGCAGCCGTCACCCCGTCGTGGAGCGATTGCACGCCGCCGGTTACAACCTGAACGAAGGGATTGCCCTCGTCGAGCCGGACACGGTGTACTTTGGCGAAGATTGCATGATGCGTCTGGCGTTGCTGACTTCCCCCGTCGGTGCGTTCAACCGCATGAACGCGGCACTTTTTCGGAGGCGTGGCGTTATCCGCGTGGTCTATCCGATTCTCAAAGCAGGCCGCCGTGTGCTCCTGCTTCTCATGCGGCGTCCGCCGATCGGTAGGCCCTAGACCTTCCACTGATACTGGGATTGACCCGCAGCCCCTGCTTCGCGGTATGGCGCAAGTCGTCGCCGCGCGACCGTCGCGTCGTTGCACCGTGGCTGGCGTCCAATCACTATTTCAAGTATGTAAATGATTCAAGTCAATATATTGAGAACAATAATTATTCCTGTTAGCGTTCCTGGCCCGCGAGGCTGAGCCCGTGTGTGACGACGTTTACCCGTGCCGAAAGGAATCGATGCAATGCGCAAGAATTTAATAGTCAATGCAGTCTTTGCGAGCTTACTCGTGCTCGCGGGCTGTGAAGGTGACGATGGTGCCGATGGCGCTCCAGGACCCGCTGGCCCTGCCGGTGCCCAGGGCCCCGAAGGCCCTGCCGGTCCCGAGGGTCCCTCCGGTGCCGACGGCTCGGCCGGCGTCGTGGTTGCCGTTGACCAGGTCACCACCGCTGCCAATGACCTCCGGGGCCTGACCTATGCGCGTGTCGCGCCCCATGCCAACAAAATATACGCGTCGGGCCATATCGGTACTTCGGATGACACCCGGCAGGTCGTCGTTGCCCGTCTCTTCGCTGACGGCACTCCGGATCCCAGCTTTGGCGGCGACGGATTTGTCGAGCTCGAAGCCACGGCGACGGAAGGCAGTGGAGACGAGTTCTCCTACGGCGTCGCTGAGCTGCAGGGCGGCGACGTAATCGTCGTCGCGCATGCCCTCGATGCCGACGGCGGTCAGTCGGTTTACCTGTTCCGTGTCAACGCCAACGGCGAACAGGTCGCCGGATGGGGCGACGCCCAGGGCAAGGCCGAGGTGGTGTTCGGGTACGCGAACGCTGACAACGGTGATTTCCCCGGCTCTCCGGCCACCCAGCCTGCCGATATCGCCTGGGACGTACTCGTAGACCGCAGCGTTGCCGACGACCGAGTGGTGGTTTTTGGACAGGGATCGGCGAGCGACGGTACGCGTACCGATCGTGACCGCTACATCGCGAGACTGAACATCACGGCTACCGGCGCTGTCGCCGATCCATCGTTCAATGGCGGCAGTGCGCACACCTACAACGCGACGGGCGTTCTCAATGACAGCGAGCGCCGCGGCCTGATCGAGCCCGATGGCAAGATCGTGTCCTCCGGCTACACGGATCTCGGCGGTGACCTCGACAACCACATCTTCCTTATCCGCCTCAATGAAAATGGCAGCATCGACTCGAGCTTCGGTGGCTTCAGTGACGAACCCTCGATTCCGGCTGAGCCAGGAATTGCCGTGTTCAATCCCTTCAAGGTTGATCTCGGCTATGCCGAGACCTACGGCGCGGTGTTCCAGGAGGGTACGTCTTCCTACGTGATCGTGGGGTATTGCGAGGCGACGTCCCGCGATTCGACCACGGGATCGTCGTTCGGCTACGAGATCTCCGAGCGGCAGGACATGTGTGCGTTCCGGGTTTCCAGCGGAACCTCCGAAGCCATCGACATGAGTTACGGCAACATGGGTACGGTCATCGTTCAGTCCGAGGGTCAGGGTTTCCCCACCAGCGAAGACCGGGGCCGCCACATCGTCATACTTCCTGATGATCGCGTTGTTATCGGTGGTCGCTATGGCGGCAATGCGGCGGCATTTGTACTCACCGCCGACGGTGCGCTCGATACTCGTGTGGGCGGCGACGGCATCGTCGAGCTGGGTGATTCGCCGGTGAGCAGCCAATTCTTCGGCATTGCGCTGTCTCCGGACGGCACGCGCGTGGCGCTGTCGACCAATACCAGTGACGCCGGCGCGCGTGTCGTTGTGCTCAAGGTTGGCCTGGATCAGTAGGGTCCAGAGCCCCCGCGGCGGCGCGCTGTTATCAGCGCGCCGTTTCCTTTTTATGCGCGGCGCTTCAGCGGGAGCATCAGGGTTTGTACTTTGGGCAAACGCGAAGCGCTTGCCGTCGCTACTGGTTACCGAGTTCGGATGTTGTCGAGGGATAGACTGATGTTGCAGACGTCTGATTGGATTGCGCTGAATACGCGTTTCGTCCGCTATCTGGGTGTGGCGATCCTGCTTCTTGGTCTTGCCGCCTGTGGAGGCGGGGGTGGAGGCTCCTCGGCGCCAGAGCCCGCGCCGCCGCCACCGCCAACCACCAGCCCTCCCCCGGACCCCGATCCCGACCCCGATCCGGGGCCTGTGCTCGAAGGCGACGACGCTCGCCGCGCTGTGCTGGCCGCTATCGGGGAAGACATCATCCTGCCCGCACTCCAGGACTTCGAGACGCATGCTACGGAACTGCAGGTCGCTATGGCCGCTTTGGTCGCTGCTCCCGGCGACGCCGCCGAAATTCAGGCGGCCCGGGATGCCTGGCTTGTGGCGATGGACAGCTGGCAGCGCAATGAAGTTCTGCAGGTCGGGCCCGCCGGACGCTCAACGAATCCGGATGCCGTGGCCGGGGGGCAGGATTTCCGCGACCTGATCTATTCCTGGCCGTTTACGCTCGACGTCTGCGCTCTGGAGGAGGCCGCGGCGGATGGCGACCCGGTCAGCGGCGCAACGCCCGTGAATATCACCGGCCTCGGCGCGCTGGAGCACCTTCTTTTCACCGAGGGCGCTTCCGCGGATTGCGCCTCACAGCCTGACGCCCAGCAACGGGCTTCCCATGCGCAGCGGCTGGCGGATCGGGTGCTGGTGCTGGCTAGCGCTCTGCGCGAGCGCTGGGAGCCGGATGGCGATAACTTCCTTGAGCAGTGGAGCACGGCGGGCCTCGACAGCAGCGTGGTCTACGCGCAGCCACAGGATGCCCTTGATGCGCTATCCATCGCGCTTTTCTACGTCGAGAAATCCACCAAAGACCGCAAGACGGCGCTGCCCACCGGCATACCGGTCTCGGGCCTCGAGTGCGCTGATCCCATCGCCTGTCCCGAATTCCTTGAGTCTCCCCTGTCGAGCAGCTCAGGTGTGCACCTGCTCGCGAACATGCGCGTTTTTCGCGACGTCTTTTCGGGTGTGGACGATGGCATGGGGATGAACGACCTGCTCATCGGCATTGATCGCCAGGATCTGGCCGATGATCTGATCGAGGCCTTGGATGCCGCCATCGCCGCCATGGAAGCGATCGAGGCGGGTTCGGGATTCGATGCCGAGGTCGCTGCGATCAGCGACGCCAACGAATGCGTCAACGCCTCCGCCAACGCTACGGGGCTCGCCCCCTGCGCTTTCCACGGTCTTATAAAGAACGCCATGGATATTTTTCGCGCACCTATCGTTTCGGCGCTAGGGCTGGCGATTCCCACCGCCGCGGCGGGCGACAACGACTGACTCCTGGAGCGTTGAGGCTGCTTTCGGTGAGCGAGGCCGGGCGAACGGTACGTAGATCCCCGGTCTCGGGCGGTGGTTCGGATACCAGGGTCGGTGGCGTTCGCTCGGCTTTGAGTCGGCAGACGCACTCGCATTGAGTACATGACCCAGGCAAAGCACACGACTCCTTCAGGGGAGTTTTCGTCGCGCCTTCTCACCTGGGCGTTCGCGCCGCGCGACATCGCGGCACTCGCCGTGTTCCGCATCCTCATCGGCGGGCTGATGTGCTTTGGCGCCCTGCGTTTCATGCGCAACGGGTGGATCGAGCGCATGTACGTCGAGCCCGATTTTCACTTCAAGTTCTGGGGCTTCGAATGGGTCGCGGTTCCGTCTCCGACCGGTCTTTACGCGCTCTACTGGGGAATTGCGATCAGCGCGCTGCTGGTGTCCCTCGGTGCTTTCTATCGGCTGTCGATCGTCGTGTTCTGGTGCCTGTTCACCTACGCGGAGCTGATGGATGTCACGACCTACCTGAATCACTACTATTTCATCAGCGTTCTGGCGCTCATGCTGTGTTTTTTGTCGCCGCACCGCGCCTGGTCCGTGGACGCCTGGCGCCGGCCCGAATTGCGGGTTGCCACGCTTCCCGCCTGGCAGACCTACTGGCTCCGGTTCCAGGTCGGCCTGCTGTATTTCTATGCGGGCTGGGCCAAGTTTGAACCCGACTGGCTTCTCCACGCCCAGCCTCTCAATATCTGGCTTCCGCCCCACAGCGGCCTGCCCCTGCTAGGTCCGTTTCTGGAGCAGCCCTGGGTCCACTTCGCTTTCTCGTGGTTTGCTTTTCTCTTCGACACCACGATCATCGCCTTTATGCTGTGGCGTCGCAGCCGGCCCTATGCGTTCCTGGTAATCCTGGTCTTTCACTACTTCACGCACCTGTTTTTCAACATCGGCCTTTTCCCGATCATCATGGTGTTCTCCGTGCTGGTGTTCTTCGATGCGAACTGGCCGCGGACGCTGGCGCGAAGGATCGGGCTGGGTGGCACGCCGCCGTCTCGCGAAGGAGTCCTGACCCCACACTCCTGGACCGCGGGGCGCTTCTTCGCCGGGAGTGCGATCACCGCTTTCTGCCTGTTCCAATTCCTGATGCCACTGCGCCAGTGGTTCTATCCCGGATCCGTGCTGTGGCACGAGCAGGGCATGCGCTTTTCCTGGCGCGTGATGCTCCGGGAAAAGTCCGGCACGCTGCAATATCGGGTGGTTTCGGGTCCGCAGCGCGATGTCGCACTGCTGTCGCCTCATCAATACCTGACGGAAGATCAGTACCGCGAGATGGCCGGTCAGCCCGACATGATCCTGCAGCTTGCCCACCACATTCGCGATGAATATCGGTCTCGTGGCCTTGCCCCGGTAGAGGTGTACGCCGATGCGCTGGTGTCGCTGAACGGACGTGTCGCCCATTCCATGATCCACCCGGATGTGGATCTTGCAACAGTAGAGCAGAGTATCGCGCAGGCGCACTGGATCACGCCGGCTCCCAGCGAGGCTCCGCCCTTACAAAAACCTTTACGCCTGGTGGTTAAGCGATGATTGCTATCTTCCTGAGACGCCACGCCCTGGCGTTGGCTCCCGTATTCCTTGCCGCTGCGGTTCATGCGCAGAATTCTGCCAGTAACGGGTCCGCCGACGACCCCCCGCGCATCGAGGAGGTTGTCGTCCATGGAATCTTCGACGATCCCAGTCGCGTCACTGGATCTGCTCATCGGATCGATGAGGAAATGCTGGAGTCCTTCCGTTACACGGACATCAACCGCGTATTGAACTTCGTCCCCGGTATCTATGCCCGCGAAGAAGACGGCGTGGGTCTGAGGCCCAACATCGGCCTTCGGGGCGCGAGCGCGGAGCGCAGCGTCAAGGTCATGTTGATGGAGGACGGTGTGCCCCTGTCCCCGGCGCCGTACTCGGCGCCCGCGGCCTATTTCTTTCCGCTCAATGCACGCATCGTCGGTGTGGAAGTGTTCAAGGGTCCGGCGTCGATCCAGTACGGCCCGCAGACCGTGGGCGGTGCGATCAACCTGCTTTCGGCCCCTATCCCTTCGGCGACGGCCGCTATGGCTGAAGTGGCGGGTGGCAGTGACGGGTACCGGCATTTCCATACTCGCGCAGGCACGCAAATCGATGGTCTGGGTCTGTCGGGGGAATTCGTTCATATGGGCAGTGACGGATTCAAGACCATCGACGGCGGTGGTGACACCGGGTTTGAGAAGAACGAGCTCGTTCTGAAGGCGGCGAAAGCCTTCGGGCCGGGTGAGCTCGAACTGCGAGTGAGCTATGCCGATGAAGTCTCCGACGAGACCTATCTGGGCCTCACGGAAGAAGACCTGCGCGCCTCGCCCTATCGCCGCTACCGGGCCAGCGTCCTGGATCGTATGGAATGGGAGTGGATCAGCGGTCGCGCCGACTGGTCACAGCCGCTTCTCGGCGGACGTCTCGAACTGACGGCCTACGCCCAGGAACTCGATCGGGCCTGGCTCAAGTTCAACAACTTCGCCGGAGCCGATATTGGCGATGTCCTCGCGAATCCGGACGGTCCGGTAAACCAACTGTTTGTATCGATTCTGAATGGGCGCGATACCGATGGTATCGGCGGTTCGCCGGACGATATCCGCATCGGGACCAATGACCGCCTGATCAATCAATCGGGCGTACAGGGGACGCTGCAGTGGCAGTTCGGTGATGCGGTCAACCATGCGCTGGAGATCGGCGCTCGCCTGCATACGGATAGGATCCGGCGCCTCCACGATGAGTTTGGCTACGAGCAGCAGGACGGAGAGATCGTCCTGAACAACCAGCCCCGGGCGCTTACCGCGGACAATACCGGGTGGACACGGGCGTTTTCCCTGTGGGCTCAAGACGAAATATCCATCGGTCGCTGGCTGCTGGTGCCGGGAGTGCGGGTCGAAGCGATCGAGAACAGCTTCAATAACCGCCTGATCCCCGCCAAACAGGAAAACGACTATCTCGAGGTCATGCCCGGGATCGGCGCGCTCTACGGGGTTACCGATGCGCTGGATCTGGTGTTTGGTGTGCACCGTGGGTTCTCGCCGGCACTTCCCTCCCTGACCGACGATCTCGATCCCGAGGAATCGATCAACTACGAGTTTGGTGCGCGCTGGCGGAGTCCCCTGGGCTTTATCGAAGCGATGGCGTTCTACAACGACTACAGCAATCTGACCGCCGTCTGCACCATATCGGCGGGCTGCGCGCCAGGTGATCTCGATACGCAGACAAGCGCCGGTGAAGTTCTCACCCAGGGGCTCGAACTGGGGTGGAACAACGTCTTCTTCCCCGAGTCGCGCATCAGCGTGCCGGTCAATCTCACTTACACCTATACCGATGCGGAGTTCGGTGAATCCTTCTCGTCGACCAACCCCCAGTACGGGGAAGTGGAGGAGGGGTTTGAGCTCCCCTACGTGCCGCCGCACCGGGGGAACCTGACCGTCGGTCTCGCGGCGGAGCGCTGGGATGTCAACCTCACCGTCACCTACACCGACCGCATGCGCGACGTCGCCGGCACCGGAAGCTTTGCAGCCGGGGAGGGTTCGGACGAAAGCACGATTGTTGATCTCGCGGCGAGCTATCGGTTCTCCAATCAGTGGACGGCGACGGCGCGGGTCGACAACCTGACGGATGACGTCTACGTGGTTTCCCGCCGCCCCTTTGGCGCCCGGCCGGGTCTGCCGCGGAGCGCCCGACTCATGGTGAGGTATACCTACTAACGGCGCTGCAACAGCGCCACAAAGAGTGCGGGCCGCAGCTCTCGGCATGCGGCCCGCCGAGGAGTGCATATGAATGTCGAAGACGGTAACTCGAAATCAAAGCCCCTCATCCCGGTCGAGCTCCATGGCGTGCCCGAAACCATGCTTTGGCCTCTGTGGAATAGAGCCTACGAATCGCAGCGCACAGACCGCCTGATTGAAGACCCCTGGTCGGTGTCGCTCGTCGAGCAGCTCGATTACGACTTTCGCCGATCCTTTGGCCCGCCCAATCGTGGGCACGGTATCCGGTCCCGGGTCGGGGACGATCTGGTGCGCGACTATCTGCAGCGCCACGGTTCCGATGCCCGGGTCGTGGCGCTTGGCGAGGGTCTCGAGACCCAGTTTCTTCGTTTGGGCGAGCCCGACGTCGCCTGGTACAGCGTTGACCTTCCCGAGGCCCTCGAAGCCCGGTGCTCCCTGCTGCCGAATACGGACAAGCTAGAGATGCTGCCTTTTTCCGCGCTGGATACGGGCTGGATGGACGCTATTCGGCCCGGGGCGCCGCCCTTCATCAGCGCCATGGGGCTCTTCATGTACTTCGAGGAACAGGAGGTGGCCGAGCTTCTGACCACCATCGCCGCCCGGTTTCCACAGGCGGAACTGTTCTTCGACGCGATCCCTGTTCTCTTTTCACGGAAAACGCTGCGCGGCATGCAGATAACGAAGGACTACCGCGCGCCGCCGATGCCCTGGGGTATCTCCGTCGACGACATTGCGAGCTTCCTTGGCCTCCACGGTGACTGGGACCCGGTGTTTGTGCAGACCTACGCGCAGCCTCATCCGAGAGCGATGCGTCTCTATGCCGTACTCTCGCGGATAGGGCCTATACGCCGGAAGCTGGCGCCCTCCCTGGTTCACGCCCGAGCCCGGCCTGCGAGCGGCGCCGCCAGCACACCGCCGTCTCCCTCCTGAGTCAGGACTGCTAAGGCGAATCCTGATCCGCGAGTCCTTAGCGCAAACCGTCCAACGGTAAGCCTGTAAAGCCGATGCGAATTGACTCGGGCGTCAGTTTTCGCGGACGCGAGCCGACGTCGATCCCGCCCGGATTACCGACACCGAAATAGCAAAATCGGTAATTTTGCACTGCATAAATAGTATTGCTAATCATTATCATTTGACTAAACTTTGTGCACGCGTTATCCCTGCTAAGGCAGACTCCCATGAAATCGTTCCGTCAAGTCGCTCCCGTAACCGTTGCTACGGGAACAGCCACGCTCGCCCTCGCCCTTCTACCCGTATCAGCTTCCATGGCCCAGAGCGGCCCAGGCGCGGTCACTGAAATTGAAGAGGTCGTGGTTCGCGCCCGGGCCCAGAAGCTCTATCGCGTGGGCGAAACCGACACCGCCAAGCTGGTCACGGATCCGCTGACCTCGACGCAGCTGATTACCAGCATCAACGCTCAGCTGATCGCCGATCAGGGCGCCCGCGACGCGCAGGATATCTATCGGAATATCTCCGGGGTCAGCGTGTTCAGCTACGGCGGCGTAACGGCCCGCGGCTTCCGCCAGGAGGAGATCTTCTTTGACGGGCTGCGCGGCGATCCCTACGTGGGCTTCAACGTACCGCAGCTGTTCAACGTAGAGCGCGTCGATTTCCTGAAGGGCCCCGCCGGCATGCTCTATGGCCCGGGATCGCCCGGTGGCCTGTTCAATTATGTAACCAAAAAGCCCGACGCCGATGCGCCATCGCGGGCACGGCTGGTGATGGGCAACCGCGACCGCGTGGGCGGATCCCTGGAGCTCAACGGCGGTCTGGGCCTTGAGGATTCGGCCTGGCGCGCCGGCATATTCCGCGAGGACCGGAACACGCCGCGCTTCAATTCCGGTGATGAGGTGAGCATCTACGACTTCGGGGTGAAGTTTGCCCTGCCGGCGGAAACCAACATGGTGCTGCAGGCGACGCGGTACGAGCAGGACCTGGACGCCAACCGACTGCGCGGCGTCCCCGTGACCGACGACGGTCTCTTCATCGCCGACCGCCGCTGGAATCACAATGAACCCACGGACTTTCTGAATCTGGAGTCGACCGTCGTGCAGGCGCTGTTCGATGGACGCATCGGCAATAACCTGACCTGGGATTTCAAGATCCGCTACAACGAGAGCGAGCAGGAGCAGCAGTACCACGAGCCCCGGCAGCTCATCGATGTGGATGGCCTCCTAGGGCTTCCGACGGACGGCACGCCGGACCTGGTCGCACGCCAGTGGCGGGACCAGCTGCGCGAGGAAGAGCAGCTGACCCTGGGTACGAACTGGGTATGGTCCCAGAACTTTGGCGCTGTGGAGAACCGCCTCCTTGGCGGCTTTGAATACTACGACGGTGAGCTGGCCTTTGATGGTGGACTGGCCAACCCGACCACCGAGATGTTGGAGCGCTTCCTCGCCGGCGCATCCCTGCCCAGTGACATCATCCCGCTGCGTCTCAGCGACCCCAACTACGGACAGACTCAGCCGGAAAACTACGCCGTGGGCTTTGCGCCGACGCGGATCACTGAGCAGGAGCGGCAGGGCGCCTACCTGCTCAACGAGGCCACCATCGGCAAGTGGATCTTTGTCGCTGGCCTGCGCTACGACGACTACGAGGATGAAATCGTCGGCGCCGGCAGTTTTTCCGACAACGAAGTCACCTACCGTGCCGGTGTGGTATACCGGCTTCGCGATGATGTCTCGCTCTACGCGCAGTGGGCCGACAGCTATCAGCCCCAGGGCATCGGCTCACAGCTCCCGGCGGCCGGGGGGCCCTTCGACCCCACCGTAGGCACAATCATTGAGGCGGGCATCAAGACCGAGCTGTACAACGGTCGCGTGCAGGCCAGCGCCGCGGTGTACGAAATCGTTCGCGAAAACATCCTGCAGGCCGATCCCGCCGGCGACCCCGAGGGGGACGGAGTCGACAACTCCATCCAGTTCGGTGAAGTAACCAGCCAGGGTATTGAGCTCGACGTTACCGCTGACGTCACGGACGACTGGGTGCTGACCCTGTCCTACGCGTACAACGATACGGAGATTACCAAGGACAACGGCGGCGGCGGATTTTCGAACAGCGTCGGTGATCGCTTCGCCAACGCCCCGCGCAATCAGTTGGGCTTTTGGACGCGCTATCAGCTACCCAGCATCAACACGGCCTTCGCGCTCGGCGGCGACTTCGTGGACGAGCGGCTCAGCCTCAGCGGGCAGAGAGTGAAGCCCTATATCGTGTATGACGCGTCGATCATCTGGGAGATGGGCCCCTTCGAAGTGCTGGGACGCGTCGAGAACCTCTTCGACAAGACCTATGCGGCGTCGGGCTTTATCGAGCGTACCGGGCACTTTCCCGGCGACCCGCGCACGTTCTTCGTCGAGGTCTATTACGAGTGGGAGTAATCGCGTCGGGCCTGTACCGCGCTATTATGGAAACAGGGCCGCGGGTATCGGCCCCCCACGTCCCGGCGCTCACGAGAAAGCGGAGGCTTAACTATGCTGCGTAACCTACTGTTATTCGCGATATTCGCTGCGGCAAACGCCGCCACGGCGGAGACAATCAGGCTTTCGGAGCCTGTAGAAAGCGGTGCGGGCTACGAGGTTTTTGGCGCGCCTATGGCGAACAAAAACGCGGCCCCGAGTCTTGGAGAAGTTATTGCCAACGCGGAAAGCCACGCGGATCGGACCGTCCGGGTGAGCACAAAGATTGCCCAGGTTTGTCAGAAGAAGGGCTGCTTCTTTATTGCCGTTGATGGCGATCAGTGGGCGCGGGTGACCTTTAAGGACTACGAGTTCTTCGTGCCGACCGACAGTTCACAGAAGGCGGTTACGCTCGAAGGCGTCTTCGCCGAGCGGGAACTCAGCGCCGAAGAGGTCGCGCACTACGCCGCCGACCTTGGATCGGAATCGGACGCTTCCTCCACGCCGCGCGTCGAATACTCGATTGTGGCGACGTCCGTGATGATCCACAGCGACGCCTGAAACAGCTTCTCAAACCCATGCCTGAGGCGATGTCCTGCCGGTGCCGCGCACCGGTGCACCACTCGCCGCTCTGTCCGGATACCTGACCCGGCACCTTTAAAGGCCACTCCCGCTGGGGAAACGCGGGAGAGGTAGCGAAGTCGTCAACCGGTTTATGCGCTGAACATGGCCCACCAGGACCAGGCCGACTTGCTGTGCGCGGCGCCGACGATATAGCCATAGGTAAGCAAGCCGCCGAGAAAACCGGCGATACGCCGTGCGCGCGAGCGCCCAAAGCGCAGCATCACCAGGCCAAAGCCTATGTAGGCGAGCAGTGCGACAAGCTTGGCGCTGAGCCACGGCGCCTGCAGCGGACTCAGGGAAAGCCGATAGAGCATGGCCAGGGCGCTGCCCAATAGCAGCGTATCCACCAGATGGGGAATCGTTTTCACAAGGCGATGATCGAGTACCGTACTCTGTGTGAGCGCCAGCATGCCGCGAAGCGCAAAGCCCGCCCCGGTGGCATAGGCACAGATAACGTGGATGTTCCGAAGTTCTTCCATCGTGACCGTCGAGTGGTGAATTCCCCGAACCTGAGTTTTGCAAGTCTGTCGCGTCCCCGAAAGCACGCGATGGACTTGCGCCCGCGTGACTAGAAATAACTGAGCCAGGGTTTGTTGGGTTTCTGGGCATGTTTGTAGCCCGCGAAGCGCCGCGCAAGCGGATAGAGCAGGAGCGTGAAAGCGATGGCGCCGGCCCAGATCCCCGCGACGCTGTTCAGGCCGAAACGTTCACCGTGATTGGGTCCGAGTAGGAGATAGGCCAGCCAGTAGGCACCCAGAAGCATATAAAGGTGTACGACGTACACAAACATGGGTACGGAGCCGAAGACCTCGAGCAGGCGCAGCGCCGCGGCGGGTTTACTCGTTCGCTCCAGCCCCGCAAGCACCAGCATCCCGACGCCCAGGGTCAGGAGCAGATAGTCGAGGGAAGGGGGATACTTGGTGTAGTTCAAGAAGGACATCGCGGTTGCAAGCGCCGATGGCTGCAGGGACCAGGGCTCCGCTTCTCCGTAGACATTGAATCCCCGCAGGATCAGAAGCAACGCCAGCGCAGCGAGCCCGGCAACGACGAGAGACTTCTGCCTGGTCGTTGCAAGCCGCGTCTGAGAATAAAGAGGCCCGGCGAAGTAGCCCAGGAGAATCACACCGAACCAGGGCAGCACCGGATAGGACAGGCTGACGTTCAGCCCCGCAATCTCAAACAGATCCCCGGCTTCGTGAAGGCTTGTCCAGATAACATAGGCCACTCCCGGCGGATCGACGGACACGAAATCCAGCGTGTTGTGCCCGCAAACGATCATCAGGCCCAGCGCGCCCAGCAGCCAGTAGTTCAGGCGGCATACCAGTCCCAGGGCGATCATGCACACGCCGATGGCGAAGAGTACCTGCAGAAACAGGTCGTTCGGATAGCTGTCCAGCCAAACGAGGCGGTAGAGCACGATCTCAATGGCGATGATGACCAAACCCCGTTCGATGAGAAAGCGGCTCGGCGATCGATACTGATCGGGGCTCGGATGGGCATACAGCCAGCTCGATACACCGGCCAGAAAAATGAACATGGGGGCACAGAAGTGCGTGAGCAGCCGGGTAAAGAAAAGGTCCGGCTCGATCGTGTCGTACATCGGGTCGCCGGTTCTCACGTGCTGGTAAAAGCGCTCGCGTACATGGTCGACCATCATCAGCACGATGATCAGACCCCGGAGTATGTCAATCGAGGTGACGCGGGACGCGGCTGTCATGGCAGGACTGGCTTTTTATGCGAGTGGCCGCGGAACAGCACAGCCGGGTCAAGAGGGTCGGCCCGGGCATGAGATCACAGCCTGGGTCTAGGTCTCGGTGGAGACCCCGGAATTGGAGATTCGGGGCCGACCGCCACGGGCGGCACGGCCCTGTCTCACAGCGGATTCAGAACGAATAGGAAGCCGTGATGCGATAGCGCCGCGGGGCTCCCGGTTCCACCCAGACGTCGGCGAAGGAGTTCGTGTAGAAGGTCTCATCGAAGAGGTTGTCGATGTCGACGCGAAGGGAAACTCCCGGCATCGGTTCGATCTCGCCGAACAGGCGCACCGTTGTGTAGTCGGGCAGGAAGAAATCGAAGCCTGTCCAACCGAGTCGCTCATCCGTGTAGAGCACCCCGCCGCCCAGCTGCGCGGGCATGCCGGCGACGTTGAAGCTCTGGCTGGCCTGAATGTTCAGCTGGTTTTCCGGTGCGTTGATCAAGGGGTCGCCTTTCTCGATCAGGGCCCCGAAATCGGCGTCGGGATTGCTATTGGTGAACTCGGCGTCGATGTAGGCGTAGGAAAACCACAGGTTGAAGCCGCTGTCGGTGGCGAGATTCACGTCGAATTCAATGCCCCGGCTGCGCGCTTCGCCCGCAGTGCGCGAAAAGAATCCGGCGGCTTCGGCCTCCGGCCGATCATCGTTCACCAGGATATTGCTCTGGTCCACCTGAAACACGGTGAATGTTGCCTCGCCCGAGACCCCACTGAACATCATGCCTAGGTCGGCTTTCACACCGACTTCAGCCGACTCCGTCAGATTCGGATCGAACTGATTGCCCTGGAAATCCGACCCCGTCTGCTGCCGGAAGCCCTCGCCGTAGGATGCGTAGAGGCTAAGGCCTTCATTAATCAGATACACAGCGCCGAACTGGGGGGACACGCGCGAGTCCTCGGAGGTGACCGTGGTGGCCGGCGTAGCCCGCAGATTGGTCAGGTCCTGCTCGAAATCGTCGTAGCGCAAGCCCAGGCGAACCTGGAGCTTGTCGGTGATGTCGATCTGGTCCTGGATATAGACGCCCACGCCGTCGAGCCGCTCTTCGCGGTCCGTGTTGGGCCCGGGCACCGGCTGGGGAAACTGCCCGTAGACCGGATTGAAGACGTCGAGAAACAGATACTCGGCGGGATCTAGCGTGTTGATGTCCGTATCCGGGCCGAAAAAGCCCGGCCGGAAGCGCAGGATAAAGAGGCTGTTGTCGAAGCGGTCGTAATCAGCACCCACCAGCAGACGATGCCCGAGGGAGCCGGTTTCGAACTGCCCGGCGAGCTCCGCGCGCAGGACCGTGTAGTCCGATTCGAAGTCACGGAAGCGGAAGAAACGCGACATCGTGCGGCCATCGAGGAACAGGGTCTGGCGGCCTTCGAAGTTGGTTTCCGAGGCGTTCCCGGTGAAGGACGTGTCGCGGTAACCCAAGCCGGCGAGGAGACTCCAGTTATTCGAGAAGTTGTGCTGCAGCTCGACCTGATGTCCGATGACTTCGGTCTCGATGGGACCATCACCCGGTTCCCCGGCGAAGGTTTCGCGCGGCGTGAAGCCGAATTCCCCGGTAAAGGCGACGCCGCGGTCAAAGGGAACGTCCTGCCGGGTGTATTCGAGCTCGTAGGTGATGCGCGTCTGGTCGGTCATCTGCCAAGTTACCGAGGGGTAGAAACCGAATTTTTCGGTCTCTACCGTGTCCCGGAAGCTTTCCGCGTCTTCATAAAACCCGACGAGGCGATAGCCCAGCTCGTCGTTCGCTCCGGCGGTGGATTGATAGTCGCCCTCGAAGCGCAGTTGATCCCAGCGTCCCAGCGTGGCGCGAAAATCACCCTGGGTCTCAAAGCGCGGACGCTTGGTGATGAGGTTCACCGTTCCTCCCGGCTCTCCGCGCCCGAACAGAGCGGAGCGCGGGCCCTTGAGAACTTCCACCGACTCGATGCCTACGATATCCCGCGGTCCTCCAAAGCCCCGGCCCGCATTGAAGCCGTTCACCAGGAAGCCGCTGGGAAGATTTATATCGCCGGAGAAACCGCGGATGGAGAAGCTGTTCCAGAGACCGCCGAAGTTGTTCTGGCGGGCGACGGACGCGGAGAGGTCCAGCGCGTCATTCAGATTGAGCGCGCCCACGTCGCGGAGGAGCTTGAGGTCGATGGACTGGACGGCCGACGGGTTCTCAAGATTGTCGAAGTTGCCCTGGTAGGCACGGCGCTCACCGATGACAAAGACCTCTTCGATGACTCGGTTTTCCGCGTCCTGCGCGTAGGCTGGAGCAAGGGCAAGCGTCAGGCCACTCGCGGTGGCCGACAGGATTGCCGTTCTGATATGGATTGCCAGTTTCGTATGTAACACGGGTCTCACTCTGTAAGGCTGTTGGATGGGATGCGGTGCGGCACGCTACTCTCGGGTCAGCAACGAGAATAGATAGGAAACGTTATAACATTAACTCTGTTGCAAATATCTTGTCTTCTCTCGGTCCGCCGCTGAGTCACGTTTTTATGTTGGTCAGATGAGGTCGACAGCTGGGGCCACCGGTTCAGATCGACGGCGCCCTCGGTTGGCGGAGCGCGACGCACCAACCCAGGAGGCCCGCAGCGCCGAGCCACACCGTAAATGCCGACGTCGCGCCCGACAGCAGCAAGGCGGCGCCGGGGGCCAGGATCAGTAAAACGCGCCCAAGGCGCGCCCCCCGGGAGCGTGGTCGCCGCGGAAGGCCGTACACCCGGAGGCGCTTGGGATCGTAGCTGGCGCTCCAGAACAGGCCCGCGGCGCTGACGCCACAGGCCACGATAGAGATCAGCAGCGTTGTCACGCGGCGGCCTCCATGAGCTCGCTCCTGCGCCGCGTCGCCGCGCCGCGGCGAAGCGCAAACACGGCGTAGGTCGCCGCGGTCAGCAGCATGAGCACATCCATACCGAGGACCAGGGCGTTGCCCGAACCGAGAGCGTCCGCCCAGGAGCTGCCTCCCATGGTCATGCGTACGGCGGGGAGCAGGGACAGGGCTCCGGCCAGCGACGCTTCAAGGACACGCAGGCGTTGAGTCGCGGGCGCGGCCAGCCCAAGGGCAACGCTCAGCAGCGCCCCACCGCAGAATCCGACAAGCGTCCAAAGGTGCGTGTCCGCAACGCCATAACTGAGGAAAAATCCATGGGCGGCGCCGACCAGGGAAATCGGTGTTCCCAGGGCCACGATGTCTACCGTGGGCAGCATGCGGCGCCAGAACGGCTCCTGCTGACGACGCTCCAGCCAAAGCTGAAGTCCGGTGATGGTCACGTAGCACATCGCCAGTCCGAGACAGACCCAGACCACCTTCGACAGCAGGCCGGCGAAGTTACCGAAATGCAGAGGGGCGACAAGCTCAAGCGTCGTCGAGCCGGCCGAGGGCTGGGTGCCCAAGCGCGGTTTGCTGCCCTCGAATTCGCCGCTGGCGCCTTTGAATACCAGTGTGCTGCCGAGCAGGCTGCCCTCCGGCGGCGCATGGAACAGCTGTACGTTCGCGTCCGCGCGGCCCCAGTTCGACACAACGACAAAGTCGGCGCTGGATCCGGCGACGTCCTTTGCTTTGGCGAGCATGCCATCAAGATCTGCCAGGGGCGCCGGCCTTGGATCGTCCGCTTTCGGGGCCCCCACCAGGGTCTCAAACATCGCCGTCTGGTCTCCGCCGAAGGCGGTGACCGCAACCAGGGGCAGGCCCAGCGCTCCGGCAAAGCTGAAGAACGATCCGGTAAAGGCCAGGATAAACGCGAAGAGCAGACCCCAGGTGCCGGCAAGAACGTGACGGTCCTTGCGGCCGAGGAGTGCCCCACCACTGCGTGGAGCGAGGAACGCATCTTTGATGAGATGGCGGTGAATCAATAGCCCGGTAAGCGCGGCGATCATCATTACCAGGCCAAGAATACCCGTGGCGTACAGTCCCCAGGGTGAGGGCGCCAGCAGGTTGACGTGGAGATCGACGAGAAACTCGTCCAGCGCGCCGCCCGGGTCTACGCCAAACACGTCGCGCCCGAAGCCCTCTCGCCTCGCTAGAACGTCGCTGGTGATCGGGTCGATTTCGAGCAGGGTGCCGAAGTCCTCGATATTGCCCGACTCCGGATTCTCCGTGTGGGTATGGAAGAACACCACCATATCGGCGGCCGAGTTATGGAAGATCGTGACTTCTTCCAGGTGCGCCTCGGGAACGCTGGTGGCGAGGTCGCGGATCGTTTGATCAACGGGTCGGTTCATCGGCTCGTGCATCTTCACTCCGCCGACGGACCAGACTCCGATTTCGTGCGCGAGCACGGCGGCGGCGCCGGTCAGAATGACCACGTAAAGAAACAGACCAAAGACCGTGCCGGACCAGCCGTGTACCGCCACGAGCCGACGCGTATTCTCTTGGGAAAGCGCGATCACCAGGGAATCCTCTTGTAGTTAGCGGCTGCCCATCAGGCGGGCGTGGCCATGTTTCGCAGGGCGCCGATGACGGGTATCGCGTTCAGGACGCAGAGCACCAGCATGAGCGTGAACGAGCGCCATTGCCGGCTTTCTATGAGTGCGTAAAGGAAAAGGCCCGCCCAAATCGCCGGAAAAAGCAGTATGGGGAATGCGATGTTGTCTACCCCGCCGGGGCCTTCCGGAAGCCAGGTCGGTGCTCCGGCCATCACGAGTATGGCGGTGACGATAGTCAGCGGCCCCGCGATTAACCACCGCGCCCAGAGAGACAGACGGCGCGTGCTGCTGAAGCTGGCCGGTGCAAGCGCTGACGGGTTAGATCCCATGGTGAATTGACCTCTGGTTTCCAGCTGCTATTCCAGCTGCTATCGGTCGCGCCGCTGGTGCTGGCGCGCCGATGCGTGAGAGCAGAACGTAGTCTGTTGACGACGGCCTTCTTCCGCAAACCGGCCCGGGTTGGGAGCGGTCCGAAACGCGGCTTCCCCGGGCGAGAAGAAGCCGGACGGAAACTCGGGTGACGGATTGGTGAAACTGCAGACCCGTCGTTGGAGTTTGCTCGCGAAGCCTAGTCTATTTTAATGCAAACGGGAATCATTTTGCTTGCCGGGGCTGGAAGTCGGCCGGTTTCGCCCGGGTCGATCACGCGGCGCTGGAAGCCGCCGATTCTTCGCTGCCCGCGACGCTCGTGAAGCCTTCAAACTCGGGGTGTCCGAGGTACAGCCCTCGATTGTTTCCGGCATCTTTGTGCGCGATGCGGAAGGCTTCGGAGCGCGTCCATGCTTCGAAGGACGCGTAGCTGTCCCATTCGGTGTGGGACGCGTACAGCGTGTGATCGTCGCGTTCCGGGCCTTTGAGTAACACGAAGGAGCGAAAGCCCGGCACGGTCGCCAGCTGGCTTTCACGAGTCAACCAGACCTGCTCGAAATCCCTCTCCTGACCGTGGTGGATACGAAAGCGGTTCATCGCGATGTACATCGCTACTCCTATTATCCCTTGGGGTCGGACTGATTATGGAGGAAGCGCGGCAGTCTTAAAATTCAGCCCGCAACCCGCACAATCGAGCGCGTCGCCTAGAGCACCCAGGTCCAGCTCCAGGCATAGAGAGCGAGGAAGGCCACGGTGGCGGCCGTCCAGGCAAGGCCAATGGCGATTGTTGTACCGCGGATAACCCGCTTCTCGATCGGCTTGTTCATGAGGAAGCACTCCAGGCCAGCCGCAGCTGGCGGAAACTGCTCAGGCGAAGACCGGCGGGCGTGATCGCCTGACCGTAACGTCTTGCGCAGTCGCAGAGTTCGCCCGCCCCGGCACAGACGAGCTGTTCCGCGGCTTTCCGGGCCGAGGTCGTCTCCCGCGGTTCACACGCGGCCTGCAGCACGCGCAGCATGATGCGCTCGTCGTGAGAAAGGGTCGGAAACTGGGGATGGCGAAGCTCAAGCGGACGGGCTGGTGCTTCAACGAGCCGGCGCATGAACTGATCGAGGTGCATGATCGCCGACTTGCAATTGAAGCGATTGTAGGTGGGGCTGAGATCGCAGCCGACGCATCGCAGGTTGCGCCGCGACACCATCCACTGCCGGATACTCCAGATGAACACCTGCCCTCCCTGGGGAACCTGGGCAATGCGCAGTTCATGATGATGTGGGGCTGGGGCGGGCGTTGCAGGCACGTTTAACCACATGGGATCGGCATTTCCTCGGATGAGACGCTAAATTAACGATAATAATTATCAATAGCAAACAATATTGCCTGTCAATTGCCGCAAATCAGCCGTTGGTCGAAATCAAGGGGGAGGTTGGCTCCTTCTAGCGGGGAAACCTTGACTTCGATCAATTGTAAATGATAACGATTATTAATACGTTTACATCCGAATAATATGCTCTTTGAGGGTAGCGAGGAACGCCCATGCGACTGAACTTTCTATGCCCACAGCATCTCAGCGCGCTGGAAGATGATCCCCTGGCCGCCCGAGAGCTCTGGTTGAGCAGTGATGATCGTCTTGATGCCATCCCTCCGGACCCCACTCCCCACCGGGTGAGTGTGGCCGGTTCTGCCCTCGAAGCCGCACATATCTACCTGCGTGCCCACCCGACGTCGGATTCGAAGCTGATCAAGCGCTATACGAATTCGGCTTTGACACTGATCGAGCTGTTGGTCGCCCTCGGACAAACCCGTCTGGGCATCATGGTGGTGGCGATCAGCAATGCGATGGTCGAGGAACTCGCCCACAAGGGAGCGGATTCTGAAGCGGTGCTCGCCGCCTGCCGACGCATTACTCTGGACGGCATGGCCCGCCTCAGGACGTCGACGCCATCCCTGGCCGGCCGCGTCATAGCGCCGCGGGGAGGGCAGGAAGTTCTGGCGATGCGCTGACTCGCCGGTCGCGTTCAGAACGCGTACTGAATCCCCAGGGACGCCGTGCGCGGCTTGTTCGGCCGCGCACCATCCGGCTGACGCGAAATGATGTCCTGCTCGTCGAAGATGTTTTCGACCTTCACGAAAAGGACCGCATCGTCACGCAGTGCGTAGCGACTGATGAAGTCCGTGACGATCAGATCGTCGGTCCGGTTAAACCGGTCGCCGTCGTCATTGCAGCCGATCCTCACGCAGGTTTCGTCGATGTATTTGATGACGAGGTAGTTGTCCCAGTCGATAGCGCTTTCGAGTCCGATACGAGCGCTGTAGCTGTGCTCCGGAACGGCGGCCAGGAGGTCGCCATCGGCAAAGCCTTCCGAGGGGTTGTCTTCGCTGATGGAAGCGTCGGTGTAGGTGTAGGCGATGTCCACCGGGATCGTAAAGTCCCAGAGACTCCACACCTTGCTCACCTGTAGTTCTATGCCCTGGATGATGGCCTCGCCCGTGGTGAAGGTGCCCGTGACCTGTCCGTTACTGCAGGGATTGGCGTTCGAGCAGTTCTCGGTTTTGTTGTCGAAGTCGCTGTAGAAAGCAATGGCTTCGATGAACCAGTCGTTGCTGAAGCGAAAGCCTGCCTCCCAGTTCACGCTGGTTTCCGGGTCCTCAAATTCCTGCGCCCCGCCGCCAAGGGTTGAGAAGCCGCGGTGCACGCCGGCGATGAGCTGCCAGTCGTCGTTAATGTCGTAGGTAAGCGACGCGCCCGGAAGCCACTCCGAAGAGCTGTTGCTGCGCCGCAGCGGCGCATCGCTGCGGTCAGCGCGGTCAAACTGCCGTCGACTGGTCTCCACGTCTTCGTAGCGCAGGGCGAGATTGAGGTTCAGTTTCTCCATGAGCTGCCAGCTGTCCGTTATCCACGCGGAAAGCGCTTCGGCGTCTTCGAGGCGGTTGTTGCTGCCGGAGGGATCTACGTCTTCGATGAACACCAGTTCCCCGTCGATCTGATCGTAAATCGCACCGGGCTGCAGCCGGTCCATGTCGTCTTCGTGGAGCCTGATACCGTAGGCGAGCGAGTGCTTTGCGATGGTCTGATCCACATTGAATTCAATGCCCTGGGACGTGAATTCGCGATCGTTGGCGCGATAAAGCAGGTTGAATGCATCGGCCGTACCGTCGAGTACGCGCTGCGCCGCCCGGTCGCCGCTGTTTGCGGCGTTGACGATAAGGACGCCGTCCTGCAGCCGGAACCAGTCGCGCTTGAACTCATTCTGATAGGCCGTCGCGGTCATACGCAGATCCTCGTTCCACTCGAAGCCGTAGCGCAGTGAAAAGCCCGCATGGTAGGTGCGCATCTGGTCGAGGGCGGAGAGGCCGTAGCGGCGATTGGGTGCGCGAGCAAAGTCCCGATCAGTGAGGCCCAGATAGGTCTCATCGGAAACCTCGTGCGAGTACTGGGCCTTGGCAAGCAGCGAGTGCCGGCCTTTCTCCCAGCTCAGCTTCGCGACGTAGTCCTCGATCTCGTAGCCGCTGTCGCCTCCGCGATCTACATCCTTGAATCCATCGGAACGCCTCTGCGCCGTCTCGAGAAGAAATCCAAAGTCTCCGTGGCGCCCACCGACATTGGCCAACAGGTCGCCTTCTCCGTTTTCGCCGGCGCGCAGTTCCACGTTTCCACCGAAGTCATCGGGAATAGGGGTCGATACGATGTTGACCACGCCGCCGGTGGTCTGGGGTCCATAGCGCAGGAGCGGGGCTCCCTTCAGGACTTCGATGCTGTGCGCTCGCAGCGCCGTGGGGAAGTAGTAGGCGGCGGGATTCGAGTACGGCGCCGGAGCCATCATTATTCCGTCTTCCATCAGGGTGATCTTCGAGGAACGCTCGGAGGTCGCGCCGCGGATACCGATGTTGGGACGCAGCCCGTAGCCGTCTTCTTCCCGGATATAGGTTCCAGGAACGGTCTTCAGGAGCTGATTGACGTCGTTGGCAAACTCGATCGAAATCTGTTCGGTGCCGATGCGAGCGCCGGAACCGGGAAGAGCGCGGACAGCGTCGACGTCCGCGAAGATGAACACTTCTTCAATGCGGCGTTCGTCGACGGTATTGCCTTGCGCCGTGGCGAGTGGCGCGGCAGCGCACAGCGCTACCGCCGCTGCGATAGGCCTGGGCAAAAAAGGGATGGGCATGGGATTCTCCGGTAACGGGGCGTGGTCGGTCGGGGTTCAGGTGTCGCAAACCACGCCGTTTTCTTCGATCAGGGGCTCGTAACGTTCGTCCGTGAGCGTGCGCAGGAAGCAGACCATCGCTTCCACGTCGTCGAGGGTCATGCGTCGACCATCCAGCAGTTCATCGCGGGCGAGCGTTTCCGGCACCGGCGGTTCACGCCAGGCTTCACCCGTTTCCGGGTTGATGGGAAATGCGGAGCCCTGAAAGAACTTGTCGTAGAACATGATCACCGTGGCCAGCTCGCGGAACACGCCGTTGTGCATGTAGGGTCCGGTCACCGCGATATTGCGCAGCGTTGGCGTCTTGAACTTACCGAGCGCGCCCGCTTGATCGGCGCCGGGAACGGCGGGGTTGGCGGCAAGGCCGGGATCAATGGCGTCGGCGTCGATGCCGTTGAGCGCGCGCAGCTCAGCGTTCGAGGGCACGCCGATGTTGTGATACTCCCATCCCGTAAACATCTCCCGGGCCGAACTGTTCGGGCGCAGCTGATGGCAGGTGGCGCAGTTCGTGAACTGTTGGGAGAAGAACAGCGCCCGGCCGCGGGCAGCCTTGGTTAAGGGGTCATAGACGAATTCGCCGCGCAGGCTCTTGTCGTACTTCGAATCAAAGGTGGAAAAGGCGTCTGTGCTTTCAAAGGCGGCGATCGCCTGGGTCATGGCCGCGTATGCGCGCTCATCGTCGTCGAAGATATCAGCGCCGTAGAATTCCTCGAAGGTAGCGACGTAGTCGGCGTTCTCTTCAAGGCGTTCGACGACGGCGCGCTTGTCGGGCATGCCCATTTCGATGGCGCTGATAGGTGGCCCCCCGGCCTGATCGGCGAGCGTGGCGGCGCGACCTCCGTGGAAGAAGCCGCCGATGTAGCCCTCATAGTCGGATTGCTGACTGTTGAAGCGCGAGCGACGACCGAAGCCAAACTCCGGCGTAAGGTGCGCGTAGCTCCCCGTCGGGGCGTTGCGATCGCCCAGCGAAAAGCCGTCGTCGCCGAGGGAAGCCGCTCCAACCAGACCATCGGCACCCAGGCGACCGTCGGTGAAGGCGCGCTCGCCATCGTGGCAGGTGGAGCAGGACTGGCTCCGGTTCAGCGACAGATTTGTGTCGCGGAACAGGCTTTGGCCCAGGGCGACTTCACTCTCGAAAAGCACGGGTGGTGGATCTGGTGTCGGGTCCGGGGTGGGCGTGGGCTCCGGTGCCTGGGTTGGCGGTGGCGAAGATGAACCGCCGCCACCGCCACCGCCGCCACAGGCGGCGAGCGTCATTCCCAGGATCGCGAAGGCCACGAGTCGAAAACCTCTGCCCAGCACCGCGCCTGGATTCGGCTTCGCCCGGAACGCGAGCGCGCGTACCAGAAAGTCCTGGCGCGCAGGGCTGGCGGGTAAACCGACGGCGCAGCCGCTGGCGCGCGAACCGTTGGTGGTGTTCGTGCCTGAGAAGTACATCACTGAATCTGTAGCCTGCTTGTCGCTCTGCCCGTTGCCCGCTGGAGGCTTATTTTTCTGAAGGGGCATACCCGCTGTCCCCGTGCGTCTCTTTTTGTGCTGGAAGTGTGATCGGGTGAAACCCCGCATTCACAGTGTAGGAAGGGAAGGTGCCTGTCCCTTTGACGCACATCAACTTTAATCAATTACAAGAACAAAAACGAGAATCGTTATTGTTTCCTGCAGTAATTGCCGCTAGTCTCCTGCCGTTCAGTGAGCCCTCCGGCGAGAGGGCTGGGTGGTATTGGCTTGTGATTCAAGGGTACGCGGGGGACAAACTGTGCATACAACCTTTAAGAAAACGATTCTGGTATCGGCGATCGCCGTAGCGTTAGCGGCCTGCGAAGGCGACGACGGCTCGGATGGCATGGACGGTGCGAACGGCGCCCCCGGGGCCGACGGCCTGACCAGCCTGATCGCTCAGACCGAACTGCCGGCCGGCGACAGCAACTGCCCCGAGGGCGGCACGCAGGTCGACAGCGGCATCGATGCAAATGGCAACGGCATGCTGGAAGCCGACGAAGTGGATGCCACCAGCTTTGTCTGTAACGGCGTGGGCGGGAGCGTGATCGACATTGCGCGCGTACAGCAGCTGCTGGAGACCAATGCCGATATCGCGCGCGCCCTCTACCTCGATTCTGTCGATACGGCGCAGGCGCTCTCGGACGCCATCGATGCGTTCGCGGATGATCGTTCGCAGGCCAACCTCGACGCCGCGAAAATGGCCTGGCTGGTTGCCCGCGAGCCCTACGGCCAGACCGAGGTGTATCGCTTCCGCCTCAGCCCCATCGACTCGACGGACTACAGCGAAGAAGACGGCCCGGAAGGCGACATCAACGCCTGGCCTCTGGGTGAGGCGCTTATCGATTATGTAGTCACCAACGACGGCACGCTCGATGACTTCGAATTTGACCAGGTCGGCATCACCGAAAGCGCCACGCCGATCAACGCCGGGGGCGAGGTGCGGGGCACGGAGATGCCCGCCATCAACATCATCGCCAGCGACGTTCCGATTACCGAGGAGCTGATTTCCGGCACCGCGACGGCGGACGACGAGCGCGATGTCATCGCCGGTTACCACGCTATCGAGTTCCTCCTCTGGGGTCAGGACCTGAACAACAACGGCGAAGTCACCACCGGGGCGGACCGGGAACTCGCCGTCAAGACTTCCGCGGCGCCCAACCTCGCCATGGGCGGGCAGCGTCCCCTGGCGGATTTCACCACCAACCCCGGTGCGGATCGTCGCGTTCAGTACCTCCAGGTTGCCGTCGCGAAGCTCATCGCGGATCTGCAGGGCGTGGCCGACGGCTGGGAAGATGGGGTGAGCGGCAACTACCGCGATCAGTTCACGACGATTACCTCGGAGAACAACGCCAAGGTTCGCCTGGCGCAAATCCTGACGGGCATGGGCACGCTCTCCGAGGGTGAGCTGGCCGGGGAGCGGATGCAAATCGCGTTCTCGGCTAACTCCCAGGAAGACGAACACTCCTGCTTTGCCGATAACACGCACCGCGACATCCTCCTCAATTACGAGGGCATCGCCAACAGCTTCTACGGTGACTACAGCGGCTACGACGCCAACCTCAACGGCGTCGACGATGACGGTGACAACACTGCGCGAGCGGTGTCCGGTTACGGCTTCGACGACTACGCCGCGGAAGTGGGCCGGGCATCTCTGATGGCCGTGGCGGATGCCCTTGATGCTGCCCTGACGGTGACCGCGGGCGACGTCGGCGATATCGATGCGGCGGCGCGTGCGGGCAGCCCCGTCGACGTGCTGATCCAGGATGCCAACCGCACCAATCCGGACAATCCGATGCGGGCGGCCATTTTGTCTCTCAACGCACAATCGGCGCAGATCGCGGCCCTTGCCGATGCACTGGAAATCGATGACACGGTCGTCGACGACGATGCATCGGGTTGCGACACCACCAACCCCGACTCCGAGTGTGGCTAGGCCGGCGCTTCGGCAAAGCTGAGCGCCGGGACCGGGCCAGTGCAGACTGGCCCGGTTTTGCGTTTCTAAGGCGGTGAAGATCGGGTGAAAAAGCGGCGCGTTCTTGCGGCGATGGGCACGGCGACAGCAGTGCTGGCCGGGCTGCTCGGTTTTGTGCGTGCGCCTGCAACGCAGATCCCGCCGCTCGACTGGCAGCCCGGGGGCGCCGCGACCGTGGGCCTCGCGCCCTACCCGTCGTCCATGCGCCCGGCGCCGTCCCTACCGAAGTCCGCTCTGCCCGACTTCCATGCCGGTAAGGCCCTGGCAAACCAGCCCTGGGTAAAGGCCCCGACCATCACCGCGGCGCGGGACGGGCTCGGTCCGCTGTACAACGTTCGCAGCTGTCTGGCCTGCCACACCAATGGGGGTAAGGGACGGCTGCCGCGGGACGGCGACGTGCTGAGTTCGGCGGTGCTGAAGTTGAGCAGACCCGGCGTCGACAGGCGCCACGGCGTTGTTCCGCATCCGGTGTACGGTGATCAACTCCAGGTGCAGTCCGTTTCTCTGGCTGACCAGCTTGGCCTCGATCCTGCGGACCTTGGGGCAGGTGCGGAGCTCGAGGCTCCCGCGGAAGCCAAGGTTCGAATCCGCTGGCGCTCCGAGGTTTTTGCGTACCCGGACGGCAGCGAGGTAACGCTGCGGATCCCCGAACCTCTGATCGAGAATCTGGCCTATGGTCCCCTGGGTGAAGACGCGCTGCTCTCGCTGCGACTCGCACCCGTGATTCACGGTGCCGGACTGCTGGGCCTGATTCCAGAAGCGGCCATCGACGCTCTCGCCGATCCTGAGGATCGCAACGGCGACGGCATATCGGGGCGAAAAAACACGGTGTGGAGCCGGGACGCACAGCGCACGGTGAGCGGTCGTTTCGGCTGGAAGGCCGGGCAGCCCGACCTTCGCCACACGGTCGCCGCGGCCTTTGCGAACGATCTGGGCATCAGCACGCCGCTGTTTCCCGCCGGGCCCTGCACCAGCGCGCAAACGCGCTGCCTGGCGATGGCGAGCGGCGCCGACGAGCCCAGCGGCGTAGAGTTGCCCGGCCATCTCCTCGATCTGGTCACCGACTTCACGACCAACCTGGGCGTTCCGGCAGCGCGGCCCCTTGGAGCCGAGCAGCACGCGGCGGGAGCCGCGCTCTTCGACGCCAGCGGTTGCGCGGCCTGTCATCAACCCCAGTTCAAGACGGCGGCCTCGCCCACGTCGCCCCATCTTGGCGGCGAAACGATCTGGCCCTATTCGGACCTCCTGCTCCACGATATGGGCGAGGGACTCGCCGATGGCCGGGCTGAGTTCGGCGCCAGCGGACGCGAGTGGCGAACCGCGCCGCTCTGGGGTGCGGGTATTGCGCAACGAGTCAATGGCGCTCAGCACTTTCTTCACGACGGACGCGCCGCGTCTATCGAAGAGGCCGTACTCTGGCACGGGGGAGAGGCGGAGATTGCCCGGGACCGTTTTGTCCGACTCCCGCGGGTTCAGCGGGCCCTGCTTCTATCCTTTGTGGCGTCGCTGTGAGGATCCTCGTATGCCGCTGACTCGACGTCGCCAGCTGCTAAAGGGCGCCGTGGGGCTCGGCCTTCTCGCCGCCCTGCCGGATCGCGGTACCACCGCGCCCCCTCGCTACGCCTACGTGGCGGCCCAGGGTCGGCACGATGCGGGCGCGGCCGCGGGTGCGGGCGTCGCTGTCCTCGACGCCCAGACGGGAGAGGCGCGCACCCTCGCATCGTCGGCCCGGGGCCACGACGTCATTGCGCATCCCGGAAAGGCCGGACGCGTGCTGATGTTTGCCCGCCGTCCCGGGTTCGCGGCCTGGGAGTTCGATGTTGTCTCCGGGATGGCCACGGGAGGTTATGCGCTGGCAGAGGATCGTCAGGCCTATGGCCATGGTGCCTTCAGTGCCGACGGAAAACGTCTCTACAGCTGTGAGGGAGTGGTCAGCAGCGGGCGGGGCCTGATTGTGGTTCGCGATGCGCAAAGCTACGCCGTGCTCGCGGAATGGGACAGCGGCGGCATCGGCCCCCACGAGCTGAAGCTCATGCCCGACGGTCAGACGCTCGTTATCGCCAACGGCGGAACGCTGACGCGCCCCGCCAGCGGTGCCCGGATTCTCAATCTGGACAGCATGGTGGCCAACCTAAGCTATATGAACGCGGAGGACGGCAGCCTGCTGGAGACGGTGCGCGGGCCACATCCGCGCGCGAGCATTCGTCACCTGGACGTCGCCTCCGATGGCACGGTCGCCCTGGCGATGCAGTATCAGCGCCTGCCCGATGACCCGTCCGAGAGCGTGCCTCTGGTCGCGATGCACCGGCGGGGTCACGCGGTGACTGACCTGATCGCGCCGGACGCGATCGACGCGGCGCTCAAGGGCTACCTCGGATCGGTCAGAATTTGCAGCGCCAGCGGAATCGTGGCCGCGACCAGCCCCCGCGGCAACCTCGCGGTGTTCTGGCGGCTGCGGGAGGCGGCTTACGCGGGCTATCACGCTCTGCACGACGTTTGTGGCCTCGCCGTATCGCCCGACGAACGGCGATTTGTGCTGACGAACTCCCGCGGCGAGTTCCGGGCTGTGGACAGCACAACGCTCACCGAACTCACCAGTGCCCGGCGCCGTCTACCGTCCTTCCGCTGGGACAATCACCTGACCACCGTACAATTAAGCTGAAAGGAGTCGACGGACTATGTCGAACGCACTTAAACCGATTGCCCGTCTGCTGCGCGCAAGCAGCATTGGCGTTCTTCTCGTTGCGCTGGCGGCCTGCGGTGGAGGCGGGGGCGGCAGCTCCAGCGCGCCTCCCCCCACGCAGTCGCCCCCCGCGCCGGCCCCGACGCCGGATCCGACTCCCGACCCCGACCCCGACCCCGACCCCGATCCAGAGCCCGTGCCGGTCGAAGCCGCGGTTGCTCTCGAGCAGTTGGTCGACGATGTGATCATCGCCGGGGCGGAGAGTTTTCAGACGGACGCCCAGGGCCTGCTGGCCGGCGCCGAATCCTTCTGCGCGTCGGGTTCCACGGACCTTGCCGAACTGCAGTCCGGGTGGGAAGGGCTCATGGAGCGCTGGTTCTTCCTCGCGAACTATGTCTTTGGTCCCCTCAACGACAACATCGTTTCACCGGTCTTCTACTTCATCGATTCACTGCGTCTGCGCGGCACGGACTACACCGAGACCGTACGCGCCGTGATTGCCGAAGATATCTCCAGTGACCAGGTTCTCAATGACGAGTTCTTCGCCGGCAAGACGTTCCAGCGGGTCGGTCTCCTTGCCCTCGAGGTTGCGCTGTTCGAAACAGCGACCGGCGAGCGGAGCCAGGACCTCGCTATGATCACCGCCGAGTACGGCAACACACCGCGCAAATGCGAAGTCCTCATCGGTCTGGCGCGCCAGCTTACGCAGCAGGCCGACTACGTTGTCGACGGCTGGCTGATCCAGCACCGCAATGCCACGGAGCCCTATCGGACGCTGTTTCTTGCCGGAGAGACGGATGACGGCACGGAGCCCATGGCGCAGCTGATCATTGCCATTCAGGAGCATCTTGAATACCTGCAGTCTCGGCGCGTGGTGGAAGTGGCGGCGCAGCTGTCCCAGCACAACTGGGATGCCGTCAGTGCCGGCGTCGACGGTGCCGAGGCCTACCTCGAAGGCGCCGGCGAAGACAGCGTGAGCTTCTTCGACGTGATGATCGAAAACGGCGAAACCGCCGTGGTTGACGAAGTTCGTGGAACCCTCGCGGCCATACGCGAGGCCATCGATCTGCAGGACCCGGCGATCCTCGAGGTCCGCCTCGGTCAGCTCGACGGCAACTTCAAACGAGAGATTGCCGATGCCCTCGGCGTCGAGCTGGGTATCAACTTCTCCGATGGGGACGGCAGCTGAGGGCGCTGCTCAGCGCAATTCCACCTGCACCGCCGCTACCGCCTGCCGCGCCTTTTCCCGCGCGCGTTCGATGCTGTCACCGGAGGCCAGGGCAACCCCCATGCGCCTCCGGCCATCGATGGACGGCTTGCCAAACAGCCGGAGGTCCGTGTCGGGCTGCCCGAGCGCGGCGGCGAGGTTGTGATAGCGAATGTCGTTGGAGCGGCCTTCGGGCAGAATGACCGCGGAGGCCGAGGGTTTGCGCAGAGCAATCTCCGGAATCGGCAGGCCGACAAAGGCGCGTACGTGAAGGGCGAACTCGGAAAGATCCTGGGAACGCAGGGTCACCATGCCCGTATCGTGGGGACGCGGTGACACTTCGCTGAAGTACACCTCATCGCCCTTGATAAAGAACTCAACGCCAAAAAGCCCCTTGCCGCCGAGTGCGCCCGTGACGTTGGTGGCGATCTCCTCGCACTGAGCCAGCACCTGGCGCTCCATGGCCTGGGGCTGCCAGGACTCGCGGTAGTCGCCATCTTCCTGGCGGTGTCCGATCGGCGCGCAGAAGCTGACGCCGGCAATGTGACGCACGGTAAGCAGGGTGATCTCGTAGTCAAACTCCACCCATCCCTCGACGATGACGCGCCCAGCACCGGCGCGGCCGCCTTCCTGAGCGATGCGCCAGGCCGTGTCGATCTCGTCGGCGCTGTGCAGCGTGCTCTGGCCCTTGCCCGACGAACTCATGATCGGCTTGACGACGCAGGGAAGTCCGATCTCCCGGACCGCTTCCTCAAAGCTCTCCCGGCTGTCGGCAAAGCGAAAGGGCGAGGTGCGGATGCCGAGGCTCTCCGCCACAAGGCGCCGAATGCCTTCCCGGTTCATGGTAAGCCGTGCCGCCCGCGCCGAGGGCACAACGTTGAACCCCTCGCTTTCCAGCTCTTCGAGCTTCTGCGTGTCGATGGCTTCGATCTCAGGGACGATGAAGTCGGGCTTCTCGGCGCGAATGACCTCGGCCAGGCGTTCGCCGTCAAGCATGGAGAACACGTAGCTGCGATCCGCCACCTGCATGGCGGGGGCGTTGGCATAGCGATCGCAGGCGATGACCTCTATTCCCAGACGCTGGAGCTCGATAACGACTTCCTTGCCCAGTTCGCCGGAGCCACACAGCAGGGCCCTGGTGGCTGACGCCGAAAACGGTGTTCCGATAGTGGGCATGGACCGACTTACTCCTTGGGGTTGCGGACAGCCGTAGTGTACTCGTGCCGGGTGCTAGTCGCTGCGGGCCGTGACCAGCCAGGTGGCGCCGCTCAGACGCAGACCTCCGTCGCGGTAGTGTTCGCCCAACACCGAGACCGCCTCGGCATACACGGCATCGCGTTCCTCGTCGCTTGCGGGAATGAGCAGGCGGCCCACCGGGCCCATGTTCAGGAGCTGACGGGTTGCGTCCTCTAGATGATCTCCGGGCCAGAAGAGTTCGAGCTCGCGCGGTGTGATATCCACGTCTACCCAGCCCGAATCCTCAAGGATCGCGCGAACGTACGCCGCCTCGGCAAACGCAAAAGGACCCGGCTCGCGAGGGCCCGGCTTCGGCGGCGGAGGGAGAACGCGCAGCGCCGCCTGGAGCGGCAGGGCGGTCCAGGGATTCTGCGGCAGGGCCTGCCAGCAGCAGAACGCCAGGCGAGCACCGCTGCGCATGGCACTGCGCATGTGAGCGAAAGCCCCCGTCGGATCGCTGAAGAACATCACGCCGAAGCGCGAGAAGAGCAGGTCGAAGCGCTCGCCGCCGAAGTCGTGTACCGCGGCATCGGCTTCGGCAAAACGGATGGACGGGCCGCTGGCCTCCTGGCGCTGCAAAGATTCCTGAGCGACGTCCAGGAGCAGCGTAGAGATATCCACAGCGAGCACCCGCGCGTCGGGAGCCAGGCGCTGGGCCAGAAGGAAGGTCCCGCTGCCACCGCCGCAGCCCACGTCCAGTACCGACCGGGCCGCGCCAACATTCGCGTGATCCAGGAGCGCTTCGGAGATGGGTGCCAGCAGGGCGGCCATTCTGGCGTCACCCCGAGCCCAGGTTTGTCCCGCGTCACCGTTCCAGAAAGCATGCTGATCGCTGTTGCTCATTCCCCGTTCATCCTTTCTCGGCTTCAGGCCCCCACGGTCAGGGAGCGCCCGGGTATGGCGCCGAGGAGCTGTCGTGTGTAGGCCTCCTGCGGTGCTGAAAAAAGCCGCTCGCCCGTTCCTTCTTCAACGATCTTACCCCCATAGAGCACGATGATCCGGTCAGCGAGATGCTTGACCACGGCGAGGTCATGCGAGACGAACAGCATGGTGAGACCGTACTCGCGGCCGAGTTCCTCCATCAGTTCGAGAATCTGCGCCTGAATCGTGACGTCCAGCGCCGAGACCGGCTCATCGGCCACCACGAATTCGGGGCGTGTCGCCAGGGCCCGGCCGATTGCTATGCGTTGGCGCTGGCCCCCGGAAAACTCATGCGGGTATTTGCGCACGGCGCTGCGCACGAGGCCTACGTCGTCCATCAGGCGGAGCACGGCCTGGGCGACGCTTTTGCGGTCCTCGATGCCATGTAACAGAAGGGGCTCAGCAAGGGTGTCGAACACCGTCATGCGTGGATTGAGCGATGCGAAGGGGTCCTGGAAAATCATCTGCATGCGGCGGCGCATGTCCTTGAGGGCGCGGCCTTCGAGACTCGTTACGTCCGTGCCATCAAACGTTATGCGGCCGCCTGTCACTGGTACGAGACGCAGGATCGATCGGCCGATGGTGGATTTACCCGAGCCCGACTCACCCACGAGACCGAGGACCTCGCCGCGGCGGATGTCGAAGCTCACGTCGTCCACGGCCTTGACCGTGTTCCCCTCGACGTCGAACCAGGTGTGCAGCCCTTCCACCTGAATCAGCGTCTCCTCATGCGGCTGCGCGGTTTCCTTGCTGCCGCTGGGAATGGCCGACAGGAGCTTCCGCGTATAGGGGTGCGCCGCGTGCTCAAAGATGGCGCGGCGATCTCCGCTCTCGACGATTTTCCCCGTCTGCATGACCGCTATCTCATCGGCGATATCCGCCACAACCGCGAGGTCGTGGGAGATAAAGATGACGCCGATGTCGCGGTTTTTCTGCAGATCGGCCAGAAGCTCGAGTATCTGCGCCTGGATGGTGACGTCGAGAGCCGTGGTGGGTTCGTCGGCAATTAGCAGCTTCGGTTCATTGATCAGGGCCATGGCAATCATGACGCGCTGTCGCATACCGCCGGAAAACTCGTGCGGATAGTTGTTGATCGTGGTCTGGGGATCGCGGATGCCGACCTCGCCCAGCAGTTCGACGGCCCGCTTCTTCGCATCAGTCTTGCTGACGCCGCGGTGATAGACGAGGGGCTCGATCATCTGCTCCCCGATGCGCAGATAGGGGTTCAGGCAGGTCATGGGATCCTGAAAGATCATGGCGATCTCCCGGCCGCGAATCTTGCGCAGCTCCCGCTCGGGCAGCGGCAGCAGATCACGACCTTCAAAGGTCGCCGTGCCGCCGTCTATGCGTCCCGGGGGCATCGGCACGAGTCCCAGCATGCTGTAGCAGGCGACGGACTTGCCGGAGCCCGATTCACCGATGATCGCTGTGATCCTGCCCGACTCCACGTCGAAACTGATGCCATCTACGGCGCGGTTTACGCCGTTACGGGTTACGAAGCTGACCGCCAGGTCCCTGACTTCCAGGAGTGCCATGCTCAGTCCTTGGATCCGCGGACGTCCAGCGCATCGCGCAGGCCGTCACCGAGAAAGTTGAGGGAGAAGAGGGTGATCGTGAGCGTCAGCCCCGGGTAGATCAGCAGCCAGGGGTACTCCTCCATGGTTTCCGCGCCATAGGAGATGAGCAAACCCCAGGAGGTCTGCGGCGGCTGTATGCCGAGACCGAGAAAACTCAGGAAGGCCTCGAGGAGCATTACGCTGGGGATGGTCAGCGTGGTGTAGACAATGATCGGACCGAGGGCGTTGGGCACGAGGTGGCGGCGAATGATCGTACGGGCCGGGAGGCCGAGGGACACGGCGGCTTCGACGAACTCCTGCTGGCGCAGCGACTGCACCTGGCCGCGCATGATCCTGGCCATCGTCAACCATTCCACCGCTCCGATGGCCAGGAAGAGCAAGATGACGTTGCGCCCGAACACCACCATAAGCAGCACGATGAAGATCATGAAGGGCAGGGCGTAGAGGATGTCCACCAGGCGCATCATGATGGCGTCGGTACGGCCGCCGACGTAGCCGGCGATTGCGCCGTAGCCCACGCCGATGAGCAGCGCCACGGCCGTGGCAATAAAGCCCACGGCGAGGGACACGCGGCCTCCGTAGAGAATCTGAGTGAGCAGGTCGCGGCCGAAGATGTCCGTGCCGAGCCAGTGGGCGGCGGAAGGCGGTGTGGCACCGAGGTCGAGATCCTGCGCCTCGTAGCTGTAGGGCGCGATCCAGGGCGTCAATAGCGCGATGATGATCATCGTCACCAGGACGCCGAGGCCGAGCACCGCGAGATGGTTCTTGCGCAAGCGGGCCCAGGCGTCCTGCCACAGGGAACGACCTTCCTCGGCCTGATCGATATCGACGAGCGTGTTCGTGTTCATGAGCGGCCCCCGAACTGGTGGCGCAGCCGGGGATTGAGCCAGGCGGCGGCGATATCCGAGAGCAGGTTGAACAAGACGATCAGCGTGGAGAGAAAGACCGTCGTGCCGAGAATCATCGTGTAATCGCGGTTGAACGCCGCCTGAACGTAAAAGCGCCCGAGGCCGGGGATCTGGAAGATGGTCTCCACCACGAAGGAGCCCGCAAGGAGGCCTGCGAAGGCCGGTCCCAGAAACGCGATCACCGGGAGGAGGCCGCCGCGCAGCGCGTGGCGCAGCACTACCTGCCCCTCGGGGAGCCCCTTGGCCCGGGCCGTGCGAATGTAGTCCTGCGACAGCACTTCCAGCATTCCGGCGCGCGACAGGCGCGCGATGTAGGCCGCATAAGCGGCGCCCAGGGTGATGCTCGGGAGAATCTTGTCGCCGGGGATGTCGCCCCAGCCTGACACCGGCAGCCACTCGAGTTGAATGCCGAACACGAGCACGAGGAGCGGCCCGAGCAGAAACGTGGGCATGCAGATGCCGATCATGGCCAGCGCCATGGGAACGTAATCCTGCGCCGTGTTGGGTTTTAGCGACGCGAGCACGCCGGCGGTTCCGCCGATAAGCGTGGCGATGAGCAGGGCATAGAGTCCCAGCTCCGCGGTGACCGGCAGGCCGGCCCCAATGAGCTCGTTCACGCTGCGCCCCGGGTACTTGAAGGACGGGCCGAAGTCGCCCTGGGCGAGATCCCCGAGGTACGCGAAGTACTGGCTCACAAGGGGCTGGTCGAGGCGGTACTGAGCTTCGAGGGCGGCTTTCACCTCGGGGATTACCGCTTTCTCGCTGTCGAAAGGTCCACCGGGAGCCACGCGGACCAGGAAAAAAGTCACCGTGATCACGGCGAGGATTACCGGTACGGCCTGCAGCAAGCGCGCCGTGAGAAAACGTCCCATTACATTAAGGCTCCGGTTTTTGCCATTGCCAGGCTTTGGCAGTGGGATCGAGGGATACGTACTTGTAGTTGTACACGTCCACGATGCGTCCGTGCATCCCGGTGGTGCTGGGCTGTACCAGTCGTTTTGCGGTGTAGGTCGCGATGGGGATGATGGGCGCTTCGTCCAGAAGTATGCGTTCTGCTTCCTGGTAAAGCGCCATCAGCGCGTCTACATCGCCGGTTTCCCGGGCGCGCCGAACGACGAGGTCGTCGTAGAGCTCGTTGGCAAAGCCGGTCACGTTGATGATGCTGTCGCTGACCATGTAGTCGAGGAAGGAATCCGGTGTCGTGTCGCCATTCCACCCGCGACGCGCGATGGAAAAGTTCCCTTCCCGGACCGCGCTTAAGTAGACCTGCCATTCCTGGTTTTGCAGCTCGATGTCGATATTGAGATGCGTTTTCCACATCTGCTGCACGGCCACGGCAATGGTGCGGTGGTTTTCGTCGGTGTTGTACAGCAGGGAAAGGCGGGGGAAGCCGTCACCGTCCGGGAAACCCGCATCGGCCATAAGGCGGCGTGCTTCGTCGGGCGCGAAGCCCAGCGGTTCCGGATGATCGTAGCCGGGCATGCCGACGGGAACATAGCCGCCCCAGGCGATCATCGTGTCCATGAGTACGGTGCTCGCCAGGGTTTCCCGGTCTATGGCGAGCGCGAGAGCACGACGCACACGTCTGTCATTGAGCGGGGCGGTGTTGCCGTTGAGCGCGTAGTAGTAGGAAGCCATCTGCGCACTCTCCTGGAGGGGCGACTCCGTCTGCGCGCGGTAGCTGGGGGTCTTGTTATTGGGGAGCAGCAGTGTGGCGTGCAACTGCCCGCTGCGAAACATTTTTTCTTCCGTCGCCGCGCTTGCTATCGGCCTGAAGACAATGGACTTCAGCGCGATGTTGTCGCGATCCCAGTAGTGGAGGTTTTGTTCAACGGTCAGGTAGCGCTGGATCTTCCAGTCGGCAAGTTGGAAGGGGCCGTTGCCGATCAGCTTGCCCGGTCTCGTCCAAGCCGAGTAGCGCCGGGTTTTGCCGCCCGCCGCCTCAACAGACTTCCGATGAATCGGCGCCATATAAATATAGGCGAAGTTGTTGAGCGCGAAGGGGTAGGGATAGGCGAGTTCCACGCGCAGCGTATGCGAGTCCAGTACCTCCACCCCAACTCGGGAGAAGTCGTCGATCTTTCCCAGGTGGTAGTCCTCGGCATTTCGGATGATGAAATACACATTGGCGAGCGAACTGGCGAGGGCTGGATTGATGGCACGTTCCCAGGACCAATAGAAGTCTTCGGCGGTAACCGGATCTCCGTTTGACCACCGCGCTTCCGGATTCAGATAGAACGTGAGGAAACGTTTGTCGTCGCTGAATTTCCAGCGCTCGGCCACGCCTGGCTCGATAGCCTCTGTATAGGGATTCCGTGTGAGCAGGGGCTCAAAGAGCGCCCGCGCGACCCTGGCTTCCGGCGAACCTGAGAGCACGTGGGGGTCGATGGTCTGGGGTTCGGACCCGTTGCCGAGATAGAGAACGCCTTCGCGATTTCCGCGCTCGACGTTGTTCTCACCGGGGCTGCAGGCGCCAAGCACGGCCAGCAGGAGCACGCCGATGCCGTGGCACACAGACCGTACCAGGAATGGAGTAGGTGGATTTCCTGGTGAGGCGATCAGCGTGTCTTCCATGCGACGGGGGTTGCCATGCGCTCAGTCACAGGGCTCGGCCGGGTCGGTCCGGTCCGGGTCGAGGTAGACGTATTTGAGATTCGGCAGGTCCAACAGGTTCGACGGCATGCCGCACACGCTTGGATTGATGAGATGGCGGGTCGTGTAGGTGTAGATCGGGATGAAAGGCATCTGCTCCAGCAGACGTGTCTCGGCCTCGAAGAAGAAGGCGTAGCGTTCCTCCCGGCTGCGCGCCTGGGGTGCCTTGCGCAGGATTAACTCGTCGTACGCTGGATCCGCATAACCGGTGTTGTTGTTGCCGCCTCCCGACAAGAAAAGATCCAGGAAGTTATTCGGATCCACGTAGTCTCCGATCCAGCCGCGCCGGCCGATGTCGTAGTCCATGGTCGTGAGCTTGTCGAGGAACACCTTCCACTCCTGGTTGGCCAGCTCAATATCGATATTGAGGTGCTCCTTCCACATCTGCTGTACGGCGACCGCTATCTTGCGATGCGCTTCGAGCGTGTTGTAGGACAGCTCTCCGCCCGGCCAGCCTTCTCCGTTCGGATACCCCGCCTCGGCGAGGAGTTCTCGAGCAGTCTCCGGGTCGAAACTCACCAGACTGGGCGGTTCATAGCCGAGGGTCCCGGGGGGTGTGATGGCGTAGGCGGGGACAACGGAGGCCTGCATGACTGTTCTGGCGAGCGTTTCCCGATCTACGGCAAGGGACAGGGCACGACGGACGCGCACGTCGTCGAAGGGCGGTCTTTGGGTGTTCAGCAGGTAGTAGTAGGTGCCCAGGTACGGCGTCTGCACGTAGGGTGAGTTTTCCATGGCCCGGTAGACCGGGATTTTGTCCAGGGGCGTGGTTTCCGTGCGGTGCAGCTGGCCCGCGCGAAAACCTCGCTCCTCGCTCACCCCGTTTTCCGTTGGGTAGAACACGACTTTGTTCAGCCGCACGCGATCGCGATCCCAGTAGGTCTCGCTTTTGCGCAGGGTGATGCGGCGATTCAGCAGCCACTCGTCGAGGACGAAGGCACCGTTGCTTACAATGTTCTCTTCACGCGTCCACTTGGTAAATCGGTCTGTGAATGCGCCGTGCTTCTCGATGGTAGGTCGGTGCAGCGCGAAGGTGCTGTAGTGATCCATTAACTGGATGAAGTAGGGGGTGGGTTCGGTCAGCGTGACCTGAAGCGTTCGAGGATCGAGCGCCTTCACGCCGACCTCGGCGAAGTCCTCGATCTCTCCCTTAACGAAGGCCTCGGCGTTCTTTACGGGAAACAGCATGTAGGCGTAGAGATTCCCGGTCTTGGGGTGCAGCGCACGCATCCAGGTCCACACGTAGTCGTAGGCGGTGACGGGATCGCCGTTGGACCAGCGCGCTTCGGGGTTGATGTGGAAGGTGATCTGGCGCTGGTCCTCGCTGAACTCCCAGCTCTCGGCGACGCCCGGCTCGGGTTCCAGGGTGTAGGGGTTGTTGACCGCGAGACCCTCGAAGAGGGCGCGAATCAGATTGTTCTCCGGGATGCCCGTGGCGACGTGGGGGTCCAGCCCCTGCGGCTCGCTGCCATTGCCAAAATGCAGCACCTGCTCGCGATTGCCGCGCTCTACGTTGGATTCACCGCCGGTGCATCCGGCCATAAGCGCCAGTACGAAGAGAACTTCCGCCGCCAGCGGGAGCCGCGCAGCGGACAAGGGGTGAATCACGACGGGTTCGGACTCCCGTTAAGCATCAGGAATTCCAGCCGGCCGTCGCCGTGGAGCACGCCCTGGTCGAGCTTGAGCTCGGAGCCGAGGCAGTCGTTGATAACGCGGCGGTTGTGCGGATAGAGCCCGGTCTCCACGGCGTCATGCACTACGATCTCATCGATTCCAGTCAGGCTCATATGGCGAAGCTGCTGCTGCGCGCCGCGTTTCTGGAGCACGAATCCGTGGCCGCGAAATTGCGCCGTAACGTGGCGCCGAAGCAGGGCTGCGAAGGCGGGAAGGGCGTGTTCCGGAAGATGGTTGATCGTGTCCCAGAGAAAAACGAAATCGTAGCGATGTTCGCCCATGGCGGACAACAGATTCGACAGCTCCAGCTGCATCTGTGACGCCGACGGAAGATCGTCGTCCTCGCGCGCCGAGATGTCGCGGGACCAGTCGATGAGGCTGTCGGCGGCATCGAGAACGCACAGCCGACAGGAAAACTGGTTGAAAAACTCCAGGCTGGCGCCGTGGGCGCGGCCGAAGTCGAGAATGTTCAGGGTTCCGACCGAGGCCAGCCGCTTTTCGTCGAGCATGGCCGGCAGCAGCCGACTGGTCAGCGTCTGAGTTGGGCCGGGAACCCGGGTCTTGCTGCGCCCCGGCAGTCCGACCATGACCGCGCCCTAGCCGGCCTTGTCGATGCTTTGCAGGTCGGGTGCGGCGGCGGGCTTGGCGGCGGGCTTGCTCGCGGGTGTCTTGTCGCCCCCCATATCGATGCTGCCCTTGAAGCGGCCGCCGTCTTCGAGCATCACTCGCGGTGAGCTGACGTTGCCCTCCACGTTGCCCGATGCGCAGATCACGACGCGCTCGTTTCCTTCGATATCACCGTGCACTTCACCTTCGATGCGCACGGTCTTCGCGTTGATGTCGGCCTTCACGTGGCCCGAAGTGCCAACGACGAGTTCGTTGTCCGTAAGCGTGATCGTACCTGTGACTTCGCCTTCAACGAGGAGGTCCTCGCTGCTGACGATGTCGCCATTGACCTTGACCTTGGATCCGATCATCGCGCGTGCTCCTCCTGCGAAGCTATTGCCTGCTGCCGACTGTCCTGTCGCGCCGGCGCTGTCCGTGCGCGTCGAGCTTTGCTCAACACGCTTGTCTGACTGGTGGTTTTCCGTGGCTGGCGGTGAACTGCTCTTGTTCTCCTGCCGGTTACTCTTGCGTTCAAACATAACGCCGCCCTCTGAAACGGGTCGTAGATGCTAGATCAAGGCCAGGGGGGGCGCAAATGGGGGCTCAGCGAGGCGTGCGGCGCGCTCACTCCGGCTTTACGTCCGTAGCGCCCTCGATCTCGATAAGCTCCAGCTCCTCGTCCGACATCAGCTTCTCGTTCTCCACGGCGAGGGCAAAGCGATCCTCGGGCACATAGACGTTGAGGCGCTGTCCGGGCATCAGGTCCCGGACACGATAATCCTCCCCGTCGAGCCGCGCGCGCCAGGTGCTCGGGACGGTGATGCTGCGGGGTTTTCCCATGCTGCCATCAAGATGCTGGGGGCGAAAGCCGAGACGGTTGCCGCTAACGCGCGTCACCTCGATGGTCACCTTGGCAAAAAGCTCATCACCGCGCTGATAAACACCCTGACAGGATTTGCGGATATCCGGATTGATGGCGAGAACCTGGGCGGACCAGACGAGGTCGTCGCAGGTAGGTGCACTGCCCTGGGCCTGCACCAGGTTGCTACAGCTCAGACAGACGAAGAAAAGAAGGAAACGGTTCGTCATGGGGTGATACTCCGCTAGTCGGGCTCGGGAAGGGGTCCGCCGGTCCACGTCGGCCCCGCCGACCCACTCAAGGCGCACGGTACCGACGCTGGGCGTGCTCCGCGTTCCAGTCAACAGTAGTATTGGAGGGCGTCGGGCTCAAGGGCGAAGCCCCATTCATTCTTCGCGACGGATATACCTCACTGCCACGTAGGAAGACTGTACCCGCCGACAAAGGGCGGGTTTTTCCGACACAATGAGAGGAACGAATGATGTACAGAGCACTTACTGCAGCTTTCGCGTTGACCGCCGTGGTCGCGACTCCGGCCGTTCAGGCGGAGCGCCGCAGCCCCTTTGCGGATCTCGATCTGGACGCCGATGGCCTGGTCAGTCGTGAGGAATTCCAGCTTCCCGAAGAGCGACGGGGGCCCCGCTTCATGGAGGCCGATGCAGACGGTGATGGCGCCGTGTCTCGCCTCGAACTGGAAGAGGCGACGGATCAGCGCCAGGATGAAATCCTGCAGAGGTTTGACAGCATCGACACCGATGGCAATGGCGTCGTAACGCGTCTGGAGTTTACCGATCACGCCTTCGATCGCCTGGACGCCGATGACGACGGCTTCATCAGCATGGAAGAAGCCTGGGACGGGCGTCGTATGCACCGAGGCCGTCGTGGCCCCCGCGGCAATCAAAGCGAAGCCGAGTCCTGATCCACCCGCGCTACGGTGGAGCCCGGAGAGGAAATTTCTTTGGTGCGGGCGGTGGCGGCCGGTGAACGCGAGGCGTTTCAGCGCCTCGTGTGCCTGCACCAGCGCCCCCTCTTCGGCTTCGCCCAGCGCATGCTGCAGGATCCGGCGCGGGCGGAGGACGTGGTGCAGGAAACGCTGCTGCGCCTCTGGTCTCGGGCCGGCAGCTTCAAGCCCGAGCGAGCGCGGCTCACCACCTGGCTGCACAATATCGCCCACAATCTCTGCGTGGACTCGATGCGGCGGGAATCGCGTTTCGCGCCGGAGGACACCGGCGATGGCGCTGAACCCGAGCATGCGGGCCCTTCAGAGTCCGAAGATCGGCGCCGGGCCGACGCTCGTCTGCGTCGCGCTCTCGGCGACCTGCCCGAGCGCCAAAGAAGTGCCTTACTGCTGTGTCACTACCAGGGGCTGTCGAACCGTGAAGCCGCGCAGGTGCTTGAAGTGAGCGTCGAGGCGCTTGAATCTCTCCTCGCACGAGCGCGGCGAACGTTGAAGAAGGAGCTTAGAGCCGATGATGCCGATTGAGGAATTTCGCGGGCTTTTGGATGTGTACGGCGGTGATGTGCAGCGTTGGCCCGAGACAAAGCGCGCGGAGATGGAAGCCATGATCGCCGGCAACGCCGATGCGCTGCGTTATCTCACCGAAGCGCGAGCTCTTGATACCGCCCTCGATGCGTTCGACGTACCCGCCATAGATCTGAGTCAGCGCGTTCTCGATGCGCTCCCGATGTCACCCGTGGAGAAACTGCTCGCCTGGCTGCTGCCCCCGACACCGCAGCAGTGGTGGCGTCCGGCCATGGCGGCCATGATGCCGGTCTTTCTGGGAGTTGTGATCGGCTTCGGTGGTACCGCGGGAGAAACTACGGACTGGGATGCGCAGGAGCAGGCGCTGCTTGGCGGCATCTCGGCGGAGTACCTGGAATGACCCGCAACAACGCGCTGCTGCTCGCCCTGCTACTCTCCGTGGCGGTGAACCTTCTGGTCGCTGGCATCGTTCTCGGGAGAATGGGCCTGGAGCGGGGGCACCACGAACCACCGCCCGCCGCCTGGGCCGCCCGGGAGCTGAGCCCGGAAACCCGGCGGGTTGTGCGTCGTAGGATGGTGGAACAACTGGAAGCCGTGCGGCCGCTGCGCCGGGAGTTGCGCAGCGCCCAGAGCGGCGTCAGGCGCGCCGTGAGTGCCGAGGACTTTGATCCACAGGCCCTCAAGGATGCCCTGGCTGAATTACGTCGGGTGACAAACCGTTATCAGGAACTTCTGCACAACAATCTGGCGGAAATCGCCGCGGGACTGCCTCCGGAAGAGCGCAGTGCGCTGGTCCGTGCGGCGATGTTGCGTGACCGCGGCGGCGAGCCCGGTATGGGGGGAGGGCGCAGACGACCGCCACCCCCGCCGCGCGGGTAGTGCCGCCCAGGCATCGCCTGACGTAAGCAAGAGGCCTCGGACCCTGGGCATCCGGCGCCAGTTCCGGCCGCGGGTCCTCGGACTGCTTGCTTTCGCCCTCGGCGCCTTAGCGGCGGCGCCGGCTGTAATCCAGGGCGCGCCCTTCGATGCCGAAGCCTGCGCAAAGGGATTCGAGGATTTCGATCGTGCCGCCGCGGCTCTGGGTGTGGATCCGGGAGACGCGCGATCTATCCCGGGATTTCCGGGGCTGGCGACCAACCGCGTCCTCGGAGCCTACGACCCCGCCTCGCTCAACGACGCACAGCGTTCGGCCTGGCTGCAGCGGCTCGTGGATGCGGGTCTGCGCCGACGGAATTTGCAGGACTCATCTACGACTGGCGTGACCGTGACCGCCGACCCCGTTCCCGTCGAAGTGGAATGTAGCGCTCTTCTGAGGCAACAGTTTCCCAGGCCGGAGGAATCGCTTGCGCCCCTTGCAGAGGCGGCGCAGGTCCGCGATGACTACCTGAGCTGGCGTCGCTTCATCGGGGTCTATCCGCTCACCTCGCTGCCGGTACGGCTGGGGGTGGGCCGCCTGCAGGAGGAAACGCGCGCCAGCTTCACCGCACCGCTGGCCGACCTGCCCGTGGAGGGCCAGCTGCGCCGCTACACGCCGCTGGCTCGCTTGGAGGACGTACCGGCACTTCCAGCCGCGGCCATCGATGCGCTGGGGGTACGCCTCGCCCGCATACCGCCGCCCGTGCTGGAGGCGCTCTTCGCACGCCATGCCCCGGTTCTCGAGATTGACAGCAGCGGCGCCTTCGACGTTCCCGGACGTCCCTACTTCAATCAACGCGGGAAGCCCGGTGTGGATTCAACGCGGCTGACGGCCTATCACTACGCCAGCGTCATGCCGCTGGCGGGTCGCCTGAGGCTCCAGCTCAACTACGTTTTCTGGTTTGCCGCACGTCCCCGCAGTGGGGCCTTGGATACCTTGGGCGGCGCGTTGGATGGCATCGTCTGGAGAGTGACGCTGGATGAGGAGGGTCGGGCGCTGGTGTACGACTCGATCCATCCCTGCGGTTGCTATCACCTGTTCTTCGCGGGCCCTCGTCTGCAGGTGCGCGAGGCTGCGCTGCGCCAGCCCGAGCCACCGTTGCTGCCTCAGGCAGCGCCACCGCTGAACCGCGAGCAGCGCATCCTGCTGCGCATTGCGAGCCGCACGCACTATCTGCAAAGGGTGCTGGGCGTGTCGATCAAGGAGCAGGCCTCGGCAGAATCCTATGCCCTGAGCCCTTACGAGGAGCTGTACGCCGTGGACTCGTCCGAGGGGTTGGTCAGCCTGTTTGCACGCCATGGGCTGGTGCCGGGGACGGGCCGTGGCGAACGTTTTTACCTGTGGCCGATGGGTATTCGCTCACCGGGAGCCATGCGGGAGCGCGGGCGTCAGGCGACGGCGTTTCTCGGTAGACGCCACTTTGACGATGCGAACCTACTGGACACGCTGTTTCGCTTGGATGCCGCGGAGCTCTGAGCTCCAGGGTGTCGCCTAAAAAGGCGGCCGCCAGGGAAGCGGCCGCGAGGCAGCCTATAGGCGGATCCCTCCGTCGGTCTCGATTACGCGCCCCGTGAGGTAGTCGTTCTCGAAGATGAAGCGCGCCGTGTGGGCAATCTCCTCGGGGGTTCCGAGACGACGCATGGGGATCATGGTTTTCATCTTGTCGAGCGCCTCGGGCTTCATCGATGCCACCATTTCGGTAGATATAAAGCCCGGTGCGATACCCATGCAGCGAACGCCGTAGCGCGCGAGTTCCCGGGCCCATACCACGGTCATCGCTGCCACGCCGGCCTTGGCCGCGGAGTAATTGCTCTGTCCCATATTGCCGGCGCGCGATACGGACGAGATATTCAGGATCACGCCCTCGCAGCCGAGTTCAATCATCTTGGCGGCTGCTTCGCGTGCACAGAGGAAAACGCCGGTCAGATTGACATCGATCACCGTCTGCCAGGCCGCGAGACTCAGCTTCCCGGTGACCTCACCGTCCTTGGCTTTCACCATCAGACCGTCGCGGAGTACGCCGGCGTTGGTGACAACGCCATGCAGAGCGCCGAAGTCATCGCCGATATCGCTGAACAGCTTTTCTACGGAATCTTCGTCGGCCACATTTGCGACGTAGGCCTTCGCCTTGCCGCCGAGGGCTTCGATACCGTTCACGGCCTCGTCGAGCTTATCCCGGTTCAGGTCGACGAGGGCAATCTGCGCGCCCGCTTCCGCCAGAGCTCGCGCCATGCAGAAGCCGAGGCCCTGGGCGCTGCCCGTGACTGCCACAACTTTTCCATCTAGGTCCATGTTTCTTGCTCCTTGTGGTTGGGGTGTGGCGTCACCTTTCTTCGGGCAGCACGACACCGTTGCCGGGCGGTCTCAACCCGACGATCGTGTTCACTGTGGTGCTTACCTGGGAGGCCGGTATGGTTCCGGGCTTTTGCCGTGCCTTTACGACATCGGCTTTCTCAAGGCCTGCGGAGGCCTTCTATGACGCTCTTTGGCCCGCGCGGGGATGCTAGCTCCCAACAGCGGCGGGCCGCTCGCGTGCGGCTTCGCACTTACTCACTCAACTACTTTTTTCGCACTTACCTCGAACGCCCTTTCGCTGGCCACCGCGCTTTTTTCAACGCGCGTTGAAACGCAGTATAGCAGACACCCTTCCTGCGAACTGCTAGGGTTTTCAAACTTCCCCAACGCCACGGACCGATCATGGGTCGCCGTACGACTGAGGACCGCGAGAGCCTTCGAGAGATTCGCAAATATGCGAATCGGCGTCTCTACGACCTTCGCACTAGCCGTTACATCAACCGCGACGACCTCCGTGAGCTGATCGCCGATGGTTATACGGTGCGTGTCGTCGACGATGTCAGCGGCGAGGACATCACCCGATCCCTGCTGCTGCAGCTGCTTGCCGAACAGGAGCTGGGTGGCCAGCCGGTGCTGAGCGACGCGATCCTCACGGAACTGATCCGCTATTACCAGCACCCGATGCAGGCCCTGCTCGGCAGTTATCTCCAGAAAAGCATCGAGACGTTTATCGCTCAGCGCCAAAATCTCCAGGGTCAACTGCAAAAAGTGCTGGATGCGGTGCCCGGAGCGGACCTCGCCCAGGCGAATTTCGAGCGTTTCTTCGAGAGCCAGAAGTCCTTCTTCGGTCGCCGCGAAGAGGGCGGCAAACGGGACTGAAGCCCGCCACCCCTGAGCCGCAGGCCCCTCCCATGCCGGCTGCACAATTTTTGCGGCGCAGCATGGTTTGTGTCGTTTTCGCAGTTTTTCAGATACTTGCCCAGCCTTTGGAACTAATAGTTTAGAGCCTGTTCAGAAGCACACGCAATGAATATGTTGCACTGCAGCAAAAGATCGTCTATGCTGCAATGCAACATGACGATGTCGTCATGCCCCAAAGCGAACTCAAGGAGTGAAAGCATGAGCAACTGGCAGGAGAGAATCGGCTCGGCGGTAAGGAGCATCACAGAGCGGCAAGAGGCTCTCGTAAGCGGCGTACAGCGTGGCATTACCCTGAGTGGCGACACCATGGAGAAGGTCGCGGGCTTCCAACTCGGGCTTGCCTCGTCAAGCGTGGACGCGGCCGTCGCCCAGATAAAGCTGCTCGGGCAGCCCGGCAACCCCCTGACCTACGCGAAGCGCCAGGTCGAGCTTGTATCCGACGGCATGCAAACCGTTGCGGCCAAGGCCGGTGAACTCAAGGACATCGCCTCCGAGTGCGCCTCCGATGCGGCGGCGCTGTTCGTCGTACCTTCGGCTGGCAAGCCGCGCGGCAAAAAAGCGGCGTAAACAACGTCCCGGCAGGCGCTCACGGCGCCTGCTACACCTCTTCCAGACTCATCCTCCGACTAAAGTAGTCTGCGCCTTTCGCCGCTCAGCGGTGATACTTCACTGGCTGTTTCCAGCCTCGCGTCCAGACGTGCCGTGGGTACGGGGTGCCCATGTCTCCCGCCCGCGCCGGGCCTGGACCGCATAAGCACGCTAACGATAAGGAGTACGGGTTATGGGTCGAGTGGCTCTGGTGACCGGCGGCAGCCGCGGTATCGGTGAAGCAATTTGTCTGATGCTGAAACAAGAAGGCTACACGGTGGTGGCCAATTACGGGGGCAACGATGAGAAGGCCCGGGCGTTCAGCGAAGCCCACGGTATCCCCGTTTACAAGTTCGACGTCGGCAGCCTTTCGGCTTGCGAAGAGGCCGTTGCCCGGATTGAAGAGGAAGTCGGCCCTATCGAAGTGTTGGTAAACAACGCAGGAATCACGCGCGATGGAACCATGCACAAGATGAGCTACGAGCAGTGGTACGACGTCGTGCGCACAAACCTCGGCTCCTGTTTCTACGTTACGCGCTGTCTGATTAACGGCATGCGTGAGCGGGGTTTTGGTCGTATCGTGAACATCGGTTCGATCAACGGACAGGCGGGCCAGTACGGCCAGGTGAACTATGCGGCGGCCAAGAGCGGCATCCACGGATTCACCAAGGCGCTCGCCCAGGAGTGCGCCGCGAAGGGCATCACGGTGAATGCGATCGCTCCCGGATACGTGGCCACGGACATGGTGAAAGCCGTGCCGGAAAACGTTCTGGAGAAAATCGTGGCAAAAATCCCCGTCGGCCGCCTCGGCGATGCCGACGATATCGCCCGCGGCGTGGTGTTCCTGGTTGCCGACGACGCGGGTTTTATTACCGGCTCCACGCTGTCAATTAACGGCGGCCAGCACATGTACTAGGGCCACCGTAGTTAGTGTTAACAGGCCCTAGCTCCCAGGCGTCGCGACGCTCTTCGCGAAGCAGGATGCTCCAACAACTGTGAGGTGTAATTAGTGAGTGGTGTACCGAGTCTCAAATTAGTCGACAGCAACCAGGCGGCGATCATGGATCGCGAGTTCCGGACCATGCTCGCGCAAGCGACTTCGGGTATGTCGCCCCTGGAGCTTTCTCTGGCTACCCTCGACTGGGTCTCGCATCTCGCGATTTCGCCGGGCAAACGCATACAGCTCGTACAGAGCTTCACGCGCAAGCTCGGTCGCCTCGGGCTCTACAGTCTGCAGTCCCTCATAAAGAAGGATGCCAAGGGGCCGGCGAGTTCGATCGAGCGCCGTATGAGTTCGGAAGACTGGCGTCGCTGGCCGTTCAACGTTCTCGCCGAAGCTCACCAGACCACCAAGGACTGGGTGAAGGAAGCGACGGTCGGCATCGAAGGTGTGCGCAGCGAGCATGAGGTGATGGTCCATGCGGCAGCCGACCAGGTGCTGGACCTGCTGTCGCCAGCGAACTACCCCCTGACCAACCCGGAAGTGCTCAAGGCGACCTGGAAGCAGCGGGGACGCAACCTGGGGCGTGGCCTCAAGTACTTCGTCCAGGACCAGGTTCGGGACGTGTTCAACAACGGTCTCCCGGAGAACGCGGAGGCCTTTAAGGTGGGCGAGAATCTCGCTGTGACGCCGGGCAAGGTGGTCTTCCAGAATTCCCTGATCGAACTGATCCAGTACAAGCCGACGACGGAAAAAGTCGGCGCCGAGCCTGTGCTCATCACGCCGGCCTGGATCATGAAGTACTACATTCTGGATCTGTCGCCGAAGAACAGCCTGGTCAAATACCTTACGGAGCAGGGCAAGACCGTCTTCATCATCTCCTGGAAAAATCCGGACAAAGAAGACAAGCACGTGAGCTTCGAGGACTACGTGGAGTTGGGCATCATGGCGGCGCTGGGCGCCGTTTGCGACATCTGCCCTAAACGGAAGGTCCACGCCGTCGGGTACTGCATCGGCGGTACGCTCCTGTCCATCGCCGCTGCGGCCATGGCCCGCGATGGCGACGAGCGGCTGCAGACGATCTCGCTCTTCGCTGCGCAAACGGACTTCAGCGAGGCCGGCGAAATCACTCGCTTTATCTCCCCGAGTCAGCTCTCCTTCCTCGAAAAACTGATGTGGAAGCGCGGCTATCTCGGCAGCGAGAACATGGGAGGCGCTTTCTCTATTCTGCGCTCTTCCGATCTGATCTACGCCGGCATGGTGGATCGCTATCTCATGGGCAACCAGGCGCAGCTCAACGACCTTATGTCGTGGAACGCCGACGGCACGCGCATGCCCTATCAGATGCATACCGAATACCTGGAAAAGCTCTATCTGCACAACGAACTTGCCACAAACAAATTCACGGTGGGCGGGCGGGTCATCTCCGTATCCGACATCAACGTGCCGATGTTTGTCCTCGGTACGGAGACAGACCACGTGGCCCCGTGGAAGTCCGTGTACAAAGTCGTGGGCCTGACGCACAACGAGCTTACCTTTGCCCTCACCAGCGGTGGCCACAACGCCGGCGTCGTGAGTGGGCCGCAGCATCCGCGGCGGCGCTACCGTATCAATGAGCGCAAGGCCGGGGACAACTTCACCGATCCCGATACCTGGATGGACAGCAACGACGTCAACCAGGGCTCCTGGTGGCCGGCCTGGGACGCGTGGCTCGATGAGCGTATGACCGAGAAGACGGCTCCGCCGGCCATGGGTGCCACACGCAAGGGCCTTAAGCCGCTTCGTGAAGCACCCGGCGAGTACGTCTTCGGCTGAGGCCCTTCATGGCGGCCCTGACCGCGCAGCGCCAGGCGGCGGCGGTCCGGGAGCTCGCCTCCCGCGATGCCGATCTCGCGGCGATTGTCGATCGCTGCGGTGCGCCGCCTTTCTGGTCGCGGCCGCAGGGGTTCGCTACGCTCGTCTATATCGTGCTCGAGCAGCAGGTATCCCTCGCATCCGCACGCGCCTCCTACGACCGCGTGACGGCGCTTCTGACTGAGTTCAGTGCGCCGGCTTTTTTGAAGATCGAAGACACCGATCTGCGCGCCTGCGGCTTCAGTCGGCAGAAGACTCGCTACACGCGCCTTATCGCCGAGGCCATGGTCAGCGGTAAGCTGCCCCTGGCTCGCCTCGGCCGCTTTTCCGATGAGCGCGTACGCGCGGAGCTCACCGCGATAACCGGGGTCGGTGACTGGACCGCCGAGATCTACATGATGACGGCCCTGCGCCGTCCCGACCTCTGGCCCCTGGGCGACCTGGCCATGGTCAAAGCCATACGCGACGTGAAGGGACTTGCGGCCGATTCAGACCGGGATCGTCTACATGAGCTTGGAGAAAGCTATCGCCCCTACCGCAGCGTGGCGGCACAGCTCTACTGGCGTCACTACCTCACGCCGAAGGCCGACTCCGGCCGCTAAAGCACTTTGTTCAAGGCCGGACGGCTGGCTATGATGCGCCTGCCCGTAAGCGGAGGTCTCCGGCATGCGTAAGTCACTGAAGTTCCTGCACACGATTGGAGGTATCGGCTTCACCGGCGCTCTGCTCGCGCAACTTGTGATCCTGCAAAACCTGCCTGCCGTCGAGAACCTCGAGGCCTACGCATCGGCGCGTATACAGGTGGGGCTCATCGCCAGGTACATACTCTTTCCGTCCCTCGCCGCCGTACTCGTTGCCGGCCTGCTGTCCATGGCCTGGACCGACGCCTTCCACGGCGCGGGGTGGGTGTGGATGAAGCTGGCCCTGGGCGTCTCGGTGTTTGAGGGCACGCTTGTGACGATCCAGGGGCCGGCGCGCCGCGAGGCCGAGCGCGCGACGCAGGCCCTGGCCGGGGAGTTCGATGTCGCTCTCCTGGGCCTTACTAGCGGCAATGAGGCAAACTCGACGATGGTGATCCTGGGCGTCGCGATAATCAACGTGGTCCTCGCCGTATGGCGACCGAAATTTTCGCGACGCCCGGCGCGCCGCTCCGCGTGATCAACCCATCGCGAGCCTGGTTGCTTGCGCTGCTGCTGCCTCTCGCTGGCTGCGACCTGGCCGTAAAGCCCGATTTGAAGCTGCACGCGCCCCCGAATGAGCGGGTGAATTTCGAGGGTCTCTCGGGCGTTCTTCAGGACGAGGTCGGAATCCGACTGAGCCGCGATCCGACCGTCGAAGTCGGCGACGACCCCGTCGCATCACTGCTCGATGGCTCCGCGGACCTTGCCATCGTGGACAACACGCGCCCCTTTGTGAGCGGCCTGCGGGTCGTGCTCAATCTCTACACAGCGGTCGTCCATCTGAGCGTGCGCGACGATCTGGATGTCAACACGGGCATTGACAAGAGCACCCTGCGCATCGAAGTGCTGCACAACGCGCATGCCGGGGGGCAGATCGTGGAATTGCTGAACGAGCGGAGCGCCCAACAGGAACAGCGACCCCTCGTGCAACTCTGGCGCCCCGAGGACGGTGGTGAGCCCGACATGCAGCTCTACGTTGGGCCGATCAATCCGAAGAGCACGGCCTGGTTCCGCGAAGGGTTTCGCCTCGCACCCATAAGCGACCTGGATGAGCCGGGCGCCGAGTTTTATCTCGAAGGAATTCGATACCTCGTGCCTCAGTTTCGCCGCACGCGAATTCCGGCGCTGACCTATACGCTACCCGGCAACGAGCAGGGGATCGAAGCGCTGGCGGTAGACATGCTTCTTATTTCACATCGGCGTGTCCGTCCGCTGCTGATCTTCGGGCTCGCCCGTACCCTGATCGAGCAGAAGGCCCGCTTCGCCGCCGTTGAACCGCAGCTGTTTCGCTGGCTGAACACAAGCTTTGAGGCCGAGAGTCTGGCTTTCCCGCTGCACACGGGGGCGCGCATGTACCTCGAGCGCGATGAGCCCGGCTTCCTCGAGCGCTACGCCGAGACCCTGAACTTTCTCGTTTACCTTCTGGTGCTCATCATCACCGGACTCCTGGCCTTCGGCCGCTGGCGCGCGCGGCGTCGTAAGGATCGCATCGATGAGTTCTACAAGGGCGTCTTCGATCTGCGTCGCGGCACCGCCCTGCGCGGTATCCGGGAGACTCTCGAGGCACTCGACCAGTTGGAAGCTGACGCCTTTGAGGCGCTTATCGGCGAGCGGCTTGGTGCCGACGACAGCTTCCGTATCTTTACTGAACTCGTAGACGGTCTGCGCAACGACCTGCGCCTGATGGAGAACGCCGCTTCCCTGGTGAGCGTTCGCGATCCATGAATTCCTCAGCGCGCTGAGGACCGCTCCGTGCCTGGCCCTGGTCTTGTCCCGGAAATCCTGAGTGCCCGCCTGCGGCTGCGAGGGCATCGAGCGCGGGACCACAGCGCGGCCACGGAGCTCTGGCAATGCCCCGAGGTGTATCGCTTTATCCTTGGTGCACCCTTGTCATCGCAGGACGTGTGGCTGCGCATCCTTCGCTACAGCGGCCTGTGGGATTTTCTGGGCTACGGTTACTGGGCCGTTGAGGAGCGCGGCTCCGGGGCCTATGTCGGGCAGCTCGGGTTTGCCGATTTTCGCCGCGGTCTGGTGGGTTTTGACGGGCGCTACCCCGAAGCGGGGTGGGTTATACATCCGGCCTACGCCGGACGCGGTTACGCTACGGAGGGTATGGAGGCGGCCTTCGGCTGGCTGGATGCGCAGGATTTCGGGGCGCGGAGTTTCTGCCTGATTTCGCCGGACAATGAACTGTCTTTGCGGGTCGCGACCAAGCTTGGTTTTCGCTTCGCTTTGGATACGCCCATGGGTACATCGAGCACGGGCGTTTTTTTCCGCGAGCGTGAAAATGCGTAGGGCGGTACCGGGGAATGAGCCACGCCCCTGGTCTGTGCAGCTTTCCGGGAACACCAGAAACGGGGATGACGCCAGCCGCCCCAGCCGCCATAGCTCGCCGATTCAGCGACCAGACTCGTCTTCCGTCGGGATGAGTGTTTGCCTTAGCTGAAGCTGGAAGCCGTGTGCTGAATGCGCCGCGCTTTCTTCGCGTCGCGGAGCGTGCTCAAAATTTCTCCGAGATCGAGGCGCCGCAGGTAGTCCGGGAGCAGATAGAGATCCAGGTTTTCTTCGTCGAGGGCGTCGAACTCGCCGATCTCCTTCAGTCCGGTATAGGCGACGGCATCGCCGACGCGACAGGCCAGATAAAGTAGAACGTCCTCGCGCTGCTCGGCTTCGGTACGCTCGTTAGCGTCCACATGCCAGGTCAGCGGCGTGACCGAATAACGCAGTGCCGTAAACAGGTCCTCGGGAAGCTGCCATTCCCGCGCCAGGAGTGAACTGAGCAGGGCCGAGTTAGCCATGATCGCCTCCTGCTGTCCTTCCACTCGGGTTAACAGCGTCGAGTGCAGCGCATACAGGGCCGAAAGTTCGGGACGGGCAAAGATCAATGCGAGGTCGCCGACATTGGCGAGGAGCGCGCGTGTGGCCATGACGCTCGGCTGTTCCATATTCAGAGTTTCGGCAAAGGCCTGTGCCGTCGCGCTGGCGACATAGCTCGAACGCCACATGCGCATATACGCGGACTGCTGAACATCGGTCTCAAAAGACATGACCTGGGCGATCGCGCTCTGCACGACCAGCCCCTTCACCATCGTCGTGCCGAGGTAGTTCACGGCGTGCTCGATGCTGGAGATCGGGGCGCGCAGGGCGAAGGCGGCGGAGTTCACAACGCGCAACACGTCGGCGGTGAGACTGGGACTTGAGAGCACGGCCTCGCGCAGTTCCTCGGGATCGTCCAGGCCGCGCGTAAGCCGATCCACTAACGGCGGTGGACGGGGAATCGCGGCAACGATTTTGCTCAGGTCCTCAAGCTCGATCTCCGTGAGGTGCTCTTCCATTACCAGAAAAAGATCGGCGAGGGCCGACGGCTTCTCCCGGGGCGCCACGTCCTCAAGCAACGAGGTGTCCGCGTCCGACGCTGAGCCATCGGCGGGGACACTCGCCGGCTTTTCTACCGGCGCTGCCTTTTCCGCCCCACTGCGACGAAACCAGCCCATAATCGGACGCTAGGGGAACTGCGCAAAGATGTTGTTGACCGCGGAATTGATTACGGCGTTGCGGTTTTGCTGCATGCTCTCGGTGATCCGTGCGGTAGCGGCGCCTTCCCAGACAAGTTCGTTGCGCTCACGATCGATGATGTCGATCCGCAGCGTGCCTTCCGTGCGCTGCACCACCTCCGTGGTGGTGCCGTAGCCAATCCCGTAGCCGCCCCAGGTGCCGTAGCGTCCGCGACCATAGGCCATCGTCGGACCGGCCGTCGGACGGGACTCGATGGTCTCCTTGGAAGACGTGAAGAAGTTCACCAGAAGATCGGGATTGTCGTTGCTCTGCGTGAGCCCCAGGGCCTCGAGCTGGAAGTCCGTGGACTCAATGAGCTGCTGGCTGATCAGGGAGCGGGTGGATCCACGATCCGTCGACAGGGGCTCGATGTAAGCGTAGCTCCGGTACTGCGACACATCAAAGCCTGGCGCACTGTTGGTGATGATCTGCGGGCCGCTGGAGCAGCCGGCGAGCAGGGCCAGGCCCGCGCCGAGCGCGACGAAAAACATCCGGGAAAGTAGAGAACGGTTCATGCGGGATGATTCCTTTTTTTTGCCGTGTGCGCAGCTCAGGATGCTAGCACAGCCTTACTTCTAGCTGGGCAGCGCTTCCTTCCTTCAGCCGCGCGGGGCCGGCTTCCTCAGGGCTTCGCATCCCCTCCCGGAATCACGCGCGCTACACCGGCAAAGCGGGGGTCGGCGGCCGCGCTCGTATTGCCCTGGGCGTCCACCCACACAAGCTGCGCGTTGCCGAACTCCCAGGCGTGGGGCTCCACCCGGTATCCGAGTTTCCTGAGCCCGGAAGCGACGTCATCCGCGAGCGGGGTTGAGGGCGAGTAGGTGATCAGCTGGTCGGGCAGAAGCTGGTGGTGAACACGGGGCGCGGCCTGGGCGTCCGTTGCGTTCATCCCGTACTCCACGACATTGCTGATGAGCTGGTACACGGTGGTAAAGATTGTCGAGCCGCCCATGGCCCCCACGGCCATGGCCACCTGTCCATCGCGCACGAGCAGCGTGGGCGCCATGGAGGACAGCATGCGCTTGCGCGGCGCGATGGCATTGGCTTCCTTGCCAGTCACGCCGTAGAAGTTGGCGACCCCGGGAGCGGCGGAAAAATCGTCCATCTCGTTGTTGAGCAGGAAGCCTGCGCCTTCTACGACCACGCCGGAGCCGAAATCCGTGTTGAGGGTGTAGGTGTTGGCCACGGCATTGCCCTCGGCGTCGAGGATGGAGAAATGCGTGGTGTGGGCGGACTCGCGCCAGGGTTCCACGGCGGCGGTGGCACTCGGTTGTTCCGTATTGACCTGCGCGGCCCGGGTGCGCAGGTAGGCATCGTCGAGCAACGCGGAGACGGGAACGGTGACAAAGTCCGGGTCCCCCAGGTGTTCGGCCCGATCGGCGAAGATCCGTTTCTCGATCTCGGCCTTGAGGTGAACGTAGCGGACCGAGTTGTGTGCGACCGCGTCGAACTCACCCCTGAGCATGTCCTTGATCCGCAGGTACTGGAGAATCGCCAGGCCGCCGGAACTCGGTGGCGGCGCCGTCACCACCTCGAATTCCCGCCACTCGGCGCGCAGCGGCTCGCGCCATCGGGGGCGATAGTTCTCGAGGTCCTGGGCGTCTATCAACCCGTCTCCGCGCTCCATTTCCGCGAGGAGTAGGCGCGCTGTTTCGCCCCGGTAGAACTCATCCGCGCCCTTGGCAGCGATGCGTTCCAGGGTTGCCGCCAGCTCCGGCTGCCTGAACAACGCCCCCGTTTTCGCGCCGCGATAGTACGTCCCGAAATTGGTGCGTCCCGCATACTCGTTCTGCGACTCGGCGACAAGATCACCCATCCACAACGGTACGCGATAGCCCGCTAACGCAAGTTCGATCGCCGGCGCGACGAGTCGCTCCCAGGCGAGACGGCCATGGCGACGGTGCACTTCCCACAGTCCGGCCACGGTTCCCGGCACGCCGCTCGCCCGATGACCGATCAGGCTCGCATCGGACATGGCCACCCCGCGTTCATCCAGATACATATCTCGTGTCGCCGCTCTCGGCGCCGTCTCACGATAGTCGAGGAAGCGCGTGGCTCCTTCGAAGAACAGGGTCATGAAACCGCCGCCCCCGATGTTGCCGGCGTCGGGTTGGGTAACGGCGAGCACGAAAGCCGTGGCGACGGCGGCATCAACCGCATTGCCTCCATCACGCAGGACCGCTTCCGCGGCGTTCGCGGCCAGCGGTTCGGGAATCGAAAAGGCCGCATCGCCGGCCCGGCCACCGGCGGCGATACCGAGGAGTAGGAAGAGGACCAGCAGCTTGTGCGCCAGCCGCGCGCTTTTTGTACTTGAGTCCAAAATCTCCACCCCCGGCGCCGGATTGGCGTAAAACTTGTATGCACGAGTACCGTGCCCACCCTTATTCAAAAACTTCCGAAGAACGCTCGGCATCAATGCCACCCGCGATGCCACCCGCGATGCCGCCCCCAAAGCCACTCGCGAAGCGTCTTTATGCCTCAAGCCTACGCAGCCACGCCCAGGGAAGATTGTTGCGGGACTTCGAGGACGCGTTTCGGGAAAGGGCAGCCCCTGCGGTGCCCTTCATCGTGACTCAAACCGCCAGCCCGGAACTGCGTCTTCTCATTATCGACGATGACGAAGAGCGCGCGGCCTTAGTGGAACGCGGCCTTCTGGAGAGCGGCTTTGAAGTGCTTGCCGCCATCCCCACGGCCAGCGGCCTGCTGCATCAGATGACCACGCTGGTCCCGGACGTCGTGCTCATCGCCCTGGATTCGCCGGATCGCGACGTGCTGGAAAGCCTCGCCATCGCCTCGCAGCACAATCCCCGTCCCGTGGTGATGTTCTCGGAGGCCGACGATCAGGAATTCGTCGCGGACGCGATCCGTTCCGGCGTAACGGCCTATCAGGCCGAAGGGATCAACGCCGAGCGCGCGCGCACCGCCATCGCCGTCGCCGGCACGCACTTCGCTACCTACCGTGAAATGCGTTCGGAGCTTGATCAGATGCGCCAGAAGCTCAGCGATCGCAAGGTCATTGACCAGGCCAAGGGCCTGATTATGCAGGCACGACGCGTGAGCGAAGACGAGGCCTATGCGGCGCTGCGCAAGCTCGCCATGGATCGTCAGTGCTCCATCGGTGCGGCGGCGCGCGACGTCCTTGCCATTCTCAACCGCGGCCAGGGAGGCCGTTCATGACAGATCCGACCAGCCTGCCCCCCGCCGAAAATCCGGAGCTCCGCCTCGGTTACCTGCGTCTCTCGGACAGCGTGCCCGTGATCGCGGCGTATGAACTCGGTCTCTATGAACGCTTCGGGTTACAGGTGCAGCTGCAGCGGGAGGTGTCCTGGGCCAATGTGCGCGACAAACTCGTGATGGGCGATCTCCAGGCCGCGCAGATGCTCGCCCCGCTGCCCCTGTCCACAACCCTCGGGCTCGGCGGGCTGCGCGCGCCCATCGTTACCGGCCTTATGCTGAGCCTTAATGGCAATGCCATCACGGTTTCCTCGACCCTCGATGCCGAGCTGCGCGAGCATGGATCGGATCCGGTAAACAGCGCGGCGAGCAGCGCCCGGGCATTGCGACGCTCCCTCGACACGCGCGGCGGTGACGCCGAGCTGATCTTCGCCGCGGCTCACAGCTTTTCCTGCCACTCCTTTCAGCTGCGCCGCTGGATGCGAGCCGGCGGTGTCGATCCGGATCGCGATGTGCGCATTATCGTTCTGCCGCCGCAGCAGATGGTAGACAGTCTCGCCCGCGGAGTGATCGACGGCTTCTGCGTGGGGGAACCCTGGAATACCGTCGCGGTGCAGCTGGGAATCGGCGCCGTGCAGGCTACCGGCTACCAGATCTGGAACAACGCGCCGGAAAAGGTGCTGGGGGTGACCGAAGTCTGGCACGAACGCCATCCCGCCACACATCTTCGCCTGCGTCTTGCCTTGATGGAGGCCAGTCGCTGGCTGGCGGCGCAGAGCAATCGCGAGGCCGTTGTGGAAATGCTGCGGGCCCCGCAGTACCTGGATCTTCCGGAGCTTCGCTTGCGCCCCTCCCTCACCGGTGAGTTCGTGTTCCGCAAGGGAGAGGCGCCCGTTTCCATTCCGGATTTTCACGTGTTCAGTCGCTATCTTGCGGGCTTTCCGTGGCGCTCCAGCGCCGAGCGGCTCGTGAAGCACATGGGTTCCCAGCTCGGTCGCGAGTTCAGTCGCGAGCAGGTCGGGTCGCTCATTCAGCAGTGCTTCCGCACCGATCTCTACCGTGAGGCGGCACGCTGGCTCAACGAGCCCGCGCCGGACAGCGACTACAAGCAGGACGATTGCCACGACGACGTGTGGTCCCTGGCTCCGGGAATTGAATTGGGCCCGGACCGGCTCCTTGCCGCCGCCCGTTAGTGTCGTTCAAGCCTGTTGGTGGCAATCCTTATAGCGTCCTCGGCAGCGGAATGATCGCGCTTTAACGGATCCTTCGTCGGTGCACCAAAGCGGGACCGAATAGGGTGAGCGGTGCCCGGCGAGGGTGCAGAAATGTCGCCGTCGCGGGATCGGCTCGATCTGCCAGGTCCCCGAGACCCTGGCTAAAGTGTTGTTTTTGCATGAATAAGTGCCGGCGAGCACGGCGCTTGAATAGTCTAGGGCAGTCGGCTCCGCGCCAGACCACATCAAATTCGTCTCCCCCCTGGCAATGAAGCCTTACCCGACAACGCGCGCTGCGCGAGCGGGGAGGCGTCGAGTTATCCAGTAGAAAAGGGGGAGCCATGCACCCAGTTCAAAGCACCAAAGCGCTGTATGCGCCAGCAGCGATCGCGCCGATTTCGATCACCGACGGCATGCGGCCCAGCGCCGCCTGGCTACGCCGTCTCACTCATGGCCTCGCGGCCTGGGGCCTGATCCTCGCGGGTGCGGCGCAGGCGGAACTGGGCGAGCCCGAACGCGACGAACTCAAGTTCGGCTTTATCAAGCTGACCGACATGGCACCCCTCGCCGTGGCCTATGAGAACGGCTACTTCGAGGACGAGGGTCTCTACGTGACGCTGGAGGCTCAGGCCAACTGGAAAGTCCTCCTCGACGGCGTTATCGACGGGCAGCTCGACGGCGCCCACATGCTGGCGGGCCAGCCCCTCGCCGCCACCATCGGCTTTGGCACCAAGGCTCATATCGTCACGCCCTTCTCCATGGACCTCAATGGCAATGGCATCACGGTGTCCACGGAAGTCTGGGATGCGATGAAGGAAAACATTCCCATGCAGGACGGCAAGCCCGTCCATCCGATCAAGGCCGATGCGCTGAAGCCGATTGTCGATGAATATCGCGATGAGGGTAAGCCTTTCAATATGGGCATGGTCTTCCCGGTATCCACGCACAACTACGAGCTGCGCTACTGGCTGGCCGCCGGCGGCATTCACCCGGGCTACTACGCGCCGCACAAGGGCGACACCTCGGGGCAGCTGCAGGCCGACGCGCTCCTCTCAGTAACGCCGCCACCGCAGATGCCTGCAACCCTGGAGGCCGGCACAATCTACGGTTACTGCGTGGGCGAGCCCTGGAACCAACAGGCCGTGTTCAAGGGCATCGGCGTTCCGGTCATCACCGATTACGAAATCTGGAAGAACAACCCGGAGAAGGTGTTCGGCCTCACCAAGGAGTTCACGGAGCAGTATCCGAACACCACGGTGCGCATCGTCAAGGCCCTGCTGCGCGCCGCGCAGTGGCTGGACGAGAACGACAACGCCAATCGCCCCGAGGCCGTGGAAATCCTGTCGCGCTCCGAATACGTCGGCGCCGACTATGACGTGATCGCCAACTCCATGACCGGCACCTTCGAGTATGAGAAGGGCGACAAGCGTGAGGTGCCGGACTTCAACGTGTTCTTCCGCTACTACGCGACCTATCCCTACTACTCCGACGCCGTCTGGTATCTGACGCAAATGCGTCGCTGGGGCCAGATCGCTGAACCCAAGTCCGACGACTGGTACAAGGAAACAGCGGCGAGTGTCTATCGCCCGGATATCTACGCCGCTGCTGCGCAGGAACTCATCGCCGAGGGACTGATGGAGCCCGCGGACTTCCCCGACTTCGCTTCCGAGAGCGGCTACCGCCCGGAACAGAAGGAGTTCATCGACGGCGTCGCCTACGACGGCAACCGGCCCAATGCCTACCTGGACAAGTTCGCCATTGGCCTCAAGGCGGATGTTCTCTAGAGCACGCCCGCAATGCTACCCATTCCCGGCAAGGCTCTCGATCCGAGGTTTCGCTTATGACCGACACAGCCGTTCTTGCAGGAGCTGCCCCGGCCGAGCCGCCGACGCGCCGACTAACGCTCAGGCTCCCGGCCATCGACGCTGCGGCCGTCGCCCAGGGCATGGTGCTTCCGATGATCGGGATCGCGCTTTTCCTGATGCTCTGGCAGTTCGCGGCAAATCGCATCGACACATCCCTGGGCCAGTTTCCCGGACCCGTGCAGGTCTGGGAGCAGGTTAAAGGACTCGGTGAAGAGCACGTACGGACCCGGGAGAAGGAGCGCGCGTTCTATCAGCGGCAGGAGGAGCGCAATGCGAAGAAGCTGGAGAAAAACCCCGATGCCGTCATCAAGCGGCGCAGCTACACCGGTAAACCCACCTTCGTTGACCAGGTGCTCACGAGCCTCAAAACCGTGGCCGTGGGTTTTGTTCTGGCGAACCTGATCGCCGTGCCTCTGGGTCTGCTCTGCGGTCTGAGCAAGAGCGCGTATCAGGCGATCAATCCGATCATCCAGATCTTCAAGCCCGTGTCGCCGCTCGCCTGGCTGCCGCTGGTGACCATGGTGGTCAGCGCCACCTATGTGGTGGAGGAACCCGCGTTCGACAAGGCGTTCCTGAACTCGGCGTTCACCGTCGCCCTGTGCTGTCTCTGGCCGACGCTGATCAATACCACCGTGGGCGTTGCCGGCATTGACCGCGATCTGGTGAACGTCAGCCGCGTGATCACGCTCCCGCCCCTGGTACACGTGCGCAAAATCGTGCTGCCCGCCGCCGTGCCCATGATTTTCACCGGCATGCGCCTTTCCCTGGCAACGGGCTGGATGGTGCTTATTGCGGCGGAGATGCTTGCCCAGAATCCGGGACTCGGAAAATTTGTGTGGGACGAGTTCCAGAACGGCAGCTCGAACTCGCTTGGCCGGATCATGGTCGCGGTGCTGGTGATTGGTCTTGTCGGCTATCTGCTCGACCGCGCCATGCTGTTCCTGCAGCGCAGGATCAGCTGGGACAAGAACGCCGTACTGCGCTGAGTGCGCGCCAGAACATAAGGAACTCGCAAAATGAGCAAGCATTACCTGGAAATCACGGGCGTCGGTATCGAGTTTCCGCAGAAAGGCGGTGCATTCCGCGCGCTGCAGAACGTCAACCTGAAAATGCAGCGCGGCGAATTCGTGTCCCTCATCGGGCATTCAGGCTGCGGTAAATCCACGGTCCTCAATATCGTAGCGGGACTCTACGACGCGACCGAGGGCGGCGTGATCCTTGAGGGAAGGGAGGTCCGCGGTCCCGGACCGGACCGTGCCGTGGTGTTCCAAAACCACAGTCTCATGCCCTGGTTGAACGTGCATGACAATGTGGCGCTCGCGGTAAACCAGGTGTTTCGCAAGACCAAGAGCCGCGCCGAACGACGCGAATGGATCGAGTACAACCTCGAGCTCGTGGGCATGGCCCATGCCGCAAAGAAACTGCCAAGCGAAATCTCCGGCGGCATGAAGCAGCGCGTGGGCATCGCGCGCTGCCTGGCCATGGAGCCGAAGGTCGTGCTCATGGATGAACCCTTCGGTGCCCTCGATGCGCTCACCCGGGCACGCCTGCAGGATTCGCTGATGCAGATTCAGGCCGATCTCGGCAACACGGTGATTCTGATCACCCACGACGTCGACGAGGCTGTGCTGCTTTCCGACCGCATCGTGATGATGAGCAACGGCCCCGCGGCAACCATTGGAGATGTGCTCGACGTCAACCTGCCGCGTCCCCGAGATCGGCTGGAGCTGGCCGAGGACCCCGAGTTTGTGCACCTGCGCCAGCAGGTCCTGAATTTCCTCTACGGCGATAGCGTCGATCGTTCCCCCGGGGCCCGCCGCGACGCCGACGATTCCGAGCCGGGGAAAACGCAGGGCGTCGCTGTAGCGGCCGAAAGCTGCGACGCCGCATCGGCTGACGACGAGCCGTTGCACTCGGCGAAGGTCACGAAGCTCGGCCCGCGCGCCGCCTGAGGAATCGCGCCAACGGAAACCCTGGGCCCGGCCGCAGAAAGATAACAAAGCACTATGCGTGAACAGATTCTCGTCATCGGCAATGGAATGGTCGGTCACCATTTCGTCGCGACTCTCATCAACTCGGGCAGTCGGGCCGGGATAACGGTGGTGGGCGAGGAACCTCGTATCGCCTATGACCGCGTCCATATGTCGGAGGTGTTTGCGGGTTCCGATCCCGAGGATCTCGCCCTGTCGAGCGCCGAGGAGTATGCCGCCTGGGGTGTGGACCTGATCCTGGGAGACCGGGCAGTGACCGTCGATCGCAAACGTCGCCGCGTGATCACGGAATCCCGTCGCGAGCTTCCCTTCGACACGCTCGTGCTGGCTACCGGATCCTATCCCTTCGTGCCGCCGGTCCCCGGTCACGATCGGGCGGGATGCATGAGCTATCGCACCATCGACGATCTGGAGAAGATCCGGGCAACGGCCGCCCGGTCGAGTACCGGCGTGGTGGTGGGAGGAGGCCTGCTCGGGCTCGAATGTGCCAATGCGCTGAAAAATCTCGGACTGGAAACCCATGTCGTCGAGTTCGCGCCGGGCTTGATGGGCGTGCAGCTCGATGATGGCGCGTCCTCGATGCTGCGGGGGAAGATCGAGGACCTTGGCGTGCGTGTGCACACGCGGCGCAATACGCAGCGTATCGTGCCCGGCGAGACCGCGGGACTGCGGCTCGAGTTCAGCGATGGCGAGCAGCTGGCAACGGACATGGTCGTCTTCAGCGCTGGCATACGCCCCCGGGATGATCTGGCGAGAGACTGCGGTCTCGAACTTGGGGCGCGTGGCGGGATAGTGATCGATGAGCAGTGCCGAAGCTCCGATCCTGGCATCTACGCCATCGGTGAATGCGCGCTGTACAAGGGGCGCATCTTCGGGCTCATGGCGCCGGGCTACCGGATGGCCGAGGTTGTGGCCGGCGAGCTTGCCGGGGTCGCCGGGCGTTTCACGGGCGCTGACATGAGTACAAAACTCAAGCTCCTGGGCGTTGACGTTGGCGGCATCGGCGATGCTCACGGCCGTAGCGAAGGCAGCGTGGCGCTGCTCTATGCCGACCGCAAGGCGAAGACTTACAAGCGCCTCGTAACGAGCGCCGACGGCCGCCGCCTGCTGGGCGCGGCACTCGTCGGCGATTGCAGCGATTACGACACGCTCCTGCAGTACTACCTCAATGACATCGAGCTGCCGGAGGATCCCGCCAGCCTTATCGTTCCAGGCGGCGATGGCGGTCTCCGCTTCGAAGAGCTGCCGCCGTCCGCAACGGTCTGCGGCTGTCACAACGTCAGCAAGGCTCAAATCGTTGCAGCGCTTGAGTCCGGGAATGGAAGTCTGGCGGCGGTGCAAGAAGCAACCTGTGCGAGTACGGGATGTGGTGGCTGCACAGCGCTGGTCCAGCAGCTAATCGACAGCCACGGGGCCGGGGCGCCCCCCGTCGAAGCGGAAGTTACTCCCCTTAAACGCTCGGCGACGGTGTTTGCCGAACCGTCGCGGCGCAGCGCCTGACCACCGATGGCCGGCGCGAGAACGCCCAGCGGAGCGGTACCGGCCAAGGCGCCGGTGCTTGCCACGTCGCGGCGAACGCGGAATCGCGCGGATGATTGCGCAGAGAGTTGTCGCACAACCTGTCCCTACTGCGGTGTCGGCTGTGGCGTTGAAGTGCGTCGGGAAGACGGCGCGCTTAGCGTGACCGGTGACCGCGATCACCCCGCCAACGCGGGGCGGCTTTGTGTGAAGGGACAGACGCTGGCGGAGACGCTGAACTCCGAGAGCCGTCTGCTCCACCCGCAGATCCGTGGTTCGCGCTGCGACTGGGACGCAGCGCTGGATCACGTTAGCGAGAGGCTGCGCGACACGCTCGTCAGGCACGGGCCGGAGTCGATTGCGTTTTATCTCTCCGGCCAGCTGCTGACCGAGGATTACTACGTCGCCAACAAGCTGATGAAGGGCTTTCTCGGCTCCGCCAACGTGGATACCAATTCGCGCCTGTGCATGGCCTCCGCGGTAGCCTCCTACAAACGGGCCTTCGGGGCTGACTATGTGCCCTGCAGTTATTCAGACCTCGACGATTGCGATCTGCTTGTGCTCGTAGGCTCCAATGCGGCCTGGACTCACCCGGTGCTGTACCGACGCATGGTCGCTTCCCGGAAGGCGCGAGCGGACAAACGAATCGTCCTCATTGATCCGCGCGCCACCGCCAGCGCCGATGCCGCGGATATGCACCTGGCGATCAGGCCGGGGAGTGATGCCTTTCTATTCTCGGGTCTTCTCTCCTATCTCGAGCACTCCGGCCACGTCGCTGATTCCTGGGTTGAGGCGCACGTCGATCATGCGAAGGAGAGTTTCGCGGCTGCCCGGGATTGCACCCCGGGGCGCGTCGCCGCGGAGACGGGACTCACCAGAAAACAGCTTGAGGCGTTCTACCGCCTTTTCGCTCGCACCGATCGCGTCGTGACCTTTTTCTCCCAGGGCATCAATCAGAGCGCGACGGGAACGGACAAGGCGAACGCCATAATCAACTGCCACCTTGCAACGGGGCGTATCGCCCGGGCCGGGGCGGGGCCGTTTTCCATTACCGGGCAGCCAAACGCCATGGGTGGCCGGGAGGTCGGTGGCCTGGCCAATCAGCTCGCCGCGCACATGGACTTTTCGCCCGAGGACGTGGATAGGGTCCGGCGCTTCTGGGACGCACCTGCGATGGCGGAGCGGCCCGGTCTCAAGGCTGTGGATCTCTTCGCCGCCATCGGCCGCGGCGAGGTCAAATTCGTGTGGATCATGGCCACGAATCCGGCCGTGAGCCTCCCCGATTCCCAGCATGTGCGCGAAGCTCTGCGTCGCTGTGGAACGGTCGTGGTATCGGACTGCGTCGCGCATACCGACACCACCGCGCTTGCCGACGTGCTGCTGCCCGCGACGGGTTGGGGAGAGAAGGATGGCACGGTTACGAATTCGGAGCGGGTGATATCCCGGCAGCGAGCGTTTCGTGAGCCGGCGGGGGAAGCGCGACACGACTGGCAGATTGTCTGCGACGTGGCGACGCGACTGGGCTTTGCCGAGGCGTTTAGCTACGCCTCGCCGGCGGCCATATTCCGGGAGCATGCGGCGCTTTCCGCCTGGGAAAATAACGGCTCGCGCGATTTCGACATCGGTGCGCTCGCGGCGCAGACCGACGAGGAGTTTGCCTCGATGGCGCCCCAGCGCTGGCCTCTCCCGGCGTCGGGCGCAGCGCCGCCGGCGGTCCCGGCGTTCCATCCGAATCGCCGCATGCGCATGCTTCCGGTCAAAGCTGAACCGGGGACCTACGCGACGGAGGCAGGGCCATCGTCACTGCAGCGATTGCTCCTGAACACCGGTCGACTCCGTGATCAGTGGCACACGATGACCCGCACGGGCCTGGCTCCACCGCTTAATCGCCACCGGAGGTTTTTCAGCGCCACGCTGCATCCGGATACGGCCGCGAACCTCGCGCTGCAACCGGGAGATCTGCTGCGCGTAGCCAATCGCGGCGGCTCCGTGGTCGCGACCGCGGCGCTTGATCCGGGTATGGCGCGCGATGCGATCTTCCTTCCCATCCACTGGAACGACGTGTTTGCATCCGCGGCCTGCGTGTCCGCGCTGCTCCCGCCGATCACCGATCCCGTGTCGGGTCAGCCTCAGTCCAAGCTCGCTGAGGTAAGCGTCGAGCGGATCGAAGTCCAGTCCTGGACCCTGCTGCTTATGCGCGGCGAAATCGACACGGCGCAGCTCAAGGCCAGCTATTGGTCGCGGACAAAAGTGGGCGGCGGCGAGCTTTGTCTTCTCGCGGACGCCGATCCGATCGCCCTGCACGACCTCGTCGATGAGAGCCACGCGCAGAGCGAAGTCATGGCCGTGGCGGGGCAGGCACCCCTGATGGAGCGCCGCGTCTGGATGGATGATGGACTTGCCGCGGCACTCTATCAGCAGGAATCGCAGGAGCTGTTGCCCGATCCCGCCTGGTTGGAGCGTTTGCTGGCGCGCGATCTCCCGTCACCGCGTTGGGCGTTGCTGAAGCCATCCCCGGCGCTCGGCGGAGGTGACGCGTTGGTGTGTGCCTGCTATGAGGTGGCTCAGTCAAGAATCGTTGCGGCCATCGCGGCCGGAGTAAACTCTAGCGAGGCGCTGGGTCGGGAGCTGCGCTGCGGCACGGGCTGTGGATCCTGTTTGCCGGAACTTGAGGCTCTTCTCGTCGAACACGCGGACACTCGGAATTCCGGGTCCGCCGGCGACACGGCGCCGTAGCTGCCATCACCGCGGTATTGCTATGCTTGCCGCTTGGCGATTCCCGCAGACGACAGGGGATGCGGAAGAGTGTTCAGTGTAGACGAGGCCGTTACAGCGGCAGCGAGACTCAGGCGGCTGTCTGTCCATCCTGCTCGCGCCCTATGAATGAGGGTGAGCTCGAGGTATTCGGCGCGGGCACGGACTTCGAAGTCAGACTGCGTCTTCCCCACATCGTCTTTAAATCCATCTCCACCAGACCCGATGCGCACTGGCTGAAGCAGATAGCCATCGCCTCCGTGCGGCGTTTTTTTTATCTGGCGGAGGACTGGAGCATGACGCTTCGCTCTGCGCGCTATCCGGAATTCTCCGGCGAAATCATCGTGCCGGAGACTACCGACGGGGAGCGTTTCGAATTCGACGGCGCGTCGATCCCGATGCCCTGGCTGGTCAGCATGCTGACGATCGGTGTGCTCCGTCCCCTGGGCGTGCTGCTGATCGCATCCCTCGTCCATGACTACGCGTTCCGCTACGGTTATCTCAAGGTGGCCAGGGCGGATGGGCCGCCGGAGCAGGTGGTGATAAAACGCGACGTGGCGGATCGCCTGTTTCGCGACATCATCACCGTGGTCAATGGTAATCGGGTCGTTGGTCATCTCGCCTGGTATTTCGTACGCCTCGGTTACTGGACCGGGGTGAAGTACAACGGGCGGCGGGGGAGCGGTCGGGCGCCGGTCATCGTTCTCCTGACGTTCCTCGCCGCGCTCGCGTGCCTGGGCTTTCTTATCGCGACGTACTCGCTCGCGGAAATCGCTCTCAGCGGTACTGCACTCTACGTTTCACTTTATCTGATGACCCTGAGCCAGCTGCAGGCCTTGAACTGGAAAACGGCCATGGCCGTTGTCCTGGCGGTCCTCATCGCCTACCTGATGGCGATGCGGCTCTATCGTTGGGGCAGCGCCGCTGCGGCATCCGAACCTCTCGCGGTCTCCCCGAACAGCACCTACGCCGCTCCGGCGACGCGATCCGTGCCGGGCTCCAAACGTCCATAGTTCTCGTGACTGGCCTTGCGCGACTGCTATATTGAGCCCTGTAAGCGTCTGCTGGAGAACCCGCTTGCGCGAAGCACTTCCTGCCCCGTGGCTGAACCGTTTCCTGGCGCTGCTTCTGCTGGTGCCGACGGCGTTCGTCTTCGCCCAGGACGAGGAATTGGTCACCATGGCGGACGCCAAAAGCCGCCTTGTGCTCGCCGTGCTCGGCAACTCGGCATGGCCTGACGAAGAAGACATCGACGAGTTCCTGATCGGTATCTACGGCGACGATCCCCAGCTCTTTGCGACCCTGAAACGCGACGCTGCGCTGGGAAACTCCCGGGGGAAACCCGTTACCGTTGCACGTTTCTACGATCTCGATGAGGCCGCCCGGAGCCATATTCTGCTCCTGATGCCAGAAGTAAACGATCGCCTCGGCGAGCTTCGCCGCCGCTTCAACGGCACCGACACCCTGCTCGTTACCGACGGTGCGCAAGACAGCGCCAACATCATGATGAATTTCACCTATCCCTCCCGGGACCGGGTGGCCTTCGAGATCAGCGCGAGCAACATGATCGAAGCGGGACTGACGCCGTCCCGGGAGGTGCTGCTGTTCGGTGGTGACAAGGTCGACCTCGCCGAGGTCTACGTAAAGACCGAGGAGCGCCTTGCCGAGGCGAGTGCGCTGGTGGCGGAGCAGCAGCGGCGACTCGAGGAACAGAACGAGACCATTGATCGGCAGCTCGAGGAGATAGCCGCGAACCGCCAAAAGCTCACGGACTTCGAGTCTCAGCTCGTCGGGGTGCAGCGACTTCTTGAGGACAGCGTCGCGCAAATTGGCGCCAATGCGCGTGAGCTTAAGGCGAACGCGCGCGAGCTCCGGGAAAAGGAGCAGGTGCTTGCCGATAAGGAGGCAAACATCGCGACCTACACCGAGCTGATCGAGGAGAACCAGCAACGTCTCGAAGACCAGCGCCGGCGCCTCCAGACACAGGAGGCGTCCATCGCGGAACAGGAGCAACGCATAGCGGATCAGGGCACGGTGCTCGTGACGCAGCTCAGCACTATCGAGATTCAGAAGTACTTCCTGATCGGTACCGCATCGGGGCTGACGCTCGTGTCGCTGCTCATCGTGCTCACGTTCCGCGCCTACCGCAGCAAGCACAATATTGCCGTCGAGCTTGAAGCGAAGACCGGCGAACTGGAGGTCGCCAACGAAAAGCTCCTCGAGGTCACGGAAGCCAAGAGTCTTTTTCTGTCGACGATGAGCCATGAGATACGCACTCCCATGAACGGCGTTATCGGCATCGCCGAGCTACTTGAGGGCACGAAGCTGACGGCGCAGCAGGGCGAGTATGTTGCGCTGATACTCAAGTCCGCGGACACGCTGCTGGGGCTGATCAACGACATCCTGGATTTCTCGAAGATCGAGGCGGGACACCTTGAACTCGAGACGATTCCCTTCAGCGTGCGCGAGGTGCTGGGAGACACCTTGCAGACCCTCGCCCTGCGTGCCAACGAAAAGGATCTTGAACTCACCCTGCATATTCCGCCGGAAGTACCGGACTGGCTCATCGGAGATCCGCTCCGCCTGAGGCAGGTGCTGGTCAATCTCGTCGGCAACGCGATCAAGTTCACCGAGACGGGGGAGGTGGCCGTGGCCCTGACCCCGCAGACGTCGGCTGCTGGCGTGAACGTTCTTTTCGAAGTGCGCGACACGGGTATCGGAATCTCCGAGGCCCAGCAGCGCAAGATATTTGAAGCCTTCAGCCAGGCTGACTCGTCGACCACGCGTCAGTTCGGCGGCACTGGCCTGGGCCTGTCGATTGCCGGCCAGATCGTGCGGATGATGGGTGGTGAGCTGGCCGTTCGCAGTGCGGCGGGTGAGGGCAGTACCTTTTACTTTGAGGCCACGCTGCCCGTCGCCGAGGTCCCGGAGCCGGTGTCCCTGCCTTCGGAACTTCTGACGGGGCGACGCGTGCTTGTCGTCGACGACAATGCGACGAATCGACGAATACTCGAGGAGCAGCTGCGCAACTGGGGTATGAGCGTCAGCAGCGTTGCCAGCGGCGCTGAGGCCCTTGGGAATCTCGAGGAAGCGTTGGCGACGCCAGACGCTGTCGACATCGTGCTCCTGGACCTGATGATGCCGCAGATGGACGGTCTCGAGGTGGCCACGCGGATACGACAGCAAACGGCGATGGCGGATCTGCGCATCGTAATGCTCACCTCGGCCGGCAGAACGCACGCCGAAGAGCTGCGCGAGCGCCTCGACGTGAGCCAGGTGCTGCTCAAACCGACAAAACAGTCGAAGCTTCTTGAGGCCGTGACCGCCGCTCTCGGCCACGACGGCGTGACCGTGGCGAAGGGAGCCGAGAGCCCGCCGGACGGTGGCCCCCCCCTGCGGATCCTTCTCGCGGAAGACCATCCGGTGAATCGTCGGGTCGCAACGGAAATGCTGGGCCGGCGCGGGCATCACGTGGATGTCGCGACGAACGGTCAGGAAGCCGTGGAATGCAGCGCGCGCCAGGAAGTCGACCTGATCCTGATGGATGTACACATGCCGGTGATGGACGGGTTGACGGCAACCCGACTGATCCGGGAGCGGGAGCACGGCAGCGGCCGCCATGTTCCGATTCTTGCCGTCACCGCGGGAGCGACGCTCGAGGACCGGGAAAGCTGCCTGGCCGCCGGCATGGACGGATTCGTGAGCAAGCCGTTTCGTGCCGACGACCTGCTTCGCACCGTCGATGAACTCCTCGCGGGCAGGGCCGACTCACGCACCGCTCCGGCAGCCGTAGACGAAGTCCCATCCCCGGGCGGTGAGCCCTGCCTGGATTGGCCCGCCGCTCTGCGCAACCTCGATGGCGACGAGGCGTTCCTGCGCGAACTGGGCGAAATGTTTCTGGAGCAGTATCCAGCGGCGCTTGCCGCTATCGCCGGAGCAGTTGAGCGCGGTGCCAGCGAAGAGCTTAAGCAGGCGGCTCACGCCCTGAAAGGATCATCCCGGGTAGTGGGTGCCAGCGCGGCCGCGGCGGCGGCGCTCGAACTTGAGGAGCTGGGGCGTGCCGGGAAGGTCGATGAAGCCGGCGAAGTACTGGATCGGCTCAGGAGTCGTCTCGCTGAGCTTGGCACGGCTCTCGCGACGGAGCTTGAACGAGGCTGACGCTACTTTAGTATCGGTGGCTTCGGTCTGCCCTTTCCTTTCTTCGCCTGGCGCCGCCATCACGATAGGTCCGCGCGCAGCGAATCTACGACGGCGCGGAACTGCTCTTCGTTTTCGCCGCCAAGATCGAGCAGGGTCTCATGCGCACTCAGAATTCGCGCGCCCTGCTGTTGAGGCGTCAGGGGGATCGCCTCAATCTTCGCCATGTGATCGGGAAGCGGGCGCTCGCCGTCTACGATGACCTCGAGAACGACGGCCATACTGAGTTCATCGAAAAGGCTGCGCAGGTTCTCTCCTACGCCCTGCAGCTCCACGGCGTCTGAGTGCGACGCGACGATTTCGTATAGCGTTCCGAGGCACGTGCTGTCCATGTGCTCGCAGCGGCTGAGATCGATTGTCAGCGCGCCGCTGTGATCCAGCGCTGCGCGCGCCGCGTCCAGCATCGCCTGCCCGTACAGCCAGGTCACGGCACCGCTGATGGCGACAAACCCACGGCCCTCACGCTCTCCCTGGCTCAACTGCGGATGCTCCGGATCCGGAGTCTGTTCCCCGGGCTCGGGTAGATCGATCTTGGCTGTGCTTTCGGAGCTGGCATCGTCGAAGTGGCTGGCACCCTCGCCCCGCTGAAGCAGGAGCATCGTGACGTCGTCCCGGTCGCCGGCGAGGTCGCGGACCGCATCGTCGAAAAGCTGCTCGAGGCACTGCTGCCTGTCGTCGACGCTTTTCATCGCCGTGGCGATGTCCTGCTCGCCGGGCGAGTGCGGACCGCCTTCAACGACGCCGTCTGTGTAGAGCATTAGCCGATCACCGGCCCTGAGCGCGAAGTCGTGCTCGCTGAACTCGGGTTTTTCCACCAGCCCCAGCGCCGGCCCTGTTCGCTCAAAGCGGGAGAGAACGCCGTCGGCACGGGTGACGATACAGGGAGGATGGCCCGCCGACGCGATCTGCACACGACCGTTGCGCAGGTCGATGAGCACGTAGATCGCTGTGACGAAGGCTCCCGGCGTGGAAAGCATGTCGTAGAGCCCCGTATTCAGCCTCTGCAGAACCTCAGTCGGCGCCAGTACGGTGCCGGGTTGGCTGATCTGCTGAAAGCGCAGCTTGAACAGCACTGAGAGCATAGCGGCCGCTACACCATGACCCGCCGCATCCGCGATCACGATGCCTAGATGGCCCTCGTCGAGGGAGACCGCGTCGTAGAAGTCGCCACCGACGCTGCTACCGGGCCGATACAAAGTCTCCATACACCAGCCCGGCGTGGACGGTGGCTGCTGGGGAAGCAGGGCACGCTGTATGACCTCGGCGCGATCGAGGTCCGCCTGGATCGTCGCCGCCTGGTTTTCGAGAACCCCGCACACGGTCTGCAGCTGGGCCACTTTCTCCGCCAGCTGGCGGTTGCTGTCTTCCAGTTGTCCGTAGAGCCGTTCGCGCTCCTGGACCAGCTCGATCTGATCGAGGGCATTGCGGACCGCGACGCGCACCCGAGGAAGTTCCGGTGGTTTGGCGAGGTAATCAAAGGCGCCGAGCTGAAGTGCTTCCACAGCCGTATCGAAGGTCTCAACGCCCGACAACACGATCCATAGAGGCCCCGGGCGATGCTCCTGCGCCCATTTCATGAGCTCGAGACCATTCATGTTCGGCATGAGCACGTCGGTGATTACGATATCGACGTGACGGTCTTTGAGAACTACCTGTGCGGCCAGCCCGTCCTCACGTTCCAGCACCTCGGCGAGATCGAGGGACTCGAGGCCGCGCGTAACGATCCGGCGCACCATGGGGTCGTCGTCCACGACAAGGAAAACCCGACCGACCTGCGACGGTGCTGAAGAAGTTTCGGAAGACGAATCGGGCACGGTGGACCTCCTCCCGCTTGCGCCCAGTGTACACGCTACGTTGCGCGGCAATACGGCGGGATGTTCACGTTTTTTGGGAGTTCGCATCAAGATAGCGTCTGACATACGACTTGGGTTAGGTTCGGGAAGCCGAAAAACGAGCACAGGTTTACGTCGAATCATGGCGCAACCGGGCAAGCCACAGTCCACGGGCAACTACATCTTTGCCAGGGTCCATAGCTCGCAGCTGATCTACAACACCTGCTGGGAAGCTCCTCGCATCGATCGCGAGCTGCTCCGGCTCGGACCTGGTTCACGCGCGATGATGATCACAAGCGCGGGCTGCAACGCCATCGAGTATTTGTTGGACGATCCCGATGAGGTCGTTTGCGTTGATCTCAACCACCGCCAGAACGCTCTGCTTGAGCTGAAGCGGGCGGTGATCCTGCATCTTGAGTACGACGATCTCTTTCAGTGGTTCGGCAAGGGCTCTCACCCGCGGGCTGGAGAGCTGTACCGGGCGTTTCGCTCATCGATGCCTGAGTACGCGCAGCAGTACTGGGACAAGCGCCTGGACCAGCTCTTCGATCGGGCCTTGCGTCGAAGCTTTTACTATCGCGGGTCGTCCGGCCTCGCCGCCTGGTTGTTGAAAAACCTGTTCTTCAGGCTCAAGCCCCGGGTCCGGCACGAGGTCTATGAACTGCTGGAGACGGAGAACCTCGCGGAGCAGCGGGCCCTGTATTTCCGAATTGAAGAGCGGCTGTGGAACAGGGCCATCGAAGCGCTGCTCAGGTCGCCGATGATTATGAATATGGTGGGCGTACCCCGGGCGCAGCTGAATCTCATCAACCGGGATACGCCCGGTGGACTGGTGTCTTATGTTCGCGGTTGTCTGCGCAAGGTATTCACGCAGATCAGTCTCTCGGACAACTACTTCTGGCGGGTCTATCTGCGCGGTGAGTACACGCCCACATGCTGCCCGGAGTACCTCAAGGAAGAAAATCACGAGCTCATCCGCAATCGTCTCGAACGCCTGTCAGCCCACACGACAAGCTTCAGCGACTACCTGAAGGGGCGGGCGGAGAGCTTTTCTCACTTCGTGCTACTCGATCATCAGGACTGGCTGGCCTGGTATCGCCCGGATCTTCTCGAAGAGGAGTGGCGAGAGATTCGGGCCCATGCCCAGCCTGGGACCCGGGTCCTCATGCGCTCCGCGGGCCTTGAGGTGGACTTCTGCGCGCCGAACGTTGACGGCTGGCTTGCATGGCGGAACGATCGGGCTCGCGAACTCCATGCCTCTGATCGTGTGGGTACCTACGCGAGTTGCCACCTTGGCGTGGTCCACGCGTGAAAACGCTTGGAGACGACACGAACGCCTACTACCGCTTTCACGCCCGAATCTACGACCTCACCCGCTGGACTTTTCTGTTCGGTCGGCGTGCGCTGGTAGCGCACATCGCGAAACGGCGGCCCCGCCGGGTCCTGGAAATTGGCTGTGGTACGGGCAAGAACTTGATCGAATTGAAAAAACGAATTCCCGACGCCCAGTGTGTGGGTGTGGATGCGTCGGCGGACATGCTGCGTATCGCCCGCGGCAAGGCGGTCGCCCTGAATATCCGCTGGATCGAGGGCATGTACCCCTCGCCCGAAGTGGATGCAGCGCTGGAATCCATGGGCAAACCGGACGTGATCCTCTTCTCCTACGCGCTCAGTATGTTCAATCCGGGCTACGACACCTGCCTGGAGACGGCACATCGCGCCATCGCTCCTGATGGCGTCGTCTGCGTGGTGGACTTCCACAATTCGTCTTTCGCGTGGTTCCGGCGCTGGATGGCGATGAACCATGTTCGCATGGAGTCGCAGCTTCTGGAAGCCATGCTGCAGCTTGGTGAGTTGAGCCACTACCGCGAAAAGCGCGGCCTGCTGGGTATATGGCGCTATAACATGATGATGGGAGCCCCCCGGGGGGCCGTGAGTCGACGAGCAATTGAAAAGCTCGCCAGCGGGACGCTCCGTAGCTAGCGTGGATACACCAGTGTAAAGATTAGTCTCACGCCCCAACCATCGGCGGCGGAATCGGGTGACGTAGCCCAATAGCGAACGCCCGCACCGACCGAAACGATCTGACCCTTCATCTGTAGTAGCTGGCTCACCGTGAAGTTGATCGGCACCGACCACTCCTGGGCTTCCCAATCGTAGGTTGACTCGGTGTTTAGCGCGAAGGTCGTCTTCGCGGGCGTAATGTAAGTCAGAAAGGGCTGTACAAATGTGGCGCTGATATCCGCGCGCCCACTTTCCCCGGCGAATGATTCGATATGGTTGGTCAGACCGCCATAGGTCCACGGCCCGGATTGCTTCAGCGCTACCGCGGTCGGACCGGCGCCCCACTTCTCTGTGCCCAGAAACTCGTCCGTAGCCGTAGGTATCAAGAACGCGGGACCCGCGCCCCAAATCCAGCCGCCGGATGTCGGCTCCTTCGGAGAAAAAAACAGGCTTTGTACGGTATCGCTAAGGCCCCACTCACTGTAGCCGGGAACCGGAAAGTCCTGCTGATTAACTACCGGCAGTATGGTGCGCGAAATCAGATTCCAGTCTTCGTTCAATTCTATGGGAATGACTGGCTGCACATTCAGGCGCAACAGCGTTCCGTTTTCGTCAGTACCAAAGTTTTCATCGTAGTTGAGTTGAAGAGGGACGCTGATCAGGGAAGCAACCGGATTGGCGAGCTGCTGTGCGATGTCGTCTCCCTCATCAGCGAAAGCGAAGCCGCTGACTGCAAGAGTGATAAAAGCCGCTGCGGCTGTAGTAGGAAGCTTCATGGCTCTGGACCCCCCGGGTGCGCTGTGGCGAAAGTGCCGAAAACAGCACCGACGTTTTTAACCTAGAACGATGAGCCCATGCCCGATATTCATCTTAGTGGGAATAGGTTCCCGCAGCCATTCACTCTCGCGGCACGCTATGCATAAGTCATTTGCCTAGACTTGAGGCACGCGTGCGCTAGGCTTACAAAGAATGCGTGCAAAGGCAGTGTTTCACTCAGACAGCAAACAGGGAGTAATCGAAAGATGACCGGAGCGCTCAGGCTGTATGGGTTGTTGTTCCTTGCATTAACCGTGTTTGCGAACTCAACGTATCCGCAGGATAAGGACCCCTTCGACGGCACCGTTCTACAAGCGGAGCATCTTGAGCCGGCCATACCCCGGCCCGAGCAGGAAACAGTTGCGGCTGCAAAGCTTGCCGAACTTGAGAGCCGCACGAATACAAAGCCGAACGTCCTCATTTTCATCGTAGACGATATGGGTTGGGGCGATCCCGGTGTTTATGGGGGCGGTACGGCCATCGGCGCCCCGACGCCGAGTATCGATCGGCTGGCACGAGAAGGACTCCTCCTGACCAGCACGTACGCCCAGTCACTCTGTACGCCAACGCGCGCCGCGATGATGACGGGACGTATACCGGCTCGTTCAGGCCTGTCACGGCCCATTCTGTCTGGCGAAAATCCTACGGTGAATCCCTGGGCGTCGGAGAACACGGCCGCAAAGCTATTGTCTGCCAACGGGTATCGCACGGCCCTATCAGGCAAATGGCACCTCGGCGAAGGCGACGGATACTTTCCGAGCCAGGTGGGTTATGACGAGTTCATGGCCATAATGAGTGTGTCGAGTGACTTTTCACAGGTACTCGACCCCTTTCATTATCCGGAACTTATCTACAACAAAGAACGCCACGAACTCATGAAGAAGATCGTGCACCCGGAGCTGCACAAGGGTGTGAAGGGCGAGGCACCGTACGTTGAGCGAACGCTTGAGACTATCGAGCAGATGGCGGAAATCGATCAGGCATTCGCCGATTATTCCGAAGACTTCATCCGCAGAGCGGCCGGCGAAGGGAAGCCGTTTTATCTGATTCATTCGTTCTCGAAGGTTCACAACGATAACTACCCGGCCGCAGGATACGCGGGGAGGAGTCCGGCGGCGACGCCCTATAAAGACTCGATCGTCGAAGTCGACGACATTACCGGCCGATTGGTTTCTCTTTTGGGTGAACTGGGCATTGAAGAAAACACGTTTGTGTTTTTCACCTCGGACAACGGCGCGAACGAAGACGTGTGGCCAGATTCGGGCCATCATCCGTTCAGAGGCGGCAAGGGCACGACCTGGGAGGGGGGTGTCCGGGTTCCCGGTATCGCCTACTGGAAAGGCATGATTTCTGGAGGACGTACCAGCGATGGGCTCTTCGACCTGACTGATCTGTTCAACACAACCTTAGCGCTTGGTGGCGCTGTCGAGGATATCCCGAGTACCAACTACATCGACGGTATCGACCAGACATCGTTTCTCCTTACCGATGACGGCCGATCGAAACGGCAGGTAGTCTATATGTATGGCGAGACCACGATGACGGCCCTTCGTTGGGAGGAATACAAAATTCACTTCCGGGTGTACCAGACGCCTACCGCCAGACTGAACATCGACGAGTCCACACTGGTGAGTACCGGTACCTCCCCGTGGGTCTATAACTTGTATCTCGACCCGAAAGAACAGATCAGCACCGGGCACCGGTACTTCGAGTTCGGCTTACCCAGGGCGCTTTACTTTGCAAAAAAGCACGCCGCCACCTATAGCAAATATCCGATGAAGGACATCGGCCTGGGCGTGCCAGGCAGGTGAGAAGAGAATCCAACCGGAGAGCATCAGCAGCCTAAAAGCGCGATCCGTCAGGCGAAACCGATCGGGCGAAAAATCAAAGCGGTTTCGCCGTCAAGGGCAAACTCCGTTTCCTGGGAGGGAGCACCGTTCGATTACGGACCCGTGCCCGGCGCCGAAGTGTCCCCGGTAGCGTCGAAAAGCCCGCTGCGTCAGCCAGCATATCGGCTCCTCGCGCTGGTACTGACTTGCTTATTCACTCAAGTAAGATGCTGCGTTGTGAATTCAATCTGCGCACAGCAGGCGCATTTTCACCGCCGCAAGTTCCGCCTCCGCCACGGTCGTAGCGTTCACCACAGCTTCTTTTGCCGTGTAGCATTCCTCAGCCTCTTCTGCGCTCTCTTCGGCAACGCTTTCGACGGCTTTGGCGTTCGCTTCTTCGCAATAGGCGTTACTGACGCGCCTGATGTTCGCCGTATCGCCCGCTCGTTCGACCGCGACGCAGTCGCCGATCCTAACTTCGCGCTGATCCGTGACTATCTGTGCTGAACCGGCGTTGCCCGAGAGCCTTACCTCATACAGCATTCCACGGGTATCGCCCTGGGCGCGGCCCGCTATGGCGCTGCCCGCGACCGCGCCGATGATGGTGTTTCTCGCCCTCTTACTCGACTTCTTCCCCCGTGCCGAGGCCAGGCCCAGGGCGCCGCCTACAATCGCGCCCGAGGGGACTGCGTCGGAATTCAAATCGACCTGCCTGCCGCTCGTCACCACGCCGTGTTGAATCAAAACGGACTGCCCTGCGCGTTGGGCGTGAGTTGAGTGGCTTGCGGCCAGAACGAACACGATCACTACGGCTGTGATAATCCGCCTATAGAAACTATGCATGCTGAGATCTCGCTGGCTGTCAGGCTTAAGGATATGAATGTAGAACATACGAACGATCCAGCCAATCGACGTGACGAAAGCTCACCGGAGCAGCTGCTACGAAGCAGGCGTGCATTTTGAAACAGGACGCTACCAATGGATGCGCAAATCATGCCCCAAGGCGGGTCACGGTTCGAAGTCAGCAGCTATTTGCTGCCCATCGTACTCCTATGTTTGGCTCCTCCGCCGGCTTTTTGCGTTGTTCCAACGCTGGCCGCCAACTCGCGGAAATCGGTGCTCAGCACCTGCGCCATAACGGGAATTGGGCGCAACACGGCCGAGACCCCGGTACCGGTTTCAAACCCCACAGCGATAGCAAGCACAGAATTTTGCGTAAGATATGCCGGGAGCGTGGTGTGTTAATGAACGTATTGACTAGGCTGCGGCGTGTTGTGGCGCCGGCGTGTTGTGGTCATCCGCTCGGGAGCCGACTGCATGCGATCGATCGCAGATCGGGTTGATTTACCCTGAGGCAACGCCGCGTCCGAAAGTAAGATGTAAACAACTCTATTCGCGTTTGACAGCTTTTCTTCCGAATGAAAAAAAACGAGGCCCCGGAAAGTGATGCAGCACCGACGCTTAGCGTTGGCCTGCCTGTCTACAACGGCGGCAAGTGGATCGGCGAGGCGATCCAGTCCATCGTCGAACAGAGTTTCACCGATCTCGAGCTCATTATTTCTGACAATGCCTCCGACGATGAAACGGAAGAGATCTGTCGCGAGGCCGTATCCAAAGACTCACGAATCCGCTACTACCGCAACACTGAGAACATCGGCCAGTTCGCCAACTTCGACCGCGTGTTCGAGCTTTCTCGCGGGGAGTTCTTTAAATGGGCGGCGGATAGTGATTTTTGCCTTGAGGGATTCCTGGAGAGCTGCATGGACGTCCTTCAAGCCAATGACGACGCAGTTCTGACCTACACCCAGGCGTACCTATTAATCAAAGATGCCCATGGAGAAGACATCGCCGTCGAGTATCTGGACGACTTCAATCTGGATTATGACCGGCCATCTGACCGGTTTAAGGCCTATTTGGAACGGGAGCGCATAAACAATCTTATGCATGGAGTGATCCGCAGCTCCGCACTACGAGAAACCAGCTTGCACCAGCCGCTTCCTGGATCGGACATAAGTATGGTGGCTGAGCTGTCCTTGCGCGGTAAGTTCATTGAAGCCCCTGGCCGGCTTTTCGTGCGACGCTTTGATAAGGAAACATCGAGTCTTTTGATGAGCGCGAACACGGCTGTGGCTCGCGATGTCTCGCGAGAACCAACCTTTGTAAAACGCATCAAACTGCACTCCCATCGTTTCGTCACGGCTTGGCGTGCCCCCATAGCATTCAGGGAAAAGGTTCTGGTATGGCTGTATCTGTTCCGCAGAGTTTTGTACTTGAGGCATCAGATTTTTAGTCGAATCACTCGTCTTCTGTTCGGATGAACAAGGACCCGGGTCGCTAACAGCAACCTTAGGTCCCCAACGAACGGCGCCCTGAGCGCGTCCCTAGGACTGCATCGGACGTTCATTTCTGGTACCGGCGCTAACGCCGGGTTCAGACGGCTCGCTTGGAGCGAATCCACCGCACGGCCGCTCGATCCCAGAGTGAGGGTCGTCCTGGTCCGTGTGGTCGAGGCGGCATCGGGGCCCGAGCGTACAGCTCATCGACATCTCGAGGCATACCCGCTATCCCCTGTTCCCTGATCAGAAGCACCAGCATGTGATGCTGGACGTTTCGGAGCGCGTAGCGCCAACGACGCCGAAAATGGGTGCGCCAGTCGGCCAGGCTCCAGGGCGATAGAGATCTGAAGGCGAACTCCGCCAGATGATTGAATCCGCAGCGCGGCCGGTCATGGCTTCCATCGACGAGACGCCAGTCATCACTGGCGACCAGCCACGACACCAGAAAGTCCTCTCCGATAAGACCTTGGGGCATGCGCACGGCCTGGCGGCGTAGCTGCTCTATGAATTCGGCTCGGAGCGCATAGCAGTTGCCCGCCAGCACGCCATTCTCGTACATCCTGCGTCGCCAGCCATCGCGATCTCTTCCCGTTGCGGGCATCGCGCCGACGGCATCCAGGTCCGGTTTTTCCTCAAGGAACGCCGCGAGCTTTTTCAAGGCACCAGGGCGCAGCCAAACATCTCCATCCATGAAAAAGCACTGACGCAGACCCTGGAGCAGCTGGTCCGTCAGCACATCGTGGACAAACTCATTCCAGGCACTGGCTTTATCGCCTACCGCGGATTCGACCAACCACAGATCGGGCAGAGCCCCGGCGCAACCTTTAACCACCTCTGCCGTGGCATCGGTGCACCCGTTTGCCATCACGTAGATTCGCAGGCCGCCGGAGCTTTCCTCAGGGCACAGGCTCTCCAGCGCCGTCTTTATGTACGCTTCCTCGTTGTGAGCAAAGACGGCTATCGCCGCCGCCGCTGTCACTTTTTCACTGGAAAGCTGAACGACCTGCATAGCTGTTGTCCACGTAGTCAGTCGTGCCTTTTCCCGCTCGGGAAGAGGGTGCCGTCCAGGTCTTCCCCAAGGAACCCGAACGTCTTGAGTATCAATGCTTGCATGTTATGTTTAATGCCACTGAGATTGCGAAAGAAGGCCTTTTTGACGCACGAACGGCCAGAAGCCACAGGAACGGATGAGCGCGCATCGCCTGGACGCTCACCTGATCCCCTGTCTGATGGATCGCCTGATGGATCGCCTGTTGCATCGTACGAAAAGGTGTCCGGAGGCGTGTCTGAAACAGCAACTGGGTCTCCGTCTGCACTTGCAAGCAGTCTGTGTTCCCGCCTTCCGTCCCGGCTCTACCAAACACTCCTTGACCTCTACCCGATCTGCCGAAGCATCACTGGCCCGGGTGTTCGAGCGACCCTGGACGTGATCAAGGAAATAGTACCTCTCAAGATCACGGAGGTACCCACTGGTACGCAGGTTTTCGACTGGGAGGTCCCGAACGAGTGGCAAATTCGGGATGCCTATATCGCCGACGCGAAGGAAGAACGGTTGGTCGATTTTAAGCGCCATAACCTGCACGTTGTCAGTTACAGCGCTCCCATTGACGCCTGGATGACCCTGGAAGAGCTCAAACCACATCTACATACTCTTCCAGCGCAACCCGATCTGATTCCCTATAGAACTTCCTATTATCGAAGAACCTGGGGCTTTTGTCTCAGCCACCATGACCTTGAGTCCATGGACGATCAGCAGAAGTACCGGGTAGTGATCGATTCGACGCTGGCTCCAGGGTCGCTGACCTACGGCGAAGCCTACCTGCCGGGGCGTAGCCAAAAAGAGATTCTCGTGTCCACTCACGTTTGCCATCCATCGCTTGCAAATGACAATTTGTCCGGAGTGGTCGTCGCGGCGTACCTCGCGAGGGAAATCCAAAGGCTGGATAGACGCTTTTCCTATCGCTTCCTGTTTGTGCCGGCCACGATTGGGACGATTTGCTGGCTGTCCAACAATACGAATCATCTGCGGAACATCCACGGCGGGCTGGTGCTCGCAGGCTTAGGAGGCCCCGGTCCGTTCACCTACAAACGAAGCCGGGCGGGAGATACGCCGATCGACAGGATCGCTGCCCGCGTTCTGAAAAATCGGGGAAGCCATGAAGTGCATGACTTTGTGCCCATGGGCTACGATGAGCGGCAGTATTGCTCACCGGGGATCAATCTGCCCGTGGGATCCCTATCACGTGCCCCCTACGACACCTATCCTGAGTATCACACCTCGGCGGACAATCCGACTTTCCTTACCCCTGAGCAGTTGTTCGAGTCTCTGACCGTGGTTTCAGACGTAGTCGCAGCCCTTGAGAGCGATCTTGTTTTCGAAAGCAACAGGCCCCTTGGCGAACCCATGTTGTCGAAGTACAACCTATACTCGACGGGTGACCTGGGTCCGGATGAGAAGGACGTTCAGCAGGCACTGCTGTGGCTTCTCAATTTTTCTGATAGGCAGCATAGCCTTATGGACATCGCCGAGCGTTCCGGACTACCCATGCGCGCTATGCTCGAAGCCGCCAAAAAGCTGGAACAGCACGACCTGCTGCGTCGCAGCAAAGAAGACTGATGAGAATGATGCAAGGACGTCGGGTCGCCGAATCGGTGAGATATGCAGGCCAGTGCGCTGTTCGATTTACTCGCATTTTTTTGCATAGCGGCCAGGGCATCTTACTGCAGCCTCTTCCGTGGGCTCTGAACGCTTGCCAAATTGATGGAACAGGACGAAGGATGTAGCGCGTCGTCTGGAAAGGATCGCAAGAGTCACGGCTCGAGTAAGAGCGAGCGTGCGATTGCACCAGTGCACGAGCAAGTAGAAGGGAAAGGCATGTTCGGACTATGAAGGTTGTCTTTTTTTGTGGCGGACTGGGCACACGACTTCGAGGCCATCAAGACACTACCCCCAAACCCATGGTCAGCATCGGGCAGCGTCCGATTCTCTGGCATCTCATGATGTACTACGCCCATTACGGCCATCGCGACTTTATTTTGTGTCTGGGTTATCTGGGAAACCAGATAAAGGACTACTTCGTCAATTATCGCGAATGGCATTCCAACGACTTTGAACTGCGAGGTGACAGCAGCGAGCCGGTACTGCTGAACAAAGATATTTCGGACTGGAAGATCACCTTCGTCGACACGGGCCTGCACAGCAATATAGGAGAGCGCCTGTCGGCGGTCCGCCCGTTTATCGGGGACGACCCGTATTTTTTAGCCAACTACAGCGATGGGCTTTCAGATCTGCCGCTGGACCAGTATGTGCAAACCTTCCTCGAAAAAGACAAGGTGGCAAGTTTTGCCTGCGTCCGGCCCAGCCAGAGCTACCATGTGGTTGATCTGGAAGAGGACGGGACAGTCGTCAGTCTTCGCTCGGCGAGCGAGTCTGATACCTGGATTAACGGTGGCTTTTTCGCATTCAGTCAGCGAATTTTTGATTACCTTGGAGAGGGTGAGGAACTGGTGGAAGAGCCGTTCCAGCGCCTGATTGTCGATTCGGAACTGACGGCCTATCGCCACAGCGGTTTCTGGGCTTGTATCGATACGCCCAAGGATAAAAAAGCCTTCGATGAAATGGAAAGTCGAAACTATCGACCTTGGCAGGTTTGGTAGCTTCGCCCGTAGGGCGGTTAGCAGATCAGCTTTTTTGCATGGAAGGCTTCGGCAAAGTCGTGGTGACATTCAACCCCCCGAATTCTCATCAGCGCAATAAAGTTCTCCTTTCGAAACCAGCGTCGTGAGTGCTGCGTTTCGTACGCCTGGAAGATCAACTCTGCCTTGCGGTAGCTGACCTCCTCGGTCAGGGGCACATAAGCATTGGGTCGCCCCAGATCGCCCTCCCATTTATGAATTTCGTATTCAAAGATGAGGTGATTGCGCCAGGTATTCCAAGTCAGCTCGGATATCAGACGATGGTCCTGATGGTGGTCATCGCCATGGTGCGTGAAGATAAGGTCGGGATCCAGGCGCCGACCGATGTCCCGAAACACATCCTTTACAGCGTTGCCCTGCCAGGGAAGGCGCGTATCCTGAAAGTCGAAGACTTCCACGTTAATGCTGTTCTCTGCGAATAGCGCCGCAGATCGTCGTGCCTCTTTCTCCCGGTCAGTGCCAGCACCGGTCAGCACGCACCAGTGCAATTCCAAGCTCGGTTTGGCAGCGACCAGATTCAGCAGCGTTCCGCCGGCGCCCAGCTCTATGTCATCAGCGTGCGCCCCGATGCACAGAACCCGATCAGCTCCGTTCAGATCAATGCGGGGTTTCATCTTCTATAAGTCTCAGCTTGAACTATGGCCGGTGGTCGCCGTTTTGCGGTAGCGCGCGCAATGCTCATCCGGGTCGAAATCCTTGTAGCTCGCGTCGCGGTCCGCAATTCGCGTGACTGCCAAGGGCCAGCTTACACCGAACGCGGGATCGTCATAGCGGACCCCGTCCGAGAGCTCGGGAGCAAAATAATCCGACATCACGTAGCTGACCTGTGCACTGTCGCTTAGCGTCTGGTAGCCGTGAGCAACACCATGAGGTATGTACAGCATGTTCTTTTTGTCCGCGTCTAATTCGACGCAATGATGCTGCATAAAAGTATGCGAATCAGGTCTGAGATCAACTACGACATCGCAGACCTTTCCAGAGGTACAACTCACGAGCTTCGCCTCTAAGGAAGGAGGCCACTGGAAGTGTAGGCCCCGCAAGGTGCCTCGCTCGGTGTTGCCCGATGTGCTCATCTGTACCGGTTCGAAGTCAATGTGCTCCCGGGCAAACTCCTTGCGACACCACTGTCGGGCAAAATAGCCGCGCGAGTCGCTGATCTTTTCAAGCTCCAATTCATAAACGCCAGCGAGTGTTTTCGGGATGAACTTCAACGACTCTGCCAAAAAAGGTTCTGATCGATCTGTCCCGTATCGCGTAGATAGCGCAGCTGTTTCAAGCGGGTGAACGCGCGAAACTCATACTGCTCGCGCGTCAGCTGAATTCGGTCAAACAACTCTCGTAACTCGCGCACACCTCGCTCCGCGGTCCAGCGGGGTTTGTATCCCGGTAGCTGATGAAGGATCTTATCGAAGGACACCCGGTAGCTGCGGTTGTCCCCGCTCGGCTCACCGATCGAAAGATCACAGTCCGGAAACACACTGGCCACCAGGTTCGCCAGCTCTGAGATCCGGTAGTTCTCGGAGCTGTGGCCAACGTTGAATACTTCGCCGTTAACGAGTTCCTCGGGGGCATCGAGGGCACATCGAAACGCGGCGCAGATGTCCTCGACATGCACGACAGGACGCCAGGGAGTCCCATCGCTGAGCAGTTGTATATGCTTCCGAGTCCACGCCATGCCGCAGAGGTCATTTATGACAATGTCGAATCGCATCCGAGGTGAGGGCCCGTATGCGGTCGCATTACGCAGAAAAACCACCGCAAAATTTGCGTCGGACAACGCCGCCAGATCACGCTCGACCAGCCTCTTGCAGTCAGCATAGGCGGTCTGTGGATTGAGTGCCGATTGTTCATTTACAAGCTCTTCGTCGGACACGCCATAGACGCTACATGACGACGCATAGACAAAGCGCTTGACCCCGGCTGCCCGCGCGGCTTTTGCAAGACGCACGGAACCAAGGTGGTTTATTTCATAGGTGACTGACGGCCGGTACTCACCCAGTGGGTCATTGGACAATTCGGCCAGGTGAGCAACCGCGTCTATTCCGCGCAAATTCGACTCACGCAAGGCACGCAGATCCTGCAACTCAGCCGCGGGCGACCGTGGCTGGCCGGCCGAATCCGAGTACAGAGTACCGTCGCAATAAAACCCCGTATCCAAACCGACAACGTCAACACCGCCGGCCCGCAGCGATGTGGCGAGGCGGGTGCCGATGTAACCCTCCGTACCGGTTATCAGCACTCGCATGCTGGAAACCCTTTTGCGGCGTGTCCTCGCAGTGGCATCTGATCAATCTCAATCCAATAGGGGTGGAATTCTAGCGCGGCTAGTGAACAGTAATCTTTGGCACGGGAGTAACGAACTTTCCGTCCCAGGCGCGAATCGCATGCATCTGCTGGGTGATCTCTGTGGCAAGGTTCCACGGAAGGATGAGTAGATAATCGGGCTTTGTCTCGAATATTTTATCGGGACTGTAGATCGGGATATGCGTTCCGGGGGTATAGAGACCCTGCTTGTGGGGACTGATATCGACTGTGTATTCCAGCAGGTCGGAGCGGATACCGCAGTAGTTCAGCAGGGTGTTTCCCTTGCCGGGTGCCCCGTAGCCCACCACTTTTTTCCCCGATTTCTTTGCGGTGATCAGGAACAGCAGCAACTCGTTTTTCAGTTTCACCACGTCGCGGCCGAAGCTCCCATAGACATCCAGGGTTCTCAATCCGTAGTCAACTTCATCAGCTAACACGCGCTCCATGCGCTCGGACCTCGACCCTCGATTTGACTCGCTGTGGGCAACGTGGACGCGAAGGGATCCTCCGTGGGTTGGAATTTCCTCGACGTCAAACACACGCAGGCCCCAGCGGGCAAACGCCTGTTCGACAAAGAATAGAGAGAGATAGGAGAAGTGCTCATGATAAATCGTGTCGAACTGTATCTCCCTCATAAGACAAAGCAGATGAGGAAACTCCAGGGTGGCCCTCCCCTCAGGTCCGAGTAACATCTTTAAAGCCTGAATAAAGTCATTGATATCGGGCACGTGTGCCAGAACATTGTTGGCGATTACAAGGTCAGCCAGACCGTGGCGCTGCGCGAATTGATCAGCCACCTCTTTGCCGAGAAAGGCTGTCTCTGTGGTGATTCCCTTTTCCCGGGCCACCAACGCCACGTTTTCTGCCGGCTCGATACCCACGCACGGTATTTCTCGTTCGACGAAGTGCTGCAATAGATAGCCGTCATTGCTTGCTACTTCGACGACCAGCGATGACGAGTCGAGTCGAAGCTGGTTAACTATGGAGGCGCAGTAGTCCCGCGCATGGGCAACCCAGCTTGATGAGAAGGAGGAGAAGTACGGATAATCGCGATAGATCTCTGGTGGACTCACATGCTCCGGTAGCTGAACCAGAAAGCACTCACCACATACGAAAGCGTGCAGGGGATAAAAGGACTCAGGTTTACCCAGAGCTTCACTGTTCAGAAAGGTTTCGCACAGCGGAGTCTTTCCTAAATCGACGAAGGTGGTCTGAAGCTTGGCGCCACAAAACCGACAGGCGTTGCAGGACTGCAATCGAAGTCTCTCCTCAGCTTGGACGATACGGCACGGAACCCCAGTAGCAGCGAGCATCATCCGCGCAAGACGCAGACGTCATCACCACGAACAGTGGAAATCGCGACAGGTTCTAATCCGCGCCGATCAGTTTCCGTGCACCTCGCGGTACACCCTCTTGTATTTTCCGGATAAGGCACTGAGTTTTCCAACCTGACGCATGATCAGAATTTGACCCGCCATTCTTCTGTCATCACGCCGCAGGTTGACGCCGATACGTACCAGCGCCACAGCGACTGCCCCAAACATCTTCATAAATTCCACGGCCATTCCTACGAGTCCTGGCCAGTCTCGCAGCACAATCCGCATATGGCCCGCACCATCGCAGAACGCGCGTTCTCGCGCCCATTGCTTGGTGGTGCGGGAGGGTCCAAAAACTTCGTGGCTCTTTGCCTGGTGGGAAAATGCAAAGATGGCGCCGTGCTTCTTCAAGCGGGTGAAAAACTCCGTATCACCGCGCCCTACAAGCGCGTAAAAGGGATCAAAACACTGCCCTGGAAAGCGCGTCGTGACGTCTCTACTAAGCAACACGTTTGTTGTGCCATAAATCAGTGGAACATAGCCGCTCAGCGGTGCGTTTTTTCTAGGATAGCCTTCGAGGTCCTTCAACCAGCTGGGAGGCGGATCGGTAAACTCCGCGAATACGTTGCCCCCTACTACGTCAGCATCGGTGAGCCTTTGCACACGCACCAGAGCGCTCAGCCATTCCTCTTCCGCCCACTCGTCGTCGTCCAGCATGGCCAGTACGTCACCCTGATACTCCTCAAAGGCTCGCTGCATCAGCGCGTTGCGAACCTGAGAGATCCCGCGTTCCGCCACGACAAAGGAGTCCAGGGGAAATCGATAACCCTGCCGCTTCAAATCCGCAACGACCTGCATGCCTTCCTGCTTATCCTCATCGTTATCCGCCACGAGGACCTGCACAGGAAAATCGACGAGCTGCTTTTCCAGCGACTCGAGTAAGCGAGTGAGGCCCTGCGGCCTCTTGAAGGTTGGCAAACCGACCACCGCCAGAAAGTCCGAACCTGAACTCATGGGACCAGGGATTCCCGGTTTACGACAGTTTGTTGTCCCCTGGCATGGCATTGAGCATAAATGCCATGGAGCTGCCGCGCGTAGTCGCGTACGTCGCGACCGCTTTCTCGGCAGAGCCGGCGCGCCCGCTGTCGATCGGCCGCGGAAATCTGCTTGTTACTGGCGAAGCGCTCAATGGTAGTTGCGCATTCCTCCGGTCCATCCTGCTGCTGGAATCTGTGTACCAGAGACTCAACAACGCTTGCTTCGTCGCACACAAGATCAGATAAAAAGCAGGTTACTCCAGCTGCCTGCGCCTGCAGTACGCTGTTGCTTAACAGCGCATGGGAAGCGGGCACGAGCATCGCGTCTGCCTGCTGGAGAACGTCGGCCATATCATCTACATCCACAAACACCACGTGCTCCGATAGACCGGCGAAGCGAACTTGTTGCCTGATCAGTGGTTGTAGCGGGCCGTCCCCAATCAATGCCAGGCGAAAGTTTGCGCTTGATTTTCGCAATTCATCAGCGACCGATAAAGTGAATGCAAGGTCCAGCAAGTTCGTGTAATCGCTGACGCAGGCCAGTAGGAACTCAGAACGACGCGCGGCCCTTTCATCTGGTTTGCCCTCCGCGCTTGGCGTCCGGTCATAGTCGCAGGCGGGAGGGAGAACGCGGACTCGCGGATCTCGTTCCCAGCCCGGTCCGAAGAAATCCAGTGCAGCGGCCTGCGTGTTCGCAAGCCCGTGAGTGTAACTGCGGCGCGCGATGCTGGGTTTGATTCGGCTGAACATACGACTCAGACCGCCGTCTTCGAATGGCGGAATAAAGTGCGTGTGCGCAATGCGAACCGGAATGTGCAGTCGCTCGGCCGCATCGAGCAGCGCAACGCCGCGATAATGTGCATAGCGATGACTGTGCACTACATCGTAAGGGCCAAACTGGTCATTGATCGCGGCAAGTTCGCGCAAGTTTCGCCGACCGCGAGACGAATCCTTACCCATAACCACGCGACCGCCGCACTCTCTGATTACGGCGTCATAGCGCCCTTCAAACTGCGATGATATGAGGAAATCCACGTGCACCGCATCGCGATCGAAGTGGCGAAAAGCCTCAATCTGTTCGGCCACCGCGTCGCCGACTCCGGTTTGCCATACAGCGGTCAGAACTTTGATCGGGCCCTCAGTCATCGCTACTCACGCTGCGGCTAGCTACTCCCGCCAGCGAATGGCGAGTGCCCCGAAGTTCTGAAGCAACGCCTGTGACATACTTCTACCGGACGGGACTTCGCCGCGGCGCCGCGCGGATGGACCGACCATGGGGAGCGATTACTCATGGGTAGCGACTACTCATGGGGAGAGCCAGCCGCTATGAGCCTGCGAAGCGGAACCGGGTGCAGGAACAAAGATGAACATGCAAACTGGTACGAAGACTTTTCCAATCACCAATCCGAACACCAATCCGAACACCAATCCGAACACCTTCCCGAACACCAATCCGTACACCTTCCCGAAAACCCCAATGAAAACTCACCTAAAGATGATTGACCAGACTGGCGAGTAATCCAAAGTGCAGACTGGTACTCAACATCTGATCGCGGTCGGTATACCGGTATTCAACGGTGAACAATGGCTCGAGGAGTCGCTCGATTCGATCCTGTCGCAGACCTTTCCAGACTTCGAGGTCTTCATAGCCGACAACGCATCGACCGACCGCACACGGGAAATCTGCCTGCGGTATGCGAACGCGGACCCAAGGGTTCGCTATCACCGCCACCCACGCAATCTCGGCGCACTGCGCAACTACAACGCCGTGTTCGAAGAAACCCACTCCCAGTACTTCAAGTGGGCGAGCTGCAGCGATATCTGCAAACCCCATCTGCTGGAACGGTGTCTGGAGGTCCTGGAGACCCGGGAGGACGTGGTATTGGCTTACGCGAAAACGATGCTGTTTTCGACGATGGGCGATGTGAAGCAGCGATACTATCAAAACCTCAATCTTGAATATGATTCACCGAGTCACAGATTTGCCGTCGCAGCGGATTGGCTGGAAGGGCTGAACAACGCCTACAACGGCGTGTGGCGTCGCTCCGCGATGGAGTCGCTGATGCCCTACAGGGAGTCGCGGGGGTATGACATCAACTTTATGCTGGAGATGGCGTTACGAGGAAAGTTCGTAGAGGTGCCCGAAGTACTTTTCCACCGACGCTATGAAACCCAATCGACGGGAGATCTCCTTGCGAAGTCCGAACAGGTATCGTTTTTCGGTGCCGATAAGGTGCGCTACGGCCGCCGCGAGCGCTTGGCTCGTCAGCTCCATCGATTCACTATCCCTTTTCGGGCGCCGATCTCCCCCGCAGAAAAGCTACGCGTGGGCGTGGAGTTATTGGCTCGACTGTCCTGGCTTGGCCCTGCCCTCTGGCGGAACGTGCGGTCTCTGGCGCGCCGGGTAGTGAACAAACTCGCAAGCCTGGAGTAGTGAGCTGGAGTACGCAGCGAAGTAGCACTGGGCGTCCCTGGGAGGTGCGCGGGCTCCTCAGTACGACTTTACGAGTGGCCGCATACGGATTTCCGTCACCTCAGCGGTGCGTGGCAGCCGCACCGCGGCAACCACCATCGCAGCCACGTCATCCGGTTGAAGCAGCAGTTCCGGTTGGTACTCTCTTCCTTCCAGAGCAAATATCCGTTCCTGCCTCTCCGTGGCGACTCTCCCCAGATACAAACTCACGACCCGAACGCCGTTTCGATTTTCTTCTGCACGCAGTGAATCGGCGATTGCCCGAAGTCCATGCTGAGTTGCGGAGTAGGCGCTTGTCGCTTCCTTTCCGTGCAGTCCGACCGTGGAATTGAGAAACACGATTTGACCGGGCGGTAGACGCACCAGCGGCAGCAGTGCCTGGACCAGAAGATAAGCCCCCCGCACATTGGCCTGGAAAAGCGCGTCGAACTCCGCTACGTCGGCTGTGGCGATGGGTCCCGAAGCGAACTCACCGGCCGCGTGGATCAGTAGGTCGACCCGCGACTCACGTTTGCCGATCGTGGAAGCAAGTTCCTTTATAGAGGTCCCGCTGCACAGATCAGTCGCAACAACACGAACGTCCGAATTCGGATGCGCCATCTCGTCGGCGAGCGCTTGCAGTCGATCGGCGTTCCGCCCGAGCAGGTAAAAGCTGCCGCCATCACTTATGAACGTCCGGCACAGCGCCCGCCCAATAGCACTGGTAGCGCCGCTGATGACTACGACACGATCCGACAATGACTCCAATCCCCGGCCCCTCTGTTGCGCGCCCGATTCTAATGCCAGACGATCAAAGATTGTATCGAGGCAAGTGGCGGCTCGCGGGAACCGGGATCACTGGGGCTTCAAAGGCACTGCTCCGTGAATGGTGGCCAGGGCGTCTGGTCGTAATCCGAGCTACAGTACGACTTCTGAGTACACCTTGGTGCCGTCTTTTGCGTGACTTATGGTCTCGGTTTTGGGCTCCTGCCGCGACAGCGCTCTGTCTGGCGGGCACCGCTCATGGCACCGAGTACGAGGAGCCAGTGTTCATACCTTCGCTGGATGAGCGCCCGCTCGGCGAGCCGCTTACCGAGGATGGCGAGCCGGTGACCTACGATCGTGCGCTTCCCTTGCTGGCGCAGCAGGTTCTCGATCTGGGCTTTGAACTGCCCAATCCCTATGGCATTCAACTCATTGGTTACTGGCAAGAGCAGGACCTCGAGCTTGATAAGCTGTCGATCGCGATCAACGGGGGTCAGGAGCAGCCCATTGAATTCGTCGATTTTGGCGTCCCATCAGTGTCGAATAGCAGCGAGCAGTTGAAGCTGGACGCCTGGCTGTTTCCATTCATGAATGTCTACACATCGATCGGCAAGTTTCGCGGCGACGGGACCATTCCTCTCGCCATAGAGGGCCGGGATTTACTGGATTTTCTTGGTCTCGGAGGGCTCTGCGGTGGTGGGCCCTTCGAACCCGCCTTCTGCGAACGCCTGCTCACCGCAACAGCTCGTCCCGACTATCGCGGCGAGTCAATCACACTGGGAGTCAACCTTGCGGCGGGATGGGATGACTACTTCGTAACGCTGCCGATCAGTCACGCCTGGACGGACGTAGACATTGTTTCGAACTCGGTTACGGCCTGGAACATCAGTCCGAGGATAGGGCGCTTGATTGATCTGAAGCCCGGACTCGGTTCCATTGCCGCGTACCTGGGAGCCACCTGGCTCGACTCAGAGGTGGATCTCGCCGGCACTGTCGCCTTTGACACGTCAAGCAGTGGCATTGACGGTCTGGATGACCTTACGACCATCGACTATGTCATTCGACAGCGGAACAAAGATCAGTGGAATTATCTGGCGGGCTTCAGCTGGGAAATCAACAAGCGTTGGATGCTGCAAGCGGAAGCGGGATTTGGTGGTTCGCGAGAGAACTACATTGGGTCGATAACCTACCGCTGGTGACTGGGCCGTCACTCTGATCAATGCGACGGTCACTGAGCCGCGCATCGAGCTAGCGTGAGCCACCGTCGTTCGTCTCTCGGCAGGAAGCGGTGATGCCCCGGCTTTAATCGGCACGCACCTTCCGGCAAACGTCGTTCAGTACACATCGCGTTGGTAGCGCTGGCTTTTCTTGAGTTCATCGAAGTAGGCGATGGCATCATCAGCGTCCAGCTGTCCCTGCTCCGCAATCACCTCCAGCAGGGTTCGCTCCACGTCTACAGCCATGCGCGTTGCATCACCGCAGATGTATATCGCTGCCCCGTCCTCAAGCCATTGAAAGAACTCCGCTCCTTCCTGCTCGATACGGTGCTGGACATATACTTTCTCCGCACGGTCCCGCGACCAGGCGAGACTGAGCTTGGTGAGAAGCCCCGAGCTTTGCCAGGCTGCGAGCTGCTCCTCGTAGAGAAAGTCGCTGCCGCGATGCTGATCGCCGAAGAACAGCCAGTTACGACCACCGGCACCACGCATCTCGCGCTCCTCCAGGAAGGCGCGGAACGGCGCGATTCCTGTACCCGGTCCGATCATGATCAAGGGTTGGTCGTCATCGACCGGGATGGCGAAATGTGGAGAGCGGTGCACATAAACACCGAGAGCCGCACCCGCGCTGAGACGATCCCCAAGGAAGGTCGACGCCACACCTTTTCGAGCTGTTCCGTTGAGTTCGTAGTGCACTGCACCCACGGTCAGGTGCACCTCACCTGGGTGTTTCTTCGGGCTCGACGAAATGGAGTAGAGCCGGGGCTGGAGCGGTCGCAGGGAGTCAACGAGTTGCTGGGCTGAGAGACCGCTGACCTGTTCGCGAAGTACGTCCAGGAGCTGGGTATCGGTGTCCAGATTGAGCTGCCAGAGCTCCGCGGTCTTCGGCGTTACGGTCATGAGATCGAGACTGCGGAACAGCGCCTGGCGCAGCGTCGACTCTCCATTCTTTAAGCGGACGACTTCCGTGCCTTGCAGCCCGGCGGCCTCAAGGACGCTGTCGACTTCACGCATATCGTTCAGCGGCCAGACGCCCAGTGCGTCGCCAACTTCGTAGGCCAGGTCATCGCCGCCCCCGGTCAGGGCAATCTCGATATGGTTGACGGCTTTCGCCGAGCCCTCGCCGTTCAGGCAGCTGCTGCTGATCAGCGTGGCGAGAAACGGGTGGTTCTTGTCGAAGACCGGGGCGCTTGAGTCGGTCTCCTCGACCGGCGTGGTGGCGGCGGCGCCGGCGGCTTCAGCGAAGGCCGGCGCAGCGAACAACGCGGAGCGCCAGGCGCCGTAGTCGTCATCGTAGTCGACATCACAGGTCACCAGCGGGGCGGCTCGAGTGGCACCGAGAACTTCCAGGCGAGCGTCTAGATCACGGCCGACCTGGTTGAAGTGTGGATAGCTGCTGTCACCGAGACCGCAAACGCTGTAGTTCAGGCTCGCGGGCAAGGCTGGTGCATCCTCGGCCATAAGCGCCGCATAGAAGCTTTGCGCGTTGTCCGTCGGCTCGCCCTCGCCATAGGTGGCCGCGACAATGACGAGATGCTGCAGACCCGCGAGGTCTTCCACCGCCATGGAATCGAGGTCGGAGACCTGTGCATCGAAACCCTGAGTCCGGGAGAACTTGCGCAGGTCCTTGGAAAGCGATTCCGCCGTGCCGGTCTGGGAGCCGAACAGTACGGTGAGCGGTGTCTGGGCTTCCTCGGTTTCGCCGGCCGCGGCGTTTTTGGATAACGTATAAATACCCGCGAAGAGACCATTGAGGTAGGCGCGCTGTGCCTCGTCAAAGGGGCTGTCCGGCGGAATAAACTCCGGAATATCCGACGTCTCCGTGGGTTGCCCCTGTCTGAGGATTTCCTGCAGCAACTCCGTGTTGGGTTTGTTCACGGTCTGCTCCCCTAAGCCGCCAGCGTTGCCGCATTGATCAATGCCGGAAGCTCCTCATCTCCAAGACCGCGCACGAACTCAAGAAACGTCGATCCCGGCGCGCGCCGTGCGAGATAGCTGGCAATGATCTGCTCGACGAGTTCATTGATCTGGTCGGCTGCAACGGGACCGCATAGCGGTCGACCGATACCTTTGTCCTGATCGCTTCCTCCGCCGAGAACCACGTGATAGCCCTCCCTCCCGTCCGACAGCGTTGTGCCTACGAGACCGATATCGCCGATATAGTGCTGGGCGCAGGAATTGGGGCAGCCGGTGAGGTGAATGTTCAGCGGAGTGTCGAGGGTGAAGCACCGTTCAAGGTGCCGAACGAGGGCCAGGCCGTTCTCCTTGGTGTAGGCGAGCGCCAGCTTGCAGCCCATCTTGCCCGTACAGCCGACAGCGCCGGCGGCGAAGGCCGTGGCTGCCGTGCGCATAGCGTGGGACTCGATACTGCGCCGAACTTCCTCCACGGCGTCATCCGGCAAATGCGGGATGAGCACGTTTTGCCACACCGTCAGGCGAAGCTCGTTGCGACCCCGGGACAGAGCGATCTCACCCAGCACACGCATCTGCTCCGGTGACAGGCGTCCCATTTCCAGAGCGACGCCCAGGTAGCTGAGGCCGGCCTGCTTCTGCGCATGAAAACCGATATGAGCCTGGCGATCTACGGGAGGCCGCGGGAGATCGTGCTCAGCGCTGATCGGAGTTAGCTCGAAGCCGGCTTCCAATTCCGCGAGCTTCTCCTGCGTTCGCTCCATGAACCATGCTACGCCGTGCTGATCGAGCACATACTTGAGGCGGGCCTTTTTCCGATTGGTGCGATCCGCGTGCTCCACGAATACGAGGAGCATGGCGTAGCCGGCGAGTACGGTCTGTTCCGGTGTGCAGACGAATCCCGTTTCGCGGGTAAGGTCCTGGTGTCCGCTGATGCCGCCAACTCCGATCCGACAGTAGACTCCGGCCTCGACCGCTGCACCCTCACCGAGTTTCACTGCCTGGAAGGCGATGTCATTACTGTCGCTCACGGCGGAAATCGTCCCGCCGTTGTCGAAGGAGATGTTGAACTTGCGCGGCAGCGCGCGCAGTTCCCGCGTATTCAGCACGAGGTTCGAGAGCCGACGTGTGTAGGACGACAGGTCGATGAGTTCCGCGGCATCGAAGCCGGCGGCCGGCGACGAGGTCATGTTTCGTGCCGAGTCCGCCCCGGAGCCCTGACAGGAGAGTCCGGCGGCGTTCAGCGCGTCGATGACGGCCAGGACATGTCGGGGCTCGATCTCGCGGATCTGCATGTTTCCCCGGGTGGTGACGTGGGCGTAGCCGCCGCCAAAGGTTTCCGCGATGTCGGCGAGAGCCAGCATCTGGTCGCCGCGCAGCTGACAGGCCGGAAGGCGCAGGCGGACCATGTAACCGGGGCTGGTCGGCTCCACGTTGAAAAATCCGAGGTGGCGCAGGAGGAACTGATCGAGTCCCGTGGCGATTTCGTTGCGCGCCGTCCAGCGCTCGAGACGGTCCCAGAGATCCAGCGGATGCAGCCGGAACTTGGCCACTTCTTCCTTGCACAGGTCTTCCAGCGGAATGCCGTAGACCGCTTCCACCGCTGTGGCCGCTCCGCCCCCGTCGGTGCCGAGGTCGAGTTTCTCCAGGGCGTTCATCAGGCAGGCAATCTGCTCTTCGCTAAAGCCCTGTGCTCGGGTTGTGTCGTTCAAGCTATCGCTCATCCGGATGCCCCTCCTGGCATCGCTGTTCTGAAGAGATCTTTTCGGAGCGGAGCGCGGAAACCAATCCTGGGAACGAGCGTCCGTTCGCTGGGGCAGGGACCGCTTCCGGCTCCGTCAGCCGGCGAAAACAAAGCGCTACCGACGTACTAATCGAGAAATCGTCGAGAGAGAACTTCAGGCGCCAGAGAACTTCAGGCGCCAGAAAACTTCAGGCGCCAGAGAACTTCAGGCGACAGAGAACTTCAGAAAAGCGCAGAGGATGGTTCAGGGAGTAATCATTGCGTGCTGCGGCCCCAAATGCCTCGCTGGAGGCGTGTTCCCAAAGTCGCTGGCCAACTCCGAAAAGATTTAGGGTCCGTACCGACGCTGGCAACCGGACCTGGTTGTGGGTTTGGCATTGCAAGAGCTTTGCCAAACGGTAAGCTACTAATTTTTCGAGGCTTTTTCTTTCCTCCCGTGTTGCCCTGCGCCAATTTCAGGCAATTCCGTTGATATCCAAGCCGACAGCGCTCCATTGCGGGGCACTCGGCCAACCCGTCAAAGCTTGTAGTTCACAAAGGCCCAGGTGACGGTCTTGTCGATGCCCGTGCCGCCGGCCGCGGGATCGTCATCGCCGAAGTAACTCGCATGCTTCAGCGCGATGGTGAACTTGCCGATCTTCTTCGTGAGCTGCAGATCAAACTCGTTCCCGTAGTCGAAGCCACCGTCGTCGGCCTGGAAGTTATGGAATATCGTGACCAGACTCAGGGCACCGTCAAACTTCGCGGATCCGACCAGGTAGGTATCGCGAACGCCGGCTCCGGGAAAGCCAATAAAGCGATCGGCCCAGCCCTGGAAGGCGTGCACCGTGGCCAGCGGCGTGGAGAAGCTGATGCCGTTGTCGCTCTCGAGAACCTCATAGCCGAACTTGCCGGTAATGCCCTTGATCGGTCCGGAGGCCAGGCTCTTGCTGAGGCCGAGTTCCACCCGGTACTGGTTGGCCGAATCGAAGGCCGTGGCGTTGTCCGCAATCGCACGCTGATGTGAAGCTTCGAACAGGTAGGACGCCGAAAGGTCGTCACCGAGTTCCTTCTTGCCCTGAAGCTTGGCGCCGATGGTTTCGCGATCGGTGAACGGCGCCGGCAGCGTGTCCACGTCGTAGTCCAGGCGATAGTAAAACCCTTCGAGCTCGCCGATCGGCAGACCGGAGTACTGCAGGTTCACGAAGTGGGACTCCATCGGCGACTCGGCGAGGTTCGGATTCGGGTTGTCGTTGCCGAAAATGCGATTCACCTGGTTCACATAGGCGTAGCTTGCGCGCAGGCCTTCGATGGATCGGTTTTCTATGGCGATCGCATCCATGGACTGCCAGTTCTGACGCCAGGGCACGGTACCGATAAAGCGGTGCAGCGGCGCCGGACGATAGGTGAGGTACTGGCGACCGACCTTGACCGTCGTGTCCTCGATGCCCGTGTAGCTGATGAAGGCCTCGTCGATTTCCGTACCTTCGGGGTCGGCCACCACGTCGAAGCCGTTGGACGGCTCGCCCGGTACGTTGAAATCATCGACGATGTGCGTGACGTTTTCCGCCGCAATGCGGGCGGAGAATCCGGCCACGGTGCCGGTCTGGTAACCGAAATAAGTCCTCAGCGTGAAGGCGGTCGCTTCATCCAGGGTGTTCGATTCGTCATCGACGAGTTCGACGCGGCCATGCATGTGTAGCAGCGGTTTGCCGTTCGTTATGAAGTCCGAAACGACTTCCTCGGCAGCAGCTGGTGCGCTCATTGAGAGCGGCAGTGCCAGGGGTAAAACAACCGGGGCGACCGCGTGCAGATGTTTCTGCAGCCCCCCGAATTTCATGTGTTTCATGGTTTTTGCTCCTTGGTGAACACGGGGTGGTTCAGGGCGAGCCGCCAGCAATAAGTGAGCCAGAGCCTTGTGAGCGGCGTGCAAATCAGCGTCCTCCCACAATCCGAAAATCTGCTGCAACCCGCGTGGTTAAAGCGTTTTTCGCTCGCCCGCCGGCCCTGAAAAAAAGCCTGATACTCCGTGTGCCTTCATGCTGACGCAATTTCGCGCATAAATGCAGCAGCATTTTTCACGGCGCTCAGCATTGGTGCTTCCCTGATGTTTTCTGCCCACAAGCGGGGCAGAACGGCATCTTCGAGGCGTCCATAGGCACGCGCAATCGCAAAAGGATATAGAGAAGGCACAGCGCCTGAATCGCCCTCGCCGAGGCGTGGCACGATTGCTGCAAAGCCATTTTCGGGTGCGAGATCTCGCCACCCGGTCAAAACTCTCCTAGCGACAGCGCAACGATGCCTGTGACCTGGAAGCTCCCGCGAAGCCAATTCGTCGGAGCACCGGGAAGCGTGTGTCGTTTTTTTTTGCGTGCGCTGGGAAAGAAAGCGACCGGCGGTTGCGACGTCCAGCGTTCGATCGAAACGCCGACGTCCTCGGAGAACGACCCTTGAATATTGCCTCGACGCCGTTACTGCGGCCCGGGCGAGCACGCGTCTCTTGGGGGTGGCGCGTTAACTTGAGTTAACGACGAGGATCAATCATGTCCTATATCGAACCGGCTCAGTTCGCGAAGAAGATGGTCGACGCGGGCGAAGCCAAGATTTTTATGTCAACGAAAGACACGCTCATCCGGGCGTACATGGCGGGCGCCATTCTAGCGCTGGCGGCGGCCTTTGCGGTCTCCATCGCGGTAAATACCGGGAACTTTCTGATCGGCGCGCTGCTGTTCCCGGTTGGATTCTGCACGCTCTACCTCCTGGGTTTCGACCTGCTCACCGGTGTGTTCACCCTTTGCCCGCTGGCGTTGATCGATCGACGGCCGGGCGTAACCATGGGCGGCCTGCTTAGGAATTGGGGTTTGGTGTTCGTCGGAAACTTCGGCGGTGCGTTCACCGTGGCCATCTTCATGGCGATCATTTTCACCACCGGTTTCAGCGAAGCGCCGAATGCGATCGGTCAGAAGCTCGGTGTTATCGGAGAAAGCCGGACCGTGGGCTACGCGGACGCGGGAGCCGCCGGCATGCTCACGCTCTTCGTGCGTGCGGTGATGTGCAACTGGATGGTCTCCACGGGCGTGGTGGCCGCCATGATGTCGAACTCCGTGTCGGGCAAGATCATGGCCATGTGGATGCCGATCCTGATCTTCTTCTACCTCGGCTTCGAGCACTCCATCGTCAACATGTTCCTGTTCCCATCAGGTCTGCTGCTCGGCGGTAACTTCACGGTGATGGATTACATTTTCTGGAACGAACTGCCCACGGTGATCGGCAACCTGGTTGGTGGACTTACGTTTGTCGGCGCGATGATTTACTCCACGCACTACAAGACCTCGCCGTCTCGTCGCCCGGTACACGTTGAGCCGGAGATGGGTTCCGCCATGCCTTCCAGCTCGGCGGCCTGAACCGGGCAGACACAGCTCTGACCATGCTGAGACAAGCATTCAGGCAGCGACACTTTTCACCCGCGCGGGTCTTCGGCCCCCGCGGGTGTTCTGTTAAGGAGATTCCATGCAAGTAGAAGCGATTTCACCGATCCTCGAGAAAGAGGACATCACCGCCATGATCGTCTCGCGCAAGCGTGAGCGACAACTCACCTGGGAGGAGATCGCGAAGGCGATTGCCATGTCTCCCGTCTGGACACATTCGGCGGCCATGGGCATGCAGGCGATGCCCCGGGAGAAGGCGGAGGCTCTCGTTGAGTTCCTGGGTCTGCCGGAGACGGCCACTGCCGTTCTGGAAGAGTGCCCGACCAAAATGTGGGAGCAGACCGTTCCCACCGATCCCTGCATTTACCGCCTCTACGAGATCGTCGGCGTCTACGGACCGACGATCAAGGCGCTGATCCACGAGGAATTTGGCGATGGCATCATGTCCGCCATCGACTTCGACATGTCGATCAATCGCGTGCCCAATCCCAAGGGTGATCGTGTGAAGATTGAAATGTCCGGGAAATTCCTGAGCTACAACGCCTGGTAGGCCGCGTAGCAGGGCGCTCGATGCGGGACGGCGGGCGTCGTGCGAAGTCATGACCAAGCATTCCATTACCGCTGCGGTGAGTGCCCTCGCAAGCACGCGCCTTAGCGTGACGGTAGGGCAGCACTCCTCTTCGGGCCGCAAATCGCTTAACCAGGATCGTATGGCGGCGCGCCTGCCCGACGACTTCGAGCTCGCGGTAAAAGGTGTGGTGCTCGCCGTCGCCGACGGCATCAGCTCCAGCGAGTGCAGCCAGGTTGCCGCCGAAACGGCGGTTACCGCATTTATTGCCGACTACTACGCAACGCCCGAGGGCTGGACGACAAAGACTTCGGCTCGCCGGGTCATCGAGGCGATCAACAGCTGGCTGTACGCACAGAACCGTCATGCTCGCACGGTGGATATGAATCGCGGCTTGGTGTGCACCCTAACCGTGCTGATCCTGAAGGCGCGCGAAGCGCACATCTTCCACGTCGGTGACAGCCGCGTATCCCGATTCAGTGAAGGGCATGTCGAGCCCCTGACCGAGGATCACGTCACCGTGGTTTCTGAAAGTGAGCAGTACCTGGGTCGGGCCATGGGCGCCCAGGAGCGCGTCGACATCGACTACCGGCGCCTTCCGCTGCGGCCCGGGGATGTGTTCCTAGTCAGCACGGATGGTATGCATGAGTACATCGGTGAACGGGAGCTCGCGGAAGCATTGCAGGAAGCGAGCCTTGAAAACGCCGCGCAGCGGCTGACCGCGCTTGCGATGGCGGCCGGAAGTCCGGACAACCTGACCGCTCAGCTCTTACGCGTGGATTCGGTTCCCGATGCACTGCCGCCGCCGGCGATCGGTGACGACGTGCTCCCGCTCCCGGGAGAGCTTGGACCCGGTGACAGCATCGACGGCTTTCGCCTGCTGCGCGATGTGCACAGGACAGAGCGCAGCCACCTCCTGCTCGCCACCGACCCGTCTGGAGCCAGGGTGGCCCTCAAGCTGCCCGGTTTCGAAGCCCGCGAAAATCCCGATCACCTCCAGCGCTTCGCCTACGAGGAATGGATCGCCGCGCGTATCGCGTCGGCTCACGTGGTAAAGGCGGCGAAATGTACACAGCAGCGCTCCGCGGCTTACGTTGCGCTGCAGTGGGTTGAGGGTATGACCCTGCGTCAGTGGATGCACGATCACCCCAGGCCCGGCCTTGATGAGGTACGGGCTATCGTCGAGCAGATCGTCCGCGGTCTGCAGGCGCTGCACCGCCGGGAGATGATTCACCAGGACCTGCGTCCGGAGAACATCATGATCGATCGAGACGGTACAGCGGTGATCATTGATCTGGGCTCCGTGGCGGTTGCGGGTATCGAAGAAGTCGCTCCGGGCATGCTCGGAACGCTGCCCGGTACCTATCAATACACGGCGCCGGAGTATCTTTCGGGAGACATCATCAGCTGGCGCGCCGATCAGTTTTCCCTCGCCGTCATGACCTATGAAATGCTCGCCGGCCGCCTGCCCTACGGCGCTAACGCCGGCCGCGTCAGGAGTCGCCGCGACCAGCAGCGGCTCAAGTATCAGCGAGCCGATGTCGGCGAGCGCGCCGTACCGCCGTGGGTCGATTTTGCGCTCGCGCGCGCCTGCCACCGCGATCCGATGCGGCGCTACGACGTCCTCACCGAGTTTGTCGCGGACCTGCGCTCGCCGAGCGCGCGCTTCAAGCCGCGTGCCCTGCGTCCGCTGGCCGAGCGCAGCCCGCTGCGCTTCTGGAAAGGCCTGGCCTTCATTCAGGCGCTGACCATCGGAATTCTGCTTATTTTATGGCTGCGTGCGGCGGGACTCACCTCGGGTTGAGCGAGCCCGCATGGTGGCCAGCCTGCACAGCTCACCGATATTTGGAATTCTCGGCGAGAGATTGTGCGTTGCAGGGGATTTTCAGACTAAGGCAATAGCCGTAGCTATTGCCGCAGGAGGAAAATTCGCTGCAACGTGCAAGATCCGGCGAGAAACCAAATAGGCGTTTC
>JBCDIW010000023.1:0-96097 GCA_038748515.1 Pseudomonadota bacterium
AACCCAAAGGGCTGACCCTGTTTTCGCGCCCAGCGGCGTTAGAAATCGCTTATGTGGGCCCACCACACGGCGCGATTCCTGCCTTGCTGGGCGAGAAAACAGGGTCAGCAGGGCCACCGTAGTTAGTGTTAACAGGCCCTAACAACTGGCTGGCATTGAGGTTTAGACTGTCTTCAGACGCGCGCTGTGCCGGCGTGTTCCCCCGTCTGTTCACTGTCCTGTGGAGGGCCCCAGAATTGAAAAACGGAAAGCTGTTCGTTGTGTTCCTTGCGGTGCTGACGTTTGTCACCGCGCCCCTGGTCCACGCGGGGGAAACCCTGGATCGCGTGGTCAAGGACAAGACCCTCATCATTGGTGTTTCCGGCGATCAGCCCCCCATGAATATGCTGAACCGCCAGGGCCAGCTGATGGGCTTCGACGTGGATCTGGGCACTGCGCTGGCAAACGCCATGCGTGCAAAAGTTGAGTTTTCCCAGATGCCCTTCGGAAACCTAGTGGAGGCGTTGGAGGACGGCAAGGTCGATCTTGTTATCTCTGGCATGGCGATAACCGCGGAACGATCCCGATCTGCCTCGTTCGTGGGGCCCTATATGATGAGTGGGAAGTCCATACTCGCCAGGCGCGCCGCGCTCGATAAGATTGCATCCGACGGTATCTCAGGAACCGAGGTAAAGCTGGCGGCACTGCAAAACTCGACGAGCGCGACCTTTGTGCGCGAAGCCGCGCCGAAGGCCACGCTCGTGGAAGTCGCAAACTATGACGAGGCCATCGAGATGGTGAACAACGGCGATGTGGCGGCCATGGTCGCGGATGCGCCGGTTTGTACCCTGCAGGTACTGCGCAATCCCGATTCCGGCCTTGTCACGCTCGAAAAGCCTCTCACCGTCGAACCCTTCGGTATCGCCGTGCCGTCCGGCGACCCCGAGTTTCTTAATCTCGTGCAGAACTACCTTCGCACCTACGAAGGCACAGGGTTGCTCACCCGACTGCGTAAGAAGTGGTTGGAGAACAGCTCCTGGGTAGCTGCGATGCGCTAGACATTATGGCCTGCCGGCGTCTACAGCTGGCGGGCCGTGCTGTCTAGCGTTTAGCGGCTGACTTCATCCTGCAGATGTGCAAAGCCCAGGGCCTTGCGCCTGTGTTTCATAATAGAGGAGGCGAGATCCCCACTGCCGCGCAGTCCCTCGATATGCGCATTCAGCCGATCGACGAGGTTGGCGTGAGCGGGATGAAAGGCGAACGTAAAGGCAGCCTCATCCACGAGGAAGGGCGAGACATAGATTTGATCCTGGAGCTCGTTGGCCTCAATGATCGCATCCGCCACAAACTCGTTGGTGAGCACAAAATCGCACCGCCCGTATTCCAGCATTTTAAAGGCCAGCGTCTCTTCCCTGCTGTCGATACGTAGGGCGACCCCCGTGTCGAAGTATTCCTGCACCGTTTTGAACCGGTAGCCAAACCTCACGCAAACCCGCTTGTCGCGAATCGCCTCATTAAGCGTGCCCGCTTCGATAGGCTCCAGACCGTAAAGGAATTCACGGTGTTTGTAGATCGGGCGCGAGAAAACAAGTTTCTCGGGTTCCAACAGCCAGTCCGGCGACAAAATAGTAAAGTCGAGTCGATTTTCGTACAGGTCCATTTCACCGCGTTTTCGACTGGTGACCACGACGTCTATATCGAGATCATTTTCCCGCGCAAAGCTGCCCAGAATGTCCACGATGATTCCGTCGTAGCTCCCCATGGGCGCCAGGTCGGGCGTTTCTTCGATCGGGTAAATAATGGGTTCGAGATGCTGAGACCAGATGAACATCGACAGCGATGCAGCGTGAGACTGGTTTTGCGCGATCGCAGAATTCACCGGGTAGTGAGCAAGCGCCACAAGGAGCAACAAGCCTGCCCGGGCCTGCCGCAGTAGTTTTTCGGTTCTCGACCGTGGGGCGAAAAACCGACGTGGATTGTTGAGGCTGATCGCGCGCTCCCCGCGTCTCAGGCGCCTGTCTACCGGATAGCCCTACATGCTCAGGCCAACGCCCTAAGCGTAGCAGGACTGTGCAACTATGTGAGCGAGTAAGAAATATGAGCGAGTAAGCAATGTGCGCGAGAAAGAAGCGCGTTTTCCTACCGCGCCAACTCTGAGTCAGACGAATCAGACGCTGCCAGTCAGCGCCTTTCGTCGCGTCACGCCGCGCTCTTCACCTCAAAGCCCACTCTGGGAAAGTGCACGACGACGTTCCCCGCCAGGGGGTCTTCGCGCCGCAGAGCAACGCGGTCATGACTGAGCTGCCACAGCGATCCGTGAACCGCATCCTGACCATAGTCATCGGGCGCGACGCTGACGGGGCTGCCTACGGTCAGATCCCCGGGCCAGGCGTCCGGGGCGATGCCCGGCTCACTCTCGCTGCTGCTGTCGCGCGCAATTCCCAGCGCTTCCTCAGCCGGCATCTCCGCTCGACTGCCATGTCCCAGCGCCGCCATGCGCTGCTCCCATGCGAGCAGGGCGTCCAACGACTCAACCAGCTCGCCGGTGGCCGCAATGTTTGCCCTCGCCATCCACAGGGGAAAGTAGGCCAGCACATCAAGCCAGCCCGGATTCTCCCCGGCGAGATAGGCTCCCGGGGCCTGCATCAGCATTTCATCGGTGAGTGCCAGCTGAGACCTGAACTGGACGAAGAAATGCGGCAGTTGATCTCCAAGGCTTGTGAAATCCAGGAAGCTGAAGAATGCCCGTCGATCCGCGAGAAGCGGCTCTGGAAGATCTGGATTGGTGCCCATGGACAGGGCGGCGCCGGGGCGGAAAAAACGTTCGTCCGCCCAGGCGGCAGCGGCGAGGGCAGCGGCCCGCCTGCCATCGGGGAACAGACTGGGTTCGGGGAAACGTCGTTCCAGTTCGAGGGCGATGAGCAAGGTATCGCAGTAAACATCCGCGCCCACCTGAAGTACCGGTGTTTTGCGGTAGCCGCCGGTCAAGGCGGTCAGCTTTGGCTTCGGCATGACCATAGGGATTTCGACGCCGTGCCAGCTCAGCCCTTTGATTCCGAACGCCATGCGAACTTTTTCCGCGAAAGGCGAGGCATCGAAGTGATGGAGAATAAGCGGCGCTTCACCGTCCATAGGCTATCCCTGCATTGGTGAAACAACCGCGCCGTCCCTGACGGGACGGCGCAGAGCCCGAAGCGCTACCAACCGAAATCCATACCGGCTTCGATACCCATGATGCGCGGAGCGCCATAAAAAGACATTACCCATAGGTTGGCCACCGGCAGTTCTCCGACGCGATATTCCTCGTCCGTAAGGTTCTTGCCAAAGGCACGAACCCACCAGCCGCCATCGTTATTGCGATAGGTGACCGACGCGTTGACCAGGGTACGCTCATCCGTGATGCCATCGGGGGTTTCGGGTACGGCCGTATAGGCGTAAACCGCCTCGTCCACGTAATTCACATTGAGTGCCCAGTCGAGCTGACCGCCGGCAAACTCCTGGTCGTAGAGGAAGTCCACATTCCAGGTGACCTCCGGCGCCCGGGCGACGGGGTTGTTGCTCAGATCGGTGTCGATTTCTCCGTCGAAGTTGGTGTCGGCCTGGAATTCTTCGAACTCACTGTCCAGCAAACCGAGGCTGCCCTGGATCGTAAAGTTGTCCGAAACTACGAAGGTGCTTTCCAGTTCGAGGCCGAAAACTGTGATTTCCGCCGCGTTGAAGAAGCGCGTCTCCTGGAAGGTGCTTTCGTTCACTCCGTCTCCGTCCCGGTCCGCCTCGATCTCGGCGAGCAGCTGTTGCTGCGAGTCATCGTAGGTCACGTAGAAGCCGGTGAGGTTGAGACGAAGGCGGTTATCCATGAGATCGGAGCGCAGGCCGATCTCATAGGAGTCGGCGGTTTCCGGATTCACGGGCCGGGCCTGGATGGGCTCGATGGGGTTGCCGCCGGTACCGGTCTGGTCGTTGTAGCCCCCGGATTTAAAGCCCCGGGAGTAGGTGGCGTAGGTGTAGACGTTATCCGTGGCCTGGTAGCTGGCCGTGAGCCGCCAGGTGGGCTCATCCCATTCCTCGGAGTCGCGCACCACGCCTGTCGGGAAGCGATTGAAGTCCGCCGCGGCCAGGGGCTCCCCCAGCTGTTCCCAGGTAAAGTTCGGATCGAATCCACCCGAGAGCGCCTGAACGAACACCTGGTTGCGACCTACCCAGTCCTTTTCCTCCTGGGTATAGCGCACGCCGGCGCCCACCGTCCATTTGTCGTTAAGTTCGTAGGTGAAGTCGCCGTAGAACGCTAGGGCTTCAGCGTCCTGCCCGTTGGACAGCACCTGCGGATTGTTGTTGAAGTAGAAGGGGTCGCCGAACACCGCCGCGCTGTCCAGGGTCATATCCACGAAGCCGAGAACCTGGGCCACCGTGAATATTGTGTCGTCCTGCTGACTAAACACGCCGCCGACCCAGTTGAACGGCCCATCGAGGTCGGATGCGATACGCAGTTCAAACTGCGTGGTCTCCCGCTCGTCCTGGCGGTTGGCATCGAACAGGGAAACGGGACCGACTTCACCGGTGTAGGTACTTGGCAACCAGGAGTCTGTCTCCCGGTGGCCGTAAAACGCGGTCAAGGTGTAGTCGTCGTTGATCTGCCAGTCGACGTTCACGTAGATGCCGTCCACGTCGATCTCGTGGCCGCGGCGGCCCATATCGAGGAGGAAGCCGTTGCGGTTCGTGGCCGCGGCGACGTCCAGCCGGTTACCCGGGTCTCGGGTAAACCCCAGCGCATTAAAGACATAGGCGCCGTCCGCAGGCGTATTGTTGACCGAGGGAGGAGCTTGGCCCTCATCCCGCACCATCTCATACGCCAGGTTGATATCGAGCGACTCCGTGGGCTGCCAGCGGAATTTGAAGCGGCCGGAGAACACGTCGTCGCCCCCGACGTTGGCGCCGTCCCCGGTGCCCGTGGCCCCGACCAGGGGATAGTTCACGCCGAAGTCCGCCACGGGACCGAAGCTGGCGCCGTTCTCGTAGAAGCCGTCCGACTCGCGCTGCAACGCCGCAACGCGGAATGCCGCGTTCTCGCCCAGGGCAAAGTTGGCAACGCCGCGGAGTTCCCGCGTGTCGAACTCAGCCAGCTGCCCCTGAATGCTCAGGGTGTTCTCGCCCAGCTGGGGACGTTTGGTCTTGACGTTGACCACGCCGCCGGTGGTGTTCTTCCCAAACAGAGTGCCCTGCGGTCCCCGCAGCACCTCAACGCTCTGAATGTCCAGCATCTCGATGTTGGCGGTCTGGATGTGCGGGATCACGAAGTCATCCACGATGGTGCCGACCTGGTTTTCGAAGTAGAGGATGATCCCGTTCTGGCCCACGCCGCGGATCGCGAAGTTAGCGGCCTTGAAGCCCGGTTGCTTTCCGTTGATCACATTAGGTGCGTAGATGAGGACGTCGCCGAGATCCCGGGGGATGGTGCGGATGATGTCGTCTTCGGACACCGCCGTGACCGCGATGGCCGTCGTCTGCACATCGGTTTCAGCACGACGGGTGGCGGTTACGACAACCTCCTCAAGCTGCTGCGCCAGGGCAGGCGTGCCGCCGAGGACCAAAGTGGGCGTAAGTCCGAGCAGCATAGCCCGGCGGGCGCGCTGCCAGTTGGTGTGCTGCGATGATCGGTTAAAAGGAATGCTCATTATTATTTCCCTCGCTTGCGGTGAAGTCAGTCTTGAGTTGTGGTGAATGCTCTCAGGCAGTTGTCGTCAACCCCGGCATACCCGCAGCACGTACCGCTGCAGGGACCGGGATGGTGTTCGTGGGCAAAATCTCGATCGTTCACGGTGTTACTCCCAGGCGGTGTTCCAGCTCTACGTGGAAGTGGCGCAGACGCTGTTCCTGTTCGCTCCAGAGCTGGCCGCTAAAACCACGACTGCGCATGCCCTGTTGCACGATGGGCAGCAGGGCCGAGTCCTGGCTTAGGACGAGACCGAGGTCGGCATCTTCATCGATACCGTAGTATTCCGTCGCGGGACGCACGGCGCCGGTTACATCCGTACCTTCGGGAAGGCCCATCCACGCGGGCGGGCAGTAGTCCGGGTCCTCAGCGGGAAACAGCAGGGTCATGGTGTCGTAGTAAAAGCGCTCCGGATCAGTTTCATGGGGAAGGAAGCGCATAAGGAAGATCGCCTCGGGATGGCAGCCGATCTGCACGTTGGGGAAGACGCCCGTCGCCCAGCTGTCCGAGAGCTGGCCGTCGACGAAGCGCGAGTAGTCGAGGCCCAGCCGTTCGGCGCGCTCGCGTTTTCCCAGTTGAATGGCGCGGCGCACGTCGGCCGCACCGCCCTCAAACGTTTCGGGATCAACGCCCGCATCCTGGAGCATCATGGCGAGCCCCTCATTGACGCTTTCCTGGTCATGGAAGCGCGGGCTCGGTTGCCCCAGGGGTACGATCATGCGGCTGGCGCCGTGGGGATAAAGGTCGTACTGCACGTTGAGGTCACCCATAACCCCCCGGGTTTCCGGGTGAACCACATGCAGGTGGTAGCTCTCATAGAAGGCCTCCACCCCGACTTTCCAGTTGGCACCCCACTCGCTGCGCACGTGGCGGACAACTTTCATGCGATCGATCTGGTAGGTCTCGAGGTAGCCTTCGGGAAGTCCCAGCATCTCGGCAAGGGGCGGAGCATCGTCATCCATACATACGAACACTATTCCGGCGTGCACCTCGCAATGCACGGGCGTAAGTCCCGGACGATGGGCAACCACATCCGGGTGGAAGCTGTCTTCATCGGTGATGCGACGCAGCGTGCCGTTGTTGTGGAAGCTCCAGGCGTGAAACGGGCACACAAACACCTTGCGGTTTCCTCGCTCTTCGCTCACCAGGCGTGCACCGCGGTGACTGCAGACGTTATAGAACGCCCGGACACCTTCCTCTGTGCGCGTGACAATGATCGATTCTTCTCCGATGTCGAACAGGAAGTAGTCATGGAGCTCGGCGAGATCGGTGGTTACACCGGCAATGAGCCAGCTGCGGGTCCAGAGCCTGTCCCACTCCAGCTGCATGTACTCGCGGCTGAAATAGCCGGCTTTTCCATGGTTGCGCGTACCGTTGTCTACCTGGGGCTGTTTCGCTTCCAGGGATTGGGGCGGTGCATCCGGATTAATGACCGCTACCGGTATGGTCTTCGGAGCATTCATGGAGTGACATCCTCCTTCGGTTCACTGTCATCTGAGCGAGTATCTGCGGTGTTCAGGGTGAATACGGGGAGGTCGACGTCGTCCCCCCAGGAATCGAACCGCACCCCGACCCGGGCGCCGATGCGCACCGCCTCTGGAGCACAGTCCACGATGTTGGTCATCAGCCGGGGGCCTTCCTCCAGGTCCACCAGGGCGACAACGTAGGGCGCCTCGTAGGCCTTCGACACGGCGCGGCGGACCACGGTGAAGCTCGCGATACGGCCCGCGCCGCTGGCCTCGACCCATTGGGGACCGCGCGCTCCGCAGTGCGTGCACAGAATTCGCGGATAGAACTGGTAAGCGCCACAGGAGCCGCACTTCTGAAGGAGCAGGCGTCCTTCATTGCAGGCGTCAAACCAGGGTTCGGAGAGTGCGCTGCGCGTGGGCTGGGTTCGCTGCATGTCAGGCAGCCTCCCGACCCAGGACCAGAGCCGTATGAGACGACATGATTCCACCCTGGGCGTGGACCAGCCCCAACTGTGCTTCGGGAACCTGTCGTTCGCCGGCGCTGTGACGCAGCTGCCAGATGCTCTCGGTGAGCGCGAACATGGAGCCGGGGTTGCCGGCGTGGGAGTGCGACAGCAGGCCGCCGTGGGTGTTCACGGGCAGACTGCCCCCCGGACCCAGAGCGCCGGAAGCGGCGAACTCGCCGCCTTCGCCTTTGGCGCAGAATCCCAGGTCTTCAAGTTCCACGAGCACCGTGGGTGTGAAGCAATCATAGAGCTGCGCGAAGTCCATCTCCGCGGCACCGACGCCCGCCATGGCGTAGGCGCGCTCCCCGGCTTCCTTTGCGGCCGAGGTGGTGAGACTACGGGCTGCGCTGATGTGCTCGTGTACGTGACCTTCGCCCACGCCGAGAAGATAGACCGGCGGCCGGGCGAGATCCCGGGCTCGTTCGGCCGATGTCATGACGACTGCGGAACCGCCGTCCGAGACCAGGGAGCAGTCCAGCAGCCGAAGCGGGTCTGCGATAAGCCGCGAGGCCATCACGTCGTCGACGCTGATCGGATCGCGCTTCTGCGCCGCGGGATTGTGCGCCGCATGCGCCCGGGCGGCTACCGCTATTTCCGCGAGTTGCTCTGGGAGAGTTCCATACTCGTGCATATGGGCCTGCGCGATCAGCGCGTAGTAGGCGGGCACCGTGGCACCATAGGGCTGCTCGAACTGCGGGTGACCCGTGGACGACTGAACCAGCAGCGCCTGCTGGCGGCTCAGACCTGAGCGCAGGGAATCAGCCATGGCGATCACGATCGTGTCTGCCATGCCGGTCACGATGGCCGATGCCGCGTGATGCAGGATCGAAAACGTGGTTCCACCGCCGGCGCCCACGGCGATGCAGTAGCGCGGGAAGATCTGCAGGTACTCGGCGAACGCCTCGGCGTGATAGAGCATGGGCTGGGCCATGGCATTGCAGGTGACGACGCCGTCCACATCTTGCAGCGTAAGCCCCGCATCTTCGATCGCCGAAAGCGCCGCCTCGACACACAGTTCCATGGGTGAGCGGTCCGGGAGGCTACCCACCGCCGTGTCGGCGGCTCCCACCAGGGCGACCTTGCCGCGGAGACTAGCCAAGGCGAAGGACACCGCGATGAGCGCCGGGCGTCACCGCCGAGCCGGGGGCGAAACGGCCCGAAAGGCTAATCATGGAAGGCCACCACAGCCGTGCCGGGCGTGATTTCTTCTCCCGCCTGGTTCTTCACGTACACCCGGAGGTCGGCTGTGTTGTTCTCCCTATCTACCGCGAGGACTTCGCCTCCCGCAATGAGGGTCTCACCGACGTACGAGGCTACGCGGTTGGAATACTCGATGGACGCGATATGCCCGTCTTCCCCGAGCCACTCGGTCAGGGTCTGGTGCAGCCAGTCGCCGAGAAGCGGCCCGGCGATTACCAGTCCAGGATAGCCTTCGATGTCGCGGGCGTAGGGTTCGTCGAAGTGAATTCGGTGCCCATTCCAGATAGCCGCGTTGTACAGCATCAGCTGAACGTTGTCGGGGGTGTGGCTGCGCTCCGGAAGTGCATCACCCACGTTCAGCGCCGCCAGACGGAGCGTGCCGTTCACCGTAGGATCCTCGTGGTTTTTTCCGTGACCACCGGCTCTCCCTCATCACTCACGACTTCCATGAGCACTTCGTAAAAAATGAGCGGGCCGGAGCGACCGTGCTTCTCGTAGATGTTGCTGAGCGTGCGCGTGGCGGTCAGCCAGTCGCCGGGGCGGATCTTCCGGTGGTACTGAATCTGCAGGCCGCCGGCCATGGCCTTCTCCAGGGGAAACTTGGGTAACAGCGTATCCACGGATACGCCGTCCGGGAGAAGCTGGTCCAGTTCCACGACATCCCAGAACAGGGCGAGGTGGTAGAGGGGCGGCGCCTCGTCGCCGTCGAGATAGCGGCGCTGTCGATTGCCCGTGGCTATGGCGTATTTGCGAATGTCGCGCCGCGTCACGATCTCGCGCCGCGGTTCGCTCCGCCGTCCGATGTTCGCCAGGAGCGTGTCGTCGAGGAGTTCGCTCATACCTGCGCATCCCTGGTTTTCCAGTAGGGATCGCGAAGCTCGCGTTTGAGAATCTTGCCGGTGGGAGCTTTGGGCAGGCTATCAACAAAGTCGACGGACTTGGGCTTCTGGTAGGAAGCGAGATGTTCGCTCGCGGTGGCTATGATTTCCTCAGCGCTGGCTTCCATGTCGGGCTTGAGCACCACCGCCGCTTTCACCGCCTCGCCCCACTCGTCGTCGGGGACGCCGAAAACGGCGGATTCTAGGACCGCGGGATGCTGGTGTATGGCCGCTTCCACCTGGGTGCTGTAGATGTTTTCGCCGCCGGAGATGATCATGTCTTTGGCGCGATCCACGATGAAAAGGTAGCCGTCTTCATCCCAGGTCGCGATATCGCCAGTGCACATCCACCCGTCGCGAAACGTCTTCTCCGTAAGATCGGGGCGGCGCCAGTAGCCCACCATATTGGCTTCCGAACGAACGAGGATTTCTCCCGGCGTTTTCCCATCCCGCGGTATATCCCCACCCTCGTCGTCGACGAGACGCAAGCTGGTGACAAATCCTTCGCGACCGCAGGAACCGAGGCGCTCGGGGTGCTCGCCGTCCAAAGCCCGACCGTGGTCCTCCTGGGCCAGGAAGCTCATGGTCATGCCTTCGGTCTGTCCGTAGCCCTGGATGAGCGTGCAGGGAAAGGCGCGCAGCGCCGCGGTGACCACCGAGTGCGGCATGGGGCCACCCCCATACTGAATGTTGCGCAGGCTGCTGAGGTCATAGTTATCGAAACCTTCCACAGCCATCATCCAGTTGAGCATGGTGGTCACACCCAGGAACGCGGTCACCCGTTCGCGCTGAATCAGTTCCAGGGCCAGGCGCGGCTCAAAGTTGATGAGTACCAGGGGACAGCCGTGGGCCATATAGTTCATGGCCAGGGCAACGGGAATATGGAACATCTGACCGGTCAGCATGTATACGTCGGTGGGTACGATCCGCTCGGCCACGGTCTGATTCAGCATGCCCATGTAGAGGCTGTGATGGGTGTGCAGGGCGCCCTTGGACTGACCGGTGGTACCGCCGGTGTAAAGAATGAGGGTCGGGTCGTCACCGCCGACGGCGTCGTCCGGGTCCGGCTCCGCGGCGGAGGCCATCTCGAGCAGGGCCTCGTAACTGCGGTCCTCGGGAGTGGCGAAGATCAGGGTATGAGCGATGTCACAGCGTGCAGCTAGAGTCTCTGCCACGGCCTGATACTCCCCGGACGCAGCGACCACGCGCGGTTCGCCATCCTGGAGAATTCGTGCGAGCTCTTCCTCGGCGAGTCGCCAGTTCAGGGGCTGGGCGATCAGGCCGCAGCGGGCGCAGGCGAACATGAGTTCCAGGTACTCGATGCAGTTGCGCGACAGGATCGCCACGCGGTCCCCTTTCTCGAGCCCCAGGGTGCCTCGCAGGCCATTGGCCAGCCGCCTGACGCGCTCATCGAGTTCACCGTAGCTTATGCGGCGCTCGGCGTGAGGATCGATGATCGCCTCGCGCTGCGGCGCGAGGCGTGCGGTTTTTGCCGGTATTTTCCCGAGGTTCACGATGAGGCTCTAGGGCCTGTTAATACTAACTACGGTGGCACTGCTGACCCTGTTTTCTCGCCCAGCAAGGCAGGAATCGCGCCGTGTGGTGGGCTCACATAAGCGATTTCTAACGCCGCTGGGCGAGAAAACAGGGTCAGCCCTTTGGGTTGCGTCAGAAATAGCACCAGCCGTCGTTACTCGCACCCAAAGCAGTCGCTGCGCTCCTGGGGCGGACTCTCGTTCATTTGGAACCACCAAACTTCTCTCCTCGCGCCTAGCCTGGCGCTATTTCTGACGCAACAGGGCCACCGTAGTTAGTGTTAACAGGCCCTAGTACGGGCTATCCAGATCGAGATGGCGGCGATGGATTGCCCAGCCATCGGCCGTGCGTTTCACCTGGTCCCGGTACACACCCGTACAAAGCAGCTTTACCTCTCCGTTTTCCGTGGCAAAGAGCGTGAGATAGGAGAGCACGACGGGTTCGGTGCCTTCCGTTTCGAAAAAGGCGTTTGAAACCACGTGGCGACGTACATCGGTCTGAGCGTCGAGTGATCCGGTGTAGAGCGCCATGATCGCGTCCACGCCTTCGAAGGGACCCATGAGCTCCGCCACGCCCGCAATTTGTATGCTGAACGCTGCATCCGTTGTGAAGCAGGCTTCGAGCATGTCCAGCTTCCGCTCGTCGTAGGCGTAGGCGGATCGAGAAAGCAGTTCCAGAATGGCGTGCTTGTCGTCAGCGGAAACGCTCATGGGCTGGGCTCCATTCCAAGGATGTCGAGAGTGCCGCGCCAGGCCAGGGAGCCGCCATCGATGCCCCACACCGCGCCGTTCACAAAGGATGATTCGGGGCTGGCAAGGAAACAGACCAGTTCGGCAACGTCGACCGGCTGCCCCATGCGCGGTACGAGGTGCGTCATGGTCATGGTGCCCAGCATGGCCTGCGGATCGGGGGCGGCTTCCAGGAATTTGTCGACGATCTGGGTATGAATCGACCCCGGGCAGTAGCAGTTCACGCGAATCCCGTCTGGTGCCAGATCCACAGCGAGCATTTTCGTGAGCTGCATGATCGCGCCCTTGCTTGCTCCGTAGGCCTGACACTGGGGATAGCCGGTGAGCGAGCTGGTCGAGCCGGCGTTGATGATGGACGCGTGCTCGCTGGCGCGGAGGTAGGGCAGGGCGTACTTCGCGCAGAGCCAGGCGCCGGTCACGTTCACGCTCAGCACCTTCTCGAAGGTGTCCCGGGTCATGCTCTCCAGTGAGAGTTCCGTGCTTAAAAGGCTTTCGTGGATTCCGGCATTGTTGTGCAGCACATCAATGCCGCCGAAGGTATCCGCCGCAGCGGCCATGAGCCCCTCGACCGCGGCCTCATCGGTGACATCGCATTCGCGGAACAGGGCGTCGCCACCGTTCGCGGTGATCTCGCGCGCCAGGGCCTCGCCCGCGGTGGTGTTCAAGTCCGCAACAACAACTTTCGCGCCGCGACTGGCGGCCAGCCGCGCCGTGCCGGCACCGATACCGGCAGCCCCGCCGGTGAGGACGAGGACCAGGTTTTCTACGCCCATGGGCGGTACTCCTGAACTTATCTTTATTGGAGTGACACGCGGAGCCTAGGCTAAGTTTGAATGATATTCAAGATATCCTGAAACTTAGCAGGGCTTTGCGGTTCTACAGAACTGCCACAAACCGCTAAGCTCTAGCTCTTTCTGGGACCTGCATTCCGGACGCTTGAGGGCGCCGCCGCAGAGCAAATAATGAGAAAACACCCATGAGCGATGCCACTTCCTTACCGCGGAAAACGCAACCCACAGCCGGGCAAAGCGATCGGAACCTACGCATGGAGGCCGCGAGTGGGCAGCCCAGTCGGGCCGAAGCCAGGCGTCGGAAGATCTTCCGCTCCCTCCACGATTGCATCATTGAAAACGGCTACAGCAAGACCACCCTGGCCGACATAGCGAAGAAAGCCGGGATGAGCCCAAGCCATCTGCTGTACTACTTCCAGGGCAAGGAACGGATACTTGAGGAATACTTCGATACCGTGGCGGGGTGGTTTCTGAAGCGGGTTGCGGATATTGCCGAGGAAGCGCGAGAGGTGAGGATTCGAGCGCTCTGCGATCTGTGGTTTGGAGAAGGCGAAGCCGCCTACGATGACATCGGATTCATGCTGGAGTGCTTCGGGGAGGCGGTCCATGACGGCGAAATGCGCCATACGAAGTCTGAGTTTGACCGCGCCTGCAAGAACTACCTTGTCAGCCTTTTCCCCGATGATGACGCGTCCGTCGCGGTCAGTGCCGAGGATGCCGCAGAAATCAGCTACGCCCTTCTGATTGGGCTGAGAAACTCGGTGTACTTTGATCGGAGCATGAGTCCCGGTGACGCGGCGCGCTGTTTTAGTGAGGCAGTGAGTAAGCTTCGCGCCGTGTGAACGCGCCACGGCAACCGCGGGGAAAGTAGAGGACCGATCAAACCCAGTCTCGGTTGAGCTGCTCGAATCTGCCGGTCGGTGAGAGCTTTGCCTGCCCAGCGCGCACTAAACAGTGACACACCCAATTTCCGATACGGGTAGATTCACTTTGCAGTTTCCGCTCCCTGTTCTCGTGCTGTTTGCCGTCAGCCTTAGCGCGACGAGTTTGTTTGCCGAGTCTTACGAACCCGATCCGTCAAAAACCGGCTACTACATTTCCAATGGCGACTACCTGAGCCTCCGCATCTCTCCCGATGCCGCGCACCTTGCTGCGCTCGTTAGGAGCGACGCGACCTATGGCCTGATTTTTCTCGATGCGAAGGACTTCTCCGTTGTCGGTGGAATGAAGGTCGCAGACGGCGAGATCATCGATGAATTTCGCTGGGTCAACGAAGATTGCGTGGTGTTCAGCGTTGCGGAGCATCGCTCGGGCTGGGAGTTACCTTCTGGCACGGGGGAAATGTGGGCGGTCAATAAGGATGGTTCCGACGTCAAACTTCTTGCCGGCATGCGAGCCCAGGACGAAAACCGGGGAAGCCGCATAAGAGGCAGGGAACGCTCCTACGCGACTTTTGAGTTGGTTCATTCACTTCCCGATGATCCCAAGCATATTCTCGTGGCGGAGTATCCCTGGGAAAGAAGCGGATCGTGGCTCCGCGATACGAGAAGCACATTCCCTATCGTCTCCAAACTCAATATTCGCTCGGCGAAGTTGACCAAAGTGACGACCTTACCCCACCGGGGTGCTTCAGCCTTCGCGGACAGCGACGGCCAGCTCAGATACCTATACTGGGAGTCGGAGGGGGCTCGATTGAAGAGTTCCTATCGAGCGGGTGATCGCGATGATTGGCGAGAGATCTTGGAGTTTTCCGATGCCAGCGCCGCTCCCCGTGTTTACGGCATTGATTCAGAAGCAGGACTTGTTTACCTGGGCGTCACTAGCGGCGAAGAGGGTTACGAGAGCATCATTCGCCTGAATCCGGAAACCGGCGAGCAAACAACGCTGTTGGATTCCCTGCAGTCGGATGTCACCCATCTTTTCTACGATCCTATCAGCTCTCTTCCAGTTGGTGTTGCTTCCATTCCCGGCGGTCCTCGCTACGATTATCTCGATCCCGATCATCCCATCGCTCGCTTTCATAGAGGACTCGCCAAGGCCTTCGAGGGTCAGCTGGTGGATATCACCAACGCTGATCGCTCGGGCAACGTCTTTGTTATCCATGTTGAAAGCGATACCAATCCCGGCGAGTTCTATCTCTATGATCGGCGCAGCAAAGAAGCTCGCTTTGTCTTTGCCAATCGCTCATGGATGGACGTCAGCAGGCTTGCGTCGAAGATCCCCATGCAGATTACGGCTCGAGATGGAGTGGTGGTTCCTGTCCTGCTCACTCTCCCGACTACTGGTAAGGACCGCCAGGCGCCGCTGATCGTGTATGCCCACGGCGGCCCTCATGGGGTGCGTTCAGCCTGGCAGTTCGAAGAGGAGGTCCAGCTCCTGGCGGCCAGAGGCTTCGCCGTCTTGCAGGTGAATCACCGGGGAAGTGGCGGCTACGGCGAAGCATATCTCGAAATGGGCTACAGGCAGTGGGGGGGTGCGATGATCGATGACATTGAGGACGCCGTAGCCGCCGTCCTCCAAGCTCACGGTGATCAACTCGGGCAGGTTTGTAGCTATGGCGCCAGCTTTGGGGGATATGCTTCTTTAGCGCTGGCGACGAGAAATCCAGAGTGGCTTTCCTGCTCCGCCGGATTTGCGGGTGTGTACGACCTAACCGTTCAATACAGCAAAGGCGATATACCGACCCTTCCGTTCGGGAAGGACTACCTTGAGCTCGCGATAGGAACCGACAAATCAGAGCTGGAGGAATTCTCACCTCTCAGTCATGCGGAGAAGGTATCCGTGCCGGTTCTCCTCATCCACGGAGGTCAAGACCGGCGGGTCCCCGCCTACCATGCGAGAGCTATGCGCAACGCCTTAAGGGCCGCAGAAAAAGATGTTGAGCTGATTATGGATGGCACCGTTGGGCACGGGATCTACGGTGAGGAACGACGCATTGCTCATTGGGAACGCTTGATTGCCTTCTTTGAAGAGAGCATCGGGGCCGGTCATCAGCAGTCTGGCCACGGTGGTGGAGTCTCTACCGGCGGAGCACGGCCAGCCAGCGTCCCAGACTGAGTAAACTCGCCAGGGATGCGGCAACGTAGGTCAGCGCCGCGGCTCGGAGAATGCGCTGGGCGTGGGGCAGGTCGCCGTCGTGGAGGTAGCTGCCCTCGGCCAGCAGCGGCAAGGCCTTGCCGAAGCTTGCATCGAGTTCGACCGGTAGCGTTATCAGGTGAACAAGCGTGCCGACAAACATGGACCCCACGGCAAGACCGACGAACGCGAGACCAAGACCCGGTGCCCGCGTCGTGAGCATCACCAGCGGGGCGGCGAGAAGAATGAGTCCCCCGATCTGCTGTCCTCGAATGGCGAGCGCGGCAAGGGTCTGACGGCGGCGGAAGAGTGGTTCGTCGCGTGCGTCCTGGATGGCGTGGCCGACCTCGTGTGCCGCGACGGTGATGGCGGTAAGTGAATGACCATGGTACCGGTCTTCCGCTAAACGCACGGCCTTGGCCTTCGGATCGTAGTGGTCGCCTCCTTGCGTAGGCTCGACGACCACATCCTCTAGCCCGAAACGGTCCAGCAGATGCCTCGCGAGTTCGGCACCGCTTCCCCGGTCCCGGTACCGGTCGGAGGGCTCGCTGTATTTTTGCAGGATGTGCTTGACCCAGATTCCCGGCACCAGGACGGCCACAAGCACCAGCACTGCAATCAGTAGGATCGCCATACCCCGATTTTACTGCCTTCAGACCCTGGCTCCGATTCGCGGGCTCGCACCTTGCGTTGGGAAAACCCATAGCCTGGCGCGGAGGCCGTAGGGGCTCACCGCTGTGGAGAGACTGTATTCACCACAGCTCCGGGTGCCAGAATGACAACAGATTCGCGAGAAAGGCAGAGCACAGCCATGCAGAGCACCGTCGGCGCACCCTATCCCATTGGCACTCCGGATCAACCCTGGGGATCCGAGGAAAGACGGGAGTGGAGAGAGCGCCAGAGCAAGCAACGCTCCTATAGCGATGACGTGCTGCTTCCTCTTGGAGCATTGGAAGAACGCTTCGCAGTAGAGAACTATGGCCAGCTCAGCTACACCGAGGGCCGTTATCCCCTGCTCGGAGTAGTTACCCCCGAGTGGGACGCGCAACGACCTTGTGTCCTGGTTACCGGCGGCGTGCACGGCTACGAAACCAGCGGCGTTCACGGCGCGCTTCGTTTTGTAAGCGATCACGCGGAGCGCTACGCGAGCGTGTTCAATATCGCGGTGGCGCCCTGCGTCAGTCCCTGGGGCTATGAGACGATCAATCGCTGGAATCCGGAGACAACGGACCCTAACCGCTCTTTTACGAAAGACAGCGCCTCGGAGGAGGCGGTGCAGCTAATGCGCTGGGTGAGCAGGTTGCCGGGCCGTTTCCTTGCGCATTTTGATCTCCACGAGACCACGGATACCGACAACAGTGAGTTCCGACCTGCCCTGGCGGCCCGCGACGGCGTGACCCTGGATGTTTGGGCCATCCCCGATGGTTTCTATCTTGTGGGTGATAGCCAGGCTCCGGCCCCTGAGTTTCAGCGCGCAATCATTGACGCCGTGCGCGGGGTGACTCACATCGCCCCAGCCGATGCTTCAGGCTGCATCATCGGTGCGCCCGTCGAACAACCGGGCGTGATCAACTACGAGGTTGCCGCGTTGGGTCTGTGTGCGGGCATTACCGACGCGCCGTATCGAACGACCACGGAGATGTACCCCGACAGTCCGGATGCAGACGACGAGACCTGCGTGAATGCCCAGGTTACTGCGGTCTGTGCGGGTTTGGACTACCTGCGCTCCCCCGGATCAGGGGCGTTGTAAAGGAGGCCGGCGATCGGTCTCGTTTCTCATGCGGTGGGCAGGGTAGTTTCGGGCGGAGCTGGCAAGCTGCGTCTACCAATCCTCCTTGAAGGGTCGCAGGTCCAGCTCGAAGGTCCACGCGGAGCGCGGCTGGTCATGCAGGGTCCAGAAAGCCTCAGCGACCGCAGCCGTATCCAGAGACCCGTCCTCGCCGAGTTGCTCCACAAAGCCCTCGAAGCGGGATTTGACCCGTTCGCCGTTCACGATTCCATCGATAATGACGTGGCCGACGTGAACGCCCCGCGGTCCGTACTCGCGTGCGAGGGCCTGCGCCAGATTGCGAAGACCGGCTTTTGCGACGGCGAAGTGGGCGAAATTCGGTTTACCGCGCAGTGATGCCGATGCCCCGGTAAACAGCATGGAGCCATGACCCTGCTCACGCAGCAGCGGCATGGCACGCTGCGCTGTAAGAAAGCCACCGAGGCAACCGACGTTCCAGAAGTCGACAAACTCATCAGCGGATAAGTGCTCAAAGGCGATGGGCATGTTGCTTCCGGCATTGTAGATCACCGCGCCGAGCGCCAGGCCCGTAGCCTTGGCGGCGGCAAAGGCCGCGTCGAGTTCCTCGGGTGAGGTTACGTCGACGCTTACGGCTTCGGCCGAGCCCCCGGCATCGATCACCTGCTGCGCGGTTTCGCCGACGCGCTCCGGAGTTCGACCACCGAGAACGACGTGCATGCCCCCGGCGGCAAAGCGGCGGGCGAGAGCACCGCCCACGCCGTCAGGAACACCGACTCCCAGAATAAGCGCGACTTGTTGCATGCGGGCCCTCGACAAGTGAACTGGTTGGCGCCACGACTATACCCGTGCGCGCCGGGACGCGCTTCGCTCTGACATCCGAAACTCGGGAGCGCAGGCCACGGCGTGCCGCCCGTGGCCTGCCGACAGGAGCCCGTCGTAGCACGGTCACCCAAGCCTGCCGCTCGTGACCAGGCCCGCCGCCAGGCCCAGAAACCCGCTCAGTCCTCCGCCAATCAGACCGAGGAGTCCAAGTTTGCGTGCCCGCGCCTGGCGTAGGCCGGCCTCGGGATCATCTTCCCGTTCGGCGGCCAGGCGCTCTTCCAGAATCCGTGGTACCGCGAGTTGCGTGTGCCAGGTCAGCGCGAGGATGAATGCGATGTAAACCGCCACCGCCGGAAGCCAACCCGGCAGCACCATGACCGCCGCGAATCCCAGTACGGCAAGGAGCACGATGCCGATTCCAAGTCGCTGCTGACGTAGGAGAGCCGCATGCTCTTCATCACTGAACGGCGTCTTAAGGAGCGGACGCATACCGAGCAGCACGCCCGCGATCCCTCCCAGAGCTCCCAGCAATAGCCCAAGGCCACCCAGGGCCGCCGCCTTGAGTACGGACTTTGCGCCCACGGTTGCCGCGGTCGCCGCCGCGGCGGCCGCCGGGGGCGGTGCTGATGCCGCGAGCAGGCTGCCCACTGCGGCGGTGAAGGCCGTTCCGGGACTGCTCCGAATCAGGGTGCTCTCGAGAAGGGGCTCCATACCCTCGCGCAGGCGCTGCCGGGCTCGCGAGAGTCGTTGGCGAACGCCTGCCGCGCTGATTCCCAGGAGGGCCGAGAGCTGGTCCACCGACCGGTCCTCCCGGTAGTAGAGCGTGAGAATTTCACGGGCATCCGTGGGCAGCTCTTCAAGCGCCTTTTCGAGAGCGCGAAGATCTTCGTCGACGAGTAGCTGCGCTTCGGCGTTGGGAAGGTCATCGAGCAGCTCGGCCAGGGCCTCGGACGCATCACCGCTAACGCGGTCGCCCGGCCTCGCCTTCGCTCGCCGCAGGTGGTCGCGGGCCAGATTGCGGGTTACTTGCCTCAACCAGGGGAGAAAACTTCCGGGATTGCGCAGATCGCCCAGGCGGTGCCAGATGCGCAGATAAGCCTCCTGGGCAATGTCCTCACTGACTTGCACGTCGCGTACGATCGCCAGCGCGATGCTCGCCACGGTGGTCTGCGTCGATTTCACCAGTTCCGCGAAGGCCTGTGAATCGCCGCCCCGGGCGTCTGGCAGATAGCGTTCGATGGTGCTGTGGATATCAGTCATGCGGAATGTCGTCCGTCTTTCTTGCCTTCGTTGCCTCCCTAGACGCAGCGACGCGGCAGGTGTGACAGAAAAACGGCATTTATCTTGATTATTACGCTCGAGGCCAGGCTGTCCCGGCATGTGATTCGAAGTTCTATCCAGGCGCCGTGTCGCCTGTACCCCCGGGCGCGCAGGTTACACTCGCCTTTTCTTTGGATCCTACCTGAGCAGCACCGCACCGCATGAATTACTTTATGGGGCTACCCGCCTGGGGCTTTCCTGGCTGGACGGGCCGGTTCTTTCCCCGGCCCGCGGGCGGTGAGTCGACGCTGTCGCTGTATGCCCGGGTGTTCAATACGGTGGAGGGCAACACCAGCTTCTACCGGGTGCCCGAGCGGGACACGGCGCGGCGTTGGGCCGATGCTGTCGCCGGTCGTGATTTTCGCTTCAGCTTCAAACTCCCGCGAACGCTGACGCACGATTCGCGACCTGACCGTCGCGACCTGGACCGCTTTTTTTCGTCCATGGAACTGCTTGCCGGCAACCAGGGCCCCTTTCTTGTTCAACTGCCTGCAAGCGTCGGCCCCGATGAACTGCCACGTCTTGAGAGGCTCTTCGCGGCTCTGCCAAGCCAGTGGAGCTATGTCCTCGAACTCCGTCACCCCGGATTTTTCAGCGAGCCGCAGTGCGTGGAGCCCTTGCTGTCTCGCTACGGCGCGGGTCGCGTAATGTTTGATTGTCGACCGATCTACCAGGGCGATAGCGAGCATCCCGAGGTTGTCGCGGCCCGGCACAAGAAGCCCGATGTGCCGCTTCTCGATACCGTCTACAACGATCTCGCTTACATCAGGCTCGTCCTGCATCCCGATGCGGCGCAGAACGGGAAATGGGTAGACGAGTGGCTGGACCGCTGCACCGCCTATCTCGAGTCGGGACATAGGCTCTATTTCATGATGCACTGCCCGAATAATCAGCACTGTCCAGAATTTGCCGCAAGTTTTCACAGCGCGCTTCAAGCGCGCATGCCCGCGCTGCCGGCGCTGCCACCTTGGCCGATTCCTCAACAGTCCGCACTGTTTTGACTGTGCTGGGGTAAGACGGGATGGTGCGGTCAGGCCGCGCTCGGGCGCCTCACCCTCACTTGCGAAACTGCGGAAAATATGAGAACCACCGCTCCATTAGTGACCTGTTCCCTTCACAAACAGGCATCCGACGGTTAGTTTGCTGCATCAGACCCGGTCCCTGGCCTGAGCCCGGCAGGTGGCGAACCGCTGGTAAGCGGGAATGGGACAACATCATCGACAAGGTTTGCATCGGCCAATCCGATAACTCTAAACGACGCCCATGTATCGCATGCCGCTGACAGTGCAGTTCTTGCACCGGGTATTTCGGTCCCGGGGCATCTCTGCGCTACTTTTTCGGATGCTTGCCCTGACCGCTTTCCTGTGCAGCGCGGCGGAGGCTCAGATTTCCGAAGACATGCGCGTGTCCAACGAGGCCCAGATAGAACGGCTCGAGGAACAGCTTCGGGAGCTGCCTGAGGAAAAGTACACGGAACGCGCTCTGGCGAAACTGACCCTCGTTTACGTGCTCGAAGAGTCGAATCAGCAGGAACTGGCGCGGCAGAAGGCCAAGGAACTCGAGTACGTGCTGGCCGCGCCGGTCGATGAAAAAACCACCGCCTACGCTCTGTATCGGCTGCTCAATGCCTACGCTCAGGAGGGTGACTATCAGACGGTATTCTCGCTGCTCGACGAGTACCGCTCGCGCGCCCGGCCGGAGAACGCTTCCCTGAGGCGCTACGCCACGTCCCGGGCCCTGGGAGAGATCTACAGCAATCTCGGGTACCACGAACGCAGTGTGGCCGTGATTTCGGAGGCAATGGAAACTCCCGAGTTCCAGCAAGTCCTGATCGCACAGATGGACAAGGCGGCAAACAACCTGCTGCTCGCCAACCAATTCCTGGCGATGGAACGACCCGAAGAAGCATTCGAGGCATCCGTCGCTGCTATCAATCATCTTGAAGATTGGCGTCGGGCGGGAAAGATCAAGGTCAAGTACAGCTACACGGTGCTACTCCTGGACATGGAGATGGCTCGCCTTGCAAGCCTGATCAAGCTGAACCGTCTCGAAGAGGCGCGGCGAAGCCTCGAACAGATTCAGGCAACCGCCGGTGAACTGGGTCGGCATACCATCCTTCTCCAGGCGCTCACGTTGAGGGCTGGCCTGCTGGTGGAAGAGGGGCGCTATGCCGATGCGCTACCGCTCCTGGATCAAGTGCTGAGCGACTCTGCGTTTGACCGTAAAGATGGCGCTGCGCTGGAGGTGTTCAAGGATCGGGCCATTGCCCGGGAGAGCACCGGCAATCTGGCCGGTGCCATCGCCGATCAGAAGACGGTACTCGCGTTGGCTGAGGTCCTGGAGAAAGAACGTACGACCGCTCGTGTATCCTTCCTCGCTGCGGAGATCGAAAGCTCACAGCGCCGCGAGGCGCTCGAAGAACTTCGGGTCAAGAGCGCTATCGCTGACGCTTCGGCGAAGCGATCCGGCACGATCGCCACCATCAGTACTCTGGCGGCGGTCTTGACGCTGTTGGCCTCTATCGTGGCCATTCGCGCCTGGCGGGTTCAGCGAGCCGCCAAGGCGCAGCTCCAAGTTTATGCCGATGAAAACTTTGAGATGGCAAACCTGGATTCCCTCACCGGCCTCGGCAACCGCCGCCGCTTCAGCCTGGAAATAGACAGGCTCCTGGATGAGGAAACTGATGGCTGCCCACAGTTTTGTGTGGCTATGCTCGATCTCGATGGCTTCAAGCTGGTCAATGATGCCTACGGTCATCCGGCGGGAGATGCACTTCTGGTACAGACGTCCGAGCGTCTCAAGGCCTGCCTGGAACCGGGCGATACGCTGGCCCGGCTGGGTGGCGATGAGTTCGGTTTACTGTGCGCAAGAACAATGAACCGCGAGGAGATCGGGGCGCTTGGCCAGGCAATTTGCGATGCCCTCTCGGCACCCTTTGACCTGGGTGCAGTCACGGTGCAGGTCACGGCCAGCATCGGCTTTGCGGCGTTTCCAAAGGCAGGCAAAACCCGATCGGAGCTGTTCGAGCGCGCCGACTTCGCTCTCTATCACGCAAAGGAGAACGGCAAGGGGCACGCGGTTCTGTTCTCGGCGGAGCACGAATTCAATATTCGGCAAAAAGCAAACATGGAGCTGAGACTGCGGGAAGCCAACCTGGAGGATGAGTTCTCGGTCGAGTTTCAGCCCATCATGGGTTCGAACAGCCACCAGGTGTTTGGCTTCGAAGCCCTGGCGCGGTGGAAGAGTCCTTCCCTGGGTCAGATTGAGCCGGGCAGTTTCATACCTCTTGCTGAAAAATCCGGACTCATCCGTTCCCTTTCGCCGGTGCTTCTGGAGAAGGCGTTGCGATTGGCCAGCGAATGGTCCACATCGGTTTTTCTGTCCTTCAATCTCTCTCCGCAGGAAGTCACATCCCGGGAGTACGCCCAGCAGCTGCTGACCATCATCGACCGGAGTGGCTTCGCGCCGGAGCGGTTGATCTTCGAAATCACCGAGACGGCCCTGGATCGGGAGGTGACGCAGGTCACGGAGGTGCTCAACATGTTCCGGCAAACCGGGATACGGGTTGCATTGGACGACTTCGGCCATGGTTCTTCCAGTTTCAGCAGACTTGCGCAAATGCCGCTTGATGTTCTGAAGATTGACCGAAGCTTCCTCGATCAAACCGGCTTTGCCCACCGCCAGGCGTCGGCGGTTCTGCAGTCGATTGCCGATCTCAGCAAAAACCTGAATATCTTCACCATCATCGAAGGGGTCGAAACCCAGCAGCAGTTGGACGTGGTCCAGGCGGCGGGTATTGATCTCACGCAGGGGTACTACTTCAGCAGACCGATGCCCGCGGAGCAGGTTGAGTGTTTCCTGTGGTCCAGTCAGGTCGCCCAGCCGGGTGCGCTGCACCTGGTCTCCTAGGCGAACATTGCCACGGGAAGGCCGCTCAACGGAAAATCCGAAAAGGGGATACGCGGAGTTCACCTCGGGTTGGAAAGGGCCCTGGGTTCGGCTGCCGCGGTGAGTAATCGACGTACTACGAGGCCACCTGACTTTGCAAAAATCTATCGACGTATTCTGGTCTTTTCGCAGCCCCTACTCCTACCTCGTGACACCGGACCTGTTTCGGTTGCGGGACGATTACGGCGTGGATATCCATCTGCGCCCGGTGCTGCCGGTGGCGCTGCGAACTAAGGAAACGCTCTTTTCCGGAGACAAGAAGCGGATTCACTACCTCCTCATGGATGTTGCCCGGCGCGCTGAGTTTCTTGGTATGAGCATAGGATTCCCGCAACCCGATCCTGTCGTTCAGGACCGGGAGACGTTCGACGTGGCGGACGAGCAGCCCTACATCTACCGCCTGGTTGGTCTGGGCGTTGAAGCTGAGCGGCGTGGCAAGGGATTGGAACTTGCGTATCACGTGTCCCACCTCATTTGGGGAGGAGAGCCGGGATGGAATCAGGGCGACCGGCTTGCCGAGGCGGTGGCCCGAGCAGGTTTGGATCTCGCTGAAATGGAAGCGGCGCTCGAAGCCTACGATCCGATGAACGACGTTGACGCCAACGAGGCGGCCCTGGAGGCCGCAGGTCACTGGGGCGTGCCGACGATGGTATTCAACGGCGAACCGTTCTTCGGTCAGGACCGCATCGACACGCTGCGCTGGCGCCTCGAAAAGGCGGGTGTGGCGAACCGGTAAATGAGCTGGCTCATTCGCGCACTCGTTGTTCTGGTTTCGGTGCTGCTCATCTACATGGGGGCCGGCTGGTACGTGAATCCCGAAAGCGCGGCCGAAGGACTGGGCATGGCGCTCCAGGACGGAGTGGGGCGAAGTTCGCAGATCGGAGATACCGCGGCTCTATTCATCACGACGGGAAGCTGTGCCCTCATCGGCATGGTCAGTCGTCAGCGAATCTGGTTTTATCCAGCGGCCATGCTGATGTGTCTCACGGCACTGGGCCGCCTGCTCGCCTGGCTCCTCCACGATGCCGCGTTCGCGACTGAGCTCATTGCCGCCGAACTCGTCCTCGCGACAATTTTTCTTGTCGCATCGCGCAAGCTGACATCGGCATAAGCAAGTTCCGCGATCCCCGTCGCCTCGAAGAAGGCGCGTAGCTGATGGGTTCCCTCGCAGACAGGTAATTCACTGCCACGGGCGCGCCTGTAAAAGACGGAAGCGAATTGCAGTTGGATCTACTCGCAGGCCGTCGCCGATTCAATGTGCTCCCGCATTCCCACGCCGGCTGTCCCGAACGCTCCCGTCCAGGCGCTCAGTTCAGTGCCTTTCGGAATCGGCGCATCGGATAAGAGCAGAACATCGTTGAGACTCGGTGCGCTGCGCATTTGCAGGCAGTGATCGTAGTAGCCCGAGAGTTTCTCGATCAGTCGCCGGGTTCGGTAGTCGCTGCTTATCGCGATGTTTACTACGACCACACCGCCGGGGGCGAGGTTGGCCCGGACATCGCGGAAGAAACTGTCGGTGGTCAGCGTCCGGGGAAGCTCATCGACGTCGTAAGCGTCGAGAAAAATGTAGTCGTAGGGCGATTCGCGTTGTCTCACGAATTTTACGGCGTCCAAAACGTGAACTCGCAGCTTTTCGCCCTCGGTCAAAGCAAAGTGGGTTTTTGCGATGCTGGCGACGACGGGATCGATTTCAACGGCGTCGACGTAGACGTCGGGAAAGCGTGCCTGAACGAAACTTGCAAAGGCGCCACCACCAAGCCCGATCATCAGCATCCGCTCGAGCTGCTCGGGCACTGCCAGGCCGACAGCCGCGCTGCGCAAATAGGGCATGGGTAGTTGCTCTGGATGGCCGGGCCTTATGCGGCTCTGGTCTTCACCGTAGAGATCACCGAAGCGCATGGATCGGAATCCGTCTTTGTCGACAACGAAAACGCGGCGATTAAAGTCACTCGGTGCCTCATAGACCACCTGGGCCTGCGATGGAGCGTCGACGGGGAGCGGCACCGGGACCTGCGCCAATGCAGGGACTGCCGCGAGCCAAATGCCCAGCGCGAGGATCAATTGGATACCTGAACTCTCATCGCTGCCGCGTCGCCGTTTCCTGGGGCCAGTCCCATGCCGCTGTTTGTGCATAGTGCTGTTCATGCCAGCCTCGGGTCGAACAACCCCAGATTTGTGGCGATCAACAAACCGGCTCCCAGCGCGATCAGCATTGATCCGCCGCGAAGTAACGCCGGCTCCGCGGGCAACAGGGCTTGGTGCATCCGTATCCCGCGCCATCGTCGCAGAAGCTGCAGGCCGAAGAGGAGCATCACCACAAACAGCAGTTGCCCACACTCCACACCGACGTTAAACGCCAGTAAAGACGGCACCAGCGCCTTCGCCGGAAGCCCGAGATCGAGGAGAGCCCCCGCGAATCCCAGGCCATGCAGCAGACCGAAGATCAGCACAATCAAAGAGCGCATCTTTCCCCGCGTTCGCGCGACCACGTTCGCTACCGCTACCCACACAATACTCAACAATATGAGCGATTCCACAATCCTCGCTGGCACGCTTACCCAGCCAAGGACCATGGCGCAGAGGGTCAGCGAATGGGCCAGGGTGAACACGCTGATCACCGCAATCAGGGAGCGCAAGGAGCCAGCACCCAGGCAAAGCCCTGCCACAAAGAGAAGGTGATCAATGCCCGCGGGCAGGATATGCCTAAGACCGGCCTTCGCAAAGTCGACGAGGGCGAACCAGTCCAGCGCCGGCGAAAGCGGCGGCGGGCCGGGTATATCGAGCCAGCGCCCGGCGTCGAACATCGGAGAGGTCTGGTTGCTTACCAACCAACGGGTCTGGGTCGTACCCGCGGCCGTGTCTTCGAAGGTATTGGCGATCGGTTCCTCAAAGCGAAAACTGTCGTCATAACGAACGCGCAGGCCACGATCGGTGGGTGATGTTGGGAGCGACGCCAGCGAGCCCCGCAGCGTCAACTCGGTGCGCGGCCATGCCAGAGGATCGAGAAACACCTTCCGCGGTTCCCGGGGAAAGCGCACATCGGCGAGCGCGAGCGGAACGCGGACGCCGCCCAGGTTCAGGCTCACGGCATCGGCCAGGCCGCCAAGTATCTCCCGAACTTCGGGACTGCTCATGGGGTCGGAGATGCGGCTCAGTTCAAAATAGGCGTCACGGCTACCGGCGGTCAGTAGTAAATCGAGTGCCAGGTGCAGTTCAATATCGCCTCCCGGCTGGAGGAGGATGCGCGCCTTGGACATATTCAAGAGGTGCGCGGACGTCTGTGTCGCCGGAGTCAGAATGAGTATGAGGAGCAGACCCGCGGCCAACGCCAGCCGTCCAGCCACCCCTGACCACACGATCATGGACCTACCAGGCGATGGGGTGAGTCTGCCCGGTGGTGATATTCACGAGACCCCCGGGGTTATCCGCGTAGGGTGCAACGAGCTGCCATTTCCAGGGCGAGGCGGTGAGGAAGGCAAAGCGCATGCGCTCCGGGAGTCCCGGGTCGCCAATCCAGTCCATCTTGTCGGCGGCCGCAAACAGAGCTTCAACCTCGGCTCCAACTTCTTCCACGGAACGCTGAGAAACGAGTCCCGCAACTTCGAGGGTGACGGTTGCAACGACCTGTCCCCCGCTCACCAGTGCCCAGCCGCCCTGCATCTCGCCGACGGTGTTTACCGCCAGCGCCATGGCCGCGTCGTCATTGCCCATCACCCACACATTGTGCAGGTCGTGGGACTGGGAACTGGCGAGCGCCGATCCCGGCGTGACTGGCCCGACGTTCCGCCAGAACATTTTTGAAACAGCGGCATCGCCCTGGTAGCGATCCACCATCGCTACCTTGATGATCCCGTCGGCCGGGTTGGCCTTGAGTTCTCCGTCGATGACCGGCAACGTCGCCTTCGGTAGTTCAGGATTAAAGTAAAAGGGTTCAAGGACGGCGATGTTCATTTCATTGCGATCGCCGGGAGCGGGGATCTGGAAGTCTTTGGCCATAACCCGGCGGCCGAGGTTCATGGTGTTTGTCGCCCAGTCGGGGTAGTCGATCCGCGGAATCTCGAGAAGGTACTTCCCGTCCCTGGCCGCGAGTCTCCCGCTTGCATACACCGACTCGATCTCCACGGTGTCGGGGTTCGTGAGCAAAACGATATCCGCGTAGCGGCCCGGTGCCAGCGATCCCACGAGGTGCTCGATGTGAAAGTGGCGCGCGGTATTGAAGCTGCCCATCTGGTACGCAATGCGGGGCTCCACGCCCGCCCTGATGGCATTGCGGATGTTGTAGTCCATCGAGCCGAGCTGCGTCGTTGTATGTACGTCGCGATCGTCGGTGGTTACCGATATGTTGCTCCAGTCGCTGATTCCCTGCTTGATAAGGTAGGGAAAGAGGTCCCGGGCCAGGTCCACGCGCACCTCCAGGAAGACCCCGCGCCGAAGCTTCTCCAGAGCCTCTTCCGGGAGTCGCGCCTCGTGGTCCGAGGAGAGCCCCGCCGCCGCGAAGGCGTTGATCTCCCCGGCTTCAACAAGGCCCGCACCGTGGCCTTCGACAACGCCGCGGTGATCGCGGGTGGCCTGAATCATGCCCCAGATGCGCTCGTGACCCGGCGCATCGAGACGGTTCACCGCCGTCCAGTCCATCACCTCCCCGAGACCCACGACACGCAGATCCTGAAGCATGAAGCGTTGCATGGCGTCGTAGCCGTAGTAGCCACCGCCCGCCTCGTACACGGTAGGCGGCGTGGCGGAGCCGATGGCCGGGAAGATCTTGAGCGGGCTGCCGGCGTCCTCCGCCATCAGCCAGAACTCGACGTTCCGGTCTCCGATAACATTCGAGATTTCATGGGAGCCCTCGACGGTCCAGGTGCTGCCGAAGGGCACAACCAGCTCTGCTTCGTATTCCGGGGTCAGATAGCTGCTTTCAATATGCTTGTGGGACTCGCCAAAACCCGGGACGGCCCACAACCCTTTGCCTTTGCGCGTTGCCTTCGCCTCGCCACCCCAGGCGCCGCTGTCGCCGACCCAGGCGATGCGACTGCCGCTGATTACGATGTCCTGGTGTGTCTCCCAGTTTCCGGTGAAGACGTTCAGTAGCGTAACGTCCTCGATTAGAAGGTCAGCGGGCTCCCGTTCCAGGGCTACCTGCACCAGGGCGCGGCGGGTGTTGGTCTCCGGGGTAAATGTCGTGGATTCTTCGCGAAAGCCGGGTAACGACGAGTCATCGGCCGCGGCCGGAGTAGGGATAGCAAACAGTATTCCGGTCACGACCTGCCCAAGAATCACGACGGTTGCGGAAAGCCGGCTTGTAGCAGTCATGAGCCCTCCGGGCTTTTCGGCGAATTAATGGAAGAGGACACTAGGAGAGTTCGAAAGCGATCGGCGCACTCGGTCCCAGGGGCAGCCCCGCGAGTACCCAGATAATGGTCATGAGCAAACCTGACGCCAGCAGCAACAGTGAGTAGGGGAGCATAGTGGCCGCCAGACTGCCCAGACCATAGTCTTTTTGCCAGCGCTGGCAGAACACAAGGATGAGGGGGAAGTAGGGCATCAGGGGCGTAATAATGTTGGTGGCGCCGTCGCCGACGCGAAAGGCCGCCGTACTCATTTCAGGGCTGATACCCAGGAGCATCATCATCGGCACGAGGACCGGAGCCAGCAGGGCCCACTTGGCACTTGCCGAACCGATGAACAGGTTTATGGTCGCGCCAAACAGGATCACGAGTGCTAGGAGCATGGCGTCGGGCAGCGCCGACCCCTCAAGCGCTGCCGCCCCCTTGATGGCGAAAATGAGCCCCAGGTTTGACCAGTTGAACATCGCCACGAAGTGCGCCGCCGCAAAGGCAAGGACCAGGTAGTAGGCCAGATCTCCCATGGCCTCGCTCATCATTCTCACGATGTCGCGGTGCGATTTCACGCTCCCCGCGGCACGGCCGTAGGCCCAGCCAGCCGCGAAGAACAGGATGAAAAATCCGGCAACGAGTGAGCGGTAGAGCGGATTCAGCCGTGCTTCGGGCGCGGCAGTCTCGTCAATGAGGGGTGTACCAGGACCAATGGTGAGGTAGATCCAAAGCAGAATGATGACCAGGCTCACCCAGCCCGCATGGGCCAGTCCCCGGCGCTCATCGTCGCTTACCGCCCCGTCCGGATCCCGCACTGCGGCCGCTGCACCTTCCAAAGCATCGCTATCGCTGAGCGGGCGCAGCTTTGGCTCGATGACCTTGTCTGTGACCCACCAGATCACGGGCAGGAAGACGAAGGTCATACCGACAATGAAATACGCGTTACCGGCGATGTTCGCGTCCCAGGAAGCCTGGATGGTTTCCGCGGCCGCTTCCGTGATTCCAAATAGCAGCGCGTCGAGCTGACCTGGAAGAAGGTTGGCCGAAAAGCCTCCGGACACGCCGGCGAAGGCGGCAGCGATGCCGGCAATGGGATGGCGTCCCGCCGCCGCAAAGATCACCCCGGCGAGCGGGATCAGGACAACATAGGCGGCGTCTGCCGCCAGGTTACCGACCATGCCCGTGAGGGCAACGGCCGGCGTCAGCAGCGCCGAGGGCGCCCGGGCCACAGCGCGGCTCATGGCCGCGGCGAACAGGCCGGAGCGTTCGGCAACGCCGGCGCCAAGCATGACTACCAGCACATAGCCCAGGGGATGGAAGTGGGCGAAGGTTGCGGGCATCTCCACGAGCAGGCGCTGCAGGTTTGCGGCCGATAGAAGGCTCTCGGCCGCGACCACCTGGGGATTGCCCTGGGCATCTATGAGGGTCGGGTGGAGCGCTGACACGCCGCCGAGCTCCGCCAGAACGCTGATCACCACCACGGCGCCGATACACCAGAAGAAAATAAAGACCGGGTCGGGCAGACGATTTCCGCCGCGTTCGATCAGGCCGAGGAAGCCGGTCATGTCATTGCCCCGGGGCATGGCTGAATCGCTCATGTAGTAGGCCTTTTTTCCAAGTACGGTCAGGTTGCTTCGGCAAATTCAGCGCCGGTGCAAGGCGGCGGTTGCGGCATCAGGGCAAACGCAGCGTAGTGGTAACGTTGATTGAACGTGATCCTAGCAAAGTAGGCGCCCCGGGATACGGTCGCGTGAAGTACTCCGCGTGCCGTTTCGAGATCAGTAGGGTCTACACGAGTTGGGCGGGTTGAGCGTAAAGGCCGGGCTGCGATGACGCGCCTCGTCGAAGCGCGCGTCTTGTGGCTATTGCGCTGTGTTGCACATATTGACGGAGTGGAGCTGGATCGGTGTCATGCGCAGTACCCGTGCGGGGTAGTGACCGCCCGGCAGATCGTTTCCGAGGCCGGGACGCCAGGCCTTCGCGGCTCAGTTGCGAAGGACCTTGTCACGTTACGAAGCTGAACCCAGGCAGAGTCGACTTAGCTACTTGAGGTAGCTACTTGAGATAGCTACTTGAGGTAGCTACTTCAGCTACTACAGTGCTTGGCGCACACTCTCAGGCGACTCCGCGGGAACTGTGGGGCTGGCTGCTTGTCACAGCTCCTGTATTCAGCTCCGCTACCCGCAGCACGGGACTGCGCTGTTACGTTATATCATTACTTGCACTTTTGCCAGTTGCTGATGCTGACCCCACCTGCGAGACCGACAGTTGCCTGAACCCATGAAATCTGTACGGCCGACTTCCGCTTTGGTTTACTCCGCGCACCTGAATCAGTTGTAGCGTGGAAATGGCCCTGACCACTGCCCCGGCCCAAGCGATTCGTGTGAGCGACTTGCGCTTCGGCTACGGTGCCGCCCCCGTAATTGCAGTCGATCAGTTCACGCTACAACGCTCCGGGTCCTGTCTGGTCCTCGGACCGTCCGGCTGTGGCAAGACGAGCTTCGTGCAGTTGCTGGCCGGATTGCTGGCGCCTCAGGAAGGAACGATCGAGGTTCTTGGTACCGATCTCTCCTCACTATCCGAGGCCGCCCGAGACCGATTTCGGGGCAGCAATATTGGTTTCGTGTTCCAGCGTTTGCATCTGATGCCGGCGCTCAGCGTGCGCGAGAATCTCGTGCTCGCGCAGCGACTGGCCCGTTCCCCCAGAGACAGTGAGCGCATAGATGGCCTGTTGGAGCAGCTTGGAATTGCAGACCTGAGAGAGCGCAAACCCAGCAGCCTGAGCCAGGGTCAGGCCCAGCGGGCTGCGCTTGCGCGAGCGCTGGTGCATCGCCCGGCGCTGCTTATTGCTGACGAACCGACGTCGGCGCTGGATGACGGACACACGGATACGGTGCTGGAACTCCTGCTGCAGGCGGCTTCCGATTCGGGCACTGCCCTTTTGATCGTCACCCACGATGAACGCCTCCGCGGCCGTCTTGACAGCGAATTCCTTATGGACGCGCGACCGTGAACTGGCTGCGCTTCGCAGCGGCAAATCTCGCTCTGTCGCCCATAAGTGCGGGAGTGAACATACTGCTGATGGCCCTTGGCACGGCCAGCGTCGTGCTGCTGATTCTCGCCGGCGAACAGCTTTCGAGCACGCTGAGCCGCGACGCCCGGGGTGTTGATCTGGTGATTGGGGCGCAGGGGAGCCCCGTCCAACTTATTTTGTCTTCGGTCTATCACGCCGATATTCCGCCCGGGAACATCCGTCTGTCCGATGCGACGCCGTGGATGAACGACCCGCGTGTTTCGATCGCAGCTCCGGTCGCCCTTGGCGACAGCTTTCGTGGTTTTCGCATAGTCGGGAGTACGCCAGCTTATCTTGACCTTGTCGCTGCGCAGGTCCAGGAAGGCGCGATCTGGAAGAAACCGATGCAGGCCGTGATCGGGGCCAGCGTGGCGCGCGCGACGGGTCTGGGCCTTGGAGACTATTTCGCGGGTGCCCACGGCTTCGCGGACGGCGGTCATGCTCACGAAGCGGCGCCATACCAGGTGGTGGGGATTCTCGAGTTCGCGGGTTCGGTCGTCGACCGCCTTGTGCTGACGTCGGTCGAGAGCGTCTGGGCGCTCCATGGCGGCGACACGCACGGTGACCACGAGGAGCATGAAGAACACCAGGATCATGAAGAACACCAGGAGCGTGCCGCGTTCGACGTCGATGTGCACGAGGCAGAAGCGCACGCGGACGACGAGCACGAACCTGGCGACCACGAGGACGAAGAGACAGAACACCGGGAGCACCAGCCGCGGGAAGGTATGCCGCATGAGCCCGAGGAGCGTGGCCACAAGGATCACGCCGGTGCGGGACCGGTGCATGACGCGTCCCATGATGCCGAGCACGCGGGCGCAGGACACGATGACGAAGGGGCCGACCTCGCCGACCACGCCAGCTCGGAGCACGAGCATCATGAGCACCTGACCGAGGCCGGTGACGAGCCGTGGCACGCCGGTCGTGAGCCCGCCGGAGCGGAGATCACCGCACTCCTCCTGCGCTATCAGACCCCGCTGGCCGCCATGTCGTTGCCGCGGGAAATCAACTCCGCGGGCGCTCTGCAGGCGGCGGCGCCGGCCGTGGAGATCGCGCGGATCCTTCAGCTGGTGGGCTTTGGCCTCGACGGTCTGCGCGCGTTTGCCTGGGTGCTCGTGATCACCGCCTGTCTTTCGGTTTTCGCGGCACTGTACGGCTCGCTTCGCAGCCGGCGCGGCGATCTGGCGATGCTGCGTTGCCTCGGTGCCACGCGCGGAGAAGTGTTTCTGGCCATCCTGTGTGAAGGTATGCTGCTGTCGGGTGTGGGCGTAGTGATGGGCTACTTGATCGGCCACGGATCGCTAGCTGCTGTGGGAGAATGGCTGGAGGCGGCGCGGGGTATCAGGCTCGCCGACGTAAGCTGGGTCAGCGCCGAGACCCAGCTCCTGGCTATGTTGCTGGGAGTCAGCGCTTTATCGGCGGCGATTCCCGCGTTTCAGGCCTATCGAACAGATGTGGCATCCACTTTGGCTGAAGGAGGGCGCACCGCGTGAACATCAGGCCAGGTCTTCTTTTCGCCGGCGCGGCCGTTCCCGTCGTTGCGACGGTGTTGGCGATGGCCGTTGTCGAGCCGGAAGCGGAGGCGCCGCTGGCGTCTCCCGCTATCCTGCTGGACGCCCAGCCCGGGTTTCGCGACACCACCGGGGAAGACCCGGAAGTTCCCACGCTTACAGACGACTCTGACTGGGGTTCAGGTTATGCCAGTCTGGAGCCCATCGCCGCGGAAGACGTGGAGTCCTTCGCTCTGGGGCTATACACCGACGTAGGCTATCGCGACGCCGAAGGCCGCTACGTGATCGACTTGCTCGAACAGGATTACGCCTACCTCAGCGTGATTATCACCGACCCCGACGGGAGGCCGGTGGTAGGCGCATCGCCCTCGTTCGTCGTAAACGGATCCAGCGAACTGCTGGAGCCTGAAGAGGTGTCGTCACGGTCGAAGACGGATGCTTCCGGGACGCTGGACTTTGCTTTGATCGGCGGTCCCATGGGCCTCGATTCCGTCACCGTGAGCTACGGCGACGCCGAGGCGGTGCTGAGAGTAAATGTCATCAGTCTGCGAGCCTCCGGCTTTCCAACGCCGCCCGAGGTCGACGGCGGTCTTCTCTGGAGCGAACTCATGGGGGCCCGGATCCGCTACCGAGACGCGTCGGTGAGCGTTGAGTTTCCCGAGGTTGTCCAGAGCCGGGGCGGTGAACAGGTGAAACTCTCCGGGTTCATGATGCCCCTCGATCCGGATCTCCGCCAACGCCGTTTCCTGCTTACCTCCAACCCGCCGAGCTGTTTTTTCCACATTCCCGGGGGGCCGGCGGGGGCGGTGGAAGTGCTGGCGCCCGACGGCATCGAGGCGACCTGGGACCCGGTGGTGCTCGAGGGGCGCTTTGAGCTGCTGGCGACGGACGAATACGGCGTGATTTATCGTCTTCATGACGCCGAGCTTTTACAACCCTAATCCCGGTATCATTGCGGTAGAGATAAGAAATCAGGCCAACGCGGGGAGCCCTGCCTTACGATGACTTCTGCGATAGCAAGCGCCCGAATCTCCGCCCAGTGGCGGACCCTTGCAGAAGTCCGCTGCGGGGATCTCGGTGAGAGACTGACTCCCGCGCGCCTGGGCGCCTACGCCGAGCTGCTGGCGGCCAAGCGTTCGCTGTCGGCTTATGAACTCATCGAGCTGCTCGAAAAGCGCCAGAAGCGGAAAATCGCGCCGCTCACGGTCTATCGACACCTGGATTTCCTGACCCGGGTAGGCCTGGTGCATCGTATCGAGTCGACCCAGTCCTACCTGCCCTGCGATCACCCGCATCATCCGCACGAAAGCCAGTACCTCCTGTGTGCCGACTGCGGTTCCGTGCAGGAGGTGCATTCGCAGGATCTTGAGGCCGTACTCGCGCAGATCGCGCGGAAGCGCGGCTTCAAACCTCAGAAGGCGATCGTGGAGGTAAGCGGTCTGTGTGAGGTCTGCGCCGGCCGGTAGTTTTTCGCGTAATTTTCACGGAAGCCACCGCTTCAGCGGTTTCGCAGCTCCAGCCAGAAGTGGATATAATATAACAGTGTAACGTCGACACTCTGTTGAAATCTGGAGCACCCAATGCCGTTCAAAACCCTTACCACAGGACGGTGCGCCAGCGCCGCATGTCTACTAGCAGCCGCGGTCAGTAACGCGGTACACGCGCAGACCCCGGACGAGGCGCTGGTGGAGGAGGTCGTCGTACGTGCCCACCCCCTGGCTGCGGACGGCCTTGCTCAGCCCATCGCCATTCTGACCGGCCAGGAGCTTGAGCGCGCTTTGGCGCCCTCTATCGGCGAGACCCTGCAAAACATTCCCGGCGTGCACAACGGGGCCTTTGGCCAGGCCGTTGGCCGACCGGTAATCCGTGGCCTCGCCGGACCACGGGTCAAGGTGATGCAAGACCGGATCGACAGCCTGGATGTGTCTGTATCGAGCCCCGATCACATGACCATGGTCGAGCCGTTTGTGGCTAACAGCATCGAGGTGCTCAAAGGTCCAAGTACTCTGCTTTACGGCACCGGCGCCATCGGCGGCGTTGTCAATGTGGAGACCGGCCGCGTTCCCCAGGCAATTCCTGAAGAGCTGACCGCGGCGGCCGAATTGCGCGGTACGGACAACGCCGAGCAGCGTACCGCGGCGTTCAAGCTGGACGGTGGCGCCGGAAACTTCGCATTCCACGTTGATGCCTTCTACCGCGATGCGGACGAGTACGAGATTCCCGGCTTCGCGGAATCCGCGGCGCTGCGCGCCATGGAGGAAGAAGAAGAGGACCACGGCGACGAAGACCATGATGATGAACATGGCGAAGAAGAGGAGGAGGCCTTCGGCGTTCTGCCCGGTAGCCAGATGGAGGCTCAGGGGGGCTCCTTCGGCGCGTCATACATCGGCGATCGCGGCTTCTTCGGTCTCGCCGTGTCTACCTACGAAGCGGAGTACGGCCTCCCGGGGCACGGGCACGATCATGATCACGATGAAGACGAAGACGAAGATCACGATGAAGACCATGACGACGATCATGGTGAAGAGGAAGAAGAGGGACAGGCCTTCCTTGATCTGGAGCAGACGCGCATTGATCTCGAGGGCGGGCTCGAGGCTCCGTTTGCGGGCGTCCGCTCCGTAAACTTCCGGCTGGGATACAACGACTACGAGCACGTCGAGTTTGAAGGTAATGGCGAGGCCGGCACGCGCTTCGCTACCGAGGCCTGGGAGTCACGAATTGAGTTCGCTCACGACACCATCCTCGGCTTCGACGGCGTTGCGGGCCTGCAAGTGTCCAACCGGGAATTCTCGGCCCTTGGCGAGGAAGCCTTTGTCCGGCCCGTGGATACCCAGACCTTCGGCATCTTCTACGTGGGTGAGAGGCAGTTTGGCGAGCTGAGCCTTGAAACGGGTGTGCGCTACGAGAATGTTGATCACGATCCTTCGGAAGGGCCTTCCCGCAGCTTCGATGTCGGGGCGGCGTCCCTAGGCCTGATTCAGTCGCTGGGTGACAACTGGACCCTCTCCGGCCAGGTCGACGTTTCCAGCCGCGCGCCGGTCGCGGAGGAGCTTTTTTCCGACGGGCCACACCTGGCAACCAACACCTATGAGATCGGCGATCCGACGATGGACGAAGAAGTGTCCACGAACCTGTCGGCGACTTTGGGCTACCAACAGGAGTCACTGAGCTTCTCTCTGACGGCCTTCGCCACGGAGTTCAGCGATTACATCTATGAGCAGGCTACGGGCATGGAACTCGATGAATTGCCGGTCCTGCAGTGGTCTCAGCAGGACGCCAGTTTCAGTGGATTCGAAGCCGACGCCACCTGGCAGGCCATGACCTGGCGGGAGGGCTACCTGGCCTTCAACGCCGGCTTTGACACGGTTCGGGCACGCTTCGACAACGGCGATAACCGCAACGTGCCGCGTATCTCGCCGCAGCGCTGGCGCGTGGGAGCGATGGCCAACTGGAAGGGGGTCAACGCCGAGCTGAGCTATCGTTTCGTAGACGATCAGGATGACGCCGGTCTCAACGAGCTGCCCACGGATGGTTTCGACGATCTTCGCCTGCACATCGGCTACGCGATGAACGTGGGAGGCAGCGTCGTGGAGTTCTTCCTTAACGGTCGCAATCTCACCGACGACGAGCAGCGTCTGCACACGTCATTCATCAAGGATCTGGCTCCCCAGCCCGGTCGCACAATCGAGGGGGGAGTTCAGGTTCGCCTGTGATTGCCCCGCTGCGTAGCGACCCCATTGCGAGTCGCCGCGACGCGCGTCATTTAAAGGGCAGGGCGCCGGCGGCGTTCGCAAGTGTCTGCGACGAGTCGGTTGAATAAGTGCGGGTCCGCGCCTTTGCGTGGACCGATACCCTCTTCGCACGCTCATCACCTACGCGGGACCGGGCACGCACTGGGTCGCACCTAGCCGGCATAGCTCACCGATGTTTGGAATTCTCGGAGAGAAACCAAATAGGCGTTTCGCGAGGCGATAGAAGACCCCAAGGGTGTCGGATTGCCGAATCGGTGAGATATGCAGGCTACAGACACATACGCGAGCTTTCGCGACGTATCGACTCTGATACCAGGTTAAATGACTATGCAAACGCAGGCCCTGACAGCGCTCCCGGTTACCGTTCTTTCCGGCTTTCTTGGCGCCGGGAAAACTACCGTCCTTAGCCACGTTTTAAACAATCGACAGGGGAAAAAGGTCGCCGTCATCGTGAACGACATGAGCGAGGTCAACATCGACGCGGCCATCGTTCAGCAGGAAGTCTCCCTCAATCGCAGCGAAGAAAAGCTCGTGGAAATGAGCAACGGCTGCATCTGCTGCACCTTGCGCGAAGATCTCCTGGAGGAGGTGACCAAGCTCGCGAAGGACGGGAAGTTTGACTACCTGCTCATAGAGTCGACGGGAATCTCCGAGCCGCTGCCGGTCGCCGAAACCTTTACCTTCGCGGACGAAGACGGCGTTTCCCTGTCCCATGTGGCCAGGCTGGATACGATGGTAACGGTCGTCGATGCGGTCAACTTCTTGAAGGATTTCGACGAAGCGCAGTCCCTCCAGGAAAAGGGTGAATCCCTGGGTGAGGAGGACGAGCGCAGCGTTGCTGATTTGCTCATCGACCAGATTGAGTTTGCTGACGTCATCCTGATCAGTAAGACCGATCTGGTCGGGGGCGGTGATATCGAGCGGCTCGAGGCGATTCTGAGGTCCCTGAACACTCATGCGCAGATCATCCCCATCAGCCAGGGGGAGGTTGACCTGGACAGGGTGCTGAACACCGGTTTGTTCGATTTTGAGCGCGCCCAGCAGGCGCCGGGCTGGCTCAAGGAAATGCGTGGGGAGCACGTGCCGGAAACCGAGGAATACGGTATCAGCAGCTTCAACTATGTTGCGCGTTTGCCCTTTCATCCCCGCAAGTTCTATGACCTCCTTCATCGACTGAACGGATACGGCAAGCTCCTGCGCTCCAAGGGGTACTTCTGGCTGGCGTCCCGCCCGGAGTACGCCGGGCAATGGAGTCAGGCTGGCGGTATCGCGCGCCACGGATTCGCGGGGATGTTCTGGAGAGCCGTGCCAAAGTCAGGTTGGCCTACCGATGCCGAGTACCTGGCTTCCATCGAAAAGCAGTGGGTTGAACCTTTTGGCGACATGCGCCAGGAACTCGTATTTATCGGTCAGGGGCTGGATGAGGACGCGATTCGGAAAGCTCTTGACGACTGCCTCCTGAGCGAAGAAGAGGTTCTTCGCGGGAAAGAGTATTGGATGACGCTCGAAGATCCGTTCCCTGTCTGGGAACAAGGCTGATCGGCAGGCGTGCGGTAGGGAGGCAAGCAGAGCCCAGCGCAGATTTAGAACTGCGGTTCAGTACATTCCCGGGCTGAGTGCGACCCACGTAGCCGTGCAGAGACGACCGCTGTCCCGACTCAGGAAGCGTCTCCACCCGTGAAGCCCGCCAGCGACGCGAGCTGCAGTCGGGCCTGAAAAAGTATCTCGCCGCCCTCGAGCAGAGCGGTGCAGTGAAAGCGATACTGATCGACATTTGTTCCGCCCAGGCCCTTCGCCGCATCGATCAGTTCCGGCTCTGATACCAGGAACAGAATCACATCGTTACTGCGGAGCTGCGCCTGCAGGCCCATATCAACGCTGATCTGGTGATTTGTGTACACCAGCGGGTTCGCCTTGAAGTCGTGCCCGCTCGCCAGCGCGCGTTCCAACAGGGCGCAGGACGACATGGCTGCGGTGAAGAGCGCGGGGAAGCGAATCCGCTCGGCGAGTTCGTCAATGTATTCCTGCTGCTCGCACAGAGATGCCGCGGTGAAGTTCTTGGCGTTGCTCGTCGTGAGGTACTTCCGTTTTAAAAACAGGGTGCTGTCCGGAACGATCGACCGATCAGGAAGACTCTTGATCTGATGCATTGCCTCGATAGCGCTCTCCTGCCAGAACCGTGGCGTTGCCGTATCGCTCTGCGAACCGATCAGCACGGGAGAGCCGTCGGTTCTGCGAAGCACTACCCGGTTGGATAGTCCGCCTCCGGTCTCGCGCTTGTCGACAGTTTTACGCACATCGATCGCTACCGCTTCTCCAGCAGGCAGGGCGCCGGCGAAATTGAATTCGAAGTTGCGAAAGCCCGGGTCTTCTTCGATTTGCAGCGCGGCGCGTTCGCGAACGATGCGGTCGCTGCACAGGAATTCGAGCTGAAACCCCAGTGCTATGGGGCCGGGGAAGGGGTTGCCGTGCACGGCCTTCCAGCGTTTGGGATCGTGGAAAGGATTGAAGTCGTCCGTGGAGTTACGAGCCACGTCGATGTGCAGTTGGTCGAATACCAGATTCTCGGGGGACACTTAACGCACCTCGCAAACAGCGCGACGAACAACACTCGCGAATCAATAAAGCCTGGCGGGGACTTCCAATCGAGTACGCGCAATCGCGCAATAAAAAACGCCCGGCACTCCGTGGGTTTACGCGCCGGATAGGCCTTCTCTGGACCTGGCGCAAGCCCGACCCCCGCTGCCCTGTCGGCGCTCGATCAACGCTTCATTTCAGCGTCGACTGGAATCAAGGTGCCCGAGTGCAACAATTCGCAAGCGTGCCCGGAATCTGGACGCCCCTTGCCTGCACCGCCTTTGCCTGTAACGCCCTCGCCTGTATCGCCACAGCCGGGACCACACTCGCGTAAGCGGCCGGAACGCCCCGGGCGCCGTCAGACCACGCGGCTCGTCGACCCAACTAGTCCTTGCTGACGAACAGCCTCACGTCGTCGACAAAAACATCAAGCGTGAACTTCTCGCCCTTCTTGACCATGACCGAGCCCCGCCATTGCGCATTGTCTATATCGCGGAAAGCGCCGACTACACCCACGTAGCGCGTCGCCTCCGGGATTTCGCCCGTCGCGAGACTGAGACTCTGTCCTGGCGAAACTTCGATTTCCCTGACGCTTAGGAGGTCCCGGCCCAGTATGTCGGAGGCATCGGTGGCCAGGGCAATGTAACGGGCATTATCAAAGGCGGAGCTGCTCTGCAGGTAGTACACATAGAGCACGACCGGTGACGCTCTGCCGTTCCGATCAGGATTGATCGAATAGGACGCTTCGACATCGACCGCCATTCGCGGCGACTTTGATGTTGCACAACCGCCCAGGCCAAGCACGGCCACCAGCAGCGGTAGGAAGATATTGCGGTATCGAAAATTCACGTGACCTGGTCTTGTTGGTTTACGCAATGGCGGCTTCAGTCGTGGCGGATCACCCCGGTATCGGACCCGGCAATCCGTGAGCGATACAAGGCTAGCCACCGGGCACGAACTTCAGCACAGCTTCGTCGTCGGCTGAATAGGCGTAGCATCCATCCCAGTCATCGTCCATCTCGATCGCGACCAGGGTCGGCTCACTAGCGACAAACTTCACCTTCCCGAACGCCGCGAGTGCCGACTCGCGAATCTGGTTGTCAGCCACGTAGCGACCCCAGCGATCGCGGTCCGTTCTCTCAATCAGGCAAGAGCTGGCGGCCGCCTCACGCAGCTTCTCTTTGAAGAGGAAATAGTCGACTTCTTTCACCGTGGCTCTGGGCATATCTGCATCTTCGCGAGGCGCCACACACTCTTTCATGGGTGGCTGTAAGGTCCCTAACCGGAAACGATGCTCTCAGATTACCGCTGTTAAAGCAAAGGATATCAGTGGCTTAAGTCAAGGTCGTCAGCCGTAGTTCAGGTGGCAGGGGGAAGTGCTTGAAAGATAATGGAGAAGCCCGCTTGACATCGGTATGTGAATCCATGACGCTCGAACTATTCCGTTAAGCCCTGTCGACGGTGCAATCATGGCGATGCCGTCTGCGTCCGCAAACTCTTCAGCCCGCATCTTCCCCGCGCGCTAATGCGTTTGATTCTGCGCACGATAAGCTATCAGACAGGCGCCATGGGATCGGATGCCGAAAAGGTTTTCGATGCCAGTGGGGGCACCTTCGGCCGTTGTCCGGATAGCGCCAATGCGATGATCCTGCCCGATCCCGAGCGCTACGTGTCCAGCGTCCACGGTGAAATATTCTTCCGCGACGGCAATTTTTTCGTAACCGATCGCAGCACCAATGGCCTTGGCGTAGAAGGGCGTACGGAGAACATTGGCAAAGGGGAATCTCTCCAACTGTTCCATGGCGACGTGCTGCTTGCCGGTGAGTTTCGTCTTCAGGTTTCCATCGACGGCGGCGCCTCGGCTGGCGCTGAGATGGCGGGGGAGAGCAACAACAGTCCCTTTCCCATCGACCTTCCATCGTCTGACGGCGCCCCCGGCGATGTACTCGCTGGTGTGATGCGGCCTGACGATCTGGCTTTTTCAGCACCATCCGCCGTCGATGCGGCGCCCGATCACGAGCACAGCTTTGTTCCTCCCCGCGTAGTTGTGGATCCCGCCGCAGCGCATCGCCGCGAGGATGGCCTCGAGGATGGCCTCGAGAATGGCCGCGAGGATGAAGGAAGTGTGGACGTCGCTGCCCCCACCCCCACCACGTCACCGGAGTCTCCTGTTGAATCCAGCGCTGCGCCGGCCGCCGACGAGCCAACCAGTGACGGTTTGATACCGGAGGACTGGGACGAAGCGCCGTTGCCGTCCGAGGGCGAATTCGATGCCTTACCCCAGGAAGCTGAAGATCTTTTCGCGTCTGCCGCGGACAGCGTTGAAGAAGCACTGTCCGGGCAGCATTCGTCCGCTCTGAACGATGCCTCGGGAAATCCCGAGCAGAAGAAGGCACAGGAAGCGTCGTCACCTCCATCGCCGGCTCCTGCCGGTCCGGAAGTCGTTGAGTCGGTGGCACACCCGACGGCCCCTTCGCCCGAGCCTTCGTTGGCGCCAGTCACTGCCGGCGAAAGTGCTGCCGGGCCAGTGCCGGGTGCTCTGGCGCCCGAGGCGCAACCCTCCGGGCCGGACGCATTACGCATGTTTTTCGACGGTCTCGGTGTGGCGCCGCCCGACGGAAGGATCAACGACGGGGAGCTGTTCAGGGGCTACGGAGAGCTGCTCCGGAACCTGCTCGCATCACTGATCGAGCTCCTCCGATCCCGCGCCGAATTCAAGAACGAGTTTCGCCTGTCTCGGACCGTGCTCATGCCGGTGGAAAACAACCCGCTGAAATTCTCCCCCAACGTTGATGAGGCGCTTCGCGTTTTTCTGCAGCCCGCCAGCTCCGGCTACCTGTCCATGAACGATGCCGTGGACGAGGCGATTCAAGACCTCAAGCTGCACCAGCTTGGCATGATCGCGGGACTGCAGGCTGTTTTTCGAGAGGCCTCCCTGCACATGGATCCGCAACAGTACGTGCCGGAGTCGGCAAGCGGCGTCAAGGCAATCATCCAATCGCTGAGCCAGAATGCGGCGCGGTGGGAAGAGTTCTGCGAACACTGCAAAAAGCTGGAAAGCGCCTCCGCCGAAGGCGTCGCGGGCTACTTCTCGGAGACCTTTACCAAAGCTTACGAGGAAAAAATCCGCTCACTGGAGAGCGCAACATAAGGTTATGGTGGTTGCCCCGGGTGGGAAGGGCTTGATGGGAATTGAAGGGAAAGGGTACGCGAGCCGCCGGCGGCCGCATTCACTTGCATAAGATCACACGCATATGTCGATGAACAGCAGAGTCATCTGGACCGAGGGTATGTTTCTTCGCCCTCAACACTATCAGCAGTTCAGTCGCTTCATCGAGAACTATGTAGAAGACAGTGCCGCGGCGACGGCGCCGTTTTGCTGGGGATTTACCGCGCTTCGGCTCGATCAGAAACAACTGGGGCTCGGCAAGATCGGCATCGACGAAGTCCGAGGCCTAATGCCGGACGGCACGCCGTTCAGCATGCCTCATGACAACGTGCCCCCATCGAGCATCGACATACCGGGCGACGTTCGCGGATCCCTGGTGTTTCTCTGTCTTCCCCTTCGTCGGCGGGGCACGGCTCTCGTGGAAGGTCGCGACGACGAAAACAGTCTCTCGCGGCTGGAACTGGTGGAACAGGAGGTGGACGACGACAGCACGGTGGGTGGTGGCTCCGCAAGCATTCAGATGGGCGAGCTGCGCTTCCGTCTCATGCTGGAGCACGAACACCGCGACAACTACACCTGCCTCGGCCTTGGCCGTATAAGTGAGGTTCGTCAGGACGGCAGCGTTGTGATGGACGACAGCTACGTGCCTCCGCTACTGCACCAGCATGCTTCGCAGGCGCTCCGAGGCTTTGTGAAGGACCTGCGCGGGCGCTTGCGGCACCGGGCTACGGCGCTTGCCGGGAGGGTCCAGGAATCGGGTCGCGGCGGTGTATCGGAGATCGCCGGTTTTCTGATGCTGCAGATGATCAACCGCTACCTCCCGATCGTGGAACACTTTGACGTCACCCCGACCCTGCATCCAGAGTCACTGTTCCGGTTGAGCGTCAGCCTGGCCGGGGAACTGGCCACCTTCACGAGCAGCGACCGGCTCGCGCCGGAGTTCCCCACGTACAATCATGCCGATCCACAGCAGTGCTTCGATCCGGTTTATGCGGTACTGCGTGAATACCTCGACACCACAATCGATGAAAACGCGACGAACATACCGCTTCAGGAACGTCGCTTCGGCGTTCGAGTGGCAACCATCAATGATCAAACGCTTCTGGAGTCAGCGACCTTCGTGCTGGCGATTGCCGCCGATCTTCCCGCGGATGAAATTCGCAAGCGCCTGCCCGCGCAAATCAAGATCGGATCCGTCGAGATGATTCGCCAACTCGTTAACCGCGCTCTGCCCGGCGTAATGATCCGGTCCATGCCCGTAGCACCTCGGCAGATTCCGTATCATGCGGGCAACGTGTACTTCGAACTGGACCATAGCTCCAGTATGTGGGATGACGTGCGTAAAGCCCGCAGTCTGGCGCTGCATATCGCGGGCGACTATCCCGAACTGAAGTTGGAACTCTGGGCCATAAGGAGGTAAGTCCATGGCGCCCGACGATCCCTTTTTCGGTGACGGCGACCTCGATCGAACCATAATTCGCCCAATGCCCGGCGGGCGTACAACCCGGACGGATGAACCCGCGACGGCACGGCCTGTAGTGACAGCCCCTAATCCGGCCGAGCCTCGACCGGTCATCATGGGGGGTGCGGACAGCGGCAACGCCCTTGAGACCTTGCTTGGCCGCAGTTTGAACCCCCTGGTCAATGCCGCCGCTCCACTGCTGGTTCTCGCGATGCAAATTCGCTCCCTGACGGCGCATGCGGATGTTGCGGGACTGCACGCGATGGCGTCGGGCCAGGTTCGACGATTTGAAACACGGGCGGTGCGCGATGGCTATACAGACGACACGGTACAGATTGCGCGCTATGCGCTATGCGTGTTCATGGACGAGTCCGTCATGGGTACGCCCTGGGGCGCGGAGAGCACCTGGAGTAGCGAAAGCCTGCTTAGCACCTTCCACAACGAAACCTGGGGCGGAGAGAAATTCTTTGCTCTCATTGAACGGCTGTTGCAACGACCGGGAAGCCAGTTGGATCTCCTGGACCTCTTTTACCTGTGTCTCGCTCTTGGATTCCGGGGTAAGTTCGGGCTCTCCGGCGATGGCTTGACCCAGCTGAGCGATATTCAGGCCGATCTATACCGGACGATCCAGAGTCATCGCGGTGAGTACGAGCGAGAGCTGTCTCCGCGTTGGAGGGGCATGGAGGACAGAAGAAACGCCCTCGAGCGTTACGTACCCCTTTGGGTTGTTGGCGCGCTGGCCGGCGTGCTTCTCCTTGTGGTGTACGGGGGATTCCGCTGGGTTCTGACCAGTGGATCCGAGCCTCTCATCCAGAGCATGGAGCGGGTTGGATCGACGCCAGTCGTGAGCGAAACCCGTGCGGAGCCCGAGTAAGTTGGTTGCTGCCTTGCCATGAAGACACTCGGAAGACTGATTCGTAACCGCTGGTTCGTCGCCTTTATCGGCTTTGCCGCGCTCGGTGCGCTCATCTGGTTTGCGGGTCCGCAAGTCGCCGTCGCCGGACAGGTGCCGCTCGCGTCGCCGCTGGCGCGCCTGCTCTTTTTCGTCTGCTGCATTGCTATCTGGGCGCTTAATCTTCTGCGCGTCGAGCTCTCCGTCAAACGCGCGAATGCCGGCCTTTTGCGCGACGCGGCCGGCGCGGCGGGACCGAACGAAGCGGAGCGCCTGTCCCGCGAAGAGGTCGACGTGCTGACCCAGCGCTTCGACGAGGCGCTGCAGGTTTTCCGCAAGAGCGCCCGTGGCAAGGGGCGGCCAAACGTCTATGAGCTTCCCTGGTACATCGTCATAGGACCTCCAGGAGCCGGCAAAACAACGGCCCTGGTCAATTCCGGACTGAGGTTTCCCCTTGCCGATAAGCTTGGTAAAGGCGCCGTGAAAGGAGTGGGCGGCACGAGGAACTGCGACTGGTGGTTCACCGAAGAGGCCGTGCTCCTGGATACGGCGGGTCGATTCGTCACGCAGGACAGTCACGCCGAAGCGGACCGGGCCGCCTGGAATGGTTTTGTCGATCTGCTCCTGCGTCATCGTCGCCGCCGACCCATCAACGGCGCTCTGGTCGCAGTAAGTGTGGCCGATCTGCTTTCGCAGAACAGGGCCGAGCGCAACTCTCAGATCACCGCCATCCGACAGCGCTTGCAAGAGCTGCATGAAAAGCTCCGCATCACCTTCCCCGTCTACGTAATTTTCACCAAGTGCGATCTTATTCCTGGCTTCAGCGAGTTCTTTGACGATCTCGGCCGGGAAGAGCGCGAGCAGGTCTGGGGAATGACCTTCGATTACGGCGATGGACCGGGCGGCGATGCCCTTGCCTCACTGCCGGGCGACTTCGATGCGCTCGTGGATCGGCTCAATCTGCGGGTACGTACCCGCATGGAGCAGGAACGCGATATTGAGCGGAAGACGAGGCTGTTCACCTTCCCCCAGCAATTTGACGCCCTCAAACCGCTGCTCAGCGAATTCCTCGACGAAATCTTCACCAAGAGCCGCTATCAGGAAGACAGCCTGCTGCGCGGGGTTTACTTCACCAGCGGCACGCAGGAAGGCGCGCCGATCGATCGTGTCATGGCCACCCTGGGAAGAACTCTGGGCGTATCGGGCGAGGCGGCTGCGTCTCGCTACGCGGGCGAGGGGAAAAGCTATTTCGTGACGCGGCTGTTTCGCGACCTCGTGTTTGCGGAGTCGGAACTCGCCGGCGCCAACAGAAAGCTGGAAATTCAGCGCTTCTGGCTGCAGCGTGGTGCTTATGCCGGGGCCGTGCTCCTCACCGCGTTGGCGGCGGTCGCCTGGTCGATCAGCTTCAGCCGCAATCAGATCTTCCTGAGTCGCGCCGATGCCGCCTGGAAGGAGTTCGAAGTCGTAGCCGCCACCGAGCTGCCGGCAGAACCGCAGTTCCACGACCTTCTGGATCCGCTGAATGCGATGCGGGAGGTAACGGAAGTCTATGCGCCGGTCAGCGAATCCGTACCCTTCAGCATGAGGATGGGCCTGTATCAGGGCGCGCGCGTCACGCGGGCGGCGCGCTCCGCCTACCGCGGTGAGCTGCAGCGAAAGCTGCTCCCTGTGGTCGAACGGCGCAGTGCGGATATTCTCTACTCGTCTGAATCCGATACGGAGTTTCAGTACCAGGCACTTAAGAACTATCTGATGCTCGGTGACCGTGAGCATCTGGAGCCACCGGTGGTTTCAGATTGGCTGGCGGAAGACTGGCGACGTTCCTATAGCCGTGAACCCGAAGTCCAGGGGCACCTGCAGCAGCACCTGGGATCAATGCTCGAGCTGGGTTTCGACCCCGTCGAGCTGGATGTTGGCCTGGTAGAGGCATCGAGGACCAATCTGCGGATGGCCCCGCGGGCGGAGCTCCTTTACAGCATTCGTAAAGCGGAGAAGCTGGCGACGGATGACGAGGCCCTGACCCTGGCCGCGCTCTACGGTCGGGAAGGTGGCCGTCTCTTCGCCCACGCCGAGGCCGATCCGGCCGCGCAGCGCATACCCGGTATGTTTACCTATGAGGGTTACTACGGCAGCTTTATTCGGGAGCTGGACGACATCCTTGAGTGGGCCAGCCGCGAGAGCTGGGTTCTCGACGCCGAGCCTCAGCCCCTGACCCTGCCGGAGCGCACGCGGATGCTGGATGACATCCGGGGGCTGTATTTCGAGGACTATCGGCAGACCTGGCTACGAATGCTTTCGAACCTGCGCATCATCGAATTCGACAGCCTGGCTCACGCGGCGAATGCCGCGGACATTGCCTCATCGAGCGCCTCGCCGCTGCGGCGCGTTATGGAGGTTACGGCGCGCAATACCACGCTCATTGATCCGCGCCTGCGTGCGGGCGTCGGGGAAGTGGCTGGGGAGGTGGCTGATGAAGTTGCCTCCCGGGGGCGTTTCGGAAGGCTCTTCGACAAGCTCTCCAGCGAGCCGGTCGCCGCTCAGGTACAGCTCGCCGAGCAGACCGTGGACGATCAATTCGCGCAGCTCAACTCGCTCACGCGACCGAACGAAGCCGGCACCACGGCGCTGGCCTCCACACTGGACCTGCTGGCTCAAGTCCACGCCGAATTGGACGGGCTTTCGGGAGGGTTCGGAAACGATATCGCGACGATGGTCAGCGAAGGGGGCGGCGCCGCGAGCATAAAGCGTCTACAGGCCCAGGCAACCCGGCACCCGCAGCAGTTGCGCGAGTGGCTTCAGCAGTTCGCCTACAACACCCGAAAAGTCAGCTTCGCCACGGCGCGCGAACAGATCAACCGTGACTGGCGCGCTGATGTTTTACCCCAGTGCGTTGCCGCCGTAGACGGCCGCTATCCCTTTGTCGACGGAGCAACGCGGGAAGCCACGCTGATGGATTTCGGCCGGCTCTTCGCGCCCGGTGGCGCCCTCGACTCATTCTTCAGTCGGCATATCGAGCCGCTCACGGAAGCCCAGGGTGGACGGCTGCGCTGGAAGTCCGTGGACGGCGTGACCATCGGCATGCCCACGGCGGTGCTCGACCTGTTCCAGGATGCGAGAGCGATCCGGGACATGTATTTCGAAGGCGGGGGCGTGCAGCCTTCGATCAGTTTCCGACTCAAGCCCGTATACCTGGACGCCAACGTCACGACCGTGAACCTGAGCCTGGAAGGGCAGGTGTTTACCTATCGCCACGGTCCCCAGTTTCTTCAACAGGCCGTGTGGCCCAAGCTTGATGGAGACGGCCAGGTCAGCCTCGAGTTCATCGATAACAGCGGTGCGCCGCTGGTCCGCAGCTACGAGGGATCCTGGGCGTGGTTCAGGCTCCTGGATGCGTCGGAGGTCGTCTCGCGCACCGGTGATATCGCGGTCGCGTCCTTTGAGCACCGGGGGCGCCAAAGCAGCTGGGAGCTGCACGCCCAGAGCGTGAGCAACCCGTTCCTTGCGGAACAGCTCGCCAGCTTCCAGTGTCGGGAAAGGCTGTGAGCGTACTTCAGGCGGCCGGGTATTACGGGAAGTTTCCGGAACTCGGTGATTTCGTGAAGCGAAGGCTTCCGGGCAGCTTTGTCGAATCCTGGGACGGATGGCTGCAGAGCTGCCTTCAGTGCAGCAAGGACAATCTCGAAGACCGCTGGCTTGGCATCTTTCTCGAGAGTCCGGTCTGGCGTTTCTGCCTGTCCAGTGGTCTGTGTGGCGATGCACCGTGGGCGGGCCTGCTGATGCCCAGCGTCGATCGGGTGGGTCGCTATTTTCCGCTGACCCTCGCCTGCGAGTTGCCGAAAAACAGCAACCTGTTCCATATCGCGATGCAGGGGCAAAGCTGGTTCGATGCGGCCGAGGAACTCATGCTGGGCATGCTTCAATCCAAGGACTTCAACCTGGAGCGCTTCGACGACATCGTCATCGGTCTCGGAACCCTGGACACGCTGGCGGAATACGCGCCGGAAGCGGAAGGTCTGGGATTCGGCTCGGCCTGGTGCATTCCGCTGGGCCCCGGGGGTCACCTGGGAGCGGGGGTGCTCGGCTTGACTCAACAAATGGTGCAACTGCAGATCGGGGGCCACAGCCTCTGGTGGAGTCGCGGCTCGGAGCAGGTCGCGTCGAGCCTGCTGCTGGCAAGGAATCTGCCGTCTGATCTGAACTTCACCGCGATGCTTGATGGTGATTGGGCGGGAAGAAATTGGGAAGTAATGCCGGTGACCGTTGCGGAACCGGACAACCAGGCTCGCGGCCTGTAAACCTGAAGCTCAAGTTTCCCCCAGGGGGAGCCTATGGATGCAGATCTTCGTTTCGACTGGCGCAGCGCAGGTGTGACGCACACCGGTAACGTGCGTGGGGTCAATGAAGACTCGATCTGTCAGCGACCCGAAATAGGACTATGGGCCGTCGCGGACGGAATGGGAGGGCATCGCCTTGGCGACATCGCCAGCAGGGCCGCAACGGACGCGCTGTCTTTCGTGCCGTACCCTTCGGACCTCAGCCAGTTTATCGCTTCAGTGCAGTCGGTCCTGCACGGGGTGAATCGCGATATCTTCGCACAGTCGCAGGCCGAGACCATGGGATGCACGGTGCTCGTACTGCTCGCATTCAAGAATGAGTGCGCGTGTCTGTGGGTTGGCGACAGTCGCGCGTACAGGCTTCGCAACGATGTGCTCTACTCCATGACGCGCGACCACAGCTATGTCGAGGAACTTGTGCAACTGGGTCACGTGTCGGTGCAGGAGGCGCAGAGCCACCCGCAATCGCATGTCCTAACGCGGGCTCTGGGGGCCTCTGCCGAGTTGGAAGTCGAGGTTGTGCGCCATGAACTCAGCGACGGCGACCGCTATCTTCTGTGCAGTGATGGCCTGTACCGCGAGCTCTCGGAGCTGCAGCTCTACCATCATCTGCAGCGGGGAGACGTGCAGTCTCAGGTTGATCAGATGATGGCCCATACGCTGAGCGGACCCGCCGTCGACAACGTATCGGCTATCGTTGTCGACTTTCGCTGTGAAGTTCTAGCCGATAGAGACAGATGCGACAGGGGAATCTGATCGTGCAGCAAAATTTAGTGACTCCGGTGAGGCTTCCATGACCACAGCGTTCGCCGAACAGCTTCTCGTAGAGGTAGAGCCGGAAAACCCGGCGGGAGAGTCGCTGGAATACGATGAGCAGTACCAGGAGATGCTGCTCCTTGCTAATCCGCCGCCGCAGCAGTCCATGGTTGGGGGCGAGGCCGCCGAGGACGCCGCCGCGCCGGACTGGTCCGCACTCCGGGAGCACTGCGTCGCCCTGCTAAAGCGAAGCTGGGATCTTCGCGTCGCTCTTAATCTGGCCCGCGCATCCCTCGCCCGTGATGGTTTTCGAGGCTTTGCGGAGGGGCTCTCGGTTCTTCAGATGCTCATCGAGCAACACTGGGACGTGGTCCATCCTCGACTCGATCCCGACGATAACAATGATCCGATGGAACGGACGAATATCATCGCCGAGCTCACCGACCGCGGCGCGACCGTCGACCTCTTGCTCGATGTGACGCTGGTGAATTCTCGTAAAGCGGGCAACTACGCCTATCGCGATGTTCTCATTGCTCAGGGCGAGCTTACGCCGCTCGATCCGGAATCCTCGCTGCCAACGATGGCGCTTGTAAACGCCGCGCTGCAGGATTGTTCGCTGGAGGATCTTCAGGAAACGGTTGAAGCGATCGCGAGCTGCGAAGCGACTCTGGTTTCCATCGATCGCGCCGTGTCAGATGCTGTCGGGCAGGCGCAGGCGCCGGACCTCCAGCCCATACTTTCCCTGATCGCGGCAATGCGGCAACTCGTAACTCACGCGGCGCGAGAAAGAGGCGGCGCGGCAGGTGACTCAGCGTCAGACATGGACGGCGGAGGCAGCGGACAGAACGATGGGCAAAACACCGTGAGCCAGGGAATTCAGAGTCGCGCCGATGCGGTTCGCATGATGGATCAGATCCGCGACTACTACCTCGCCCACGAGCCGTCGAGCCCCATCCCCCTGCTCATGCAACGTGCAAAACGACTTTCCTCGCTCAACTTTCTGGCGATAATGGAGGAGCTGGCGCCCGGCGGCCTTGAGCAGGCGCAAACCATAACGGGATCGCGGGAGGCAGGCGGTGAAGACAGCGGCTAGCGTAAGCGCCTCTTCGCAAACACAGGTGGACTCAACTATATTACGGACGGTGAACCCAGCGGCATAGCCACACAAGGAATGAAACATGGCAAAGGAAAGTAGCCAGAAGTTTATTGCTCGAAACCGCGCACCGCGCGTCCAGATCGAGTACGACGTGGAAGTCTACGGTGCTGAAAAGAAAATACAGCTGCCTTTTGTCATGGGCGTTCTGGCCGACCTTTCGGGAAAGCCCGAGGAGGCTCTGCCACCGGTCGACGAACGCAAGGCGCTGGAAATCGACGTCGACAACTTCGATGATCGCATGAAGGCCATCCGTCCTCGGGCCGCCTTTCATGTCCCGAATACGCTGACCGGCGAGGGCAATCTGGCGGTCGATCTGTCCTTTGAGAGCATGGACGATTTCTCACCGGCCAATGTCGCCAAGCGCGTGGACGGCCTCAAAGACTTGCTGGCAGCTCGCACCCAGCTCGCAAACCTGCTCACTTACATGGATGGCAAGACCGGTGCGGAAGAACTCATTGGTCGTGTCATGAACGACCCGGCGCTACTGCAGGCGATCGGTTCGACGGCTAAGCCTTCCGAAGAGGACGGCGCTGAATAACGCTTGCAGTATCAGGGTCGAGAAAAGCAACGGATTTTTGAGGGTGAGGGTGCGAGATGGCGGATAACCAAGTACAGGAAGGCGCCGGTGAGGCGGCCGGACTCGAGGTCAGTGAATTCGAGTCGCTGCTGCAAAAGGAGTTCAGACCTAAATCAGATCGGTCGAAGCAGGCCGTGGAAACGGCGGTTCAAACTCTCGCTGAGCAACTTCTTAAAGATACCGCTGTGGTGTCCGATGACGTACTGGGCACCATTCAGGCATTGATTGCCGAGCTGGACCAGAAGCTCACCGATCAGGTCAATCTGATCATGCATCACGCCGATTTCCAGCAGCTTGAAGGATCCTGGCGCGGGCTTCACTACCTGGTGAACAACACCGAATCGGATGAAATGCTGAAGATTCGGGTGATGAACATCAGCAAGAAGGACCTCGGCAAGACCTTAAAGAAATTTCGCGGTACGTCCTGGGACCAGAGCCCGATCTTCAAGAAGGTTTACGAGGAAGAGTATGGGCAGTTCGGTGGCGAGCCCTACGGATGTCTTGTCGGGGATTTCTATTTCGACCACAGCCCTCAGGATGTGCAGCTTCTGGGAGACATGGCCCAGGTCTCCGCAGCGGCTCATGCGCCTTTCATCGCGGCCGCAGCGCCAAGCGTCATGGCCATGGATTCATGGCAGGAGCTGAGCAATCCTCGAGATCTGACCAAGATATTTCAGACCCCGGAGTACGCCGCATGGCGGTCCCTGCGCGAGTCCGAAGACTCCCGATACATCGGCCTTGCCATGCCTCGCTTCCTGGCGCGGCTGCCCTACGGATCGAAAACAGATCCCGTGGAAGAGTTTGATTTTGAAGAAGATACGGAAGGGGCGGATCACAATAAGTACAGCTGGGCAAATTCCGCTTACGCCATGGCGGTGAACATTAACCGCGCTTTTAAGAATTACGGCTGGTGCTCGCGTATCCGGGGTGTCGAATCCGGAGGGGCGGTCGAAAGCCTGCCGACCCACACGTTTCCCACCGACGATGGTGGCGTCGATATGAAGTGCCCGACGGAGATCGCGATCAGCGACCGCCGGGAGGCTGAGCTCGCCAAGAACGGATTCATGCCGCTGCTGCACAAAAAGAATTCTGACTTCGCGGCCTTTATCGGCGCTCAGTCACTGCAAAAGCCCGCTGAGTACGATGACCCTGATGCTACCGCCAACGCCAATCTAGCGGCGCGTCTTCCCTACCTGTTCGCGACCTGTCGCTTTGCTCACTATTTGAAGTGCATCGTTCGCGACAAGATCGGATCCTTCAAAGAACGCGACGATATGCAGAAATGGCTGCAGAAGTGGATCATGCAGTACGTGGACGGTGATCCGACCAACTCGTCCGAGGCGATCAAGGCCCGCAAGCCCCTCGCCGCCGCAGAGGTCGTGGTCGAAGAGGTCGAGGGCAATCCCGGCTACTACACATCCAAGTTCTTCCTTCGGCCTCACTACCAGCTGGAGGGGCTGACCGTATCCCTCAGGCTGGTTTCGAAGCTTCCATCAGTCAAAGCCGCGGGTTAGGGATCGAACGAGGTCGAACCTACCCGACCCTAGTACGAAAAAAGGAGAAAGAGAATGGCAAGTGACATGTTTCTGAAATTGGACGGGGTCCCTGGGGAGTCAAAGGACTCGACCCATGGCGGAGAGATTGATGTCCTGTCCTGGACGTGGGGAATGGCTAATTCCTCCGATCCGCACTTAGGTGGCGGCGGTGGTAAAGGTAAGGTGGCTGTCGGATACATCACCTTTCGTCATCGGGCTGACAAAGCATCGCCGGTACTGAAAGATCACTGCTGTACCTTGAAGCACATCCCGAAGGGCGACCTGGTTTGCAGGAAAGCCGGTGGCGAGGCTCTGGAATACCTGAAGATCACGCTGGAGCAAGTCATGGTGGCGGCGATCGACGTATCGGTGGATTCAGAGGGAGATGTCTTCGAAGACGTATCCCTGGCCTTCGCCAAGGTTACGGAGGAGTACACACCGCAATCTGCTGAAGGGACCGGGGAAGGCGCCGTCATCTTCGAGCGAAACATCGAGGAGAACGTTTGACGCGTGAGCGCCTTCCGCGCTCGTCCGTTCTATTGAGCTACCGCAGCGTGAGCGTCGTTGTTGGCGCTCCGACGGCGCAGCTGGCGTAATGTCCGCGCTGGAGGCCCTGCGGCAGGGCGACGTCGATCAGGCGCTGGAGCAGCTGCAGTCGGAGATACGCCGCGATCCGGCGAATGCGGAGCACCGCGTCTTTCTCTTTCAGCTCCTGTGCGTTCTCGGAGACTGGGACAGAGCGCTTCGCCAGCTGAACCTCGCGGGCGAGATGGATGCATCAGCGCTGGCGATGGTGCAAACCTATCGCGAGGCGCTACGCTGCGAGGCGCTGCGGGAAAAAGTGTTTCGGGGCGAGACTCACCCGCTCGTGCTCGGCGAGCCCGAGGCCTGGTACGCGGAGGCGATCAGCGCTCTCGGCCTGGAAGCCGCCGGTGAGCATCAGGCTGCAGCGGCGGCAAGAGCCAGCGCCTACGATAAGGCGGCAACGGTAAGCGGAACCCTCGACGGCGAGCCCTTTGAGTGGATCGCGGACGCGGACAGCAGAATCGGTCCTTTCCTGGAAGCCGTGATCAACGGAAACTACTATTGGCTGCCTTTCGAGCGGGTCAGCTCGATGATTTTCGAGCCACCGGTGGATCTGCGCGACATGGTCTGGCTGCCGTGCCAGATCACCTTCTCGAACGAGGGGCAATCGGTCGGACTCATACCGGTCCGCTATCCCGGCTCGGAGTCATCGCCCGACAGCGCCCTGCGTCTGGCGCGGAAAACCGAATGGCGGCAGGTAGGGGATGACGTGTACTTCGGCCAGGGACAGCGGCTGCTTACTACCGATCGCGCTGACTACCCGCTACTCGATGTGCGACAGATCGAGTTTGCGCAGGCGGGGGACTGATCCCGCATTGCCGACGGGATTGGTTCAGGGAGACCGATAGATTGACAGAGCTCACGCCCGCAGATCGATTGCAGCCCTCCTTACTCGATCGACTCACGGACGATCAGCCTAAGCGTCCGGCCGGTGAAGCTGACGCGGGTGAGAGCCACGACGGGGAAGATTCAAGCTCCCGGGCGGTTCGCGACGGCGCGGCTCCGAGCCAGGTCATAACGTCGAGGCAGCTTCGGGAGCTGGTCAAGCGCGATCTCACCTGGCTCTTGAATACGAGCCGTCTGGAGTCGTCGACGTCAGATCTTGAGGGCTACCCGCTGGTGTCTGAATCGGTGATCAACTACGGTATTCCCGAGCTGACGGGGCTGCTGGCTTCGAATATCGACCCCCGGTCGCTCGAAGCGGAACTCACCGATATCATCTACCGCTTCGAGCCGCGAATTGTGCGCCATTCGCTCAGTGTCCGGGTGGAAACCTCCGATGTGATGGGCCGCAACGCGCTCAGGTTTTCCATTGAGTGCGATGTCTGGGGCCAGCCATCCCCCGAGCACATGTATCTGTTCTCCGAACTCGACCTGGAAACCCGGCAATTCAGCTTCGAGGGGGCGCAACCCTAGCCCCGATGGATCCCCAGCTCCTCAAGTACTACGAACGAGAGCTCCGCTACATTCGGGATATGGGCGCAGAGTTTGCCCAGGAGTATCCCAAGATCGCAGGGCGCCTGGGCATCGACGGCACAGAAACGTCTGATCCCTACGTAGAGCGTCTGTTTGAAAGCTTCGCGTTTCTCGCCGCGCGGGTTCACCTTCGCATTGATGCGGAGTTTCCGAAGTTTGCCGAGAACCTCCTCAACATCATCTATCCGCAGTACCTCGCCCCGATGCCTTCCATGGCGATCGCGCAGTTTCACCCCAATACGAGTGACGGTCTCGAGGACGGCGTCGTCATCCCCCGCGGAACGCAGCTGCGTGGCAACCTGGCGCCGTCGGAACAAACCGCCTGCGAGTACCGCAGTGCCCATGATGTGACCCTCTGGCCGTTGGAAGTCAGCGAGGCCGAGTACCTCAATAACGTGGCACCCTATGTCGAGGCAGACGCCGACATTCGCCGAACGGCGCGAGCCGGCCTTCGACTCAAGCTCAACTGCACTTCCGGGCAGGATCTCAATGAACTGCTCATCGACCGGCTTCCACTGTTCCTCTGTGGCGCGGACGGACAGGCCGAAGCTCTGTACGAGCAGCTCGTTGGCAATCGCTGCGCGGTTTTCTACGCCGCGAAGGACGGAACATCGACCTGGCGGAAGCTCACCGCGCGCGACGCCATCGCCCAGCTTGGTTTTGAGGACGACCAGGCGCTGCTGCCCGTCGACCCCAGGACCTTCAGCGGTTACCGTCTTTTATCGGAGTTTTTTGCGCTTCCTGCGCGTTTCCTGTTTCTTGAACTTCGCCACCTGCTGCAGGCTTTTTCCCAGAGCAGGACGTCGTCCATTGAATTTGTAGTGCTCTTTGATCGCTTGAATCCTGAGCTTGAGAATCGCGTCACCGAGCGTGACTTCAGCCTCTACTGCACACCCATCATCAACTTGTTCCAGCGGCGCTGCGACCGGATTCACCTACAGGAGCGTTTCGAGGAACACCATGTTCTTCCCGATCGCACCCGGCCTCTGGACTTTGAGGTGTACCAGATAAACGGCGTAAAAGGTTTCGGATCGTCGACGGCCGAAGCGCGGACCTTTGTTCCGTTTTACGCCTGCACCGACAGGACCCGCTACCCCGATCAGGAAGCGTTCTACAGCGAACGACGGGAGCGCAGAGTGGCGTCCACGCGGCAGCGTCGCCAGGGGCCGCGATCGAGCTACCTGGGTAGCGAGACCTTCATCTCGCTCACCGACGCCAGCGAGGCGCCCTACGCGTCGGATCTCAAGCAGCTGGAGATCAAGGCGCTGTGTACGAATCGGGACCTACCGCTGCATCTTCCCATCGGCAAAGGCACCACGGACTTTGAGCCCGATACCAATGCGCCGGTAGACGTTGTGCGGTGTATCAAGGGTCCCACCCGACCCCGGGCGTCCCATGCGCATGAGATGGGTGAAACAGCGTGGCGGTTGATCAACCATCTGTCTACCAACTACCTGTCGCTCATCGATACGAATGACGTGGAAGGCGCCGATGTGCTCCGAAACCTTCTAAGCCTTTACGGCGATACCAGGGACCCGGTGTTCCGCCGGCAGGTCGAGGGCCTGAAGTCGATTCACGCCGAGCCCGTCACACGCCGCATGCCCATTCCCGGTCCCATCGCTTTCGGCCGGGGCTTGCGGATCACCGTAACGCTACAGGAAAGTTCCTTCGTCGGTACGGGTATATTTCTCATGGGTGCGGTGCTTGAGCAGTTTTTCGCACGCTACGTTTCGATCAATTCATTCACTGAAACGGTAATCCGCTCGGATGAACGCGGAGAAGTCATGCAATGGCCAGTGCGGATAGGTCAGAAGAAGATCGCCTGAGGTTTTACCGGGCGCTCCAAAAGGATCCGACGCGTTTCGGTTTTTTTGCTGCCCTGCGGCGCATTGAGGCATTGAATCCCAACAAGGCGCGAATCGGCACATCCGTGAAGCCGGGGGACGATCCCGTGCGGTTTGGGCAGGAGCCCAGCATGAGCTTCGCGCCTTCAACGCTGGCATCGTTCTCCATGGCGGATTCCGCGGCAAGGGCTGGCGCTCCGCGAATGGACGTGCTGTTCTTCGGCGTGTTCGGACCTAACGGGCCGCTACCCCTGCACCTCACTGAGTACGCCCGGGAGCGGATCCGTAATGAAGGTGACCGAACCTTTGCGGATTTCATCGATCTGTTTCATCACCGTCTTCTGTCGTTCTTCTATCGCGCGTGGTCCGAGACTTCTCCGTCCAGTCAGCTGGACCGCCCGGAGGTCGACCACTTCGCGCCGCGCCTTGGGGCCCTCCAGAGCATCGGTGTTCGAGAGTCCCGCAGCCGGGATGCGGCGCCGGACTTCGCCAAACTTCATTACACCGGAAGGCTCTCGAATCAGAGCCGCAATGCCGAAGGCCTGCTGGAGCTACTTCGCCATTTCTTTACCGTTCCCATAGCCATAGAACAGTACATAGGCACCTGGTTTCATATACCCGAGGGTGATCGCTTCCGCCTTGGTGATTCTCCGGAGACCGGGTCGCTGGGTCTGACGACCAGCGTTGGTGAGCGTGTGTGGGAGTGCCAGAGTAAATTCAGACTTCGCGTGGGGCCGGTATCGCTGGCGGAGTACCAGCGCATGCTGCCGGGCGGCGCCAGTCTCGTACGACTGGTAGCCTGGGTCCGGAACTACCTGGGCGATGAACTCGATTGGGACGTGCAGCTGATCCTGCACCGCGATGAGGTGAAAACGGCCAGCCTCGGGAGCTTCGGGCAGCTGGGCTGGAGTACGTGGCTGGAAGGCCCCTTGCCGCAGACGGACCCCGATCAATTATTCCTCAACCCAATGCAAGATCTTCTATGATGAATAGGATGAAGAAGGCGTCACGCAAGCGTGCGCTGTCGATTGCAGGAAAAGAGAGCAGGTAGTCGTTTATGTCCGAAATCAGTCGCTCCGCTCTGTTCGGCAAGCTGAACAAAGTCGCTTACAAGGCGATCGAGGGGGCGACCGTTTTCTGCAAGCTGCGCGGTAATCCCTACGTGGAGCTGGAGCACTGGCTGCACCAGATTTTGCAGCTCCAGGACTCGGATTTGCATCGCATTATCCAGCGCTTTGACCTCGAAGCGGCGGCTCTGGCTCGCGACCTTACCGAGTCCCTTGATGAGTTGCCCCGGGGGTCTACCTCGATCTCGGATCTGTCTTCCCACGTGGAAGAGGCCGTCGAGCGGGGATGGGTCTACGGAAGCCTGATGTACGGTGAGAATCAGGTACGCACCGGTCACCTGATCGTGGGTCTGGTGAAGACCCGCGGCCTGTTCAACGCGCTGAAGAGTATCTCGCCGGAATTCGCAAAACTGGGCGCCGACGCGCTCTCTGATAAGTTTCACGACATCGTGGCCGGCTCACCGGAAGACGGTCTGGCGAGTACCGATGGCTTCAAGGCGGCCTCGCCCGGCGAGACGAGCGGCGCCCTGGCACCGGCCCAGATGGGCAAGCAGGAAGCCCTCGCACGGTTCACGGTTGACCTCACGGAAGAGGCCAGCAGCGGCTCCATGGATCCCATCGTGGGCCGGGACGAGGAGATCCGGCAGCTTGTCGACATCCTCATGCGGCGGCGCCAGAACAATCCCATCCTCACCGGGGAGGCGGGCGTCGGAAAGACCGCGGTGGTGGAGGGATTTGCTCAGCGCATCGCCAGCGGCGACGTGCCGCCGCCGCTCCAGGGTGTGAGCCTTCGCGTTCTGGATGTGGGCCTGCTGCAGGCCGGCGCCAGCATGAAGGGAGAGTTCGAGGAGCGCCTCAAGCAGGTGATTGAGGAAGTCCAATCCTCCGAGCGTCCCATTATTCTGTTCATCGATGAGGCACATACGCTGATCGGCGCGGGAGGGCAGGCCGGTACCGGAGACGCCGCCAATCTGCTCAAGCCGGCGCTGGCGCGAGGCGACCTTCGCACGATCGCGGCCACGACCTGGGCGGAATACAAGAAGCACATTGAAAAAGATCCGGCCCTGACGCGACGCTTTCAGGTCATTCAGGTGGCCGAGCCCGACGAGAGTCGCGCCGTGCTCATGATGCGCGGACTGGCGAGCACGATGGAAAACCATCACAAGGTGCAGCTGCTCGATGAAGCTCTGGAGGCGGCGGTACGCCTGTCCCATCGCTACATCCCCGCCCGTCAGTTGCCCGACAAGGCGGTGAGTCTGTTGGATACCGCCTGCGCGCGAGTCGCGATCAGTCAGCACGCCAAGCCCGCCGATGTGGAGGATTGCCAGCGCGGCATCGCGGCGCTCGAAACCGAACTGGAGATTATCGAACGGGAAGCCGCGCTGGGCTTTGACGCCACGGAGCGCCGGCGGGTCGCGGAAGAGAAGCTCGCGCAGGAGCGGGAGCGTCTGGAGGGGTTGGAGCATCGCTGGGAAGCGGAGAAGTCGCTGGTCGATCGTATCCTGGCGCTGCGGGCAACGTTGCGGGGTGAGTTCCAGGCCGTCGAGGGCACGGACAGTGAGCTTGAGAGCGCCGCGGAGTCGGCGTTGAAGTCGGCGGAGGCCGCTGACGACGAGAGCGTGTCCGGCAACGGCAACGGCGACGCAGCGCTCAGCGAGGAAGAGCGCAGTCGTCATCTGGAGGACCTGCAAAGTCTGCAGCAGGAATTGGAATCGCTGCAGGGAGAGCGGCCATTGATCCTGCCCACCGTGGACGAAATCGCCGTGGGCGCCGTGGTGCAGGACTGGACCGGGATTCCGGTTGGCCGCATGGTGAAGAATGAATTGGAGACCGTACTCAACCTGGCGGAACGGATGGAGCAGAGAATCATCGGGCAGCGTCATGCGCTGGATATGATCGCCCGGCGCATCCAGACCTCTCGAGCGCAGCTGGACGCACCCAATAAACCCATCGGCGTGTTTCTTCTGGCAGGCAGCTCCGGAGTGGGTAAAACCGAGACCGCGCTGGCTCTCGCCGAAGTGCTCTATGGTGGCGAGCAGAACGTTATCACCATCAACATGAGCGAGTATCAGGAAGCGCACACGGTCTCGAGCCTGAAGGGCGCTCCCCCCGGCTACGTTGGTTACGGGGAGGGCGGTGTGTTGACGGAGGCGGTACGTCGCCGCCCCTACAGCGTGGTGCTGCTGGACGAAGTGGAAAAGGCCCATCCAGACGTTCACGAAATATTTTTCCAGGTGTTTGACAAGGGCTGGATGGAGGACGGTGAGGGTCGCGTGATCGACTTCAAGAACACCCTGATTCTGCTCACAACGAATGCCGGCACGGATCTCATTTCGGGGATGTGCAGTGACCCGGACCTCATGCCGGAACCCGAGGGCATCAACGCCGCGCTGCGGGAACCACTGCTCAAGGTTTTCCCGCCGGCCCTGCTGGGCCGGCTGGTCACGATCCCCTACTATCCGCTCAACGATGAAATGATCTCGGCTATCGCCCACCTGCAGCTCGACCGAATCCGGCATCGCATCGAAGAGCACTACGGCATTCCTTTCACTTATGATCCTTCTGTTGTCGAACTTATCGCCGAGCGGTGTACGGAGGTGGAAAGCGGCGGTCGGATGATCGATACGATTCTCACCAATACAATGCTGCCAACCATGAGCGAGCATTTCCTGCGCCAGGTGATCGAGGGCCAGGAAGCCGAGCGCGTCCACATTTCCGTAACCGACAAGGATTTCAGTTACGAGTATGGAGCCGGGCCTTAGCTAACGGGAGAACGCGATGGCAGGGAACAGACAGGTCAAGATAGCCACGCCGCTCGGCATGGACGAGTTGCTGTTCTCCCGTATGAGCGGACGGGAAGAAATGGGGCGGCTCTTCGAATACGAAGTCGTCATGTACAGCCCCAACCCGGAGATTAATATCGACGACATCCTCGGGCAGAACGTCACGATCGAACTCTCGCTGACCGGCGGCGGCAGTCGCTACTTCAACGGCTTCGTTACCCGCTTTTCCCAGGCCAGTTCCCTGGCGGAGGGCTACTCCGTGTATGAGGCCACGGTGAGTCCGTGGCTGTGGTTTCTCACGCGAACGGCTGACTGCCGGATTTTCCAGGAGAAGTCCGTTCCCGATATCGTGAAAGAAGTGTTTAGCGATAACGGGTTCAGCGACTTTGAGGACAAGCTTACGGGGACCTACCAGCCCTGGGAATACTGCGTCCAGTACCGCGAAACGGATTTCAACTTCGTCAGTCGCTTGCTTGAGCAGGAAGGCATCTACTACTACTTCACCCACGCCAACGGGCAGCACAAGCTCGTTCTTTCCGACGGTTACAGCTCTCACGCTCCCATCGCGGGCGAGTCGACTCTGCCATTCCACCCGCCGGGGCTGGAGCAGACCATCGACATGGAGCACGTGTCGGAGTGGAACATTGACCGGGAGATACAGCCTGGGCTTTACGCGCTTACCGACTACGATTTCAAGCGTCCCAAAAAAAACCTGCTCGTTAATCGCAAGATAGCGCGGCCACACAGTCAGGCTGAAGGCGAGATCTTTGACTACCCGGGCGACTATCGGGAGACCGGGATCGGTGAGCAACTCGCGCTGGCGCGGATCGAGGAGCTACACACAAACTTTGAAGAGGTGTCCGGTTCCACCGATGCCCGCGCCATGATTCACGGTTGCCTGTTTACGCTGGAGCGACACCCGCGCGGCGATCAGAACCGGGAATATCTGATTACTCGCGCAAATTACGAGCTCGCGATCGAAGAGTACGCGTCGACGGGGCAGGGTGGAGAGCAGGTATACATGTGCAGCTTTGGTGCCGTTGAGAGCGGTACGACCTTCCGCGCCGACCGCTCGACGCCCAAGCCGGTGGTCCAGGGTCCACAGACCGCGGTGGTGGTGGGGCCCGCCGGAGAAGAGATCTTTCCCGATGAGTTCGGTCGCGTCAAAGTCCAGTTCCCCTGGGATCGCTACGGTCAGTCAGACGACAAAAGCTCCTGCTGGATCCGCGTCGCACAGTCCTGGGCCGGACCCGGTTGGGGCGCACAGTTTATTCCGCGCATTGGCCAGGAAGTGATGGTCGAGTTTCTGGAAGGCGACCCGGACCGTCCGATCATCACGGGCCGCGTCTACAACGCCGATAACATGCCGCCCTACAGTCTGCCCGACAACAAAACACAAAGCGGTGTCAAATCCCGCAGCACGAAGGGCGCGGCGGCGTCGAACTTCAACGAAATCCGCTTTGAGGACAAGCTGGGCAATGAAGAGCTGTATGTGCAGGCGGAGAAGGACTACAACCAGTTAGTTAAGAACGATCGCGGAGAGGTGATTGGCAACGACCGATCCCTGGATGTGGGCCACGACAAGAGCGAGGTTGTCGGCAACAACAAGAGCATCACAGTCCGTGCAAATCATAGCGAAACAATCGCTCAGTCCAAACGCGTGAGCGTAGGTGTCAATCACACGGAAACGATTGGCAGTAACATGAGTATCACCGTTGGGACCAACTTCACTGAGCAGGTGGGTGTTAACTACTCGGAGACGATTGGCGGCGCCATGCAACTCACCGTCGGAGGTGCGCTCACGGAGACGGTCGGCGTCACCAAATCATCGCGAGTTGGGACTGACTACTTTCTTAACGTTGGGAAAGACGCAAAAACCACTGTATTGGGCGATTTTTCCGAGATGGTCTTAAAGTCGAAGAGCGTATCCATCGACGAAGACGAAGAAGTGAAGGTTGGCAAGAACTACGTACTCGATGCTGGTGACCAGATCACGATACAGACTGGAAAAGCCAGTATCACCATGAAGAAAGATGGCACGATCGTGCTGCGAGGGAAGGACATCACGATCAACGGCAGTGGAAAGGTCAACGTCAAGGCGAAGAGCAATCTGACCCTGAAAGGCAAAAAGATCCTTGAGAATTGACGTCGCCCAGTAGAGCGACAGTGTCACGCGAGGCAAGGCAGATGGATGATAGCGATGCAGTGATCACACCCCATACGCGAGCTGTGGAGAAGATCGATGGAGTGGTGATCGGTATGCTTGCCGGATTCGACCCTGATGGAGCTCCGCTGGTGGTGTTTCCCGGGAATACACAGGAGTCGGGTTTGACCGCCCGCTCTTCGGCGCAGCTCACCAAGAGTGATGAGGGCCGGGAAGTTGCATTGATGTTTGAGCACGGCGACCCAGAACGACCACTGATTATTGGGCGGATCCAGCGTCCCGACGAGATTGAGATCGAGAAAAGTGCACCAGTGTCTGCACAGCTTGATGGCGAACGGCTGGAGCTTAAGGCTGATCGGGAAATCGTGCTTAGCTGTGGGAAAGCGAGTATCACGCTTACCCGGGCGGGGAAGGTGCTGATACGCGGAACGTACGTCCTAAGCCGCTCTGCAGGTGCAAACTGCATCCGGGGTGGCTCGGTGCAGATCAACTAGCGTAACCATGGCTTCCTTGTCGGCATCGCGAAGCGAGTCTTTGCGTAGCTTCCGTAACGCTGTCCCCAAATATATGTCTTCCTGCGTTGCAGCTGTGAGCATCAAAGCCGCCATGAGGGCTGAACAGGAAGACTCTATTGATCGCATGAGCAACGAAATCTCAGCCGAGAACTATCTGGCATCGGGCAGCATCGGCCCCGCGTTGGGCGGTTCTTTGATTCCGTTTTCGAGTATTGCGAGCAATGTGGGAATTAGATGATCGGACCCGATACTCCTCGGGCTCGAATTGGATACGAGACAAACACGGCACGCATACATGGCTCGTCGCCGTACGGGCAGCGTTCCACATCGAATCCAGTGGTCACCTGCGTTTGATGTCAGATCAGCTAAACCCGGTACTTGAGCCCATATATCGTGGAGACCCAGCTGAAACAGCGCTTGTGCTGGACAGCGATTTGTTATGGCTTAAGCCTACTACTGATGTAGTTCTCGATGCCTGTGCCTATGCCCCCAACGGGCGGCCTGTGCGAGCTGTGGAAACCCGCCTACAGATCGGCTCCGTTGACAAGAGAGTGATCGTTCACGGTCCCCGCCAGTATCACAACACTCTTTCCGGGCTGGCAGTCACTGATTCGGAGCGCTTTGTCACTGCGCCGATACACTATGAGTGGGCGTTTGGTGGTTCCGATGTTAGAGATCCAGATCCGAAAAACTGGCGCGTACACGAGTACAACCCCGTAGGGAAGGGAGTTTGTGTCAAACCATCCGATCTCGATGGTTGTCCCGCACACTGTATCGAACATTCAAGAAACTCTTCTACCGAACGTTATCCGGCTGGATACGGAGCAATTGCATCCTCCTGGCAGCCGAGACGTGCTCTGGCCGGGACTTATGACTCGGTTTGGAGTGAGTCGCGTAAGCCGCTTTTGCCACAGGACTACGATGTGAGGTTTGCGTTGAGTGCGCCGGAAGACCAGCGTCCCCCACTTTGGTTGAAGGGTGGGGAAGCTGTCGTGATTGAAAACATGACTCCGGAGTCTCTGTTGCAGTTTAAGCTTCCGAGGATAGAAGTACGTTTTCGGACGTTCATACAGAACGATGAACCTGTGCGTCATGTTGGTCATCTCTCGTCGGTGTTCATCACCCCGCATGAGAACACGGTATCGATGTGTTGGCAGTCCGGTCTGCCCCTTCGGTCCGATAAAGTCGAGTACCTCGACCACACTGAGGTTAAAGCGGTGCGCGTCAAATGAGTGGTAGCGACGCCGCGCAAGTTATTGCTACCGCGACAAGGTGTTGTATTGGTCTCAGCACAAAGAGTTTTGGGGCGGCTATACGCTCAGGCATAAGCGGGGTCGAAGAGCACCCGTTCTTCACCGATCGAGATGGTGAAAACGTGGTGTGCGGACGTGAACCGTCGATATCGGCTTCTGTATCGTCCGCCGCAGATCGTATGATCGCTTTGTTGCAGAAAGCACTTACTGACCTGATTGATGAAGTATCGCGCCAAGTAGTCTTGCCGAGCAAAGTTCCAGTCTTCATGGCATTGCCGGAGTTTCGCCCCGGATTCAGTGAGCCTGATTTCGATGCGGTTAAATCGTCCTTGGCGAATACACTGGTTGATCAAGTCCAAGCTGAGCTTCTGAGCGCGATGGCTTCGGGGCATGCGGGAGCATTGCTCGCAATCGGAGAAGCTGCGAGCTGTGTTGCGTCAAAGCGTTTTCCTCTGGTTATTGCTGGTGGAGTTGATTCCTACCTGGACAGTGATTCGATCGCGTGGCTAGACAGCGAAGCAAAATTGGCACACTCGGATGCGAGAAGCGGATTTGCGCCGGGAGAAGCCGTTTCGCTTCTTGCAATAGCCGACCCTGAATTTTGCATCCGCATGGGAATCAAACCACTTGCAACGGTGGGAGCTTCCGCTAAAGCTTTTGAGGAGCGTCAAGCAGCCAGCGACACAGGCTTAATGGGCGAAGCACTTGGGAGCCTGGTGGCCGAAGTCACGGCCCACGTCTCATCATCCGGCAACTGCATAACGGATATCTACAGTGATATTAATGGCGAGGTTTCGCGAAACCATGATTGGGCCTTTGCGTTGTTGCGCAATTCAACTTGCTTTAGGGATGGCGCTGATTATGTGACCGTCGCCGGTGAATGTGGTGAGTTAGGTGCAGCGACCGGGGCAGTTTGTGCGAGTCTAGCGATTGATACTTGGCACAGCCGCTGCTCACATGGAAACTTCGCACTGGTTTGGTGTGGTTCCTGGAGTGGTTTACGTGGGGGCTTGGTCCTCGACTTTGAGGTGAGTCGATAATGGCAACCGTTGGCATAAATCCTCCCAAGGCACCGGTCACCAAGGCGGCGAAGAGTATAGCGGCTGCCACCGTTCCCAACGTTTGCAAAATGCCGGGCCCACCCGCGCCGTTTGTACCGACACCCTTGCCCAATATCGCGATGAGCAATCGATCGCCGAAGGGTTACTCCAAGTCTGTGAAGATAGAGAAGTCTGTGGTTGCTATTCGAGGTGCGAGCCACAAGAGCGTTGGCGATATAGCCAGTAAGGCAACGGGAGGGGGTATCGTATCTGCGAACACGGAGGGTCCCGCAACGTTCATCGCACCCGGCTCGCTTAATGTAAGGATAGAAGGCAAAAACGTACAGTTACTGGGCGATCAGATGCTCAATAACAATGGACCAGCTGGCAGCCCTCCCAACGCAGCGACGCTGATGGGTACGATACACCCACCAGTTGTTCCGACAGTGGTTTTCGACAAAAAGGAATTCCCCGGTAAGGTACAGAACATAAAGAAAGCACTTGGAAAGAAAAAGAAGATGAAGCTCAACAGGGAGACCGATCGAAAGGTAAAACGAGCCAATCGAAGAGCCGCGCTCAAAGGGAAAGGTAAGGCAGGTAAGGGTAAGTCCTGGGACGAGTTTCCTTTCGCGTCGAGTAAACAGGGAGGGAAAAATGCCAGGGTGCGAGCAATCTCTCGGAAGGAGCAGTGCAAGCAAGGTGGAAAGTTGTCGGCGTTTTATCGCAACAACAATGTGAAGGATGGGAGCCCTTTCTGGGTTCAGATCAGTTAGCTAGAGTGACGAAGCGTGCTTGAGTGTCTTGATCGCATCGGAGCCAAACTATCAGACTTGGGGTTACGTACATCTGAATGTCTCCAGCCTGGTTTGAGACCCGAGGAAATTGCGGCTATCGAGAACGATCTTCCGCTGCATTTTACTGACGAATTGAGAGAGCTCTATGGCTGGCGAAACGGTACGGTTGTTGAAAAGAGTGATAGCCTTGGAGATATTCATTTCCTGCCCCTCTTCTATTTCTTGTCAATTGAGGAAGCTCTCGAGATCTATCGTGTATACAAGAACAGTGATGAATGGAAGCACTCCTGGTTTCCGATTTTTTCAGATGATGGTGGTGACTTCTTGGTTGCTGAGTGTTCAAAAGAGAATACATCGACCAGTCCCGTAATCTACTACTTCCATGATGATCCCGAGAAAACAGCCGAGTACCAAAGCATAACTGCGATGATGCAGACACTCGATTCGGCTTTCGACGAAGGTGCTTTTTTCCTGGATGCGGATGGCTGGATAGATCAACATGAAGACCAATATCGTGAAATTGCGCGAAGGTTCAGTCCGAGACTAGACATATGGAAGGCCTGAAAGAGCTCGAAGAAGCTCAACGACTTGCGCTTGCAGGGAACGCGGATGACGCTGAGAAGGCCTTCTCGGCTCTTGCCAAGGCCGGAAGTACACCCGCGGCAGCAGCGCTCTCCACACTCTACGCGTACGTTGGCGATTGGGAGAGGGTGCTCGGTCACGCACAGAAGGCAATTGCCGATCCCGAGGGTACATACACATTCAACGTCTACAGCGATGTGATCAGGCTTGCCGCGCGAGCCGCACGTGAGACGCGACAGTGGTCATTGCTCTCTGAAGCCGTTGGCGAAGCTCTCCTACACTTCGTCGAGGTCGACGATGAAATCGGGCTCGTCGATGAATTGGAAGACCTGCGCGAGTACCTCGATCTCGCCGACCCAAATCGAGTCTTTCCGACCGTGTCCGAGCCTGAGATCGGTGCCCTGGAAGAGTTTCGCGAGGCTGTGCGGGAAGCGACAGCTGACGATGGACAGTTTGACAGTCCCGAAGAGCGCTCTGAGCATCTCTATTCACTAGCCGCTGTCTATGAGGTAGAAGAGGGGGCGCTTGAACTCTTTGATCGAGGAGAGCCTGTGCCTCCTGATTTCGAAGCCGCAGTGTTCTTGGCGGGCGCGCTCGCATCCGCAGTTCGATACGACGAGGCGTGGAACGTGGTTGAGCGTGCTCTACTTGAATGGATGCCAGTCGAAGTATCGCAGCTTGCCCCGGTAGAGTTCCTAACTCATCCGACTTTGCAATTAGTAATGGCACCAGATCGCTGTGGTCGCATACTGCACACACCGCGAGGATCTGCGGGCCAGTAACGTCAACTTTCCGCTCATTGCGATACACAACCATGTGCGCCTTCTACGGAGCATGCGCAGCTAACCCAGCGGGGTTGGACGCTAGGGAGACTGCTAGGGGCCCATACCATGGGAACAAGAACTGCTCAGGTGCAGCCCACGCCTGCAGCTACGTCTTTTGGGCCGGCTTTCGCGTGTACGATGAACGCAAGGCGCTGGGGTTTTCGCTAGGGTCTCATTTGCAGGTGTAGGACACTCGGCGTCGGCAAAGTACGCTAATCTGTAGATACAGCGTATTTGAACGTGGATTGGTGAATGGATTGGTGAATGGATTGGTGAATGGACTGGCCTTCTTCTCCCGCGCGTAGCAACCGCACTTTTCCCGCTGGCTTAAGCCCCAGCTCTCCCCGCGCCGGTTTCCGCAAAGCGCAACCCATGGGTACCGGTGCCGATGCAAAGGGCCCTCAGCTCAGCGGCTGGCCCAGACAAGTTTCCTGGGATGAGTTCAGTCCGCGCAGCAGCCGGCCAGCGGGCACTGATGAAGATGCGCAGATCAGCGTCCAGATGAATGGGGCAGAACTCAAAGTCGTCAGAGAAAACGGGCGCTTCAGGCTTGGGGAGGGCGAGCTGCCCATCATTCTTGTCAGCGCACAGACGTGGGTAATAAAGGGCAAGCAGTCAGCGGAGCTGCTGAACCACGAGCAGGGGCATTTCGACATCGCCGGTCTTTGCAATCGCGATATCGTAAAGAAACTCCAGAAGCTGAGAACCCGCTCCACCAGCCGTCTGGCTTCCGAGGCAAAGCGAATCATGGAAGAGGGCGACCGTCGCGCCGATACCCTGTCAAAAGCGTACGACTCCACGGCGGAAACCGACCACGGCAAGAACAAGAAACGCCAGAAGGCCTGGGACGATGCCATCGCGGAGAGCAAGGCTTCAGGCAAGCCGCTCAAACGGCCTAGCTAAGGGCGCTACGGCCGTGTCGGGAAGCATTCCCATTGTAGTCGACCAGCACGCTGAAAATACGGCGTTTCTCTGGCTTCTTCGCGACGCTGCCGTCCTCGGCGCGAACTACACCTTGGAAGACCTGGCGGAACTCGACTACCGGGTAGAAGCGAATCTCGACGGCCTGCGCGTGGCCGAGAACCTCGGATGGACGACTTCCAAGTCCGCGCTGGAGTTGGGTGAGCCCGGCGAGGTTTTTGCCGCCGCTTCCCTGGCCATTGAAAACGCCGACGGCGCGCGAATCGATGAGGTACTTAAGGTGGCCGCGCAAAGTCGGGACAACATACGAGCCTTTGTTTCGGCGCTGGGTTGGTTTGAGTACTCGCGCGTCGAAGCACTTATCGAGACCTTCCTGAGCGCCAATAGCAATCTGTATCAGCACCTGGGTCTGAGTGCCTGCGCCATCCATCGCGTTGATCCGGGAGAGATGCTCATCCGTCATCTGGGTAGCGACAGCCTGCCGCTTCGTACCCGGGCGCTGCGCGCGGTCGGTGAATTGAAGCGCGCGGACCTCGCAAGCTCGATACGCGAGCACTGGCAGGCGGAGGACGAACACTGTCGATTCTGGGCACTCTGGTCTTCAGTGCTGCTGGGAGACACCGACGCCGCGACGGCCCTCAAGGCTTTCGTGCGTCCACAATCCCTCTATGCCGACCGGGCCGTACAGGTCATCGCCAGGGTCACTGAGGGAGAGCTTTTGCAGAACTGGCTCTCCAGCCTCGCACGGGAAGAAAGCACGCGTCGTTTTGCTCTTCTTGGCGCGGGTTATTCCGGTGACCCCTTCTATATGCCGGGTCTGTTCAATCAGATGGAAGAGCCCGATTTTGCGCGGGTGGCTGGAGAGGCCTTTTCCCTGATTACCGGTGCCGACCTGGCCTATCTGGACCTCGATGTGGATGGACCAGAGGGCCATGAGTCGGGACCCTCCGAAGATCCCGAAGACGACACGGTCGACCTCGATCCCGACGAAGACCTTCCCTGGCCCGGACGCCCGCACATCGAGGCGTGGTGGGCCGCGCACTCAGCCCAGTACACCGCTGGAGAACGCTACCTGTGCGGTGCCAGGATCAGCGAAAGCCAGTGCGAGAATGTGCTGGCTATCGGCTATCAGCGACAGCGCCATGCGGCAGCCCTGGAGCTGGCTCTGATGGGTGAGGCGACCCTTCCTGAAGTTCGGGCGCCGGGTTACCGGCAGAAGAAGCAGTGGCGCTCGTAACCTCAGATCGCGAACGAATACGGCCGCAATGACGGTAAGCGTTCCCTGGGTCATAGCCGTGCTGGCCTTCGCTTTCCTGATGATGGCAATCTACGACTATCTCACGCGCGATGGCGCGCCACCGCTGAAGGCAAAGGCGCGCTTGCGGATGGGGCTGATTCTGGCGGCCGTCGCGACCTATCTCCTCCTGCACTAATCTCGCACGCCAGCGTCAGGGTCGACCGTGATTGAGGAATTGATCTATATTGAGCAGCCGCGTTCACCGCCAATCCACCAGGTCTAGCCGTGTTGACACGCCGAAATTTCGACAACCCATTTGGGAGACTTGCCATCTTCCTGTCTGCGTGCGCTGTGCTGTGTGCGAGTTGTGCAGAGCTCGACTCCGTAGTGAAGCTACCCGGGCGCGAAAACGCCGAAGAAGTCGCTGCGCCCGAAGTTCCGGACAGCGTGGTCGAAAGAGAGACGGTGGCTCCCTACACGGCTGAACGGGATCTGTCGCCCGAGGCTCGACTTGCAAAAGCGCTTCGTCTGCTCGATATGGGCAAGGTGTTCGAGGCCCGAGTGGAGATACTGGCATCACTAGAACAGAAGCCATCGAATGCCCTGGCGCGGAACCTCCTTAATCAGATTGACACGCCGGCCAGCGAGTACTTTCCCTCCGAGTATCGGGTGATTCCGCTGGAGCGAGGTGAGTCGCTGTCCGAGCTGGCGTCAAACTACCTCGCGGACTTTTACAAGTTCCATGCCCTGGCGAAGTACAACAGCATCGCCGCTCCCCGGAGCGCGCGGGCAGGTCAGTTGATTAAGATCCCGCTTACGCCAAGTGCGATACAGGCATTTTCAGATCAGGATGCTGTCGCCGCGCGAACAGACACCGAAAACGCGGTGCCGGAAGCCGTGCCCGAGACGAGCCCAAGCACTGATCCTGAGCTTGATACCGTTCAAGTACCCGACGCGACTGCGGAACCCGAGTCCGAGGAATCCGATACCAGCGTTGCCACAACCGACGCAGAAGTGTCGCCCATGCCTGACGTCGAGGGGACTGTCGCTGCTTCTGTCGCCGCGTCTGACACCGGTTCTGTGGCCGACTCTGGCGCCGTTTCTGACGCTGTTTCCGACGCCGTTTCTGATGCCGTTTCTGATGCCGTTTCTGATGCCGTTTCTGGAGAGCCCCCGGAAGCCAACGCGTCGAGTGAGCTGCAAACGGAACCGGGCACAGTGGATCCCGCCGTGGTAACGCAAGCCACGGGAACGGAGCCAGCGGCGCCAGCCGTGGATACCAACGAGCTGCATCTTGAAGCGCTCATCGCATTCAAGCGGCAGGATTTGGATCGCGCTATCGAGCTGTGGGATCAAGTCCTGCTCATTGATCCGGAGCACCAGGACGCCCAGATCAATCGTAATCAGGCTGTGGCTCTAAAGCGTCGAATCAGCGAGCTGTAGCGTTGCAGCAGCTGGCCCCTGAGGCCCTCCGATGGCGGAAGTTATTTTTCAGGCGCTGACTCGCAACCCGCCTGGCTCTGCCGTCGATCCGTCTTCGATCTGCCTTCAGTCCTTCTTCTTGGGCACAAAAAGGCGCGTTTTTGCGACATCGACTTCGTCCTCGGTCGCCGGGATCGCGTCGTCAAATTCAGAAGGTTGGAGAGCGTCTCGCTGAGACGAAGCGGCAGCGGGCGCTGGCTCCACGGTTTCGGCAACCTCCACTGGGTCGGTCGCCGTGTTTTCGTGATGTTTCGCAGGGGCGGCTTCATTCCTGCTTTGTTCCTCGCCCTCAGCACCGCCGCCCGCCCGCCCGGCGGCTGACCCATCGATGAGTCGCTCCGCCTCGTCGGCCATGAGGTTATAGGCGGTGAACAGGTCTCCGAACTCATCGCTTCGTTCTATGCTGATCCGCGTGACCGTCCTTCCCGCGGCGAAGGCTCGGAGCGCTTCCGTAGCGTGCTTGATCTGCTTCACCATAAGCCGGTTGAAGCTATAGAACACCGCAAACACGGCGAGGCCGACCGCGAGAGCGACGAGCAAAATCGTGGACTTAGTTGTTGCGAGACTGTTGCGAAAACCCTCGGCGTCGACGCCGAAGGCAACCTCGCCGACAATGGTGTCGCTATCGAATATGACGTCTACCCGGAAATCAAACACCTCCCCTGTAGCGGTGGGGAGCATCGCCACGCTCAGGTCGCCGCGTTGCTGCAGCACCAGATCGCGAGGCTGTGCCTCCAGCTGCGTACCCACCAGAGTGGCGTCGGATGCGCTGCGGATGATCCCTTCGTGGTCGGCGATGGTCAGGTAGCGAAAGGTATCTCTCGCGGCCGTTGCGCTCACAAAGGCATCGAGCTCAACCCACGAACCCTGAAGAATAGGCCGCCACAGTTCCGCGGCGATAACTTTTCCAAGTGACGCTCCGGAGTCGAGTATGGGCGCGGTCAAAGCCTTGCGCTGGGATTGTACGGCCAGCGTCGAACTCGCCAGCACGGCGATGAGAATCACAGCGGTCATGATGATCGACCACCGCAGGTGCAGCGGCATATACCTGGGATTCTGTTCTTCGGCTTCACGCGTCGATTGCAGTTCCTGAGAAAGGGCGGCTTCAAGCTCCGCCGCGGACTGGAACCGCCGCTCCGGTTTTTTCTGCAATAGCTTCGCAATGATCTTTTGCAGGCCCTTGGGTACTTCGGGTGACAACTTGCCGATGGGCGTTGGTTCTTCTTCCAGAATCTGCCTTATCAGCGTTGCAAGCGATCCGCCTTCAAACGCCCGGCGACAGGTCGCGGCCTCGTAAAGTAGAACTCCCAGACTGAACAGATCGCTTCGTGCATCTATATCCGATCCGAGGGCCTGTTCTGGAGACATGTAACGCGGCGTTCCAAGAATGAAGCCGACCTGCGTTTTGTCCTTGACGTCGCTGATGCGGGCAACGCCGAAATCCGTGATCTTCGCTGTCTTGCTTTGCGCGTCCAGGATGATGTTTTCTGGTTTGAGATCCCGGTGAATGATGCCCTTCGCATGTGCGTGTCCCAGGGCGCTCGCGAGCTGCCGGCTGATCTCGAGCAGCTCGACCCACTGAATTTTCGGTTCGCCTCGAATCGCGGAGTCGAGCGTTGTCCCGGTCAGCAGCTCCATGGCGATATAGGGAGCCCCATCGACGCTCCCAACACCAAAGATAGACACGATGTTGGGATGGATCAGCGCTCCAGCAGCGCGTCCTTCACGCAGAAAGCGCTTCCGATACTCCTCCTCGGAGCAGTATTCGTCCCTGAGAATCTTGAGCGCAACGAATCGATTGACGTCCGGATCGTGGGCCTTGTACACATCGGCCATTCCGCCCTCACCAATGCGTTCCACGACTTCGTATCTGTCGACTTTTTTGCCTAGAAGATCCACTCGCTACAACCTTACGAAATGCGTCGTGGCGCAGAATTTTCGACGCGGGCCGGAGGCGTCAAAGTATAGGAGGTATTAGAGGCACGGCGATAACAGCGAAAGCGCGGGTCGCGCGATCACCCAAAAGGGGCGTCAAGCGAAGGAGACGGTTCCGTAAACCAGCGCGGGCCCCGCTCGGTCATGTAGAAATGGTCCTCCAGTCGGACTCCGAATCGTCCGGGAACCACGATCATGGGCTCGTTAGAGAAGCACATGCCCTCGCGCAACGGTTCCTTGCTTCCCCTGACCAGATAGGGAGCCTCGTGAATCGACAGTCCTATCCCATGTCCCGTGCGGTGCGGTAAGCCCGGAACCGCGTAGTCCGGCCCAAGACCGGCATGTTCTATGATGCGCCGGGCCGCCGCATCCACATCTTCGCAGGGAACGCCGATGGCCGCCGCATCAAAAGCCGCAGCCTGCGCCGCCTTTTCCAGGTCCCAGACTTCCTGGATGTCCTTCGAGGCTTCGCCGTACACGTAGGTCCGCGTGATGTCCGAGTTGTACCCATGCACGAGACAACCGGTATCAATGAGCACCGGATCCCCTTCCTCCAGCGTCTGCGGATAGGGGACGCCGTGGGGATAGCTCGTGGCTTCACCGAACAGGACGATACAGAACGAAGCGCCTTCCGCACCCATGGCCCGATGAGCATCACTGATAAAGGCACGGACCTCGGTGGTGGAGATACCCGGTGACAGAATACTCGCCGCGAGCCGGTGTACCTCAAGGGTCATGTTCTTCGCCTGCTGCATGAGAGCGATTTCCGCCGGCGATTTCTGAACCCGGCAGGCATCCACTAGTGCGGATCCATCGAAGAGCTCCCGGGCGCTCGCGGCCTGGCGCATGGCTTCACCCCAGAAGAAGGGGATACCGGGATCGATCGCGATCGTTTTGGCATGGAGCTGCTTCAGCACCGTCTCGAAGCGATCGAAGGGGTCCTCATGCTCCTCCCAGAGACAGGGCTCCCCTTCCTGCCGCCAGGACTCACGCAAGGTCCCTTCCTCAAACTTTGGGCATACATAAAATGGAGATCCTTCCCTGGGCACGATGCACACAAACAGGCGGTCGGTGGTGCCGCCGGCCCAGGTGATGCCGGTGAAGTAGTGCACATTGGCATTGGATCCGAGAATCAGCGCGTCTGTCCCTGACTCCGTCATGAGCTCCTGAACTCGGTGGTAACGGCTGGCATACTCCTGCGCCGAGATCGCCGGAGCCTGCTGCGACCAGGGAGTGATATTCGCCAGAACCTCTGTGGGGTCCGCGCCGCCGATACCTTTGCTCATGCTCCTACCTCTCTAACGCCGCTATCGGATGCCGTGCATCATTCGCTTGATCACCGGCGTGCCCAGAATAAACAGTACTCCCGTCCCGGCCGCAATGCTCGCCGAGACCGCAAAGAGCTGCGACGGGGGTAGGGTTGCAATCTGACCCGCGACGAGTCCCGCGAGCAGATTCCCGAGGGCAGTGCCCATGAACCAGGTTCCCATCATCTGCCCCACGAGACGCTTGGGCGCCAGCTTGGTCACGCTTGAGAGACCGACCGGGCTGAGAGCGAGTTCGCCTACGGTATGGAAAAAGTACGTGACCACGAGCCATGTGACCGCCGCGCCGACGCCCGGATTCGCCGCGGCGTTCTCGGGCAGTCGAAGGGCGCCCCAGGCGAGCACGAAAAAGCCCGCGGCGAGCATCAGCAGGCCCACGGCGAACTTCACGGGAGTAGACGGGTTGCGGGAACCCAGCCGGAGCCAGAGCATGCCCATGAAGGGAGCCAGCAGGACAATGAACATCGCATTCACCGACTGCAGCCACGTTGTCGGTAATTCCCAGCCCCAAAAGATGCGATCGGTGAAGTCCCGCGCGTACAGATTCATCGACGATCCCGTCTGCTCGAAGCCGGACCAGAAAATCGCCGCCCCCAAGAACAAAACGAAAATCGCTGCTACGCGCTGCCGTTCGACGGCGTTTTCGCAGGCGTAACGAAGGACGACCGCGAAATAGACCGCGGCAACAACAACGACGATGATCCCCGTCGACTGTGCGACACCAACCACGGTGATATTGAGAAACCCGCTCCTGTCCAGCAGGTACAGGAGAACTGCAAGACCTGCGAGAGAAGCAACGACCAGAACAGATCGCCAGGCCGGCTTCGACGAGTCTTGCGCTGAATCGGAGCGCCGGGGCGGCGCCCCGACCCCCGCAAGGCGATGACCTCCCCGGACGTACTGCACCAGGCCAAGGGTCATGCCGACACCCGCCAGGCTGAAGCCGACGTGCCAGTCGACGGACTCGGCGAGCCAGCCACAGAGAATGGGGCCGAGGAAGGCGCCGAGGTTGATACCCATATAGAAAATGGAGAACCCGGCATCGCGACGCGCGGGCTCATCCTTCGAGTAGAGCTCGCCTACGATCGCACTCACATTGGGTTTCAGAAGACCCGTTCCCACCACCACGAGAATCAGCCCCAGGTAGAAGGACCAGTACTCGGATCCCGTGAGCATGAGCGGCAGCCCCAGCGTGAAGTGGCCCGCGGCGATGACGATGCCGCCGATAAGAATGGCGCGGCGCTGGCCGAGGAATCGGTCCGCTAGCCAGCCACCGGGCAGCGCCAGGGCGTAGACGCCGAAGGTGTACAGACCGTAGATAGCGCCGGCGGTTTCCGTATCGATCGCCAGGCCGCGACGCGCCGAGTCGGTCATGTAGAGCACCAGGAGGGCCCGCATGCCGTAGTAGCTGAAGCGCTCCCACATCTCGGTGAAGAAAAGGGTCATCAGGCCCGCGGGATGTCCGAAAACGAGCGTGTCGTTGCCCTGCGTCGCGGTACCGCTTGTCATTTCTGTCCCGTTTCCATCCTGAACGCGTGCGCTCATGGGCCTTGCCGGAAAGACGCATGCCCCGAACTCAGGATCGGAGTGTACAGCGTTCGATACAAACCGGTGAGACGCTTCGAACAGCTAGACTGATCCCGCAAAACGCTTGACCGGCTCGGCGTAAGTGGCGATTGTTCGCGACGGCACCGCGCAGCTGCTCGAAGCTACAGCCACGCGGCGCAGACGCAGAAGAGGCGAGGAACAATCGATGGGCAAGTGGATCTCCGCAGTTGCAGTGCTGCTGGCCGTGACGTTCGCCGGTGCTGCGTTCTGGGTGACCCGCATCAACGACTACCGGACTGAAGGGAGACTGGAGCTGCCGGTTTTGAGCGCCCCCGTCACCGTAACCCGGGATACGCGGGGAGTTGCCCATATCGCCGCGGAGAATCGTCGCGACATGCTGCGGGCTCAGGGCTTTATCACGGCGCAGGATCGTATTTTTCAGATGGAGTTCTTCAAGCTGCTCGCCCAGGGGCGGCTGGCGGAGCTCCTTGGCGAGGCCGGAGTGGCTTCGGATATTCAGATGCGCGTGCTGGGTCTTGTGCACCACGCCCGGCGCATGGCGGCGCAGTTTTCACCCGAGGTCAAACAGTTCTTCGGGGACTATCTGGATGGACTGAATGCCTACATAGCCACGCAGCAGGACGAGTTCCCGCTGGAGCTGTCGCTGCTGGGCCATACCCCGGAACCCTGGACGCTGGAAGATTCGGCCCTGATCCTGCAGTACGTCTCGCTTCAGCACTCGGTGAACATGAAGGCGGAAGCCGTGGCGCTGGCGCTCGTCGATGCGGTCGGTATGACCAAGGCATCAAGTCTGATGCCCATCAATGTGAATCCGGATCGCGTGCCCGAGGCGCTCCCCGCACGGGTTCCGGAGCAACTCGCGTCTGAGATGATACGGGATGGGCCAGAGCCCGGAGTAAAGCCTGTAGCGCAGGTTGCCCCCCCGGCGCTCTACGAAGAGCTGGCACCGCTTCACCTGGGCTCGAATAACTGGGTGGTGGGGCCACAGCGATCGGTCAGCGGAGCGGCCACGGTCGTCAACGATCCGCACCTGGACGCACGCCTGCTTCCCGGTGTGTGGTATCCCGTCGGCCTGAGCACAGCGGAATTTCATGCGGCCGGGGTTGCACTGCCCGCGCTCCCCGGAATTCTCGTCGGTCGCACCGATCGCGTCGCCTTCGGCGTCACCAACGCCTATGGAGATGTACAGGACCTGTTTATCGAACGCGTCGATCCAGCGAGCGCAGACCACTACCTGGAGGGCGACGCCCGGGTGCCCTTTGAATTCCGCGAGGAGATCATCCGCATCCGGGATGACGAGGCCGAGGACGGTTTCCGCGAAAAAACCATCACGGTTCGCTCGACTCATCGCGGACCCGTGGTGTCGGATCACGGTATCGTGGATCTTGGGGATCGCGTGCTGTCTCTGAAGTGGAACGCCGCCACGGAGTACGGGCCGGAGATTGGCTACAACAAATTGTTCTTTGCCCGCTCCGCCGCCGAGGTCGACGCTGCGGTACAACTGATCGATATCAACATGTTTAATGTTGTATTTGCGGATGTGGACGGCAACTTCGGTCGTCGTGCCACAGGCAGGATCCCCGTTCGACGCACCGGTGAGGGCCTGCTTCCGGTAACGGTGACAGATTCCGGCCCCTACTGGGTGTCGTGGATACCTAAGGACGAGATGCCCGGTGAGTTCAATCCGCGCCGTGGCTGGACGGGAACAGCCAATCACGACACGCGACCCACCGGCTATCCCTACACGTACTCGACCTACTTTTCCCCTTCCTATCGCTATCGCCGTCTGGTTGAGCTGCTGGATGGCAACGACGCCGTAAGTGCTGACGATCACTGGGCCTATATGCACGACGTCAAAAATCTGCAGGCGGCTCGCCTGGCGCCGCAGCTTGTGCCACTCCTGCGCTCGGCGGGCTTCGGAGAGTTGGCCGACAGCCTGGCTGGCTGGTCGCACGAGGATGAGGCGGACGATCGCGCGCCATTGGTATACCAGACTCTGTATCAGGAACTGGCCCGGGCGACGTTTCGCGATGAGCTCGGTGACGCACTCGCTGCGGAGCTGTTGGGCAGTTGGTACTTCTGGCAGGAACGCTTCGATGAGATGGTCTCAAGTACCGATTCAAGCTGGTTCGACAATGTGGAAACGCACGACCGCGTAGAAACCCTGCCCGACGTGGTGGTGTCCGCCGCAAAAGCAGCAAGCCTGCGCCTGGCCGACCGCGCGAGCACGGCGACCTGGGGCGATGAGCATCGGCTCAGATTTGTCAGCCCCATGAGGCGCACGGGGTTTGGCAGCGCATGGGTGGGTGGCGGTGACTACCCCATGTCCGGCAGTGGCGAGACCTTGCGGCGTGCACGCTACCCGTTCAGCGAACCCTTCGAAACGGCGTTTTTTGCGTCGTTTAACCTGGTCAGCGATATGGCCGAGGACGAAGAGGTCATGACCGCACTACCAGGAGGGGTGGCCGCCCGGGTGTTGCACAAGCATTACGCCAGTCAGATTGCGGATTGGCACGCTGAGAAAGCCACGCCTACTCCGCTAACCCGAGCAGCGGCCCAGGCCGCTGCAGTCTCCACGTTGGTCCTGGCGCCCTCCGAAAAGCATTGATTGCATCGAGGAGCTTCGAACCACCTTGCCTTAAGCAGTTGTTGACATATTTGCGCAAATAAGCAAATATTACGCATGGACACACGCGAACGGGAAGAACTTGCGAGGCTGCTGAAAGCCCTGGGCGAATACAACCGTCTGTCGATGGTGTACGAGCTCTGTGAATGCAGCAGTCCGCGCAATGCCATGTGCTTGTGTGAGTGCTGTAGCGTCGACGCCTCCGTGGCGTCCCGCCACTTGAAGGTACTGGCGCAGGAAGGCGTGGTCCAGGTAGTGAAGAAGGGTCGCGAGCGAACATACTCGCTGAACAAAACTGCGATTGCGCAGAAACTGAGAGCGCTGGCGGATCAAATCGAAAGCTAGCTGCGGTACCAAGAGGGGAAATCTGATGACTGACAAAAAGTGCGACTGCGAATGCGAAACCACCGAATGCTGCCGCGCGGGCAGCTGTGATTGCTGCAAGGACAAGTGCTGTTGCTGACAGCCAACGACGGATGAACGCCCGCGCCCCGAAGTTTCGGGGCCGGCGTATCCCACCGTCCGTCGTTCTTCTTTGTTTACGAAGGTTTTTACTCCACCTCTGATACCGGGTTAGTATGGCGTCGATCACGGCGTCGCTGCGCCCATCGCCGAGCGGCAGCTGGCCCAAGCCACAGCAAATTCCGTAACCGAGACGAGCGCTAGCTCCGCAGTCTCGTGCGCGCCGCTGGTTAAACCGAGTATCTCCTGTCTTCGTCAAACGGCCTTTCAACTATGATCTGCAAATCCCGGAGTGTGTCCTTCCTTTTCGTGCTCAGTGCCTTTCTGTACGGGTGTAATTCAGAATCGACGACGACCGAGGCGGCGGTGGATGCCGCACCGGCAGTGGAAGCCGAAACCGAGGAAGAACTGGTGGCCCGGGCGCTCGAGATTCACGATCGCGTGCTCACTCTCGATACCCATGCGGATACGCCCCTGCGCATGATTGAGCCGGGATTTGATATGGCTGAGCGTCATGATCCCCGGGAAACGGGCTCCAAGGTCGACTATCCCCGCATGAAGGAGGGCGGTCTCGACGCGATATTTTTCGCGGCGTTCGTTGCCCAGGATATTCGTGACAACGACGGCAATACCCGCGCAAAAGAGCTCGGCCTGCAGATGATCGACGCCGTGGTCGCATCCACCGAAGCCAATTCAGATATCGTGGGGCTGGCGCTTGATCCCGAAGATGCCTACGAACTGGAAAAGGAAGGCAAGCGAGCCATCTATCTCGGGATTGAAAACGGTTATCCCATCGGCAGTGATATCTCCAATGTCGAGCTCTATTATGACAAGGGCGTGCGCTACATCACCCTTGTGCATTCCTCGAACAACGATCTGGCGGACTCCGCTACCGACGACGACGGCGCCGAGCACGAAGGCATAAGCAGTTTTGGCGAGGAGGTCGTCAGGGAGATGAACCGCCTGGGCATCATGGTCGATGTCTCCCATGGAAGTGACGACGTCTTCTACGACGCCATTGCCGTCTCCCAGGCTCCGATTATTGCGAGTCATTCGAATGCGCGAGCCGTGACCGACCACCAACGCAACATGACGGACGAGATGCTCAAGCTCATGGCCGAGAACGGAGGCGTCGTGCAGTTGACGATGCTTGCCGGGTATCTGCGTGACATACCCGAGAATCCCGAGCGCGAAGCCGCCCTTGCCGAGCTTCGGGAGGGTATGAAGCCGGTCAGCGAAATGACGCCGGAAGAACGCTCCGCCATGCGAGCGGCGTTCAATGAAGTGAACGAGAGATTCCCCAGCCCGTCGGCCACGGTAAAGCACGTTGTCGATCATATCGACCACATCGTGGAAGTGGCCGGGATAGATCACGTGGGGATTGGCTGTGACTTCGACGGAGGTGGCGGCATTGAAGGCGTGTTCGATGCCAGCGAAGTGATGAACATCACCATTGAACTCGTAAGACGCGGCTACAGCGAAGAGCAGATCGCAAAGATCTGGGGCGGTAATCTGATGCGGGTGTTCCGCGACGTCCAGGCGGTGGCCGAGAAGATCCAGGCGGAAAGCCTTAGCTAGGTGCGAAGCCTTGTACTGCGGCGCCCAAGGCCCGCGGGCAAGTTCCTGCTGATCCTGGTGTTCCTGGGGCCGTGCTTTGGTGCGGCCTCGCACCCCCTGAGACTGTCTCTCAGCGAGATTGAGTACGAAGCCGGGCAGCAGCTGTTGACCATAAGTCTTCGCCTCTTCCTCATGGATGTGAACGAAGCCCTCGTATTTGATCCCAACAGCACCGCGCTTGGTTTTGGCCAGCCCGACGAGGCGCCCGACGCAGAGCGCATGCTGCTGAGCTACCTCAAACAATTCTTCTACGTGAAAGCCAATGGACGAAAAATAGACCTCCGGATAAAGAGCAAGCGGCTCAGCGGCGAGGGCGACAACGTGGCTCTTGGAGTGCTGTTTGAGTATCGACAGGAGCCGCCGCTAAGCACGCTGGAGATAAAAAACGCCGTTTTCACGGACCTGTTCTTTGATCAAAGCAATATCGTGTATGTGCATGTGGGGGACGATTCTCGAAGCCTTATGCTCAACAAGAAAACGCCGGTGCACGAGTTGAAATTCTGAGCTGAGTCCGACATGGATCGATTCCCTCTTTATCTCCAACTGGGCTTTCAGCACATTTCCGATCTGGCCGGCTACGACCATATCCTGTTCCTGGTCGCCCTGTGTGCGGTCTACCGGATCGAACAGTGGAAAAACATCCTTATTCTGGTCACCGCGTTTACCATTGGCCACAGCATTACGCTGGCACTGGCCGCGCTGGGCACTATCGCAATCCCGTCGTCGATCATCGAGTTCCTCATTCCCACGACCATACTGCTAACGGCCGTCTACAACGTGATTCGTCGCCAGTCCGTCGGAAAGCCTTCACGCATGGGGCTGAACTACGCGATGGCCCTGTTTTTTGGCTTTATTCATGGCATGGGCTTCTCGAACTACTTCCGCGCACTGCTGATGGGCGACTCCTCGATTGCCCTTCCTCTTCTCGGCTTCAATCTGGGTATCGAGCTTGGGCAGCTCCTGGTGGTCGCCGTAATCGTGGGCACCGCGTTTCTGTTTTTAAACGTTCTTACCGTGAAGCACCGGGAATGGAATCTGTTTGTATCCGGTGCGGCCGCCGGCATGTCCCTGATCCTTATGGTGGAAACCCGGTTCTGGTAGGTTCACGGCGTTGCGGCTGCCTCCGTCTGTCGCTGTGTTACCTTGTATCAAACGACTTCGATGTGTAATGCCTAACCAATCCCAGGTGGAAGGAAACAATAAAATGAAGCACTCCCTGCGGTACGACAGATTTACGAGGGCGGCGGTGGTTGCCGCCGCGGCTTTCCTGTTCTCCTTGCCGGCCTGTTTACAGGCACAGGACGTGACGCGTTATGTGAGGTATACCGATGGGGTGACGACTTCCTTCGGCATCCTTGCTGGAGAGACGGTTCACGAGCTCGATGGAGACCTCTTCGGCAATCCACAGCCCACGGGCCGAACCCACAGCCTCGCGAACGTGTTTCTGCTTTTGCCGGTAGATCCCGGCAGCGTCACGCATGTCGTCGGAGTCGCTGGAAACACCAGCTGGCGAGCCGATTCCGGGCGGCCACGCCCCACCGTTCTGCACCCTCGGTGGTTCACCAAGTCCCCGACGTCCCTGAATACCTGGAACGGCGACATTGAGATTTACCCTGAGGCGGAGAACCTCGACTGGGAAGGAGAGCTGGTACTGGTCATCGGCAAGAAGGGGCGCCACATATCCGTGGAAGATGCGCCTGACTACATATTTGGCGTCACCGTGGGTAACGACGTCAGTGAGAACACCTGGTACAGCGAGGGCATGCGGATGGTCGAGGGTAGCCGCTGGCCGCGGTCTGACCCCAACATTCCCACGAAGATGCTCTCTAAATCACCGGATACCTGGGCCGTGGTCGGCCAATCCATCGTCACCGGTGTCGATTACAGCGATCTACGGATCACCATCAAACAGAACGATGTCGTGGTCGGTGATGGCCGGACCAGCAACATGATCAACAGTCCGGCCCGGCTCGTTTCCTATCTTTCCCGGTACATCACGCTGCTGCCCGGGGACCTGATCTACACCGGCACGGTGCCCTCGACGGATGAGAATCCGGGACGGATGATGGCGGGGGACGTCGTCGAGGTTGAGATCGAGCAGGTGGGTGTCGTGCGCAATACGGTTGTGGAGGTGACAGAGCCGTTTCCGCTGAAGCCGCTTGCGGCAGCGACCGACGAATAAGCACGGGCGAAAGCCTAACCAGCTCAGTCAGCTCACCAGCCAACCGCCTGCGCCGCCCTACGGGGATCGGCGCCAGCGGTGACGGTGCCGAGTTCCTCGTTCTTCAGAATCGCCTGGATGCTGCCCAGGGAGAACGATGGCGCCAGAAGCAAGTCATGCCCCATGGCCTTCAGGTCATCAAACTGCTTCTGCGAAAGCCGGTCTTCAAAACGTACCGTGATGGCTGCGCCCGCTTTGTAAAAGTTCGGCTCAGCAAAAAGACTGAAGCGCGGCGCTTCGATAGCTGCCTGTACCGGCATTCCGAAGTCCAGCACGTTGACCAACACCTGGAACTGAGTTTGGCCGATGGTCTCGCCGCCGGGCGTGCCGAGGGCCATCACAAACTCCCCGTCCTTCATCACGATGATTGGCGAGTTGTTCAGAATGGGAATCTGCCCGCCGCGGGCGTAGTTCACGTCGTCCGGGTACGGCGACGTGGAGCCGATGCGTGTGCCGTTATTGAAGGTGAGACCGGTTCGGCCGACGACGACACCTGTGCCGAACAGGCCGCCGTGGGTGGGCGTGGCGGCCACCACGTTGCCATCCGCATCCCGAATGGAAAAACTCGTGGTGCTGCCAGGCACGCTGGCTTCCGCGAGCTGATCCGTGGGACGTTCTGTCCACGCTGCGTTGGCGGTCGCCGATGCGTTGCCTGCCGGGCGTCCCGGTCCCGGGAACGCTACAGCCTCGCCCGGATCGATCAGGGCCCGACGCTTCTCGGCGTAGTCTGCCGCCAGCATGCCGTCGACCGGTACCTCGTGCAGCTTCGGATCAGCAACGAAGTGGTATATGTCCGCCTTGGCAACCTTTATCGCTTCGATCAGAAGATGTTGCGCACGCGGGTCTTCACGGCCCATAGCGGCGAGATCGAAGCCCTCCACCAGTTTGAGTTGCATGAGTACTTCCAGGCCTCCACGGGAGGTAGGAGGAGACGTGTAGATGTCGTAGCCTCGATAGGTCGCGTGCACCGGGCTGGTCCATAGGGGCTCATAGCCAGCGAAGTCCGCTTCCGTAAACTGGCCGCCTTCTTCTCGGTAGAACTCCGCCATCTCCCTGGCGATCTCACCGCGATAGAAAAGATCGAATGCGGCCTGCAGGGCCTCAGTCCTGCTGGCACCCGCCGCTAGCGCCTTCTGCTCGGCGGCGGTCACGCGCTCGAAGGTCCGGGCCAGATCGGGCATGGTGACATTCTCTCCGGTCCGCGGCGGTCGGCCGTCGGGCATGAACATGGCCTCACTGCTTGGAAACTCCCGGAACAGCTCTTTAGCGGCTTCAACGGCTTTCACCACGGACTCCTCGGCGGGATGCCCGGTCGTGGCGTAGCCGATCGCCGGTGCCAGCACCTCGGTCAGCGATAGGGTGCCGAACTTTTGCAGCAGGGCTATCCAGCCGCCAAACAGTCCGGGCACTACGCCCGCGTGAATTCCCTTGTTGAGTTGCTCCGAGTCCAGCTCGCTCGCGTTGAGCGCCAGCGGTGCGGCGCCGGTGGCATTGAGTGAGTGCAGCGTCTCGGCAGCGCTGTCGTAGTAGGTAAAAAAGCCGTTGCCGCCCGCGCCTGACATTTGCGGGCGAACCACGTTCAGTACCCCCAGGACCGCGACCGCGGCATCTGCCGCATTGCCCCCGTTCATCAGTATGCGCAGACCGGCCATGGAGGCCAGCGGATGGCCCGCCGTCACCAGCCCATGGGGACCGGGCACTTCCGGGCGGTGACTGACCCGGTCACTGCTCATCTGCAGCGGGTAGGCGGCCTCCTGGGCGGTGGCTGGCTGCCCGGGGGCCAGCAGCAGGCACAGTGCGAATGAAAGCAGGGCGTATAGAAGCGTGGGATTCACGGGCATCTCCAGGGGCGCGAGATAATAGGAAGCACCGCGGCCCTTGCCGGGCCGCGGTTCAATGGGAAACGCGGCGCGCGTTGAGTTTCCGGTCAGTCCGCAGTTTCCGGGACCGGGAGTTTCACTTCCGGCCGTTTCCGGAACGACCAGGTCTGGTCGGGCAACCTCAGGAGCGGCAAAGGTAGGCGAACACATCGTCAATCATGGCTTCGCAGCGCGTGAGCTCCGCCGGATCGATAAATTCATTGGGCTGGTGGGCCTGGTCGATCGAACCCGGCCCGCAGACCACGCTGCTTATGCCGGCTCGCTGGAAACTACCGGCTTCGGTGGCAAAGGATACTTCTCCGGATCCGCCCTCGCGCACGCCTCGGAGTTCGCGCACCCAGCGCTCCGCCTTTGCTTCCGGGTCGGGCATCAACGGAGGCACCCGGGCAATCGGTGTGGTTTGAACCGATGCATCCGGCGCAAATTCCCGCAGGTCCGGCACAACCTCGCTAGCGATAAAGGCCTGCATGGCGGTGATGATGGATTCGGGGTCGTCGTGCGGCAGACCGCGGTATTCCCAAAGGAACTCGCAGTGGCTGGGAAGAATATTGACCGCCGTGCCACCGTTGATGGTGCCCACCTGGACCGTAGTCCAGGGCGGTTCGCAGCCTGAATCCGCTGCCTCGGCGCGTTTCTGCCGCCCCAGGGCGTCGAGGTGTTCGATAATCCGGGCCGCAGCGAGGATAGCTCCCGCACCGCGGTGCGGCTGGCTGGAGTGGGCGGCCTGGCCGGTGACGACCGTGCGGAACACGTTGATCGACTTGTGTGCCCGGACGATCCGCATGCTCGTCGGCTCGCCAATGATTCCGAACTCGGGTGAGGCCCCGCTATCCAGGGCATCGTCCACCATGCGATCGATACCCAGGCAACCGATTTCCTCGTCGTAGGACAGGGCGAGATACAGCGGCTGTGTCAGGGATGAGACATTCAGCTCGGCCAGGCGCGACAGAAACACCGCCGAGAAGCCTTTCATATCCGAAGTTCCCCGTCCGTAGAGGAGGCCGTCGCGTTCCGTGAGCTTGAAGGGATCGGTGTGCCAGTCCTGATCGTCGATCGGCACCACGTCCGTGTGACCTGACAATACAACGCCGCCGGCTACATCCGGGCCGATGGCTGCCCAGAGGTTGGATTTGTTCCCCGCCTCGTTGGTAGTTCGTCGGCAGCGGGCATCGAAGGAGCCCAGGTAGTCCTCTACCCAGTCAATGAGCGGGAGATTGGAGTCTCGGGAAACGGTGGGAAAGGCGACCAGCCGATCGAGCATCTCGAGGGAGTTCATATGATGCACGGTGCTACTCCGAAGTCGGGTTAACGTAGGCCTCGACCCGCTCGCCATCCTGCGCCGGCGTCAGCAGTGAGACTACCAATAATACAGGGACGTGAACGCAAAGCCCGAAAATCCCTTCGTGCATGGGAATGGGCCTGAGGTCAGGCAGGAAAAAGAAGAACAGCGCCGTCGCGGTGCCGGCGGCAAGGCCGGCAATGACCCCGGGCGTCGTCGCTCGGCGCCAGAAAAGGGCAGCGACCACGGGGGGCGCCAGCTGCGCGATCATGCCGTAGGACGTGAGCAGCAGAACCACCAGCGACATACCCTCGGAGACCGCAAAAAAATAGGCGATCGCACCGGCAACCACGATAAGAACCCTGATCAGGTAACGCTGCCGGGCTTCGCTCAATCGTTTGAACGGCCGCACGCCGTCCTCCACCGCCACAGACGCCGTGGCATGCAGGAGCGCATCGCCGGTCGACATGGACGCGGAGAGGGCGCCTGCGCAGAAGAGGCCGACCATGATCAGGGGCAGCTCGACGTTAAGGATGAGATGGGGAAGGATGAAGTCCGGTTCCGCCAGTTCATCCACGTACAGTACGCCGGCCAGGCCGATGAGGAACACGGGCACCAGGAACAGCTGAAACGTGGGGAACCACACCACCGTTCGTCGGATGATGCGCTCGTCCCGGGCCGTGAAGGCCTTCATGAAGAGGTGCGGCCACATCTGTATCCCGACCGCGCTCACCAGGATCGCGCTGCTGTAGGCCGCCCAGCTCCACGGTTGTCCGTCGGCGTCGAGCCCGGGGAGGTCGAGCAGGCCCGGGCGCTGAGTCACAATCGCGTCGATCATCGGGCCGATGCCGCCGTACAGCTTGAACGGCAGATACAGTCCCAGGGTCCAGGCGATTCCAATCATGAACACGCCCTGCAGCGTATTGGTCCAGCCCACCGCAGCGACACCGCTGATCAGCACGTAGATCAGCACCACCCCGTAAGCGATGGCGGCCCCCAACCACAGCGGCACATGGCCTTCGGTAACGGCCTCGATGACGATCCCGGCACCACGCATCTGCAGCGTGATATAGGGAATGAGGGCAGCGATGCTGATGACAGCGATGAGCAACGAGAGCCCCCGCGATGGGAAGCGACCGGTTATGAACTGCGCCTGGGTCACCTGCCCAAGCTGGCGTCCGACCCGGGCCACCTTTGGCCCGATCACATACCAGGGCATCATGCCCAGGACGCCGTAGGAAAGGATGTAAAACGCGGCCGCCCCGCGGGAATAGGCCCAGCCGGGACCGCCGAGGAACGCAAAGGCGGAGAACACCGTAGCCCCGGTAACAAAATACATCACCAGGAAGCCGAAGTTGCGATCTCCGGCAACGAACCCCGTCACCGTCGAAGAGGTCTTACGCCCGGCGCGAAGTCCTACCCATAAGGTCAGGGCGAGATAGGCGACGATGGTGGAGGAGACGACGATCCACTGGGGCATCAGGGCCGATCCCCGCGGTTTTCGCTGTAATCGAGGAACAGCAGCGTGACCAGGCTGATGAGTATCCAGAGTACGGGCCAGGCCATGGACAGGGGCAGCCCCAGCACCAGGGGCCTGGCCGTATTGACCAGGGTAGCCCCGGGCCACGTCATTGCGAGCACGTTAAGAACGTAAACGGCCACGGCGAGCCGGCGCATCCAGCGACGATTCAAAGTGTTTCCCTTGGAAGAGCAGCTCGAATTATGGCACACCGCGCGAGCCTACTTCCGATCGCGACCCACGTGTTGAGACGTTGCATGCAGCAAGCTTTGACGCGACCCGCGACTGCCCGGGCGCTATCTAGAACCGTTGATCCCCGCGCCCGTCCCAGAGGCATCCCAGCTGACGAACGCGGAGACAGACCGCGCTCATGCCTCGCCAGGGCGTCAGTCCGTGCTGCTGATTACGTTGACCGACAGTGCTTCCCGGGCGATTTCCTCCGCTGAGAAGTAGATCTTACGCCAGCGTTTATCGCGGTAGAGCGAGGTTTGGTCGCTGAAATGCTCTGACTGTGGGTTCCCGGATTGCGAGTACGACAGAATTGCCTCGGCGCGTGGCCCCTCGTCCGTAAAGGCCAGGGTCATGATGAAGCTTGAGCCATGGACCACGTTGTATCCGCTGGACGACAGGCTTTCGCTGTCGCCAAGGTAGTCGCCGCTACCGGTAAATACCGGTGTTTCCGTCGGGTTCCCCGAGCGCGTGGTGGAAATCTGCAGGTTTGCGATGCCCTCGCGCCGGTTGCCGCCGTGAACGGCAAACCGCTGCTCCATCCGGTGACCGATCTGGTACGTACCGAGCGGCGCGTCCAGGGCAATACCCGCTTCCCGGAGTAGCAGGACCGCCTCGGCCAGTTTGTCCAGGGCAGTGTCGGCGTTCGCAAGTCCGCGCGGTGTTGTCCGGGGTTCGGCTGGATCGAAGGGAACGGCGAAGAGCGCCTTGCCGAGAAACGTCTCGTTGTACGGGTAGCGAGTCAGCCACTCGCGGAACAGTATGGCGCCTCGTGAATCCAGGTTCAGCTTGCGATCCCATGCGCCGAGAACAGCGCAGGCCTCGCTATGATCAACGGCGCCGCTTTCCACATCGCGTTCGGGATTCGCCGCGCAGGCTTCCAGCAAATCGGGCAGCAGCAGGGCGGCCGTCAGGCTGTCATTGCCAAAGAGCGCGGCCTGCACCTCCTCGATGGAAAACCTGCCGTCATCGCCCGCATAGCCGAAGGGGCTATCTCGCCGGAGCAGCTCCATATTCATGCGTGTGCGCACGCTGCGCGGCGAGTGTGTGGCGCCGTACAGGGGTGATACGGATGATGCCGGATTCGCCGGGTCGCTCAGCCAGTAACTGTCGTTGGCATTGAAGACAAACTCAGAGCTCTCGATCAGCGGACGTCGCTCGAAGGGTTCGGTAGCGGGTACGGGTGCCTCGGTCGCGCGCCATTCGTTGCTCGCCTGGCTGCCATCGAGAATCACCAGGCCTCGAGCGAGATACAGGGCCTGTAGCCTGGCATTGGCCTGGACACCGGACTGCCAGCTTTCGACGGCGGCATCGCTCAATGCCCCCACGGTCGAGTTGTCGATGTAGGCCGCGCGGCCCTCCGCGCTCACGGCAATCGTATTCACCCAGGGCATCGCGTTGTAGCGGCGATGGGCGTCGATAAACGCGTCCATGCCCTCCGCCTGGCCCATCGCCTGCCACTGCGCGAGGGTATGGATGTTCTCCGCATTCGCATCGCGGATAGCGAAAACTGTGTAGGGATCGTCGCTCATACCCGGCAGCGCCAGCAGAGGTCCGTGATGTGAAGACCAGATCGTGTGGGAGACGGTTTCCGGACCGGCGTCGCGAAGAACGTCCACCTCGACGTCGACCGACGTCAGCGATCGCCAGCCGTCGCCCCAGCGGTACTCGGTCGGGTTTTCGGGGTTCAGCGTGAGCTGATAGATCACCGTGCGTTTCGAATTCGACACGGTATGGGACCAGGCCACGTGCTCGTTAAAACCCAGACTGACGCCCGGCGTTCCGATCAGCGAAGCGCCGTAGGCGTCGTACACGCCCGGTGTGGTCAGGTGTTTTTCCCAGAAACGGGCGATCCCGTACCAGGGATAGTGCGGGTTGGCGAGGAGCAGGCTCTTGCCGTTCTGCGTGCGCGAAGAGGCCAGGGCCCAGGCGTTCGATCCCATACCGCGCAGTTCCAGGCCCCGAAGCGTGGTAGCGAGGTCCGGTGACGTGGTAGCGAGGTCCGGTGACGAAAGGGGAGAGATCGTGGAGGCTACCGCGTCCGCTCGCGCATCGGGGAGGGTGACGGAAGCGATCGCGCCCCCGGCCCGGGGCAGGCTCTGCACGAGGCTCAGGTATTGGGCCATAAACTCATCGGGCCGTACGGGGCGAACCCAGTCCGCCTGGTCGCACCACGAGCCGACGCCCTCCGGGTGATCCTCAAGATAGCGGTTGTAGCCGGCGGTGTAGCCTTCCAGCCACTCCCGTATGTCGGGAGCTTGCGCCGCAAGCGCCGCCTCGGCACGCTCGGGTATGCCGAGGGCCTTTACGACAATATCCCGCGACAGATTTCGCTGGGCTTCCCCCGGGCCAAAGACACTCGCGCTTTCGCCCCGGGCCTGAAGCAGGGCGAGCGCCATGTTGCACGCATGGTCCTCAGCGGCGGCGTAGGCTTCTCCAAAACCAAGTGAACCCCAGGATTCAGCCCTGATGTGAGGAATGCCATAGGCGGTTCGCGTGATGGTGGCCTCATAGCCTGGCGCCTTCGCGGTTTCATCGCTTACCTCGTCAGCGGTGCAGCCGGCGAGTCCCAGCACCAGGGATGCCGAGATCACTCCGGCGACAAGGGTTCGGAACGTTCCGGGGGTAAAGTCCATGCTGTGTCCTTTTTCTGGATCTTCGGGACGCCAGTTACGCTGACACCATTTCGCGGCGGGAACAAGCGGTCCCGCCGAGTCCTTCCCTCGGACGGTGCCTTGGGGTGCGCGCGCATCCGCGTTCTCGATGTGCTGCTGTGCGCCCCGAATCGTCACTGCCGGCGGCTCGACCACATGGCGCGGCAGGTGTTGGGCATGGACGTCGATGATGCTTTCACCCGGACCTTCGATCTGATGAAGCCCGAATTCGGTTGAGGCATCGAGCGCGGACGCGCCGATCTGAGCCTGGTCACCGAGTCGCTACTTTGAGTTCGACCGGCGGCGGGCTGAGCTTCGGATTGACTTCAGCAGTCCAGGCAAAACAGTACTCGCACCTGTCCTGACTGACCGATGGGCGGGGAGCGATGCACAAGCCCGTGCTGGGCATTTCCGGGGAACGCGGTGCCCTTCAGTATGCCCACCCAGAACGACTGAAGCTGCGAGGGCTCGCCGTAGCGGAGGATTTCGTCGTTCGACGCGTTAGCGCGCTCTGCATCGCGATCAACCTGCGTGTCCATGAGCCATTCGGTACCAGGACCGCGGAAGGTACATAGGAGGCGCAGGTGTGTGCGATCGGTATGAAAACGTCGACACCCATCCTGGTCGGTCGTCTCAAGTCGAAGGGTGACTCGTCTCCCAACCGCTAGCGGGAAGTAAAGAAGAGCCAGTCTGTGGAGGTCGGCGCGCCACAGGCTAAACGCTTCCGGTGGCAGACCGCTCTGCTTCAGCAGTCTGGAAACGTCCGCAGCGAACGTGCTTGGCGACGTGGGGCATCGTACATCGGGAAGGTGATGCGGCTGGAGTACAACCAATTCTTCGCTGATTTCCTGCGCCTCGGGTCTGCGCCAGACGCTCAGGTTTACGCCGGGTTCCAGGATAGCGCTCAGCTCTGCCGACGTGTCTGTAATGATATGGGTCTGCGAGCCATTGTCGACGGAGGAATACGTTGATCGATTTTCTGCTATCAGATTCATGGCGTTCTCATGGATCGATCCCTGGCGGGTCAAAGCAATCTATGCGCGTCGGGGTGTCCTAGAAATCCAGATGTCCCCGGCGCTTTTGAGCACTGACTGGGAGCGCTGACTGTGAGTGCCGACAAGCGAAGTGCTGGAGCAGAGAATCCTGGTACCGAGGGCGGTAGCATGTCGGTACTTCCCGACGCTCTTTATTGATATGTTATAACGTTTAAATCGAAACAGGTAGCACATCGCCGTTCGTAGCGTGGCGAGGCTACATGCTCGAAAGCGACGGCTGCCGGGTCGATGGGGCACAGTATGCCGATTTTAGCTATGGGACAGGCCCGCCCTGCGGTGATTGCGCTCGGCGGTTTTTTTACTGGTTAAAGCATGGATGAGGTAATGCCCTATAAACGACTCGAAGCGTGCCTGATCGGCGAGCAGCTGGCGGCGGATGGGTCCGCTCGTGGGTCGAGCCGTCGAATCAGCTTGGCGGTTGCTAGCAGGCTGGTGTATGACACTCGTTGACGAGGAGCCCCTCGACGTAGTCGTCATCGGGGGTGGGGCCGCCGGTGTGGGCGTTGCCGTGGCCCTTAAGGATGCCGGGATCGAAAATTTTGCCGTCCTTGAGCGACAGCGCGTCGGCGCATCCTTTGACGCCTGGGCGGCTGAAACGCAGTTCATCACGCCATCGTTCCCGACCAACTCGATCGGCATGCTTGATTTAAACGCTATTGCGATCGGCGTCTCGCCCGGCCACTTCCTGGAAGCCGAACACCCGACGGGGCCGGACTACGCAAGGCACCTGCGCGCCGTGGCGGAGTACTTTGAGATACCGGTGCGCGAGCACATAGAGGTCACTGCCATAACCCATGATGCCCGCGGCTTCCTGATTCACCTGTCGGAAACCGGCCTTTACGCGAGGCACGTGGTTTGGGCCGCCGGCGAGTTCCAGTATCCGCGCCTGATCAGTTTCACCGGCAGTGAGTTGTGTCGACACACGTCGACAATCGGGAGTTACGAAGATCTCGAAGGCGATGACTTTGTCATCATCGGCGGCTACGAAAGTGGCGTGGACGCCGCCTACCACCTGGCTTTCCGCGACAAGCTCGTTCGCCTCCTCGATAGCGCTAACCCCTGGGAAAGGGTCAGCACAGATCCGAGCATCACGCTGTCACCGTTCACCCTGGAGCGCATGCGTGAGGACTGGTTTCTTGAGCAGGTAGAGCTGATTCCGCATACGCCGGTCACTTCGGTCCTCCGCGAAGGCGGTGGCTTTGTGGTTACCGCCCGCGACGGCACGCAGTTTGAAACCGAGGTGCCGCCCCTGTACGCCGGCGGATTCGAGGGAAGTCATCTTCTGGTCGACAATCTGTTTGAGCTGCGACCGGATGGATTCCCTCTGCTCAACGAACAGGACGAGTCGACGCTCGTGCCGGGGCTGTTTCTCTGCGGACCCGCGGTCCGTCATGAGGAGCATATCTTCTGCTTTATCTACAAGTACCGGCAGCGTTTCGCGATTGTTGCCAAGGCCATCGCGACCTCTCTAGGAGAGCCGGCGCATGGACTGGAGAAGTACCGCACCTGGGGTATGTATCTCGATGACCTCTCCTGCTGCGGTGAGGAATGCATTTGCTAGTTGATTCCTTTCGGGGGACCGGACAACACTATGAAAAACAACGCCAGGGCCTTGAACCACGTCGTTTCCACCGGGAGAAATCCGTCGACCATACCACTATTGTTAGGCCTCGGTGTTAGGCCTCGGGAAGAAAGCCGCGATGTATCGGCGGAGTATCTTGTGAACCGCAGATTTCTATGGCTAGCGGGCAGCTCAGTCAGCCGGACGTTAGCCACGCACAGCGGCCATGTGGTGCCGGAACTCTCGGTCGCTTTGTGAAGGATCCTCAGCTTTCCACAGAAGATGGATCCCGGCTTACCGTTCCCGGCCTGCAGCGACGTAGCTTGCGAAGAACGCTCAGCATTCAATGGCTGGGACAAACGGTAGCCAGCCTGTGCTGGATCGGCAGCATCCTGGCGTATGGAGTCAGCGACCCCGGTGACTGGTTGCAGCTGTGTGCTGCGTCGTCCTGGCTGGTTGCCAATATCGCAGTGTTTGTTAAAAGCGAAGTTACAAAGACGGAAGAAAATTGAAATGCCCGGAACCACGAAAACTCCGCGTAAAACGGCCGCCGCCAAGGCGACCGGCAAATCGACCCGTCCCAGCAAGACGTCGGATACCAAGGCGTCCACCAGGGCTGCTGCCGGGAGGTCGTCCGCCAGTGCGCGGGCGTCAGGAAGAGCTTCAAGGGCGAAAAAACGGGAAACAGGCCTGGGGACGCTTGGCGTTACACCGTACAAGCGGAAAAAGAACGAAGAGTACATGAGTGAAGGGCAACTCGAGCACTTTCGTACGATTCTGGAACGGTGGAGGGAGTCGCTGATGCAGGAAGTGGATCGCACGATCGACCACCTGCGGAAAGACTCCGAAAACCTCCCTGACGCCAACGACCGCGCCACCTTGGAAACCGAGTTTGGCCTGGAGTTGAAAACCCGGGATCGAGAGCGAAAGCTGGTGCGCAAGATCAATGCCGCCCTTGAGCGTATTTCTGACGGCAGCTACGGCTACTGTGAGAAAACCGGGGAGGAGATTGGCCTCGCCCGACTCGAGGCACGACCAATCGCGACCATGAGCGTGGATGCTCAGGCGCGGTATGAAAGCGCCGAGCGTCATTTCGGAGACTAGGGGCTGGTTGTTCCGGTGTTTGCGCGCTCTCAGGGGCACCGTCCAGGTGCGGCAGGCCGCTTACATACTTATCTGTTTCCAATCCGAGTGTCATTCTTGCGCGACGGCGCCGTCATCGCACCGCGGTACCACCGCATACACGGGCTGTATCACAGAGCCGGCTCTGGTCGGTCGGCTTCGCTAAGTCTCCCATGCCGCTGCCGCGATTCCTCTGAAGATGGCCTTTCCGAGTGTAAGGGCCGATGGTCCCCGAACCTCCCTGGAAGCGGCTTGGTGCGCTAGAGTTCTGGCGTTTGGCTTGGGAGGTCCCGGTTGCCGAGAATCCACGGTGGCGGGATGCGCAGGCCGACGAAGCGTTGATCTTACGGGACAACAACGGAAAAAAGCCCACAACTGAGGTCGGTCGATTTCCGTAGAGCCCACCGGCTCAATGTGCCGCCTGCCTATGGCGGTGCTGCAGAGCGAACTGTCCCGGTGATAAATAACCGAGGCGCGCTTGTTTCCGGATCCGGTTGTAGACGATCTCAATATACTCCTGGATAGCAGCTCGCGCCTCTGCTCTCGTGTAGAAGCGGTCATGGTGAACAAGCTCTGACTTTAGGATGCCCCAGGCGCTCTCCATCGGCGCGTTGTCC
>JBCDIW010000024.1:0-85004 GCA_038748515.1 Pseudomonadota bacterium
GTATATTGAGATCTTCTACAACCGGATCCGGAAACAAGCGCGCCTCGGTTATTTATCACCGGTACAGTTCGCTATGCAGCACCGCCATAGGCAGGCGGCACATTGAGCCGGTGGGCTCTACGGAAATCGACCGACCTCACAGGCTTCAAGACCAATCTCAGCGCCTTCGGGCACCTGCGATTGCAACTCGGACAGCCAGTTGCTTCGCTTCAGACTCTTCCGCCAGACGGGTCGTTCACGCTCATCGATACCGTGGACCTGAAACACATTCTTTGCCAGATCCACACCGACTCGAATAATCTCCATGTTGGGCTCCTCCTCTTCTCATGACTGGTCACCAACAAGTCCAGTCTGGCACCTAGGTGTCGAAAGTAGGTGAGGAGGAGTCCATCCCATTGTTAATTGGGGAGAGCCAAAATATTGAAGTATGGTGGGCCCAGTAGGACTTGAACCTACGACCAATCGATTATGAGTCGACTGCTCTAACCAACTGAGCTATGGGCCCGGAAAGGGGTGTTGCGGGGGCGCGATTATAGGGCAGCGTTGCTCACGACGTCCAAGAAGTCCTTCGCGTACTTCTCGCACTTGCGGGCCCCGACGCCGGAGATGGCGGCGAATTCCTCCACGCTCTTTGGCCGCTGATCGCAGATTAGCAGGAGCGTCTTGTCGTGGAAGATGATGTAGGGCGGGATGCCCTGTTCCTCGGCGAGCCGGCGGCGACACTCGCGCAGCGCCTCCCAGAGCGCGACGTCTACGTGCTCCGGTAGCGGAGTCTTGGTGGTTCGCTTTGCCTTGCTGGTCTTCGGATCCAGGCGCAGCGCAATACTTACCTCGCCCCGAAGAACACCGCGCGCCGACTCCTGCAGCCGCAGCGCGCCGTAGCGCTCCATGTCCACACTGATGTAGCCGCGCGCGACGAGCTGGCGGAATACGGAGCGCCAGCGCCGCGCGTCGTGGGCCTGGCCGACGCCGAAGGTCGGCAGGTGGTGATGGTCGTTCTGGAAGATTTTGTCGTTCTCGATACCGCGCAGCACGTCGATGAGGTGGTTGACGCCGAAGCGCTGGCCGGTGCGATATACGGCGGACATGGCCATCTGCGCGGCCTCGGTGCCGTCCCAGGTTTCGACCGGCGTGAGGCAGTTGTCACAGTTTCCGCAGGGCTCTGGAAGCTCCTCGCCGAAATGGGCCAGGAGCGCCTGGCGACGGCAGGTGCTGATCTCGCAGAGCCCGAGCATGGCGCTCAGGCGATTCTGCTCCTCGCGCTTGTAGTCCTCGCTGCCCTGGGATTGCTCGAGCATCTGCCGAAGTGTGATTACGTCCTGCAGGCCGTAAGCCAGCCATGCATTGGCCGGCTCACCGTCGCGGCCGGCGCGTCCGGTTTCCTGATAGTAGGCCTCCAGAGTCTTAGGCAGGTCGAGGTGGGCGACGAAGCGTACGTCCGGCTTGTCGATACCCATGCCGAAGGCGATGGTCGCCACGATGATTACGCCTTCTTCGCGCAGAAAGCGTCGCTGGTGGGTCTCGCGGGTGAGCGCTGGCAGGCCGGCATGGTAGGGCAGGGCCGTGAACCCCTGGCTCGTCAGCCAGGCGGCCGTTTCCTCGACGCGCTTTCGGGACAGGCAGTAAACGATGCCCGCATCGCGGGGGTGCTCGTCACGCAGAAAACGCAGCAGCTGGGCGCGGGGGTTGTCCTTGAGCGTAATCCGGTAGCGGATGTTCGGTCGGTCGAAGCTGGCGATAAAGTGGCGCGCGTCTTCGAGCTGAAGGCGCTGGGCGATCTCGGCGCGGGTGCGTCCGTCTGCCGTGGCGGTGAGGGCGATGCGGGGAACGTTCGGATAGCGTTGATGTAGGACGCTGAGCTGCAGGTAGTCCTCGCGAAAATCATGGCCCCATTGCGACACGCAGTGCGCTTCGTCGATGGCGAACAGCAAAGGCCGCAGCTGATCCAATAGCTCCAGGGTGCGCGGCTGCAAGAGCCGTTCCGGAGCGACGTAAAGCAGGTCCAGGCGGTCTGAAAGCCAGTCGCTTTCTACCTGCGACGCCTCCTCCGGATGCAGTGTCGAATTGAGGTAGGCCGCCCTCACCCCAAGTTGCTTAAGGGCATCCACCTGATCCTGCATAAGCGCGATCAAGGGAGAGACAACGATGGCGCAACCGGGCCGCAGCAGAGCCGGAAGCTGGTAGCACAGAGACTTGCCGCCCCCGGTAGGCATGATGACGAGCGCATCTTCGCCCGCCATCAGGCACTCGATGATTTCATCCTGCGGCGAGCGGAACTCGGTGTAGCCGAAGACGTGTTCGAGCGCATCGAGGGCTGCGCGAGGGGAGGCCGGCTCAAAGGAGGGATCGAACATAGGCACTATTCTGGCGGCGCCGCGCTGCAAGTGCCAGCGCTATTGCGGCTATTCCATGAATCCCAATTCGACCAGGGTTCCTGCTCTAACGTAAGACGGGTTCTTCTGCGTCGCGGACGCGCGATAATGCAGCTCCATCCTCAACACGAGCAGTCGAGTCGATGACAGCCCACTTAAGTACTCGCAAGGTAGGTCCCGTCCGACGGCGTCTCAAACGTATCCTCCGCGCCGCCTCGGCGGGGGGGCTGACCCTCCTCACCGTTCTGAGCGCACCGTTGCACGCCCAGAGTCTGGACGAAGCGACCCTTTCGACCCTGGCTGAAAAACAGGCCCGTGCCTCCTTTCCGATGCTCCGCGAGCTGCTTTCCATCCCCAATGTGGCCAGCTACCCGGCGGACATCGAAAAGAACATGCGCTGGTGCGAAACCGAATTCGGCAAGCGGGGCTTCACGCTGGAGCGCATCGAAACACCCGCCATCCCCCTGTTGCTCGCCGAGCGGCAGGTGCTCGGAGCCGAGAAAACAGTCCTGATTTACCTGCAGATTGACGGACAGCCGGTAGACCCTTCGGCGTGGTTCCAGGACGACCCTTTCGAGCCCACGCTTAAGCGCCGCAACGCGCTCGGCGAGTGGCAGGCCCTGGATTGGAGCGCCATCGACAACTACGACGATGAAATGCGCGTCTTCGCCCGTTCCGCATCCGACGCCAAGGGGCCCGTCGCCATGTTCCTCGCCGCCCTCGATGGCGTTGCCAGCGAGGGCCTGGCGCCCAACTTCAACATGAAGATCATCATGGATTTCGAGGAGGAACTTGGCTCGCCGCGCCTCCCCCAGGCCGTCATGGACAACCGCGAGCGCCTCGCGGCCGACATGCTGGTGATCTTCGACGGGCCACGCCACATCACCAACCGCCCCACGCTGACCTACGGCGCCCGGGGAATCGCGACCCTGACGCTCACCACCTACGGCCCTATCGTGGCTCAGCACAGCGGGCATTTTGGCAACTACGCGCCGAATCCCGCCCTGCGGCTGGCGCAGCTCCTGGCATCGATGAAGGACGAGCAGGGACGAGTCACCATTCCTGGTTTCTACGACGGCATCGAGATAGACGCGGAAACCGAGGCGTTGCTGCGCGCTGTTCCCGATGACGAGGCGCAGATCCGCGATCGTCTGCAGCTCGGCTCCATAGACGCGGTGGGGCGCTTCTATCAGGAGGCGATCCAGTTTCCCTCGCTGAACATTCGCGGCATGGCTGCGGGCTGGATCGACGAGGAGGTACGGACCATCGTGCCGGCCTGGGCGCGGGCCGAGATCGATGTGAGGCTGGTGCTGGAATCAAATTTCGCGAGTTTGCTGGGACTGGTGAAGGCGCACATTCGCGAACAGGGCTTCCACCTCATCGATACGGTACCGGATAAGGAAACGCGCCTGGCACACGAGAAAATTGCCACATTGACCTGGGACTTCAGCTACCAGTCGTTCCGCACCGATCAGGACTCGGAGGTCGGTCGCTGGCTGCGCAGCGCCCTGACGAACGCGTTTGGTGAGGAACCGATCCAAATCCGCATGAGCGGGGGATCGATCCCGATCTCACCGTTTGTGAATACCCTGGGCGTGCCGGCCGTTACTGTTCCCACCGTCAACCGGGACAACAACCAGCACAGTCCCAATGAAAACCTCCGCCTGGGCAATTATCGCGACGGCATCCGAACGATGATGGCGATCCTCACGCAGCCGCTCTAGCCTGGATACCTCGCCGAGAAACAAAATAGGCGTTTCGCGAGGCGATAGAAGACCCAAAGGGCATCGGGTCGTCGAATCGGTGAGATATGCAGGCCAGGCGGTGCGACATAGGAGCACCGGGGCGACGAAGCCGTGGCGAGAACGGCAAGGTGAGGAAAGGTAGGGAAAGGGAAGCCGGCGTTCCGCGCGTCAGGTCTAGGCGGTGGCCGTGGCGCGTTTCGGTCTGGCCTTTGGTGTCGCGGCGGGTCTACGTTTTGCCCCGGTCGGAGTTTTAGTGCTTTTCTTGGCGACGCCTCGTTTTGCGGTACGCGGCTTAGCGTGAGCTGCTTTAGCGGAAGCAGCTTTATCAGAGGCACGCCTGGCGGCGGCAGCCTTGGACTTCGTCGCGGTCTTTTTCTTCGCGGCGGACGTCGCGCGGCGCTTCGAAGTTCCGGCCCGCTTCACCGCTGCTTTGCGGTCTGGGGAAGCCTCTCCAGTCTTTGCCTTCGCTCGCCGACCCGTGCCGACAGTGGCGGCCTTGAGTTCGTCGAAGCTGGCCTGGAGGCACTCCTGGTAGAAGCCCGGATCCGGCATCATCTCGCGGCAGCAGGTCACGGAGATCGTGAACTCTCCGCAGTAGCTGCTGATGACCTGAAACAAACCGAGACTGTCGGCGCCGGGCCCTGCGCCGAAATTCGAAAGCATGCGCGCGCCGCTGCAGTAGAGCGGGACCTGCGGCCCCGGGACGTTGGTAATCACGCAGTTATAGAACGGGTTGATCTGGTTGGCCAGATTCCAGCGGCTGGCCAGGCGCGCCGCCTGCGCCGTGAGCGTGCTGGGGATGAACTGCGCATAATCCGTCATCGACTTGGCGCCGATCGCGTTGTTCAGTTCCTTTGCGGTCTTCGTCCCTGCGTGCACGGCGCGCAGCCTGGCTTCACCGTTGCCCACCTCGCTGTGCACCTTCACGGCCATCGTGGACACAATGTTGCCGCCGGTGCCTTTTTCCGTGGTGTTGCGCACGTTGATCGGCGCCATGGCGACCAGCGACTGGGGCGGCAGTTCGCCCTTGTCGAGCAGGTAGCGGCGTAGGGCACCGCCCACAATCGTAATGGCCACGTCGTTTACCGTGGTCCCCTCCACGGCGTTCTTGATCGCCTTGATCTCGGCCAGAGGGAATTTCACACCGGTAAACACGCGATAAGGTGAGACCGGGCCGTTGAAACGCGAGCGGGGGACCTTCGCGACACGCTCAAGTCTGCCGCTATTGAGCTGCATGATGGCTCGGGCAAAGCCGGGGACGGTGTTCCGCGCGACGGAGATAAACCTCAGCGGCTGGCGTATCGCGTTGCGCTGCGCCCGGGCAAGCAGCTTGAGGGCACCGGGTTCGCTCTCGCCGGAACGCCAGTCGCCGATGACCGGCTCCTCAACTGTCGGCTCGAGGTCATGGATCGCCGCGGTGATCTCCATGCCCGAAGCGCCGTCGACGGCGGCGTGATGCATCTTCGTGAACAGGGCGAAGCTCCCCGGCGGACAGCCCTCGACGCGATCGAGACCCTCGATCACATGGATCTCCCACAGCGGCCGGGCCCTGTCCAAAGGTCTCGCGTGGATGCGGGACACCATGATGCACAGCTGGCGCCAGTCTCCCGGCTCCGGCAGGCGCACGTGGCGGATGTGGTACTCCGGGTCAAAGTCGCCATCATCTATCCAGTAGGGATGATCGAGATCGAAGGGCACGCGCTTCAGGCGGCGCGCCATCGACGGCAGGCGCTGTATGCGCGAGGCGATGAACTCCAGGATCTGCTTGAAGCGTACCTGCCCGCCGGGAGCCGATTCCTGGGTGTAGAGGTACAGCCCCGAGATGTGCATGGGGGAGTTGGGGGTCTCTAGATAGAGAAAGGAGGCATCGAGGCCGGTGAGTTGCTGCATGGCTAGGTCGTCGGCTGCTTTGTTTTTACTTTATACGCTGTTGATCATTTTTGATCTTTGTTACTGGTGCGTTCCGAGCTAGCCTCATTATCAACGGAGGAAGCAACTGGTGACGCGATTAGGCTTTGATACACTGAGGTACTCGCAACGACTAAGGCGACCGGAATGTCTGAGCAGCAAGCTGTGGCCCAGGCTGAAGCGATGGCCGAGGCCCTTGGTGATCTGGCGGACACGCTCGTTACCAAAGAGTACTTTCACGCTGTGCTCGATAAGGAGCTTGGGGAACTGCGCTCTACGCTACGTCTGCATTCATGGATTCTGGGGGTGCTCGTTGTTACCAACCTGATTCCATTGCTTAAGGGTGCTGGGTAACGCACTGCCGTCCTCAAGCCCCATTGTAAAACACGGTTCGCCTGCCCGGATCCTTGCGTCGGGTGCGTCGGGTGCGTCAGGCAATGACGGCGAACAGCGGAGAGAGCGTGTCGTTCGAAACGTTTACTGTGGCTTGCACGCTCGATGGTTCGGTTCGGTCTGCTCCCGCTTGAGCCCAAAACCCGATCGGTCGTTGACCATTTGACCCAACCTAAACACGCTCGTCTGTCGGTTTCCCTGAGCCGCTTTCCTTGAGCCGCTCGGTCTGAAACGCCTTCCCTGAATCACCTCCAGCGAAGCTCGATTCAAAATGAAAACGAGCGCCAAAGGCGCCCGCTTACGTACTCTCGTGCTTTTGTTCCGTTACTCGCGGCGCCCGAAAAACAGATGCCGTCAGAACACGCGATACCTTACGAATTCTCGTCGAGGAAGCTACGCAGATAATCCGAGCGCGTCGGGTGACGCAGCTTGCGTAGGGCCTTGGCTTCGATCTGCCGGATTCGCTCGCGGGTGACGTCGAACTGCTTGCCGACTTCCTCGAGCGTGTGATCCGTGTTCATATCGATGCCAAAGCGCATGCGCAGCACCTTTGCCTCGCGCGCGGTCAGGCCGGCGAGAACGTCCTTGGTGGCTTCCTGCAGGCCCTGGCCCGTGGCTGAGTCCACCGGGGACGGGATCGTCAGGTCTTCGATGAAGTCGCCGAGATGCGAGTCTTCGTCGTCGCCAATGGGCGTCTCCATGGAGATCGGCTCCTTGGCGATCTTGAGCACCTTGCGGACCTTGTCCTCGGGCATTTCCATGCGCTCGCCAAGCTCTTCCGGCGTAGGCTCGCGACCCATCTCCTGGAGCATCTGGCGCGAGATCCGGTTCAGCTTGTTGATCGTCTCGATCATATGCACCGGGATACGGATGGTCCGCGCCTGGTCGGCAATCGATCGCGTGATGGCCTGGCGAATCCACCAGGTCGCATAGGTCGAGAATTTGTAACCGCGGCGATATTCGAACTTGTCCACGGCCTTCATCAGGCCAATGTTGCCCTCCTGAATGAGATCCAGGAACTGCAGACCGCGATTCGTATACTTCTTCGCGATGGAGATCACCAGACGCAGGTTAGCCTCGACCATCTCCTTCTTCGCGCGCCGGGCCCGGGCTTCGCCCATGGACATGCGGCGGTTGATCTCCTTGATCTCGGTAACGGAGAGCCCCGTCTCTTCCTCGATCTGCGCAATGCGGCGCTGCGCGCGCTGGATGTCGACCTTGAAGGCGTTGAGCTTGGGACCGTAGTCCTTCTTGCGCGCGTGCCGTGAAACCCACTTGAGGTTGGACTCGCTGCCCTGGAAGGACTTGATGAACTCCCGGCGTGGCATGCCACAGCGGCGCACGGCGATCATCATGATCTCGCGCTCCTGCTCACGCACTTCCGAGAGGGCGGAGCGAGCGGCGTCAGTCAGCGGATCGAAGACGCGCGGTGTGAGCTTGAAGAACTTGAACAGTTCGCCAAGCTTTTCCATCTCTTTGATCGCGGCCGAGTCCTGGCGGCCCTTCGCCGCGATGGTCTTCTCGGTCTTGTTGAACTGACGCTTCAGCGCCGTGAAGCGCTTCTTGGCCTCCACCGGATCGGGTCCGTTGTCGGTGCTCGAATCGTCATCATCGTCTTTGTCTTTGTTGGCATTCGCGGCAGCCTGCTGCTCGGCGATCTGCTGCGCCGAAGGGACATGCTCCGCGGGGTCCAGATATCCGACCAGCACGTCAGCAAGTTTCCGCTCTTCCTTGGTGACCAACCCATATTCGTCAAGGATCTGCTTTACGGAGCCGGGATAGAAGGCGAGGGCGGCCATGAGCTCCCGGATGCCCTCTTCGATGCGTTTGGCGATAATGATCTCGCCTTCGCGGGTCAGCAGTTCGACGGTGCCCATCTCGCGCATGTACATGCGCACCGGGTCCGTCGTGCGCCCGGCCTCATTCTCCACAGCGGCCAGGGCCGCCGCGGCCTCGGCCGCAGCTATATCGTCGGCGGAGCTGTCGCCCTCGCTCATCAATAGCTCATCGGCATCGGGAGCGTGCTCGAACACCTGAATGCCCATGTCATTGATCATCTGGATGATGTCTTCGACCTGATCGGGATCGGAGATATCGTCGGGCAGATGGTCGTTGACCTCGGCGTAGGTCAGGTATCCCTGCTCCTTTCCTTTGGCAATCAGGGACTTTAAACGCGATTGTTGTGAAACGGCGTCGTTCATTAAATACCTTGTTTGGCTGGGTCCGGCGTCAAGGGATGATGGCGCTCGGTAGTTCACGAAGATCAGCCCGCCATTGTAGCACAACTGACAACTTCGCGCCCGGGTTATGTCGAGCTTAGCGACTTGGGTTTTCTTCCTTTGCTGGCGTATCGGCTCGGACGATGGGCGGACGAGAAGCGTCCGGCCCGAAGACGTGGGTGATGCCTGCTCTAGCAGGGTGCTTCCCGTCGTGCCGCGCCTTACCCGGCTCCACCACTTTGTGCCGGGCTGCTGCGTGCGTCCAGGTCGCGCAGGGATCGCAGGAGCTCTCCGAGGCGCGTCTTGTCATCATCGTTCAACTCGTCGTAAGTGCGCTTCTTCAGCGCTTCGATTTCGTCGACAATGCGTTTGCGCAGGCGCTGCGAGATCAGGCGGCGCAGGATGTCGCTGAACTGCGCCTCAATCCCCTCGCTCGGGATCAGGCGTTCCTGGCCGGCGAGCTGCGCCAGGAGCTCGCCCTCGGGCGTTCCGTGCCAGTGCCCCAGGAGCATGCCGGTGCTCGACTCGGGGCGCTTATGCAGAAGTTCCAGCATGTCCCGCAGCAGCGTACCGTCGTGGCCGTCGAGATGATCCAGCGCGCCGGGTTCGGCGAGTTGGGCTATGGACGGCTTATGCAGCAGCAGCGCCAATGCCATCTGCGCGATAGTCCCGTGGGGCGCCGCGGGGCCGGATAGCGGGGTGCGCCTGCGTGGCTCGGGCGTGAAGGACTCAGGCGGAGGAAGATATTCGTCCGGCGGCGGAGGCTCTTCCGGCACGGGCGCCGGGGTTTGCGGTACCTCCAGACGGAGCAGACTGTCGAGTTCTAGCCCGGTGCGATCGGCGAGTGCCTGAAACATCAGCTCGCGGAATACGCCCTCGGGCAGCTGGCGAAGCAGGGGAAGGGTACGTTTCGCGAGGCTCGCCCGGCCATCCATGGTTCTCACGTCGAGTCCTTCAGCCTGGCGCTGAAAGAGGAACTCCTCCAGAGGCTGGGCCTGATAGACGAGGTCCATGAACGCATCCGCGCCTTCCTTGCGAACTAGTGAATCCGGGTCCTCCCCCTCGCGCAGGAACAGAAAGCGCGCCTGGCGACCGTCGCTCATGGAGGGCAGCGCGTTGTGCAGCGCCCGTTCGGCCGCCTTTCGCCCCGCTTCGTCTCCGTCAAAGCAGAAGACTACTTCCGTCACTATGCGAAAAACGCGTTCGAGGTGGTCTGTGCTCGTCGCCGTACCCAGCGTCGCCACGGCACAGGTGATACCGGCCTGGGCGAGGGCGATCACATCCATGTATCCCTCGACGACGATGATCCGCTCGAGATTGCGATTCGCGCGCCTTGCCTCAAAGAGCCCGTAGAGCTCGCGGCCCTTGTGAAATACCGGCGACTCCGGTGAGTTCAGGTATTTGGGCTTGTCGTCGCCAAGCACGCGCCCGCCAAAGGCGATGACGCGGCCGCGACGGTCTCGGATCGGGAAGATAATTCTGTCCCGAAAGCGATCGTAGCTGCGCCCGGAGTCGTTTTTCACGAGGATGCCGGCCTTGTGAGCGTCGTCCAGCTCTTTGCCGGCGCTGAGTCGGGCCATCACGTTGTCCCAGCCCGGGGGGGCAAACCCCAGGCCGAAGTCACGGGCAATCGTCCCGCTGAGACCTCGGCCCTTGAGATAGTCCACGGCTCGCTGGCGCTGTGGATGCCGGCGCAGCTCCTCGCGATACATGGCTGCGCAGCGCTCAAGAAGGTCGTACAGCGCCTTGTTTGGCGGTGCGCCGTCGCCTGCGCGCGATGGTGCGCCTCCTGGTGATGCCTCCCGCGGTACTTCAAGGCCCAAGGCCCCTGCGAGGTTCTCCACCGCCTGGGGAAAATCGATGTTCTCGTAATCCATTACGAAGCCGATGGCGTTGCCGCCGGCGCCACAGCCAAAGCAATAGTAGAACTGCTTCTCCGGATTGACGGTGAAGGACGGTGTCTTCTCGTCGTGGAAGGGGCAGCGGGCGGAGTAGTTCTTGCCGGTTTTCTTGAGCTTTACGCGCCGGTCAATCACATCGACGATGTCGGTGCGATCCAAAAGGTCGTCGATGAAGGTCTGGGGGATGCGTCCGGCCATGATCCCGCGAAGTGGCGTTCAGCCTTTGGGGTGATGAGTCGCAGAAGTATGCCACGGCGTCGGACACGGCCAGGCAGATCTCTTGGAGAATTTCGATCACGGTGCGGGGTGCCTGCGTTGCAGCACGCAGCCCGTGGCGGCTCTCAGCCTGTGAGTTGCGCCTTGACCTTCTGGCTTACAGCGCCCATGTCAGCGCGTCCCTGGAGCCTGGGCTTCAGCTGCCCCATGACCTGCCCCATGGCCTGCATGCCGCTTGCATCCGTCGCGGCGATGGCCTCGGCGATCATGGTGTCCAGCTCGTCTTCGCTGAGCTGGGCCGGAAGAAACTCCTGAATAACTGAAATTTCCGAGGCTTCCTGGGCCGCCAGTTCGTCGCGACCGGCCTCCTTATACTGGGACAGGGAGTCACGACGCTGCTTGACCATTTTGTCCAGGATGGCCAGGACGCGATCCTCGCCTAGTTCGATGCGCTCGTCGACTTCGACGCGCTTGAATTCCGCCTGCATCAGACGGATGGTGGCGAGCCGCTCTTTCTCGCGGCTCTTCATGGCGTCTTTCATGGCCGCCTTAATTGCGGCCTGAGTTTCCGATACCACGGACGCCTCAGTAGAGACGAACGCGCTTGCGGTTCTCGCGGGAGAGCTTTTTGAGGTGCCGCTTTACAGCAGCGGCGGCGGCGCGCTTGCGCACGGTCGTGGGCTTCTCGTAGTGCTCGCGACGGCGAACCTCCGACAGCACGCCGGCCTTCTCGCAGGAACGCTTGAAGCGTCGCAGAGCCACGTCGAAGGGCTCATTTTCCTTGACCTTGATATGGGGCATCTAAATCCTGTCCTTTACCTGTTTCTCACCGCCGTTTGACGGGGGTCCAGCTACTTTGCCAGCTACTATGGCAGGCAGCGCGGACACGTCCGCGGAACGCCAAAGCTTTAGCTTCGGAAGGGCGCAAAAGAACGCTCGCCTGCGCAAGAGGGCGCGCATTCTATACACCGCGCCGCTGATTTGCAAAGCGTTTCAGCGGCTTCCGAAACTCTGCTTTACGCACCTTTCGGCGCTGTTCGAGGCCTGGCAGAGCGATTAGACTGCGCGCTGAATTTCATGGGCGCCCTCTGACCGCGTCCGAGGCAGCAGCTACCCCCTACCTGATGATCGTTCTCGGCCTAGAAACGTCCTGCGACGAAACCGGCGTCGCGCTCTACGATACGGGGCGCGGACTGCTGGCACACGTGCTTCACAGTCAGGTTGCGGTGCACGCCGAATACGGCGGGGTTGTTCCGGAGCTGGCGTCCCGCGATCACATCAGGCGGAGCCTCCCCCTCGTCGGCCAGGCGCTGGAAGACGCCGGGATCGTCGCGAGGGATGTTGACGCTGTGGCGTACACCGCGGGCCCCGGGCTGGTTGGAGCCCTGATGGTGGGCGCGACCCTGGCCCGGGCCCTCGCCATGGGCTGGGGGATCCCGGCGCTGGGCGTGCATCATATGGAAGGCCACCTGCTCGCCCCAATGTTGGAGGAAGACGCCCCGGAGTATCCCTTCGTTGCGCTGCTTGTGTCCGGCGGGCACACCCAGCTGGTGCGCGTCGACGGCATCGGGCGCTATCACCTCCTCGGCGAATCCCTGGACGACGCCGCCGGCGAGGCCTTCGACAAGACCGCGAAGATGCTGGGTCTGCCCTATCCCGGCGGTCCGCATGTCGCCGCCCTCGCGGAAAGCGGCGACCCCGGGCGCTTTGATTTTCCGCGTCCCATGGTAAACAGACCGGGGCTGGATTTCTCCTTCAGCGGCCTGAAAACCCACACACTCACCGTCATCCGGGATCAGGATGCTCGTGGCGAACTCGACGGGCAGACGCGCGCTGATATTGCCCGTGCGTTCGAGGAAGCGGTCGTGAGTACGCTGCTGATCAAATGCCGCCGGGCCCTCGAACAGGAGGGACTCACGAGGCTCGTAATGGCCGGCGGCGTGAGTGCGAACCGCAATCTGCGACGCCAACTGGCGGACGCCCTGGTTAAACAGGGGTCGCGGGTGTACTACCCGGCGCCTCAATTCTGCACGGACAATGGCGCCATGATTGCTTTCGCAGGTGCCCAGCGCCTCGCCGCCGGGCAGCGCGACAGCGGCGAAGTGCAGGTGCGACCGCGGTGGCCGATGACCGAGTTGCCCCCCATCGATGGGGTTCCGAGCGCCGCGTGAACGATAAGGTTTTTATCCGCGGTCTCGAAGTCGATACCGTGATCGGCGTCTACGACTGGGAGCGGAAAGTTCGTCAGCGCCTGATTGTCGACCTGGAAATGGTCTGGGATATCGCGCCTGCGGCCAGCTCCGACGACGTGCAGGATGCCCTTGACTACTCCGCGGTGGCAGAAAGGCTGCGGGCGTTCGCCGCCGCGCAGGAGTTCCTGCTGATCGAGCGTATGGCCGAAGCGATGGCGGCGCTGCTGACCAGTGAGTTTGCCATCCCCTGGCTTAGGCTGCGCCTGTGCAAACCCGGCGCCGTGCCCGAAGCGGACGACGTCGGCGTGCTGATCGAGCGCGGCAATCGTCCATCGTGAGAGAACTGTTCCTCGGCCTGGGATCCAACATCCGGCCACAGCACTTTCTTCCTATCGGGCTCCGGGAGTTGACCGATCTCCTGGGGCCGCTCTCCCGGTCGGCCGTTTACGAGGGCGCCGCCATCGGATTCAGCGGCGCTCCCTTTTGGAATCTAGTTGTGCGCAGCGAAACCGCCCTCGGTGTGGGCGAATTGCAGGCCCGGCTTCGGGATATAGAGTTCCGCCACGGACGCCCAGCGGATGCGACGCGCTTTAGCGCCCGCACACTGGATATCGATATTCTCGTTCTCGGTAAGCTCATGGGCGTGATCGATGGTATTCGGCTTCCGCGGCCGGAAATCACGGAGAACGCCTTTGTGCTGCGTCCGCTGGCGGAACTCGCCGGCGAATCCCTGCACCCGGAGCTGGCGCGCAGCTACGCGGAACTCTGGGCCGAGTACGATCAGGCGAGTCAGCCCCTGCGACCGGTGTCGCTTTAATCCCCGGCGCGCAGAGCCTTCAGGCGCTGGATGCGTTCTTGCGTTATCGCCTCGCCCACGGCTCTCCCCTTTATCCCTGGACCCATAACATCCGCGGCACTCACCGAGGCTGTGCTATCCCGGGCCCGACGGAGGTAGTCACCCTGAGGGTAGGGGCGAGCCTCAAATCCCAGGCGGCCGCGAGAATCCGCTTCACAGGCAATGAGGAACTCTTCGAAGCGCGTTGGATCACGGAAGGCTCCCGTCTGATCGAGCAGGTTGAGGAGCGTCGCCGGACGGAGCTCCCGGGAACGATGGGCGTTGAGATGGTGCTCACAGACGCTCAGCGCAAGGTCACGGTAGGTCTTGGGAACCTTGAGCCGCTTGCAGACGGCGCGGACGAGCGGGAGACCTGCGGTTTCGTGACCGCGATGACTGGGCAGAACGTCCGCCGGCGTGACGCCTTTGCCGAGATCATGACAGAGCACCGCGAAGGCAATCCTGCTGTTGCCCCGGGCCCGGGGCGCGAAATCCGGCTTCTGCTCCGGCGTTGCAGTTTCTTGCGCTGCGCCAGCCTCCAGGACCGGGCGTTCACTCCAGGACAGCTGTGCGGCGACCTTTAAAACGATGAGCAGGTGGTGCCCCGTGTCTACTTCCGGATGATGCTCCGCCTTCTGCGGCACGCCAAAGAGCGCGTCGACTTCCGGGAGCAGTTTGCTGAGAGCCCCGCAGCGGCGAAGTATTTCTACGAAAACCTGCGGACTGCGTTCTGCGAGGGCCCGGTCAAGCTCGCCCCAGACCCGCTCGGCGGGGAGGTGGGCGAGTTCGCCCTGTTCGACGATGCACTGCATGAGGGAAAGTGTTTCCTCGGCGACGCTAAAACCCAGGTGGGCGTAGCGCGCGGCAAACCGGGCCACCCGGAGAACGCGCAATGGGTCTTCCGTGAACGAGACCGACACATGGCGCAAAACCCGGCTCTTGAGATCCTTGCGGCCGTTGTAGGGGTCGATGATCCGGCCCTGGCTGTCCCGCGCGATGGCATTGATCGTGAGGTCCCGGCGACGCAGGTCGTCCTCGAGGCTAATCCCCGGGTCCGTGTGAACAATGAAGCCCTTGTAGCCGTGACCTTTCTTGCGCTCGGTTCGCGCCAGAGCGTGCTCTTCTTTGGTTCGGGGGTGCAAAAACACGGGGAAATCCCGTCCGACCTGGGTGTAGCCCGCGGCGCGCATGTCCTCCGGCGTGGCGCCAACGACTACCCAGTCCCGTTCCGTATAGGGAAAGCCGAGCAATGAGTCGCGAACGGCGCCGCCGACGAGATAAGTTTCCATGGCCGTAATTTTACTCGGCGCGCGTTCAACCGTGATAACTAACGATTGTTAAGCTGCCTACGCCTGACCCCTGACCCCTGACCCCTGACCCCTGACGCCGGAAGCCTGAAGCATGCGGCTCAGGATTTCCCGCTGCAGGACACCGCTACGCGTTCGCCTGACTCAAGCTTGTACAGAGTGAGCGCATGGCCCCAGACACAGCCCGTGTCCAGGCCGATAGCCGTATCGACGCCGGTTTCGCCCTGCAGGGAGGCCCAGTGGCCGAACACGATGGGAACGTCGCCCGCCGCGCGATTCTCGTGCTCGAACCAGCCGCGCAGGGATGGATCCTCCGCGGCTGCTCCCCCCGGCGCGTGGAGGGGGCCTTTGCTGCCAAGGTCGAGGCGGCCGTTTGAGCTGCAGTAGCGCATGCGCGTGAAATAGTTGGTGATCAGGCGCAGTCTTTCCTCTCCCTTCAGGTCCTCTGACCACCTGTCCGGCTGATTGCCATACATGCTCGCGAAGAGCGCCTCGGGATCAGAGTCGCGAAGGACGGTCTCTACTTCTTGAGCACGCTCCTGTGCCTCGTCCACGCTCCACTGCGGAGGGATTCCCGCGTGAACCAGGACATGGTTCTGAGCGCGGTACAGCAAGGGCTGCTGTCGCAGCCAGTCGAGTAAGGCATCGCGATCCGGCGCGCGCAGAATCTCATGCAGCGTGTCCGATCGATTGGCCTTGCGCAGCCCTGCGGCGACGGCGAGCAGGTGAAGATCGTGGTTGCCAAGGACCAGGCGCACCCGGTCCCGGTGCTTGTAGAAGAAGCGCAGGGTGCCAAGACAGTCCGTTCCACGATTGACAATGTCCCCCGTGGACCAGAGCTCGTCCTGCGTCCAGTCAAAATCGGCGCGTTTTAGCAGTGCCTTGAGGCAGCCCAGGCAGCCCTGGACATCGCCAACCGCCCAGATTGCCATGGCCTTAGTTCAGGGACGTCGGCGTGTGGAGGGTGAATGCGGGGATCTCGACGTCAAAGGCCAGTTGTTCTGAGAGGTCTGAGACGCGGTCATCGTCGTGGAGGATCATGGTGTACTCACCGCGCATGTACCCCACGGGGGTCGCCAGCGTGGCACCGCTCGTGTATCGGAAGTACCGACCCGGACGAATGATGGGTTGTTCGCCCACGACGCCTTCGCCGCGCACTTCCTGCTCCTCGTCGTTGGCGTCGGTGATGATCCAATGGCGGGACAGCAGCTGTACGGGAACGTCTCCCGCATTGCTGATCGTGATGGTGTAGGCGAAGGTGAAAACCTGATCGTCGGGTCTGGAGTGCGTCGGCATAAAGGCTGTTTGCGTCGCAATACCGATCAGGGCCGGGTTGAGGGTCTTGATCTGGTTCATGTTCTCGCTGCACATGGCCGAACGAAGTCCGCGATTTTAGCCTGATGTGTTGTTCGGGGGTCAATCGCGCTTCCTATAGCAAGCGTTCGGAAAAAGACCAGGGCGAATCGCTCAGGTTCGGCCGCGCCCGGAGTTCCACTCGGGCTGGTCGATCAGGGAAGCTCGGCGGTCAGACTGATAAATTCGTCGATGGACAGCGTCTCGGCACGTCGTCCCGGATCGATTCCCGCGGCCGTGATGACGTCCGAAGACAGGAGCGGCTTGAGCGCATTGCGCAGGGTCTTGCGGCGCTGGGAGAACGCGGTCGTGACCACTCGCTCGAACTGTTGGCGCTCGCTCAGCGGCACGCGCGGCACGGCCAGCGGCGTAAGGCGTACGATCGCCGACTGCACCTTGGGCTGCGGATCGAAAGCCTCCGGCGGGACTTCAAAGAGCATCTCGGTGCGACACGAAAGCTGAGTCATAACACCGAGCCGTCCCCAGTGACGGTCTCCAGGCTCCGCCGTCAGGCGCTGTACCACCTCGAGCTGGAGCATGAAGTGCATGTCCTCGACAATGCCCGCGGTTTCGAGCAGGCTGAAGATCAGGGGCGTGGAGATGTTGTAGGGGAGGTTGCCTACGATACGCAGGCGTTTGCCTCCCACCGCGAGCCGGGCGTAGTCAAAGCCAAGGGCGTCGGCGCTGTGCAGTGTGAAGCCCGGGTAGACACTGAAGGCAGCGAGGAGCGGCGTGGTGAGATCGCGGTCGAGCTCAATGGCGTCGAGCCGGCATCCGGTGTCCAGGAGCACGCGTGTGAGGGCCCCGAGGCCCGGGCCGATCTCTACGATCCGGTCCGTTGCCTGGGGGTTGATGGCGCGTTCGAGGCCGTCGATTATTGAAGGGTCTCGGAGGAAGTTTTGGCCGAAGCGTTTGCGGGCGCGATGTTTGAGGCTGCGAATCGACAGTGTTCTTACTCGCCGTGCACACTTAAGTCAAAGAAGCATAGCAACAAGCCACACCGTGTTCACCACCTGCGGCTTGCGATAGCATGCGTCAGCCAGACAGCGGCTGGCATAGCCCACCTCGCAGCGAGACGACTTCTACTGGCGCGTTCGGTTTTAGTTTTCGTGAGTCCCCGAGCCTCGTTGCCTGCTCGAAGACAGTATCCTCAGGCAGCAAGGACAACGGTGACGACCCTTGGATGTTGAACCATCCGGATAATCGAGTTTGCGGAGTTTCTTAACGATGGGTTTTCGCCAGTTCTGGATATTGGCCGACGCAATGGCTCGCATGGCGCTGAAGGCCGACGCATCCAGGCTGTACCTCGGCTATGTATGGTGGGTGCTCGAGCCACTGCTTTATGTGGCTGTCTTTTATCTTGTTTTTGATGTGCTCCTGGGCAGTCCAAGAACAGACTTCTTGGCCTTTCTTATGTGCGGAAAGCTTACCTTCGTCTGGTTCTCTAAGTCCGTGGTGCATGCTTCCCGCAGTATTCTTGCGGCTCAGGGGCTCATCGGCAAGATCGATTTACCCAAGGTTCTGTTCCCTATCGCGTCTATCCAGCAAAGCATGTACAAGCAAATCGCGGTGTTCGTCCTGCTTCTCACGTTTCTTATCTTCAGCGGCTACAGCGTCACTGAGTATTGGCTCTGGCTGCCTGCCATCGCAGTAGTCAACTACCTGCTCATTGCCGCCTGCGCCATGGCAGCTTCGGCGCTGGTCTGCCTTGTGCAAGACATCGCCATGCTGGTGTCTCTCGCAATGGTGTTTCTTCTTTTCAGCTCCGGGATATTCTGGGATCCCAGGACCCTGAGTCCTGAGACAAGCAATCTACTGTTCTTGATAAATCCGATTGCGTTTCTTGTTGACGCCTATCGCCAGGTGCTCATGGCGTCTACTGCGCCGGCGGTATACCACCTTGCTGTCTTGGGTTTGGTGAGCGTCCTCCTTTGTGTCGCAGTCGCGGTGGTCATTCATTTCAACAGTCGCTACCTCGCCTTACGGGCGGTCACATCGTGATCGATCAAAGCGCAGATGTCCTGCTTGAGTTGCGACACGTTTCGCATAGCTATCGGGCTCGCCGGGCGAACTTCGAACGCGGCGAACATCACGTACTTGACGATGTATCTCTGCAGGTGTTTCGGGGCAAGACTCTCGGGGTAATCGGCCGCAACGGTGCAGGAAAAACAACGTTGCTCCGACTGATGGCGGGTATCCTCGCACCAAACAAGGGTACGATCTGGAGGCGTTCCGGTATCAGCTGCAGCCTCTTGTCCCTCGGTCTGGGTTTTCAGGACCAGCTCACTGGGCGCGATAATGCGCGCTTGTCAGCAATGCTGCAGGGCGCGACGCGGTCCGAGGCGAACGCATACCTCGCGGCTGTCAACGATTTTGCGGAGTTGGGCGCATCGTTCGATGAGCCGGTGAAAACCTATTCGGCAGGCATGCGGGCCAGGCTCGGTTTTGCGACGGCACTGCAGACTCATGTCGACGTGCTCTTAATCGATGAAGTTCTTGCCGTAGGCGATCGGGAGTTTCGCGCCAAGGCGGCTTCGGCAATGCAGCAGCACCTCAAGGGCACACAGACGGTGGTCCTGGTATCGCACAACGAAAACCAGATCGAGCACCTGTGCGACGAGGTCGCATGGATCGAGGCAGGTCGGCTTGAAGGTTATGGCTTGGCAGCTGAAGTGATTGCTTCCTATACAGCGAAACCGACCGAATGACGTTTAAGGCAGGGCTAGTTGGCACCAGCGCTGATTGCAGATCGCCGGGCAGAGGTCCGGTCGGATCTCGATCCGCGGGTCGGTTTCAGTCGCTCCCGTGACACACTGTCCTGATCTCTGTCAAACTAGGCCAAAGAGACTTGCCGCCAACGCTAACCGACGTGACTGAGACGCAAAAACCTCTGCCCGCTGGCGCCGCCCGGTGGAGCAGGGCAACGCTCGCCGCGTGGTCCGCGCGCTCGCACCCCAAACCCTTGACCTTGTGCGCCGATCCACGCGGTGTACCTCGCTGGCTGCTCGAAACAAGTGGTTATGGTGTTCTTCCCGGTTGGCGTGGGTGTTTCGATAAGCGCAGGACCGAGGGAAAAGGATGAACCTTTTCAATCTCAAAGAAGCTTTCCTGTTGAAACTGCAATTCAACCTGAAAGCCGAAGCCTCCAAGCATTACTTGAATTATGTCTGGTGGATACTCGAACCCGCGCTGTTCGTTACCGCGTTCTATTTCGTGTTTGAGGTTCTGATGCGCCGGGGGGGCGAGGGATTCCTGGTGTTTCTGCTCCTGGGCAAAGTCCCATTTCTTTGGTTCTCGCGCAGCGTTAGCAATGCATCGAGCTCCATACTTAATGGGCGTGGTCTGATCCAACAGATGGCAATACCGAAGTCCTTTTTTCCGATACTCATAGTGGCGCAGGACCTCGTAAAACAGACAGCCGTATTTGTTGTACTGCTCGCGGTTGTGGCGGGCATGGGCTACGCGCCTAGTGTGACCTGGCTATTGTTGCCAGTGCTGATTGCAACTCAAGTCTTGCTAATCACGGCCTGCGCGCTTCTCACAGCAGCGATTGTGCCCTTTGTTCCCGATTTTCGCTTTGTCGTAAGTACGGGGATGACGCTGCTGATGTTCGGATCCGGAATTTTTTACGACTACAACACGGTGCTGCTTGAGAGGCACAAGGAACTGTTTCTAATGAACCCGCTGGCGCGACTCATCGAGGGATACCGCGATGCGCTGATGCGCGATGCCGTGCCAGATATGGGTGGGCTGATCGCTATTGCGATGCTTAGCGCCGTCGCTATAGCCCTACTTCTCTCTCACTATCGCCGCAAAGATGCCGTGTACGCTCGTCTAGTGATTCAGTAAATGTCCGAGCATGTTCTCTCCCTGCACGATGTGTCTCTCGACTACAAGACACGCGAATCGTTCTTCCGACACAGCTATCGAAGGGCGCTGGCGAACGTCAGCTTCGAAGTCGTTCGAGGGGAAACGCTGGGCGTCATCGGTGGGAACGGCAGCGGCAAATCAACCCTGCTGCGGGTCCTTGCCGGCATTTACAGGCCCAATGGCGGGGAGCTTGTTGTCCGCTGCGACCGCATCATGCTGTTGTCGCTAGCCCTTGGGTTTGATCCCGAGCTTTCGGGTCGCGATAACGCGCTTTTAAGCGGTGTGCTGCTGGGGGGAAGTCGCAGCTACGTCAAAAGCAAGTTGAAGGAAATCATCGAGTTTTCTGAACTCGAAGACCAGATTGACCGACCGCTCAAGACCTACTCCAGCGGCATGCGGGCTCGGCTGGGTTTCTCAGTTGGGTTGAAGATGGAGTCTGAACTTCTACTGATTGACGAGGTTCTCGGTGTCGGCGATCGATCTTTTCAGAACAAAGCACGGAAGGCGATGCGTCAGCGTATCGCTTCGGATCAGACCGTTGTCTACGTTTCTCATTCTCTGGCAACTGTGGCACAACTCTGCGAGCGCACGCTCTGGCTTGATCGCGGTTCGGTCAGGTACTTTGGGGACACCAGGGAGGCCATCCGTCAGTATCGCAATGAGCAGTCAGGGGACGCTGGCGGGCGCGCCGGGCGCCGAAAGCGGGATCTCGTTGCGTGATAGCCCCACTAGCTCCAGCCAGAGATCGCGACGCCAGATCCTTCCACGTCGGCTATGATGGTGCAGCGGGTGCCACCCGCTACTTCCCTGTCAAGCGTCTATGGGAATCATTGCTATGACCAGTTCAAGACTGTTGCGGCCCGTTCTGGGTATAGGTCTGCTGTTGGGCCTCGTTACCTGGATCGGCCTGGGATTACATCCGGACAGTGAGTCCCCCTTATCGTCGGAGGCTGGGGTGCCCGAACCGGAAGCGCGAGCCGCCGAGTCTTCAGATGACCGGATTGCGCTCTCGCGAGACAAGATATCGTCTTTGTTTGTAAGCACTGCTCCTCCGGCGAGCGAACCCAGTCCATCCCCCGCGGGGGAGGCCCTGGGCATTCCGGAGGAGAAAACGATATCCATCGGGGAATACATTGACCCCGACGACCCAGCTACCTGGTCTGAAAGCGGTACTGGCGAAGTCATCAGCATCGGTGAATACATCGACCCCGACGATCCAAGCACGTGGCCCGAGAGTGGTAATGGCGAGGTCATCAGTATCGGGGAATACATCGATCCCGATGATCCGGGAAGTTGGCCAGTCGGTGAGGCTAGCGAACCGGTCAGCATTGGCACGTATCTCGACCCCGACAGGCCGGAGACCTGGAACTTCGTAGCCAACGATGATCCGGTGAGTGTTGGTGTCTACAAAGACCCCAATAGCGACCGACAATGAACCACCGCGGAATTTCCGGGGACTCCCGACCGTCTTTTTGTTAAGGCGGCTGCAATACACAGATTGCTCATGGCTACGGGTTCCGTGATTGCTTCACGCCCGGTCGGTCCTGCGCGGAAGTGTACGGTTGTTCTACCTGTTCCTTCCGCACACGCATCGAGTACGTAGCTGATGCAGAGCGGCGTCGTCCACGTGGCGCATTCACGCGGCTCAGTAGTTCCGGATCGTACTGCGGAGCGTGCGCCGCGGGCACGCAAGCCGGCAAGATCCACGAAATACGGGTTCCGGCACGAAGATCAGGACTGGAGAATAGTGGTCGGGCGAGTCGGTGCAGATGGAAAGACAAACGAGGACGGCGAATGCCATACGACCTGAGCATACCCGGGCAGATTTCCGAGCACGAGCTTCGAGCCATCGAAGTGATTGCCGGAATGGTTCCCGAGCGCTCCACCATTGTTGAGCTAGGGAGCCTATTTGGCCGGTCAAGTTACGCCTGGGCTAAATCAGTCCCTCCATCGGCGGAAGTCGTTTGCATCGATCCTTTCGCTGGGAACAAGGGGATCAGGAGCATCGAGGAAAGGCTTGGCATCAAATATGGTTTGGAATCGTTCCTGAAACACACGGAAGGCTGCGACAACATTCGGGTTATCCAGGGTTTCTCACCGGATGCTGTAGAGAAAGACTGGAGTGACGAGGTATTTCTGTACTTCGACGATTCGGTACACACGAATCCAGGGTTCAAGCGGAATCTTGATTTCTGGAGCAACTTTGTGGCGTCCGATGGCATTCTTTGTGGGGACGACCACCGGCCGCGCTTTACCGATATTCAGAATGAGGTTGAGCGATACTGCCGTGACCACGAACTCTGGCTCATGGTTGTTGATTTCATGTGGATCGCGCTGAACCCGCGTTCGAGCCTCTACGATGCGGACCAACTGCGCAATCGCTTGTCCGAATTGAAGTCAGAGGCGGATCAGGCCCGGTCCGTATTTAGAGGAGTTAAGCAGGAAGGCGTTCGAGTTCTCAAGTCAAGGCTGGGTTCCGGTTATCGCGTTGAAGTAGACTTGTCCAATCCATCGCTGAGTCCCATTAGCGTCACCTGCCACCCGCCCGACGGCGGTATCGTTCAGGGAGATGCCCAGCGGGTCCTGCCCTTCGACGTAAAGTTCAGCGCCTGTTTCACCGTATCCTTCAGCGAGCGTCCGGAAGGTACGCTGGAGTTGGAAGTATCCAGCGAAAGTGGCGAGACTAAGGCGCAATACGTAGACCTGGCTTCGGCCCCTTCTCCCTAGATCCACTGAGTGGGTCAGGATCTGCGCGACCATGCGAGTTCAAGGGCTGTCGTGCTGAACTGAAGGGCCGAATCACACTAAATATGAAACACATTCTTTCCGTTTCTATGCCGCGGTCCGGCCACCACCTGCTGGAGCGCTGCATGCGTGCGGTCCTCCAGGAACGCTTCCATTATTGCTCCTACTATCAGGACTGGGTTCGAAACTCCTACCGCCCCTGCTGTCGCACAATACCGTGTCGACAGGTCGACGAAGCGGCGGCGGTATTCATGCAAAAAAGCCATGACTTCAAGCTAAAAGATCCGCTAGAACTGGGTGCCGCTCACCTGCGTGTTGTTCAGGTCAGAAAACCGGTTCCGCGACTGCGTTCCAATTACAGATTGCATCTAAAGTCAGGCGTAGAGGACTCCAGGAAGACCTTTCTTACCTTCGCCGAGCGAGAGCGCCGCTACTACTACGGCTTCTGGAAAAAATGGGTAGTCGGGGACCGTGATGCCGTGTTGCTCCCCTACGAACAGTTCATTGCGAACGCGGCGCATTTCATTCGGTTGATAATTTCGGAACTTGCCATCGATGGAGGCATTCCTGAAGACCTCGACGAGCTGCTCCCCTCGGCGTTGTCGACTGGTGGACAGGGCGGGATTCACACCCAGGCAGACGACGATTACGAGCTTCCCTGGGTTGCCCAGGACTGGGCAATCGAATACGAGGCAGATTTGAGGGCGTTGTGTCCTCAGGCCAACGAGATTTGGGGAGCTTAGCAAGCTTCTGCGGGCATGGACCGTCTAAGCGTTGACATCATCGCCCTGGATGCTACCGTTTACGGAAATGGTGAATCAGTGCGCAATTATCGGGGCTCCGCACTTTTCCAGATACCGATTTTTGCTAGACTTCACACTCACAAGTCCGGTTTTAATTGATAGGTCACGTATATGAAGGCGACAATTCAACGCATGAGCTTGGCACTGGCCGTAACAGCGTCAGCGCTGGCGCCCAACCTCGCATCGGCTGCTACGGCTGCGGACTTCTTTGCGATCGAGCAGATTGTGATTGATGAGGTGAACTTCTCAGGCTGTATGGCGCGTCTGTCGCCCGGCCCACAAGTCCTGGGATTGAACTGTGCCAACGGCTTTGTCACGTTCGACTGCAAGGGCCAGCTCGGGTCTGCGCGCGCGGACGCGAATGCCAAGCTCGCTGCGGCTCAGCTTGCCTTCGTTACTGACACCCAGCTCTTCATTCGCGTGGACGACACAAAGAAAGCCAACGGGTTTTGCCTCGCGGTACGTGTGGACAACACCAAGAACGCCGTTCCCTGAACGTCGCTCCTTGGCCTCCTCGGGCCCGGGTCAGCGACAACGAGCGGGTCCGTATGACGGGCCCGTTTTCGTTTCCGCGCTGTGCAAGCGCTTCGCCGTGCTGATCGGTGGTAGAGTAGCTCGTGAAGGTCGAGCTGCATCATCTTTCGATGTGTTTTTTCGAAAGGTGCTCCCCTCGAGTCCCTATTTCTAAAATAAAACCGTCGAGCCTCCTGACGCTGGTCTTCCGCTTTGCCTGATTTAGTGCTCGTGCTTGGTCCTGAGAGTACCGCTACCCGTTGGATCGCAGATACCCTTTCGATGCACCCGGACGTCGCTTTAGGCACGTCCAATCATAAGGACCCGCTGGACGAGTTCTGGAGCACTGAGAACACAGACGTTCTGCTGCAGGCGGTGGCGACCGGTACGATCGTCTCACGAAGGAGCGTGCCTTCGGGTGTGGACGATGCTCCGGCTGAGTTCATGAGCGAGCCGCCGCTCAACGAGTTGCTGCTGATGTGCGAGAACACCGGAGTACAGGTGCACATTCTGGTGACAAGCAGACTGCGGCCAGCGACCGTTTTATCCGGAGCCACCAATCGGGCATCTTGCCAGGGCAGTCTGGTTGCAGCGCGACAGCAATATGAATGGGCCTATCGCTCGATATTTGCGCTCATTCTGGGTTTTCCCAGCCTTAGTTTCACTGTGTTATCCGTGGAAAGCCTGGTGCTTGATGCTGAGCGGGCGTTCGAATCACTGTTCGTCGAGTTGGGTATGGCTCCTTTCCGCCCATCGGTAAAAGCCAACACGGCAATAAACGACTACGCCCTCAGCGTCTTGCCCGCCCTCAGGAGTGCGAAACGCGCTGTTCCAGGCGCGACTTTGCGATTTACGGAAAATGGTTCAGGCCTGGATTTTCTAGGATTGGGGTGGGGGCGTCGCGAGCGCAATGGAGTCTGGAGCGTTTCTCGCAGAGCGTTTATCGCGATTCCGTATCCAGAGCGACGCAATGGAAACTCCCAGGAGTCTGATCAATCTCTGCAGATAGAGTTGGTACCCTATATTGACGCGACCGACGCGGAAGCTGCTTCCGAACGATTTTTGACGGTAATTGTTGATCTGCATACGGAGTTCCACGGTCCAATCAGTGGACACTGCAACCTGCTATTGCCAATCAGGCTCCGAGCGCCATGTCGTGATCTGATGGTTATCGAGTTCCAGCTGATTGATGCGAATGGCAGTCAGCGAACAGCGAAGGAAAGTGCATTAACGCCAGAGGACCCGCGGGTCTTCGGCGTCAAACTGGTTCAGCTGACGTTTGGAGACCGTGGTGCCGGAATTTCGTAGCTTAGACATCGTTGTCGCTGACCGGGGTTGGGTGCTCGAAGCGATCGCCCGGAAGCTGGTCGAGCACGCGCCGCCGGGTTTGGACGTGCGCGTGGTCGATAAGGCCGAAGAAGGTCTGGGAGCCGTGCAGCTCTTTCTGCCCTACAGTGCCTATGTCGATACCGAAGCCTACACCGTTGCTTTCTTTACGCATCAGGAATCTATCGAACCCGCAAGCAGCCGTTTCATTGAAGTCGCCAAGTCATGCGATTTGCCTCTGTGTATGTCTGAGAAATACGCTCGACTGCTCAGGGATGAAGGCGTGACCAACGCGAAATCGGTTGGGTTCGCGGTGGATACCGATCGTTTTTCACCCATCTTGCGGGTTGGAGTTGTCGGCCGGGCGTACTCGCACACGCGAAGAAAGGGCGAGGATCTACTCGCAGAGCTGAACTTACCGCCTGGAGTCGAGATCGTCTTTTCCGGTGAGGGCTGGCACAGGCCCAGTATTCGGGTGACCGACTCGGATATGCCGAAGTTTTACAGCTCCCTGGATTACCTGCTCGTGCCTTCGAGAATCGAGGGAGGCCCCGCGCCTCTGCTCGAAGCGCTGGCATGTGGCGTTCCGGTCATCGCTCCCAGCGATATCGGTTTTGTGAGTGAGTTTCCTCATATCAGTTTCAGGAACGGCGATCTTGCTTCCCTCGAAGAAACACTCCTTCGATTGTATGAAGAGAAATGTGCGCTAAGAAGCTCAGTTGAGTCTGTTGATTGGGCATCGTTTGGCGAGAGACTGTTTACTGAAATTGAAGCGGGTGTGCACGCGCATGTACCGGACTACGAACCGGCAAAACAGGGGGCGCTGGTTTTTGTCGCGTCCCACGGTTCGGAGCTTCAGGCTCGAGGCGGGCCTACTACACGTATCCGGTTAATTGAGTCTTTCGGAAGTTCGGAGGAGCTGCGAGTGCAGACCTTGCACAATCCGTCAGCCCAAAGCCTGCCTGCGAACCTTGGCCTGGTGCACCTGTTCAACTCCTGGCCGCTCAAAACGGCGGAGCTGGAACTCAGAAGCATACAGCGCCGCGGGATATTCTCCCTCTACTCACCCATTGCCCTGAACCTCGAATGCCTCCCGGTATATACCGATGTTGTGCCGCCGATTCTGTATGAAAACAGAAGCGTGGAAGAAAGGCTCGCACAGCTCAAATGGCGCTGCCCCTCTGCCGAAGAATATACGGCGCAGCAGGGTCTCCGACCGGTCGAGGGCGTAGATGGTCACTTTTCCGCGCTGCGTAAAACCGTGGAACTGGCCGATCACATAATCGTTCTGAGCGAGTACGAGCGGACCTTTCTGGAGCGAATAGGCTGCGACATTGAGGATCGGAGTACGCTGGTAGTCAACGGCGTTGACGCCCAGAACTTCCTGGGAGCGACGTCTGATCGTTTTGTTAATGAGTATGGGGTTTCAGGATTTGTTCTCGCCACCGGACGTGTGGAGCGACGGAAGAACCAGGCCATACTCGCCAAAGCAGTGTCCGCCATACCCGGCCTGAAGCTGGTGCTCATCGGCGCAATTGCAGATGAGCAGTATTATCAGGTTGTGCGATCTCAGATTGACGGCAAACGGCTCGTTCACATCGATCGCATTGAAGACCGGGCGCTTCTTGCCTCGGCATACGCAGCCTGTTCGGCTTTTGCCAACTGTGCGTTCGCTGAGGGAGCGAGTCTGGCGTCGATCGAAGCGTTTCATGCTGGCGCCAGTCTCGTACTCTCAGACCAGAGTTCCGAGCGTGAGTATTTTGGTGCGCAGGCCCTATATGTTCATCCGCTGGATGTCCGAGGGATGAGCGAGGCCATTGAAACCGCAATTAACAGTCCGATCGCCAAAGGTCCGGGGGGCTACCTGAATCGCGAAGAGGATTCGGGCCTTCGACATGTGGAGCAGACGACCAAGCTCTATCGAACCTACACGGCGGGTCCACGAATCTACAGCCGTAAGCAGTCTATTGGCCTGGACGTGACTCACTGGGCGCACAGCGTACATAACAGCGTGCATCCGACGGGCGTGACGCGCCTGGAAGAAGGCGCTTTTTCGTCTGCTAAGCTCAATGGACACGATTTTTCAGCGTACTTCGTCTGGAACTCCCCGAACAACTGCTTTGTTGAGCTCTCGCGGGAACAGGTCAGTGCGGGAATGCATGTCGAGTACGCAAACTCAAGGCAGCTCCCTAAATCCGAGGTCGTCCACGATACGGCCTACGTGATGCCACCGAGATACTCTGAGCCACAGATACAGGCACAACACTCCAGTGGAATCATGGAGGCGTACGCTCAGTACCTTGTTGAACGCCGCGCGTTCTCGCCCCGTCAGCTGATAAGGATAATGAGGGAACGTTCGAGCCTGGCTAATTCTATGGTCTATGCCGTGAAAGTATGCGTTGCTGAAACTTTCAGGGTTATGGGTCTGGGCGCGGAGTCAAAAAAGGAAGAAGGACAACAGGCAATCACTGCCACAAGCCCGAAGAAACCTCGGAACTCCCAGCCGCCGCACCAGTTGAACTCGCAGGTCGACGTCATGATGGTGATAGGGCAGCCATGGATCAGTAACGACCGGTACATTGAATCGCTGGAGAGCTTCATCCTGCGAGAAGACCTGGACCTTAGTTTTTATGTGCACGATTTGACATTCGTCACTCATCCGAGGAGCCATCGCTACGAGGCCAAAGTGAGCTATCGACGACGATTGCGCCGGATGCTCGCTATGGCTTCAAAGACCTATGTGAACGGAGACTCAATTCTTCTGGATCTGCGCAGATACTGCGCCGGCTTGAAACTGAAAGTTTCTATGGAAATCCTGCCCTACTCCGCATTCTCGTCCGGAATCGATGCGTTTATGTCATCCGCAGGTGTGCCGGAGCCACGACATGTCGGTAAACCAAACCCCATAATTTTGATGGTATCCACGCTGAATTCGCGGAAGGGTCATGAATTCGCGCTGGACATCTGGGACTACCTCGGTGAGTGTCGCCGCATCGGCGAGTTTAAACTCTATATCGTCGGCAAGGCCATGGGAGCCGGTGAACTCGTTGATAGAATCAAAAAGACTTCCGACGTCAGATACATCGGCGATGCAGACGATCAGCTTCTAGAGGTCTTATATAAAAGCTGCGCGTTCACCGTGTTTCCCTCGGAGTCTGAGGGTTGGGGATTGCCAATCCAGGAGTCCGCCGATTTTGGCAAGGTTTGTATAGCTTCGGATAGGTGCCCAGCGGCGATCGAAAGTACGTCGAAGCTGGTCGAAACGCTATCACCAGACGATTTCTTTGGGTGGGTGGATCGAATTTCGCACCATATGGATAAATACCGTGGAGTAGGTTGATTGATAACCGCTTTCCGGGCAGGGATCATTTCATTGCTCCTTCAACTTATGGTGAGCCTGGAGCGAAACTGCTTGATTTTCCGAACTTATTCCCTGTCTTGGCTTATTGCGCATCCACAGCGACGTTCTGTAGCACTATAGGGGATGTATGTATGAGCTCGAATAATAATGATTGAAGGTAAGCTCGGCGTTTTTAACGACCCTGACTTTCAGCGAGCTGGCGAAGCGATCGCAAAGCGCGGAATTTTTGCAGGCTGTGCTCTCGATAAGTTCGCGGCGACGGCCAAGGATTTATTTCATATCGCGTACGATACGGGCCTGGATAAACGGCACTGTGTGCTCGAGGTTGGGGGCGGCTGTCTGCGTACGGGTGTTTGGTTTATCGATTTTCTTGAGAAGAGTAACTATTGTTGCATCGAACCGAACAAAAAAATGCTGAATGCGGGCAAAGGTGTTTTTCTGGACGAAAATCGTCTTGCAAAGGCGCCTCTGTTTAACCACAACGAAGACTTCGACCTAAGTGTTTTCAAGAAAGAAATAGATTGGGTAGTAGGATATTCAATCTGGTCGCACTGCTCCCGCGCTCAGATTATTCATATAATCGATCAGGCGTCCAGCATGGGGAGCCGTTTATTGTTCAGTTTTGCCCCCGTTCACCCTCGAAGACCGGAGTATACCGGTGAGGGCTGGACGGGAATCAGCCACAATTCCGATATAAAAGGTATTGCTTACCATCGTGTTGAATGGCTGCTCGAGGTATGTGTTGCCAGGAAGATGCAGCCTTTCGTGATACCGGCGGTCACAGGTGCTCAGTTGTGGCTGTACGCTCATCACACCAGCATGGGTGACTAGGGGCGTCGCGCGGAGGCGCTCACCATGGACAGCACGTCGAGAGTGCGCTTAACCGTGGACTGCCAGGTGTATGACATCGCTCGTTTCTCCCCGAGCACGATAAGCCTCGCCGCTAGATCGGGGCTCTTTTGGAGGCTCAGCATGGCCGCGGCTACGGCTTCTTCATCACCTGCCGGTACCGCAAGGCATGCAGCCCCGCCAACTTCAGCCATGGCGCCATGGTTCGAGCACACTACAGGGGTTCCTGCTTGCATTGACTCAAGTATCGGGAGGCCGAAGCCCTCGTAGATCGAAAGGTAGATCGTCGCAAGCGCACCTGCGGTCAGAGTGGAAAGTACGGTATCGCTTACATACCCGAGATAGATGACTGGAAGCTGACCGGCTAGCGTTTGAATCCGCCTAAAAATCTGCTCGTTCTTCCAGCCTGAGTAACCCGTTAGAACAAGCGGCATGGCGTTTGATTTCCCTACAGCTTCTGCGTAAGAAACATAGGCTTGCAGTGCCACTTCGATGTTTTTGCGAGGTTCGATCGTGTTGGTACTGAGGAAGTAACCCTTGTACTCGAGCCCGTGCTCATCGAGCACTGTGGCTGTATCTGGTCTGGCCAGAGGTTGGAAGACTGAACGCGCGGCAAGAGGCGTTACGAAGACGCGCTCGTGATCGAAGCCGTGGTCTTCACATGCTTCTTCGCGCATTTTTTCGGTGAGGGTGATGACGGCGTCAGCGTGTTTTCGAGCGTAGTCGATCGCTGAGTTAACCAGTCGAACCCGCGCTTTAGGGTGATATTCGGGGTAGCGGAGAGTTGAGAAATCAGCCAGCGTGACGACCGTCTTGCCCGGAAAGGGTACGAGGAGAAAATTTGGTGAAAAGTACACGTCCGTGCTTTCGAAGGCTCTCAGCGAAATCCTCGCGCCCGTTTGCGTGACGAGTTTGTACAGTTTCACGATTACATCTGAACGCGCCGCGAGCGAACCCAGATGGGACAGATTTAGTACGCGACGACCAGCTACCGAGTTTTCTGCCTGGCTCAGTCGTAAACAGGATTGCTCGAGAACCTCCTGAGCAGGAGAGAGACGCCCCCTGTTCCATGCAAAGACGGTGTCCTTATCCAGAGACTCCAGGAGCCCCTGATACACGACAAGGGCGTAGTAACCTATGCCCGTTAGAGGCGGTTTCAGCGCGTCCGTAGACAAAACCAGCCTCACGACGGCGGCTCATTTCCGGCGCCTAGCATCCATGTGAGTGTACTCTCGAGTGGTATACGCTGATCTCTTCCGCTCTCCAAAACGAACGCGTTCGGTTGACCGTAGAGGGTGTCGATATCGCCACTCCTACGAAGTTCGTTGCTGGATCGGATTATCAGCCGGTGACCTGAAATTGATTCTAGCGTTTCGATAAGCTGGCGAATGGAGGTTGCCCGGCCGGAGCAAAGGTTGACTACCGGTGGCGGATTTCCTTGGAGAAGCGTGAGGTAGTCCATAGCGATATCACGTACGTCTGAAAAGTCCCTCGCGACATCAATATTTCCCAGCGTAAGCTCATCCGAATTCTGCGCATAAGCGCTGACTATTTTAGGCACCACAAAGTCAGTGCTCTGGCCGACGCCCGTATAGTTGAACGGACGAGTGATAACGATGGACATGGAGTCAAACAAGCCGGCGGCCAGTTCCATCGCCCATTTGGAAACAGAATAATGATTGGTTGGTTGCGCAGATGTGGCTTCCGAAATGGGCAGCTGCTTTACGCGACCATAAAGGTTTGCCGTGCTGGCGAGTACTACTCGTTGTACAGGGTTGTCGGCTTCTCTCAGGGTCTCAAGGAGGTTGACGGTGCCGACAAGGTTTGTCTGGTAGGTCGTTGCCAGGTCTCCCGAGGCCACGTTGGCCTGCGCAGCCAAATGAACTACAAAATCGGGTCTTGCAGTAGCGACTGCATCTGCAAGCGAGTCGGAGTCGAGCAGATCGGCGATAACGGTTGCCACATCAGTCTCTACTGTGTCATCTGCCGTGTGGCTGAGACAGACGCATTCGTAACCCTGGCGCATGGCCGTTTCGATCAGATGCCGCCCGGTAAAGCCGGAGCCGCCGGTAATCAACAGCTTACCCATGCTCATTAAAACGAATGCCCCGCCACATTTCTGTCGTAGTCAGCGCGAAACATCATCTCTGTGAGTGCTCCGAGGCTCGTTTCGGCGTGCCAGCCCAGAACCTCGAACGCTTTCTTCGGGTCGCCGATCAACAGATCTACTTCCGCTGGGCGGTAGAATTTTGGATTCACGCGGACAATGACATCGCCCGTATCGGTATCGCGACCGATTTCATCCTGTCCGCTACCCTCCCATGCAATACCAATTTCGGCGGCTTCGCAGGTCATCTCGACAAAGCGCCGGACCGTTTCGGTGCGATTGGTAGCAAGCACAAACGTGTCCGGGGTTTCGGCTTGCAGCATTCGCCACATACCATCCACGTAGTCTTTGGCGTATCCCCAATCACGCTTTGCGTCGAGATTGCCAAGCTCCAGAGTCCCTATCTTCCCCAGTTTTACCTTGGCTATGCTGTCGGTGATTTTGCGGGTAACGAATTCCTGTCCCCGGAGCGGTGACTCGTGATTAAACAGAATCCCGCTCGTGGCGAAGAGATCATACGACTCGCGATAGTTGACCGTCATCCAGTGCGCATAGAGCTTCGCGACGCCATAGGGGCTGCGGGGATAGAAGGGCGTGGCTTCAGTTTGCGGAACGGACTGGACCTTCCCAAACATCTCGGAAGTTGACGCCTGATAAAAGCGCATCCCCGGATTTACGGCGCGTATCGCCTCGAGCAGGTTTACAGTGCCGAGTCCCGTAATTTCGGCCGTGGTTATAGGTTGCTCGAAAGAAACGCCTACGAAGCTCTGCGCGGCTAGATTGTAGACTTCCTGAGCGCGTGATTTTTCGATGAGCCGAAAGGTCGACGACAGATCCGTTAAATCGTACTCCTCAAGCACCAAATTCGGGTGATCCGCGATTCCCAGCTCCTGGAGACGCCAGAAGTTAACGCTGCTCGTGCGGCGAAAGGTTCCGTGTACGTTGTATCCCTTCTCCAGGAGCAACTGGGTGAGATACGCTCCATCCTGGCCCGTGATGCCAGTGATAACTGCGGTCTTTCCTGGAGTCGTCAACGCTCCCTCTCTTGCTAACTAGTCTTCACAGACGCTGGACAGACGCCGGTTCTTTAACCCGCGTTTCAGGAATATTCAGCGTTTTCGTCGTGCAGGCGCACCCGCGTATTCATAACACGTCGGGTGTAAGGATTTCTATATCGTTCGCCGTTACCTTGAGTTTAAGTCGGAGCAAAGAAAGGAATTGACGCGCGCTGACAGCTTGCCCTTCCCGCAGACAGAGTCTCGGGGGCGCTACGACGAAGCCACGCAGTTCGCCCCGGATCGCTGAATTCCGGACCGGCTGCACAGTTCTTGCCCCCGGTCACGCCGGCTCAGTAACCGCGCCGTCACCCGGCCAGTTTACCGCTTCGGCACTCAGTCTCCCCGAAGTCATCAGCGCCGTCTGTGGCTCCTGAGGAGCTATCGTCACGAGCTAGGGATTGCACCACTCGCTGAAGTTGCTTTATCTCAGCCTCCAGCATCGCCATCCGCTGCGTCAATCGCTGGTTCCGCATCTCCAATCTGGCTCTTTCGATATCCATAAGTAGCGTTTTGATGACGAGAATCACAATCGCGAGAGTGAGGCCCAGTACAGGTGGATAGGCAACCCCGAGTCGCACTGCAACCTCATCGAACAACCCCGGCGCGAAGCCAAGCAAAGAGAAGCAGGCCGCGGCAACTATCCAGCCAAAACCATGATTGACATGCAGTCGGTCCTTCCGGACAAGCCAAACTATCAGCGCTGCGGCGCCAAGCCCAATGGCTCCGGTGATGAGAGATACCACGCTTCAACCAGTCGATGAGGTGGAGGTGGTGCGCGCCTGGCGCAGGAGCGTACGAATTCTCGGCGGCTCCCCCCGGTATCGCCGAATTCGTCTCTTTGTGACGCCAAGCAGCACGGTGTGGCACATGTAATAGCCTACGGCGAGCCATGTGTGAAATATTCGCGAGTGTCCGTTCTCACGCTTTTGCATGGTGACAGCCACATCCATCACGCGAAGACCCTTATCCATGAGCAGCGCTAAGACGCCCACGTCTTGGAACTCAAGGTAGGTGGCGCGCCAGCTGGCCAGTTCGTTCATGGCTTCGGCTCCGTAGGCACGAAAGCCCGACGTGAGGTCTTCGAGACGGATACCGGAAACAGTACGAAGCAAAACCCATGCAACCTGTCGCGCGCGCGAGCCGCGTTCGGGGTAGGCGCCGATGGAAACATGTGCGAGTCCGCTGAGCACAGGTGCCGCCACGTCTTTGAGTTGCGCCGGGTCGTGCTGACCATCTGCATCCAGGCAGATAGCGAGATCATGGCCATGTCTGAGAGCGTAGCGTATACCGGTCTGGGTCGCGCCCCAGGCACCGAGATTCACGATAAGTGGAAGCACCGTTGCTCCAGCGGCTTCAGCCTCGGTCCGGGTTCCATCTGTGCTCGCATCGTCAATAACGATGATCGGGTACGGGCAAACCGCCCGGACGCGCTCGATCACTCGCCCGACCGCATCCTCTTCGTTGAATGCGGGAATCAGTACTACAGGATTGCTTGGAAGCGGATTCGAGATGTCGCGATCGACCATGAATCAAGGATATCACGATGGCTTCGCGCTCTACGTAAGATTACTGGTACTTCTCTGGCAAACAAGACAGGTAGATGCCCACGAGCTGCGCGACGATTTTTTGTATGGTGAAGAGCTCTAGGAAGCGAATTCGACCGGCAGCTCCCATTCGCAATCGGGTTTCCGGATCGTCGCGCAGTTTTTTGAGGGCTAACTTGATCGCATGATCATCCTCAGGGTCGACAAGCAGGCCGGTTTCTCCATCGCGAACAACCCAGCTCATGCCGCTTCCAGCCACCCGCGTCGCCAGAGTGGCTCGGCCCGTTCGCATGGCCTCCAGCAACACCAAACCAAACGCTTCGGTACGTTCTATTGAGGGAAGGCACAGACAGTCGCAGGCCGAAAGCTCCAGCTCCACTTCTTCGTCCGTCAATGACCCCAGGAAACGTACTCTTTCCTCCACTCTGAGGGCCTTTACCAGCCCGATCAGCGCTTTGCGCTCTTCGCCTGAGCCGACGATACGTAGCTCTACGCTGTCAAGCCCGGCGACCGCACGGATAAGGTAGGAAAGTCCTTTGTAGTAGGTGAGCCTCCCAACAAACAGCGTGCGCAGGATCGAATCGTCTTGTTCGTCCTGGGTGACGGCCTCGGTACTACTACTGTCGGCAATTCCCAGAGGCGCTACCGAGCACCGGTCGCGGTGCGTGGAAAGCGGTTCGCTGCTTTCAGCGTAGGGTGGCGATGTGTTGATGATCCGAGCGGCCCGCCGAAGAACACGCTGCTCGAGCGGGCGGTACAGCCAGTATAGCCAGCGCAGGACAGCGCTGTGGCTTGACGCAAGCACATCCGCGTGCCAGTGCACTACCCATAGGGTGCGCCGCGCGCGGGGGAGCAACAAACACCAGAACGCGGAAGCATTGGGCATATGAATGTGCAATATGTCAGGTTGCCGTATCCGAATAAGCCGGTTCAGCTGTAGCGGAAATGAGGGGCTCACCGGGGCGAAAGCCGCGGTGAACCAGCGTGCAACCCGAACGACGCGCAGCAGCTGTCCCTGCTCCATCGGACTCTCTGACACGCTGCGCACACCAGCGTCACTGGCGTGAACAATCGCGGCCACGTCCAGTCCCTGCGCCGTTTGCGCGGACATTAGATCACGAAGAAAGGTTTCCATTCCGCCACGATGTGGCGGGAAATACTTACCAATGTGTAGGACGGAGATTGCACCTCCGCCTTCTTCTGCCTTGTGGAGGGTGCTTTCCCCGGTTCCTTCTGTGTTCACACCGGTTGCGACCAGCATTCTTCGTTCGTGGCTTGCTTTCCTACGACAAGGAGAAACGCATGGTCATCTTCCCAGGCGAGCCTGACGGGATGGCCGCGCATTCTAGAAAAGAGCTTTAGCGCTTCATCGCTGCTAACTAGCTTCGCACCTTCCTGCCCATAGCGCAGCTTCAAAACCAATACCCGATCCGCAAGCTTCGACGGCAGGCTAGCGAAGTCGGTCTCGTGAGCATGAGCTGGCACTGGGAGAGCATGGTATTTCGCCCGAAGCAGTTGGAACCGCATACTTCCGTCAACGTTTCCGACAAGAAGCAAACGGGGTAGCTTCCCAGCCTGCTTAGTTGGTTGAGACCAGTTTTCGACGGTGTCACAAAGTGCGCGACGAACGGCCCGGTGACTGATCTCGTCGTCGCCAAACGCCAGTGCCCGCGAACTGGCAGGCTTGTATGTTTGCACAGTGCGGCCGGCAAGCACGCTCCGCTGATGAAGCCAGCTCAGGTCATACAGGACCCAGGCTACAAGAAAAGCGGCCGCCACAACGGACAAACGCCGACCTGGCGCCAGCACTAGAGCGGACGCCCCCGCGACCAGAGTGAAAACGATCACGAGGGCGAGCGAGAAGGGCATCGCTGCATCGGGATTTCCCATCGCGAGCCAATGCACGGAACGCTGCGACCACGGTGCTACCCAGCGCCAGTCTGCGAGGATTCTTTGCAGCCATATCGTTGGATTTCTCTGATGCAGAGAGAGACTCTCGAGCGTGACCGTACCCCCGTCGTCGTAGAACACCAGGCCTATTTCCGTGATTCGACCCTGCCACGCTTCTGACCTGCTGAGGTCCACGTAAAATGTGCCGATCCCGGCAAACTCTTCAGAGTGTAGAGAGCCGTCGCGGCCCGTACGCCACCAGATCGTGGGTTCGCGCTGATTGTTGCCCCGGGATACGACGCGGGCGACCGGGGCGTTCGCCGCATTCACGCTGATCGGGCCGGTGCTCAGCAAAGCCACATTATTCTCAAAGCGAAGGATCGACTGGGCGCTTCCATCAGCTCTCCCAGCCCCCATGACGGCGCGCATGGCGGCGCCATCCCTCCACACGACAGCGTCCTTCGAATCCGAGTCAAGAAAGACCGCGAGAGCGCCCGAGAGCGCCAGAACAGTGATCAGCCCGAACAACAGGGCCCCACCGACGCGAGCCATTATCCTTTGGTCGCCGGCTTGCTCCGGCGGCCAGAGCATGACGACGCTGACAATGACCAGTGACGGTACGTAGTGCAGAGGAAGGCGATTGATCGCGGTCCAGTCTTCGGCCCAGGCGCCTTGCTCCGTGAAGAAGAAAATCATCACCTGGGCAGCGGCGGCAACTGCGAAAAAGGCCAGGCCGATTCTCGCGCTGCGATCTCTGCGAGCGCGGACAACCGATACAAGGATTGCTGCGATCACCAGGTACCACAGCAGATTCCAGCTGCCTCCCAGAAGAAAGTTGTCGAGATAGTCGTCCCCAAGTTCGTACTGCTGCAGCGCGTAGCTGCCCATCAACGGGACGTACAGGCGCCCATCCTGCACTCCCAGCGTTCCGAGCAGGGGAATGTTCAGGTGCTCGACTCCCGCACTCCAAAGGACAGCGCTCAGAAGCGCTATGACTGCGATGGCGGCTACCGTCAGTCGCGGCCTGAGGCTCAGGGCAGTCAGTAGAATGCCCGCGAGCAGCCATACGAAGCCCTCGACCTTGAACTGCGTTCCCAGTGCGATGAGGACCAACCCCGCAGCAGTCTGCGCGATACGTCGACGCATAAGTCCGCAGCAAAGCAGTGCAAAGCCGAGACCCGTTGTGGAGGCCATCCAGATGTCGGCCTGACCGGCGAGCGAAAGGTGTGCGCCCATAAGGGGAATGGAGAAAACAAAATAAGCGCACACCGTGGAGATGAATCGCGAATAGCCGTGCCAACGTGCTATCAAATAGCTGCAGCCCGGTAGCGCGATGCAGCATATAAAGAAGGGAAGGTTGACCAGCGTTTCGCTCCAGAATCCGATCGCTCGAGCCACGCCATAGGCGATCAACGGCAGGAGCGTCGGATAGTGGTGGCCCGCCACCGCGTAGCTGTTCTCCGGGGTTTGCCCCGAGGACCATAGCCCGACCGGGTCCATTGCCGAGACACCGCCCGACAGATACCAGGCCTTGGCCCGGTACATCCAGTTCAACCACGCATCCCAGGGGAATATAGGGCGATAGATGATCTCGATCGCTGTGAGGGCAAGGTGTAAAAGGCACAGCGCGAGCAGCGCGATCCAGGCTGCGCGGCGCGCGGAGATCACGGCGCGAGTCTGGCGGCGGCCTCGCGAATGCGGACCCAGCCCTCCAGCGCCGACGCGAAGCCCAGCAGGAAGCGGCGGAAGCCCTCGACCGCTTGTTCCGCACTCAGTCCGTTTGGTGTGCCTTCAATATCCGCGGGCGACCACTCACGTTCAAGCGCTTTGTGTATCTCCCCGATACCGCGGTCGAGATAGCCGGTCCAGATCGCCGAATTCATGTCCAGGGTACGGCGACGTTGCACCGTGAGCCGGTGGAGCGTCATCGCGTGTGCCTGCGCTACCTCTCGACGGTAGTCGAGCAACAGGTCTGCCGTGCTTTTGGCGCTAAGGCGGCGAAAGTCGCTCGCCAGCATTGCCAATCGCTCTTCAGCCTCGTTGGCATCCGTGTAGTCAATGCGACTGGTCAGATAGGAGGTGAAGAGCGCTACGCTGCCCACACTGGCGATGGGCTCGCGGAGCGTTTTGCGGGCGCGTTCTTCGGGCAGGTGCGGGACGGCAAAGCCATGCTCCAGAACCGCCGCTCTCGGATGCATCGCCTCCACCATGCTGGCGAACAGCAAGTCCTCGCCTCGGAATGCGGGAAAGTAGGGCGGGAGCAGGGTGCTGTTATCGACGCCCGTCATTTGCGACATGTACGCCATCTTGATGATCGTGGGTCGAGGTGAGCCCAGCCAGACGCAGCGATTTTCGATCGCTGCAGTGACTCCCTGGGGAGCTGAAAGTAAACGGCTCGTAGAAAACTCTCCGAGCTCCAGCGCCCAATGCACGTTGGACGTTCCCGGGTCGCCCCAGGCCCCGCACTGTGTGATCAACACGGGTGAGTCCGCGCGCCAGACATTTGCCATGGCCGCGTTGCCGGAGGCGAGCTGCTCCGCCGCGAAGGGGCCGCCGCTTAGGCCCCCAAGGGTTTCGCCAAGACTGGCGCCCAGAAAGCGCGCGTGCAGATCTAGAGGAGACTCGGTCAGCTGCTGGGCGAGACCCAGCATGGATTCGCGATCAGAGAAAAACGAAGCCTCTCGTCCGTGCTCCTGTCCAATGGCGATGCCTTCCTCCGGTACGGCCGGTGCGATCGCGCGGCACAGGATGTCGTCATCCATCATGATCGCACGCGTGCCCACGGACAGCAGAAGGCAGAAGGTACGAGAGCGACCGTAGGTTGGTTGGTCCTCCCAGCCCTCGCGATCGAGCAGGAAGCGCAGTCCGGACTCGTGGTCAGGCTCAGCGTCGATCAGTCGCTCCAGCAGGTCTGCCTGCTCGGCCGGGCCAAAGTAGCCGACGCTTGCGGCGCTCTTGATGTTGAAGCGTTCGACAGCGTCCTGGTTCAGGGCCTGGTTTTCTGCGCTGCGGGAATCGTCGACCAGCCAGATACCCTCATAGCCTGCCAGTCCTCCGACACCCAGCATTGATTCAAGGAGCCGCTCCAGGGAAGCGGGTCGGTCGCAGGTCATTATGAAAACACGTGCCGGCGCACGCTGCGTCGACGACGGCTCGTTGAGTCTTGCGGCCACGGTAGCCGCTTCGAGGAAAAATCCATCTTCCCGTAGCTTTTCGAGCGTTTTCCGAACGCCGTCGAACTGCCCCGCGAGATTGGAAAACTCCTCACAGAGGCGACGCGCGTGTCCCTCGACGGTATCAAAACGCGTACAGGTCGTTAGTGCCTGCAGCAATCCCGGTACCAGGAGCTGCTGCCGCCCGTTTTCGCGATTAATAACCAGGGTCATCTTTGCGTCGACGGGAATCAGTTCACAGGTTGCGAACGCGACAAGCGGGTTTTCGGTGGGTGAAACCGGAGGGGGAGCTTCCACACCATAGGATACGGAGAATGAATATTCGTCGGACATATAAGCGGCTACGAAAGCAGAAGAAAGCAGATAGGCTGGTGGCCCGTTTCGGACGTGACCCCGGGGGACGATGGGGGAGTTTAGGGATGCGAAACCCGCGTAGCAAGGATCGTCAGTGTCGGTCGCAGGGCATCAGCATTTACGGTGCGAAGTCAGCAATTTGGCGCCAGACAAGTTTTTTAGCACGCCGGTTCATTGTCGATACGCCACACGGCTGGCAGCATAGAAACGTTAATTTCTATCAATTTTGAGATTATGCGTGTCTCGGAACGATGTGCTTTTTCTGCAATTTACTCTATAGGTTCAAGCTTTTATCGGCTTGATTTTCGATAGATTGCATCGGCGTTTTGATTTTGCAGTCTAAATAGGCTCGCAGTATTATTAGTGCTACTCTATGCGGATAATTTCATTAGGAGAAAACCGATGCCCGCTTCCCTTGGCCCTCTTGCTAAGTCTCGTCTCAAGGCCCGTTCTGCCGCCAAAAATCTCAGCATCGCTGAGCTGGAAAAACTGATTTCAAATCTAAACGCTGTATTGAAATCTGAAAAAGAACGCGCTAATTCGAGAGCCGAAGCCACCAAAAAAGCAAAGATCGCAAAGATACAAGCCCTGATGTCTGAGAGCGGATTAAAGCCTTCAGATCTGAAGCTCACCGGACGGGGACGAGGCCGAAAAAAAGCGGCCAAGAAATCCAAGGTCGCGGCGAAATATCGGCTGGTGGTTGATGGCGTCGAGTATAAGTGGTCCGGGCGCGGTCGGCCGCCGCGAGTTTTCAAGGAGTACATGGAAGCCGGCAATAGCAAGGAAAGCTGCGCTATCTGAGCTTTCGACCGGTCGAGGCGTTCGCTGTCCGCGGTGCTTACTCCGCGTCTGACCCGGGCGCCTCGATTTTACTGGAATGTCAGAGCGGACTTCAGTCCCTAAGCGCCTTCTGATCCGCATGCTACTCCTATCGATACGTGACAACCCTTAGGTCGTGCCGCTAACGGCGCGGGGAGCACTGATTCCCCATGTCAAAGCCAAGCTATAACGATGGGACAGACGAGCGCCGAGACGCTCGCACAGACCTGCGACAAAAAGCGCTGAGAAAAAAGACGCTAAGACAGGAAGAGCTGAGACAGAAGGTGTCGCGGCAGGAGTTACCGAGACAGAAATTACCGAGACAGAAATTGCCGAGACAAGAAGTGCCGAGACTGGGCGCGCCGGGATAGGCGCCGCCGAACAACAAGAACCGGATGAAGACGGCGGGGGCCCTGATCGAGGATTAAACTAGCCAGAGCAAACCGGAACAAACCAGAACCAAACCAGAACCAAGCAAAAGCGCGGCTCACCGTAATGGAAGCCGCGTTTTTTTGGCCACCAGTTTTTAATGCATTCAACGCTCACAACACCCATCGATAGCGTGCTTTGACCGGCGTTAGGTTTTGCCTGATAACGCGATCGCCATTTCCAGCGCGGCAAAAAAACTCCCGGGATCCGCCCCTCCGCATCCGGCCAATTCAAAGGCCGTACCGTGGTCAACGCTCGTACGCAGTATCGGAAGACCGAGCGTAATATTCACGGCGGCGCCAAAGCTTGCAAACTTCAGAACCGGTAACCCCTGATCGTGGTACATCGCGAGATAGGCGTCGGTCTCCTGTCGGAGGCGTGCGTTGAATGCGGTGTCTGCCGGCCAGGGACCGGTCACGTTCATTCCCAGGGCGATGGCCTCGCGGATGGCGGGACCGATGATCTCGATGTCTTCCCGGCCCAGGTAGCCGTTCTCGCCCGCATGGGGGTTCAGCCCCAGAACGGCTATGCGCGGTTCGGCAATGCCAAAACGGTTCTGCAGATCGTTGTGGAGAATCTGGATGATTGCTCCCAGGGGGGCTTCGCTCACGGCGCTGGGTACGTCGGCGAGTGGGATGTGCGTTGTCGCCAGGGCTACGCGTAGGTCCTGAGCGGCCAGGAGCATCACTACCTTCGGAGTTCCAGTCAGCTCGGCGAGGAACTCGGTGTGACCGGAGAACGGAACTCCGGAGTCGGCGATGACCGCCTTATTGACCGGCGCCGTGACCATGGCGCTGAACTCTCCATTTTCGCAGCCCTCGGTCGCACGTCGCAGAGCGGCCAGCACGCCGTCGGCATTGCGCGCATCGCCGACGCCGGGATTTACGGAGGCGCTGAGCGGGCAGTGGAGTACCTGGAAAGAAGCGCCAGATTCCCGCGCGGCGGCGTCTGATTCCTGCGGATGCCGCGGATGATAGCCAGCAAGCGAAACCTTGAGGCCGAGTTCTTCCGCCCGTCGGTCCAGCATATCTCGATCCGCGATAACTACCAGATCAGCGTTCCAGTCCCTGCCGGCGGCAGCGAGAACGATATCGGGACCGATGCCCGCCGGTTCTCCAGCGGAGACTGCAATACGTGGTCGGTTCAAGGCGCGTAGCGCCTATTTGATGTCGACGAAGGCCTCATCGCGGATCTTACGCAGCCAGGCGTCCAGCTCTTCCTCATACTTGCGCTGGTGCAGGAATTCCTGGATCTGGACGCGACGCATTTCTTCCGTCATGTCTTTGTCGCGGCGATCCAGTACCTCGAGGATGTGCCAGCCAAACTGACTGCGTACTGGATCAGAGATTTCACCGGTCGGAGTGCTCGCCATCATGTTTTCGAACTCGGGAACCATCTGGCCGGGGTTGGTCCAGCCCAGATCGCCACCTTCCGCAGCCGAACCGATGTCCTCAGAAAACTCCTTCGCAAGCGCCGTAAAGTCTTCACCTCCCTCGGCGCGTTCCTTGAGCTCCGCCACGCGATCCCTTGCCTGATCGTCGGTCAGAATCTCCGAGGGTTTGACGAGGATGTGTCGCACCTTGGTTTGTGGAATGGTCAGCTCCGCTCCGCGACGATCGTCCATCTTTACGATATGAAAACCACTGGGACTCTGGAAAAGGTCCGCGATCTCGCCCGAGTTCAGCGTTTGCGCAACGTCCTGGAAGATACTCGGCAGATCGCTCAATTTACGCCAGCCAAGATCGCCACCGCTAAAGGTATAGTCTTCCGCGCTTGCGGTGATCACCGCATCGAAGGCCTCGCCGCCGCGCATCCGTTCGATAAGAGAGGTGCAGTAGGTGCGCGCCGCCTCAACTTCCGCACTGCCTGAACCCGATGAGACAGGCAATAGCGCATGAACAATGCGGTACTCGGGTTGAACGAGTTTCTGCCCCTCTTCCGTAGCGAGATAGTTGTCGACTTCCTGATCGGTGATCTCGATCAGCTGGTTGACGTTGCCCTGCTGGACCCGCTGAATCACCATCTCGCGTCGTATGGTCTCGCGGACCTCGCCATAGGAACGTCCTTCCTGCTCAAGCACGATAGAAAACTGCTCGGGCGTCATTCGGTTTTGCGCTGCGATACGTGCCATGGCGGCGTCGAGCTGTTGGTCCGAAATGCGAACCCCCACACGCTGTCCCATTTGAGTCTGAATGCTCTCCAAAATGAGCCGATCCAGTACTTCCCGGATGAGTTCGTCTTCTTCCGGGGTTTCAGCGCCTCGCGATTCGATCGTTTCCAGGACCGACCTCACGCGTTCGCGAAGTTCACTGGCCATGACGACGTCGTCATCAACAATGGCGACTACTTGATCCAGCATCTGCGTCGCTGCAGGTGCCGTGGTGGCAGATGTAAGGCACAGTGCGACAAGCGCACCGCGCAGCGGTGTCAACACGCCGCGCAGGGAAGGCCGGCGCGGCATCTCAGTACTGTCATCGTGATACGTAGGCAAGTCGATCAAACCCCTGAATCAGGTCGGTCAGCAGGCGCTCCACGCCGGTCCCGAAGCCTCCAAGTCCTTTGAGTTTGAACTGGACCTGCGTTGCGAATTCGCGATCGAGGTCGGGGCTGTCGAAATCGGGGATGCTGTCGCTGACCGTGTCAAAGTAGCGCAGGTGCAGCAGGCGCACCTGCCAGCAGCACGTATCGTATTCGATCCCAATCATGTCTTCCACGCTGCGATCGGCTTCGAGGCTGTAGCTCCAGGCCATAAAAAACCGCCAATTGTCGTTGATTGGGTAGTAGGTGGATACGTTGAACTGGTCCGTCACCGGCTGGTTTCCGACCAGCGCCACCGGGCGACGGAAGGTATAGCCGATGTTCACTATCTTGTCCCCATCCTCCGTATAGCTGGCAATGAAGTTACCGGCGTTCATCTTCCCCGTGGAAGGGTCGTACTGCAGATTGCTTCTCACTGAGACCCGATCGTTGGGGTAGAAGTTCAGCTCGCCGGCAAGCTCGGAGCTGGAGCGATCGAGTTGCGGGTCCGAGGCGTTCAGCCGTACGCGGCGATCGGTAAAGTAGATTATCTGTCCGAAGCTGGCGTTGAAGCGTTCTTCGCCGGTGGTCGTATCGAGGAAGCGTGTGGTCAAACCGATGGCGAGCTGATTGGCATCGTCCAGGCGGTCCCGGCCGGAGAAGCGGGTGTCACGGAACAGCTGGTTGTAGTTGAAGGTCAGCTCCGCGCTGTCGAAGTCCGGATTGGCGGTCTGATCGTCAAAGCCGCTGTACAGATAGAACAGTCGCGGTTCCACGGTTTGGATCACGTCGCGATCCGCGAGACGCGTTTCCCGCTCGAAATAGAGCCCCGCGTCGATGCTCCCCAGGGCCGAGCCGGCACTTGGATTGCTGTCCAGACCGTCGAACTGCCGGTCCAGGCGGTACTCAAGCATGCGGTACTTGGCGGTGGAGCGAAGAAATCCATAGGACCAGGACATGGGGAAGCTCACGCCACCTTCAGCGTAGAGGCGCTGCCCGATGGGCCGATCCAGTTCATCGGTATCGAAATTGGAATACTGCACCAGGGCAATCGGGTTGAGCGCAAAGGGCTCACCGCTCTGACGATACTGTGCTGTCAGCTGCGGCAGCTTCTTGTAGTCATTGCGGATATCCTCGGCGAGGGGCTGAAACTGCTGCGCCTGCAGGTTTACCAGCCAGCGGTCTCCCAGGTAGTCGATGTTCCCGAGTTGCAGCAGGTTGACGTTGCGCCGACTGTCCAGGCGCGAGGTCTCGAGGTCGCGAATCAGATCGATATCGGAAACGCGGGTGTAATTGATCTGCGAACGCCAGCGATCAGCGTACAGCCCGGTGTGCTGCACGTTCGCCAGCCAGCGTTTGGTGTCCGTCTCATCCGGGAAATCACTGCCAAACTGTTCGTCGTCTGCGATGAAGCTGCCGCCAAACACCCAGTTTCCGTTGTACGGGTCCAGGTAGCGGCCCTGGGCTTCATGGTTGATTCCGCGTTGGCCGATAAAACGTGGTGTATACACAAGGTCATAGTTGGGCGCGAGATTGAGATAAATTGGCGTGCCGATATCAACCCCGCCGCGGCTGTCGCTGCCGAAGGTGGGAAACAGCAGCCCCGTACGGCGGCGGTCATCGACGGGAAAGCTCATCCAGGGGCTGTAGAACACCGGAAACTCGCCCGCTCGCAGCGTGGCGTCGCGGGCCGTCGCTACGCCCCGTTCAAGATCTAACGTGAGCTGCCCGGTGCGCAGACTCCAGTCATCCTCACCGGGCGCGCAGAAAGTCAGCTCCCCGTCTTCGATGCGAATGAGTTCCTCCGCATCCCTCGACAGGAGCCCGGCCGTGCCGCGAAGGTGCTGTTGATGAAGCACGAAGCTGCTGTTCTCCAGCTGGGCCTCCCCGGTGGGCGAAAAAAATTCCGCGCGTTCACCGCGCAGGAGCACCCCCGGTTCCCGGACCTCGATATTTCCCTCGAAGCTGCCGGCCCGGGACTGACGGTTTATGCTGGCCTCGTCGCTCGTGAACTCGCGGTTGCCCTGGGTTATCTGAACACCGCCGGAAAGCAGGACGGTGTCTCCCTCCAGTTCCGTGCGTCGTGCCGTGGCGGAAATGGGGGATCGCTCCGGGTCGGCCTCGGGGCTGTTGGCAAGAGGATCCACGTAGGCTCCGCCGCAGAGGCGGCAGCGAAGATCCCGGCGTGCTTCCGGCAGCTCCGCAATCGGCACCCAGTCGAGAGCGGCTTCCGGCGACGCTTCGATAACTTCTTCGCGCAGACTTTCCCCGGAACGCTCCCCCGGCTTTTCCTCGGCGCCGATCTTCGCCGTGCCCAGCGTGGAGAGGACAAGGACCATCGCGTACCATGCTCCGCGGTGTGTTCGCGGGCCCGCCGACTGCGCGTTTCGTGGCGCACGGGCGGCACGGGATTGCGAGCAGACTGAGAGCCGGGGTTCGAACCTGGCCTTGACCTTGGATGGCATGTATGCGGAAACAAAGAGTGATGGCCACGCATAATAAATCATCGGCTTTATCGCTGCCGAAGCCTTGGTTTACGTCCATGGGACTCGCATCTTGATGACAGCGGAGGCACGCCGTGCTGCCCTTCGCGACTGGTTCCGGGCGCTTTCCGACGTTCCGGGCTCAGTCGTTGACCTGCAGCCCGTCGCCGGCGATGCCTCCTTCCGCCGTTACTACCGGGTGGCCAAACCCGGTGGTGGCACCCTGATCCTTTGCGATGCGCCACCGGCGCAGGAGAAGAGCCGCGAGTTTGCCGCCGTGGCCCGGGCGCTCGCCGATGCCGGCGTTCGCGTGCCAGAGGTCCTTGAGGCCAACTTCGAGGACGGTTTTTTGGTGCTTGAGGATCTTGGGGATCAGCTCCTTCTGCCCGAGCTATCGCCAGAAAACGTTGATACCTACTATGCCCGGGCGCTCGAAATACAGCAGCGTATCGCGACAATAGCGACCGGGTCCCTGGCGCTTCCGGCCTACGATGCGGCACGGCTTATCGAGGAGATGGATCTGTTCCCGCGCTGGTTCTGCGAGGGCCTTCTGGAAATGCCGCTCACGGCGGACGAGCTATCCACCTACGCGCAGTTCCGGATGCGCCTTGTGGAGCGTGCCCTCGCGCAACCCCAGGTGGTCGTGCACCGGGATTTCCACTCCCGGAATCTCATGCTGCTGGCCGACGGCGATCTCGCTGTGATCGATTTTCAGGATGCGGTCATCGGCCCGCTCAGCTACGACCCCGTATCGCTGCTTCGCGATTGCTATCTTCGCTGGCCGGCCGCTGATGTCCAACGCTGGGCCAGGGAGCACCGTCACCGCCTTGAGGACGCCGGTATCGAAGTCCCGCGGGAATCAGAGTTCCTCGTAGACGTCGACTGGATGGGCTTGCAGCGCCATGTCAAAGTGCTCGGCATCTTCGCCCGGCTCAAACTGCGCGACGGAAAGTCGGCCTACCTGGAAGATCTGCCACGAGTGGCTGCCTACGTGGGCGAGACGCTCGCGCAATATTCCCAGGAGCCGGCAATCCGTGCCTTCGCCGCGTGGTTTGAAGCCCGGGTACTGCCACGCGTGGAGCAGCAGCCCTGGTATTCGAATGCGGAGCCATCGTGAAAGCCATGATTCTCGCCGCCGGTCGGGGTGAGCGCATGCGCCCCCTCACCCTGGAGCGGCCGAAGCCGCTGCTTAACGCTGGCGGTCGAACGCTTCTTGACTGGAATCTGCTGCGCCTCGCCGAGGCTGGCGTGCGCGACGTGGTGATCAATGTCTCCTGGTTCGGGGCCCAGATCATCGAGCACTGTGGTGACGAGCATCTCGGAGTCCGCGTGACCTACAGCCGTGAAGAAGAACCACTCGAGACGGCCGGAGGCATAATTCAGGCGCTCCCCATGCTTGGGCCGCAGCCGTTCATCGTGGTGAACGCGGATATCTGGCTCAACTACGACTATCGCGAACTCCTCCGCCGAAAACTCCAGCCTGCCGCGGCACATCTCGTCTTCGTCGACAACCCTGAACACCACCCGGCCGGAGACTTCAGCCTGGAGGATGGTCGGGTTCACGCCCGGGGAGCGGCGAGCCTGACCTACGCGGGCCTCGGCCTGTATGATCCCGGTTTTTTTGCGGGCTGCGCGCCGGGTCGCAGACCTTTGTTGCCGCTTTTTGAACGGGCAATCCGGGAAACGCGACTTACGGGCGAGCGCTTTCCCGGGCTGTGGACAGACGTCGGTACGCCGGAGCGTCTCCGGCAGCTCGATGCGAGTCTCACCGCGGACTTCCCGGGATGAAGCGCGACGAGAAACGAGCAGCGCGGCCGCATCAACACAGGTAAAAGCATGGCAACGTCCGAATATCTGATAGCACCGTCGATTCTCTCTGCCGATTTTGCGCGCCTCGGAGCCGAAGTAGATGCGGTTCTCGAGGCCGGCGCGGATATCGTGCACTTCGACGTGATGGATAATCACTATGTCCCGAATCTCACTATCGGTCCGATGGTGTGCAAGGCTCTGCGAGACTACGGAGTGACCGCGCCCATCGACGTACACCTGATGGTGGATCCCGTGGATCGCCTCATCGGCGACTTCGCCGAGGCGGGCGCCAGCTTCATCACCTTCCACCCCGACGCATCCACTCACGTGGATCGTTCGCTGCAGACGATCCGCGACGCGGGCTGTCGCTCGGGCCTGGTATTCAATCCCCATGTCGGTCTTGAGGCTCTCGACTACGTCATGGACAAAGTCGACATGGTGCTGCTCATGTCCGTCAATCCCGGCTTCGGCGGCCAATCCTTCATTCCATCCACGCTGCGCAAGCTGGAAGAAGCCCGCGCCCTCATCGACGCCTCGGGCTTCGACATTCGCCTGGAAGTCGACGGCGGGGTGAGTCCGGCAAACATTGCACAGATCGCTGCCGCGGGCGCCGACACCTTTGTCGCGGGCTCGGCCATCTTTGGCAAGCCCGACTACAAAGCCGTGATCGAAAGCTTGCGGGCGAAACTTGCCAAGGTGCGCGGCCGCACTACAATGGGCTCATGAAATCTGGAGTCCAAAAATGTGCGGCGAGCCGGACCTGCGGCAGTGCCGTGCCATGGAACGGTCTGGCATCGCGCTGGCGATGGTGACGGTGCAAACCGCCCAGGCAGCCCCACGCGCAACGTCGACGTCAGTCCAAGGACACAACGTCCCATCCTGAAGACCTAGCGAACGGAAGCAAGGGAGCGAGCCCCGAATCCGGCATTGCGCGCCGAGATCAAGTATCTGGCAGCGCAACGCTCCCGGCCCGATCAGGTCCAGTCGCCAGCATTCTCCAGGAATACGTCTCATGAACATGCAGCAAGCCGCCACGCAGGGCTATACCCGCGTGGCCGTTCACCGCGAGGTCCTCGCCGACTTCGACACCCCTTTATCCACCTATCGCAAACTCGCCGAAGGCCCCTACTCCTATTTATTTGAATCCGTCGAAGGCGGTGAGAAATGGGGGCGTTTCTCGATCATCGGCCTTCCGTGCCGCGAGATCATCAAAGTTTACGGCAAACGCGTCGAAATTCACCGCGACGGTGAGCTGCAGAGCGTCGAGGAGTCCTCCGATCCTCTCTCCTGGGTGCAGACCTACCAGGAAGGCTTCCGCAGTCCGCCCGCTGAAGAGCTGCCTGTTTTCCACGGCGGTTTCGTGGGCTACTTTGCCTACGATGCCGTGCGCTACGTGGAACCGCGGCTGGCGGCGAGCATGCCCGAGGACAAACTGGGAACTCCGGACGTTCTGCTCATGCTCTCCGACGAGGTACTGGTGTTCGACAACCTTGCGGGCACGCTGCGCGTTGTCGTCAACGCGGATCCTCGCGCCCCGGACGCCCGGGCGAAGGCCGAGGCGCGACTGCAGGAACTGGTGGATGCGCTGGAGGCTCCGCTCCCACCGCTGCCATCGGTGTCCCTCGAAGGAGCCGATGGCACCGCTCTTGAGGCTCAGGCCCGCACCAGTCTCAGCAAGGCTGAGTACGAGCGGGCCGTCGAGCGCGTCAAGGACTATGTTCTGGCCGGTGACGTCATGCAGGTCGTTCCGTCGCAGCGCATGAGCGTGCCCTTCAGCGCTCCGCCGCTGAATCTCTACCGCGCTCTGCGCAACCTCAATCCGTCGCCGTACCTGTACTTTCTCGATCTCGATAGCTTTCAGGTGGTTGGTTCATCGCCGGAGATTCTGGTGCGCGCCCAGCAGGGCCGCGTGACCGTGCGTCCCATCGCCGGTACCCGCCGGCGCGGTCGCAGCGAGGCGGACGATCGCGCCATGGAGGCTGATCTTCTGGGCGATCCCAAAGAAATCGCCGAGCACCTCATGCTGATCGATCTCGGGCGCAATGACGTCGGCCGCATCGCGGTCACGGGGAGCGTGGAGCTTACGGAAAACATGAACGTGGAGCGCTATTCGCACGTTATGCATATCGTTTCGAACGTCGAGGGGGACCTGCGTCCGGACTGTTCAGCGATGGACGCGCTGCGCGCGGCCTTGCCCGCGGGGACGCTGTCCGGTGCCCCAAAGATCCGCGCCATGGAGATCATCGATGAGTTGGAGCCCGTCAAGCGCGGCGTCTACGGCGGTGCGGTGGGCTACCTGTCCTGGGCCGGAGATATGGATACGGCCATTGCGATACGCACCGCGGTGCTCAAGGACGGAGAGCTGCATATCCAGGTGGGGGCGGGTGTGGTTGCTGATTCCGTTCCCAGCCTCGAATGGAAGGAAACGCTGAACAAGGCCCGCGCCATCCTGCGCGCCGCGGCCATGGTGAATGCGGGCATGGATGATCGCAAGGGCGATGGGGAGAGTCTGTCATGCTCCTCATGATCGACAACTACGATTCCTTTACCTACAACGTGGTTCAGTATCTGGCGGAGCTCGGTGAAGAGGTAAAAGTCGTGCGCAATGACGAGACCGATGTAGCAGGGATCGAGAGCCTTGCACCGACACGCATCGTTATCTCCCCGGGGCCCTGCACGCCGACTGAGGCCGGAGTATCCATGGAGACGATCGAGCACTTTGCGGGACGCCTGCCGCTCCTTGGGATATGTCTCGGACATCAGAGCATCGGTCAGGTGTTCGGAGGAACGATCGTGCGAGCGCGGCGCGTGATGCACGGCAAGACCTCTCCGATTCATCACGACGGCAGCGGCGTGTTCGCGGGGCTGCCCTCGCCGTTCACGGCGACGCGCTACCATTCACTGGTGGTTGAGCGTGAGACGCTGCCCGACGAGCTTAGCGTCACCGCGTGGACCGTGGATGAGCGGGGTGGCGTCGACGAGATCATGGGACTGCGCCACACCGCCACGGGCGTTGAAGGCGTGCAGTTTCATCCGGAGTCGGTTCTCAGCGAATACGGACACGATCTGCTCGCGAACTTTCTGGATATCGCACGGCCGGTGAACAACGCGGGCATCGATGCGGAGGACGTAAGTTGATGGATCTCAAGCAGGCCCTGGCCCGCGTGGTGGAAGGGGAGCACCTCAGCCGCGATGAAATGAGCGCTGTGATGCGCCTGATCATGAGCGGTGAGGGTACCGATGCGCAAATCGGCGGGCTGCTCGTCGCGCTGCGTATGAAGGGCGAGCAGATCGACGAAATTGCTGGCGCGGCCGCGGTCATGCGCGAACTCGCGACGCCGGTACATGTCGAGGGTGAGCACCTCGTCGATCTCGTCGGCACCGGGGGTGACGGCGCCAATCTGTTCAACGTTTCCACCGCGGCCTGTTTCGTAGTGGCCGCCGCGGGTGCGAAGGTTGCAAAGCACGGCAACCGGTCTGTCTCCAGTACAAGCGGGAGTTCCGATGTGCTCGAAGCCCTGGGTGTTCCGCTGGACCTGGATGCGGATCAGGTGGGGCGTAGCATCAATGAACTTGGCCTCGGCTTTATGTTCGCCCCGGCACACCACGCGGCCATGCGCTACGCCATCGGTCCGCGCCGCGAACTCGCCATGCGCACGCTCTTCAATCTTCTCGGGCCGCTGACCAACCCCGCCGGCGTACGGCGCCAACTGATCGGCGTATTTGACGAAACACTTTGTGTACCCCTCGCCCACGCCTTGAAATCGCTGGGTAGTGTGCATGCCATGGTCGTTCACTCGAAGGACGGTCTGGACGAGATTTCGCCGGCAGCGCCGACCGAGGTGGCTGAGCTGCTCGATGGCGAGGTCCGCAGTTACACGCTCGATCCCCAAGCCTTCGGTCTCGGCGCTGCCGACCTGAGCGGTCTGCAGGTGACCTCGGCCGAGGCGTCCGCAAGGTTGATCCGCGCTGCCCTGGGCGGCGGGGACGCTCCCGCTAGCGACGTTGCCAAGGCCCGAAGCATCATCACTCTGAACGCCGGGGCGACCATCTACGTCGCCGGAATCACCGCGAACCTTGCCGATGGAATGTCGCTGGCTGAGGATCTTGTGTCCACGGGACTGGCGATGGAGAAGCTGCGCGCCTTCGTGGACTTCACGCGTCTGATGCGAGGCAGCTCAGCGTGAACCGATTGCCCGACGTACTGGAAAAAATCCTCGCTCGGAAGGCTGAAGAGGTCTCCGAGCGGCGCAGACAGCACAGCCTGGCTGACCTGGACGCGATCATTGCGGGGCAGGCACCCGCCCGGGGCTTTGCCGCCGCGCTTGCGGACACCGCGGCATCCGGGAAAGCGGCCGTGATCGCCGAGGTGAAGAAGGCATCGCCCAGCAAGGGAGTGATTCGACCGGAGTTTCATCCGGCAGAGATTGCGCGGCAGTATGAAGCCGGTGGCGCGACCTGCCTGAGCGTATTGACCGACGAGGACTTTTTTCAGGGCAGCGATGCGTACCTCCATGAGGCGCGCTCGGCCTGTAGCCTTCCGGTGCTGCGTAAGGATTTCACCGTGGACAGCTATCAGGTGGCCGAGTCGCGTTCGCTGGGCGCCGATGCAATTCTGCTGATTGTGGCGGCCCTGAACGACGCCTTACTGACGGAGCTCTTTGATGCGGCGACGCACTACGGCCTCGACGTACTGGTCGAAGTCCATGATCGTCGGGAACTTGACCGGGCGATCAACCTGCCCACGCCGCTCCTGGGTATCAACAATCGCAACCTGCGCGATTTCAGCACCTCGCTCGAGACAACACTCGCCCTGCTGGACGCGGTACCTGATGAGTGCCTGGTTGTCACCGAGAGCGCGATTCACACCCGCGCCGACGTGCGCCGGATGCGCGACGCCGGGGTTTCTGCCTTTCTGGTGGGGGAGGCGTTTATGCGGGAACGTAATCCCGGCTCTGCCCTTGAGGCACTGTTCAAAGACGCCTGAGTCCGATCCTGGCTAAGGACCGGCGGTTCCGCGGTAGCAGAGCGTGGCGCGTGGGCGCGCGATTTGCGACAGGTGAAGCCTCAGCGGGCGTCAAGCACCACGATCGTCTTGCCCGCGACGGAGACGAGACCTTCTTCCTCCAGCGTTTTGAGTACGCGACCGGCCATCTCTCGTGAGCATCCCGCGATCTTGCCCAATTCCTGGCGCGTCACCTTGATCTGCATTCCCTCGGGATGGGTCATGGCATCGGGCTGCTGCGCGAGGTCCATCAGCGTGTGTGCGATGCGCCCGGATACATCCACGAAGGCGAGGCTCTTGAGCTTATAGGTGGTTTTGCGCAGCCGCGTCGCCATCTGGGTTGCGATACCGAAGAGGATATCGGGGAACTGGTTCATGATCTTGCGAAAGCGATCGTAGGAAATTTCCGCGATGCTGCTCGCTTCCCGCGTAACCACTTCGGCGCTGCGAAGTTCTTCGCCGCTGGCAAACAGACTCATCTCACCGAAAAAATCGCCAAGGTTGAGGTAGCTGACCACCATCTTGTGGCCTTCCTCCTGTTCATCCTCGACGGTCACCGATACAGATCCATCCAGGATGAGAAACAGCTTATCGCTCGCCTCACCCTCGCGAAGGATGGTCGATCGTTTCGGGTAATCGCGAACCTCGCAATACCGCAGGAATTCTTCAACGTTGGGTATGGCCTGAAGCAACTGGGGTCTGAGCATGAGTATCCCTAAGGCTACGGGGTTTTTTACTGATTCTACTCGCCGTCACGGTCGTGGCAACTGCTGAAATGCTGGCAAAAGTCCGGCCTGTGCTACGCTCCGCCGCCGCGCACGAGCCCGAGGAGCACGACATGCAGGCAACGGTCAAATGGATGGACGGGGCGATGTTCGTCGGTGAAACCGGTTCCGGCCACTCCGTGGCGATGGATGGACCGGAGGATCTTGGCGGACGAAACCTGGGGCCAAGGCCCATGGAGATGCTGCTCCTGGGCACCGGCGGCTGTGCGATGTACGACGTCCTCAGCGTGCTGCGCAAGGCGCGGCAGAAGGTCCGCGACTGTCGTGTGGAGATTCTGGCCGAGCGCGCCGACGCGGTGCCCGCAGTGTTCACGAAGATCACCATGCGCTTCATCGTGACCGGTACGGCGCTTAAGGAAAACCACGTTCGGCGAGCCGTGGAGCTATCAGCCGACAAGTATTGCTCGGCGTCGATCATGCTGGCGGAGGCGGGCGTTGAACTCACCCACTCCTACGCGATAGAGGAAGACATCGTCTGATATCCGTTACGATGGGCTTGAAGGCGTTCTAGACGTGGTAGCTGCTTTGGGTCATGACCCGGGAGAGGGCCGTCATCGCGTTCTTGACCGGCGGCGGAAACTGCGACCCCCCGGCGGCAAGCGCATTCGCACCGTGGCGTTCCTCATCCTCTAACATCTGCTGCAGGATCAGGCGCGAGCGGCGATCATCCTCGGGAAGCTGGCGCAGGTGATCGCGCAGGTGCGCGCAGACGCGCTCTTCGGTTGCGGCCACGAAGCCCAGACTGACGGCGTCGCCAATGGCACCGGCGAGCGCACCGAGGGCGAAGGACAGGCCGTACCAAGCCGGGTTCAGAAGGCTCGGCCGACTGTTCAGTTCACGCAGGCGCTCTTCGCACCACACCAGATGGTCGACCTCTTCCGCCGCCGCCTCCTGCATCTCTTCGCGGACGGCGGGAAGCTTCGCCGTGAGCGCCTGCCCCTGGTAGAGCGCCTGGGCGCAGACTTCACCGGTGTGATTCACGCGCATCAGGCCCGCAACATGCCGCCGGCGGGTTTCGTCTAGAACGCTGTCGCGATGACCCTGCGCCGGTGACGGACGCCCGGCCGTGTTGCCACGGTTGGTGAGCGTGCGCATTACCGTGTCGGCTTCGCAGATTAACCTGTCGAGGAATGTAAGACGGCGGGTCATGACGCCGGACTATAGCGTTGCAGGGCACGCCAGCCAATGTCTTTGCGGTACTGCATGCCGTCCCAGCGGATGTCTTCCACGGCGCCGTAGGCACGCGCGCAGGCGGTCGCAAGGTCATCGCCCAGGGCTGCGACGCACAGTACGCGGCCGCCGGTGGTGACGATCTTGTCACCGTCGAAACCTGTACCGGCGTGAAAAACCCGGCAGTCTTCAGCGTCTCTGCCGAGGCCGTGGATTTCCCGGCCCCGGGGGTAGCTTCCCGGGTAGCCTTCGGCGGCGAGCACAACGCCGAGAGCGGGACGTGAATTCCATGCGGCCTCTTCCTGCTCCAGTCGTCCGTCAAGGGCTGCTTCACAGTGCTCCAGAAGATCACTGCGCAGACGCAGCATGATGGGCTGCGTCTCCGGGTCGCCGAAGCGGCAGTTGAATTCAATAACCCGCGGCTCGCCGTCCTCGGTGATCATGAGTCCCGCGTAGAGAAAGCCAAGGTAGGGGTTACCGTCTGCCGCCATGCCTTGTATCGTGGGATGAATCACCTGCTCCATGATCCGCGCATACACGGCGTTGTCGACGACCGGGGCCGGCGAATAGGCGCCCATGCCGCCGGTGTTGGGTCCCAGGTCGCCGTCGAGGGCGCGCTTGTGATCCTGGCTCGTCGCCATGGGCAGCACGTTCTCGCCGTCGCTCATGACGATGAAACTGGCTTCCTCCCCTTCGAGAAATTCCTCGATAACCACGCGACAGCCGGCTTCGCCGAAGGCATTGCCCGAGAGCATGTCCGTCACGGCGGCTTCGGCCTCGGCAAGGTTCATTGCCACGATCACGCCCTTTCCGGCGGCCAGACCGTCGGCCTTGACCACGATCGGTGCGCCGCGTTCGCGCAGATAGGCGAGGGCCGCGTCGAGTTCGGAAAATGTGGCGTAGGCTGCCGTCGGAATTCCATGGCGCGCCAGAAAGTCCTTGCTGAACGCCTTGGAACCCTCGAGCTGCGCCGCGGCGGCCGTCGGGCCGAAGCAGCGCAGACTCTGCGCCTCGAAGTGGTCAACGACGCCCGCCACGAGTGGCGCTTCGGGGCCGACCACGGTGAGATCGATGCCTTCATCGCGCACAAAGCCTGTGAGTGCCGAAAAATCCATGGGATCGATTGCCACGTTGCTCACGCCGGCTTCCGACGCCGTGCCGGCATTACCCGGGGCGACGAATACCTGGGCGACCCGGGGAGACTGCTTGAGCTTCCAGGCCAGGGCATGCTCGCGACCGCCGCTTCCGAGGACCAGGACTTTTAACGAATCGGACATAAGAGCGCTCTGCGGCGTCGTTCAGGGGACGGCTTCAAACCCGAGGCTAGTGACGGAAGTGCCGGATTCCGGTGAATACCATGGCCATACCGTGTTCGTTGGCCGCGGTGATCACTTCCTCGTCGCGCACCGATCCGCCGGGCTGGATCACGGCGCTCACGCCGGCCTTGGCCGCGTTGTCGATGCCGTCGCGGAAGGGAAAGAAGGCGTCTGACGCCATTACGGAGCCCGCGACGGGGAGGCCGGCGTGCTCGGCCTTGATGACGGCGATGCGCGCGGAGTTTACGCGGCTCATCTGTCCCGCCCCTACGCCGACGGTCTGCCCCTGGCGCGCGTAAACAATGGCGTTGGACTTGACGAATTTGGCAACCTTCCAGGCAAACAGAAGGTCCGCGAGCTGTCCCTCGTCAGGCTGCTGTTCGCTGACCACGCGCAGGTCCTCGGCGGCCACGACCGCCGTATCGAGGTCCTGAACCAGAAGTCCGCCACTCACGCGTTTTATGTCGCGGCCGCCCGCCGCGGCCGCGGCCGTGCCGCAGGCAAGCACGCGAACATTGCCTTTCGCCGCAAGCACGGCCGTCGCCTCGTCGCTGATCCGCGGTGCGATGATCACCTCGACGAACTGGCGCTCGATGATCGCTGTCGCCGTGGCCGCATCGAGAGTTTCGTTGAACGCGATGATACCGCCAAAGGCCGATTCGGGATCGGTGGCGTAGGCACGTTCGTAGGCCGTCAGTCCAGATTCCGCCGTGGCGACACCGCAGGGGTTCGCGTGCTTGACGATGACGCAGGCGGACCCGGCAAACTGGCGGACGCATTCCAGTGCCGCGTCCGTGTCGGCGATATTGTTGAAGGACAGCGCCTTGCCCTGTAACTGCCTGGCCGCGGCCAGACTGCCGGGGACTGGATGCCGTTCGCGGTAGAACGCCGCGCTCTGATGGGGGTTCTCGCCATAGCGCAGGTCCTGGACCTTGTGATACTGCGTGGTGAGGCTGCGGCCAAAATCCTCGGTGTCACTCTCGAGTCGGGCGCCGAGGTAGTTGGCAATGGCGCCGTCGTAGGCCGCGGTGTGCTCGAAGGCGCGTACCGCCAGGTCCCGACGCAGCGCATCGGGTACGGAACCCCCGTTCTCATCAAGCGCGGCGATCACGCGCTCGTAATCGTTCGCGCCGGTCACGACGCTTACCCAGGCGTGGTTTTTTGCCGCCGCGCGGAGCATACCCGGACCGCCGATATCGATGTTTTCGATTGCCGTGGGCAGGTCGCAATCCGGCTTGGCAACGGTGGCCTCGAAGGGATAAAGGTTCACCACCACCATATCGATGGCATCGATGCCGTGTTCCTGCATGACCGCGTCATCTTCGTCGCGTCGGGCGAGGATGCCGCCGTGGATCTTCGGGTGCAGCGTCTTCACGCGGCCCGCCATGATTTCCGGAAACCCCGTGTGCGCGGAGACCTCGGTCACGGCGAGGCCGGCCTCCAGGAGAAGGCGATAGGTGCCGCCGGTGGATAGAAGCTCGACGCCACGGTCGGTCAGGGCCTTAGCGAACTCGGTAATGCCGGATTTGTCGGAAACGCTGAGCAGCGCGCGCTGTACGCGGTAGCCACCGCCGGTGTTCACAGTGGTCCCCGATCGCGCTCGATGCCGTATTGCCGCAGTTTCTTGCGCAGCGTGCCACGGTTCAGGCCGAGCATCTGCGCCGTCCGGGTCTGATTGAAACGCGTGTACTCCATTACGGCCTGAAGCAGGGGCGCCTCGACTTCGCTGAGCACGAGATCGTAGAAGTCCGTGCTCATCTCGCCGTCCATCTCATCGAGATAGCGGCGGACGAATAAATCTACGGACTCTCTCAGGGAGGTGACCGTAGCGGCTTCCGTGGGTTGCGTCAGCTCAAAGACGGAGCTGATGCCAGCAGCGCTTTCAGCCAGTGTTTCGGCCTTACTCATGCGGCGAGGTTCCTTTGGTCCAGGGTGTTGAAAAGGTCGTCGAGAAACAGGGTCTGTTCTTCGGGAAGGGCCAGGCGATTGAAAGTGCGCCGTGCTTCGTCCAGATCTCCCATGCCGTCGAGATACCAGCCGATGTGCTTGCGGGCGATGCGCGGGCCCATGTCGTTGCCGTAGAACGCGTGCAGATCCACCAGGTGTTCGCGCATGACGGTGTATTGCGTGTGCAGCGTGGGTGCCGGCGCGGGAAGTCCCGCCAGACCAAGAGCGATCTGCCCGGGCAGCCAGGGTGCTCCCTGAGCCGCGCGACCGATCATCACGCCCGCCGCGTTGGTATGGCGTAGAACACGCCGGGCGTCGTCCAGGGAGGATATGTCGCCGTTTGCGAGGACCGGGATGGCTACGGCGTCGACGATGGCCGCGGTCGTGTCGTGCTCCGCTTCACCGCGAAACGCGCAGGCGCGTGTCCTGCCGTGCACGCTGAGCAGTTGAATCCCCGCGTCTTCGGCAATTCGTGCAACGCTGACGCCGTTTCTGTGCGCGGGGTCGATGCCGGTACGAATCTTAAGCGTGACGGGTACATCGACGGCGTCCACCACGGCCCTGAGGATCGCCGCCACGAGGTTCTCATCGGCGAGGAGCGCGGAGCCGGCGGCGCGACGGCACACTTTTTTTGCCGGACAGCCCATGTTGATGTCGATGATCTGCGCGCCGCAGGTGACGTTGAATACGGCGGCCTCGGCCATGGCGGCGGGGTCGTTGCCAACGATCTGCACGGATCGGGGCTTGATTTCGAGGTCGTGCTGGCGGCGCTGGCGGCTCTTCCGGGACTCGCGCAGGCGCGGGTCCGAATGCACCATCTCACCGACCAGCAGGCCGGCGCCAAAGCGCGCGCAGAGGCGACGGAAGGGAAGATCGGTAACCCCCGCCATCGGCGCAATAGCTACCGCATTGGGCGTGCGGTGCGGACCAATCTGCAATACGTGAGAAGGCAAGGTGCTATCAGGCCCCGGTGTCATCGGCGACAATGCAAGGGGGGGCAATACTACGTGAGCGCGCCAACCCACGGAAGTCTGGACGGTGAAAAAGTGCTTAAGTTTTGAGCAAACTCAAGGAAGAAGCTGGCCGGCAAGACACACCCAATCCTCTTCCTGTTCGATGACGTCGAGACGTATCCCGTTCTGACCGTAAACGTCGATCAGTCGCTGCGCCTGGGACGCCAGCAGGCCCGCCAGGATTATCTCGCCGCTCTCGGCCAGCAGATCGCGGAGCGAAACCGCAAGCGACTCCAGGGGACCGGCGAGGATGTTGGCCAGAACGAGATCAGCCTGTCCGCACCAGGGCGCGATGGCGTCGTCTTCCGGGAAAAGGAGCTGCATCGCCGCGGGATCGATACCGTTGCGCTCGGCGTTGGCGCGCGTCGCCGTCAGCGCCTGCGGGTCATTGTCCACGGCGAGAAGACGCACCGCGCCCAGGCGCAGCGCCGCGATGCCCAGAATGCCGGAACCGCAGCCGTAATCCACAACGTTCAGCGGCCCCTGGACGCGTCGGTCGAGGGCGCGCAGGCACATGGCCGTAGTCGGATGGGTGCCTGTGCCGAAGGCGAGCCCGGGATCCAGGAGCAGATTGACCGATGCATCCTCCGCCGCGACATGCCAGCTCGGGCAGATGCGCAGGCGATCGCCGAAGCGCATGGGCCGGTAGTGCTGTATCCACTCCCGCGCCCAGTCTCGATCTTCCAGGATTTCAACGCGGGGCTCGCGCCCCTCCGGGAGTTGATCTCGGATGGCGTCCAGGTCGGCGTCGGCGGCAAACAGGCCTGTGATTCGCACGGCCTGCCATAGCGGCGTCTCACCGACGCCGGGCTCAAGCAGAGGCTCGTCGGCGCGATCCTCCAGGGTAACGGACAGGGCGCCGGCGAGGAGCAGTCGGTTTTCCAGCTCCTCGGCCGTTGCTTGCTCGCAGTCCAGCCGCAGCTGCAGCCAGCTCATCCGTCCTCGAGCTTGCTTTCGAGATAGTGAATGCTCACACCACCGGCTTTGAAGGAGGCGTCGCGTACCAGTTCACGGTGGAGCTGGGTGTTGGTGCGGATACCTTCGATCACGAGTTCGTCGAGGGCCTGCCGCATGCGTGCCATGGCCTGATCCCTATCCTCGCCGTAGCTGATCACCTTGGCAATCAGCGAATCGTAAAACGGCGGCACTGTGTAACCGTCGTAGATGTGCGAGTCGACGCGAATGCCGGGACCGCCCGGCGCGTGGAACGTGGTGATTCGTCCGGGCGAGGGCAGGAAGGTCTGTGGGTCCTCGGCGTTGATTCGGCACTCCAGCGCGTGACCGCGAAAGCCGATTTCGTCCTGCTTTACAGAGATCGGCAGACCACTGGCTATGCGCAGCTGTTCGCGAACGATGTCCACGCCGGTTATCAGCTCCGTTACCGGGTGTTCCACCTGCACGCGGGTGTTCATCTCGATGAAATAGAACTTGCCGTCTTCGTAGAGGAACTCAAAGGTTCCGGCCCCGCGGTAGCCGATGTCACTGCAGGCCTTCACACAGGCATCGGCAACCTCCTGCCGCGCGGCCGCATCAATGGCCGGAGCGGGTGCTTCCTCGATCACTTTCTGGTGGCGGCGCTGCAGGGAACAATCCCGGTCTCCCAGGTGAATGGCGTGGCCTTCGCCGTCGGCGATTACCTGGATTTCCACGTGCCGCGGCCGCTGCAGAAACTTCTCCATGTAGACCACGTCGGAGCCGAAGGCCACGGCAGCCTCGCTACGCGTAATCTGCACCGAATTCACCAGTGCGGCCTCGTTGTGCACCACGCGCATGCCGCGCCCGCCGCCGCCCGCCGCGGCCTTGATGATTACCGGATACCCCACTTCGCGGCCCGTCTCGATGATCGCGTCCTTGTCATCGGGTAATGGCCCATCAGAACCCGGCACTGTGGGAACACCCGCTTTCTTCATCGCGTCCTTGGCCGAGACCTTGTCCCCCATCAGGCGGATCGTGTCCGATCGCGGGCCGATAAATGTGAAGCCCGACTGCTCTACCTGCTCGGCGAAGTCCGCGTTCTCGGCCAGGAAGCCGTAACCGGGATGAATGCCGTCAGCGTTTGAGACCTCGGCGGCGGAAATGATCGCCGGCGCGTGGAGGTAGCTCTCCGTTGCGCCCGCGGGGCCGATGCAAATGGCCTCGTCGGCGAGCCGCACGTGCATCAGGTCGGCGTCCGCCCTCGAATAGATGGCGACGGTCTGAATCCCCATTTCCTTACAGGCGCGCAGAATGCGCAGGGCAATTTCGCCGCGATTGGCGATAAGCACTTTCTCAAGCATGGCTTTCGGCCCTGTCAGATGATGGAGAACAGAGGCTGGTCGAATTCCACGGGCTCGCCATTCTCAACCAGAACGGCTTCGATCGTGCCCGACACATCGGCTTCGATCTGGTTCATCATTTTCATCGCCTCAACGATGCAAAGCACGTCACCGGCCTTCACGGTTTTGCCCACTTCCACGAAGGACGGAGACGATGGTGACGGCGAACGGTAGAAGGTGCCGACCATAGGCGACTTCACAACGTGCCCCTGGGTGTCTTCTCCCGCCGGTGCAGCTGAGGTCTCCGTCTCAGCGGGGGATGGCGCTGCTCCGGGGGCCGGGGCCGGCGCTGTAACGGCAACCGGCACCGGTGCCGGCGCGTAGGACGGGGGCGCGGCGAGCGTGCCACTCACTCCCCGGCTGATGCGGACGGATTCCTCGCCTTCCTTGATCTCGATTTCGCCGATGCCGGACTCTTCCAGCAATTCGATCAATTTTTTTACCTTGCGGATATCCATGGGAGCAGACTCGTTTTTTATACGGATGGGGTGAATTCAGTTTGCGGAGGCCGAAGTCCGCAGCCGATCTATGGCGAACTGCAGGGCGTACTCGTAGCCACGCGCACCCAGGCCACAGATCACACCGGTGGCGAGGTCGGAGAAATAGGAGTGGTGTCTGAAGCTCTCGCGCGCGTGCACGTTCGACAGGTGTACTTCAATGAAGGGCAGGCGCGTTGCCGCCAAGGCATCGCGAAGGGCTACGCTGGTGTGCGTGAAGGCGGCGGGATTGGTGATTATGAACTCCGTGCCGCTGCCGCGAGCCCTTTGGGCGGCGCCAATCAGCTCCGCCTCCGCGTTGCTCTGAAAACAGTGCACCTCGATGCCGGCCTCGTGAGCGATGGTGTTGAGACGCGCATCGATGTTCTCCAGCGTGTCGTCGCCGTAGATCCCCGGTTCGCGCTCTCCAAGGAGATTCAGGTTTGGACCATGCAGGACAAGGATCTGGGCCATGCGGTGGGGTACTGAGGTCGGAAAACGCCGCAGTTTTCCGCAATTCGAGGCATAAGTCCAGTTTGCCCGGAGTTTTCTAGAAGATCGGCGTAATTTTGCCGATTTTAGTCGCTATGTTCAGTTGCGAGCGGTCGCTACGCGGGTCTCCGCGATCGTATCCAGTGCCGTCAGGACCGTACTGCGCCGCAATATCTGCGGCAGGACGCGTGGCTCGTCGTTGTTTGAGTACAGCACGTACAGTGGAATACCACTACGCCCATGGCTTGAAACAAAATCGGCAATCGTCGGGTCGTAGTCGGTCCAATCCGCGATCATGTAGGTGACGCCGGTTGCCCGGAAAGCGTCTCGAACCGCGGCGGTATCCAGCACCGCCCGTTCGTTGGCCAAACAGGTGATGCACCAGTCCGCGGTGACGTCGACGAACACGGGTTTACCGGCGCCTCGAAGCTGCTCGAGGGCCTGGGGTGAGTAGGCCACAGCGCCGTCGGGCAGGCTCGAGCCCTCGGGGCTGATGGTCGCCGGCCGCCAGGTCGCCAGGAGCAGCGCGACGCCCAGGCACAGCAGCGATGCGCCGCGGGCAAACCAGGCGCCGCGCCAGAGCCAGAGCCCGAGAGCCAGGACCAGGGCGCCAAGGAGTGCGGCGGCCATGACGTCCACGCCGGTCTGGCGGCCGGCAACCCAGAACAGCCAGAGAGCGGTCGCGTAGAGCGGAAAGGCGAGGCCCTGCTTCAGTCTTTCCATCCAGGGACCGGGTTTTGGCATGTGTCTGCGCGCGGTTTCGCTGTAGGAGAGAAGCAGCATGGGCAGGGCCATACCGCAACCCAGGGCCGCAAATACGGCGAGACCGATGTGCACGGGCTGCACCAGAGCGTAGCCCAGGGCCGTGCCCATGAACGGTGCGGTGCAGGGGCTTGCCACGACGACAGCGAGCACGCCGGTAAAGAAACTGCCCTGCGCACCCCCCTTGTCGCAGAGATCACTGCCAAGATTCATGAAGCGATTGCCGAGTTCCAGCACTCCGCTCATGGCGAGGCCAAGCACGACGAACAGGTAGGCGAGGGAGAGCACCACCGTGGGCGACTGAAGCTGGAAGCCCCAGCCGATCGCCTGGCCGGTACTGCGCAGGCTGAGCAATACCACCGCAATAAGCAGAAAACTGAGCACGACACCGAGGCTGTACAACAGCCCGTGGCGGTGCCGTTCTTCGGGGCGTGCCATCGCAAAGCCCAGCACCTTCAGAGAAAGTACGGGGAGAACACAGGGCATCAGGTTGAGAATAACGCCACCGGCAAAGGCCAGGAGCAGCATGAACCACAGGGCACCCGCGTTCACCTCCGCGCTGCTGGCGACCCGATCATTGCTTGCCGCTGGGCTGCCAGGCGACGCGGTCTCGAGAACGTTTCCCTGAGCATCAATCGTGAAGTACTGCGTGCGCGGCGGGTAGCACAGTCCGAGATCCGCGCAGCCCTGCGACGTGATGCTCAATCGCGCGCCCGGCACCGGTGCACTGCTTCGCAGCGCGACATCGGCGCTGTCGTAAAACACCTGCACCCGTCCGAAGTACTCGTCCTCGCGGGCCAGAGCCGGCGGATATGTAGGCTCCAGGCTGATGGCCGTGTCGTCCCTGGCCAGGCTGAAATCGAACGCGTGCTGGTAGAGGTAGTAGCCCGGCGGCATCTGCCATACCAGGCGCAGGGTGGTCGCGTCTTCAGCCTCGACGGCCAGGACGTAAGCCTCCTCCACGGGCAGGAATTCCGGCTGCTGAAAGGAATTCGAGAAGCCGGCCAGGCCGCCGGTCTTGGCTTCCGGGAGCCCAGTGCCGCCACTTAGCTGAGCGAATGCGGCTGTCTGAACGGTCAACAGCAGTAAGCCGGTCACAAACAGAAAGCATCCAGCGACCCGCGCCGATCTCTTTCCTGATCTGATGTTTCCGGTCACTGCTGTGTTTCTCCGTGCATGATTATCTTCCGGGCGGTTTTACCGTTGGCCCGTGGCCGGCGTCTCCGGCTGCTTTAGCGCCTCTCGTTGCCCTGACGCACGCCGCGCCGGGCCTGCATTCTAGCAAGCCCCGCCGTTAGCGTGTGCTTCAAGCGCGCTTCTGGTTGGCCTGTTGGTATGATTCCGCTCGCTGGTGCTGGTTCCGCGATAAATTACCGTTTTACGTTATGGGGAAGGTTCTGGGTGAAAACTCGTGCGATTGCGGCACAGGACGGTCGCGGAAAATCGGAGAGGCGTATCCGGGCCTGGCTCTGTCCCGGTTCTGCCGGTCTGGCGATGTTGCTCGCCGCCGGAGTGCCCCTTGCCGCCACCGCTGATGCAGCAAACGCACTGGAACTCCAGGGGGCCTGGATTCGGGCCATGCCACCGGGCCGGTCCATGACTGCGGCCTACGGTACCATCGAAAACAAGGGCAGCGTCGATGTCGTACTCACGGGTGTGACCTCATCCCGGGGAAACGCGACGCTGCATGAGAGCATGCGCGTAGACGGACAGATGCGCATGCGGCCCATTGAGAAGCTGAATGTTCCCGCGGGCGGTGAAATTCGCCTTGAGCCCGGCGGCCTGCACGTTATGCTGATGGGATTGGAGCGCGGACCCGTAGAAGGCGAGGCGGTGGATCTTTGCTTCGATAACGACCTACAGGAACTGTGCGTCGAAGCCCCCGTCATGCGGCGTGCACCGTAGGGTTCCATCGCGCAGCGTATCTTTAGCAACAGGAGCCGACATGTTCATTTCAGCTATCCCATCTACCGCAGTTTCTATTTTTCGGGTGCTGCCGTGACTGAAGCGAGCAAGGCGAGCCCCGGCTGGGGCAGCGGTCTGCGCAATTTCGCCGACGATGTCCTCCCACAGGGACGCTGGGTTCCCTTGCTGGGCGGCTTTCTCGCCGTCTACCTTGTTCTGGTGCTCATCCTCGGGCTCTACTGGAGCGTCGCGCCCGGTGAGTTTGACGTGGCCGAGCGCGCCCGCCGCTACAGCCCGAACGACAGCGAGATCGTCACCGGCGCCGCCACCACCGCCGCCCTGATCGGCGTCATGGACACGATGCTGTCGAAGCCCGGCGGTTTTCTGCGTAACGATCGCTTTCCCCCCGGGATTTACCTGGACAACATGCCGAACTGGGAATACGGCGTGCTGATTCAGGCCCGCGATCTGGCGCGCGCCCTGCGCGAGGTGCTGTCACGCTCCCAGTCGCAATCCAAGGAGGACGAGGACCTAGCCGTCGGCGAACCGCTGCTTAATATCCCGTCGGACAGCTGGCTCTTCCCGGCGAGTGAAACCAAGTATCGCGAGGCGATGCGTCACACCGAAGCCTACCTGACTCGCCTGAATGACCCCACCAATCCGAACGCACAGTTCTACGCCCGGGCGGACAATCTCCGGGAGTGGCTGGCGACGATCAATACTCGCCTGGGCAGTCTGTCCCAGCGCTTATCGGCCAGTGTTGCGGACCGACGCGTTAACACCGACCTCGCCGGGGAGCAGCGCGCTACGCAGGCGACAGCGGCACCGGCGGAACTGGACGTGAGAACGCCCTGGTTCGAGATCGATGACGTGTTCTACGAGTCCAGGGGAGCCGCCTGGGCCCTGATTCATTTCCTCAAAGCCGCGGAGATAGACTTTGCCGATGTGCTGGAAGACAAGAACGCGGGAGTGAGCCTGCGTCAGATTATTCGGGAGCTTGAGGCAACGCAGGATTTCGTTTGGAGTCCCGTGATTCTCAATGGCACGGGCTTTGGCATGCTCGCCAACCACTCGCTGGTAATGGCGTCCTACATCAGCCGAGCCAACGCGGGGATCATTGACCTCCGAGACCTGCTCGCCCAGGGCTAGGCGACTGGTAAGGCCCTCAGCCAAGGAGCCGCGGTATCAGTTCTCGCGATAGCGCAGTCGCGTTCCCGTATCCAGGGACAGGCGGATTTCCTCGGCGCTGAGTTCGGCCGGGAAGTAGGCGCCGGAAAGCTTGGCGTCCATGAGGCTCGCTCCTTCGAGCCGCGTATTGCGGAAGTCGATGCCGGACAGGTCTGCATTGCGAAAGTACGAGTTGCTGAAATCCAGTCCTGCCGCGTTCATATTGCGCAGGTCGCGACCGCGGTAGTCGCCGTTCTTCAACTCTGAGGTGTCGAGGGTGTCGCGCTGCTCATTGAAGGCCTTGACATTTTCCTGACGCAGCAGCTGGTACAGCGGGTCCTGCTTGATCTTAGGCTTATCCATGACTTCGGGTGTCCTTGCTCTTGCCGGGAGCACGATGCGCGACGTCGGCGTGGTATCGACCGCAGCGCGCTCTTACTACTCAAGGGCGACTCAGGCGGTCAGTTCCCGGCGCGAAAAAACTCGTCGCGTAGTGTCCCATATTGCTCGCGGGGCAGGCGAGGACCCCATTGAGAAACAACGGTGCCCGCGGCGAAGCTGGCGAAACGACCGGCCGTGGGAAAGTCTTCGCCGCGGGTTAGGGCGTAGAGGAAGGCACCCGCGAACATGTCTCCCGCGCCGTTGCTGTCGATGGCATCCACCTTGTGTACCGGGATTCGATGCAAGGTCTCGCCGTCGAAGCACACGGCGCCGTCACCACCGCAGGTGATGGCAAAGCGCTTCGCGGTGCTCCCCAGCGACGAAACGGCGTCTTCGAGCGAATCGCTACCGGTCCAGCTTCGTGCCTCGGCGTCGTTGGCAAACACGAGATCCACACCGTCGCCGATGATCTGACGGAACTGGTCGGGAAAATGCTCGACCATGCCCGGGTCGGAGAAGCTGACCGCTACCGGTACTCCGGCAGCCTCGGCAATCTGGCGAGCTCGGACGGCAGCCGCGAGTCCCGTCGAGGATGTGACCAGGTAGCCTTCGATATAGAGGTAGTCGGAGTCGGTGATAGCCTGCGTGTCCAACTGTTCGATGCCGAGGCCCTCGGAAGCGCCTAGATAGGTGTTCATGCTCCGTTCGGCGTCGGGGGTGACGAGCACCAGACACTTTCCCGTGGTCTCGTTGTGGACCGGAGGCGGGTAGCTGACGCCCGCTTCTTCGAGGTCGGACAGGTAGATCTCACCGTCCGCGTCGTTGGACACGCGGCAGCTCATGAAACAGCGACCGCCAAAGAGCGCGGCGGCGATGATCGAGTTGCCGGCGCTGCCGCCGCTGGCGTGGTGCGCTTCCGGCATGCGTCCATCTAGGGCCGCAAGCAGTTCGCTGCGGCGATCGCGATCGACGAGGGTCATCAGGCCCTTTTCGACACCGAGCTCGACAAGCTCACTGTCTGCCACGCGCAGCTCCGTGTCCACCAGGGCTGCACCGAGACCGTATACCTTGAAGCGCTTCATTCTATGTTTCCGTTGCAAAAGGCGCGCATTATGGCCGCGTAGAACCGCCTTGGATAGGTCGGCGCAGCGGGCTGTGCGAAGTACACTTCTCGGCCATGGCTATCTTTCTTCCGCTGCTGCGTCGCGTCCTTATCGCAGCCGTCTGCCTTCTCATCGCTCTGCTTTTCTACCTCGACGGTGTGATCACCAACAGCTTCGAGGCGAAGCGCTACGCGTTGCCGGCGCAGGTGTTTGCCCGCCCCCTGGAGTTGTTCGTGGGCGCTCGCATCACCGTGAAGGACATTGTTCAGGAACTCGGTGATCTGGGCTATCGCCGCGTGGCGCAGGTGCGCAGCCCCGGCGAGTTCGAAACCACCTCGGGCGCCCTGCGCGTCTACAGCCGGGGTTTTGCCTTTCCCGATGCGCCGGAATCCGCCCGTCTTGCGCGGCTGTCCTTTGCCGATGGGCGCGTGGCTGCCCTGAGCAGCGCGGGCACCAGTCTCGACATTCTTCGTCTGGAGCCGCAGAAGATCGGCGGGATCTATCCCTCCCACGGCGAGGACCGACTGCTGCTACGCCTGGACGAGATTCCCGAGACCCTGATTGGGGGCCTGCTCGCTATCGAAGATCAGGGTTTTTACCGTCACCTTGGTTTCTCGCCCTCGGGGATCGCCCGGGCGGCGCTCGCAAACCTGCGCTCAGGCTCGGTAGTGGCCGGCGGCTCGACGATCACGCAGCAGCTGGTGAAAAACTACTACCTCACCCCGGAGCGCACCCTGTCTCGCAAGCTCCGCGAGCTGGCGATGGCCGTGCTCATGGAGCTGCATTATCCCAAAGACGCGATCCTCGAGAGCTACATGAACGAGGTGTATCTGGGTCAGGACGGTCCGCGGGCCCTGCACGGATTTGCCCTCGCCGCCGAGCACTACTTCGATCGCCCCATCGATGAGCTCGGCCTGCATCAACAAGCGCTGCTGATCGGCATGATCCAGGGGCCGAGCCTCCACAATCCGCGACGAAATCCCGAGCGCGCCCGGAAACGACGCGATCTCGTGCTGCGGGTGATGGCGGAGGAGGAGGTGATCAACAGCGAGCAGGCGCTCGTCGCCCAGGCGATGCCACTCGATCTTCGCAGCGGCCGCGCCACGGACCGCTTCCCCGCCTACCTGGATCTGGTGCGCCGCCATCTGCGTGAGCAGTACCGGCGCGAGGACTACGCCAGCGCCGGCCTGCGCATCTTCACGCCCTTCGACCCGCTGCTGCAGCGGCAGCTCGAAACGAGCGCCACGCGCACCCTGAATGCCTTGAATCCTCGCGGCGACCTGCAAACCGCGGCGGTCGTTACGCGCACCGCCAACGCCGAGGTCGTTGCCCTGCTCGGCGGGCGGGAGCCGCGGGCGACGGGTTTCAATCGCGCTCTGGACGCCCGTCGGCCGGCGGGTTCGCTGCTCAAGCCGGCGGTGTACCTGGCCGCGCTGGAGCAGCCGGAAACGTACAACCTGGCCACGTTGCTCGATGATTCTCCGCTCACGGTATCCGGGCGCGACGGCAGCGTTTGGCAGCCGAGGAACTTTGATCGGGAGTCTCATGGCGAAGTCACGCTGCACCGCGCCCTGGCCAATTCCTGGAATCAGGCCACGGCACGTCTTGGCATGGCCCTGGGCGTACCCACGGTGGCAGATATGCTCAGGCGTCTTGGACTGCGACAAAGCGTTCCCCGAGTGCCTTCGCTGGTGCTCGGAGCAGGGGAGTACTCGCCGCTGATGATGGCGCGCGTCTACCAGTCGATTGCCGTGGACGGCACGAAAACGCCCCTGCGCAGTATTCGCAGCATTGTGGACCGCGACGGAGCATTGCTGCGCAGCAATATCACCGAGTACGAGCGCGCGGTCGATCGGCGCGCTGTTCACCTGCTGAGCTACGCTTTGCGCGAGGTTGTGCGCGAGGGAACGGGCCGGGGCGTGTATCGTTATCTAAACGAGGACTTTCACGTGGCGGGAAAAACAGGAACGACGAATGACGGACGCGATTCCTGGTTCGCGGGCTTTTCCGGGGACCTTCTCGCCGTGACCTGGATAGGCCGCGACAACAACGACGCCACGGGACTGACGGGCTCGAGCGGCGCGCTGCGCGTATGGGCGGACTTCATGGCCGGCGCGGCCAAGCGGCCCCTGCAGTACCGTATGCCCGCGGGTGTGGAGCTGCACTGGGTGGATGACCGGCGCGGGCTTCTTACCGCCGAGGGCTGCCAGGACGCACGCCTGCTGCCCTTTATCGAAGGCAGCGAACCGCGCGATGCGACCGGCTGCGCGCCGCGTCGCCGGGGCGGCCTGCGCGGTTGGTTCGAACGCCTGTTCCGGGGTGAGTCCTGATGCGTTGGCTTGCCCTGTTGCCGGTGCTGACGTTGGCGGCCTGCGCCACGGGCCCAAAGCCCGTTTCTCCCGAAGATCCGGCAGCCCGGGAGAGCTCCCAGCAGTCACCGACGCCGGCCGTTATTGAGGCTCCCTCCGATCCCGCGCCTCCCAGCGTCGTCGACACACTGCTCGCCGAAGCGCGACGTCTGCGCGCCAAAGGAGACCTTGCGGCAAGCTTTACCCGGGTGGAGCGCGCCCTGCGCATCGCGCCGGAAGATGCCGAGGTGTACCTCGAGCTTGCGCGAACGCACGCGGCGGCGGGTCAGGCCGAACGCGCGTCGGCGGCAGCGGAGCGAGGTCTTCTCTACTGCCACGGCATGAGCTGCTCGCGGCTGAGAGATCTTCTGAAGATCTGAGGTCCGCCGCTGGTCCCTGCTCGCAGCGCTAATCCGGCGTCGCGACGCGGACGCGCGAGCCCCCCGGATCCGGCTCGAAGCTCAGTTGCTGATTGATGCAGTCCGGAACTTCGCCGGCGGTGTGGCTCACGAAAAGCAATTGACAGGAGCTCGAGGCAATCACGTGATCGATCGCGTCCAGGAGCAGGCGCCGATGGCCGGCGTCGAGACTCAGCGTTGCCTCATCCAGCAGCAGTATCCGCGGAGCCTTGACCATGGCGCGGGCGAGAAGCACGAGACGCTGCAGTCCGAAACTCAGGGTATGAAACTCGGTTGATGCGAAGGCACCGAGGTCGAGGGCCCCGAGCCAGTTGCGCGCCCGATCGCGCTGACGATCTGTGGGGCGGTCGTGAAGGCCAATGCTGTCAAAGTGCCCGGACAGCACCACGTCCGCGACGCTGCTTCCCTGGGGGACAGCAAACTGCATGCGGGCATCGACCCGTCCGAAGCGGCTTTTGATGTCCCAGACGGACTCGCCGCTTCCGCGACGCCGGCCGAAGAGATAGACCTCCTGCCCGTAAGCCTTATGGTTGTCGCCCGTAAGGAGGTCCAGAAGAGTGCTTTTGCCGCTGCCGTTGGGTCCGGCTATGAGACAGTGCTGGTGTGCGTCCAGGCGCCAGTTAAGCTCCCGGAACACGCACAGGCCGCCGAAGGACGCGCTCACATCGCGCAGTTCCAGAGTGGGCCCGGAGTTTTCGTTCACGGGCTCCCCGGCCTCTGGGGCTACCGCGGTTCCGGGTTCGGTCGGTGCGTGCCCCTCTGGCGCCTTAAAGCAAACTTCGGGGGCGGCCAGAAGCGTGGCGGTATGCGCGGAATTGAGAATAGCCTCGCGATCTCCACGATCCCGGATCCGACCCTCTCCCAGAAGCAGCAGCCGGGAGCAGGCTTGCGGTACCTCGTCGACGCTGCGGCTGAGTACGAGGACGGCGGGGCTGTCGCTGATGATCCGATTCAGGGCGTGGCCGAAGCGGCGCTGCGTTTCCAGATCAAGGCCATCGAGGGGGCTGTCGAGAATAAGCAGTCCGGGCTTCTTCAGCAGGGCGCTGGCCAGGAGCGTCTTGCGCATCTCGCCGGTGCTGACGTGCCGAAGACCGCGTTCCAGGATGGGTTCGAGATTCAGCAGCTCAATGATCCTTGCGCGCAGCGTACTGAGCTCGTCGTCTTGCGCCAACAGATCCCGCACCCGGGTACCCGTGTCCGAGGCGCTGCCTTCGAACTCTGCGCAATCCAGCTTCCGATCCCGTTCGCAGAGACGCCGTCCGGTCTCGAAGCACACGTAGGCGATGCCGCTCCCTTCCAGCTCGTCGCTGCGAGTGTAGGTACCCGCATAGTGCTTCTGCTCGCCACTGAGAACGGCGGCCAGACTGCTCTTTCCCGCACCGTTGGGTCCCAGGACGGCCCAGTGCTCGCCTCGTCGCCACTCCCAATCGAGAGCACGCAGAACCGGCCGTGCCCGGTAGCTGAAACTCAGGTTCTTAAGGCAGAAAAGGTGTGCGTTGTTGCGGTCAGGCATCTCGCGGGCACGGCAGAAACGGGAGCGCATTATGCCTGCTGTCGCGGCCCCGCCCAGCGAAATACACCGTGCTTAGGCTCCGCGCCTTGCGAGAGAGGCAGGTCGCTGGCTTAATCGCCGCCCGTCCTCTATGCCAGTAGCGAACCGCAATACCCGTGTCTATATCTCTCCTGCAGATGGCCGAGACGGCCCTCGCCGCCCACCGCCCGGGACGCAAGTGGTTGAAGGGCATGCGCAAACGCGCCGCCGTAGCGTTGGTACTGCAGGCCCGAAAGGGTGAGCTTGGCGTATTCATGATTCGCCGCAGCGAGCGCGACGGTGATCCCTGGTCCGGACAGATGGCCTTCCCCGGCGGACGCCTGGAACCGGACGATGAAAACGCCCTTGCCGCGGCCCGGCGCGAGACGGCCGAGGAGGTCGGGCTGCATCTTGGCGCCGGCGAGCCCTGTATCGGCCGGCTTTCCGAGCTCAACGCGGTGAACCGACGCTTTCGCGGTGGACTCGTTATTACTCCGTTTGTCTTCCGCCTCAACCGCCGGGTGAACTTTCATCCCAACCACGAAGTCGCCGAGGTGATCTGGGTGCCTCTCGAGTTTCTCCTCGACACGTCAAATCGTGAAGAGATGGTCTGGGAGCGCTCGGGCATGCGTTTGCGTCTACCCTGCTATCTGTACGAGGGCCGTCGGATCTGGGGCCTTTCCTTGCAGATGCTCGACGAACTGCTGGATGTCGTAGCGGGCAAATCACCGCAGCGTCCCGCATGGCGCCGGTTCTGAAACGCCAGTCCGGCGAGCGCTAGTCCCGGTCCCTGCTCCCATTTCCCTGCTTACGTAGCTCAATCAGCTCCCCGGCTCCTCAGCCAGTTGGAACATCTTTGCGGACTTCGTAGCGGGCGTCGGCAGACCGGCGCCGATCTACTTGAGCTGCTCGCGTAGCTCCATCGGCACTTTTGCTCTTAACAGCGCGCTCGACGGACGCTCAAGCAGAACGGCGCCGGTCTGCCACCCAGCGTCGGGGTGTGGCACTGACGAGATGACCGAAAGCCGAGGAATGGCACGGCAGAGGGGGGGTAGGTGACGGTGTCCTTTGGGCGTCCGTCGAGTGCCTCTAACAGAGCTCAGGCCCTGCTGGAGCTACGCGAGCAGCACAAAGGACACCGTCACCTGCCCACCCGTTTTACCGCGGGAGGCATCGTTGGGCTACGCGAGCAGCTCGAAGGATGCGGCCACCTGCCTCACCGTCTTCCGAAGGCAACCCGCAGAGCTACGCGAGCAGCTCGAAGGACGTGGCCGCCTGACTCCCCGTCTTCTTAGGACAAGTGGGGATGGAGCAACTTAAACAGCACCTGGGACACCGCCGCATGCCCCCAGTAGCGGCTGCAGACACCGCCAAGGCGAGGCAGTGACAGATTCCTTTGGAAATAGGTTCCCTACTGGCGATCTTCGAGCTGCGTATCGCCCCGCAGGAACGCCCGAGTATCGAGCATGAGATCCTCCAGCGCGGGGTCTTCCTGCGTTGCGGCGCGCAGGGCATCGCGATCCGCCCGTCCTTCGAGGAATGATTCGATAAGACTGATCAGCACCGGCTGCATGTCGGGATCACGGGCCCAGCGCGGGGCATCGATCAGATTGCCCGTCACGGCCTCGCCGCTGAAGGTCAGCCAATAGCCGCCGCAGTTCGGGAGGAAATAGTCCCCCATGCGGCCATAGCTCTGATTGGGTGTGCTCGGATCAAAGCCGTCCTCGGGCACTTCGCGGATCCGCGTGAGCGCCATGACCCAACGTGATCCTGCCGGAAAGTCCTCGACGGGCGGCCGACAGTAGTCCTTGGCATGCATCCAGATGCGGATTTCGTCGAAGAAGGCATCACCGCGCAGGTTCCGCTCCACCGCGAGATCGAGCGAGTTTCCCTTGCTGCGTAGGACACTGCCGGCGACCACGACGTCAGCGTCCTGCTGGACATCCGCAAACGCGCCCTGCCACAGGCAGGCGCATTCGGCGCTGGCGGTTCCAGGAAGAAAAACGCCGAGGATCAATGCCAGAGTTGAGAGGGCGGCCACGGCGAGGTTGCGAGCGAACGCGGCTCGCGATCGCGGCGCGCCAGGCGACTCGCTACTGCAGCGCGCGCGCCGCATCGATAGCAAAGTAGGTGAGGATGGCGGCACAGCCCGCCCGTTTGAAGGCGAGCAGCGATTCGAGCATCACAGCCTCTCTGGACAGCCAGCCGCGCTCGAAGGCCGCGACGTGCATCGCGTACTCACCGCTGACCTGATAAGCCATGGTTGGAACCTTCAGTTCCTCGGAGACGCGGCGCGCAATGTCGAGGTAGGGCATACCCGGCTTGACCATGATCATGTCGGCGCCTTCGCCAAGGTCCAGCGCGCACTCGTGCAGGGCCTCATCGCTGTTGGCGGGATCCATCTGGTAGCTGAACTTGTTGCCGCCCTTGATGTTGCCCGCCGAGCCCACGGCGTCCCGGAACGGGCCGTAGTAACTCGACGCATACTTCGCGGCGTAGGACATGATGAGCGTATTCACGTGGCCGCCCTCTTCCAGCACGTCGCGGATGGCTCCGATGCGGCCATCCATCATGTCCGAGGGTGCCACCACGTCCGCCCCGGCTTCGCCGTGACTTCGCGCCTGGGCAACGAGAGCGGCACTGGTGCGATCGTTCAGCACATACCCCTGCGCGTCGATGATCCCGTCCTGGCCGTGCGTTGTGAACGGGTCGAGAGCTACATCGGTGATGATGCCGAGATCCGGCTGGGCGGCTTTCAGGGCGCGCACGGCCCGCTGGGCGAGGCCGTCGGGATTGTGCGCTTCCTCGGCCTCGAGGGATTTTTTTTCCGCGGGTACGACCGGGAACAGAGCCAGGGCCGGTATGCCGAGGGCCACAACTTCGGCCGCGAGTTCAACCAGCAGGTCCACGCTCAGGCGCTCGACGCCGGGCATGGATGGCACGGCCTCCCGCTGCCCCTCCCCCTCGAGTACAAACACGGGATAGATAAGATCGTCGGGAGCGAGGGCGCTTTCACGAACAAGGCGACGGGCGAATTCCGTAGCGCGCAGGCGGCGCATGCGAGTGGCGGGGAAGGGACCGCGGCTGTGTACGTAACTCATCGCTTATCTCTCGTTAAATCGGCGCCTTGTGAAGGTGCCTCACGCTCACAGCGCGGCGAAGGCCCGCGCTGCGGCGTCCACGCTGGCTTCAATGTCGGCATCTGTGTGCGCCGCTGACATGAAGCCGGCTTCGTAGGAAGCCGGTGCCAGGTATACGCCCTCATCCAACATGTTATGGAAGAAGCGCGCAAAGCCTTCCGTATCGCAGGCCATGACGTCGGCGTAGTTGTTCACGCCTTCGGCCTCGGTGAAGAAACCTCCGAACATTGTGCCCGCATGGTTGGTGGTAAAGGGTACGCCGGCCTTGTCGGCTGCACTCTGCATGCCCTCGCAGATCATTTGTGTATGACGGAAGAGCGGTTCGTAGAAGCCGTCACGAGAGATGATCCGCATTGCCGCAAGTCCCGCAGCCATGGCGATCGGGTTACCGGAAAGCGTGCCCGCCTGATACACGGGTCCGAGGGGAGCGATCTGCTCCATGATGTCGCGCTTGCCGCCGAAGGCGCCGACCGGCATGCCTCCGCCGACGACTTTGCCAAGGCAGGTCAGATCTGCTTCCAGGCCAAGGTAGCCCTGGGCACCGTGGGTGCCGAAACGGAAGCCGGTCATGACTTCATCCAGTATCAGAACGGCGCCACTTGCCGTGCAGACCTCGCGCATCGCGGCGAGGAAATCGGCCTGCGGGAGTACGCAGTTCATGTTGCCCGTCACCGGCTCCACGATCAGGCAGGCGATCCGCTCGCCGTGTTCCGCAAAGGCGGCGCGCAGCCCCTCGGCGTCGTTATAGGTGAGGGTCAGGGTGTGCTCGGCGAGAGCGGCCGGTACCCCCGGGCTCGAGGGCACGCCCAGGGTCAGAGCGCCGGAGCCCGCCTTTATAAGCAGTGAGTCCGAGTGGCCGTGGTAACAGCCCTCGAACTTGACGATGAGGTCGCGGCCCGTATAGCCGCGGGCCAGACGAATAGCGCTCATGGTCGCTTCGGTGCCGGAGCTGACCATGCGAATCAGGTCCATGTTCGGCATCATGTTGCAGATGGTGTCTGCCAGCTCGATCTCGAGCTCGGTAGGCGCGCCGTAGCTCAGCCCCTTTTCGGCCTGCCGCACGACGGCCTCGCGCACCTCCGGATGGTTGTGGCCCATGATCATCGGCCCCCAGGAAAGCACATAGTCGATATAGCGCTTGCCGTCGGCATCGAAGATGTAGGCCCCGTCTGCGTGATCGATAAAAATCGGCGTGCCGCCGACGGCCTTGAAAGCCCGGACCGGGGAGTTAACACCGCCCGGGATATGTTGTGTGGCGCGTTCGAAGAGCTGCGCGGATAGACTCATGATTCAGTTATTACCTGCTGGAAATGAACAACGGTAGCGCCCTTTTTTCGGACCCGCCGCGCCTGCCCCAATGTTGTCAGAATGGCTTCAGGACTACCAGAAAGACGATAGCAAACAGAAACAGCACCGGGACCTCATTGAAAAAACGGTAGAAGACGTGGGTGTGCTCGTCCTCGTCGGCATTGATCCGCTTCACGTAGCGTCCGCACTGAAAGTGGTAGACGATCAGGAAGGCTACACCGGCAAGTTTCAGCCACATCCAGGTGGCGCTCAGGTAGTAGTCGGCATTCATCGTAATGAGCGTGATGCCGAAGGCCGCTGTCAGCCACATGAACGGTGTGACGAAGCGGTACAAACGTCTGGCCATGTCCGCCAGGTGACGTCGCGTATGCGGATGATCGGTCGCGGCGTAGTTCACGAAAATCCGCGGCAGATAGAAGAGCCCGGCGAACCAGCAAACCATGAAGATGATATGAAGCGCGCGAATCCAGAGCATGCCTTAATCCTAGGTGGTGAATCGGTCGAGGGTAAAGCGCTCGATGCGATCGCGGGTGACCACGCCGCGCAGCTCGCGGCCGCTGCGACCCACCCGGGCGTAGATGCACACCGCTTCGACGGTGTGCCGGCGCAGAATATCCAGGGCCTGATGCAGCGTCGCCTGCTCCGGCGCTTCGCGGATGCTCCAGCGCCGCAGGGAAGACTCGGTAACGTCCAGCTCGGTCTCAACGGGCTCCTGCGCGAGCTCCTCGATCCAGTCGACCAGCTCCTTGCCCTGCACCAGGAACAGCCCTTCACCTTTGCGACGCACGAGGCACCAGTTGGGCACCTGGACAGCAAGGGTATGAGCCACGGCCGGAGTCACGCGATCACCGATGACGACAACGCTCCGGTCGAGCACGGTGTTGACATCGGTGCGATGAAGCAGCTGGCTGAAGGGATCGTCGGGAACCTGACGCCGCAGCTGCCGCAGCACGCTGCGATGCGCTGATTTCTGACGGAACGCCGTAAGGTTTATGAGGTGCGCGGCAATGATCGCCAGCAGGGCCGGCACCGCGATGCTGGTGCTTTGCGTGAGTTCGATCAGCGCCAGGCTCGCGGCCAGGGGAGCGGCAAACACGGCGCCCATGGTGGCAGCCATGCCCACTGCGGCGCAGAGCTGCGTATCGACCGCGGCGCCGGGAAAGACGGCGAGCACGACGCTGCCGACGAATCCTCCCACGCAGGCACCGAGCAGCAGATTCGGTCCGATGAGCCCGATGGGCATGCCGACGCCGATGGCCACAGCCGTGGCCAGGATCTTGGCGCCGGCGATGCTGATGAGCAGCGTCGCATTCTGTTCTGCGAACAGGATCGAATCGAGCGTGTCATAACCCATCCCGAGAGTCTCGGGTAACACGCTGCCGAGGGCCGCGACCACAAGACCGGCGAAACCAAAACGCAGGAGGAGGGGCCAGGTTGCGAGCCGCGCCGCGACGGTGCTCATGCGGATGAACAAACCTGCCGCGATCCCGCAGGCGATACCCACCGCAAGAATGACGGGCAGCTGGTTTACGCTCTGCAGCTGCACGCCGGCGAGGTCGAAAATCTCTGAGCCGCCGCCATACTGTTCGCTGAGTACGGAAGCGGAGATTGCGGCCAGCATTACCGGCATGAACCCGGCGACGCTGTACTCGCTGATCACCACCTCCATGGCGAAGATCACACCCGCCAGGGGAGTGTTGAACGCCGCCGCGATGCCGCCGGCCGATCCGCAGGCGATTAGGATGCGCAGACTGTTGTTGGGCAGCTGCAGAAGCTGTCCTATGAGGCTGTTGATGGCGGCGCCGAGATGAACACCGGGACCTTCGCGTCCCCCGGATTGACCCGTGGCAAGAGCGAGCACCCCGCCCACGAATTGAACGACCGCGTTGCGCCAGGGAAGCATGCCGTAGCTGCCATGCAATCGACTGATGACGTGGACGATGCCAACTTCCCTGTCCTCCGGCCGGAGGAGCGTGAATCCCAGGCCGAGGACGAGGGCCCCGACAACAGGCAGGAGGATCCTCATCTCCAGGGACAGGGCCTCGAAGCCGTCTCCACGCTCGCCGACTCCCCAAAGCAGCGCCGCTTGCTCGATACCGTGTTCGAAGGCAATGACGACGGCTCCGGACAGCAGTCCCGCCACGATGCCCAGAACGGCGTAAGCAACGGCGGCATCGTAGCGCGACAGGGAACGGCGAAAGGTTCGAAAGCCTAGGGGCAATGGACCGCCTCGGGCCAAAAGGCCGCATGGTAGCAAGTCCCCCCTGACCTTTGAGGCTATACTCGCGATCTTTTGCCGGGGCGGCCGCCGGCTATGAGGCTCTTTCCGAGCCGCTGTGCCGTCCCTTGAGCAGGCAGGGAGCGGCCGATGATTTCCGCGGCGATCGTAGGTGGGACCGGGTATACCGGAGTTGAGCTGATGCGCCTCCTGGCGCAGCACCCGGCCGTCGATCTGCGCCTGATCACCTCCCGCGGCGAAACCGGTACGCGGGTGGACAGCCTGTTCCCGAGTCTGCGCGGCTATGTGGACCTGGTCTTCTCTGAACCGGATGACGAAGCCCTGGCTGTGTGCGACGTGATTTTCTTTGCGACGCCGCACAACGTGGCCATGCGCAGTGTGCCCCGGCTCCTGGAGGCCGGTGCGCGCGTGATCGACCTTTCTGCCGATTTCCGGCTGCGGGACGTGGAAATCTGGGAGCAGTGGTACGGGGAAGCCCACCAGTGTCCGGAGCTTCTCAGCACCGCCGTCTATGGACTTCCCGAGCGGCATCGCGGGGAGATTGCGACGGCCGATCTCGTCGCCTGTCCGGGATGCTATCCCACGGCGGTACAGCTGGGATTTATGCCGCTGCTGGGGGAAGAATTGGTAGACCGGAACAACCTGATTGCGAACGCCGCATCGGGCGTCAGCGGTGCCGGAAAACAGGCCAAGCTTTCCAATCTTTTTGCCGAGGTATCAGACAGTTTCAAGGCCTATGGTGTCGACGGCCATCGCCACCTTCCGGAGATTGAGCAGGGGCTTTCCGATACAGCCAGAGCGCCCGTCAGCGTTACCTTCGTGCCGCACCTCGCTCCCATGGTTCGGGGGATCCATGCAACGCTGTACGCCAAGCTTACGGCCGAGGGCATGGAACGTGACCTGCAGGTCGTGTTCGAGTCGTACTACTCGAACGAGCCCTTCGTAGACGTACTCCCAGCCGGTGTGAACCCTCAAACCCGTAGCGTGCGCGGCGCGAATATGTGCCAGATCGCTGTTAACCGGCCTCAGGATCGAGGCACGGCCGTGGTAACGGTTGTCGAAGACAATCTCGGCAAGGGTGCAGCGGGTCAGGCCGTGCAGTGTATGAATATCATGTTCGGGTTTGCAGAAACCGAGGGCCTGTATTTCCCTGGCCTGCTGCCTTGAGTTAAGTTGGACTGCCGCTATACTTGACCATCACGCTTGGTTTTTCCAGGAGCTCCCGCCCAGCGCGGTGTGTCCTCCAGCAAACGAGTTCACTGCCGCCATCTGATGCCATGACTGTTGCCGAAGCCTTTGATCCAAACGCAATCACCCTGTCGCAGCGCGCTGTGGACAAGGTGCTTGAGTTGATCAGCGAAGAAGAGAACAACGATTTGAAGCTGCGTGTGTTCATCACGGGCGGCGGCTGTTCGGGGTTCCAGTACGGTTTTTCCTTCGATGAAGACGCGGAAGACGACGACACCCGCATTGAGCGGGACGGTGTGACGGTCATCGTAGACCCCATGAGCTACCCCTATCTGGCCGGCTCCGAGGTTGACTACAGCGAAGGGCTTGAGGGTTCCAGATTTATCGTCAACAACCCAAACGCCGTCACGACCTGCGGCTGCGGAGCATCGTTTTCCATCTAGGCTCTTTCCTCGGGCCACCGACCTTGCCATTCCTGATCGCTTCGCGAGCGTGCCATCGAGCGCACCCTCGGGGGACGAATCAAGCCTGATAGATGCCGCCGAGTATGCGAGATCCCGCAGCGCCCGTGGCCTCGGGCGCGTTTCCGGGCAGCCCCGACACACAGCGATGAGCCAACCAGGCGAATGCCGCGGCCTCGACCCATTCCGCGGCCATGCCCAGTTCGTCTGTGGTGCCCAGACGTATACCGCGTCGGTCCAGTCGGCGATGCAGACGGCGCATGAGGTCGGTGTTGCGCGCGCCGCCGCCGCAGACGTAGACGGCACTCGGCGCGGCGTCGCTAGCGCTCAGGCTTTGCTCAATCGCCACCGCGGAGAGCTCGCACAGCGTTGCCTGGACCATCCCCGGATCCTCCTGGCCCCGAAGATGCTCTGCCAGCCATGCGAGGTTGAAGAGTTCGGGACCGGTGCTTCGCGGTCCCTGGCGCTGGAAGTAGCTCTCGTCCAGGAGCCTCGTGAGCAAGGCTTCATCGACGGCGTGTTCGCCTGACCAGGCACCGCCGGCGTCGAAGTCATCTCCGCGCTTGTGACGAATCCAGGCGTCCAGCAGGGTATTGCCAGGGCCGCAATCGAAACCGCCTCGAACGCCGGTTCCATCGAGGAGCGTGGCATTGGCGATGCCACCAACGTTGACGATGGCCCGCACTTCCGCGGGTTTTCCGAAGGCGGCGGCATGAAAAGCCGGAACCAGCGGAGCCCCTTCACCGCCGGCCGCGAGATCGCGCCGGCGAAAATCCGCGACGGTGCGTATGCGGGTTTCCTCGGCGATGGTGGACGGATCGCCCAACTGCAATGTGAAGCGCTCCGCGGGATCTCCCGCCGGTCTGTGTCGCACGGTCTGGCCATGCGAACCCAGGGCAGTAACGGCGCTAGAAGCCGTTTCCGCTTTTCGCAGGAGTACCTTGGTGGCTGCGGCGAATGACAGGGCAATGCGACGATCGAGGCGAGCGACGTCGTCCACGCTGTCAGCCTCGCCGCCCGCGACCCGGCGGAGACTCTGGAGCATGTCCTCCGGATAGGGCTGACTGTGGGTTCTAAGCAATTCGCAGGCGCCGTCGCGTATTGCGAGCAGTACTGCGTCTATGCCGTCCATGCTGGTGCCGGACATCAGACCAACATAGAGGCCGTCAACGGCCATGGTGCTAGGGCGTGGCCGGCGCTTGCGCTTCGGAACTTGCCGCCATCCTGCGGTCCTCGCGGAGGGCGGTCAGCTGTGTCACGGAGCGGTCAATAGCCTCGATAAAGCGTGGCATTTCGCTGGCAGGCAGGGACTGCGCCTTGGGAAGGCTCTTGTGAATCGTCCGCGGGTTACGGTGCCGGCCGTCGACGAGAAACTCGTAGTGCAAATGAGGTCCGGTGGCGGCTCCCGTGGACCCGACCGTGCCTATCACCTGACTCTGAACTACCCGCTGGCCCTGTTTGACCTTGCGCTTGTTGAGGTGAAGGTACTTGGTGACGTAGCGCTCGCCGTGCTGGATGAATACGTAGTTGCCGTTCGCGCGAGTGTAGCCCGCCTTGGTAACACGACCATCGCCAGCGGCAAAAACTGGCGTACCGCGCGGCGCCGCGTAGTCCGTGCCGTTATGCGGCCGGACCGTTTTGTAGATCGGGTGCAGTCGCCGCGGATTGAAGTTGGAGCTGATACGCGTGAAGTCCACCGGCGCCATCAGGAACGCCTTGCGCATGCTGACACCGTCCGCACTGTAGTAGTTGGTTGCGCCGGTGCTATCGATGTAGCGGTACGCCTCAAAGCGCTCTCCTCGATTGGTATAGGCCACGGCCATGACCTTGCCATCTGCGTATTTCTCGCCATCCAGGTAGTGCTCTTCGTAGAGCAGCTCAAGGGTGTCACCGGTGCGGGGATCGAGGACAAAGTCGATGACGCCGCCGAGGATGTTGGCTATCTCGAGGATCAGGTTGCTGGACAGACCGGCGGATTTACCCGCCAGGAACAGCGATGAGTCGATGCGCACGCTCGCCCAGCTCTCCCGGGTTTCGGGCTCAAGCACGGTCCGCTCCGAGGAAAAGCCTCCATCCATGCGCCGGTAGAGCACGGACTGAAGGCGATCGATCGTGTGCCTGACGGCAGCGAGCTCTCCGTCCTCATCCCGCATGAAGGCGATGCTCTGACCCGGGAACATGCGCTCAAGCCCGCGGCCCTGGGGTGCTGTGTTTACGATCTGGTAGACGTCCCGGGTGCTGAAGCCGGCCCGCTTGAACAACAGCGAGAGATTGTCCCCACTGCGGACGATAAACTCCTCCCAGAGTGGGGATGACGGACGCGGCGCCTCCCGCAAGGCATCAAGGCTGGCTGCCGCTTGCAGTTTTTCATCCTGTGTCTCATCGAGGGGCTCGGCGATCGCTGACGCCACGCTCGCGACGGGTTCCGTGCCGGGCGCACTGGCGGGAGCCAGCGATTCCAGATCTGTCTCGGCGGGAGATCGTTTGGCTTTCACGTCACCCGAGGGAACCACGGAGGCCATGATCGCGACGCATGCGGAGACGGCCACAACGGCAAGTACGTGGTGGTGGGAGAATTGCGGACGATCGTCGACGCGGGTAGCGCCCCTTGGCCGGCCCGTTAAGCGGCGGAAGTGGGAAAACATGAACGTGCCTGTCTGGCTGACCCGTGATTATACCCAGCGGCTTAGCGCTTGCGGTAGACCCGTATACGTACGCTTGCCTTCCCTGCTCGGTTCGGTATCGTCCGCTGCCGCGGTCGAGGATCAGACGGAGTGAAGTAAACACTTCCGAGGCGGAAACGACCATCTACGGGACGCGTGAAAAGGGAAGGGGTGATGAGCAGCGCGCTGCTGACGGAGTTAAGGGGCCGGGAGTTGGTCTTCCAGATTGCTGGCGAGGAGCTTTTGCCCGCGCACCTCGACGGTGGAGTCCGCTCGCTGTACTGCGGTTTTGATCCGACGGCGGACAGCCTCCACATCGGTTCTCTGGTCCCGCTGCTGATGCTGAGGCGCTTTCAGCTGGCCGGTCATCGACCCATCGCGCTCGTGGGCGGTGCCACCGGTCTTATCGGTGACCCCAGTTTCAAGGCGCAGGAGCGGCAGCTCAACACGCCCGACGTTGTCGAAGGCTGGGTCGAAAAGCTGCGACGTCAGGTGTCGCAGTTCATCGACTTCGACGCCGGCGAAAGATCCGCGCTGGTGGTCAACAATCTGGACTGGACGCGGGACCTGGATGTTCTCAGCTTTCTCCGCGATATCGGGAAGCACTTCAGTATCAATAGCATGGTGCAGAAGGAATCCGTTCGTCAGCGCATCGATCGCGAGGGGTCGGGGATCAGTTACACCGAGTTCTCCTACATGATCCTGCAGGCCTATGATTTTTCGGAGCTGTATAAGCGCTACGACTGCACCTTGCAGCTGGGCGGCTCGGACCAGTGGGGCAACATCACCGCTGGCATCGACCTGACGCGGCGACGCCATTCGGGTCAGGGCTTTGGTCTCACAACGCCACTCATCACCAAGGCCGATGGCGGCAAGTTCGGCAAGACCGAGGCCGGCACGATCTGGCTGGACCCGGCTCGAACGTCACCCTACAGCTTCTACCAATTCTGGCTGTCTGTCGCAGATGCCGATGTTTATCGCTTCCTCCGCTACTTCACATTTCTTTCGGTGGAGGAAGTGGCGGGTATCGAAGCGGCGGACCGGGAACGCGCCGGGCGTCCCGAGGCGCAGCGTGTGCTCGCCGCCCAGGTCACTAGACTGGTTCATGGCGAAGACGGTCTTGCCGCCGCGAAGCGAATCAGTGACAGCCTGTTCAGCGGCGATGCGAATGCGCTTTCTGAGGCTGACTTTGAGCAACTCAGGCAGGACGGCCTGCCGAGCACTACGCTGTCTGCGGCGGCGTTACCCGATACGCTTACCCAGCTGTTTTCCGATTGTGGACTGGCGGGTTCCGGCAAGCAGGTTAAGGATGCCCTCCAGCGGAGTGCCGTATTTGTGAACGGGGCTGCTACCGGCCTGAGTTCTAATGGGGAACCTGACTCGGTCTTCGCCGCCGCGGGAGCCCTTCATGGACGCTTCTTCCTCGTCCGTCTGGGCAAAAAGAAGTATCACCTGTTCGTCAGGGCGTAGCTTCGAGCAAGGATTCCGTCTCCTGGCGAGAGGGGCAGATCCGCCGCCGCTCAGGCTGTTTTTCTTCGCGATAAAGCTTGCGCGCTGATCGGGCGCACGTATAATACGGCTCCCGATCAGCCGGCCCCGGTTGATCTCAAAGCCTTCACCGAGCGTTGAAGGCTGCTTTTTAACAGTTTGATGAAGACAGATGTGTGGGCACTCGTGTGGTGGATAGTCGAACTATTCAGACACGTAGTGACTCATTGATTCTTTGGAACTTTGATTTCGAAATGTGTCTGAGCCGGGATTTGTTGGTGGGCGCGGGTA
>JBCDIW010000025.1:0-71990 GCA_038748515.1 Pseudomonadota bacterium
CGAGACCATGGTCGGGCCCGAGGCCCAGGCCGTTTCCAACACCTGGCGCAGCAAACAGCTCGAATACACCTTCCGCCACGGCCTGATGAACGCCTACGTAAACTTTGCGGTGTGTACACGCCAGGCCCTCGACTATGCCTGCGCCGCCCATCGGATCGATTTGACGCCCGGGCAAAAAGACGCTTTGCTCTCCCGCTACCGCGAGCTTCCAGCCTTTGCCGACGTCGGCGCGAGTCTTGCGCGTCTCGCCGGGGATGGACATCGGCTCGTCGCCTTCTCCAACGGCACGGCGGAAGCCGTTCATACCCTGCTGCGGGCCGCGGCTATCGAGGCTCGCTTCGATGGCGTAGTGAGTGTGGATGCGGTTCGAACGTTCAAACCCGCTCCCGCGGTCTATGCCCACCTGTGCGAGGTGACGGGGTCGTCACCCGCGCAGACCTGGCTCATTTCAAGCAATCCCTTCGACGTCATCGGCGCTAGCTCCTTCGGCATGAAGGCCGCCTGGGTGCGGCGCGACAGCAGCGCCGTATTCGATCCCTGGGACATGGAGCCCGATGTCGTCGTGGGCGACCTGGAAGAACTGCCGGCAGCGCTGGATGGCGTCTCCCGGGACCGCGATGGAGTTTGCTAGCCGCAGCCGGACACACCGCGGCGCTGGTACCGGGCCGCATCCCTGCTCCATGGCCACAACGCCCGGACGACGTCGAAGCCTCGGGCGCGGTAATGCCCGGTCATGGGATTGCAACTTCTTTGGGGGCAAGCTGCGGAGATCCTTCCCCGCGAACTTCGGCGTCACGCACGAGCGCGGCAATGCGTTCGCAGAGCGGCGCGGTCATGCCTACGCTCTGCGCGAGCGTCACGCAGGCACCCTGGAGCTCGTCGATCTCGGTGCGCCGGCGGCGCTGCAGGTCTTCCCACATCGATGATCGCGCGCTGGGATCGATCGCTAGCATGCGCCCGGAAATCAAGCGGAAGAGCGGTGTCGGCAAGCGCATAATCGAGGGCAGGAACCGTGGTGGGAGGGCCAAAGCCTTCGCCGGCTCGATGCCGGCCGCGGCCAGCACCGCCAGGGCCTCATCCATCTGATGCGCGATAAGGCGTCGCCATTCCCGGGACGCAAGCTGCTCCTTGAGGGGAAGTCCGGACAGCGCGTTCAGGGCATTGTTGAGATTCAGGAGCAGCTTGCCCCATTGAACGCTGCGCATGTCGGACTTTTCCTCCAACGTGAGCAGCGGAGTAGATAGCATGGCGGCCAGGCCGGGGGTACCCGCGCCGATAACGAGGCCTCCCGAAGTACCGCGATGAAAACGCCCGCCTCCCAGGCTGACCACGTTGAAGGGCACCATCCCGGCGACCACCCGCTCGTCACCCAGGGTGGCGCGAAGGGTGTCCGCGTTGCTCACGCCGTTCTGGAAACTCACCACGATGGCATCGGCGCGGCCATGGCGCCGAATGAGATCGCCCATCTCGGCCGTGGCCGGGCTTTTCACAGTAACGAGAATGACGTCGGCTTCCGCGAGGACTTCCGGGTCCGTGGCAAGGTGGAAAGCAGACGTCTCGATCCGCCGATCGACGCCAGCGTAATCCGTGAGCCTCATACCGCCGGCAAGAATCTCGTCGCGAATCCGCTCCCGCACCAGAAGCGTGACGCCTCTCCCCGCCAGGATGAGGGCGCCACCCAGGAAGCAGCCGATACTTCCGGCACCGGCTACGACGATCCTACCGTGAGTCTGATTCAAGGACTGGGATACCTCCTGCCCGGGAAATCGTCATGACTGCAATGCCAGTGTACTGTGCCGACTCGGCGCGGCGCTTGACAGCGTCACGCCATCGACCACACTAAAGTCCCTGAATGCGAGTCACACCTCATGCCTAGCACCGAGTTTCTGCTCACGTCCCTCATCGTTGTGCTGATACCGGGAACCGGCGTTCTATTCACGGTCGCCACCGGTCTTTTCCTCGGCCGAAGAGCGAGCGTCTATGCCGCTGCCGGCTGCACTCTGGGAATCCTCCCCTCGCTTCTGGCGAGCATTACGGGCCTCGCGTTACTGGTGCACGCGAGCGCTCTGGCGTTTCAGCTGGTCAAGTACGCCGGCGTTGCCTACCTTTTGTATCTCGCCTGGGGAATGCTCTCAAGCAGCGGTCCGCTGCAGCTCAAGGACGAAGGCCGGGAGCGCCGGGGCGGAGAAATTGCGCTCAAAGGATTCTTGATCAACATCCTGAACCCGAAGCTCACCGTTTTCTTTCTCGCGTTTTTACCGCAGTTCGTGCCGAGCAACGCAGCGGCGCCGACGGACGCCATGATCACCCTCGGCCTGATTTTCATGCTCATGACGCTGGTCGTATTCCTCGCCTACGGCCTGCTGGCGACCGCCTTTCGTACCTACGTGATCGAGTCCGAGCGGGTGGCCACCATCGCGCAGCGGGTCGTCGCCGGAGGCTTCGCGGCCATGGGACTGCGACTCGCATTCGCTTCCCGAGATTAGTCGCAGCTTTCACAAAACCGGTTTACAGGAGCAAAAAAATGCACGCCAGTGCGGATAAAGCATCCAGGGATCACGCGGAGCCACGAAGCCATGTCAGAACTTAAGACCATACGTAATATTGCCGGCCTCGATGACAGCGCCAGCGCCATCGATAACTCGGCGCTGATTATCATCGATGCGCAGAACACCTACCTGGAAGGCGTGATGCGTCTTGAGGGCGTGGATACGGCGCTTGCGGATTGCCGGCGAATGCTGGAGCGCTTCCGCGCGGCTGGCCGGCCGATTTTCCATATCCGCCATGACGCCGGCGTCGGCTCACCCTATGACGTGACAGCGCCCATCGGTCAGATCGCCGAGGCCGTGGCCCCCATGGACGGAGAGCCGGTCATTACCAAAAACTTTCCCAACTCCTTCGCGGAAACGGACCTCGATGCCCTGCTCAATGAGGCTGGCGTAGAAAACCTGATTCTCGTTGGGTTCATGTCGCATATGTGCGTCAACTCTACCGCCCGTGGTGCCTTCACCCTCGGCTATCGCGCCACGGTCGTGGCGTCGGCCACCGCCACCCGGGCCCTACCCTCCAGCACAACCGGCGAAGCCATCAGCGCCGCCAGTATCCACGAGGCCGCCCTCGCTGCGCTCACGGATCTGCCCTCGGCGGTGGTACCGGGCGTGGATGACGTGCCGGATCACACGTAAAGGATCCAGAGGTTCACCAGAGCTTCGTTACGGCCCGGTAAATCCTCCTGTCGTGTGCTGATCCTGTATTGATTCACATCCGGAACACGGACCGGCGACGATGACCTATGCGCTCTACGGCAGCCTCGGCTCCGGCGCCGCCATGGTTGAGCTTGCGCTCGCCGAGATCGGCGCCGATTACGAATTTGTCAAAACCCGGCTCGGCAAAGGCGCCGGGAGCGCCGGCGCCTATCGCGCCGTAAACCCGACCGGGAAACTGCCCGCCCTGGTCACTCCTGAGGGCGAGATTTACACGGAGTCCGCGGCGATCCTGCTCACGCTCGCAGACCGGCACCCGTCGGCGGGCCTTGTTCCCAGGAGGAACGCAGCAGCCCGCGCGAAGGCCGTTCGCTGGACTGTGTTTGTGGCTTCCGAGATCTACCCGATGATCGAGATCGTGGATTACCCCGGACGCTTCGCGGATCAGTCAGCCGCAGCTACGCTGAAGGAGCGTGCGCTGGCACGAATCAAAGGTCGCTGGGAAACCGTTGAGGCCGCCATCGATGGTAACCCCTGGTTGCATACCCGCGGCCCGACGATTGCGGATCTTGCGATCGCGAATGTGAGTCGATGGTCCACGGGTAAACGCTGGCGGAAAAAGCACTGTCCGGGGATAGAGGCTATTGCCGACGCCTTGGCGCAGCGCGAAAGCACGCGAGCGGTCTGGCTTCGACACTTTGCCTGATGACCCACAACGATCCAGTGAGTGCCTATCGTCCCGTGGGCACCCATACCTCTTCACTCGGATACCGGCTACGGTTGTCGGGCTGCAGCCCTGGGAGGCCAGCCCGGGAACGGGTTTGTCCTCAAGGGCGGTGCGCGGCGATCTATCGGCTCACTGAATCTCCGTTCTTACGTTTGTCTTCACCGAATTGGCGATAAAGCAGAGACCATGTGACTGGTGATGCATCTCCTCAAGCTGTGCCGCGCTGGGAGCCCTATCTTCGGAGAACACGACCAGGGGCCGCAGTATGACCTCGGTCATGGCCATTTTTCCTTCGGCATCCTTTTCCATAATCCCGGTCGCCCTGTCGTCGTACTCGTCCACGACGAAGCCGTGCTTTGCGGCGATCGAGAGAAAAAACAGCATGTGGCAGCTCGATAGCGACGCCACAAAGGCTTCCTCGGGATCCACACTGGCTTCGACCGAATAGGGGAGCGGCACCACGTGCGGTGAAGAGGATGCGGGAACCCGTATACCGCCGTCGAAGCTCCAGGAGTGTCCGCGGCTGTACTTGTTGTCCGTGAATCCCTCGTCGGCTCCTCGCCTCCAGCTGACTTCCGCCTGGTATTCAGACACGGCTCTTCTCACTCCTCACTGATAGTTCGTCGCCGGGCCTCGCGATCTGGCATCCCCGCATCGCCTGGCCGGGCCGGTGTTGATGGTAGCAACGGAACCCGCAAACTCACCCACGCGATCAACGCGCTGCCCAGGGCAAGGCCGGCGCATACCCAAAGGATGCGACGAAACACTCCGATATAGGCGGCTTCCACGGCGGATCGCTGAGCTTCCGACAATATTGGGTCTGCCGTGAGGCCAGCGAGCCGCTCTGCATTCTCAATCAGGTACTGATGTTCGAGCCTCGAAAGGCCATCGTCCGCCAATTCGAGCAGACCGAGCTCAAAACCCGCGACTGCGACCGCGGACAACAGGGCAAGGGCCAGCACGCCGGCGATGCGGGATGCCGTGTTATTGATTCCTGACGCCACCCCAGCCTGTGAACTTGAAACGGCTCCCATCACTACCGTGGTCAACGGTGCAACGACCAATGTCATGCCCAAGCCCACCAGCACAATCCCCGGCAGCCAGTGCTGGAGGTAGCTCGTTCGCGAACCGGGAAGGCTGAGCGCAACATAGCCGCAGGCCGTGATGAATGCGCCGAGGGTCAACACGCGATGCGGCGGATGCTGTGAGAGTCGCTCACCGAAGACCGACGAACCGATGCCTATCAGGAGCGTCAACGGCAGGAACGCCGCGCCGGCTTGCGCTGCGCTGTAGCCCTGGATCTGGATCAAATTGAAGGGAAGAAAAAAAAGAACACCGGAAAGGGCGAAGTAAAGAAGCAGAGTCATCAGGTTGGCTCCGGCGAACCGACGCTCCAGGAACAGCGACAGAGGCACCATGGCGTTGGGCGCCTGTCGTTCCCACCGAACCCAGGCCAGGCCCGAGGCTATTGCCATAACTACGGCGGCGATTGTCGTCGCGTTCAGCGCCTTTTGCAGGCTCGCAAAGGTGATCGTTGCCAACGCAAGGGCGATCAGAGTGGCACCGACCAGATCCAGAGTGGCACCGGGGCGCGGTGCCGACGGCGGTACGCGATAAACGGTCAGCAGCGCCGTCATACCGGCGAGTGGAACCATTGCCATAAAAACCGATGGCCAACCAAACTGGTCCACCAGGTTTCCGCCCAGCACGGGCCCAAGAGACGTTGTGAGCGCCGAGGCGCCGGCCCAGAGTCCGATCGCTTTTCCTCGTTCACTTTCCGGGAAGTGCACGCTGATGAGCGCCAGACTTGTGGGTATGACCGCGGCCGCCGCCATACCCTGAACCGTGCGCGCGAGCAGCAAAGCATTGAGGGTCGGAGCCAGCGCTGCCGCGAGGGAGGCAACGCCGAAAAACAGGATTCCGCAGACGAAAACACGGCGAAGCCCAAAGCGGTCGCCACTCGCTCCACCCACGAGCAGCAGCGCGCTGACAACCAGCAGGTAGATATTCACAGTCCACTGAACGGCTTCGGCGGAAAGACCGAGGGCAGCCTGGAGGTCAGGAAGCGCCAGATTGACCACGGAGCCCTCGATAAAGGCGAGGCTAGATCCACAGATAGCGGCGGCGAGGACCCAGGAGCGGCGCGACTCCTCGCAGTGCTGCTGAACAACACCAGACGGCGTCGAGCAGTTATCACAGGGTTGCCTGGCTCCGAACGCAAGCGTCATGAAGAAGACTTCGGACCAACCTCACGCGGGTTTACGGCGATCCAGAATACGCTAGACGCCCATCCTTCACTAGGAGCGCCGGACAAAGCTACCCTGGCATTGCCCGCAGCGCTCTCAGCCGTTGACGCCCATCGCGATATCTCGGACTATGACCGCAACGACACAGCGGTATCCATGTCATGTCTACTTCGCTCTCCCTGGTCTTTTCCTCGTCCAACATCTCGTCACAGCAAATCCAACCCCCGCGTCTCGCACCGTACAAACCGGAACTCGACACCACGCGTGCGGATTGGGTTGTGAATGCCTGCAGCGGTCCGCTTTGGACCCTCCATAGAACCGTTCCCGCCGGGTACGAGCGCTACCTTTGCATCCAGCATCACGGTTTTCGCTGGTCCGACGATTGCCTCGACCCTGAAACCACAGCCCTTGATCTGGACGCACAAAATGAGCGGATGTGGCCGGTGAAGTGGTCTGAAATTGCGGAAGAGTTTGGGAAGGACCCCAGCACAAGCCGCACCTGGCACGACATCGCTCCCAGCCTCGCCATCAGTGAGCCGCAGCCCGGAGGTATTGCACCGCCGCTGGAAGGCGAGCTACCGCTCTACGTCCTTGACACGGTTTTTGATCGCCTGGGACATCACAGCGGCGCGGATCAGGAATGCATCTGTGCCATCTGGGAAGGATTTGCGAATCAGGAAATTCGGCAGCTCGAACGGTCGGGGGCCGCGAGCATCGAAGGGATGGCCCAGCAGGCTCATCTGCTCATGCGCGCGCCCCTGCACGTCGTTTGGGAGCAATGGCGCTCCGTAATCATTCACTCGCAGGCAACCCTTGGACTCGTGCCCCAAGCCGTCTGGCCGACCACGCGAGAGTGGTTCTTCGCGGTTCCTTTCGAGATGCAATCGTCGTTCCTCGGTGGTCCTGCCCATCTCCTTTCCCTGGTCGAAGCGAGCAAAAGCATTGACGCGTATCGAGCCTTGAATACCGGGAGTTATTTGTAGCCCTTGCGCGCTCTTTGTCCTTGGCCGCAGTACCCCAGGTACGTGGGCGAGGAGCGGCCCGCGGTGGGCTCGCAACGCCAGCCGGCATTTCTCGCCGATGTTTGGAATGCTCGGCGAGAGATTGTGCGTTGCCATGCGCCGAGCTTTAGCTACCGAGGCAAAAGTTCCGGAACTTGATCCGTAGAACGCGGTCTAGGATCGTCGAATCCACGTGTGCTTACACGTGACCACTCGCACAAACTCAGGCAGATCAACGATGGACCTCACCCTCAACCGCACAATTCAGATAACCGGCCTCCTGGTTCTTGGAGCTGCCGTCACGCAGTCGATCTATACCGCGCTTTCTTTTGCCGAAATTGCCGTCCCCCGGCAGCTCCTGTGGGGCACCGAGGGCTGTCTTTTCGTTCTGACGGCGGCTTTCGCCGGATCGGCGCTGGCTCAGGTGGATCGGGAGCACCTCGCCTGGTCGGCGATTGTCGCTGCGTCTTTGCTCAACGTCGTGCAGGTAGGTATCGGTCTCACCATGTTCGGCCCGTTTTTCGAAGCCGCCGGTCAGGTCGAAGGACTGACGCCCGCGGCACGCTCCGTAGTTGCCCTGTCCTTTATGGTCTACAACGCCGCCAAGGTATTATTGGCGCTCGCGCTGATCGTATTCGGCCTGGCGAGGCTGAACGCCGGGGCCAAGCTGCTGGGTGGAGCGAGCGTCATCGTTGGCCTGGTTGCGCTGGTCAGTAACCTGGCTTCCATGACGGCCGGACGCAATGTGTTCGGCGAACTGCCGCTGGCCGGTTCGTCGGGTGTGATCGCGACGGTGCTGCTGGCTGTGTGCCTGCTGACCCTGCCGGACGCCGTCGGCGAAGGCAACTAGCGTCAGCGCTGCGCCGCCACCTGCTCGGCGCTCACGGCTCCAGCATCGTGCCCCCAGGCGCTGCGCATGTAGCTCAGCAGCGCCGCCACCTGCTCATCGCTCAACTTGTTGGCGTAGGCCTCCATACGCTTCCAAGTACGCGCCTGCCACTCCAGCGTCGGCGCAACGCGAGGCAGTTGGGCCCCGTAAAGAGTGATATTGATCAGGGTAGCTGGATCCTTATCGAGCACAACGGGGCTGCCGAGCACCGGGGGACCGGTCTCCGAAGAACCCTCTCCCGTCGGCAGGTGACAGGTGCCGCAATGGATGTCGTACTGGATTGAACCGGCGCGCAGCACGCCCTCGTCGGCGTTGGGTCCCTCGCCTGATCCGGCGGCGGGCAGGCTCTTGAGATAGGTCGCCATCGCGGCAACATCCGCGGAGCTCAGATGCCGCGTGCTGTTTACCACCACATTGTTCATAGGTCCGAATACACCGGCACGATGGCTGAAGCCCAGCTTCAGGTAGTCCGCAATTTCCGCTTCGGACCACATCGCCAGGCCGCTCTCATGGGACGTGAGGTTGGACGCGGACCAGGACGAGAGCTTGCCTTCAACACGCTCCCGGTAAGTGTTTCCGGTCAGCGCGTAATCCGCCTCCAGAGCACCCAACACGTTTCTGGGCGTATGGCATTCACCGCAGTGACCCAGGCCCTGAACCAGATAGGCACCCCGATTCCACGCGTCCGATTCATCGGAAGCGGGTTCGAACCGTCCTTCTTCAAAAAACAGCGACTTCCACAGCCCGATGGCCCAGCGCTGATTGAAGGGAAAGCTGAGGTCGTTCTCCGGTGCCACGGAGGCAATGGGTTCGAGGGTTTTGAGAAACGTGTAAATGGCCTCGATATCGTCATCCGAGGCTTTGGAAAATGAGGTGTACGGAAAAACGGGATAGAGATGCTCCCCGTTCGGTCGCTCGCCCCGGCGCATGGCGGTGCTGAACTGCTCGAGCGTCCAGGCCCCGATCCCCGTTGCCACATCTGGAGTGATGTTGGTAGAGAAAACCGTACCGAAGGGCGTTTCGAAAGCCAGCCCACCGGCAAAGGGATGCCCCGTTTCACCGGTGTGACAGCTCACGCAGTTGCCCGCCCGCGCCAGGTACTCGCCCCGCTGCTCGAGGGAGCCTTCGACGTCGGCACGGGTAGCGTTGCTGACGCCAGCGCACAGTCCTGCGAACAAACACGCCAGCGCGATAAGGCGGCGCGTCGGCGCGACGCCGGGAAAATAGATCGAAAAGACAAAAGTCATCTGGCAGCTTCCAACACTGGATTTGGGTTTGACCTAACTTGGGTTTGACCTGACTTGGGTTTGACCGGGCCGTTGCGGGAGCAGGACCCCCGGCGCGCACGAGCGCTGGCGGAACGCCGCATCGCGGCGCAGAGCGCTCGCTCAGACGGAGCGGTCCAACGCCACGGCTAGGCGTCTGCGCTCCAGGAGTCGCAACGCCCAGCCGGATTCACCGCACCGCCGCTGAAGATCTCGCAGCTTCCGCAATCCCCACTGCCGGCGCCAAGCTTGAAGAAATCGCAGCCTGTACACACCTGGGACGCATCCGGAGACCGCTCCGTGTAGTTCAGTGATCGACGAACGCTGGCCTGGGCCGAGGTCAGGCTCTCGGGATCGGCACAGACCAGGAGCGCTCCGTCGTCATCTCCGCAGGCCACGAGACCGAGGAGCATGCCCCCGCTCACCGTTAGCTTCAGGCCCCGCCTAAGCGCCGCGCGGCGTGTACATCGCGTATCCACTGCTCACTCCTTACTCCTTGCTGCCGTCCGTCGCGGTTGCGGCGCCGGATCGTGGTCGGGCGCACCCTGTCGATCAGAGCGCCCGTCCTGCCGCCGCCCTGCCCCGCCGCAGGACCTCGTCACCATCGGGCCCGTAGGCCAGTAATCCCAGGAAGCCCTGCTCCACGCGCTGGGCAACCGAGTCCCCGTCAACCGTCGTAAGGTTGGGTTTTCCCACGCGCTTGCTGACGGCCAGAACCTGCTGATTGATTGTCTCCGCGGCTTCCCGATCACCCCCAAGAGCGTTGGTAAGACTGCCGATGCCGCACACGAGAGAGCTGTAACCGGGCATGGCGGCGATCTCGTCAAGTTCCGCAAACACGTCCGGGTCTTCGACAATGAGCATCACAATGACCGTGCCACCGGGATTCTCCGGCGACCACACGTTCACGTCTTCGAAAAAGGAAATGGCGGCACGAGCCTCGTCGGCACTTAGCACGTGAGGTATAACGACCCCGTGGGCGCCGAAGGAAAGCACTTCCCGAGCCCGGCTCCGCGCGGCTTCGACGCCATCCACGGAGATGGGCGGAATACGCACGAGCAGGCTCTTGGACGAGTCGCCGTCGCCGCCGAACATACCTTCGGAGACACGCTGCGCCGCGTCGGCGTCGTAGTGCGATTCCAAACTCAGAAACGCAAAATCGAGGTAGGGATTGGCCGCCAGATTCTGGCCTGTCTCGACCGAATAGAGCGGCACCGCCGCCTCTGAATCGTCATCGCCCACGGGCTCTTCGGGGCGCACATACAGTCCAAAGGCTGGCGCGCCCGCGGCCCAGAGCGTAATCAGCGGCGTTGCCTCCGCATGCTGCTCCGCCCTCGCAACATGCGAAAACAGCACGAGGCACAGGGCGGCAAGCCATGCCGTTTGCTTCATGAGCGAATCTCCCGGACAGCCACGCTCAGCCCGCGGGACTCGCGGCGATCTGCGTCTGCGGCGGGTGCAGGATATACACCTGATGCATGGTGATATTGACCGCGGAGGAAATCGCCGTGTTCTCGCCGCTTTCCGGGTCCGGGTGGCCATCGGCCAGGCGCTTCATCGCCCGGTACAGGGAGGCCGCTGAAAGCGCGCCGTAGCTCTGATGATGCGTCGTCCAGTTGCGATTGAGCCGGTGGTTGTACTGCTCTACATCGACGTACCCCGCGAGCTGGCCCGTGGCCGTAGCCGGCGTCAGCTCGAGCTTGAGCTGGAAATCGCGGAAGATGTGAAAACCGCCGCCGATACCCGGGAACGACCAGGGAAACTTGGTGCGATCGGTGGGTTCGGTTGTGAGCAAGCCGTCCACAATCCTGCCCCGCACCTGTTGTTCGAAACTGGCACCCCAACGTGCGTCGACGCGCTGCGTGCCGCCGGGAACGAAGCCCATGCCCGAGGCATCGGTCATCAGATCGTCGACGCCCCGATAAAAGTTTACGGTCACTTCAGAATCGTTGCGCAGATCATCCACGCCGGTGATCTCGATCATCCAGCGGTTGTAGGCGTTGCCGTACATGAACAGGTTCGAGAAGTGGTAGAACGCGCCATCGGGGCCGCGGTAGATCGGGATACAGCCCAGCGCGCGCTGCAGCTGATTGTCGATGCCTGCTTCACCATCCGGACTGAGATAGTCCTCGGGGCCATCCTCACCGTCGAGATTTACACCGTAGGCGTAGGTGCCCTGGGCGTCGTAGAACGGGAAGGGCTCCTCCGATAGCTCGAGGTGAAAGCGCCGCCCCTCGCGCACGAGTCGGGTGTTGGCTTCAGTGCGAAGTTCTCCTTCCTTTGCGGGATAGAGCGCGTCGTACTGCTCTCGCGGGCCGATGTTGAATCCCTGGGGACACTCGGCTTCCGCGCCCTCGGTCTGGTAGAGCGCCCAGTGGCGCTCCGTGAGCACGTAGCCGATGCGTCCTCCCTCCGGTGGTTCCGCCGCCGCGAATGCGGCGACGCCGGAAAGACCCAGGCTGGCGGCAATCCTTGCCATTGAGGCGAACCGTCCCTGCTTACCGAATGTACTGTGAGCCATCGATGAACCTCCAGAGTGAATCACCGCCGCTGTCTTCAGCGGCGGAACGCGTTTTCGCCAAAGTCGTCGCGCAGGACGAAGGCTTTATAGCCGTTGCGACGACCGGTAAATTCTCCGATCCCGTCGCCATTGCTCGTGCCCGGACCCCGATCGCCAACATAGGTATAGACCGGCCGGCCGCGATAGGCCCAAATGAGCATGGCGTCCTGCTGTCCAGGAGCGGCGCGCCGCCCCGTAGCGGGGTCTATCTCAAGCTTTGACCAAAGAGCGCTCTGGCTCCGGGCGTCGACGCTGGCGCGGACGTAGGGCCAGGTTTCCAGGCAGACCTTGGGATCACCGTCGCCGCAGATCGCCATGCGGTAATCCTGGGCCGCCGCGGGATGATCACAGGCCAGTTGCGCGAAGGAATCGTCGCGGCAGTTGTAAAGATAGATTGTTCGTCCATCGCGATCCGCCAGTACCTGCCCGCCGAACTCCACGTCCTGCACCGTGAAATCTTCCGGGGGAGTAACCGCGCGCTGCGTATACACGTTGTGCCAACGCGGAGACCGCCAGTCGGGCATGTCGCTTCCCACAAAGCTGCGGCTGCCCGGGTCGTCTCGGTGGGTGTACAGAGGCCGACCCCGGTAGGCCCACTGGCGAAAGCCGGACTCCTGGCGAACGATGCTCCACTCGCCCCGGTCGACGGCGATTTCCGGTGCCGGAACCGGAGCCCACTTCCTGAGGCAGCTCTGATCGCAGTTGGATTCGTTAGGTCCATCGCCGTCCCATACATAGACCGAAAACTCGTCCTTGTTGACCAGCAGCCGACCCGTGGTGGTCGGGATGACCTTGAACCCGGCCGGCACGTCCGGGGGCGGTCCCACGGGCTGGCGAAGGATGCCGCCGTCGCGAACGTAGCGTATCTTGGATCCCCCCAGCACGTCCCCGGGATTCTGATCCAGGTTCGATGTGTACAGCGGATAACCGTCATAGACCCACTGTCGGCTACCGTCTTCTCGTTCGCGCAGGGTCCATTTGCCGCGTTCTTCCGCATTTTCCTCCGCCAGCGCCGGCGGCCATACCTCGGCACAGCTCAGACGCTCGTCGGCGTCGGGGAGCAGCAGATCGGGGGGATAGGGACTCATGAGCCCCGCCGATACGCGCAGAACCTCGTCCGTACAGTTCGAGGGACCGTCTTTTCGATCTCCGGTGGATCCATTACGCAGGGCGCCCAACGGCCATTTGTACAGCGTGCGGCCCTGCTCGTTGGCGTACACGGGCCCCTCGAGGGCGCTGCTGACGACCTGGAAACCCGGTGGCATGAGTTCCGCGATGTAGGCCTCCTGCTCCATGCTCTGGGGCGACTGCCAGTAGCGCGCCTCGCGCACGGGAGTGGCCGACGCGGCAACGGTCGCCACACACGCAAACAGGAAGAGGGCCGCAGGGAAGCCGAGCGTCTTGTGCCCGTTGCAGCTGCGCACGGATGAAGCACTCACGCGACGACCTCGCCACGCACCTCCGAACACTGGTTGCTCAAGGTTCCCCAGGACGGCGTATCGATGCCCAGCAGGCGCAGGGCGGTATAGCCAACCTGGGCGACGGAGCCGCCATCGAGATCGACATGCAGACCGCTGCGGGCGCGGCCGCCGGCGCGGCCCGCCAGGAATACCGGCATACCGTCGATCGCGTGCGTACGGGCATAGCCGACATCGGTGGTGCCGAGGATAAGCACGTTGTCCAGCAGTGTTCCGTCCCCTTCCGGCATGTCCCGGAACGCCGCCACGAAGTCGGACCAGGACTCCATGGCCCGGCGGGTGAACCAGGAGGCGTGGTGCTGGTAACCCAGCGCCTCGTCGACCGGCTCCTCGTGCGTGCAGGTGTGGTGCGGTTTCGGATAACCCGGTTTGATGATCGACGAAAACGCGGCGGAGTAGGTCATATTGAAGACGCGCGTCTGATCGCAGGCAATCGCCATGACCATCAGCTCCGTCATCATCTTGTGCCGCAGCTTCACCGCATCCGCCGACTTGTCCATCAGAGGATTTTCCGGGGTCTCGCCCGGCGCTACGCAGGACGCGATCGGTTCGGGCTTGGTCAGCCGGTGATCGAACTGTTTCTCAAGCTGGCGCAGGCCCGTAAAATATTGATCAAGGCGCTGCTGGTCCGCCGCACCCAGGGTCTTCATCATCGAACGCGATTGGTCCATTACCCCCGAGAGCACGCTACGGCGCGCGATCAGCTGCGGGTCCATGGTGAACTCATCCGCATTCGGATCCTGGAACTCGGGCCCGAACAGACGCATGTAAAACTGCAGCGGAGACCAGTCGGGGGCGTTCGGCGTGGTGGCGTTCAGATAGCTGTAGGTGTCCCGGGCATCGGCGGTGGCCGTGGTGGTCAGCGAGGTAAAACGGGTTGTGCGTCCGATCTGTTTGGCCACGGTGACGTCGATCGTCTCGGCCGGCACCAGGTCTTTTTCCGGAGCCACGCCGGTGCGGGAAACGACCCAGCCGGTAAAGTGGTTGCGGTTGGGGGACGAATCGGGGAACGCGGAGCCGTTGGTAAACAGGTTGATGTCATCGCGCACCGGCGCCCAGGACGAGATCTCATCGGGAAGGTCGTAGCCTGGACCCGTCTTTTTGGGGACAAAGATTTCCCGGGTACCCCCAAGGCCATAACCCCAGGTACCAAAACGCACGGGCATGGGCCGCCCGGAAGCCAGCGCCGTGCCATTGCTGTTGAGAAACACTTCGAGGAAGGGAAGCGCGACCGACACACCGACGCCGTTCAGCATCCCCTTCAGCACGCGGCGCCTGTTCCACTTACTCATGCCAGCTCTCCCTTATCGTAGTAATGAGCCGATGTGCGGGTGCGCGCACCCGCGCTTGCACTGTTGCTGATCCGTTCACTGCCGAACGTTGCTTTCCCGGGTCAGTTCGCCGTTGCCGTTTGTTCTTGTACTTCGTTCCTGCCCGCCAGGTCTTCCTGCGGAGCAGGCTGTATTCTCGAGAACGCGCTACTCAGCGCTACGGTGCGCAGGAGCTCCCGCAGCCGATAGCCGCCCGCAACGAATGCCTCGTTGAAATAGTCCATGACCTCCCGCGCTTCTGTACCCGGCGGGCCACCGGTACCGTAGCTGTAGACCCGCTGTACGAGGCAGCGCGGCAGCTCCGGATTTTCGCGCAGGGCGGCGCCGAGGCCGACAGCGCCGTCAAACTCGAACCCATCCAGACCGCCGCTTGCGTCGATGGTCGCGCCGTTCTCCGTGAGCCGGTAGGCGCCGGCGCCGTCGAACTGCTCCAGGGCCAGGCCGATGGGATCGGTGATGCGATGACAGCCCGCGCAGGACGGTGTCTCCAGATGTGCCGCCACGCGTTCGCGCTGCGTGGGATAAGCGGAATCCGGGTTCGATACCACGGAAAAATCAATACCCGGCGGCGGCTCGGGTACCGTCTGGCAGAGAAACAGCTCCCGCAGGGCCTTACCGCGCAGGGTTACGGAGCTTCGCCCCGGGTGCGCGTGCAGGGAAAGAAAGCTCACCTGGGTCAGCAGTCCCGAACGCGGGCTGTCCTCGGGAAAGTTGTGCTCGGTCCAGCCGGGCTCCGCCGGCACCCCGTAGATGATGCCCAGGGCCGGAGACATATAGGTAGATCGCGCTGTAAAAAGATCGCGATAGTCCGCATCCCTGGTCAACAGATGATCGATCGCCGTGCGCAGGGTCTGTTCCCGGGCGTCCTCGGCGGTGACGCCGGTGAACTCCGGATAGATGGTGGAATCCTTGCTGAGGGTCTTGACCTCTTCGAAGGCGAACATATCGTCAAAGAAGGCGCGCATACCATCGACCAGCCGCGGGCTCGCCAGCATTCGCTCCACGGAGCGCTCGACGCCTTTCGCGGTGCTCAATTCGCCGCTCTCCGCCGCCGCAAGCAGCTCGTCGTCCGGAGCCGCGTTCCAGAGAAAGAAGCTGAGACGTGACGCCAGGGAATAGGCGTCGAGACGACGCCGTTCAGCATCGTCGGGGTCCACCTCGGCGCGTTCGACCACGAACAGACCCTCGGGGCTGATGAGCATGCCTTCAAGGGCGATCTCGAGGCCGGCGTAGAAGTCTTCGAGCTGTACCGCGGCCTCGCCTGCATGCTTCACATACATGGCTAGCTCGCGATTCGACAGCGCGCGGCGGAACAGGAGCCGACCGACCTTGCTGAGGAACAGCTCGGCGCAGCGCTCATCGGGCGCATCAAGGGCCGCTGGCGTGCAGGGAACGAGGTAATTGCGGTGCCGCGGATCGACCACCTGGCTCGCAACGCTGGAAGCAATCCCCTGGATGCCCTGGAGCTGGGCGCTGCTGACCCCCGCAATCGCCGCGCTGTTGGCCAGGAGCCCCTCGGTCCGTGCCACGGGCGCGAATTCCACCTGCAGGTCGATGCCCGGGCCAAAGATATGACCCAGGGAATTGCGGTACTGCTCGGCCGTAACCAGACTCACGAGTGCCCGGGTGCCGGGGCTGTCAGGCTCGCCAGGCGAACACCCGAGTAAAATGCTCGCGCAAAGAACGAGCAGGACCGTCGCTCGGGTGCCGCGGTGGGCCGTAGCGCGACTTTGCGCACCGACCCCAGGAAGCCTGAGGAACTGGAAGGCCCGTGTCATCGACACACCACCGGGAAAGCCATCTTGCGGACTCCTTCGCGTCCTGCGGAACTGCTCCGAGTCGCGAATTCTTATTGGTTTCGGTCTCTGTGGCAGGAGGCGCCATTGCCGCCCGCCGGCCGCATGATAGGTAACTTGCGCGCTAATGTCAGGCCCTGGATCAGCCCCGTGCCGACGCGCCCGAGCATGGTGCCGGTCACCGGCCTTGCCGACCGTCGTGATAGGGTAGCAAGCAATTATTTGCGCATTCCGACGCCGAACCTTCGAAATCTCGGTCAGGCCTGGGTACGCCGCCACGAGGGAGGCATGGCTGGCTTGCATAGAAAACCAACGATGCTGGGATCTCTCCTGGAGCGTACGCTCGACGAGGTCGAAGTGGGCGTCTGGGAATGGACCTCCGGTTCCCATGAAGTTCGTTGGACCACCGGCCTTGAAGCGATCTTCGGTTTTGCGCCGGGGACCTTCCCCGGAACCGCGGAAGCCTTCCTTGAACACGTGCACCCGGAAGACCGGGACGCCTGGCAGAGGGACGTCGAGCGCTGCATGGCCGGCGAAGGCGATCACAATCTGGTGTTTCGCGTGCGCAGCGCGGATGGGGCCGTGCGCTGGGTACACGCGGTGGGCAGCGTTGAGTTCGACAGCGATCATCGCCTGCTGCGCATGATGGGCACGGCCATCGATGTGACCGACGCGCAGTCCAGCGCCGACATGCTCGCCCAATTCTTCGACCAAGCCATGAACCTGCATTTCGTGGCCGATTTCTCGGGCGTGATCCGCCATGTAAACCGCGGCTGCGAACCCATCCTCGGCTATCGCCCGGACGATCTCGTTCAGAACAACATCCTGGATTTCGTCCACCCCGACGACGTTGAACGAACGCGGACGGAAATAGGGCGCCTGTCCAAGGGTTCGCGCATCGAGTACGTCGAGAATCGCTACATCTGCCGCGATGGATCAGAAAGGGTCCTGGCCTGGTCGGCGACGGCCTCGGCCGACAGCCGACTGTTTTTTGCTGTTGCCAGTGACATAACGGAAAGGCTTCGAACGCAGGAGCAGCTGGAAAAAACCGTCGAGCAACTGCGCCTCGCGGTCGACACGGCGAAGCTCGGTATATGGCATGCGAACATCGGCTCGGGACGGCAGGAGTGGAACGACCAGCAGTTGGAGATTTACGGCATCCGGCGCGAGGACTTTGACTACAGCGCCGACGCCTGGCGCCCCCGGGTCCTGCCTGAGTACCTCGCGGAGATCGACAAGTGGAGCGCGGAGATCATCCATCGCGGCAGCGTTCATGACGTGGAATTTCAAATCCGCCGAACGGACGGCGATATTCGCCATATCCGTGCCTCCGGTGTGGCGATACGCGGCGACGACGGTGACGTCACCGATATCGTGGGCATCAACTACGACATCACCAGTCTGAAACGTTCCGAGGAACGCCTGCGTTTTCTGGCGCATCACGACGACCTGACCGAGCTGCCCAACCGGATCCTTTTTCTCGAGCGTCTCGAGCAGCGGATCCTCCAAGCAAAGCGTATTCACGCGGATTTCGCGGTGCTCTTCGTCGATGTGGATCTGTTCAAGAGCGTCAACGACCGCCTCGGCCATGCGGCCGGGGATACGCTCCTGAAGGAAGTGGCCCGCCGGCTGGTCGCCGCCGTGCGCGCCGACGACACCGTGGCCCGCATCAGCGGTGACGAGTTCGTGCTGCTGCTGGGGCTTGCAAGTGATCTCGATCACCTGAGCCGGGTCATCGGCAAGCTCATTGACGCGTTCAGCGCCCCTGTTGTGATCGGACGTTCCGAAGTTTTGATCACCGTCAGCCTCGGCGTCGCCGTCTATCCACAGGACGGAAGCCGCGCCGACGAACTCGTGGCGAACGCCGACGCCGCGATGTATCGCGCAAAGCAGGATGGCCGCAACGGATATCAGTTTTACAGCGAGGAAATGACGCACAGCGCCATGGAGCGGATGTTCATCGAGCAGGCCCTCAAGCAGGCGCTTTCCCGGAAGCAGTTCCACCTCGAATACCAGCCCAAGGTGGATCTTGCGACGCAGCGTTCCGCAGGCCTTGAGGCGCTGATCCGATGGCGACACCCGGACGAGGGCAATATCGAACCCAAACGCTTTATCCCCGTGGCGGAGCATTCGGGGATGATCCGGGAAATCGGGGAATGGGTATTGAACGCCGCTTGCCAGCAGGCGTCGCAATGGCTCAAGGACGGCGTGGAGTTCGGTCACGTCGCAGTGAACGTCGCGACCCGCCAGGTTCTCGATAGGAGTTTCATCGCCACCATCAAAGCAGCGCTTGCGAGCTCCGAGCTTCCGCCCGCCTACCTGCAGCTCGAACTGACCGAGCAGACGATGATGCAGAACGCGGCCAAGAAAACCACCCTTATCGACGAGCTGCGCGAACTTGAAATCAAGATCGCGGTAGACGACTTCGGCACGGGCTATTCCTCGCTGTCCTATCTCAAGTCCCTGCCGGTCGACATTCTGAAGATTGACCGGTCGTTCATTGAGGACATACCCGAGCACCCCGACGATATGGCAATCACGTCCGCAGTCATCGCCATGGCCGGCCAGCTGGGGCTGGGGACGGTCGCCGAAGGCGTGGAGAGCGACGCACAGGCCGAGTTTCTCCGCTCCCGGGGCTGCCACCACGCCCAGGGGAGCCTGTTCAGCGCGCCGCTTCCACCCGCGGAAATTCCGGCGGTCCTGCGCATGCTCAACGCCGGACAATGAAACTCGGCTGCCGCGGCGGGGGTCGCGACTGAATACCGAGGGTCTGGCCTGCCCCACCCGCAGCGACCAGTCCCCTCGGTCCCTTTTCACATGGACGACGCCGTTGTCTCTACCCAGGCGCTCCTCTCGCGGATTCAGGGGTTTGACGCTACGCTTCGCCTCTGCGGGCGCCCGGCGCGCTGACAGAGCCGGCGTACGCGTCCCTACAAAAATCCTCGGGAGAGTTTCATGAGTATCCGAAGCACCACCGGTCGCGGGACGACTTACGACAGCATTCTGGACACCGTGGGCGACACGCCCTGCATCCGCGTCAATCGCATCGCCCCCGACCACGTCACTGTCTTTGTGAAGGCCGAGGCGTTCAATCCCGGCGCGTCGGTGAAAGATCGCCTAGCCCTGAACATCATCGAAGCCGCCGAGCGTGATGGCCGGCTGCAGCCGGGACAAACCATCGTGGAGGCCACCTCGGGCAATACAGGCATCGGTCTCGCTATGGTCTGCGCCGCCAAGGGCTATCCTCTGGTAATCACCATGGCGGAGAGTTTTTCCATCGAGCGACGCCGGCTCATGCGCTTCCTCGGCGCCCGGGTGGTGCTTACCCCCCGCGCTGAAAAGGGCCTGGGTATGGTCAACAAGGCCCGGGAGCTGGCCGAGGCCAATGGCTGGTTCCTGGCACACCAGTTCGAAACAGCGGACAACGCTGATATCCACGAAACCACCACGGGAGCGGAAATCCTCGCCGACTTCGACGGCAAACGACTCGACTACTGGGTGACCGGCTACGGCACCGGCGGAACCGTGACCGGCGTTGGCCGCGTCCTGCGCGAGGCACGTCCGGATACGAAGATTATTCTCACCGAACCCTCGAACGCGGCCATCGTGAGTTCCGGGCATGCGCAGGAGCGCAGCGACGACGGCGAGCCCGCGGTCAGTCACCCTTCCTTCGAGCCGCATCTCATCCAGGGCTGGACCCCGGACTTCATTCCCCTCGTTCTTCAGGAGTCCATCGACGGGAACTACTACGACGAACTCCACGTCGTCGACGCCCAGGATGGCATGGCCTGGGCCCGGCGCCTCGCCGCGGAGGAAGGCATCTTTACCGGGGTATCGGGCGGATCAACCTTTGCCACCGCCATGGACGTTGCCGAGGCGGCGCCGGAAGGCTCCGTATTCCTGGTCATGCTCCCGGACACCGGTGAACGCTACCTGTCCACGCCGCTGTTCGACGGCATCGCCGAAGACATGACCGACGACGAGAAAGCGCTGTCGCAATCAACTCCCGGTCAGCAAATGGGTTGAGCAGGAAGTTCCCGCTAGCCTACATAGCTCACCGGTATTTGGAATACTCGGCGAGAGACTGTGCGTTGCGGGCTAGCCGTCCTCGCGCTGCAGCAGCGGAAACTGGGGAAGGGAGGTTTCTCCCTCGCGCACCGTCGGCACGTGCCGGGCGAGCGCGGGACCAACCATGGGCGTGACGTGCTGCAGCTTCAGGGGCTCGCCACACTCGCTGCAGGTGACGACCGGCTGCATCTTCTGATTGCAGCGTTGATGGAAGAATTCCACCGGAGCGCCCTCTCCCCGGTCCATCCACTCATCGCCCCAGCGTCCCAGGGTCATCAGCACCGGGTACAGCCCGAGACCTTTGCGGGTAAGGCGGTACTCCGAGCGCGGCGGCTTCTCGCTGTACCGGACCCGGGTGAGCACGCCCTCGTCCACAAGCTTATTCAGGCGTTCGGCAAGGCGATGACGGGTAATCCCGAGGCTCTTCTGGAACTGCTCGAAGCGTCGCGTACCGTAGAAGGCGTCACGCAGAATGAGAAGGGTCCAGCGCTCGCCCACCACCGAGAGCGCGCGCGCCACGGAGCAGACCTGAAGATCGATGTCATCCCAGCGCACGCCGCTTAACCCATGGGGCCGTCGAGTTCGTTGGCCCGCTGCCAGGCTTCGCGCCCCGTCAAACGCTTAACGTAGGCGGCAAAGGCGTCGCGCTTTTCGATGGAGTTGAATTGAAGGCCGAAGGCGAGCTGCGCACCCAGGTATACGTCCGCCGCGCTGATGCGCTCGCCGGCCAGGTATTCGGAGCGGGAAAGCTGTTCCTCGAGGACATCGAGGACCAGACCGAATTCGCCATAGCCCACGGTCGGCTTGCGCTCTTCGGGAATTTCCACACCCAGCGCCTTGTCGGTCATAGCGGCTTCCATGGGGCCCGCGGCGAAGAACAGCCAGCGGTAGTAGCTTTGGCGCTCCCCGGGCGGTGGCGCCAGCTGCGCCTCGGGGAACGCGTCCGCCAGATAGGCGCAAATTGCCGCGCACTCGGTCACTACGGCCCCGCGATGTTCGATCGCCGGGACCTTTCCCATGGGATTGATGGCCAGGTATTCCGAGCCCTTCATCATTTCGCCGTATTCAACGATCTTCGCTTGATAAGGCGCCCCCGCTTCTTCAAGCATCCAGCGAACGATGCGTCCGCGGGAATGGGGGTTGGTGTAAAACGTGACTTCTTCACTCATCGCTGCACTCTCGTCAAAGGGGTCATGCGTCCTGGTCCGGTGGGGTGCTTTCCTTGCTCCGACGACGCCACTCCAGCTTTCGGCGAAGGAGCTCGAGCTTGCGCGCCTGATGACGTCGCGCACTGCGTTCCGAGAGAGCCCAGATTCCCAGAACGAAGAGAAATCCCGCGCCGCCGCCCACGGCCATCGCGGTAAAAGAATACTCGGTCAATGCACTGTTTTTTTGCCGCTCGACGCCCCGATCGAGGATTGCATGGTGAGGCGCATAAAAAAAGCCCGGCTGTCGCCAGCCGGGCTTTGCTAGCGCACCGCCCGAATCAGGCGAACTGATTCATCGTGTTGTCTTCACCCGCGGCCTTGAGCGCGGCGTCGCCGGCGAAGTACTCCTTGTGGTCGTCGCCCATGTCCGAACCGGCCATGTTCTGGTGCTTGACGCACGCGATCCCCTGACGGATTTCCTGACGCTGCACGCCCTTCACGTAGCCCAACATGCCCGCCTCGCCGAAGTACTCCTTGGCGAGGTTGTCCGTGGACAGGGCCGCCGTGTGGTAGGTCGGGAGGGTGATCAGGTGATGGAAGATGCCCGCCTCGCGCGCCGCGTCGGCCTGGAAGGTACGAATGCGCTCGTCGGCCTCGGCCGCCAGTTCGGTGTCGTCGTAGTCCACACTCATGAGCTTGTCGCGCTCATAGGCGGACACGTCCTTGCCGGCTTCTCCCCAGGAATCAAAGACTTGCTGACGGAAGCTAAGAGTCCAGTTGAAGGAAGGCGAATTGTTGTAGACGAGCTTGGCGCTCGGCACGGTCTCGCGAATCTTGTTGACCATCTCGGCGATCTGACCCACGTGCGGCTTCTCTGTCTCGATCCACAGCAGGTCGGCGCCGTGCTGCAGCGAGGTGATGCAATCGAGCACCACGCGATCCACTCCGGTGCCCTTGCGGAACTGGTACAGGTTGGAAGGCAGACGCTTGGGCCTTAGTAGCTTGCCATCGCGGGTCAGGATCACGTCGCCGCTGTGGATTTGCGCGGGGTCTACCTCGTCGCAGTCCAGGAAGCTGTTGTACTGGTCGCCCAGGTCGCCGGGCTGGTGCGTCACGGCGATTTGCTTGGTGAGGCCGGCTCCGAGCGAGTCCGTGCGGGCGACGATCACGCCGTCGTCGACACCAAGCTCAAGAAACGCGTAGCGCACGGCGCGGATCTTGGCGAGGAAGTCCTCGTGGGGAACAGTCACCTTGCCGTCCTGGTGCCCACACTGCTTCTCATCGGAGACCTGGTTTTCGATCTGAATCGCGCAGGCACCCGCCTCGATCATCTTTTTCGCCAGCAGATAGGTCGCCTCCGCATTCCCGAAGCCGGCGTCAATGTCCGCAATGATCGGCACGACATGGGTCTGGAAGCCGTCGATCTTGTTCTCCAGGGCCTTGGCGGCGACTTCGTCGCCGGCTTCCCGCGCTGCATCAAGTTCGCGGAAAAGACCGCCCAGTTCCCGGGCATCAGCCTGGCGGAGGAACGTGTAGAGCTCTTCGATCAGGCCCGACACGGAGGTCTTTTCGTGCATGGACTGGTCTGGAAGCGGACCGAACTCGCTGCGCAGGGCCGCGATCATCCAGCCCGACAGGTAAAGGTACCGCTTGTTGGTGTCACCGAAATGCTTCTTGATGGCGATGAGCTTTTGCTGACCGATAAATCCGTGCCAGCAACCCAGGGACTGGGTGTACTGCGCGGGATCGGCGTCGTATTCGGCCATGTCCTTGCGCATGATCGCCGCGGTGTAGCGAGCGATATCCAGGCCGGTGCGGAAGCGGTTCTGGAGGCGCATGCGCGCCGCGTATTCAGGATTTATGTCTTTCCAGCCTGCGCCCTTGGCGGCCACGGTATCGGCGGCGTGCTGGATTTCCTGCTGGTAGGTCATGGATGCTTCTCCCCCTAATGGTCCAGTCGGTCCGACGGCTCCCGCGCCACCCCGGAACGGGTCAGCGCGGCTCGCGGACGATGCGAGCGAAGCTCGGTCGCCGTGAGGCGAGGCTTAGCGTCGGGAAAGTCTAGGGCAGACCGAAACCATCATCCAAATGTATGTTTTATATGTGTGACATTCATCCAGTGAATGCCATCTAGTTCAGTTCCCAGCGATGCGTACGCAGCCAGACGGCGCCGGTCAGGCACACTCCGGCGAACACCAGCCCGGCGGCGACACTCGACAGATCGAGTCCTGTCCACGCCGGGCCGAACATGTAGAAGCCGACTTGAGTCTCATCAGAGAGATTGGGGATATGGCGCAGAATGGCGTTGCCGATCACGCTTGAGCCGAAGAACAGCCGCTCCACAATCAAAAGCCCCAGGGGCGGCACAATCGCCAGCCACAGCGGCGACCGCACGGCGAGGGATGAGGCCAGCAACAACCAGGCGTAGGCGGGCGCAACCAACAGAGCGGTCATCAGCCAGCCGCTGACGGGATCGAGAAGCACCGCGCCGAAGTCGATGTTGGTGAGAACCGTGGCGTAGGCATCCTCGCCCATGCGCCAGACCAGCGCCATCAGTAGCAGAACGTACACCAGCTGAAGAACAATGCTTACGGCGATAAACATCAGCGGCGCAACGATAAGAGCCATCACGAACTTCGAGGCCACGATTTCCCACTCGGTCACGGGGAGAGAGCGCCAGAACAAAATGCTGCGGTCCTTGCGATCGTCGAAGAGGCAGCTCACCAGGTAGTTGAACGTGGTGACGAACAGGACAAGGAGCAGGATGCCATGCACCGTGGCGAGCATCACGTTCAGCTCGCGCCCCTCGAAGCTTACGTCTTCCTGATCCGGTCCGGTGCCGTCGTCGTCGCCCTGCGGTTCAAAACTCCATTCGCGGGAGAAATTCCACTGTTCCTCCGACGTCGGGCCCTCATCAATCACATCGTAGGATGGCGGTGGCGGCGCATCCGGGGGCGCAAAATCCGACGCTCGCTCGGTGACCGTCAGCTCCTCCACACGTTCACCGGCCTCGTTCACGGTGATGCTCAGGTTGACGCTATTGCCGGCGAGGATCGACTCCAGTACGGCATCGCCAATGAAGCTGATGCGATTGGCCAGGATGACACTGCCCAACATAAGGATCGCCAGCAGCAGCGCCGTCACCAGCGGGGTCCAGAACAGGGACGTACGATACTCCCGGAACTCGCGCTGCAGCAGCGCGGCGAAGCGGAAGTTCTGCGATGAAGCCATCAGTCAGCCCCTACCTTCGCCACGAAGAGATCGGAGACCGACGGCGTACGCAGTTCCCCAAGACCGCGGAGCTCCGCCTGATCGGCCCCCTCGAAGATAAAGGCGTTGCCACCCAGAATGCTGCGCTTGCCGATATGGGGCAGCGAGGCGGCCGTCACCGCCGCCTCGCCCAGGGCGTGCAGTTCGATGAAGCGCTCCTCCATGGCAGCGAGGGCGTCGTGGAGGATCAGGCGACCGCGGTTCATGAACACCACGTGTGTGAGGATGTTCTGTACTTCCTCGACCTGGTGCGTCGAAACGAGAATCGTGCGCTCGCCGTCGAAGTAGTCGTTGATGAGCTGTTCGTAGAAACGTTTGCGAAACAGGATATCGAGGCCCAGCGTCGGCTCGTCGAGGATCAGGAGCCGCGCGTCGATCGACATCACAATCGCGAGATGCAGCTGTACGGTCATGCCCTTGGACAGGTTCCCCACCCGGCGGCGCAGGTCGACGTCCGTGCTGGCCAGAAACTCTTCGGCCTGATCCCGGGAGAAGCGCGGGTGCGTGCCGCTGACGTAATCGAGAAGCTCCGATACGCGCATCCAGCGCGGCAGGACCGCGGTATCGGCGATGAAGCACACCTCCTCCATCATGCGCGCGCGCTGACCATGGGGCTCAAGGCCGAGGACCGACAGGGACCCCTTACAGCGCGTCAACCCGAGGAGCGCCCGGAGCAGCGTTGTCTTCCCTGCCCCGTTCGGTCCTATGAGACCGACCACGCTGCCGGTGTCAACGGTCAGGTTCACGCCATCCACAGCCCGGACGTCCCCGAAGCTGCGCTCGAGATCGCGCGCTTCAATGATGGTCTGCATGTTTACTCCCCGGTTCCCCCGTCAGGCGTTGCGCGACGTCTTCCAGCGAGAGGCCGAGCACTCGGATGCGTTCGGCGAAGGCGGGCAACTCTTCGTCCAGGAAACGCTGTTTTTCATTTTTTTTCAGGACGCTCCGGGCACCCAGAGCCACGAACGTTCCCAGCCCCGGGCGCTTTTCGAGGAGGCCCAGGTCAACCAGTTCCTGATAGGCACGACCCACGGTGAGATGGTTGATGCGATAGTCGGTGGCCACCTGGCGCACCGAGGGAATGGCTTCACCCTCGGGGAAGCTGCCGTCGATGACGCGGTCGATCACCAGATCACGAAGCTGGCGATAGATCGGCTGGCCGTCAACCCATTCCATCGTAGGGCCGACTCAGTCGCGGGCCCGAATATCGCCGCTGCCGAAGACCGTGCGATCGACCTTCGGATCTCCACGGTAGCGGATGTCACCGCTGCCGAGGATCGCCGCCGTCAGGCTGCGCTCCACTCGTCCCAGGCTGACATCCCCCGAGCCGACGACGTTGATCACGGCATCACGGCAGTCCACCACATCGAGATCGGCATCACCGGAGCCGACGACGTCAATCTCAATGTCGCGCACGTAGCCGCGCTCCGTGACCTCGATATCGCCGCTGCCCGTCACGGTAAACATGCCGCTGTCGGCGGTTACTTCGCGCAGGTACAGCTCGCCGCTGCCGCTAACCACGGCCGTGAGATTCTCGGCGTCCATGTTGACGGCCTTGAGGTCCCCGGCGCCCTTGAGATTGAGCTCAACTTCCGGACCTTCGAAGCCGTAAAGGCGGAGATCGCCGGAACCATCGAGGATGAATTCGGCGGGTCCCATCGACGAGTCCGGCAGCTTGAAGGGCTTGACGTAGGCGGTCCCGGAGCCCCTGACCGTCACGCGCTCCAGGGTCGGCATGCTGACGCGAAAACGCACGTCGCCGCGTCGCGATTTGCGCAGCACGAGCGTATTTCCCCGGGCGATATAGAAGGGGTCGCGGTCGAACTCGTCGACATCGGTCCGGTAGCGCAGGACGTGGTCCTCATCCTGGCTGATCTCCACGCGGATGTTGTCCATTACCATCACGCTCTCGAAGCTCAGACCTTCAACGCGACGGGTCTTGTCATCGTCAGCCGCGGCGCCCGCGGCCCAGCCCAAGATGAGCGCCACGGCAGCCCCGGCCGCTCGCGCGCAGAGGTCACGCGGCATGATCTTTGCGCGTTCCGTCGCGAAGGGCGTGCTCCGCGGCGATACCCGCGGGAAGCAGGCAGAGCATCGCCAGGGACGGACCGCCGAAGGCGCTGAATGAGGCGCTGCCCAGAAAGAGCAGGGCCGGCAGGAGCATGGAGCGAGCGCGGTTTCCCGCCAGCCGTTTGCGCAAAGTGATCATTCCTTTTCCTCTATGAGGGCTAACTGTTATGGCGAACTATAACAGTGCTCGAACGGCTCTCAACTGCCGTCCTCGAATGTAAATTTAGGGAAAATAATGATTTATTACATATATTTATAGGATTTTTATCAGATATTTTCTAGGACCAGAGTCGGGTTGCCGCGAGATTCCGTCGCATATTCCCCGCGATTCGTCGTGCCAACGTTTTCGCACGCTCTGTGCCCGGCCCATGGAAATGGGCGGTGAGGCTCTGCTCGAAAAGCAGCAGCCAGCGGGCATAGTGCTCCGATGAGAAGGACCGACGAGCGTCGATGGCGCGGTGCTGCGCCATCATATGGCGCCGGTAGCTGTGATCGCCCAGCAGCATTTTGCGCCAGTAGGCCTTGATGCGTGGCAGGTGTTCCTCAAGCGTCACTCGAGCCACGTCGAGAAAGACCGGGGCAAGCAGTGGATCAGCGAGCACACGCTCGTAGAAACGATCCACAAAGTCGTCGATGGCCGCCGGCGAGTCGAGGTCCCGCCGGGCGCTTGTCACCGCGCCGCTCAGGGTCGGCCTTTTTTCTGCTGGCGGCGTTTCTTGGCCTGCTTCACGTGTGCCATCAGGCGGCGCTTGCGGTTGATCTGGCGCTGGGTCAGCTTATTGCGCTGCCCCGCGTAGGGATTGTCGCTGCCACGGAACTCGACGCGCAGCGGCGTGCCCTTCAGCGCCAGTTCGCGGCTGAAGATCTTTTCGAGGTAGCGCCGATAGCTGTCGGGAACGCGCTCGGTCTGATTGCCGTGCACGATCACCCGCGGCGGATTCCTCCCCCCGGCATGGGCGTAGCGGAGCTTGATGCGGCGGCCGTTCACCATCGGCGGGGCGTGATCGGCGACCGCATCCTCCAGGATGCGCGTCAGACGGCTCGTACCCAGGCCCTGCATGGCCGCCGCAAAGGCCGTATCGATGGACGCAAAGAGCTTACCGACGCCGGATCCATGCAGCGCTGAAATGTAGTGCGTGTCCGCGTAGTCCACAAAACGGAGGCGGCGTTCCACCTCCCGGCGTACCCATTCGCGCTGGTCGTCATCGAGCCCGTCCCACTTGTTGATCGCCAGTACGAGCGCGCGCCCGGCTTCAATGCAGTGCCCCAGGAGGTGCAGGTCCTGATCCACCAGACCCTCGCTGCCATCCACCAGCAGCACCACGACGTGGGCGTCGTTGATCGCCTGCAGCGTTTTCACTATGGAGAACTTCTCCACGCTCTCGCGCACGTTCTTGCGCCGCCGTACCCCCGCCGTGTCGATGAGCGTGTAGGCCTTGTGCCGCCGTTCAAAGTCGATATAGATGCTGTCGCGCGTCGTACCCGGCTGATCGAAAACGACGACCCGTTCTTCCCCGAGAATCCGGTTCACCAAGGTGGATTTGCCGACGTTCGGACGCCCGACCACGGCCACGCGAGTGCGCTCATCGTCGCTGTCCACGAGGGCGGCGTAGGCGGGCAGGTCGGCGAAGAGCGACTCCATCATGGCGCGTACGCCGCGGCCCTGGGATGCTGCAATGGCGAAGGTCGAGGCCACGCCGAGGGCATGAAACTCGCTGATCGCGATCGCCGGTTCCTGGCCATCCACCTTGTTCACGACCAGGTGAAAGTCGCGGCCGCGCTGGCGCAGATGGCGAACAAGCTGCTCATCCACGGGGTTGAGGCCCTCCCGGGCATCCACCAGCAGCAGGACGATGTCGGCTTCATCCATGGCCCGCAGGGACTGCTCCGCCATGGCGGCATCGATACCGGCTTCATCCCCGGTGACGCCCCCGGTATCAATGACGATGCAGGGCCGTTCCCCGACCCGCGCCTCGCCGTAGCGACGATCCCGGGTCAGGCCGGCGTAGTCCGCTACCAGCGCATCCCGGGTCCGCGTGAGCTGATTGAAGAGCGTGGACTTGCCGACGTTGGGGCGTCCGACAAGGGCGACGACGGGCAGCAAAGCTCAGCCCCGGGCGCGCAGATCGTAGGCAATGAGCTTGCCGTCGTTGGTGTAGACGATGAGCCGCGTACCGTCCGCGAGCATATCGGCGCGCGCGCCCGACTTGTCCGGACGCTCGCGGGCCAGAAACTCGCCGTCCACCTGCGACATCACGTGCAGATAGCCCTCGAAATCAATGACCGCCAGGTAGCTGCTCACCGGTATGGGGCGCGACAGCCCGCGCCAGCTGAGCGCCGCCTGCTCCCAGCGAATACCCTGCCCGTTGCGCAGGTAGGCGGTCACCGTGCCCGCCTCCTCGGCGACATAGACATTGCCGAAGCCCTGGGACACGCCGTAGAACGACGACACATTGCGCTGCCAGAGCTTGCGGCCCGTGCGAAGATCCAGCGCCGAGATGCGCCCCTGGTAGCTTGCGACGTACAGCTCCATGCCGGAAATCGCCATGGCGCCGTCCACGTCCACGATGCGCTCGATCTCGGAACGGCCTTCGGGGATCGCGATTCGCGCCTCCCAGAGCGTCGCGCCATCGTCGGTATCGATGGCTAACACGCGTCCGTTGGCAAAGCCCGCATAGGCAACCCCGTCCTGCAGAATGGGCGTGCTTGTACCCCGGATAGTCAGGACCGGCACGTTGCTGTCGTAGCGCCAAAGGCGCTCACCGCTGTCGTGATCGAGACCGTACAGCTTGCCGTCATAGGTCTGCACGACCACGACGCGACCATCACCCTGGGGCGGTGCCAGCACTTCTCCGCTGACGCTGCCCTCCCAGATGACTTCGCCGCTGGCGGCATCGACGCGCAACACCTCGCCGTCGGTGCCGCCGAGGTACAGTGACTCCTCGAAGTGGCCGACGCCACCGGATATGTCGATATCGAGCTTGTCCTTCCACAGGTTCGCCCCGCTGTCGCTTGCGAGGGCGCGGATCTCGCCGTTCGCCGCGGCGACGTAGATGCGATCCCCGGCGAGCACGGGCTGGAGACGGTACAGCCCGCCCCCCTGTCCGTTGCCGACGCCCACGGACCAGCTGCGGCGCACGTCCAGCTGCGATTCAAAATCAATCAGTTCGGCCGGCTGCCGCGGGTCTTCCTCATCATCACCCATGGAAAACCAGCCGCTCACGGTGCTGCACGCCGCCAGCGGCAGCAGCAGCGTCAGAAGCGCAAGATGGCGCAAACCCCGGACCACGTCAGCCGGCCCCGGGCGCGCTTCTGCCCTGCAGGGCGCGCAGGAATTCGAGCTTGTCGCGCAGCGTTGGCGGAAGGGGAAGCTTCGGATCAAGGGCCGCGGCAGCCGCTTCAAAGGCTTCCAGGGCCTCCGCATTGCGGCCCGCCATGGCGAGAATATCTCCCCGGGCCATGGCATAGGCCGCGGTGTAGGCGCCGTCGTCGGTCACCAGCATTTCGAGCGCCGGCTCCAGCGAGCCGCCCGCGGCCACAACTCTCGCCAGGCGGAGCTGGGCAATGCTGTTCAGATCTTCCCCCGGGCTGCTCCGGGCAAGGGCCCAGCGAAGCTCCGCCTCCGCGTCGTCGAGACGCTCATCATTGACCGCCAGCCGCGCGAGGTGCAGCGCCGCAAACTGCGCGTAGGTCGAGCCCTGATGTTCGTCCTTGATGCGACGGGCGAGTTCCGTGGCGGGGGCCGCCCCCTGTGTGTCCTCGGCCGAGAGGGCCGTCAGCATCTGCTGATAAAGCGTAGAGGCATTCTCCGCGGCGAGGTCACGGCTCTTTTGCCACGCCTGCCAGCCAAAACCCAGTCCCAGGGCCAGAACGACTCCGATGACCGTGCTGCGACCGTTCTCCTGCCACCAGCGCTTGAGCGCCTCGACTTGTTCCTCTTCTGTTCTGTACGTTTCCACTTGCAGTCCTGCGATTTTTTAACGGTTACTACGGAGCGGCGCGCGGCGCCTACCGCCCAAGAAGCTGCGGCAAGGCCGCGCAGAGATCATCCAGCGCCATGCGCTGCTGACGAGCGTCGCTGCGCAGGGGCTTGACCGACACCTCACCCGCCGCCAGCTCGTCGTCTCCCCACAGCAGAGCGATGGCCGCGCCGCTGCGGTCCGCTTTCTTCATCTGGCTCTTAAAGCTGCCGCCGCCAAGCTGCGTCTGCAGGCGCAATCCCGGGTGCGCGTCGCGCAGACCCTCGGCGGCGGCCAGCGCCGCTCGCCGGGCGTCATCACCCATGGCGATAACAAACACATCGGGAGCGCGCGGCCCGGGGACACGCCCGGCAGCCTCCAGCATGAGGAGGAGACGTTCGACGCCCATGGCAAAGCCAACGCCGGGTGTGGGCCGACCGCCCAGTTGCTCCACGAGACCGTCGTAGCGTCCCCCGGCGCAGACCGTGCCCTGGGCCCCGAGGCTGTCGGTAACCCACTCGAAAACCGTCTTGTTGTAGTAGTCGAGGCCGCGCACCAGACGCGGATTTATCCGATAGGCCACGCCTGCCGCATCCAGCAGAGCGCGCAATGCTGCGAAATCCCGCGCCGACTCCTCATCGAGGAAATCCGCGAAGAGCGGTGCGTCGTCCAGCAGTGCCTGGGTCTCGGGATTCTTCGAATCGAGAATCCGCAGCGGATTGCTCGACAGGCGTCGCTGGCTGTCTTCGTCCAGCGCGCCCCGGTGCCCCTCGAGAAAAGCCACCAGCGCGCTTCGATAGGCCCGGCGCGACTCCGCACTGCCAATACTGTTGATCTCGAGTTCCACGGCGTCGGCAATACCGAACTCCCGCCAGAGCCGTGCCGTGAGCACAAGCAGCTCGGCCTCCGCATCGGGGCCGGCATAACCGAAGAGCTCTACGCCCACCTGATGAAACTGGCGCTGTCTGCCCTTCTGCGGCCGCTCGTAGCGAAACATCGGCCCTGAGTACCAGAGACGGCAGGGGCTGGCGATGAGATTGTGCTGAATCGCGGCCCGGACGCAGCCCGCCGTGCCCTCCGGACGCAGCGTCAGGCTATCGCCATTGCGATCGTCGAAGCTGTACATCTCCTTTTCCACGATGTCCGTGACTTCACCGATGGAGCGACTGAAGAGTGCCGTCGCCTCGACCACGGGCATACGAATCTCCTCGTAGCCGTAGGCGTCGAGCAGGCGGGCCACGGTGACTTCGAAGAAGTGCCAGGGGGGAGAGTTCGCGGGCAGCACATCGCTCATGCCGCGAATGGATCGCAGGGAATTCATCGTACTTGGAGTGGGGTTGTTTTCCGGTCAGCTCACCGAGCGCGCGATCAGCGCCGCGCTTTCTTCCTCACGCTGCGCCTCCAGACGTGCGGCGCGCTCCCGGATCACCTTCTCCAGGTGGTCCACAAAATCCTCGTTGCTGATCTTGTGATCGGGCGTGCCGTCGACGTAAATAAGGTTATTGGGTGTTGCACCGGTCATGCCGATATCGGCCTCGCGAGCCTCGCCGGGACCGTTGACGATGCAGCCGATCACGGCCACATCCATGGGCGTGCGAATGTCGTCCAGGCGGCGCTCAAGCTCGTTCATCGTGCCGATGACGTCAAAGTTCTGCCGCGAGCAGCTCGGACAGGCCACAAAGTTGATGCCGTTGCTGCGCAGCTTGAGACTCTTGAGAATCTCAAAGCCGACCTTCACCTCCTCGACCGGATCGGCGGCGAGGGAAATGCGGATCGTGTCGCCAATGCCTTCGTGCAACAGCATTCCCAACCCGATCGCCGATTTGACCGTGCCGCCGCGCAGGGCGCCAGCTTCCGTGATGCCCAGGTGCAGCGGCTGATCGATCTTGCCGGCAAGAAGGCGGTAGGCATCAACCGCCATGAATACTTCCGATGCCTTCACGCTGACTTTGAAATCCGGATAGTCGTGTTTGTCGAGAATGTCGACATGGTGCATGGCCGATTCCACGAGCGCCTCCGCGGTCGGCTCGCCGTACTTGCGCTGCAGTTCCTTGCCGATGGAACCGGCGTTGACGCCGATGCGGATCGGAATACCGCGGTCCCGGGCGCAGGCCACGACCTCGCGGACCTTGTCGTCGCGACCAATATTGCCAGGGTTGATGCGCAGGCAGTCCACGCCGTATTCCGCGACCTTGAGGGCGATCTGATGGTCGAAGTGAATGTCGGCGACCAGGGGCACGTTGGCCCGGGTGCGGATCTCGCGGAAGGCCTCGGCGGCGTCCATGCTGGGCACCGATACGCGGACGATGTCCGCACCAGCATTCTCCAGCGCCTCGATTTGCGCCACGGTAGCGTCCACATCGCGGGTTTCGGTATTGGTCATGCTCTGCACGCTGATCGGTGCATCGCCACCCACCGCGACGGAGCCGACGTGAATCTGGCGGCTCTTACGCCGCTTGATGGGAGAGTGCTTCTGCATCACTACTACTCCTGTTACCGAAGCCCCTGGTGCTTGAACATCCCGCAACAACTCGTAAAAAAACCGGCACCGTAGTCCCTGTTACCGAAGCCTGCCCTTGCCCGCGCCGCTGTCCCGGCCGCGAACTCTAACGGGCTGAACTCTAACGGGCTGAACTCTTACGGGCTTTAGTAGCCTCGCGCGGCCGCCATCGACATGCGCACCACCATCCTAGTTCTGCCGCGTGTCACCGCGCGCAGCATCCTGCGAGCGCTGAAACTCCTCGTACTCCGGGGACTGAGGATACAGGCTGCGCAGGGCGAGCGCGTAGCTGCTCTGCGCGTCCTCATCGCCCGTCGCGCGGCCGAGGCGGATACCGAACCACAAGCCGCGAGCGCTTTGCTGCCGCACGACCTCCCGGTACCTCTCATAATAGATGCTGGCGTTGCGTGTGTCCTGCGCATCGAAGCGCAATTGTGCGACCTCCAGGAGGGCGATCGCATTATTGCCCTGCATGGCCAGACTGCGCATGAACGCCTCTTCCGCGCCACTGTTGTCAAAAAGTTGCAGGCGGCACAGTCCCAGATTGAGAAACGCCTGGGCTCGGGCGCTGTACAGCGTGTCCTTGACCACAGTCCTGAGCTGCTCTTCCGCTTCCCGGTACCGCTCCTGGCTGAAGAGAAAGGCGGCGTAATTGTTCCGGGCCCGGGAAAAAGCGCGATCCAGGCGGATCGCCCGCTTGAAGCTCTCTTCGGCAAGCTCGTATTCACCGGTGGATTGATACACCAGGGCGAAAGCCTCGTGGACTTCAGGATTACTGTCATCGATCTCGACGGCCACGGCGAGATTGCGCTTCGCATCCTCATAGTTGCCCCGGCCGATGTAGCGGCGGGCCAGCGACAGACGCTGTTCGAGGGCGTCTTCCGGCGAAGCCTCTTCCGTGAACACGGATTCCGACTCGGTGATGCAGCCAGCGAGCCCGAGGGCGAGGAACAGCGATAGAACGACCTGCCTGTACGCCCGCCCCATCACAGGCCAACCGCGGCGCGAGAAGCCGCCGCACCGCGGCGCTCGCGATGGCGCGCGCTGCGCCTCGTGCGATCAACGACCTCTCCCACGAGCTGGCCACAGGCCGCGTCGATATCGTCGCCCCGGGTCGTGCGCACCGTGACCACAAAGCCCGCGTCCACGAGCACCTGCCAGAAGCGCGACACGGCGTTTCCACTGGGACGCTCGTAGCCTGAGCCGGGGAAGGGATTGAAGGGAATCAGGTTGATCTTGCAGGGGAAGTCGCGCAGAAGGTCGACCAGTTCCCGGGCCTGCTCGCGGCTGTCATTGATCCCGGCCATGAGCGTGTACTCGATGGTCACCACTCGCTTTGCATCACTCTGTGCGTCGATGTAGCGCCGCGCGCTGTCCAGCAGCATGGCGATGGGGTAGCGGCGATTGATCGGTACGAGTTCGTTGCGCAGAGCATCGTTCGGAGCGTGCAGGGATACGGCCAGGCTCGCTTCGGAGACCTCCGCGAGGCGGTCGAGCGCCGGGACCACCCCGGAGGTGCTGAGCGTAACGCGGCGCTTGGAGATGCCGTAGGCAAGATCGTCCATCATCAGATCCATCGCCGTGACCACGTTAGCGAAGTTCAGCAGCGGCTCGCCCATGCCCATCATCACTACGTTGGTGACGACGCGCCCCTTGCCCGATTGGAAGGCGTCGTAGGAATCGATGGCAAGCCAGACCTGCCCGATGATTTCCGCCGCGGTGAGATCCCGCTGAAACCCCTGCTTGCCCGTCGAACAGAAGGAACAGTCGAGGCTGCAGCCTACCTGCGATGACACGCAGAGCGTCGCCCGCTTTCCGTCCGGGATCAGGACGGTCTCCACCAGCCCGCCACCGTCGACGTGCACCAGCCATTTTCGCGTGCCGTCGTTGGAATCGTGCCGCGAGTGGACCGCCGGAGGGCGTACCTCGGCGACCCGCGTAAGCTTCTCGCGCAGGCCTTTGCCGAGGTTGCTCATGAGCGAGAAGTCCGTGACCCCCTGATGATGAATCCACTTCATCACCTGCTCGGCGCGGAAGCGCTTCTCACCGAGCTCGAGGAAGAAGCCCTCCATCTGCGCGCGGCTCATCCCCAGCAGATTGGTCTTCGCTGGCTGCCCGCTGCTGACGATGAGCTCGGTCATGCGGTCTCAGGCGCGCGCGCAGAGGTCGCTGGCGGCAAAGAAGTAGGCGATCTCGCGCTCGGCGGATGCCGGAGAGTCCGAGCCGTGTACGGCGTTGGCGTCGATGGAATCGGCGAAGTCCGCGCGAATCGTGCCGGCGGCGGCTTCCTGCGGATTGGTGGCGCCCATCAGCTCGCGGTTCAGGGCGATGGCATTCTCACCCTCAAGCACCTGCACAACGACGGGCCCGCTGGTCATGAATTCGATAAGCGCCGGGTAGAAGGGACGCTCGCTGTGTTCAGCATAGAAACCCCCGGCTATGGTGTCGCTGAGGCGAAGCATACGGGAGGCGACGATCGACAGCCCCGCCGCTTCGAAGCGTGCGTAGATCTCACCGATGTGATTCTTGCCAACGGCGTCGGGCTTGATGATTGAAAGAGTGCGTTCCACCGCCATGTTTCGGTCTCCAGGGTCTAGCGAGCGAATCCACGCTCCGGGTTTTTGGTCTGGGTAGCATACGGCCCGCGCGAGCGTCGCCGGGCTCAAAAAAATGGCCGCGTGACAACGTCTTAGTGTTCGTCAGGGGCAAAAAAATTGCGCGGGATTATACGGATTTTGCCTCCGCTACGCACCTGCAGCGCACGAGCGTCGGCGCCGGGAAAAGCGGGTGCGACGGCGGCCCTGGGGGCGTTACTCAGGCGGCGCTGCGGCGGAGTCTGGGAACCACTTCGTGCAGGCGCCGACTGAAAAGATCGGCATCGTCGTCGCGACTGAAACGCCCCAGACTGATGCGCAGCGAGCTGTGCGCCAGGGCATCGGGGATCCCGAGGGCGCGCAGCACGTAGGACGGCTCCAGGCTCGCCGAGGTGCATGCCGAGCCCGTCGACAGGGCAAACTCCGGTAGAGAAAGCAGCAGCGCCTCCCCTTCCACATCACTGACGCTGATATTCAGGGCGCCGGGCAGGCGCTCGTTTTCGCTGCCGTTGAGAGTGACCCCGGGAATATCCTGCAGCGAGTCCCAGAGTCGCCGCCGCAGGTCGGTGAGACGCGCCGATTCCTCGGCGAGACCAGCCTCGGCCAACTCCGCGGCCTTGCCCAGGCCGACGAGCTGGTGCGTGGCGAGGGTCCCGGAGCGCATACCGCGTTCGTGACCGCCGCCGTGAATCTGCTCGGCGACTTCGGTGGGGTGGAGGCGACGCCGGTACAGGGCACCTACCCCCTTGGGCCCATAGAATTTATGCGCCGAGATAGAGAGCAGGTCGATATCCAGGGTGCGCACGTCGACGGGAATCTTGCCCACGCTCTGCGCCGCATCGACATGCAGCGGGACACCCGCTGCCCGCGTCACCCCGGCGATGGACGCGATATCGTTGACCGTGCCCAGCTCGTTGTTGGCGTGCATGACGCTGACAAGACAGGTGTCGGCGCGCAGCGCCTCGCGCACGTGCTCGGCGCTGATCCGGCCATCCGCCTGCGGAGCGATGTAGGTCACGTCGACGCCGCGCGCCTCGAGCGCCGCGCAGCTGTCGAGCACGGCTTTGTGCTCGATCGCCGAGGTCACCACGTGCGCGCCATCGAGGGAGGAGCCAAAGCGCGCCTCGAGCACGCCCTTGATGGCGAGGTTGTCCGACTCCGTGGCGCCGGAGGTGAACACGATTTCGCGCAGATCGGCATTTATAAGCGATGCGATCTGCTGCCGCGCGGACTCCACGGCCATTTCCGCCTCCCAGCCGAAGCGATGGGAACGCGAGGCCGGGTTGCCGAAGCAGCCGTCCATGGTGAGACAGGCCACCATGGCCTCGGCCACCGCGGGATCGACGGGGGTCGTTGAAAGGTAATCAAGGTAGACCGGCGTCATGAGGAGCGCTCCCGCTTCGGCCGCGCGGCCCAGTCCACCGGGTCAATGCGTTTCTGCGTTTCCGTCAACATGCCCCGCAGTATATTCAACTCCATCTCATCGAGCCGCAGGCGACTGTAGAGACGACGCAGGCGCGGCATGAGCTGCCGCGGCGCCGCCGGATTCAGGAACCCGATCTGGGACAGCGTCTCCTCCAGGTGTTCGTAGAACCGTTCCATGTCGGCCTGTGTGGCCGGCGGCGTGTCCCAGTGCGCATCCATGGCCTCCCCGGGCGCCCTGGACGTGAGCATATGGAGCTCGTAGCACACGATCTGTACGGCCATGGCGAGGTTGAGCGAGCTGTATTCGTCGCTCGTGGGAATGGCCAGGTGCACGTTGCAGCGCCGGAGCTCGGCGTTCGCCAGGCCGTTGTCTTCGCGACCGAAGAGAATGGCCACTTCACCGCGCTGCGAGGCATCCCCGATATCCGCGGCGCAGCGCCGGGCGTCGAGCACGGGCCAGGGAATACGCTTTTCCTTGGCGCTGGCACCCACGACAAAGCCACAGTCGGCGATGGCCTCATCCAGACTGTCCACGACCCGCGCCGACTCCAGCACGTCCGCCGCCGACACGGCTCTCCAGGTCGCCTGCGGATCGGGGAACTGCTCCGGAGCCACGAGAACCAGGCGCGTCAGACCCATGTTCTTCATGGCTCGCGCCACGGCGCCGATGTTGCCCGGATGACTGGGTTCGACGAGAACGATACGGACACGCTCGGGGCGCATGGCGGTTCGGCACCTGGCTGCAGGGGCGCGAAGTGTAGCAAAGGGCGCGGTCGAAACCGGTGCCTCTGCTATACTCGCGTGCCTTCTTGAACTCGCTTCCCGGATCAGCATGGAACCCATGGCCAACATCGCCCTGCGCGCCGCGCGGCGGGCCGGTGATCTGATCGTCCGTGCCTCCGACGAACTCGAGCGCGTGGTGGTCCGTAACAAAAATCCCAACGACTACGTGTCCGAGGTGGACGAGGCCGCCGAGGCCGAGATCATTCGCCAGCTCCAACGCGCCTACCCGGACCACGCGATCCTCGGCGAGGAATCCGGGCTGCTGGGCGACGAAGATGCCGAGTATCGCTGGATCATCGACCCCCTGGACGGCACTACCAACTTCCTGCGCGGCATACCGCACTACGCCGTTTCCATCGGCTGCACCTATCGCGGCCGGCTCGAGCACGGCGTAATCGTGGACCCGGTGCGCCGCGAAGAATTCGTCGCCTCCCGCGGCCGCGGCGCCCAGCTGAACGGCCACCGCCTGCGGGTGAGCAAGCTTACGTCGCTGGACGGCGCGCTGCTCGGCACGGGCATCCCGTTTCACGGCCACGAGGACGAACGCCTCGATCAATACGCCGGTGGCCTGGCGAAGCTCGCCGGCCAGTGTGCGGGAATCCGGCGCATGGGCGCCGCCTCGTTGGATCTCGCCTACGTCGCCGCGGGACGCTTCGATGCGTTCTGGGAATGGGGATTGTCCGCCTGGGACATGGCCGCCGGTGCGCTGCTGATCCGCGAGGCCGGTGGCCTCGTCGCCGATATTGATGGCTCCGACAACTATCTGGACAGTGGCAATATCGTCTGCGGCAACCCCAAATGCTTCAAGGCCGTGCTGCAATCGCTCAAAGCCTGAGTTCAGAGGCGCCGAAGAGCCGGCATCACCCCGCTTTTCGGCGATCCTGACTCCGAACCGCGGGTCAGGGCAGGAGGTCGTCCTGTTCCGCGCCTTCCTTGACCGGAATCAGCAGATCTTCTTTGCTCACGCCCAGCGCCAGCAGCACGTTCGACGCCACATAGATCGACGAGTAGGTACCGATCGCGACGCCGACGAGCAGCGCCACGGCAAAGCCGAAGATCATCTCACCCCCGAACAGTGCCAGCGCCAGGAGCACGAGCAAGGTGGTCAAGGACGTGACCAGGGTGCGCCCCAGCGTTTCCGTCAGGGAAATGTTGATCACGTCCACGGCTTCGGCGCGGCGCAGCTTGCGGAAATTCTCGCGGATGCGGTCCGACACCACAATCGTGTCATTCAGGGAGTAACCGATCACCGCGAGCAGGGCGGCGAGCACCGTCAGGTCGAACTCAAGCCCTGACAGGGAAAAGAAGCCGAGCACGACGAGCACGTCGTGTATCAGGGCCACCACGGCGCCGACGGCAAACTTGAACTGAAAACGGAAGGCGATGTACAGCATGACCAGGCCAAGAGCCAGGAGCATGGCCAGGCCGCCCTGCTCGCGCAGCTCGTCACCCACCTGGGGCCCCACGAATTCGATGCGCCGCAGCTCGACCCCCGTGGCCGAGCCTTCCCGCAACGCCGTGAGCATCTCGGCGCCCTGGGCATCGGAATAGCCCTCGGGAAGGCGTACGAGCACGTCCTGGTCTGTGCCGAAGCTCACCACCACCGCGCCTTCGTAGCCTGCCGTCGTCAGCGTTTCCCGGATAGCGCCCAGGTTGGCGCTCTCGGCGTAATGCAGTTCCACCAGCGTGCCGCCGGTAAAGTCCAGTCCCAGGTTCAGCTGGCGCAGCACCAGCGATCCCAGCGTCACGAGCAACAGCACCACGGAGAAGGCCGCCGCGACGCGACGGCTGCCCATGAAATTGATAGTTTTCATGCGGCTTCTCCGGTCGTCACGTCGCTGCCGATGGCGAGGCTATGCACACGCCGCCCGCCATAGATGAGGTTCACCAGGGCACGCGTGCCCATGATGGCCGTGAACATGGAGGTGAGAATGCCGACCGACAGGGTTACGGCAAAGCCCTTCACCGGTCCGGTCCCCACGGCGTAGAGGATCAGCGCCACAATCAGGGTGGTGATGTTGGCGTCGAGGATCGTCGCCACGGCCCGTTCGAAGCCCGAATGAATCGCCATCTGCGGCGACAGACCGTTGCGCAGCTCCTCTCGAATGCGCGAAAAAATCAAGACGTTTGCGTCCACCGCCATACCGACCGTGAGCACGATGCCCGCGATGCCGGGCAGCGTCAGCGTTGCTCCGATCAGCGACATGAAGGCCACCAGAAGCACGAGGTTCGCCGTCAGCGCCACGACCGCGCAGAGGCCGAAAATGCGGTAGTAGACGACCATGAACAGCACGACGAGGGCGAGGCCGTACTGCACTGACTTCACCCCGAGGCGGATATTCTCGGCGCCCAGGGACGGTCCCACGGTGCGCTCCTCCACGAATGTGATGGGCGCGGCCAGGGCGCCGGCGCGCAGCATGAGAGCGAGCTCCGAGGCCTCCAGCGGCGAGTCGAGCCCCGTGATCTGGAACTGGGCGCCCAGGGCGCTCTGAATCACGGGAGCGGTGAGCAGCTTTTTCTCATCGAAAGCCTGGCGCAGGGCGACTTCTTCTCCATCGTCGCCGGCTTCATAGCGCGTGCGGTACTTCCGCTCGATGAACAGCACGCCCATGCGACGCTTGATGTTGTTCCGCGTCGCGCGCGACATCAGCGTTCCACCCTCGCTATCGAGGCTGATCTGTACGTTGGGCTGGCCGTTCTGATCGAAGCTGGCCTGGGCGTTGGAGACGTGCTCCCCGGTGATGATCACGCTGCGTTCCAAATACTCGGTCAGGCCGGCGCGATCCTCGCTGCGGTACTCAAAGCGCTGGCGATCCGCCGCAGCGGCATCCGGAGTCGCTACAAGGCGAAACTCCAGGTTCGCCACCTTGCCGAGAATGCGTTTGGCTTCGGCGGTGTCCTGAATCCCGGGAAGTTCTACGACGATGCGCGTGCGGCCCTGTTTTTGCACCAGGGGCTCGGAAACGCCCAATTCGTTAACCCGGTTGCGCAGCGTCGTGAGGTTCTGGCTGACGGAGTAGTCGATAATTTCGTCGACGGTCGGGTCCGTCATCGAGGCCCGGATGGTCCACTCGTCTTCGCCGTCCACCCGGTCAAGGAGCAGCTCGGGAAAGGCGTCAGAGATCTGGTCGCGGGCCTGTTCGCGCAGGGCCTCGCTGCGGAAGCGGCCCACCACGGTCCGCTCGCCCTCGAGACCGACAAAGCCGCGGATGCGCTCCTCGCGCAGGGCGCGCTTCGTCGCATTGAGGTAGTAGTCCATGCGCCGCTCGATGGCGGCCTCCACGTCTACCTCGAGCTTGAAATGCACCCCTCCGGACAGGTCGAGGCCCAGCTTCATGGGCTGGCCGCCCAGGCCCGTCAGCCAGTCCGGCGTGGTCTCGGCGAGATTGAGGGCGATGATGTAGCCATCACCCAGGGCCCGGGATACCAGCGCCTGGGCGCGCAGCTGCTCTTCCTGATCTCCCAGCCGGATCAGGGCGCTGCGCCCGTCAGGACTCAGCGCCTCCCCGAAGTGGTCGATGTCGGCAAGATCCAGGGCGCCGATGGCTCGATTGAGCGTGGCCTCGTCGATCTGCGTGGCGCTGCTTTCACCGGCGATCTGCAGCGCCGGGTCCGGTGCATAGAGATTCGGGGCCGCGTACAGCGCGCCGCCAAGCACGATGAGGAGGACGAGTAGGTACTTCCACAGGGGATAGCGATTGAGCATGAGTCCGGGATTGTCAGAGGGCCGCGGCTGGCTTCATGCGAGCCGGGCGGTGGTGAATTTGGGGTGGCGCATTATAGACCCTGCCTCGCGGTGCTCAAGGCGCTCGCGGTCGCCCGGTCGGATTTAATCGACGGATTTAATCGACGGTTTTCGCCGGCGCATTTAACCGACGAAGCGCCGCGCATTGCGAAACAGGCGCAGCCAGGGAGAGGCCTCGCCCATGGCAGCCGGGTGCCAGGACAGCTGCTGGCGCCTGAAGACGCGCTCCGGGTGCGGCATCATGATCGTTACGCGTCCGTCCGGTGTGCAGACCGCCGTGACTCCGCCGGGAGAGCCATTCGGGTTCGCCGGGTAGCTCTCGCTTACGCGCCCGTCGTTCTCGATGAAGCGAAGGCCGACGAGATTCTGCGCCTCGCAGCGCTCTCGATCCGCCGGGGCGGCGAAGACCGCCCTGCCCTCACCGTGGGCCACGGCGATCGGCAATTGTGAACCCTGCATATCGGCAAAGAACAGCGACGGCGACGGCTGCACTTCCACCATCGACAAGCGTGCCTCGAACTGTTCCGAACGATTACGCCTGAAGCGCGGCCAGGCATCGCTGCCGGGAATGAGTTCGCGGAGCACCGATAGCATCTGGCAGCCGTTGCAGACGCCGAGGGCAAAGCGGTCCGGGCGTTCGAAGAAGCCGGCAAAGGCGTCGCGCAGGGCGGCATCAAAGAGGATCGATTTGGCCCAGCCCTCGCCGGCACCGAGCACGTCGCCGAAGGAAAAACCGCCGCAGGCCACGATACCGGCGTAGTCATCGAGCGTAGCGCTGCCAGCCTGAAGGTCGCTCATGGTTATATCGAAGGCGCGAAAGCCCGCGCGATCGAAGGCGGCGGCCATCTCGACATGCCCGTTCACCCCCTGCTCACGCAACACGGCGACACGCGGACGCGAGCTCAGCAACGCGGGGGTGGCGGTGATGTCTTCGTCCGGATCAAAGCTTGTCTTCACCGACAGCCCGGGATCGTCGCTGGCTATGCGGGCGCTCTCTTGTGCCACGCAGTCGGGATCATCGCGCAGCCGCGCCAGTTCCTGGCTGGTGGAAGACCAGCGCTCCTCCAGCGTTGCCCGCGTAGCGTCCAGCAGCAGGGCGTCCCTATGACGGACCGTGATCTGACCATCCCGTCGCGTGCAACCAAGGCGGTGCAGGCATTCGCCCAGTCCAAGCTCGACCGCGCGCTGTTTCCAGTCTTCCACGGCGTTCTTGGGAAGCTGCAGAACGACGCCAATTTCTTCACTGAATAAAAAGGCCGTGGGGTCCTCGCAGGCTTCCGGTACTTCCACGTCGAGGCCGCAGCGACCGGCAAAGGCCATCTCGAGGAGGGTGACGATGACACCACCGTCGGAGCGATCGTGGTAGGCGCAGAGCTCTCCCCGGCCCCGGCCCCAGCGCAGCAGTTCAAAGAGCGCCTTGAGATCCGACGGGTCCTGTACGTCCGCGCTCGCGTCGCCAAGCCGCCCGTACACCTGCGCCAGCGCAGACGCGCCGAGCCGGTTAGCCCCGCGGCCGAGATCCACGAGCAGCAGGCAGAGTCCGTCGTCGCACGTGAGCTGGGGTGTGAGGGTCTGCTCAACGTCGTCCACCGGGGCAAAGGCTGAGACGATGAGCGATACCGGAGCCGTCACCGCGCGTTCGCCCTCCGGGGCACGCCAGCGGGTCTGCATCGACATGGAATCCTTGCCCACGGGAATGGCGATACCCAGAGCCGGACAGAAGTCCTCGCCGACCGCTCGCACGGTGTCGTAGAGCGCGGCGCCTTCCCCGGGGGTATCGGCCGCGGCCATCCAGTTGGCGGAAAGGCGGACATCGGCCAGTTTGGCAAGGGGCGCCGCAAACAGATTGGTCAGCGCCTCGGCCACGGCCAGCCGTCCGGACGCGGGCGCATCCAGCACCGCCACCGGCGTGCGCTCCCCCATCGCCATGGCTTCGCCGAGGCATGATTCGTAGTCCACCAGGGTCACGGCACAGTCCGAGACCGGCACCTGCCAGGGCCCGACCATCTGGTCCCGGGCCACGAGTCCCGTCACCGTGCGGTCAGCGATCGTAATCAGAAACTTTTTGCTCGCGACTGCAGGCAGCGCGAGGACGCGATCCAGAGCCTCGGCCACGGATGGGCGTTCCCGCCATGGCAGAGCTGGCGGTGCGCGACGCTTATCACGGCGGTGCATGCGCGGCGGTTTGCCAAATAGCAGGTCCATGGGCATATCGACGGGCCGCTCTCCCCGCTCCACGTCGACGAGGCGCAGCCGGGCTTCTTCCGTGGCGGCGCCAACGTCTGCCACGGGGCAGCGCTCGCGCTCGCAGATAGCCAGGAACCGCGCCATATTCGCCTCGGCCACGGCCAGCACGTAGCGCTCCTGGCTCTCGTTGCACCACAGCTCCAGCGGACTCATACCCGGGTCATCGCTGGGTATGGCCTGCAATTCAAAAGCGCCGCCACAGCCGCCATCTTTAACCAACTCCGGAAGCGCATTGGACAGCCCCCCCGCTCCCACATCGTGAATGAACGCGATGGGGTTGGCCGCCCCGAGCTGCCAGCAGCGATCGATCACCTCCTGGCAGCGTCGCTCCATTTCCGGGTTCTGGCGCTGCACGGAGGCGAAATCGAGGGCCTCCTGGCCATCGGCGCTGGCCACGCTCGACGCCGCTCCCCCACCGAGACCGATCAGCATGGCGGGACCACCCAGCACCAGCAGTCGCGTCCCCGCGGGAAACTCGCCCTTGTGGACGTGCTCCTCGGCGATGTTGCCCATGCCGCCGGCGATCATGATGGGCTTGTGATAGCCGCGCAGCGCCAGCTCACCATCGGTCCCGGGAACGGACTGCTCATAGCTGCGGAAGTAGCCGCAGAGGTTGGGACGCCCGAACTCATTCCCGAAGGCGGCGGCTCCGATGGGACCCTCCAGCATGATGTCCAGCGCCGAGACGATGCGTCCGGGCTTGCCGTTGCTTTCCTCCCAGGGCTGCTCTGCCCCGGGAATGTGCAGATTGGAGACGCTGAAGCCCGCGAGCCCCGCCTTTGGCTTGGATCCAAGCCCCACCGCGCCTTCATCGCGGATTTCACCGCCAACCCCGGTGCCCGCTCCCGGTCCCGGCGCGATGGCCGTGGGGTGGTTGTGGGTTTCAACCTTCATGAGCAGGTGCACGGGCTGCGCCCGGGTCACGTATTCGCGGCCGCCATCGAAGGGGGCAAAGCGGCTTGCCCGGGGGCCTGCGACCACCGCGGCATTGTCGGCGTAGGCCGACAGCACGCCGTCCGGCGCCACCGCATGGGTATGGCGAATCATGGCGAACAGGCTCTTGGCCTGAAGCTCACCGTCGATGGTCCAGTCGGCATTGAAAATCTTGTGCCGACAGTGTTCCGAATTGGCCTGCGCAAACATCATCAGTTCGACATCGCGCGGGTTGCGGCCGAGGACCGTGAATCGCTCGCAGAGATAGTCGATCTCGTCGCTTGCCAGCGCGAGGCCCAGGCTGAGATTGGCGTCCGCCAGCGCCTCGCGACCACCGCCGAGAATGTCGACCGATTTCGCGAGGCGCGGCTCGGGCTTACGAAACAAAGCGGCGAGATCCGCCGCTCGCCACACGCCGGCCTCGACCATGCGATCGCTGAGAAGACCCACGATGGCCTCGCGCGCATCGGCGGCCGGTGCCGCGGCAAACTCAAAGGCGATAACGCGCTCAATGCGCTCCACGCCGGTAAATGCGCAGCGCTGCGCGATGTCCGTGGCCTTGCTGGACCAGGGAGAGATCGTGCCCGGCCGCGGTCCGACGAACAACCAGGGTCCTGACTCGAGTTCCCCGGGTTCGCAGAAAGCAGGCAAACCTTCCTGCTCCAGGAGGCGCACAAGCCGATCCACGTCGTTTTTCACCGCACCCTGCACCAGATGTACGAAACCGGCCCGGCGCAGCGAGTTGCCTGACAGCACATCCCCGAGCCGCAGTGCGAGCGCCTGGAAGCGGTGGGCCGAAAAGGCGGGGGCGCCGGGCAGCAGATGCATGAGGTGGTCTCGCTGATTTTCAGGCGCGCGATTGTACCTGCGTGGCCGAGCAGGGTTAAGGCGGCGGGCAGACGCGCGACGAGATCGCTAGAATCCACGCTATGGTGATATCGCGTCTCGCAGCCACGGTCATGATTCCCCTACTCCTGGGCCTGGGCGGATGCACCGAAAACCTCGATCCCCTGGAGCAGATTCGCGAACGCGGCACGCTGAGGCTGGTAACGCGGAATGGGCCCACCACCTACTACCTGGGTCGCGGTGGCGAACTGGGCGTCGACTACGAGCTGGCCGCCACCCTGGCCCGCGAGCTCGACGTCGACATCAGTGTCGAGGAGGCTTTCACGCTGGAGGACCTGTTCGCCGCGCTGCAGCGCGGCGAGGCCGATATCGCCGGGGCGGGCCTCAGCCTGACGGACGAGCGCCGGCAGCGCTTTACCGCATCCGAGGCCTACGCCCGGCAGCAGCCTCAGGTGGTGTACAAGTCAGGTAACGCACGACCGCGGGAACTCACCGATCTCGCAGGACGGCGTATCGCCGTAGTTGCCGGGAGTATCCACGAGGATCTCCTCGTCGAGGGGCGCGGTCGGCTGGGCCTGGATCTCAGCTGGGAGGCCGTGGCGACCAGCGATCCCTTCGTCGTGCTGAACCTGGTGAGCTCCGATGACGCGGACGTGGCGATCGTCGATTCCCGGGACTTCGTGGTACACCAGAATCTTCTGCCGAGGCTGAAGGTCGCCTTTGACATCGGAACGGAGCACGACATCGTCTGGTACCTTCCGCCGCGAGCCGCGGATTCGCCGCTCCTGGTGCGGGTGAACGACTTCCTCCGTCGGCGCCGCGAAAGTGGCGAGCTCGCCGAGCTACGGGAGCGATACTTCAGCAAGGACGACAGCATCACCCGCGTCGATACCCAGACCTTTGTGCAGCGGATGCGTCAAAGCCTGAAGGACTACCAGCAGTTGATTGAGATCGTGGCGCGGGAGGAAAGCCTTCCCTGGGAACTCCTCGCTGCCATCAGCTACCAGGAATCTCACTGGGATCCGAACGCGACGTCACCCACCGGGGTTCGCGGCATGATGATGCTCACCACGGCCACGGCGAGGGAACTCGGCGTGGATGACCGCACGGATCCGACTCAGAGCATGCGCGGCGGCGCCCGCTATTTCAAACGTATCCGCCGTCGCCTGCCCGACGATATCCTGGAGCCGGATCGCACTTGGTTTGCCCTGGCGGCTTACAACATCGGGCGCGGCCATCTCGAGGACGCCCGGGTGCTGACGGAGCGCCGCGGCGGCGATCCGCATCTCTGGGATGACGTCATGGAGAACCTGCCGCTGCTCGAGAACCAGCAACACTTCAGCACGCTGCGCTACGGCTATGCGCGCGGTCTTGAAGCGGTGCGCTATGTGCAGAACATCCGTCACTACTACGACGTGCTGCGCCTGCAGTCGGCGCGGGATCAGGCGCCCCAGCCGCCGGTCGATATCGCAGAGCTGTTACCGGCAGGGCTCCAGGACCTGCGATTGCTGGTGCCCTGAAACAGTTGCTATCGACGCGCGCGAAAAAAGCGGCGCAGCAGCTCGCCACTTTCCAGCGCGTGGCGCTCGTCCTCGCGCCAGCGCACGCGGTGATTAAACGCGTCATCGTCCAGCAGTGCCCGAGTGCTCACCACAGCGCCGGCCCGAGGCTCCCGCGCCGCAAACACGAGCTCGGCGACGCGGGCATGGATCAGGGCGCCGCAGCACATGGTGCAGGGTTCGAGACTGACGTAGAGCGTGCTGCCCGGCAGGCGATAATTTTCGCAGCGGGCAGAGGCCAGGCGTAGGGCCTGGATCTCGGCGTGGGCCGTGGCATCGTGCTCGCTGATCTGTGCGTTGCGCGCCTCGGCGAGCACCTCGCCGTCACGTACGAGCACGGCGCCCACGGGCACTTCGCCGGCCTTAGCGGCCTCTTCGGCAAGTTCCAGGGCTCGCTTCATGAAGCGCTCGTCCCGCTGCCGTTCCTCCATCACCTGCTCCCGAAGATCATGGTAAAAGCATACCCGAAGCCCCGGGGAGCGCAGCGCTTGAACGCATGCCCCGGTGCTGTGCTAGCCTTGCGCCGCTTTTCTTGCCACCCCCACAGGACCCATAACATGAATCAGGCTGTCCGCTTTCCCCTGGCACGCAAGGTCACTGCCATCCTTGCCCTGTTCGGCTGCTGCGTTGCCCTCGCCGACGTCGATCCGGCCACCTTTCCCGCCGAGCTGCGCGCGCTTGAATGGCGTGAGGTAGGCCCCTTCCGCGGAGGCCGGTCCTCCGCCGCCACGGGCATCGCGTCGGATCGCGACACCTATTACTTCGGCGCCACGGGCGGTGGCGTGTGGAAAACAAGCGACGGTGGTGAGAGCTGGGACAACGTGTCGGACGGCTTCTTTGGCGGGTCCATCGGCGCCGTCGCGGTGTCCGAGTGGGATCCCAACGTGGTTTACGTGGGCACGGGAGAAAAAACCGTGCGCGGCAACGTCTCACCGGGCAATGGGGTCTGGAAATCCGTTGACGCTGGTGAGACCTGGCAGCCCATGGGGCTTGAAGACTCGCAGCACATCTCACGCATCCGCGTCCATCCGCGCAATCCGGATGTCGCCTATGCGGCGGTCATGGGCCATTTGTTCGGACCCAATGAGCAACGCGGCGTTTTCCGCACCAAGAACGGCGGCGAGAGCTGGGAGCGGGTCCTTCACGTCAGCGACGAAGTCGGCGCCGTGGATCTTGTCATGGACCCCACGAACCCTCGTATTCTCTACACGAGCTTCTGGCGCGTGAAGCGCACGCCCTACTCTCTGGAGAGTGGCGGACCGGGCTCGGGCATCTACAAGAGTGTGGATGGTGGGGACAGCTGGACCGAGCTCACCGGCAACGACGGCCTGCCCACGGGAACGCTCGGCATCATCGGTCTCGCCGTATCACCGAGCAATAATCAGAATCTCTACGCCATCATCGAAGCCGAGGACGGCGGCGTTTTCCGCTCGCGCAACGGCGGCAAGACCTGGGAGAAGGTTAACGAAGAGCGCAAGCTGCGCCAGCGCGCCTGGTACTACTCTCGGATCTATGCCGACCCGGCCGACGAAGACGGCCTCTACGTGGTCAACGTTCGCTTTCATCGTTCCCGCGACGGCGGCGCCAGTTTCAAGCAGATCCCCACGCCGCACGGCGACAACCACGATCTGTGGATCGACCCGAACGATCCGCTGCGCATGATCGAAGCCAATGACGGCGGCGCAAACGTGTCCACCAACGGCGGCGAGACCTGGACAGTGCAAAGCACCCAGCCCACGGTACAGTTCTATCGCGTAGCCGCGGACAACGACTTCCCCTACCGTCTTCTCGGGGGTCAGCAGGACAACTCCGCCGTGCGCATCCGCTCCCAGTCGGCCCAGGGCGACGCCATCGGTGTCCGCGACTGGGAACCGACCGCCGGTGGCGAGAGCGGTCACATCTCCGCGAAGCCCGACAACCCCGACATCGTCGTGGGAGGCTCCTATGGCGGCTTCCTGGAGATGCGCAATCACCGTACCGGCGAGCGCCGCTACCTGGACGTGTGGCCCGACAACCCCATGGGCTACGGCGCCGGCGATCTGCGCTACCGCTTCCAGTGGAACTTCCCGCTGAGTTTCTCGCTGCATGACCCCGATGTGCTGTACGCCGCGGCCAACGTCGTTTTTCGCAGCGATGACCTCGGGCAGAGCTGGCAGGCCATCAGCCCGGACCTGACCCGCAACGACAAAAGCCGCATGGGCAAGTCCGGCGGTCCGATCACCAAGGACGACACGGGCGTGGAGTACTACGGCACCGTGTTTGTGCTCACCGAATCGCCCACGCAGAGCGGCGTGCTCTGGGCCGGCAGCGATGACGGTCGCATTCACGTTACCCGCGACGGTGGAGAAAACTGGAGCGACGTGACGCCCTCGCGCCTGCCGGAGTGGGCGATGATCAACAGCATCGACATCGATCCCTTCAACGAAGGCGGCGCGTATGTGGCGGCCACGCGCTACAAGATGGATGACTTCAGCCCGATGCTGTACCACACCACGGACTGGGGGAAGAGCTGGCGCGAGATCGGTGCCGGTCTGCCGAAGGACCACTTCACCCGGGCGCTGCGCGCGGACCCGGAACAGCCGGGTCTTCTCTATGCCGGCACCGAGCGTGGCCTGTATCACTCCCGGGATAACGGCCGGAGCTGGGCGCCGCTGCAGCTCAATCTCCCCATCGTGCCGGTGACCGATCTGCTCGTGAAAGGAGACGACCTCGTTGCCGCGACCCAGGGCCGCGGCTACTGGATTCTCGACGATCTGGGCGTACTTCGGGCGCAGGCCCGTGATGGCGCTCCCCAGGCGGTACAGCTCTACGCGCCGCAAAAGGCCTACCGCCTCGTCGCCGGCGGCCGTGCCGAAGACCCGGGCAGCGCGGGAACCAACCCCTACCCCGGTGTTTCTCTGTTCTATTATCTACCGGCCGGCGAGGACGAAGCCGAGGCCATCGAACTGGCGGTGTTCCGCGGCGATGAGGAAGACGCCATCTGGACCTGGACCGCGGAACCCTCGGACGACGACGCGGACGCCGAGAGCGATGCCGAGAGCGCGAAAACGCAGGTGCTTTCGACAGAACCCGGACTGCACCGACATGTCTGGGACCTCGGCTATCCGGGCATGGAGCGCTTCGAGGGCCTGATCCTGTGGAGCGACATGGAGGAAGGTCCCACGGCCGTCCCCGGAAACTATCGCGCCGTGCTGACCCTGGGCGATACGCGCCTGACTCAGCGTTTCGAGGTCGCTGTGGACCCCCGCGCGTCGGCGAGCGCCGACGATTATCAGGCGCAGTTCGACTTCGTAAGCAGCGCTCGCGATCTGCTTACGCGAACGCACCGCGAGATCAAGGCGATCCGCGGCCTGCGCTCGGAACTTGAGGCCACCCGCGGGCGCATTGAGTCCGCCGGCGCCGGCGAACGTCTCATCGCCGAGATCGAGGCGATCGACGAGACGATCACCGCGGTCGAGGAAGCGCTCTATCAGACGCAGAACCAGAGCCGTCAGGACCCGCTCAACTATCCAATCCGTCTCAACAACAAGCTGACCAGTCTCATGCGCAAGGTAGCCATGGACGACCGCGGTCCTACGACCCAGGCCTGGGAAGTCAAGGTGATGCTGAGTTCGGCCATTGAAGAGCAGCTGGCGGCGCTGACCAGCGTGTGGGAAGAACGACTTCCCGCCCTGAACAGCGCCGTACGCGATGCGGGCATATCCATGATCAGCGTCGATCGCGGAGACTGACCCGCTTCGCTTCCTCCGCTGGACGCCCCGGCAAGCCCGGGGCTCTGCGGGGTCAGCCCGGGGCAGCGATTACAGGCCGGCCTCGTCGGCGAGAAACGCCACGGGCACGGGACCCGCGCGCAACACGGAGTCCACCCAGGCCCGGGTTGGCCGGGTCTGATCCCGGGACGCCCAAAGGCGCTGGAACTGCTTGTAGCCGCGCATATAGTCGGTAATCTGCAGCGGCGAGTGGACGGCACGTTGCCAGAGATTGCGCGCAAACTGGGGCGCCAGAAGCCCCTCTTCCTCAGCAAAGCGAAGCACCTGTTCCGCGTTCCAATCCTGCGTATGCACCTGCACGCTCACGTACGCGCGCGTGGCGTTCTCCAGCCGTTTGCGCAGATGTGCAAGCCGCGTCAGGGGAGCGTTGTCCGCCCAACCCGCATCGAGCATCAGCTCCTCCACGAAGCTTCCCCAACCTTCCACGTAAGCACCGTCGGGAAACAGCGAGCGCAGCACCGGCGCCTCAGACACGGCAACCTTGTACTGCAGGTAGTGACCGGGAAACATCTCGTGGGAGATGATCATGGTGTTGAAGTGGGTATTGAACGATCGATAGAAGCCTTCCCGCGCTTTATCAGCGGCGTCGTCGGCTATGGATGGCAGGTAGAACAGCGTGTTTGCGGTGGGGTCAAAGGCGCCACTGGGGTACACGCCCCCTACCGCAGCTCCGGAGAAATGCGCTGGCGACAGGTCTGTGAAAAGCGTCGTCGGTTGGGGCACCGTGGCAATTCCGGATTCTATGACGAAGCGCTCCGCGGCCGCGGTCAGCTCTCGGAAGCTGCGTAGGAATTCTGCCTGGTTCGAAGCTCGCTCGGCCTCCATGGCATCCAGTGCGAGGGCGAGCAGCCGGTCGTCTTCCTCGTCAGGATCGGCGGGCTTTTCATTTCTTGCGGCGGACCAGCGCCTTGCCTCCCGCACCATCAGTTCTTTTGTTCGCTCCATCTCGGCCCCCGCTTCGGCGAGGAGTGCCTCCGGTGTATAGGCGCCGGCACTGCGACGTTGCAGCTTTGCGCCATAGCGCCTGGCTCCCATGGACGTGCGTGGCGATGCCCCGGGCAGGATGCGATCTCTCAGGTACTCCTCGAGCATCGCGATGGCGCTGACCGCATCGTCGATGGACCGGCGCCGGGTCGCGGCGGCCGCGCCGGCGGGCCAGGCGTTGGTCAGGCGCCGAAGCCCGTCGTCGTAGAAGTCACGGGTGGCGCCGAGCGTACGTAGCGCACGTTCGCTGCGCAGACGATTGCCCTCGCGCAGGCGAAGCCGGGCGGCTTCGCAGAGTCTGGCGACACCCTGGAGCCGGGCGATAAGGGCGGCGTTGCGGTCCCCTACCGAGAGCTGCTCGCGGACCAGGAGGTGAGTGAGCGCCTGTGAGACCTGTTCGGCGTACCACTGGGGCTGCGTCTCCCGGGGTCGATCTTCAGACCACTGCGCCTGCTCGCGGCGACTTTGGACCGCGAGGACGCGAAGATCCGTGACCCTGGCGTCGGGCAGCGCGTCCGCGCCCGCAAGCAGGCGCAGCGCCGCCGCTTCCGTGGCCGCGTTGCGTACGAGCCAACGATCCAGCTTCTGATCCGCATAACTCTCGAAAAAGGCGGCCTGCTTGGCATCACCACGCGCAAAGGCTCGGGTGGGGTAGAACTCTCTCCACGCGTCCACATACGCCGCGATCAGCGCATCGGCGTTTTGTTCCGCCGTCGCGACGACTTCGGGTACACCACCGACCAGGAGAGCAAGCCCGGCCAGCGCGGCGCGGAACCGGCGTTCGGGCGAGGTGTCGGAAAACCGGACGAACACGCTCCGCATATGCGCTCCCCTACAGATAACTGTCGTTGCGCCCCGGGGGCCTGGATGCGGCGAGTCTAGGGCTTAAGCGCCCGCGATGACAGACCGCCGGTCCTGCCCTGCCTGGCTCGCGACCCGCCATGCGAGCACCGGTGAACGCGGTGACCCCCGGAGTACTTCAGCGATGTTTAATCGATGACCTGCGCGTCGGCCGCTTGCGCCGCAACGCGTCTACTCGCCACGAGATAGAGAACGATGCCCACGCCCAGCAGCGCCGCGACCGCAATCCAGTTTGCGAGCGTGGTCTGGGCAATCAGGGCCAGACAGATCGCCAGGGCCAGCGCCGGAACAAGCAGGCCACCGGGCAGCGCAAAGGCTTCGCGGCGCTGTTCCGGGCTCGCCGTTGCGCGCACCCGCGGCAGCGACCCGATACAAAGAACGTAGGAAAGCAGGCGCGATAACGTACTGGCGACGGCGAGCGTCGTGAAGGTGCCACTCAGCGCGAGGCCGAGACAAAGCACGCCCATGACAACGATCGCCACGTGCGGACTGCGAAACTGCGGGTGAATTCTGCCGAGATAGGGCGGCAGCATTTTCAGTCGCGCGAGGGCGAAGAGAATTCGTGGCGCGGCCAGCATGGAGCTCGACATATTGCCGCCGATAGAAAACACCGCCGCCAGCGTAATAGCGATGGCCCCGAAAGGACCGAGAAGGCGACGTCCGACGTCGACGAGGGTGCTTTCCCCGTAGCTCGCCGGGGGTATGACGGACACGAACACCAGGGAAATACAGAAGTAGAACAGGGAAATCGCCGCCACCGTACGCAGCAGGGTACCGGGCAGTCTGCGGCGGGGCTCAGCGGTTTCCCCGGCGGTAACACCAATGGTCTCAAAGCCGACGAAGGCGTAGACCAGGAGCAGCGTCGTGCTTCCGAGGTTTTCCATGGGATCTGTGAGATCGGGGATCAGGGCCGCGCCACTCAAGCGAGTGAAGCCCAGAAGCACAAGAAGCAGCAGGGGCGTCAGCTTGAACACCGTGAGCACCAGCATCGTCCCGATGCCGCTCCGTACCCCGCGGACGTTTGCCCAGGTAAGGCCGGCGGTCGCAAGGCTGATCACGGCCACCCGGCCCGCCGTGCCCTCCAGCCATGGAAGCACGGCTCCGAGGTAGGTTGCCATTACCGTAACGTTCGCCGCGAAGGCCGCCGAGCGTGATACGAAGATCATCCAGCCCGTGGCGAAGCCCGCCGCGTCTCCGAAGGCGGCGCGGGCGTACAGTACGGGCCCGCCGGACTCTTCAAAGTAGCTTGAGAGGGCGGCGAAAGTGAGCACCACGCTGAGAAACACAATACCCACGCCGAGAAACAGCCAGGGACTGGCCGTCCCGAGGTTGACCGCCACCTTCCCCGGGAGAGCAAAAATCCCGGCGCCGATAAGCCCATTCAGGATGAGCAGCGCCGCTCCGAGGGTTCCGATGTCGCGGCGAAGGCGGAGGTCTCCTCGCTCACTCACAATGAGTGACCGCCGACGCCCGTCGCGACGCCTCGGCCTGCGGGCCCGATCCGGCCCGCTATATCCCCTTTAAAACTCAGGATTTCTTTGGGAGAGTGGACTATTCTTTCACCTGACCCAGCCGGAGCCCAGGGGAGGGAGAACGGCGGCCGGCGAGACATCGCTCTCGACAGGTTTCGAGGAAAGGGGTAGCAAGCATCTTGAGGCAGGGTTCCAGGAGTCATGTCACAGCGCCAGCGAGGACTTTCTGGACAACGAGTTTTGGAATTATTCATGGGACACTCAGCAGAGAATAAGGAGCTTGCAGAATGAGCAAGTTAAGTTCGATTACACCGCCGGTCTGGATTTTTATCGGCACGTTGCTGCTCATCATTTTTACCGGAGGCATGTTCGGCAGCAAGACGTCTGCTTTCGTGCCTTTATCTCTCATTATCCTCGGCTTTGTGCTCTACCGGGTCTGGGTGCGCCAGGGTAATCCGGCAAGCATGAGCGCCGCCAAAAAAGACGCGGCGCTGGAACCCGCTCCCGCCGTTGCCCCCCGAAGCCCGGCCCGTACACCGAAGCCACCGGCCGCGGCCCCGGCGGCAAAAAAATCCGCGGCGCCGGCAAAGCCCAAAGCCAAGAAGGCCGCCGCGCCCGCCTCGGCATCGGCTTCGGCCGGTGACCTCAAGCCGGCGCAGGAAAAGCTGTGTCTCGCCGTGCTGGCGGACAGTGAGAAAACCCGCGACGAAATCACAGACATGCTGGGTAAGCTGACCGGATCGCCGGACCCGGAACACTGGAAGGGTGGCCCCCTCAACGACCTCGAGGTCATGGCCAAGGCACTTGCCATGGCGGCCCTGATCGGGCCCGAAGGATCCAAGTACCGCAGCGCCCTTACTAATAAAGGCGCTCTGAACCTCGGCAACCTGGAAGAGCTTGGCGCCAAAACCAAGAAAGAACTCCACGAGTACTGTGTGGGTGTACTCACGCGGGACATCAAAACGTTGGCAGCGGCCGGGAAATACCCCGCATCCTTGAGTTCCGATGTTGCCTCGGCGGTTGCCGAGGCCGCGCTATCGCCGGTCGGTCTGGACGGCATTTCGAGATGCAGCAAGGCCGGTCTCGTGTACCTCGCCGCATTTCTGGGACAAAGCTAGGTCGCAAACCCAGGCCCCCTTGTGCCGGCCCTGATGCCGCTTTTCGTCATCCCGACGACCCGAACTCCGTTCGGGTCGTCGGGATTGCTTGGAAATTCTGGCTTTGACGCATCGCAGCCTCGCTGGCGGCCCCACTGGCAGTTCCCCTTGCGCATTCCCCCGGGCGCGGCCTCCGCAGCGTAGTCGGCGGAACGAGCCGAGGAGTCGCCACGCGTGAAATGGAAGGGCCGTCGAGGGAGCGACAACGTCCGGGACCGGCGCGGTCGTTCCGCGCGCTCGGGCGGTGCGCCCATCGGCGCGCTGGTCAATCTCGCCCTGCGCCTGTTCGGCGTAAAGGGTGTTATCGCGCTAGCGGCAATCGGCCTCCTGGGCGTCGGGCTTGGCGTCGTGGATCCGGCCACGTTGCTGGGCACAGGAACCGTCGGCGCCGAGTCCGCATACCGGGGCACAGCCCAGGATCAGGAACGCTACGAGTTCGTGCGTGTGGTCCTGGCCGATACGGAAGACATCTGGACACAGGAGTTTTCGCGCCTCGGACGCGCGTACCGTGAGCCGGTGCTGGAGGTCTACACCTCGCAAACCGATACGGCCTGCGGACCCGGGAACGCGCGCATGGGCCCTTTTTACTGCCCCGCGGATCGGACGATCTACATCGACCTGGGTTTTTACGACGAACTCGCACAGCAGTTTGACGCGCCCGGCGACTTCGCCCAGGCCTACGTCATCGCCCACGAGGTCGGCCATCACATCCAGAACCTGCTGGGTATCTCTAGCCAGGTGGCCGCAAAGCGCGGACAGCCGGACTACAACCAGCTGTCCGTGCGGTTAGAACTCCAGGCTGACTACCTGGCAGGCATGTGGGCCAAACGCAATGGACGGTATCTGGAGACCGGGGATATTGAGGAAGCCATGCGTGCCGCAAACCAGATCGGCGATGACGCCCTTCAGCGGCGCAGCCAGGGGCGCGTGGTGCCTCATGCATTCACCCACGGCACGTCGGAGCAGCGTATGCGCTGGTTCAATCGGGGTTTGGAACTCGGTTCCATGGAGGGCGCTGATACTTTCGCCCTGGCTTACGACGCGCTCTGAGTCTCGCACCGCCCCCCCTCTCCCTTCCCTCCCCTCCTCCCCCCGGGGAAGAGCGCTTGATGGCGGAACGAGTCCCTCGGCTCGCACCCCTGCCCCATTTAATGGCTCGATAAAGCGCCACGCCTCCGGTGATGCCACTTTCTGACGCACGGGCTCGCCGATCCTTGGTCCTAACCGCGCCGCAAAGCAGTCGCGTCGCTCAGAACCCGTGGTGGGCTAAGCCCCACCCCCAGCTCACAAGCAATTTGTCCATTTTTGAAGCGTCGCAAAATCGATTCGCCCCAATTTGGAGCCGAGATTGCTTCGGGAGCGTTCGAATTCGCCCAAAACAACCTGGCAACCTTTTTGCATTAGCTCACTGAAGGCCGGCTCAGGGCGGCCATAAACAGTGCAGCCGACAACTCTCACGCTTCGAGATGACGCACTTCGGGTGTTCCCCTTTCCCGGGAGCGCCTCGGCGAGTGTCCAAGAAAGCAGCGGCTGCGATATAGAAAGTTGCCGTCAGCTGACTCCGCAAGCACTGCCCGCAACGCGAGCTCACGTGGTTGAGAAACTATTCGGAGGACGGGATGCGGCGACATCTGAAGTTCATTCAAAACGGCGCGGTGGTCGGCTTGTCGATGGCCACGGCCAGCGCCCTGGCGCAGATCGAAGGCAGCGCCCTGGAAGAGATCGTTGTAACCGGAACGCGGATCGCCCGGGACAGCGCCACGGCGGCCGCCGGCCCGGTCGTTGTCCTCGGCGGGGACACGATTCGCAGCTCGGGTCAGTCGGACCTCGGCGAACTGTTGCGCGAATCCCCGGCGCTGAATAACTCCCTTCCTTCAAACTTTTCCGCCATTCCCGGTGACGAGGGCGATGCCCAGACCACCGACTCTGATGTGGGCCTGGGCCTTCTTGATCTGCGCGGTCTGGGCGCCGTGCGTACGCTGGTACTCGTGAACGGTCGACGGCACGTGGGAGGCGGCCAGGGTTCGGCCGCGGTGGACGTAAACTCCATTCCGACGGTCATGTTGAAGCGGGTGGAAACGCTGACCGGGGGCGCGTCGTCAATCTACGGTGCCGATGCGGTCTCCGGCGTTGTGAACTTTATTCTGCGCGATGGCGGAGACTTTGACGGCGTCGAGTTCACCGCCCAGAGCGGCATTTCCAGCCGCTGGGATGCCGAGGAGTACTACATGTCTTTCGGCACGGGCTTTGAGTTTGCCGACGGTCGCGGGGAGTTCGTCTTTGCCGCCGAAGGCCTGACCACCGCCGAAGTGCTCGAGAGCGATCGCAGCGCCTTTGCTGGACCCAATCGGGCCCTGGATATCAACAACAACCCGACCATCGCAGCAATTACCGGCGTCAACCCCAATGCGACCCGGGCTTTTGTCACACCGGTAACGAACCCCATTTCCACGGCGCAGGGCGTATTCAACATTGCCTCGCCCGATTCGTTCTTTGATTCCGTGATTCCCGCCGTGAACGGTGTTCGCGACGGGACGGGGGTACCCAACATTCCCGGCACGAACATCCCCGTCGCCCAGGTGATCGACACGCCGTTCACGGGTGCTCCCCGGGTCTACAATCCCGGTGTTCCGTCCAACGTAAGCCAGTCTTTCGGTATTGGCGACGGTCTGCAGTCCACGCGCCAGACCATTCTGCCCGAGCAGGAACGCTACAACTTCAATCTCAACGGCAGCTTCCAGATCAACGACAGCATGACGGCCTTCGTCGAGTCCAAGTACGCCTTCTCCAGCAACGCCCAGGTGCAGGGTGTTGACTTCAACGACGGCATTCCCATTGCTTACGACAACCCCTACATTCCCCCCGCCCTGGCCGCGCAGATCACCGAGCTCCAGGGCCAGGGAATCATTCCCGCCGACCCGGGCGACGGCAGCTTCTACGGCTTCTCCTCGAGCCGCGACAGCGACGACGCGCTGGTGATGCCCTCGGACGAAGTCGATCGCGAAACGGTGCGCATCGTCGCCGGCATCATGGGCGAGCTCGATATTGCCGGAGGTATCAACTACGAGCTGTCCTACAACTACGGCCGCACCGAGGTCGAGACAAATAACGTCAATCTGCGCCTGGAGGACCGTTTCTACGCGGCCCTGGATTCCGTAGTGGATCCGGCCAGCGGTGAGATTGTCTGCCGCTCGAACCTGGATCCCAGCGCCCTGCCCCCGATTGCCATTGGGACGTTCCCGGTACCGGTCTTTACCTCCGGCGGACGCTTCACGGAATTCGTGAGCTTCACCCCGGGTCCGGATAGCGGCTGTGCGCCGTTCAATCCCTTCGGTTTCAATTCGACGACCCAGGCCTACGCCGACTTTGTGTACGTCGATGCCATCGACCGTTCCGAGCTGGAGCAGCGCGTCCTGTTCGGCTCGCTTTCGGGTGACACCTCCTCCTTCTTCGAACTGCCTGGCGGCGCCATCGGCTGGGCTGCCGGCGTCGAATACCGCGAAGAGGAAAGCAGCTTCACTGTAAACGAGTTTGAAGGCACCCAGAACACCTGGGATGGGTCCAACGGCAACGCCGCAATTGGTCTTGATGGCGAGTTCGATGTTTTTGAGTATTTCTTCGAAGCCCAGGCGCCAATACTCGCCGATCGGCCCGGAGTGGAACTGCTCGAGTTGACCGCCGCCATCCGCTTCGCCGACTACAGTACGGTCGGTGAAAACGAGGCCTGGTCCACGGGCTTCCGCTACTCCCCCGGCTTTGGTCTGACGCTTCGCGCCACCGTGGCCGAGGCCGTGCGCGCGCCAAACATCGCCGAACTGTTTTCGCCACAGCAGCCGGACTTCTTCGCCTTCCAGGACGATCCCTGCAGCATCGAAAACATCAACCTCGGCTCGCCGAATCGAGCGAGCAACTGCGCGCAGTTTGTGCCACCGGGCTACGACGTCAACGACTTCATCACCGCGGGTATCCCCGGGGTCACCGGAGGCAACCCGGATCTCGACGCCGAGGAAGCGACCACCTACACGGCCGGTATTATCTTTGAGCCGGAGTTTATCCCCGGTTTCCGCATCATCGTTGACTACTACGAGACCGAGATCGAAGGCGCCATTGACGCGCTGGCTCCGGAACGTATCGCCGAGGCCTGCGTCGACCTGGCGTCGACCAGCAACCAGTTTTGCCCGCTGATCCAGCGCGCGCCTGAGGGCTTTATAACCTTCCACCAGTCGGGCCAGGTTAACCTGGGCGCCTTCGAGGTGTCCGGCGTGGACTTCGGCGCAAACTACGCCCTCGATCTGGACGGTTTCGGTAGTGGCCTCGGCTCGGTGCTCTTCGGAATCACCGGCACCCACCTGCTCAAGTTCGAGGAGTTCCAGGACCCCGTGGACAGCTCGGTGTTCGAGGATCGGGTCGGTGAATTCGGCTACCCGGAATGGATCGTCAACGCCAACATCAACTGGACCTACGGCCCCGTGACCATCGGCTGGGCGGGTCGCTATGAGGACAGCCAGCTTCTCACGGGCCTGTTCAATCAGCAGTTCATTGGCAATCCGCTGTTCTCCGATCCCGCCGAGACCGGCGACTCCTGGGTCCACGACTTCAACTTCAACCTTGAACTCAGTGATCGCATGACCGTGTACGGAGGACTGAATAATGCCTTTGATCGGGAACCCTACCTGGGGAGCCTCGCCCGGCCCGCAGGTCCCCGCGGTCGCTTTGGTTTCCTGGCTCTGAACTACCGGATCTGAGCGGCGCGACGGAACGCGTGAATCGGGCGCCTCCGGGGCGCCCTTTTTCTTTTTGCGCAGCCGAGTATGCTGTCGGCCAACGTTTCACACAGGACGGGTTCTTCAGGCGTGTCGCTCATACAGGCCCACTCCTCGCTTGCGCCCATTGCGCGATGGCTACGCGAGCCGCTGATCGCATTCCTGTTGCTGGGCTCGGCGATCTTCACCCTGCACGGTTTCCTTGCCAGTTCACCCAAAAACGCCTACTCAGCGGAGCGCATTGAAGGCTCCGGTGAAGCTTCCGGTGATGCCCCGTCGAGCGCCTCGCTGCGGAAAATCAGGGTCACGGATAGTGTTCTGGCGATGCTGAAATCCAGGGCATCCTTCTACGATGGCCGAGACCCCTCGGCCGAAAAACTGAATCACCTCGTTTCCGCGTGGATCGATGACGAGATGATCTTCCGGCACGCTCTGAGCCAGGATCTGCACCTGAACGACGGCAGAATGCGGGAGCATCTGGTGGAAAAAATGACGGCGCTTTGGGCCGGCGCTCCCCAGGAGCCGGATGACGACGCGCTGCTGTCGCACTACATGGAAAACCTGTCCGAGTACTACACCGAGCCCCGCTTCAGCTTCAGTCACGTGTTTATGCTCAACGAGCCCCGAGATCCGACAGCCACCCTTCGGCAGCTGCGTGCTGGAGAGGCGGTGGAAGGCGATGAGTTCTGGGCCGGTGGGGAACTGACCGACTACGCGGAGAGCGCCCTCAAGTCCGTGTTTGGCGGGGCCTTTTATGCCGCCCTGGCAACGACAGCCTATGGAGAATGGCAGGGTCCGATACCGTCGGCCCGAGGTTTCCACTTCGTGCGCATACACGGCGTTCGTCAACCTGAGCCGCGACGCTTCGAAGAGGTAGTGGTGACGGTCCGGGCCGATGTGATGAACTCGCGCCGGGAGCAGCGCATCCGGGATCAGCTCGATCGAATCTCCGGCACATTTTCCGTCGTCCGCGAGACCGCGGATGAGTCGGGCAGCTGAGTGCTGTTTTTGGGCGGGCTCAGCAAGACCGACCCAAAGCCGGGGCACGACCGGCCGTCGCGGGTGGCTGACTTTTATGGGGCAGCGCCATGCTCACGGAAACGGTCGCCGCGTAAGATGGCTCATTCCTCTCGACCGACTTCTTCTGAAACCTGGTTGCGCATCGCATGCAGACTTGCACGACGTTTTTGAGAGCAGGGTACGCGAAGGCGTCGATCTCGCGCTGCGCGCTGTTGTGTGCGATCACAGTCCTGCCGCTTTCCTTCTCCGCCGCGGCGCTGGACGCTCCGGCCTCCAAGGCCGTCATCGCCGAGAGCATCACCAGCGACAAGATCGCTTCGCTCCCGGTCGAGCTCCAGCAGTTCATCATGAGTGGCGAGTACGAACAGTTTATGCCGCCGCGCCAACTCCGGCACGAGATGGCAAAACGCGATAGGCAAAGTCTGGAGGAGCTGCTCACCGACCTGCTCGCTGTCGCCCGGGAGATGGGCTACGACCCGACCCGAGACATGGGTCTGATCCCTCTGAATACGGAGACCACCCGGGGCTACAATCTCGGCGTGGAAGAGCCCGCGCTGCTGCGCGACGAACAGCGCAATCCAGGCCCCTTTGGCGTGCATCGCTACCTGTATCCGGAATCGGGCGTGCCTACCTTCGCGGGCGCCATGGTCGCGAAGTACCCGGAAGACCTCATCGCGGGCGACGTAGATGTCGCGATCATCGGCGTTCCAAACGACATGGGCAGCGGACGACGCAACGCCGAAGCCGGCCCGCGGGTGATGCGAGCGCTCAATACCATCGCAATGCCGGATATCTACGCGCTGATCGAGCCCAAAGACATACTCTCCATCGTCGACTACGGGGATTTTCGTATCGACAACATGGCTACGGAAACATCGGTTCCGAACGTAACCCGAAAAACCCGGGCAACGGCGGCGACCGGTGCGGTACCCATGCTGGTGGGCGGCGATACCTCCATGCTCTATCCCGGGGTGAAGGGGGTTGCCCAGCACCACGGCTACGGGACGATCGGCCTGGTGCATTTCAGCGCTCATCCCGACGTGAATCAGCATTCGGCGCACAGCGTTTCCGACGATCAGGCTCTGTTCCTGCTTCTCCGGGAAGGCATCATCAACGGCTCGGACATGGTTACGCTGGGTCTGCGGGGCCCCGCGGTCACCGTGGACAACCTTCAATGGCTGCGCGAACAGCATGTTCGCTACCACACCATGGCGGAGATCCGCGACAGCGGCTACGACGCCGTCCTCAAGCGCGTGCTCGATGAAGCCGACCACGCTCCGGACAAGCTGTTCGTATCGATCGATGTGAGCGTGATCGAACCCTCGCAGATGGTAGCAGCGGGACGAATTGCTTCCCACGGCCTGACGATGCAGGAGGTCAGTCGCGCTATTCGTCATCTGTGCACGAGTAAGGAAATCGTGGGCTTCGAGATTACCGATATGGCTCCCATGCTCGATTACTCCCGGCTGTCGGCGGTGAACGCCAACGCGGTGCTCAACGCATGCCTCGTGGGCATCGCCGTGCGCAAGGCCGGGTACAGCGCGGATTACATTCACCCGCTCTCCCGTGACCACGGTCAGTAACTTGAAGCCCCAATCGTCAATGGTCGGCAGGCCGAAACTGTGTGTAGATCCAGCGATGGAAAACACGGCCCGGGTGGCGTGCCTGGCGTTGGCGATTTCCGTTTTCTCGACTTTGTCCGCTTCACCATCGCTGGCGGGAGAAGCAACAAAAACCCCGGAGCACGTCGTCGGCGAGAACCCCTACCCCTTTCCCATGAAGGATTTTCGCGACACGGAAGAGAAGGAGCCGCTGGAGCTTCCCGAGGAGTTTGCGGAAAAGGTGGCCCTCCTCAGCCCCGAGCTCCTGTCATTCCTGCTCAGTGACGAGGCGCGACGCTACACGAAGAGCCAGGACAAGTTCGAAAAGGAGCTGTCGGAACGCAGCGCCGAGGAGCTGCTCGCCTGGGCCGATGCGATTTACACCCTGGTGACGAGCGTTCGCTACGAAGAGGGCCGGGACCCGCGCGGTATTCAACTCAATACCGAATCGCCCATGTTCAATGCCTGGCGACTTGAGCGACCGCGCTCCCTGGATCCACCGAGGGAGCCCGGGCCCATCGAACTTAACCGGGGCATTCCAACCTTCGGCGGCTTTCCCCTCGCCCTGACGCCTGAGGACCTGGTGGCCGGCGAAGTGGATGTCGCGGTAGTAGGAGCTCCCCTCAACATGGGCTCGGGATGGCGTGACTCCGGCGCTCAGGCAACAGTGGAGATGCGGATCCTCGGTTGGGCCATCGGTAGCGCCGACCAGTACGTGCAGATCGATGCGAGCGAGGTGCTCAATATCGTGGACTACGGCGATATCGCCATTGACAACGCCAGCACCGAACGGTCCATGAAGGAAGTGCGCCGGGTCGTCCGGGAGATCGTTGAAACCGGCGCGGTCCCCATAATCATCGGCGGTGATCACTCCCTCGAGTACCCTAACGTCGCCGCCCTCGCCGACGTCTACGGCAAGGAAAAGCTATCGGTGATTCACTTCGACTCGCACTACGACGCGTGGTGGGGCGGTCGACACCTGATCAGCCACGGCGCACCGGTGTATCGGTTGATCAACGAAGGTCACGTTCGGGCGGCCGACTACATCCAGGTGGGTCTGCGCTCCAGCGGACCCGACGAGGAAGCGTTCCGCTGGATGCGTGAAGTGGGACTGCGCTACCACACCATGGCCGAGGTCGAGCAGCGCGGCTGGGACGCGGTGCTCGATCGCGTGGTTGCCGAAGCCAGCGAAGAAGGACGCAAGCTGCATATCTCCTTCGATATCGACGTTATCGATCCCGCTTTCACGGTCGCCACCGGCACCCCGGTGCCGGGCGGCCTCGACATGCGCGAGTCCATCACCATCGTCCGACGCCTCTGCGCCGAATCCAATGTTGTCAGTTTTGACCTGGTGGAACTGCATCCGGCGCTCGATCCTACCTACCGGACAACGCTGAACAGCGCGCATATTGTGAAGGCGTGTTTAACCGGCCTTGCCATGCGTGAGAAAGGACTGACGGCCGAGCATTATCTGCACCCCATCGCTTCGGAACATGGCGTCGATGACTACTACGGGGATCAGGCTGAGTTCCTGCGTCGCACGGAGGAAATGGACGCGGCGGAGGAAGAGGGCAAGGAACAATCCGAAGAGCGCCGCTAACGCCCTCAGCTCCGACGGCGACTTGCGCCCGGACCGGCTGAACCAGCCGGCATATCTCACCGCTTCGGCGACCCGACGCCCTTTGGATCTTTCATCGCCTCGCGAGATACCTATTTGGTTTACCGCCGGATCTTTCGCTTTGCCGAGATTTCCAAATATCGGTGGGGTAGGCCGGCTAGCCCGAGGGCGCCCTGGCCCCCGGGTTGCGTTCGGGATGCGAGCTGGAGGCATCGACCGAATCCGAACGCTGCGAGCGCCGCGCTTTGCTGGCGCGCCCGCTACGCAGCTCGGCCGTGCGCTGGTAATCCCCGATTTCCCGGGCGACGCTGAGCATTTCTTCCGTGATCGGCTGATCCTTGAATGAGCCTGGCATGTGCATAGCCGTGTCCTCTGTTCGACACCTTCAGTAATGCACATCAATGCAATCGACACAGTTGCGGGGCTGCGCCGGGGCGACGTGGTTCACAGCTTGGTGCAATCCGCCGCGGATTTTGTGAACAGCGACACAGCGGCCGTTTCAATGCACCCGCAAGTGGCTCATGCTGTGGGAATGAGCCGGGAATCATCTCCTCACACAAAGCACAAGCGAACGACGCACGCGGGCAATCGCTTCGACATTGCTCGACGCTCGTCCGGCGACGGTGTCGTGATGCCTCTCGAACAGGGCTGCGCCGAACCGGAGCACGATATCCACCAGCGACTGCGGGCCACGGCCCACTGGATCGGCTGGCTCGGCTCGTCGGTCACCCTCGCCGTTTGTGCCGCGCTGATCCTGGTCGATGAGCTGCCCACGATCCTGCTGGTCGCCGTGCCGGCCTATCTATCCGTGTGTGTAAGTTTGATCGTCGGGAGTCGCAAGGACTTCCACGTTCGCGAAACTCTGTATGCAGGCCTTCTCGTACTCTACGGAGTTTACTGGGCGGCGCTTATCGCCTGTACGTTCTATGGCGAGCTGCCGGGGCTGCGCATACCGCTGGCGATCACGGTACCAACTCTGATCGTCGCCATCCTGAGCCACAGGATTCTGCTGGCGCTGACACCGGTTCAGTTCCTGTTGGTGTACCTCGTCGCCCACAGCTCCAGCCACGCTTCAACACTGTCGGGCGCCGACGCATCAAAGATCGGAACCTACAGTCTGATAATCGCCGGTCTGTCCGCCGTCATTCTCCTTGCCATGGCCATCGTTTCCTGGGAAAGAAAGAACACGGATCACAAGCTCCTTGCACTGCTCCGGCGCCAGAAAAAGATCGCTTCCACAGACCCGCTTACCGGCCTCCTCAACCGTCGCGCTTTCCTGGACCAACTCGAAGACATGTGGCGGCGAGAGTCCACGCTGACTCTGGCGTTTCTCGATCTCGATCATTTCAAACCGCTCAACGATCGCTACGGACACGCGACTGGCGATCAGGTGCTCGACCAGGTCGCCAAAAGAATTGCGGAATCCCCGGGTGTCAGCACGGTGGCCAGGCTGGGCGGTGACGAGTTCGCGGCCGTATTGTGCTCCCGGGCCCACCAGCCTCCTATTGAACAATTGGTGGCCCAGCTCCACAGCGCTACCACGGCCGACTTTGAAGTAGACATGGGCACCGTGTCCCTGGGCGCCTCCATCGGCTTTGCAAGTCGTGACGGCACAACCAATTCCCTCAGCAAGCTCCTCGGCGCCGCCGATGCCGCCATGCGCCGGGCCAAGGCTACGCGCTCCGGATGGGCGTGTTTTGACACCAGGACCGACGGCGCGGCCCTCGAAACCTCGGAACTCAAGCTCGAACTGAAAAAAGCGGTGCGCAATGGAAAAATCCGCGCCGCGGTGCAGCCCATCACCGATGCCCGGTCCCACGCCACGCTGGAGTACGAGCTGTTGGCGCGATGGCCCGACAGCGGCCTCAATCCGGATCCAGGACCCGATAAATTCATCCACCTCGCCGAACAGTTGGGACTTCTTAACGACATCCTGTGGATGACACTGGAAGAAGCCGCCAAGGCGCTGGATCTCGCTACCGTCCGACTGGCGCTAAACGTGTCTCCTTCGCAGCTGTTGGCGCCGGATTTCCTGGAGCAGCTTCTGGACCACCTTGATCGCCTCAAGATCGATCCGAAGAACATTACGCTTGAGGTCACGGAAGAAGTCGCGTTTCGAAATCTGGATGCGAATGTCGCCGCGCTGGACCGGGCCCGCCGGGCCGGGATGCTCATCGCGCTTGACGATTTTGGTTCGGGGTATTCCTCGCTTGCCATGCTCGATGTGCTTCCTCTCGACAAGCTGAAGATTGACCAGAGCATGGTACAGAAGGCCGAGAAAAACCCGCGCAGCGCTGAGATCCTGCAGGCATCCGTGAAGCTCGCGAAACAGCTTGGCTTGACCTGCTGTGTCGAAGGCGTCGAAACCAGGCACGCGGCGGCCACCATACGCAGCCTGGGTGCCGATGAGGTTCAGGGATACTGGCTCGGCAGACCTCAGCTTCTGCATGCACCCTCGCGCCGCGAGGCACGGGCCTCTTCCTTCGCAACGGACCGTCGCAATATCCTCAAACTTGTGTCCTGACCTCTCCTTCAGACCTTTCGGCCCCCCGATACCTCGGTCGCCCGCGGCGGTCTTCGACCCAGGAGGCGCCGGGCCTGACGACCTACCGCGGCCTTGGCCGTGCTACTTTCTGGCTTCGCGTCCATCGGGCTCACGAGGCCATGAAGATTTTCAGAATTATTGCGGCGATTCTTGGAGGCCTGATCCTCGGCAGTGTCGTCAACATCATGTTTATTACTATCGGCAGCGCTCTGGTCCCCGCCCCGCCGGGGGTCGATGTAAACGATGCCGAATCGATAGCCGCGGGCATACATCTGTTTGCTATAAGGCACTTCATCTTCCCGTTCCTGGCCCATGCGGCCGGCACTTTTGTCGGTGCTTTGGTGGCGTTTGCAATCGCCCGGCACTACCGCGAGGGATTGGCGTGGCTGCTGGGCGGACTCAACCTGCTCGGCGGCATCGCCGCCGCGACGATGATTCCCGCGCCCATCGGCTTTTTGTTGCTGGACCTTGTGCTGGCCTATCTGCCCATGGCGTATCTTGCGATTTGGGTCGGTCGTCGATGGCGTCCGGCCGCCGCGGTGTAGGCAAGCGACCGGAATGATTCAAACACTGATCGATGTGCTCACAGCGCCGCGCGACGCCTTCGCCAGGCTGCGTGACCAACCTCGCGCCTGGCTGCCGATGCTGCTACTGCTGGCCAGCGTCCTGATCGGACAACTGATCTTTCTCAATCTGGTCGATCGAGAATTTCTGATCGCGGACATCATCGAAACCGCAGGTAATGAAGTGAGCGCCGAAGACAAGGAAAGGATGCGTGCGTTCAGGGACCGGGGAGGCGGCTCTTTCGCCGCGATCGGCGTGGTCATGGGCGTTCTGGGGACCCTGGTGCTGCAGTCCCTGCACGCCGCCTACTTTTTCCTCGTGGCGAGATTTGCCGGCGCTGCTCTAGCCTACAAAGGCTGGTTCGCCTTCGTCTGGTGGGCGTCGGTGCCCAAGGTGCTGAGTGCGGTAGCCGGGGTGGTCGCGGTCATCATGGCCCCCGCTGGCAAAATCAGCATCTACGAGACCAGACCCCTCAGCTTCGTCAGTCTGTTCGGCCTGCGCCTCGAAAACACAAATCTGATGCGCCTGCTGAACAGTTTCGACCTGATGTCCCTCTGGACGCTGGTGCTGATGATGATCGGTGCCCAGCTTTGGCTGCAGCGCAGCTGGTGGTTATCGGGCGCGATAGTGCTTGCTCCCTATGGGCTGGTTTACGGCGTGTGGTCTGTCGCTGTACGGTGAGGCTTCCTTTCCTGTTTGATCAAGCGAGTTCAGCGTGAGCTACCGGGCACTGGCCGTCCTCGCCATTCTCGTTCTGGTAATTGCCGTACCGGTCGTAAGTCGCCTGGTGGACGCGTCTAACGCCAAGCTCGTCGACGCGGAACAACCCGGCCTGCGACCGATCCGCCCGTCTATTCTCGCCTCCGGTCATCTGGCCCACGAGGAGGAGGTGCATCTGTCCAGCGAGGTGATCGGCAAGGTCACCCGCCTTTTGGTGGAAGAAGGCGATCGTGTCGACGCCGGTGATCTCGTGTTGACCATCGACGACGAGGCGTTTTCCGCCCAGGTGGCGCAGAATCTTGCCTCTGTCCGACTTCAGGAGATCGACATCGAGCGGCGCCGCCTCGCTCTCGCAAACCTGGAGCGGCGCCACGCACGTTCGCAAAGCCTTTACGAGCAGGAACTCCTGGACGAAGACGCTTTCGAAGCCATTGACTACGAACTGAACCTCGCCCGCGTCGATCTGACGGCGAGCCAGGAGCGCCTGGTTCAGGCTCGCGCAACGCTGGAGCAGTTCCAGGACCAGCTCGACAAGACCCAGGTGGAGGCGCCTATTTCAGGCGTGGTGACATCGCTGGATATCGAGGTGGGAGAGACGGCCATCACAAGCACCACGAACATCCCCGGCAGCGGCCTCATGACCATCGCCGACCCCGAGACGATCATCACGGAAGTGTTTGTCGACGAAGCCGACATCGCCGATATCGACCTGGGACAGCAGGCCGAAGTCGTCGCCATAGCCTATCCCGACAGACCGCTCGAGGGCACGGTGGAGTTCGTCGCCAATACGGCGAAAGTCGAAGAGGGCCGCAACGGCCTATCGTTTCTCGTGAAAATCCGCATCACCGACAATCGCGGGATCCGGCTGCGACCCGGCATGTCCTGTCGGGCAGCAATCTTCACAGAAACCGAGGACCAGGTACTGACCGTACCCCTGCGCGCCGTGATCACGGAAGAGGACCTGTCCACCAAGGCGCAGAGCCATTTTGTCTACGTAGACCGCGCCGGCAGCGCCGCGAAGATCGCCATAGAGATCGGCATGGCAGACGATGAGTTTCAGGAGGTAACGCAGGGCCTTGGAGAAGACGATTTTGTCGTGGTTGGACCCAGTCGGGTGCTGCGTCGCCTGAACGAGGGTGACGCGATCACGTACAAGACTGACGATTGATCGAGCCGCGCCAGAGGAAAATCCAGCAGACGTGATCCCGAGTCATTCCCTCATCGAGATGCAGTCCATCCGCAAAGCGTATGAACTGGGTGATCACACGGTGGTGGCACTGGACGCCGTCAACCTGCATATCGATACGAACGAGTATGTCGCTTTCGTGGGCTCTTCGGGGTCGGGAAAGTCGACGATCATGAACATCATTGGCTGTCTGGACCGCCCCTCCGCGGGCCGCTACGTGCTCAATGGGCACGACGTAAGCGAGCTGGGTGAAGACGAGCTGGCGCGGATTCGCAACGAAGAGATTGGTTTTATCTTCCAAAGCTTCAACCTCCTGGCCCGGGCATCGGCGCTGCGCAACGTCATGCAGCCCCTGATCTATCGCGGGATGCCGATCGCAAGAAGGAGAGCGCTCGCGATCTCGGCCCTGGAACGGGTGGGCCTCGGCGACCGCGTCGAACACATGCCCAACCAGCTCTCCGGAGGACAGCGCCAACGGGTCGCCATCGCCCGGGCGCTCGTGACCTCCCCTTCCCTGCTCCTCGCCGACGAGCCCACCGGCAACCTGGATTCGGAAAGTACGCGCAACATCATGGCCCTGTTTGATGAACTGCACGATGAGGGGCAGACCCTGATCGTCGTCACTCACGAAGCCGACATCGCTACGCACTGCCATCGGGTAATCGAACTTAGCGACGGGCGCGTTGCATCAGACGCGAGGTCGCATGTTCGCGCTGATTGAAAGCTGCCGCTCGGCCTGGGAATCGATCATTGCGCACGGCTTTCGCAGCATCCTCACCATGCTCGGGATTATCATCGGTGTGGCCTCTGTAATTGCCGTGATCTCACTGGTTCAAGGTTTGCGCCAGTCGATCATGGCGGAGTTTCAGGGGCTGGGTACCAACAGTTTCACGGTGCGGTCCTACACACCCCTGGAGGAGCGCCTGAAGGGCCGGCAGGCCTATCTCACGCCACGGGACCTGCAGGCCATTCAAGAGCGTGTCGACGGCATTGTTTCCATGACACCGGTTCTGGCTCTTGGCGGCGGCCACCTCGTCCGCTATGGCAACACCACCGCACTGAGCCAGATACAGGGCACCACCTTCAGTTATCAGGATGTGGCGCAGAACTTCGCCGAGTACGGGCGCTTCATCACGGCTCAGGACGATCGCAAACGTCGCCGTGTAGCCGTATTGGGCGCAAAGACGGCAAAAGACCTGGGTCTACCGGAGAACCCGGTGGGCACCTACATCGAAGTTGGTGGCGAATGGGTGAAAGTTATCGGGTTGATGGAGAGTCGCGGCGAGATTCTCGGCTTCAGTCAGGACGAGTTTGTGCTGATGCCCTACGAGACGGTGCGGAGCATGAACGGCGCACAAAAAAAACCGGACCTGTTCATCCAACTCACCGCCGCAGATGCCGACAGCCTGCCCGAACTCACCGAGCGTATCGCCCGGGTATTGCGGCGTTCGCACGACCTGTCGGTGAATCAGCCCAATGACTTTCGCATCGAAACCTCCGAGCAAATGGCCCAGTCCTTTGACAACATCATCAATACCGTGACGATCATTATTGGCGGCATAGTGGGCATCAGCTTGCTGGTTGGAGGCATCGGCATCATGAACATCATGCTGGTGACCGTTACGGAGCGTACCCGCGAGATCGGTATCTGCAAGGCCCTGGGCGCCCGGCGCAGCAATATCCTGGCGCAGTTCCTGATCGAGGCGCTGGCACTCTCGCTCCTCGGCGGCCTGATCGGCCTTGTACTGGGCTATGGTCTGGGCGCGCTTATCGCGGCGCTGATCCCCGACTTCCCGCCCGCCGCGGTGCCCTGGTGGGCGGTCGTTCTCGCGATCGGCTTCTCCGGACTGATCGGCGTTGTTTTCGGCATCCTTCCCGCCTCGAAAGCCGCTGATCTGGATCCCATAGACGCCCTGCGCTACGAGTGAGCGAACGCTGCCGGGGGCTAGCCGGCATAGCTCACCGATATTTGGAATTCTCGGCGAGAGATTGTGCGTTGCAGGGGATTTTCAGACTAAGGCAATAGCCGTAGCTATTGCCGCAGGAGGAAAATTCGCTGCAACGTGCAAGATCCGGCGAGAAACCA
>JBCDIW010000026.1:0-71384 GCA_038748515.1 Pseudomonadota bacterium
ACCAACTCCCTGGCCGCCGAGGACAACCGCGACAGCTTCTTCGGACGCGCGGATTTCGAACTCACACCCAACATTACGGCCTTCGCTCAGGCGTCCTACGCGCGCTACGACGGCTACAGCTTCTACATCCGGCCAACGCAGCAGTTCAACATCGCTGTCGACAACGCGTTCCTCCCCGAATCCGTCCGGCAGCAAATGATCGACAACGGCGTCGACTCGGTGCGCGTCCGGAATGCCCACGCGGATGTTCCGGCCTCGGGTACGGTGAACGAGCGGGAAACATTCCGCTACGTTGTGGGAGCGGAGGGCGCGTTCTCCGCCTTCGGTCTGGACATCGACTGGGATACCTACTGGCAGACCGGCATAACGGAAACCGATGAGCGCCAGCAGCCCACCTACAACCAGGCCAACTTCCGCGCCGCCATCGACTCCATCGTCGACCCGGACACGGGAGAGATCGTTTGTCGCGACCCAGAATCCGTGTCGGCCGGATTTACGGTCGACGGTCCCAAATTCGCCGACCTGCCCTGTGTGCCCTTCAACCCGTTGGGCGTGGGCGTCGCCACGCAGGAAGGCCTCGACTACGTGCTGGGAACGCCCAATCGCCAGCAGGAATTGCAGCAGGACGTGTTCGCGTTCAACTTCCGCACCAACAGCGTGGAGGGCTGGGCCGGCCCCATCGCTCTTGCTGTCGGTGGTGAATGGCGGAAGGAACAGATCGACGGCGACATCGACGGCTGCTTCGGTGGGCCCGGCGGCGGTTGCTGGAAATACGGCAACTATCTGGCGACCATCGGTGAGTACGACGTTACGGAGTTCTACGTCGAGGCGGGAGTGCCCGTGTTCGATGGCTTTGATCTCAATGCCGCCTACCGGCGCACGGATTACAGCACCTCCGGCGGCGTGAACACCTGGAAGGTCGGCCTCACCTACTCACCGATCGAAGACTTGACGTTCCGCTACACGCAGTCTCGCGACATCCGCGCTCCAAACCTCGCGGAGCTCTTCGACCCCGGTACCGGTCGAACGAACAACGTGCCCAACCCGAATGCCCCGGGTGGTTCCGATGAGTTCCTTCAGCAGCTGACGGGCAGCACGGAGGTTGGGCCCGAGGAAGCCGATAGCTTCAATATTGGTGTGATCTTCCAACCACGGTTTGTGCCGGGTCTGTCGCTCTCAGTCGATTACTACGACATTGAGATCGACGGCGTGATTGCCGCGCTTGGAGCCGAAACGGTCGCAGAAAACTGTTTTGAGCAGGGCCTGGAAGATTTCTGCCGACGCATCGAGTTCGCCGATCCCACGGGTGCGGACCGCTCGGACATCACCCTCATCAACCTGTTCCGGGAGAACCTGAACAAGCTCACCACGCAGGGCATCGACATCGAGGCGACCTATAGCTTCGACGTTGCCAGCCTGGTGGGCGACCTGCCCGGTACGGTTACCATCCGCGGCCTCGCCACGCACTACATCGAGCTGGTCACCGACGACGGCACCAACCAGTTCGATCTCGCCGGCGTTCACTCAGCCTTTGGCTCCGGCGTGCCGGACTGGTCGTACCGAATCACGGCCATGTACGCGCTGAACGACTTCACGGCCAACGCGACGGTCCGGGGCCTGTCCGATGGTGTTGTTCGAAACGAGTACATCGAATGTGAAATCGGCAGCTGCCCCGAGTCCATCGCTCCGAACTTCACGATCAACGATAACTCGGTCGCCGGCGCGGCCTACCTCGATCTGTATTTCGCCAAGACCTTTGCCTTCGGCAACTCTTCCACGGAGCTCTTTGCGCAGGTTCGCAACGTCTTCGACGAAGATCCCGAGATGGTGCCGTTCCCTCGCTCACAGGGATCGGAGAACCGGGCAGGCTATCTTCCCACCAGCCGTCGCTTCTACGACGTTCTCGGTAGGACCTTCCGTTTGGGTGCGCGCATCGTCTTCTGATTAGGGGCGGTGACTACTTCAAACCCGCTGCGGGAAACCGTGGCGGGCTTTTTTTCTTCTGAGGTTTCTTTTCTGTGATGTTCCGATTCGTCCCTGCCCGCGCGACCCACGGCGCGCTGCATAAATTTATACACGCCTCGATCGCGTGCGCCCTTTTCCTGCTCGCCACAGCAGCAGGTGCGCAAGGCCTGCCACCGATCAGTGACAAGGTCTCCGGTGCAACGCTCATGGAGGGATACTTCGATCTGTACTGGGATGCCTCCCGGGGGGTCCTGTACTGGGAAATCGACAAGCTCGACACGGAGTTTCTCTACCAGGTGTCCATGGGGTCCGGGCTTGGCTCCAATCCCGTGGGCATCGATCGCGGACAGCTGCGCGGTACCTACGTCTTCAAGGCGACACGAATCGGGCCTCGGATTCTGCTTGTGGAACCGAACTATCGGTACCGGGCCACCAGCGATAACTCCGTGGAACGTCGTGCAGTCAATGACGCCTTCGCACCGTCGGTCCACTGGGGCTTTGACATCGTCGCGGAAACCGGCGATCGCGTACTGGTTGATGCCACAAGCTTTTTCCTGCGCGATGCGCGCAACGTGGTGGGCCAGATCGAGCGGCGCAAGCAGGGGAGCTTCAAGCTCGATATCTCCCGCAGTGCGATCTATCTGGAGAACACGGCGGCGTTCCCGGAGAACGTGGAAGTCGAGGCGATGCTGACGTACACGAGCGACAAGCCCGGGGACCTGGTGCGCCGCGTCGCCGCCACGGGCTCTTCGATTACGCTGCGTCAGCACCACTCCATCGTCAAACTCCCGGACGACAACTACCGCCCCCGGATTGCCGATCCACGCATCGGCACCAATGGTCCGACGATCCAGGATTACGGAACCCCTATCGATGAGGATCTCGTTGTCCGCCTCGTGGCGCGGCATCGCCTGGAGAAAAAGAATCCCGAGGCGGGGCGCTCCGAAGCCATTGAGCCGATCGTCTACTACGTGGACCCCGGCGTTCCCGAGCCGATCAAGACAGCGCTTATCGAGGGTGCGCTGTGGTGGAACGACGCCTTCGAGGCAGCCGGTTTCATCAACGCCTTCCAGGTCCGGGAGCTACCCCCGGGCGCCGATGCTCAGGATGTGCGCTACAACATGATTCACTGGACGCACCGCCGGACGCGCGGCTACTCCTACGGTGGTTCGGTGCGCGATCCCCGGACCGGAGAGATCATCAAGGGCAATGTAAACCTCGGCAGCTTGCGCCTGCGCCAGGACTACCTGCATGGCCAGAGTCTCATCCCGGGCTTCGACTACCTTGAGGCCGTCGCGGGGGATAACTCCGCCTCGGTGGAAATGGCGCTGGACCGGGTGCGGCAGCTTTCCGCCCATGAGGTGGGACACACACTCGGCTACCCCCACAATTACCTGGCGAGCACCTATGGACGCGAGAGCGTGATGGACTATCCCGCGCCGCTGGTGGAGATCGGTGAGGACGGCGCGCTGGATCTCTCCAACGCCTATGTGCAGCGCATCGGTGAATACGACAAGCTGGCAATCCGCTACTCCTACACGCAATTCCCGCAAGGAGCCAACGAGGCGGAAGAGCTTGGGAAGATCGTGCAGGAGAGCCTGGATCGCGGCTTGATCTTCATGGCCCACAACAACAACAACTTCCGTGGCGCGGGTCATCCCCATGCCAGCGTCTGGGACAACGGCGAAAACCTTGTCGATCACCTCAAGCATGAGATCGAGGTCCGGCGTATCGGCCTCGCCAACTTCGGGCCTGAGTTGATCCGCGACGGGGAACCAATCTCCACGCTTGAATACGTGTTGCTGCCTCTGTACATGCATCATCGTTTTCAGATGAATGCAGCGGCGCAAAGCATTGGCGGTGCGGACTATCGCAACGCGCTCCGCGGTGACGGTCAAAAACCCTTTAAGATCGTCGACGCCGAGGAGCAGCGCGACGCCCTGGCCACCGTGCTCTCGACCCTGGACGTGGATTTCCTGACCCTGCCGGAAAGCGTGCTTGCGCTCCTTCCCCCGCCGGCCCAGCGGTTCAATCAGGGTGAGCAGTTTCCCGGACGTACCGGCCTCCTCTTTGACGCTTTGGGCGCCGTCGAGGCATCGGCAAGTCTCACGCTGCAGACCTTGCTGCACCCGGCGCGCATGGCGCGGCTCGAGGCCTACGGAAGTCTTGGAGACTACCCGGATCTAGCGGAAGTCCTGGATGCGCTTCTTGCACAAACCTGGACAGCGGCCGCACCCGAGGACGAATATCAGAGCAAGGTGCTGCATGTCGTTCAACGCGTAACGGCCGACGAGATGATGCTACAGGCGAGCGATCTCAAAAACAGCGCGTCCGTGCGGGCGGTCCTTGCGGATCGCCTGGACAAACTCGGGGCGCGTCTTGAAGGCCAGAGCAGGCTGAATCCCCACGAATATAGCGTCGTTGCCGACATCCGACGCTGGCAGCAGAACTCCGACGGGGCGCCAGGCATGCCGCTGGCGATGCCGCCGGGGGATCCGATCTGATCCGGACTTCATGCGAAGCACGGCTTCCCCAAGCCTCGGCTGTCGGCTGAAATGCGAAATTCAGGCGAAGTTCAAGCGAAGCGCGCGTCACGCACATGCATGCGGGTGGAGAGCCGGGGAAGGGGCAGGGGACCGTTGCGAAGGATACGCTGCCACACGCGCTCACCGATGCGGTACGCCTCTTCCATCAGAGCATTTTCATCGATGCTGAGCACCTTGCGATCCCGCATCAGGAATTGCCCGTCCACCAACACGGACTCGATGTCCGACGGTTGACCGTTGTGTATCCAGGCGGAAAGGATGCGGCCCGATGGGCTGAGGTGGGGCTTGAAGGTATCGAGCACCAGCAGATCCGCCTTGCGGCCCACCTCCAGGGATCCGAGAGTGTTTTCCTGATTTACGGCGGCGGCGCCACCCGTGCAGGCGTCGGCGAGCATGTCTTCGGGTTGCGGGAGCGTACCCGGGAAGGGGTCGGCGCGCTGGATGCGCTCCAGCCCGATCGCCGTCTTCATGACATGGAGCATGTCGGTGTGATTGTTATCCGTGCCGAGGGCAATCCGGCAGCCCGCGCGGCGCAGGGCAACAATCGGAGGGTTCACACCGCGATTGGCGGCCATCGCCGCCTGATGAGTGATGATCGCAGAGCGCTTGCCCAGTGCCTGAATTTCCTGCGCGTCGCAGTAGCGCGCGTGAGCGGCGAAGAGCCGGGGACCCAGAAAACCGTGACGGTCAAGGAAGAGGGCGGGGCGCAGGCCGTGATAGCGAAGCATGTAGTCCACTTCCGCCTTCGATTGGGTCATGTGAATCGTGTAGCCAAGATCTCGTTTGTCGGCGAATTCGCGGACATCGCGCAGGAGCGCCGGGGAGCAGAGCTCCACGAGCGCCGCGGCCGGAAACACGCTCACGCGTCCGTCATGGCGTCCGTGCCAGCGCTCGTAGAGATCGCTGATTCTCTGCATGCTTTCCTCTCGGAGCTGCTCCGAGAACTGCGGCGGGACACTGGCGTTCAAACGCCCGGGAGACATGGGCCCGTCCACCGTCGTGGTGTCGCGGACGGACTCGGCAAATACCCAGCGTTGGCCCGTTTTCGCAAGCTCAGCCGCATCGGCGGCGATACCGCCGGTGTTTTGAACCATCGTCGTGGTCCCGGCGCGGAGGCCTTCGACTGCCGCAAGCGTAGCCATGATCGTGCGCTCTTCTCGCGAGAGAAGGCTGCGCGGAGACTCGTCAAGCGCGAGACTGTTGGGAAAGCCGAAGTCTTCGTTGAAGCCTTTCGCGACGGTGGCGGCGAGATGCGCGTGGCAATTGATCAGACCGGGCAGCAGCGCCTTGCGTCGACCGTCATAGATCGTGGCTCCGGGAAACTGCTGAAGAATCTCGTTGGTTGCACCGATGGCGGCGATCACGTCCCGGTGCACGGCCAGGGCCACGTCGCGAAGCGTACGGCGTTCCGGATCATTGGTTACCACCGTTGTATGGGTAAAAACGATCGCCTCAGCGGCGGGGGTGGCAGCGGTCCTTACCCCACCGAAGGGTGCAAGCGCCGCGATGCCGCCCGCTGCGGCGATGCCGCCGAGCAGCCGTCTACGAGTCACCCCGCTGTTTGTTGTAGCTCCAGGCTTCGCGATGCGCGCATCCGTCATGGGCTTCGGTCCTCCTTTTCACAACGAATAAGGCTGACGATCCCTTTCGTGACGGTTCACAATGGCGATCGCACAGTTGATGTTGCCACAGTCGCCAAACACCTCAAGCCAATCCCGTGCTCGCCAGGAGTCCCGACCTATGCCGCGTAGTTCAGCAGAGCAAGCCCACCCCTACGGAACCGGCCGCCATTCATGCCTCGCGCCGTCGGAGGCCCGTGGTCGCACGAAAAAAATATTACCGGTGGAGCGGGGGAGAACCCTTCGCTACCGCGGGCTGCTGCGCTCCGCAGCCGCGACGTTTCTCATCATCAGATCGCTCCTCTCAGCGGCGCAGGAAACATCCGGTGATGACATGGCGAAGCCCCTGGCGTTCACGGCCGTGGAGCCCCCGGAGGCGTTTGCGCTTCCCGGTTCGCTGTCCAACGCCTGGGCGGATTTCGACGGTGATGGTGATCCTGATCTGGCCGTATCGACGAAGAGCGGCGAGATTCGCCTCTACCGGAATGAGGCAGGCCGCCTCATAAACGTAGGCGCCTCCCTCGGCCTTCCTGTGGAGGGTGACGAGATTCGCGGCCTGGCCTGGGGGGACTTCGACGCGGACGGGGATCCCGATCTCTTTGCCGGTTCCAACGTCTCACCCATCCCCACGCGCAGCTATCTTTTCAGGAACGAAGGCGGCGAGGGCTTCGTGGAGATGGCGGCCGAGGTCGGCGTGACGGCCCCGGGGCGCTTTTCTCGCCAGGCTAACTGGATCGACGTCGACAACGATGGCGACCTCGATCTGTACACCGCGAACCGGGCCGGCCTCAACCGCCTCTATCGCGCCGAGAACAGTGGCTTCAAACAGGAGGGCTATGGCCGGGGGACGGTAGACCCAAGACGCACCGTGGGCGCGTGCTGGTTCGACTACGACCGCGACGGTGACCTCGACCTGTTTCTCGCCAACCAAAATGGAGACAGCGACGCGCTCTGGCGCAACCACAAGGGCGAGTTTGAAGACATCGCGCCGGCTCTGGGACTCGACCAGACCCAGCGCACGCTTCCCGAGGGCGGCGTGGGTTGTGCCCCCGGTGATTTCGACAACGACGGTGATCTGGACCTCTACGTGGGCACCTACGGCACGAATCTGCTGTATGTGAACGACGGCCGTGGCGGTTTCCAGGAGCAGGCGGAGGCCCGCGGTCTGGCCGAGCCTCACAGCGTTGTCGGTGCGGCCTGGGGGGACTATGACAACGATGGCGATCTGGACCTGTTTCTCGCCGCCTACGAGCGGGTAGACGGCGTGCAGCAACCCCGGGACCAGCTGCTGCGCAATGACGACGGCCGCTTTGTAAACATACTGCCCGAGAGTCACCCGATGAACGCCGCCGATCATGGCGTGGAGTGGCTCGACTACGACGGCGACGGTGACGTCGATCTGTCCCTGACCGACGGCTACGGTGATGTCGGTGGCCATCCCGTGTTCCGCAACGAACTGGTAAACCCGGCGCTGGGTCGAGGTTTTGCCGTGCGGCCTCTCGGCGCTGAGGGCCGGCTGTTCGTCCCGGGCGCGGAGGTTGAGGTCGTGGACGATGAGGGCCGCCGCGGGGGACTGCGTCTGGCGAGCACGGGCGGTGGTTACAACGCCCAAAGCGTTGTACCGGTCCATGTCGTGGCGCCGCCGGATGCACTGGAAGTTTTCGTGGAGGTGCGATACCCCGGCGAGGATGGCGGCGAGACGGTCCGGGTGGGACCGTTTGCCACGGAGGCGCTCGCAGGAAGGGTCATCGACGTACGCCGCGGGGCGGGTGCAAGTCCTGCGGGCGCAGAATAGCTGCATTCGAGAGGCTTAAGCGCTGTCCTCGGGTGCGGCCCGGGCGAGGCCTGGACAGCCGCCGTCTGAACGTCGACTCAACAGTTAAGCCTCAGGGCCACCTGCTTGGTGAAAAAGGAGACGGCGATTACTTCGTAGGTCCAGCCGTGGTCACCGCAGAACTCTTCGAGGGCGCGGTATTCGTCCTGCTCCCAGGCGTCATTCATTAGAAGCTCATCGAAAACAAGCACCGTGCGCGCATCGATCACCGGTCGCGCGTGGGTCAGGGCACAGAGCGTGGACCCGTAGAGGTCGGCATCGAGGTGGACCAGCGATGCCATCGGCCGTTCGACGGCGAAGAACCGGGGCAGCGTGTCTTCAAAGCGGCCCACGACAAACTCACCGCCGGGGATAGAGGGGACGGCGCCCCTGGCGCTGTAGCTGCCGGCGCTCTGTTCGTGCCAGTCCTCCGGGAGACCCTCAAAGCTGTCGAAGCCGAAACCCTGTCCCAGGGATTCGACCAGGTACGAGAAGGACCTGCCTCGCCAGACGCCAAACTCGTAGAACGGGCGACCTTGTTCACAGTGGGAGATCGCCAGATCGAAAAAACTCCAGCGGTCAAAGCGCACTTCGGGCGGCGAGGGGAGCTCGAGGACCCAGCGAAAGGAGCGCAGAAACGGGTGCTGTTCGCAGGCCGAGCCCGCGAATGGCCTGAGTTCATCACGGCCGTTGCGCGTGCTTTTCAGGCCCGCGAGCATCATGGCCGCGGCCTCGTTGTCCGGTTCAACTGCGAGATAGCGCTGCAGGATTTCGCAGGCGTGGGCGACGCCGGGGGCTACGCCGGCAAGATTCCAAAGCGCGTCTACGAAGCCCGGTTCCTGCGCGATGGCTCGATCGAAACACGCACGAGCCGCGGGTATGTCTCCGCTGTCCGCGAGGACGTTTCCCAGCTCGTTCAGCGTCACCGGCGAATCCGGCATGCTGGCCAGAACGTCCCGAAAGCACGCCGCCGCAGTGTTCAGGTCGCCGCTTCGATAGCGCGCAAGACCGAGATTGTGCCTGGCCGTCGTGTAGTCCGGCTGCAGGCGTAGGGCGGAGTTGAAGTGCCCGGCTGCCTGGTCGGTGTCCCCGTTTTCGAGCAGGATCAGGCCGAGGTCGTTGTGCGCCTCCGCCGATCCAGGCTCGAGTTCGAGGGCTCGGGTAAAGCGTGCGGCCGCGGCCTGAAGATCACCACGGCGACGCAGCAATCGGGCGAGATTGGTCTGGGCACGCGCATTATCGGGCTGGGACTGACAAACGGCTTCGAAGCAGCGCTCGGCGTCCTCGAACTCCTGAAGCTCAAAGAGCGCCATGCCGAGGCCGCTCAGCGCATCACCATGGCGTGGATCGAGCGTCAGCGTCTGCCGGAACGCGTCACGGGCGGCTTCGGGGCGTTTTACCGTGAGCTGCGCCGAGCCGAGGCCGCACCAGGCCTCGGCGTGCTCCGGCGCCAGGCTTACGGCCTTTTGATAGCAGGGCAGCGCCTCGTGGTGACGATTCAATGCGGCCCGCGCCCGGCCCTGGATGAAGTAGAGATTGCTCGAGCGGTTGAAATGACTCAGCAATCGTTCCGTTATCGCCAGCAGTTCGATGTAGCGTGCCTGGGCGAAGAGATCACTCAGGAGCGCCATCGTCTCTGGCGGCGGATCAACCGCCGCGTCCATCGCGCGCTCCTCTAGCGTCCCGCAACGCTCAGCTTCGGGTGGCTGTGGACCCGGGTGTTCCTAGTCGTCGGCGGACTCCGGGGACTCCAGCGTGGGATAGCTGATTCCGAGCTGCTCCATGTATGTGTCGTAGCGTTCCGCGTCGTAATACAAGGGCTCCAGCAGCGGCCGATAGCGCTCCATCTTATCGGCGTTGAGATGGATGGGCGGGGGCGCATCCACCGGAATCAGGGACTGCCACTGGGTGTCCTTGGTCACAACCTCGCGGTGGAAGGTCCAGGCTTCTTCGACCTTCTCCGGGGCGGCCACCAGATCGATGGCGGTCATCGCGATCACCCGTGCGCCGTAGTTCGCGCCCTTGTGCGCAATCGGCGTTGCCATCGCGATACTCGACGACCAGTGGTGAAAGGTCGCTCCCGGAATGTTACCGGGGTAGTAGAGACGCACGGTGGGGATGTTCCAGGACACTTCGGCGATATCGTCCGAGCCGCCGCCCGTGCCCTGTTTACGCTCCTGAAGCTCCTCTGAGAACAGCTCGGTCGTGAGACCGTCGATCTCGTTGCCGAAGCGGCCCCGGGTGCCCCGCGTGCCCAGCATGTCCTGGACGGCGCGAGCGAGCGTCTGGTCTTCCTCGGACCATTCCGGCAGGCGAACCTTGAGAACGTTCTCGTGCATCACTTCGGCGAGCACTTTGTTCATGAATGATGGCCAGGCGGCGCCGTAGATGCGTTCTTCAACTTCCGTGTCGGTCATCATCGCCGCGCCCTGGGCGATGCGCTGGCCTTTGCCGTGCAGATCCTTGATGCGTTCGTAGTCCAGCTCCCGGAAGTAATACCAGACGCTGGCCTCGGAGGGCACAACGTTGGGCTGACTGCCGCCGTTGGAAATGATGTAGTGGGAACGCTGTTGCAGGCGCAGGTGTTCGCGGCGGAAGTTCCAGCCGCTGTTCATCAGCTCAACCGCGTCCAGGGCGGAGCGGCCGCGCCAGGGATCGGCCGCTCCGTGGGCGGATTCTCCGTGGAAGGTGAACTGCGTTGAAACCATGCCTGAACCGGATATACCCCAGGCTGTGCCCATGCCAGAGCTGATGTGCGTCGACAGCATGATGTCCATGCCGTCAAAGAGATTCGCGTTAACCATATAGGTACGCGATCCAAGGAGTTCTTCGGCGACGCCGGGTATGACTTTCAGCGTGCCCTCAAGTCCGTACTTCTCCATAACGCGTTTTGTAGCAATCGCCGCGATAACATCCACCGCGGGTGCGGAGTTATGGCCCTCGCCGTGCCCGGGTCCGCCGGGGATGAGGGGATCGCGATAGGCCACACCGGGTTTCTGGGAGGTTTCCGGGAGTCCGTCGATGTCGCCCATAAAGCCGATCACGGGACGTCCCGTCCCCCAGCTCGCCACGTAGCAGGTGGGCATGCCCGCGCAGCCCATCTCGATCTCGAATCCTTCTTCCTCCAGGATGCCGGTGATGTACTTCGCGGTTTCGAATTCCTGGAACCCCAGCTCACCGAAAGAGAACACCGTGTCGACCATCACCTGGGAGCGTTTGGCCATGGAAGCGACCGTCACCATGACCTCCTGCCGCAGTGTGTCCGCGTCAGGAATCTCCTGCGCCTGGACACCGGCGGCGCCCGCCCAAACGGCCAGACACATGATCACGGGCTGTACTGATTTGATAGTAAAACGTATATATTTCAGGCGCATGCAGAAACTCTGTAAGACTGTTTCAAGGTTGGGTGGCGAGGACTAATTTGGCCGACAGAGGCGGGCCCTACCACGATACAAAAAGCCTCCGCCGCCTGTCGAGAGAAACCTTGGCAGACCCGTTTCCCGGGCCGTGCTGAGCGTTCAGTCGGCTTACGAAGCACGTTGTGAATCACGTTGTATTGACCCCTGTAAGACGGCGCTTCACACTCGGTGCTGTTTCCTCGGCTCTCCCAGACCGCCATGACTTCGATCCGCATCTCCGGATTGCAGGGCCTGCTCTGCGCGCTGGCCCTCCTGTTCATTGCTACACCTGATCGCGCCCTGGCCGAAGGCGGTGAGCACGCTTCATCCCGCTGGCGACTGGTTAACTTCTGGTCCGAATGGTGCGCTCCCTGTCGCAAGGAAATCCCCATGCTTAACGCCTTGAGCGAGGAGTTGGCTGCCCATGCCATCGAGGTTGTCGGCGTGAACTTTGATGACAGTCCCCGCGCGGAGACGCTGCAGATCGCCGCTCGTCTCGGTATCGAGTTTCCAATCTTGAGCCGGGATGAGCTGAGCACCCTGCGCCTGCGTCCCCCGGATGTGATGCCGACTACCTACATACTGGCTCCTGGCGACGAGACCGTCGGCAGCCTTATCGGGCTGCAGACGCGGGACGCCATCGTGGCGAGGCTGAGGCAACTTGGAGCTCTGGAGACGTTATGAACGGGATTTCGACGGCGCTGTGGGGGGGATTTTCACGCGGCGCATTCGCCGTACTTGTCCTCCTCGCGTTCGGTGATCAGCCTGTGCACGCGGCAGGCAAGGGCGCCGTCTCGCTCACTCCGCTGCCTTCGCCGGCACCGCAAGGCAGCCAGCTCTCGAGGCTGACGCGGGACCGGGACGGAAGCGTGTACCTTTCCTGGGTGGCCGAGGAGGGCGACGTCGCGCACTTGCAGTACGCGCGCCTGCGCGGCGAGCGGTGGAGCGAACCCACAACCATCAGCCAGGGCAGAGACTGGTTTGTAAACTGGGCCGACTTTCCCGTGCTTTCGGTGTCTGACGGTGCCATGGTCGCTCACTGGCTGAGCCGCAGCGGAAGTGGGACCTACGACTACGACATCAGCGCGCGGTTCTACGATCCGTCGGCCGCTGCCTGGACCGCGATGGTCCCCATCAACAACGACGGGATTGGCGCCGAACACGGTTTTGTATCCATGCTGCCGACGCGAGGTCACACGCTGATCGCGTGGCTCGATGGACGGAACACCCGGAGCGAACCGGAGCCGGGGCCCATGAGCCTGCGGGCGGCACTGTTCGATCACGGTGGCCAGCGCGTGAATGAATGGGAGCTCGATGCCCGAGTCTGTGATTGCTGCCAGACCGCGGCGGCGATGACCGATCTGGGCCCGGTCGTCGTCTACCGCGATCGCTCGCCTCGAGAAATCCGCGACATTGCCATTGTTCGCCTCGTCGACGGACAGTGGTCGCCGCCGAGGACTGTAGGCCATGACAACTGGCGCGTTCAGGGCTGTCCCGTCAACGGTCCGGCGGTAGCCGCCGAGGGCAGACAGGTGGTCGTTGCCTGGTTCAGCGCAAAGCGTGAAGCACCGAGGGTGCAGCTCGCTATCTCCCGCGACAGCGGAGCGACCTTTGCCGCACCAGTCCTCGTTGCCGGTGTCAATACCAACGGCCGTGTTGACGTTTCGATTCTCAACAGCGGTGAGATCGTGGTCAGTTGGATGGAAAGCGACGGAGGCGCGGAGCAAGACGCACGCGTCATGCTGTCGCGGTTCGCCGCCGATGGCACTTTCCTGGACGCAACCGAAGTGGCGCCGACGAGCGCGTCGCGGCGCAGCGGATTCCCGACCATCGAAAGCGTGGAGAACGACGTGTTCGTGTCCTGGACGGATGTCGAAGCCGACGCCCGGGTACGCGTGGCCCGCGTTGCTTATGGGCGCGGGCCCTAGGCTGCCGCGCGGCGTTAAGGAACGCTCAACGGCGAGCCGGCTTCACTTTTTCGCCGGAGCCGCGAGAGTTTGAGTCGTCGCTCAGGCGGCGGTCCAGCCGCCATCCACCGGAATGGCCGCGCCCGTGATGTTCTCGGCCGCTTCCGAGGCCAGGAACAGGGCCGTGGCAGCAAGCTGCTCGGCGGTGACAAACTTTTTGGTCCACTGCGCTTCGAGCATCACGTCGTTGACGACTTCTTCCTCCGTGATCCCCCGGGCCTTCGCCGTCGCGGCGATTTGCTGCTGCACCAGGGGAGTGAGCACATAGCCCGGACAAATGGCGTTGCAGGTGATGTTGTCTTCGCCCAATTCAATGCCGAGGGTCTTCGTAAGTCCGATGACGCCGTGCTTGGAAGCCACATAGGCGCTCTTGAACGGCGAGGCGACCAGACCGTGGGCGGAGGCGATGTTGATGATGCGGCCCCAGCCACGCTGCTTCATGAGCGGTATCGCAGCGCGACAGACGTTAAACGCCGCGGAAAGGTTGACGGCGATGATCGCGTCCCACTTCTCGTGCGGGAACTCCTCCAGGGGCGCGACGTGTTGAATGCCGGCGTTGTTGACGACAATGTCCACGCCACCAAACTCCTCGGCCGCCGCTGCGAGCATAGCCTCCACGGCATCGGCATTGCTGACGTCGGCCTGGTAGAACATGGCGCGCACGCCGCGTGCTTCGATCGCGGCGCGCTGTGGCTCGACCAATGCGGCTTCACGAATCCCGTTCATCACGAGGTTGAGGCCAGCGTCGGCAAAGCCCTCAGCGATGCCGTAGCCAATACCGGTCATGGCGCCGGTGATCAGCGCGGTTTTTCCCGCTAGAGCCATGCGAACGCCCTCCTGTTTTATAAACCTGGGAAGCCATGCGGAAAGGCCGGCACGTCGCCGCCGGGTCATCGATCGGGGGCGCGCTTCAGTGCGAGTTGCGCTGCTCCGCGATCACGCCGCGCATGAAGCTCCGCGTGGCTGCCTCCATCATGGCGGGAACGTCAGCGTCGGGATGGAAGTGGGGCAGTTTTCCGCTCATGGCGATGGCGCTGAAGCCGTGCACCATGGCCCAGAGCTTTATCGAGAGGTCGAGCACGTTGACCTGCGACAGAGCCTGGGCCTTGAAATAGGCCCGCACCGTATCCACCAGGACATAGAAGCCCGCGGCCTTGCGATCAAAGCTCTCCGCTTCAAACGCGCGGGCGCCGATATCGCCCCACATGAGGTCGTAAAAGGCGGCCTTCGTAGTCACATAGCTGATGTAGTTCTTGCCAATGGCAATGATGGCCTCGATGCTGCCTTCGGCTTCCGCATCACGCACCCGTCTCGCGGACTCACTGAGCCCAAAAAAACCCAGCTGGGCCACAGCGTCGAGGAGCGCTTCTTTGTCGCGAAAGTGGCGATAGGGCGCAGCGGTGCTGACTCCTGCCCGCCGCGCCGCGTCCGCCATGCTGAATCCCAGCGACCCGCTTTCCTCGATGAGCTCCGCGGCGGCGACGATCATGGCATTGCGCAGGTCACCATGATGATAGGTCTTTACCGCTGCGCTCACGCGGCGTCGCTGTGCGGCTGCGGGAGGGGTACGGATGGCAACGGCGCAACGCTGGCGGAGGCACGACGATGTTGTCTGCGATAAACGAGCATGAACATGGGTGGAATATAGAAAAATGACACCACCGTCGACAAGAGCACGCCCCCGGCGATCGCCATGGCGAAGGGCGGCCAGAACTGGCTGCCTTCCAATATCAGAGGCAGGAATCCGCCGAAGGTCGTGATGGTGGTCGACACGATGTGGCGACTCGAATCCATAACCACGCGGGTCACAGAATCTGCATCGCCCCGTAGCGCTCCCTCATCAATTTGCAGGGCCGTCAGGATGATGATGGCCGCGTTGATCGATACGCCGATCGATCCGATAACGCCGATGAGCGCCTGAACGCCGAAGGGATAGCGGAATACGGCGAGTGCCAGAAGGCTGAGGCCCATAGAGAGCACGAACACCGTAAACGCCACGGCGGAAAGACGCCAGGAGTTGAAAGTCAGCACGATCGTGGCGAGCAGCGCGGCGATGATGAGACCCATGGGGGCGATGATGTTCTGGACCACGCTGGCCCGCGCGTCTGAAGTGCCCCCGAACTGATAGCGGTAGCCCTCAGGCACAACCACCGGATCGGCATCCAGCAGTGCGCGCAGTTCTTTCAGGGCTTCCTCGGCGAGCACGCCCCGAGTGACAAACCCCTGGACCGTATTCAAGCGTTCCCCATTTTTTCGCGACACCGGACTGCTCGCCGGTTCAAGGTTGAAGCGTCCAAGCGTAGACAAGGCAATGCTGCTCAGCTCTTCCCCATTGCGCGTGGCTCCGGGCAGTGGAAGTCGAATGCTGGCGATCTGCTCCGGTGACGCCCATTCCTGCTCGCTCAGTCTGGCGCGAACCGGGAGACGCTCCGTGCCTTCTAGAATTTCACCGGCGACCCGCCCACGCAGGGCAGCGTCCAGCGTATCCGCGACGGAAGACAGCTCGAGTCCGGCCTGGCGCACTCGCTGCTCATCGAGATCGAAAACCAGCTTTGGCGCTCCCGCCACCAGCGTGGTGCTCGAATGCGTAATGTCAGTAACGCGTTCCATGCGCAAGCGGAACTCTTCGCCAAGGTGGCGCAGGGTTTCGAGATCCGGGCCGAACACTTCGATCTCCAGCGGCGCGGCGACGGGCGGGCCCTGATCGATGCCCAGGACCACGATTCGAGCCTCGGGGAACTCAACATCCAGATCGCGCTGCAGACCACGAATCAGGTCGTCGGTGCGATTTTCGTCCCGGGTCAACACCATCGCCTGGGCGTAGCTCGGGATGCCTTCGCGACTGCGGATCACGTTGTAGTAAAAGGGCGGCGGACTTTCGCCGATGCTCCAGTCTATGCGACGGATCAGGCTTTCCTGGCGCAGGCGAACGTCCAGCTCCCGCACCAGTCGATAGGTGTCGTTGATGGAGCGGCCCGGTGGCAGGGAAACCTGAAGATACATCTGGTCGCGATCGGTACCCGGAAAGAACTGTGCGGTCAGCGTCGGGAAAGCGAGAAAACCTGCAAGGGGCAGCGCCAGGGCGAGCGCCACGGAACCCGCAGGGTGACGCACGGACCAGTTGAGGGCGGCTTCGAGCCGACGCCCAGCGGCGCCAGCAGGGATACCGCTTTGCCACCAGCGCTGCTGGTCGTTGAGACCGGCGGGGAGGAGGCGGGCAGCGAGCACGGGAGTAATGACTAGCGCCAGGACGAGAGAAGCCGTGAGCATGATTACAACGGCCTTGGCGATGGAGCCCATAAAGTCTCCCGCCGGTCCCGGCAGTATTACCATGGGTACGAAGGCCAGTACCGTTGTCGCCGTGGACGACAGGAGCGGAATGCGCATTCGACTCACGGAAGATGCGATCGCATCGGCCGGGGCGTGACCTCGGAGCAAACGCTTGCGGACTTCGTCGGTCATCACGATGGAACCGTCCACGAGGAGGCCGAGCGCTACGACAAGCCCCGTTACGGACATCTGGTGGATGGGAAGCCCGATCTGGTACATGCATACCAGTGAAAGGAGCGAACACAGGGGCAGGATCACGGCCACCACGGCGGCCGCGCGCAGGCCGAGGGTGAACAGCAGCACCAGGAGCACGAGGGCCATGCCGATGATCAGGTTCTTGGAAACGTCCTGAAGGCGTTCTAGCGTGTAGCCGGCCTGATCGTAGCTCGTCTGGATCTCTACGCCCGCGGGGGCGGTCGCCCGGTAAGCATCCAGGAAACGCTCATAGTCCGCGCTCCAGCGATCTACCTGCAGACCGTCGCGCATGGCGACTCCCATGAGGATGCCGGGTCGGCCCTCGGTGAAGGCTGCCGCCCGGGGTGGGGTAACCTGGGAGCGGTGGACCTCGGCGATATCGGCCACGGTGACCGCGGAGCCGTTGCTCTCGGTGCGCACGATGACATCGGCCACGCGCTGCGCCGAATCAAACTCGCCGGCGATCTCGATGAGTAGATCGTTGGTCTGCCCCGATGCGCGTCCGGAGGCCTGGCGCGGATCCGCGCCGCGCAGGGCGCGGGTGAGTTCACTGATCCCGATACCGCGCGCCAGCATGGCCTGCTCGTCGACGTCGACGCGGATCTCTTCCTCGCTTTCGCCAAAGAGCTCGACGAGTTTGGTGCCGGGAAAATTGCGTGTTCGCTCGGCAAGCTCATCGCCCACGCGCGACAGCAAAGACAGCGGGACGTCGTAGCCCGGAGCCGAGGTCAGCGCGACGATCCGCACGTAGGCGGTGGAGCGATCGTTGTCGAAGTTCGGCGGCAGGACTCCGCTCGGAAACTCACGGGTGGCGTCGTCAACGGCGTCGCGGACCTCGGACCAGGCCCGCTCGATCGCTTCGTCACTCAGGGTGTCGTAGAGCTCGACGACGACCGAGGCAACGCCGGTCGAGGACACGGAGCGCACTTCATCCACTTCCGGTACGCCGCGCAGGGACTCTTCCAACGGCTTGGCGACCAGCGCCTCTACGCGTTTGGGCTCAGCGCCAGGAAAATAGGTTGTGATCGTGGCCACGAGGTTGGTAATCGTCGGATCTTCCTGACGCCCGAGGGAGCGCAGGCTGGCTATGCCGACCATGACGATGACCAGGACGGTGAGCCACAGGTAACGGTGATATCGATAAAGCGCGCCGGCCAACATGACTCAGGTCCCCGCTACTTGCTGCGCGTCCGCCTTGATGACGCGGGTGCCGGGGGCGACGCGGTGAACACCATCTCCGATAACGTCGTCGCCCGCATTCAGCGTGCCGCGCACAAAGGCCCGGTCACCAGAAACATGCAGGACTTCAACGACTTCGCGCAGCGCAAGCGCGTCGCCATCGCGATCGCGGAGCGCGAGGACGGTCCAGACGCCGCGGTCGCCTTCAAGCAGCGCCGACAGCGGCAACCAGCCCCCTCCCTGATCCACGCGGCGCGGCAGGTTTACGGAGACGGGCTCGCCATCAAAAGCCGACACGCCGTCGGGAAGCACAAAGATTGCCGCTGTGGTCAGGCTCACCGGGTTGACGTCCGGACGCACCGCGCGGAGACGGGCAGGCACTGCTTCCCCGCGCAGGTGCAGGGTGTAGTCCTTCCCGGGAGTCAGCGCCTCGGCCTGTTCCACGGCGACGCCAATCTGCGCCTCGCGTTGACCGGTGGCAACGAGGGTGAAAACGGCCGTGCCCGCAGCCGTTACGGAGCCGCGGTCCATATTCTGACGCCCGATGCGCGCGTCGTAGGGCGCGCGAAGCGTGGACTTGTCCAGGTCAACTTCCAGGCTGGCAAGCGTGGCCCGGGCCGATGCCAGCCGCGCCGTCAGGGCTTTCTCGCCGAGACGTGTGTCGTCGAAATTCTGCGCGGAGATGGCGCCGCTCTCGGCGAGCGGGGCCTGGCGCTGGACCCGGGCGCGGGCGAGTTCCAATTCCGCCGCCATCTGCTCGACGGTAGAGGCGGCAGCGTTGCGCCGCGTCTCCAGGCTGCGGGTATCCAGTCGCGCGAGAACGTCCCCGGCGGCGACCGTCTGACCTTCGGTCACGGCTACCTCGGCGATGACCCCGGGCAATTCAAACCCCACGTCGCTGCGCGTGGCCGCCTTCACCAGACCCAGGAAGCGCTGTTCCCGAAGATAGGCGGGGACGTGCTCGTAGGTGACCGTGCGGACGGGCATGGCGCCCCGGCCGGGTCGCTCGCTTACGTCATCGATGCGGGCGTGGAGAGTCCCGGTAATGGATCCGGTAATGGCTACGGCCGCGGCGATAGCAAGGGCCGTCGGGGCGAGTTTGCGAAAACCTGGCGCAATCAGACGTGTCATAGGAGTTCACTCCGCAAGGAATGTTAGTATCTCTAACATAGATGTTAACGTTCGTAACATCTACCCTCTAAACGTCGAACTGGATGCCCCGTTTTTGCACGAGACGTCTGCAAATCTGGACAGGGTATGGACGTAACCACCCGTGGCGCGACCGTGCGCCGCCGGAAACGCCACGAATCGGCCGGGCCCCACCGAGTGTGCAGCCAGCACGGCGGTTGCCCGAGGCGCCGGTTTTTAGCGACAATGCGCGGCCCCGAAAGGGGTGTGTCAGGGTGGCCCGGGCGGTCCCCTCGCAATGCCAGGTAGTAAACCCCGCCAGGCCCGGAAGGGAGCAACGGTAGCTACTGATGCATGTGCCGGGGTGTGGCTGTCCGGGCTGCTTCCACGCCGATCGGAGCAGTCTGGGCCGGTCGGATCGGCGCGCAGGCGTGCGTCAGTGCGTCGATACGCCACAGCCGATCGCGTTGCGAACTCCTGTGGTCGCGCCAGAGGGCGCCCTGAAAGCTTGACCGGCGATTGGACCGGGAGTCCGAACCGGGAGTCCGAACCGGGAGATCTATGTCTTACCAGGTGCTGGCCCGCAAATGGCGGCCAGCCTCATTCGATACCCTCGCGGGTCAGGAGCACGTGCTCAAGGCGCTGCGCCACGCCCTGGACAGCGAGCGTCTGCATCATGCCTATCTCTTTACGGGTACCCGCGGTGTGGGGAAGACCACCATCGCACGCATTCTCGCTCGCTGCCTGAACTGTGAACGGGGTGTCAGCGCTCAGCCCTGTGGCGTGTGCGGAAGCTGCGTCGAGATCAGCGAAGGCCGCAGCGTCGATCTGATCGAAGTAGATGCCGCCTCGCGGACCAAAGTCGAGGACACACGCGAGCTCCTGGACAACGTGCAGTACGCACCGACGCGGTCTCGCTTCAAGGTATACCTCATCGACGAGGTCCACATGCTTTCCGGGCACTCGTTCAACGCCCTGCTGAAAACCCTCGAAGAGCCCCCGGAGCACGTGAAGTTTCTCCTGGCCACCACCGATCCCCAGAAGCTCCCGGCGACCGTGCTGTCGCGATGCCTGCAATTCAATCTCAAGAACCTCTCCGCGGAGCGCATTGCCGAGTATCTTGCGCATGTGCTCAACGAGGAATCGGTCCCGTTTGACGAGGCCGCGCTCTGGCAGCTTGGCCGTGCGGCGGCCGGGAGCATGCGCGATGCTCTTTCGCTCACCGATCAGGCGATCGCCTTTGGCGACGGCGAGCTTCGCGATGCCGACGTCTCGAACATGCTCGGGACGGTGGATCGCACTCACGTGTTCCAGCTTCTCGAGGCGGTCGCGGCGGACAGCGCCCCCGATGCGCTCGCCTGCTGTGCGGCCATGGCCGAGCAGGGCGTCGACTTCGGACTGGCCACCGACGAGCTGTGCAGCGTGCTGCACCGAACGGCGATTGCCCAGACCGTACCGGAAGCCGTCGATCCCGAGCAGGGTGACGCCGAGCGCGTGACGGCTCTGGCGGCCGCTCTCACCGCCGAGGATGTGCAGCTCTTCTACGAACTCGCCCAGGCAGCGCGGGCGCGTTTTATAGAGGCCAGCGATCCGCGCCAGGCCTTTGAAATGCTGACCCTGCGGCTGCTTGCCTTCCGTCCCGTCGCGGTTCTCGATCCCGAGCTGGGTCCAGCCGACGTTGAACCCGTTGCGACCGTTGGCGCCGCCGGGGAGGGCGGTGTCGGGGCAAAAAAGCCTGAGCCGCCGTCGGCGGCAAACGGGGTACGGAATGGCGCGGCGGGTGCCGAAGCCGTGAAGGCTGCGGTCGCGCCCCGCTCGGGCGACGGGGCCGCGGGGATGCGGGGCATTGATGCCGGCCCCGAGGCGACGGCAGGCACCGCACCGGGCCCGAGTCTCGCGCCGGTGGCCAAGGTCATCCCGGATGCTGCGCCGCCGGAGCCTCGCGGCAGACACCAGAAAGAAGCGTCGCCGGAGCTGCCCTGGCATGTCATCGTCGACCGCTTGCAGCTTACCGGCAGTACGCACAATATCGCGTCGCACTGCCTGCTCGAGGAGCGCAATTCTCAGTGCTGGAAGCTGTGCCTCGATGAGAGCCGGGCCAACCTCTTCAACGAACGGCACGAAAAGCTGATAGCGGCGGCACTTTCTGAACTTTTCGACCGGAAAATCACGCTCAGCATCCAGCCGGGGGAAGTCAGCGCGGAAACCCCCGCGGCGCGCCGCGAACGCAAGGCCGCCGAACGCCTGGCGCAGGCGAAGCGATCCATCGAGGAAGATCCAAAAGTGCGATCTCTTCTTGAATCATTCGAGGGGGAGCTCGTGGACGGTTCGGTTACCGTCGACGACAACCCTGTGACGAGAAATCCGGGAGTACCCTGAAATGAAAGGTGGTATCGGTGACATCATGCAGCAGGCTCAGAAGATGCAGGCCGAGCTTGCGAAGGTGCAGGAAGAAATTGCATCCCGGGAGGTCGTTGGAGAGGCCGGCGCGGGCCTTGTAAGGGTCACGATGACGGGCCGGCACGATGTGCGCCGCGTGGAGATCGATCCCGGCGTACTCAGCGAAGAGAAAGTCGTTCTCGAAGATCTCCTCGCCGCCGCCGTGAACGATGCCGTTCGGCGTGTGGAGTCGGCCAACCAGGAAGCCATGCAGAAGGCCACGGGCGGTCTCGGCCTTCCCCCGGGTTTCAAGCTGCCTTTTTGATGGGTCGTTTCAGTCCCGCTCTCGACGCGCTGGTGGAGGCTTTGCGCTGTCTCCCCGGCGTTGGGCCCAAGTCGGCCCAGCGTATGGCACTCCACCTTATGGAGCGGGATCGTGAGGGCGCGGACCACCTGGCTGAGGCGCTGGCCACCGCGGTGGCCCGCGTCGGGCGCTGCGAACGCTGTCGCAATCTCGCCGAGGATCCTCTGTGCGCGATCTGCGCGGATGAGCGGCGCGATGCGTCGCTGCTCTGCGTTGTCGAAACGCCCGGCGATATCCTGGCGATCGAGCAGGCCGGGGGCTATCGCGGCCGCTACTTCGTTCTCATGGGTCGCCTTTCCCCGATCGATGGCATCGGTCCGGACGATATCGGCCTGCCGCTCCTTGAAAAGCTCGTGTCGGCGGGAGGCGTTGCGGAGGTGATTCTGGCGCTCAATCCGAATGCCGAGGGGGAGGCCACGGCGTATTACATCACCCGCCTGCTCGATGGGCTCGTACCCAGCGTAACCCGCATCGCTCATGGGGTGCCGCTCGGTGGCGAGCTGGAATACGTGGACGGTTCGACGCTCGCCCACGCCTTCAGCGGCCGACAGAGCGTGCCCCGCGCATGAGCTGGACACTCATCCAGAACGACGCAGACCTCCGCAGTGTCGTTGCCAGTCTCGAGCCATGCAGCGAGCTCGCCGTGGATACGGAGTTCATGCGGCGCAATACCTACAATCCGCAGATCGGCCTGCTGCAGCTTTGCGCCGATGATGAGGCCTTCCTCATCGATCCCCTGGCCGTGAGCGATCTGGATGGGCTGAAGGCGCTGCTTGTAGCGCCCTCGGTGGTCAAGGTTTTGCATTCCTGCAGCGAGGATCTCGAAGTCTTTCGGCACTGGCTCGGCCTGCTGCCCGAACCCCTCATCGACACCCAGCGCGCCGCCGCACTGCTGGGAGAGCCCTTCGGACTGGGCTATCGCGCCCTCGTGGAGAAGCTGCGAGGTGTCGTCCTCGACAAGGGTGAAACCCGCTCAGACTGGCTGCGGCGTCCGCTCAGCGAGTCACAGTGCCACTACGCCGCCCTCGATGTGCTGGAACTCCTCCCGGCATGGCGCCAGCTCAGACAGCGCGCCGAAGCTCAGGAGCGTATGACCTGGCTGCTCGAGGACGGCCGGGAAGCGCGAGCGGCGCTGGGCGAACGGGAAGCGGGACTGTATCGACGCATCAAAGGGTCGGGCCGCCTGAATGCCCGACAGATGGAAATACTGCGCCGGGTCGTCGATTGGCGCGAGGAGCGCGCCCGCCGGCTCGACAAGCCCCGGGGCTGGATTCTGGACGACAAGGCCTGCCTGGCGCTTGCTCGGGAAATGCCGCGGCGTCTTGAGGCACTGGAATCCATCGAGCCGTTGCCGCCAGTCGTGCTGAAGCGCCAGGGCAAGGCATTGCTGGGTCTTGTTCATGACGCCATGGACGCCCCTTCGGAGGCGTTGCCGGAGCCCGCCCCAGCGCCCCTGAACCCCGAGCAGCGGCAGCGGCTCAAGGATCTGCGGGAGGATCTGCGGACGCTCGCCGAGGGCCTGCACATAGCGCCGGAAGCCGCGTTGACCGGCGCGGAGCTCGAACGCCTGGTCCGGGAAACGAGTGAAGCGGATGTCGATGCGCCAGCGCGGTGGTTCGGTTGGCGGGAGCAAACACTGCTGAAACCGCTGCGGTCAAAGCTGCGCAAGGACCCACAACCATGAGCGATCCGGGGATACCCGCGAGCAACGCGGAATCAGCGAGTACGTCCGGGGTGACGCTGTGTGAGGTTTTCCGCAGCCCGCGTCGCGAAGGACTCTACCTCTACGTGAAGCGTGAAGACGGACTGGATAGGGTTCCCCCAGCCCTGCTCGATCACTTCGGCCAACCCGAATCGGCGCTGGTCTTTCGTCTCACAACCGAGCGGCGTCTGGCTCGGGCGAACGCCGCGGAGGTGCTCGATGCCCTCGAAAGTCCGGGATACTATCTTCAGATGCCGCCGGCACACGTCGACGGCGATTCCGGCCCCGACCCCGACCCCAACGCTCACGAGAACAGGGAAGAGAAATGCTGACAGAGACAGGATACACCGGTGCTCTGATCGTCTATAGCGTTGCGGCGCTGCTGGCGCTTGTGCTGTTCAACGCCTGGTTTTTACGCCGCTCGCACTGGGGCGTGCGGTGCCTGTTCACTTTGCCCCTCGCGGCTTTGCTGCTCACCCCCGCCTACATCAAACCGGACGCGGCAACGCTCGGCCCCGCGCTGGTAGTCGCCCTGTTCCAGGGCTTCAGCCAGGGTCCTGAGGCCGCCGAACACGCACTTCGTCCCCTGCTTCTGTTCACGGCGGCGGGGTTGGTGCTCGGTGTAGTGTTGTATGGGGTCGCTGCGCTGACGCGTCGCCGCGCCGATGCGCCGGATCCAGGATTGGATCTGTCGACCTGACGGGCGCCACGGGCGCCGTGCTTGCTCCCGTTGCCTACCCTTCGGTAACCTTCGGCGGCCCGCCGCACGACACACACACGCTCGCGCGATCCATGTCCCCCAGGCCAAGCCCGGTATTAACGGAGAAAAGAATGAAGTTTGAAGGCACCGAGCGCTATGTCGCGACCGACGATCTGCGCATGGCGGTGAACGCCGCGGTTTCCCTGCAACGACCCCTGCTTATCAAGGGAGAGCCCGGGACCGGAAAGACCATGCTCGCCGAGGAAGTGGCCGCCGGGCTTGGCATGCCGTTGATCCAATGGCACATCAAATCCACGACCAAGGCGCAGCAGGGCCTCTACGAGTACGACGCCGTTTCCCGGCTGCGCGATTCGCAGCTCGGCGACGACAAGGTGCACGACGTGCGCAACTACATCAAAGAGGGCAAGCTCTGGGAGGCCTTCACCGCGGATGAGCAGGTGGTGCTGCTCATCGACGAGGTGGACAAGGCGGATATCGAATTTCCCAACGATCTCCTCGTTGAACTGGACCGCATGGAGTTCTTCGTCTACGAGACGGGCGAAACGGTCAAGGCCCGCCAGCGTCCGGTCATCATCATCACGTCGAACAATGAAAAAGAACTGCCGGACGCCTTTCTGCGACGCTGCTTTTTCCACTTCATCAATTTTCCGGATCGCGACACCATGCGGCAGATCGTTGATGTGCACTACCCGGAGATTTCCAAGACCCTCGTACAGGAAGCTCTGGAAGTGTTCTTCGACCTTCGCTCCGTGCCCGGGCTCAAGAAGAAGCCGTCCACGTCGGAGCTGATCGACTGGCTAAAGCTACTCATGGCGGACGATATTCCCGACGAAATTCTCCGCGAGCGGGATCAGTCGAAGGCCATACCGCCGCTCTACGGCGCCCTCATGAAGAACGAGCAGGATGTCCACCTGCTCGAGCGCCTCGCGTTCATGCACCGGCGCGAAACGCGCTGAGGCGAGGGCACCGGCGTGCTGATCAACTTTTTCCACTCGCTGCGGGATATGGGGATACCCGTCACCACGCGCGAACTCCTGGACCTGTACGAAGGTCTCGGAGCCCACGTCGCCTTTGGCAGCCCGGACGAATTTTATTTCTTTAGCCGCACCTGCCTTGTCAAAGATGAGAAGTACTTCGACCGCTTCGACAAAGCCTTCGGAGCGCACTTCGATGAGCTGGAGGAGCTCGACGACATCATCGAGGCGCTGATCCCGGAAGACTGGCTGCGCAGTGAGTTCATGAAGAATCTGTCCGACGAGGACAAGGCGAAGATCGAGACCCTCGGCGGGCTTGAGAAGCTGATCGAGGAATTCAAGAAGCGCCTGGAGGAGCAGGAAAAGCGCCACGAGGGCGGCAGCAAGTGGATCGGTACCGGCGGCACGTCCCCCTTTGGTCAGGAGGGCTATCACCCCGAGGGCGTCCGGGTCGGGCCGAACGGCGGCAATCAGAAAGCGGTCAAGGTCTGGGATCGCCGCGATTTCCGCAATCTCGACGACGGCGTCGAGCTTGGCACCCGAAACATCAAGATGGCGCTGCGCCGCCTGCGTAAGTTCGCTCGCACCGGCGCGGCCGACGAACTCGATCTCGACGACACCATCCGCTCCACTGCACGCAATGCCGGGCTCCTGGATATCCGCATGGTGCCCGAGCGACACAACGCGGTGAAGGTCCTGCTGTTTTTTGACGTGGGCGGATCCATGGACCCGCACGTGCGGGTATGCGAGGAGCTCTTTTCGGCGTCGCGCACCGAGTTCAAGCACATGGAGAACTTCTACTTCCACAATTTCTTCTACGAAAGCGTGTGGAAAAACAACGTGCGGCGTCATGCCGAGCGCACCAGTGTCCTGGACATCCTCCACAAGTACGCGCACGACTACAAAGTGATCATCGTTGGCGACGCCTCCATGTCACCCTATGAGATTCTCCAGCCTGGAGGCTCGGTAGAGCATTGGAACGAAGAGGCCGGGGAAGTCTGGATCAAGCGGGTGCTTTCGACCTACGAGAAGGCCGTGTGGATCAATCCGGTTCCTGAAGCTGAGTGGGAGTACACGCAGTCGATCGCGATCACGCACAAGCTCATGGAAGGCCGCATGCATCCGCTCACGTTGAAAGGGCTTGAGGAGGCCATGGCCTACCTGTCCAAGTAGCGGCGACGCTCAGCGCGTGACCTTGTAGGCGAGCAGCGCCGCGCTCACGGCTACGTTCAGGGACTCAACGCCGGCGGCCATGGGGATGGACAGGTCAACCCCCGGCAGGCGCGCCACCGCGTCGCTGACCCCGTCACTTTCTCCCCCCAGAACGAATACCGCGGATTTATTCATAGCATCCAGCTCAAAGAGTGAGCGCGTGCCCTCGGCGCTCAGGCGATAGAGGTCGAAACCGCGGTCGAGGAGCAATTCCAGGCCGCCCAGCACGGTCTCGCAGCGCAGCAGAGGCGCTCGAAACACGGTGCCGGCGCTCGCCTTGATCACCAGCGGTCCCAGGCGCGGATTGCCGCGATCAGCGTAGAGAATGCCGTCGATGCCGGCGGCCGTTGCCGAGCGGAGGGCCATGCCCACGTTTTGCGGATTGGTGACTCCGTCAAAGGCGAGCAGTCGCTGCTTCGGAGCGGCGAGTTCGTTGTCGATGCACGAGTCGAGTTCACGTAGCCGTGGGCAGAACACGTCCAGGGCAACGCCCTGATCCTGTTTGCCATTGCGGGAGATGCGTGCCAGCTCCTCGCGGCTGTGTTCGCAAATGGCCGTACCGCGATCCGCGGCGGCACGCCGCAATTGACGGATGCCTGCATTCGGCCGATTACTGCTCGCGAGATGTAGGGTTCGACACGCCAACTGCGGATCCTGAAGAGCTTCAAGGACGGCGTTGCGACCGTACACGGTGAGGAACCGCCGGCGCTCGTGGCGACGGGGCCGCGCAGGCCCGGGCGTCAGGTCACTCACGGGTTGAGATCGTGTTTTGAAAGCGTGGGCAGACTGGGCCGGGTGCAACGCCTCGGGCGTGCACCCCGATGCCGACCGTCGGCATCAGTGCGACCGGTGTATATTGCGCCGCGTGAATACGCTGGTGCGTGCATGTGTCTTCTTCGTTAGCAAAAACTGGCCTCATACTCTACGGCACACAGGGCTGTCACCTCTGCGACGAGGCTGCTGGCCTGCTCAGACAGATTGCTCCCCGGTTTGAAGATCTGCACTGGTCTGACGTCGACATTGCGGATGACGATGAACTTTTTGCGAAGTACGGATGGCTGATTCCCGTACTCCGTGACGATCGGGGCGGCGAGCTGCGCTGGCCCTTCGACACCGCAAAGCTCATCGACTTCCTCCAGGAACCATCCCACCAAGGGCCCTGAAAAGTGCCCGTCTACTGCAGCCCGATATATCATGGCCGCGCCGGTCACAGTAGAGGGGACAGTAGAGGTGAGAGTTCATGCGACCATCGCCTGACGCAACTCCTGGTGCAGGTCCTGGCGGTTCTGGCATCGGTTCTGACATAGCTACTGGCATCGCTCCTCGCGTACGCCCTTGTACTCGTGCCTACGGACCTCGTTATTACTGGAGACTTCTCTTCGCAGTTTCGGTGTTGCCCGTTCTGGGTCTTGTGGCTGCCGCAGCAGCGTCGGCAAGCACCGATCCGGGGGGCTTCGCCTGGAAGACGGCGACTCCGGCGGAAACCGGTCTCCGAGCGGCGCCGCTCGAAGCGCTCGCTGAGCGAATTCGCAGCGATCCCGAGATCAACATCCACAGCGTACTCGTGGTGCGCCACGGAAAGCTGGTTTTCGAAGAGTACTTTCGCGGGACCGACGAGGCTTGGGGGGAAGACCTGGGCCAGATCCAGTTCAATCGCAACACGCTGCATGACCTTCGCTCCGTCACCAAGAGCGTAACGTCCGCGGTCGTAGGTATCGCCATCGCGGAAGGCAGGATCCCGGGTGTCGACACCAGCGCGTTCGAGCTCTTTCCCGCCTACGCGGATCATCTTGCACCGAACAAGGCTCGACTGACGCTGCACCACATTCTGACCATGAGTGCGGGCCTGGACTGGTTCGAACCGCCGGACTACGCAAATCCCGGCAATGACGAGATCCGCATGATTTCGAGCCCCGACCCGGTCGCCTTCACGCTCGGGCGTTCGTTTCGAACGCCGCCGGGAGAAGCCTTCGAATACAACGGTGGACTCCCCACTTTGCTGGGGTACCTGCTGGAGGAGGCCTACGGCCAACGCGGGGACGAGCTCTTTTCGCAGAAGCTGTTCCTCCCGCTTGGCATCAGCGATTACGAGTTCCATGCCAATGCGAACGGACTGCTGGCCTATGCGTCCGGACTGCGGCTGACGCCGCGCGCTATGGCAAAGCTGGGGCTTTTGTACCTTCAGAAAGGTATATGGATGGGAAGGCAACTGCTTCCGGAAGCCTGGGTCGCCAGCAGCTTGACGCCCCATTTGCCGTCATCCTGGACGCCAGGCTACGGCTACCAATGGTGGATCATGAAGTTTACCGGCGAGGTCGGCGATGTCTGGGTGCCTGCGGCCATAGGCAACGGGCACCAGCGAATATTCATTCTGGAGCCCCAGGGCATGGTGGTGGTTGTGACCGCGGGTCACTACAACGAGGCGCGGATCAAGTTTGATGGCATAGATATGCTCATCGAACATGTATTTCCCGCCGCGGGATTAAACGATATGCGGTTCGTGCCCCGTGATCGGCACTAGCTGCGATCTAGCCGTGATCTAGCCGCGATCTAGCCCTCAGCGGCCGACGCGAACCGCAAGCACATCGCAGGTGGCTCCGTGGAGCACGCCGTTGGCTGTAGACCCCATGAGCAGCGCCAGCCCATAGCGACCGTGGCTCCCGACAACGATTAGATCGGCGGCCGCCTCGTCGGCCAGGGCGTGAATTTCCACTTCTGGCTGGCCAAGCACCACGTGCCGGCGATCTTCCGGGATACCGTGCTGCTCCGCGAAGCGTGCGAGCTGGGCAACCGCCTGCTGATGAATTTCGTCCTGTATGCCCGAGAAATCCATGGGGATGTCGCCGCCGTAAGCGAAACTCAGAGGTTCGATAACGTGAATGACATGGAGCTCGGCTTCGTTATTGGCGGCGATCGCCAGAGCGCGCTCGGCGACCACGCCGGAATCATCACTCAGGTCCACCGCCATCAGGATCTTGCGATAGTTTGCCATCTTTGCGCTGCTCCCCAGTCTGCTTCTGGTCACCGGTCCGCTATCGTAAGCCGGCGTACCTGCGAAACAGAGCGCTGATTCAAAGCAACGCTATGCCTCGCTGTCTTCACTTATAGCACAGCGGACAGGGGCGAAAACCTCGACGAGATCAAGAGAAGGAGATTGAAGCTGGGCTGGTTCATCGTCATCGTGGTTGTGTTTCTTGCCCTCGCTCCGCTGTGGCATTTCGCGCCGAGTAAACGGCAGAGGAAGCAGGCCCGGATGCGCGAAAGAGCGGCTCTCGACGGTTTGTTTGTGGAACTCAGGGACCTGCCGCTGCCGCCGGCGCAGCTTCAGCGGTTGGTACCGGCGGACCGGCAGGTCGTGTACTACGGATGTCGCCTCCGGCCCGGTCGCCGTGCGCCCGACAAGCGCTGCAGCTGGTACCGGGAAGCCTCGTCCTGGCTGAGCCGCCCGCCACGCCAGGCGGTGCCGGACATCGTGCAGATCCTTCCCGAAAGCGTGCTCGCTATCGATCTCGGGCCGGCCAGCTGCGGACTGTACTGGCGCGAGGATGGCGATGAAGATCTGGTGCGAGATCTCGCGAGAGAACTCACTAAGTGGAGAGACGAAATGACACCGGCCCGGGCCTAGGCAGCCTTGACAGCGCTTCGAGGCGTCCATATATATGCGCCCCTTGCCGTTACTGGAGCCGCGTTGAGTGCTGTTCGCGGGACGCCCGCTGGACGCCACTCCGTCCGCTGTTTTCGAATCCTGACATAGGTGCCCCACCTTTATGGGAAGATCGCTAGTCATCGTTGAGTCGCCGGCCAAGGCCCGCACGATCAACAAATACCTGGGCAACGACTACGTCGTTAAGTCCAGCGTTGGTCATATCCGCGATTTACCAACGGCGGGTTCAGCGAAAGCCACGGATCCGAAGGAAAGGGCGGCAAAGGCCGCAAAGACGCGCAAGATGTCTCCGGCGCAGAAGGCCCGGTACAAGGAGGAGCAGGCGCGACAGCAGCTCGTGCGGCGCATGGGCATCGACCCTGACCAGGGCTGGGCAGCGCAGTACGAGGTCCTGCCGGGCAAGGAAAAAGTCGTTGCCGAGCTCAAGCAGCTTGCGGAAAAAGCCGATACCGTCTACCTCGCGACCGACCTCGATCGTGAGGGAGAGGCCATCGCCTGGCACCTGCGGGAAGCCATTGGGGGTGAGGACGATCGCTACCAGCGCGTGGTTTTTAACGAAATCACCAAGAAAGCGATTCAGGAGGCGTTCTCCCATCCCTCCCGGATCGACCAGGCGCGGGTAGACGCACAGCAGGCGCGGCGTTTTCTGGATCGTGTCGTGGGCTACATGGTATCGCCGCTGCTCTGGGCCAAGGTCGCCCGGGGCTTGTCCGCCGGCCGGGTTCAATCCGTTGCCGTCCGCCTAATCGTTGAGCGCGAGCGCGAGATTCGCGCGTTCATCCCGGAAGAGTACTGGGAGATTCACGCGGACCTTGCCAATCAGGGCGGCGAGCAGGCGCGCTTTGACGTTCGTCGCCAGGCGGGGGAAAAGTTCCGCCCGGATAACGAAGCGGACGCCATGGCGGCGCGAGACGCTTTGGCCGAGGCCCAGTACCGGGTCAAGTCACGCGAAGACAAACCCACTCGCTCCAAACCTCCGGCGCCGTTCATTACGGCGACGCTGCAGCAGGCGGCGAGTACGCGCCTCGGTTTTAGCGTCAAGAAGACCATGACCATGGCGCAACGGCTCTACGAGGCGGGCTACATCACGTACATGCGTACGGATTCGACGAACCTCAGCGATGAGGCCGTGGCCGCCTGCCGCGATTACATCAAGACAAACTTCCCGCCGCGGTACCTTCCGGATCAACCCGCGGTTTATCGGTCCGGCGACAACGCCCAGGAAGCGCACGAAGCGATCCGTCCGTCGGACGTCAAGGTGGTGCAAAGCCAGCTCAAAAACATGGAGCGCGACGCGGAGCGACTCTATGAATTGATCTGGCGCCAGTTCGTTGCCTGTCAAATGCCCGCGGCGGAATACCTTTCCACCACCATCACCGCGAGCGCCGGAGATTTTGAGCTCGGCGTACGCGGCCGCGTGGTGAAGTTCGATGGCTACACACGCGTCCAGCCACCGAACACGCGCAACGACGAGGACCGCGTCCTTCCCGACCTCAGTGAGGGCGACGAGCTGTCGCTGATCGCTCTGCATCCGGCGCAGCACTTCACCAAGCCGCCGCCGCGCTACGGCGAAGCGCGATTGGTCAAGGAGCTCAAGGAGCGCGGGATCGGGCGGCCGTCGACCTACGCATCCATCATTTCGACGATCCAGGACCGCGGCTACGTGCGTCTGGAAAACCGCCGCTTCTACGCCGAGAAAATGGGCGAGATCGTCACGGAACGCCTTCAGCATAGCTTCAGCGACCTGCTGGACTACGGTTTCACGGCTGCGATGGAGGAGCACCTCGACGAAGTGGCCGGGGGTGAACTCGACTGGCGAAAACTGCTCGACGATTTTTACAAAGATTTTCGGCAGCGCCTGGACCGCGCGGGTCTGCCCGAGCCGGACGGCATGCAGGGCAACGCGCCGACCATGACCGATATCGCCTGCAAAACCTGCAGCCTTCCCATGCAGATTCGCACCGCCAGCACGGGCGTGTTCCTGGGTTGCTCGGGCTATTCCCTGCCGGCGGCCGAGCGCTGTAAAGAGACGGTGAACCTCACTCCCGGGGATGAGGCCATCCGGGAAGACGCCGACGACGAGGCCGAGTCCAGGCTGCTGCGCAGCAAACGCCGCTGCAAGAAGTGCAATGCCGCCATGGACTCGTACCTGATCGACGAAGAGCGCAAGCTCCACGTCTGCGGAAACAACCCCGACTGCGACGGCTTTGAAGTCGAAACGGGTCGCTTCAAGATCAAGGGCTACGATGGCCCCACGCTTGAATGCGACAAGTGCGGCAGCGAGATGCAGCTCAAGACCGGGCGCTTTGGTAAGTATTTCGGATGCACCAACCCGGAATGCAAGAACACCCGGAAACTGCTGCGCAATGGAGAGCCGGCGCCGCCCAAGATGGACCCGGTGCCGATGCCGGAATTGGCCTGCGAGAAGGTAGAGGATCACTACGTGCTGCGCGACGGCGCGGCCGGGCTGTTTCTCGCGGCGAGCCAGTTCCCGAAGCATCGGGAAACCAGGGCACCGCTGGTTCGGGAACTGCTTCCGCACCGCGATGAGATCGACCCGAAGTACGCGTTCCTGTTCAACGCCCCCCAGGCCGATCCGGACGGAAACCCGGCGCAGATTCGCTTCAGTCGCAAGACCAAAGAGCAGTACGTGATGAGCGAGGTCGACGGTAAGGCGACGGGCTGGAAGGCGTACTACAACGGCGGTAAGTGGCAGGAAGAAAAGCCGGCGCCCAAGGCCCGCAAGAAAGCACCCGCCAGGAAAAAGGCGGTACGCAAGACAGCAGCGACCGGCGCCCGCTCCAGCGGCGCGTCCTGAGCGGTGTCGCGCAGCCGCGGCGCCGCCAACCGTTCCCTGTACCGGGCCCGCATCCTGCTGGAATGCTGGGACCGGGAGCGGGACGAGGCCCGTTTCCCCAAGGAGCAGCTCACCGACGCCTTCCTGCCAGCCGTGCGCAAGCATCTCCAGGACGCCTACGGATGGTTTTTACGCTCGCTTGCGGGGATAGAGGAAGCATCGGACGCCTCGCCACCGCCGGGGTCAACGCAAGAGCTACCCGAGCCCGAGGCCGGCCGTGCCCGTCCGCCGGAGCTTGCCGAGTTCGCCCTGCTGGAGCGTGACGGATGGCTGGCTGAACTCCTCCTTTCGTCGCCCGAAAGCGGCGCGCGGACGGCTACGGCCCAGTGGTCGCCAAACGTGTTGGGCAGCGATCAGCAGGCGCCTGGCTTCGCCGTGGCTGAAGAATGGTGGCGACGGCTGAACGCGACCATGCAGCGCATGGATGACTCCGTAGCCGAATGCTGACCGCGCGCCCAAGGGCGGGCTGACATCGACAGACGTTGGATTCCAGACGTTCAGAGTATCGTCCCCTCACCCGGTTCGGGTGTCCCTATCCCGGGCCCTTCCAAAGTGTCTATGGATCGACTTGTTGCCGTGGGACGCGCGCTGCTAGTATCAGGGGGCACACCAATCAGAGGTTCCTGCGTGCCTACATCCCTACTGGAGATCGTTGATCTCGGTGATGGCGAAATCGTCCTTAAACGCGCGGAAGAAGAGGGTGGCTCTGAGTCTGAGACGGATAAAGAGCCCCTGGTCACAATCCGCTTTTCAGAAGAATCTCGTGTTTACATCATGGATCAGAGCATGGAGGTGGCCAAGGCCATGATCCAGGCCGGTATCCAGGCGGCTGCACAGCTTGCCGAGCAGGCCGACATTGAAATGGAAGTGGAACAGGTGGAGTCATCGCCGCCTACGCTTCACTGACGGCTTCTAGCGCCAGCCATCTAGTAGCGCTATCTAGCGCCATCGAGCGCCATCTGGCGCCATCCGAGCGGCTTTAAGCGTCTCTAAGCTGCTTTAAAGCGGCTTTAACGGCTTCCAACGTCTTCTTGCGGCTCCTGACGCCTTCTAGCGCCTCCTAATGCCACTAACGCTGCGCCGCGACGAGCGTGGAGCGTGCAGCGGGCCGGACCACAAGGACAGCGTACGCTCAATTATTGATTAGAAATGACGTAAATTTACGATCGTAAATCTTTGATATAAAGGTAAAAATGACGTTAGGAGCGACGTAGCACTCCAACGCTCAGCCCTTCAATCGCAAACGCCTGTTCGGCCAAGTCGACCTGGATCGGGTCGTAATCGTCGTTTTCCGGGAGCAGTTCTATGCGGCGTTCGTCACGCCGGCGCAGGCGCTTCACCGTCACCTCATCCTCCACGCGAGCGACTACGATCGCGCCGTTGTCGGCGACGGGAGTCGAATGGACGGCGAGAAAATCGCCGTCGTGGATGCCGATGTTGATCATGCTGTCGCCGCGAACGCGCAGCAGGTAGTCGGCCCGGGGACGAAAGAACCCGGGATCCACGGAACAGCGTTCCTCGATGTTCTCCGCGGCGAGAATGGGGGCGCCCGCCGCCACCTGGCCAACGAGGGGCAGTCCTTCGTCGTCAGGGAGTCGGATACCCCGGGACGCACCGGGAATGATCTCAATGGCTCCCTTTCTGGCCAGCGCCTTGAGGTGCTCTTCGGCCGCATTGGCGGAACGAAAGCCCAGTTCCCGGGCAATGTCGGCGCGGGTGGGGGGCAGACCCGTGTTGTCGATATGCTGGCGAATGACGTCCAGCACCTGCTCCTGGCGTGCAGTCAATTTGAGCATGCGGCACCTGTGCGGATATACAGTGCCTGTGATTATATACAGGTGTGCCCGCGGAGCAAGCCGACCCTAAGCCGGACAATCCCGGGCGCCGCTTCAGACGTCCTCGATGCCGAGAACGGTTTCCGGCTCTATTCGCGACAGCGGGCTGGCCCACTGCAGGGGATAGCCGGCCATGTCCGTATCCGGGCTGTAGTCGTCGTCCACTTCCAGTACGCTTCGCCAGTCCTCGGGTTCGGCCGCTGGAAGCAGGTCGAGCATTGCCCAACTCTCGGTATCGAAGTCGGTGATTTCCCCATCGACGTACTGGACCTGAACCGTACCCTCATCGAGATCTGTGGCAACGATTTCGAACAGCAGCCCCGTGTCTCGTTCCTGATACCAGAGTCCGACCTGTGGAAGATGCCTGCTCATTCTGTAGGCCCCGCTTGTAGTTTTGTGTGAACCTCCAAGATCAGGCTATCACCTCACCGGGCTGTTTCCAGTGGGCCTTGAGTGTCAGTTCTTCCTTACATATCCACGCCGACGCGCCTGCCTTTGACATGCAGTGTTTGCAATTCAGGGGTTTGCGCGGCACTTGTCGAATGACGCTTAACAAGAGGTGAGGTGTTTATAATTCGAGGGCCCGTATCGATCGTGCGGTCATGCGGAAAAAATCTAAACTGTCGGTCCGAGGCGCTTTCCGGACCCATTTTGCACCGCAGGGTCCTGCGGACGTGCGCGGGGAGGCCGTGTGATAACAGCGATTATCGGTGGATCGGGGCTCAGCAGGTTTTCGGGCATGGACATCCACCGGGAACACGCCGTTTCGACGCCCTTCGGGCCCGCTTCGGCGCCGATCCAGGAGGGCCGCATAGGCGGCTGCGATGGCGTGCTGTTTCTCCATCGACACGGTGGCCGCGGCCAGCCCATTCCACCCCATCTGGTGAACTACCGGGCCAACATTTGGGCGTTAAAGGAGCTCGGCGCCACCCGTGTCATCGCTGCGAACGCCGTTGGCGCGATTAACGCGCAGCTTCGCCCCGGGCGGCTGGTGATTCCGGATCAGCTGATTGACTATACCTGGGGCCGCGAGCACAGCTTTGACGACGGTTCGAGCGGCTCCCTCATGCACATCGACTTCACCTACCCCTTCGACGACGACCTGCGTCGGGAACTGCTGGCAGCGGCGCTGTCCACTGCCGTTCCCTGTGACGAAGGCGCGGTACTTGCCGTGGTCCAGGGGCCGCGCCTGGAGACGGCGGCAGAGATCACGCGCATGGCCCGCGACGGCTGCGACATCATTGGCATGACGAGCATGCCGGAGGCGTCACTCGCTCGCGAGGCGGGGCTTGCCTACGCGACCGTGGCGATGATCGTTAACGCCGCGGCGGGGCTGGGAGACCAACCAATCAGTATCGATCGAATCCGCGAAATTCTGAACCGGGAGACGGAGCTGTTCGCAGCGCTCGTCGCCGGCTTTCTGTCCCATCAGGGAGCCGCGTCACCCTGATCATCTTTGACCTCGACGCGCGTGACTGGAAGGCCGTGGCGCTCACGAAATTCGAGGTCTTCCTCGTCCGCCACGGGCTGCAAATCCTCGGACGCCGGCGTCACCCGAACGATGACGCCGATTACCGGATGGTCGAGGTAGTGGGTTTCCTGCGAACGCATCCGCCGTGATTGTTCGTGAACAATGGCGTGGCGCCAGGGGTAAGCGGGGACGTCCTGCGCTTCGATCCCAGGGACGGCCAGTGAAAGTTCCGGAGAGACCGGCGCCGCCGCACCGGGACGCGACGAGCCTTCGTCCATGCCCGGGCCGGGCCTCCTGCTCAGGAGTCCAGGGCCTGCCGGGGCGCCGGGAATCGGTGCTTCGGTCACGGCACCCAGGGCCGGGGCGTAAACATCCGGTTTCCAGGGGTTGATCGCGGCTCCGTCCAGACTCCCGCTGCGCAGGGACACCGGCGGCAGCGGCGGTGCCTCGATCTGCCAGCCCTCGGGCAAATAAGACGCTCGCGTGTTGAGCCACAGATCAACGTCTATATGCAGGTAGCGGGACCGGTAGATGTGAACCCCACCCTGGATTTCGGGCCAGTCCCTCGTATCCATATCGGCCCCGCGATCCAGCGCAATCCAGTTCTGGGGCTCGTCCACACGAAGCCTGGCCCACCAGCCCTCATGGAACACCACCCGCTCACCTCGCCTGCGCAGACCGCGCGCCTGGGCAGTAAAGTCGAGGGCGGACTGATCTACGAGTTGATACGGCATGACCAAGGGAAGCTGAGGCGGAGCGTCGACGGCGTCAGGTTCGGCGTCAGCGCCGGAAACGGCCGCATCGGATGCGCCATCCACGGTACCCGTCCCGCCCTCCGGCGCATAGTCGGGAGCGTTCGGGTCCGGCAAGCTGGCCTGCGGATCAAACCAGGGCTCACCGATGAGGGCATCCGGTCGCGACGCTTCGTCGAGAATCGAGAACGGGGCAGGGAGCAGCAGACTCTGCACGCCCAGTTCATCGATCCGGCTCTGCAGCGCCGAACTCTCCAGCAGCCGGCGATCGGCGAGCTGCGGATCCACAAGGTAGCGCAGCGACTCAGCGTAGCTGAGCACGGGCAGGGCGGGCCACTGTTCCGCACCCAGGCTCTGGGCGTCTTCGCGCAGAAAGACCAGGAGCTCGACGCGGTACCAGTCTTCCATGGCATCTTCGGGGAGTGTCTGCGCCGCTGCCGTGGCCGCGGACACCGCGCCCGCGCAGGTGCAAAGCAGACGGAGCAGGGGTCGGTTACGCGGCCTGCTCATGCAGCTCCCCAGCCAGTCTCTGCAGCAGCTCCCGCGCCAGCGCCTCACGGCCCGAAAGCTCCGGAGTTTCCTGCGTGATGCGCAGGCGCGTAGGCCCGGCCAAGCGGTAGGCGGATGGGTTCTCCTGCACGAGCTTGACCAGCGCTAACGGGTCGACGCCGGTGCTGTCGAGAAAGTCGATATGTCCGCCTTTCTCGCCAAGCTCCATGGCCTTGATCCCCAGTCGTGCGGCCGCCAGGCGCAGGCTGTTGTTGCTGAATAGTCCCTTGACCGCCGCCGGCAGCATGCCAAAGCGGTCGATCATCTCGACCTGCATCTCGCGCAGATCGCCATCGCTTTCGCAGGCGGCGATGCGCTTGTACAGAATGAGACGCATGTTCGGATCGGGCAGGTAGTCCTCCGGGATGAGCGCCGGACCGTGCAGGTTGACCTCCGTAGTAGGGCTGAGCGGCGCATCGACGTCGGGAATGTCGCCGCGCCGCATGGCCTCCACGGCGCTGCGAAGCAGCTGCGAGTAGAGGCTGAAGCCTACGCTCTGGATCTGCCCGCTCTGTTCGTCGCCCAGGAGTTCACCGGCACCGCGGATCTCGAGATCGTGAGTGGCCAGCTGGTAGCCCGCCCCGAGATCTCCGGCGGCTTCGATGGCCTCGAGGCGCTTTCCCGCGTCGGCGGTCATCGCCGAAGCGGGCGGACACAACAGATAGGCGTAGGCCTGGTGGTGTGACCGGCCGACCCGGCCGCGAAGCTGGTGCAGCTGCGCCAGCCCGAAACGATCCGCCCGGTCGATGAGGATCGTGTTGGCGTTGGGAATATCGATTCCGGTCTCGATGATCGTGGTGCACAGCAGAATATGATGGCGCTGGTGGTAAAAATCGGACATCACCCGCTCGAGCTGCGTTTCGTGCATCTGACCGTGGGCAACGGCGATGGACAGGTCCGGCAGCAGGTCGCGAAGCTTGTTCGCCCGCTCCTCGATGCTGCGCACCTCGTTGTGCACGTAAAACACCTGACCGCCGCGCAGGGTTTCGCGCAGCACGGCCTCCTTGATCAGTCCGTGATTGCTCTCTCGGACAAAGGTCTTGATCGAAAGGCGTCGCGCGGGCGGCGTGGCGATGATGGAGAGATCGCGAATACCGCCAAGGGCCATGTTCAGCGTTCGGGGGATCGGAGTCGCCGTAAGCGTGAGGATATCGACTTCCGCGCGCAGTGCCTTGATCGCCTCTTTTTGTCGCACACCGAAGCGGTGTTCCTCGTCGATGATGAGGAGCCCGAGGTCGGAGAAGCGGATATCGCTCTGCAGCAGTTTGTGCGTGCCGATGAGGATGTCGACCTCGCCTTTTTCCAGGCGCTGCATCACGGTGCGGACGTCCGCCGTGGAGCGGAAGCGGGACAGCACCTCGATACGAGCCGGCCAGTTGGCGAAGCGGTCCCGAAACGAGTTGTAGTGCTGCTGAGCGAGCAGCGTCGTGGGAACGAGCATGGCCACTTGACGCCCGTTGGCCGCGGCGATGAAGGCCGCCCGCATGGCGACCTCCGTTTTGCCGAAGCCGACGTCGCCGCAGACGAGACGATCCATGACTCCGGCGCCGAACATGTCGGACTCCACCGCCTCGATCGCCGCCGCCTGGTCCGGAGTCTCCTCGAAGGGAAAGCCGGCGCTGAAGCGTGCGTAGTCTTCCTCGGGATCGCTGAACTGTACCCCTTCCCGGGCCTCGCGGCGCGCATAGACTTCGAGCAGCTGAGCCGCCACATCATTGGCCTTTTCGCGCGCCTTGCGCTGCGCCTTCTCCCACTGCTCGGAGCCCAGGCGATGCAGCGGCGCATGATCGGGGTCGCTGCCCGCGTAGCGGCTGATCAGACTCAGGGAGGCCACCGGCACGTAGAGCCGCGCCCCCTCGGCGTACTCCAGGGTCAGGAACTCCGCCGCGCTGCCGTCCACATCAAGGTGTGTCAGACCCTGATAGCGCCCGATACCGTGTTCGAGATGGACCACCGGCGCCCCGGTTCGCAGTTCGTTCAAGTCGCGGAAAGCGGCTTCGGGATCGGCGCCGCGGGTACGCCGGCGACGGCGCTGGGCCACGCGTTCTCCGAAGAGCTGCGCCTCGCTGACCAGCATCGGCGCGTCCGGGCCCAGATTGATGCCGCGGTCGATGGGAGCAACGGTCAGGGCAACGGGCGCGTCCGAGGCGATGAACTCGCCCCAGCTGTCGACCTGGGGAGGTGGATCATCAAGCGACTCCAGGAGGATTTCCCGGCGACCCGTCGTCTCGGCGCACAGCAGCACCCGGCCCTCGTGGCCATCCAGGAGGCTCTCAAGCCTGGCCTTGAGGCCCTGATCGCTGAATCCCTCGGGCAGCGCGGGAGGCGGCTGCGATGCGCTGGCGATGTGCACGGGCGCATCGCTGTGCTGACGCAGCTCGAGGACCGCGTGTTCCTTCAGCCGCTGATAGAGCTCTTCCACCGGGGTAAAGATCTCCCGCGGAGCCAGCAGCGGTCTGCGCGGATCCACGCCGAAGTCTTCGTAGCGCCGCTCGGCCTCGTCCCAGAAGCGCTGCGCGGCACCGTGATGATCGCCGACGGTGATCAGTGCCGCGTGCGGCGGCAGGTAATCGAGAAGCAGTTCGCAGCCGTCGAAGAACAGGGGCAGGTAGTACTCGGCGCCGCCCGGCGCGCGTCCGGCGCTCAGCTCGGTAAAGGTCGGGCAGCGGTCGTGATCGATGTCGAAGCGGCCGTACCAGCGCTGCTGGAACGCCGTGATGCTGGCGCGGTCCAGGGGAAACTCGCGCGCCGGCAACAGTTCGACCCGGTCGAGCTTCTCCAGCGTGCGCTGGGTTTCCGGGTCGAAGCTGCGCAGGGTGTCGATCTCGTCGTCGAGCAGGTCGATGCGCAGGGGGAGGGCACTGCCCATGGGGTAGATATCGAGCAGTGACCCCCGGAGCGCAAATTCACCGTGCTCGTAGACCGTATCAACCAGCCGGTAGCCGCTTTTCACCAGGGAGCCGCGCAGTCCCTCCACGTCCAGGGTCTGCCCCGTCGCCAGTTCGAGGCTGTTTGCGTCGATGTAGTGCCGCGGCGGGAGACGCTGCATCAGCGCGGACATGGGCAACAAGAGCACGCCTTCGGCCTGGCGGGGCAGGCGATGCAGGGCACGAAGGCGATCGGAGATGATGTCCTGGTGCGGCGAAAAATTGTCGTAGGGGAGCGTTTCCCAGTCGGGGAGATGAAGAAGTTCCTGTCCCTCGGGAAGGAACAGGGGCAACTCCCGGGCCAGCAACTGAGCCTGCGCGGTGTCTTCCGTGACGACGATCAGCAGGCGCCCCGGGCGGGCCTCTTCGGCCATAAGCAGGGCCGGCGCCGCGCCATAAAGCGGCCCCACGGAGGTCCGGGTGCCAGCGCGGTCGGGCCAGGGTGCGTCGCTGAGTTGGGGGGCGAGCAGCATGAAGGGTTGGCGTCCGAAAAAAGCGGACGCGTATTGTAGGCTCAGGGGAGCGGGGGGACCAATTTTTGCCCGGCCTGTGAATTGGACGGCAAAAGACCGGTTGCTAGGAAGAATTCCGGCTGGAGATAATGCGCGCCGAACCGCCTTATGCGGGCCTTGAGCCCACCGGACTACAGGATGTAATGCCGTGACTGACCGTAAACGACCTCGCCCCGCCGATTACTTCAGCGACTGGAAAGAGCGCGAGGCGCTGGCCGAGGCGACCATTCCCCTGGTTGGCGCGCTGTCGCGGGAACGCAACATCAAGTGCTTCTGCTATGACCGTTCCATGGTGAACCAGTCGGTGCTGGACCTGATGAAGATCCATCGCTGGGTTCGCCAGGTCGAGGGCAATGAGCTGTCCGAGCGGGAAACCCTGCCGGTTATCCAGGCCATCGCGGGACTGGACCTCGGGCCGTCGCACATCGACGTGGGCCGGCTGGCGGTCGACTACTACGACCGGAACCACGGCGAGGGAGCCGTCGAGGACTACGTGCGGGAGCAGCTGTCCTACCTGATCGGCAGCGATCACCATCCGCTGGAAGAACCCGTGGACGTGGTGCTCTACGGCTTTGGACGCATCGGCCGCCTTATGGCGCGCATCCTTATCGACAAGACCGACGGCGGCAAGGAGTTCCGGCTCCGGGCCATCGTGGCGCGCAAGGGCAAGGCCTCCAACGATCTCGTCAAACGAGCGAGTCTCCTGCGCCGGGATTCGGTGCACGGAGCCTTCAGCGGCACGATCCGGGTGGACGAAGAACGGCAGAGTTTTGTCGCCAATGGCAACGAGATTCGGGTGATTTACGCCGATTCTCCCGATTCCATCGACTACACCGAGTATGGGATCAACAACGCCATCGTGATTGATAACACCGGCGTGTGGCGTGATGAGGCGGGTCTGGCCAAGCACCTTGAGTCTAAGGGCGTTGCGAAGGTGATTCTTACCGCCCCCGGCAAGGGCGACCTCAAGAACATCGTCGCGGGCATCAACAACGATCAGATCAGTAATGAGGACCGGATCATCTCGGCGGCATCGTGCACAACCAACGCCATTGTTCCTCCGCTTAAGGCCATTGATGATCGCTATGGCATCGAGCACGGTCACGTGGAGACGGTCCACGCGTACACCAACGACCAGAACCTCATCGACAATTATCACAAGGCCGATCGCCGCGGTCGAAGCGCACCGCTCAATATGGTGATCACCGAAACCGGTGCCGCCAAGGCGGTGGCCAAGGTGCTCCCGCAGCTTCAGGGCAAGCTGACGGGGAATGCGATTCGCGTGCCCACACCGAACGTATCCATGGCGATCCTTAATCTTACGCTTCGCGAAAACACGGACAGCGACGAGGTCAACGAGTACATGCGACACATGGCGCTGCATTCGAGCATGCGGCGCCAGATCGATTTCTCAAACTCCCCGGAAGTGGTCTCCAGCGATTTTGTGGGCTCGCGGACCGCGTGCGTTTACGACGCCCAGGCGACCATCGTGAACGGCCGCAACGCCGTGCTCTATCTCTGGTACGACAACGAGTTCGGCTACAGCTGTCAGGTTTATCGCGTCCTTGAGCAAATGGCCGGCGTGGACTACCTGCGCTATCCGCGGGAAGCGTAGCGCGTCATACCCCCAGTCTTCGTGGGATTTTTCTGTACCGCCAGTGCCTTAGTGCCATTTTTTCGTCCTTCGTCGAGTGGCGTGGCGGTACGGCGCTTGGCTATAATCACGCCCGCCTGAAACCGGCTCGTCGGGGGAGCGAAGCGAGTTGGTGAGTCATCAAGGCCGTCGTGCCGATAGCGGCGCGGTCATGTTGGTGAGGCATGCCGAGAGCAGTCGCAAAACCACCCCCGCGTAAACCGCCGTTACGAGCGGAAGCGCCGGGGGCGGGTCGCGAGTCGACGATAAGCGCGTTGCGCATCGCCACGGTCATGTCCTGCCGCGGGGTTCACACCCTGTGCCGCATCGTATCTGCCAGCAAACCCCCGAGTCGCCCGCGCTACGGCGCCGGTTGCACTTGAGGTGCCACTTGAGGTGCGTAGTTGGCACGGCCCATTCGCTTGATACACCGCGATCTACCAGGCGGAAGAAATGATCAAGATATCCCGGGGACTTGACGTTCCCATCGAGGGTGCGCCGAAGCAACACATCGAAAACGGCCCCACCGTGCGAGCCGTGGCCGTAGTTGGCGGCGATTACGTCGGTATGAAGCCGACCATGGAAGTCCAGGTGGGCGATCGCGTTCGCTGTGGTGACCTGCTCTTCACCTGCAAGAAAACCGAGGGCGTACGCTACACCGCGCCGGCCGCGGGTACCGTCGCCGCCATCAATCGCGGCGCCAAGCGCGTGCTGCAGTCCGTGGTTATCGAAGTCGATGGAGACGACGCCGTCGAGTTTCCGAAGCATTCCGCCGCGGAAGCCGGTGCACTGCCCGCGGCAGACGTACGTTCGAGGCTCATCGAGGCGGGTCTGTGGACGGCCCTGCGGACCCGACCCTTCAGCCGCGTCCCGGAGCTTGATCACCAGCCGGCGGCTGTTTTCGTCACCGCCATCGACACCCATCCCCTGGCGGCCGATCCGGCCGTCATTATTGCCGAGCAGAGTGAAGCCTTTTCCCTGGGTCTTGACCTGCTCGCCGGCCAGACCGCGGGTTCGCTCTTTCTCTGCACCGCTCCAAACGCTTCCGTACCCGTTGGTTCGGCGGCGAATATCCGTCTCGAGGAGTTCTCCGGGCCCCACCCGGCGGGTCTAGCGGGCACGCACATCCATTTCCTGGTGGGCGTCGCCAACGAGCGCAGCGTCTGGACGATCAACTACCAGGACGTAATCGCCATCGGTCGTCTCTTTCTGGATGGAGCGCTGTGGACCGAGCGCGTTGTTTCTCTTGCGGGACCCCAGGTGGAACGGCCCAGACTGCTGCGCACGCGCGTGGGCGCCGACCTCGAGGCTCTGTGCGCGGGCGAACTTCGCTCCGGTGAGAACCGCATCGTGTCCGGTTCCGTGCTGGGCGGTCGGCGCGTGTCCGCGGCCACGGCTTACCTCGGTCGCTACCATCAGCAGGTCAGCGTGCTGGCCGAAGGCCGGGAGCGGGAATTTCTGCACTATCTGCGCGCCGGCGCGAAGAAGCACTCGGTGATGGGCGTGTACCTGAGCAACTGGTTTGGTCTAAAGCCGCAGCCCCTGACCACGTCCACAAACGGCAGTGAGCGCGCCATGGTGCCGGTCGGGAACTACGAGCGGATCATGCCCCTGGATATTCTCCCGACACAGCTTCTGCGCTCCCTCATCGTGGGCGACACGGAAACGGCCCAGGCGCTCGGCTGCCTGGAGCTGGAAGAAGAAGATCTCGCGCTATGTACCTATGTTTGCCCCGGCAAATATGAATATGGCCCGATTCTTCGTGACAACCTGACTCGCATAGAAAAGGAGGGCTGAGGCATGGCACTTCGTAGGTGGCTCGACGGTGTCGAGCATCAGTTCCAGGACGGTGGTCGCTTCCAGAATTTTTATCCGCTTTACGAGGCGGTGGATACGATCTTCTACAAGCCGTCATCGGTTACGCGCACCACATCGCATGTGCGCGATGGTGTAGATCTCAAGCGGATCATGATCACAGTGTGGCTCGCAGCCTTTCCGGCGATGTTTTACGGTATGTACAACCTCGGCTACCAGGCCAACGAAATCTACGCGGTGACCGGGGGCAGCGTGGAAGGCTGGCGCGGTGCCCTGATCTCGGTCTTCGGCGGCTATGACTCGGCCAACATCTGGCACAACCTGTTCTTCGGAGCGGTCTACTTCGTTCCCATCTACGCGGTAACCTTCGTCGTCGGTGGCTTCTGGGAAGTGCTCTTTGCGATCAAGCGCGGACACGAGGTCAACGAAGGATTCTTCGTCACCTCAATTCTGTTCGCCCTGGTGTGCCCGCCGGATCTGCCTCTGTGGCAGGCGGCCCTGGGCATCAGCTTCGGTGTTGTGATCGGCAAGGAAGTGTTCGGAGGCACGGGCAAGAACTTCCTGAATCCGGCGCTGACCGGCCGCGCTTTTCTGTACTTCGCCTATCCCGCTCAGCTCTCCGGCGATGCCGTTTGGACCGCCGTGGACGGCTACAGCGGCGCGACGCCGTTGGGCGTGGTCGCCGCGGAGGGCATGAACGCGCTCCAGACCCAGTACACCTGGATGGATGCCTTTATCGGCTCTATTCCGGGCTCGATCGGTGAGACCTCAACGCTCATGGTCATGATCGGAGGAGCGGTGCTTCTCCTCACCCGCGTAGCCTCCTGGCGCGTCGTGGCGGGTGTGTTCCTGGGCATGTTCCTCTTCTCATCGTTCCTGAATCTTGTTGGGTCCGACAGCAATCCCGCCTTTGCCATGCCCTGGTACTGGCACCTTGTTGTGGGCGGCTTCGCCTTCGGTATGTTCTTCATGGCCACCGACCCCGTTTCCGCGGCGATGACAAATCGTGGGCGCTGGGCCTACGGCATCCTTATAGGGCTGATGACGGTGCTCATCCGGGTTATTAATCCGGCGTTCCCGGAGGGCATCATGCTGGCGATTCTGTTCGCCAACCTCTTCGCACCGCTGTTCGACCACTTCGTGATTCAGTCCAACATCAAGAGGAGGCTCGCCCGTGTCCAGTAACGACACTATCGGGAAAATCCTGAAGGTCGCCTTTTCCCTGTGCATCGTCTGCTCGGTGATCGTTTCGGCCGCGGCGGTAGTGCTTAAGCCCGCGCAGGAAGCGAACAAGAGCCTGGACCGCAAGCGCAACATCCTGCAGGCGGCCGGCATGCTGCAGGAAGGTCGCTCCGTCGAGGAGCAGTTCGCCGCGGTGGAGGAGCGTTTTGTTGATCTGAGCACGGGACGCTTTACCGATTCCGTCACCGCGGGTTACGACCAGCGCGCGGCCGCAAAGGATCCCGGCCGCTCGCGGGATGTGCCGGGCGACCTGGACATCGCCAAGATCGGCCGTCAGGCCAACGTCGCGCAGGTCTACCTCGTTCGCGGTGACGGCGGAGACTACGACAAGATCATCCTTCCGGTGCACGGCTACGGTCTCTGGTCCACGCTGTACGGCTTCCTGGCCCTGGAATCAGATGGCAATACCGTGGCCGGCCTCGGATTCTACGACCACGGAGAAACGCCCGGGTTGGGCGGCGAAGTGGACAACCCGCGCTGGAAGGCTCTGTGGCCCGGAAAGCAGGTCTACCGCGACGGCGACGTGGAGCTCAGCCTGCTCAAGGGTGCGGTAAATCCGCAAAGCAGCGACGCCGACTGGCAGGTCGACGGCCTGTCGGGCGCGACACTCACCAGCCGCGGCGTGACCAACCTCATCACTTTCTGGATGGGGGACGAGGGCTTCGCTCCGTTCCTTGCCAATCTGCGTAACGGAGACGCCTGAGCATGGATACGGTGAAGGACACGCTCGTAACCCCCATTTTCCGCGACAATCCCATCGCCCTGCAGATCCTGGGTATCTGCTCGGCGCTGGCGGTGACCTCGTCGCTCCAGGTGACCCTGGTCATGTGCATCGCCCTGACGTCGGTAACCGCGTTTTCCAACCTGTTTATTTCGATGATCCGCCGCCACATCCCCGGCGCCATCCGCATTATTGTGCAGATGACGATCATCGCCTCCCTGGTGATTCTCGTTGACGAAGTACTCAAGGCCGTGGCCTACGACATCAGCAAGCAGCTCTCGGTGTTCGTCGGCCTGATTATCACCAACTGCATCGTGATGGGCCGCGCGGAAGCGTTCGCCATGAAGAATCCGCCCGTGGCCAGCTTCATGGACGGTATCGGGAACGGTCTGGGCTACTCGGTGGTGCTGATCTTCGTTGCGGTTATTCGCGAGCTCTTCGGCTCGGGCAAGCTGTTCGGCTTTGAGATTCTGCCTCTGGTGACCGAGGGCGGCTGGTACAACCCCAACGGTCTGTTGCTGCTGCCGCCCAGCGCCTTCTTCCTGATTGGCCTGTTCATCTGGATTCTGCGCGCCTGGGACGCCAAACAGGTGGAGGAACCCGACTTCCGCATGTCGAAGCACACCGTCGCCGAGGAGGCCGCCTGATGGAGTACTACCTCGGCCTGTTTGTGCGGGCGATCTTTATCGAGAACATGGCTTTGTCTGTGTTTCTCGGTATGTGCACCTTTCTCGCGGTATCGAAAAAAGTAAGCGCCGCCATCGGTCTCGGCATCGCCGTGGTCGTGGTGCTCACGATCACTGTCCCGGTAAACAATCTGATCTACAACTACCTCCTCGCGGACGGAGCGCTGGCGTGGGCCGGCCTGCCGGATGTGGACCTTTCCTTTCTTGGGCTGCTTTCCTACATCGGCGTGATCGCGGCCCTGGTGCAGATCCTGGAGATGTTCCTGGATCGCTATGTACCGGCGCTATACAACGCCCTGGGCGTGTTTCTGCCCCTCATCACGGTGAACTGCGCGATCCTTGGCGCGTCACTGCTAATGGTGGAGCGCGACTACAATTTCGCCGAGAGCGTTGTTTTCGGGGCCGGGGCCGGGGTGGGCTGGGCGCTGGCCATTGTCGCCCTCGCCGGCATCCGCGAGAAGCTCAAGTACAGCGATGTGCCCGACGGCTTGCAGGGTCTGGGCATTACCTTCATAACTGTGGGACTCATGTCCCTAGGGTTCATGGCCCTGGGCGGCATCGACCTCTGATCGGGTAGCAGGGACGGTTGGGCCAGCGCAAGCGTTAGCTCGCGGCCTGCCCCTGGCGCCCGGCCGCCGAGAGCGGCGTAAAACGTGGAAAACACAGCGCAGGAAACAGGAGACGGCTTTTCATGGATATGACCATTGTGTACGGCGTCGTGATGTTCACGGTCATCGTGCTGGCACTCGTGGCGATCATTCTCTATGCCCGCACGCTGCTGGTCAGCAGCGGCAACGTGACTATCGAGATCAACGGCGAAAAGAACATCACGGTTCCGGCGGGCGGAAAGCTGCTGCAGACCCTGTCCGAAGCCAACATCTTCCTCGCGTCGGCCTGCGGTGGTGGGGGCACCTGCGCCCAGTGCAAGTGCGTTGTGAACGAAGGCGGCGGCTCCATGCTGCCCACGGAGGAGTCGCACTTCACGCGCCGCGACGCCGCCGAGGGCTGGCGCCTGTCCTGCCAGACGGCAGTAAAGCAGGACATGAAGATCGAGGTGCCCGAAGACGTCTTCGGTGTGAAGCAGTGGGAGTGCACGGTAGTCAGCAATCCCAACGTGGCCACCTTCATCAAGGAGCTGACCCTGGCGCTGCCCGAGGGCGAAAGCGTTGACTTCCGCGCCGGGGGCTACGTGCAGCTCGAGTGTCCTCCCCACCTGGTGAAGTACCAGGATTTCGAGGTCGAAGACGAGTACCGCGGAGACTGGGAGCGCTTTGGCTTCTTCAAGCTGCAGTCCAAGGTAGACGAGACGGTCATCCGGGCCTACTCCATGGCCAATTACCCTGAAGAAAAGGGCGTGGTGAAGTTCAATATTCGGATTGCGACGCCGCCCCCGGGAAGCGAGGGGATCCCCTGCGGTCAAATGTCGTCCTGGGTCTTTAATCTGAAGCCCGGTGACAAGGTCACCGTCTACGGCCCCTTTGGTGAATTCTTCGCCAAGGATACGGAGGCGGAAATGGTGTTCATCGGCGGCGGCGCCGGCATGGCGCCCATGCGCTCGCATATTTTCGATCAACTCAAGCGGATAGGGTCCGAGCGCAAGATTTCTTTCTGGTACGGCGCGCGTTCGCTCCGTGAAATGTTCTACCAGGACGAATACGACCAACTCGCGGCCGACAACGACAACTTCGACTGGCACGTGGCGCTCTCCGATCCTCAGCCCGAGGACAACTGGGAAGGCCTCACCGGCTTTATCCACAACGTCCTTTACGAGGAGTACCTCAAGGATCATCCCGCGCCGGAGGACTGCGAGTTCTACATGTGCGGTCCGCCGATGATGAACGCTGCGGTGATCCAGATGCTGACCGATCTTGGCGTGGAGCCCGAGAACATCATGCTCGACGACTTCGGCGGTTGAAGCCGCTCGCGACGATCACCGGCGTAGATCAATGACTGAGGTGGGTAACTTCCGACCGCTATGCTGAATCCAACCATTGTCGCTCGAGGATGAGCGGCCGAGGACTGCTCAGTGGTGAAAAGGGGCTGCGTTCGCGCAGCCCTCGTTTTTTGGTGCGGACGCTTTCCATGCTCGTGGTTCTGGTCGCGCCCCTGGGGGGTTGCGAGCGGTCACCGGAGCGTGTCGTTCTTCGCGGCGCTACCATGGGCACCACCTGGTCCGTTACCTACGGCGGCGACGCCGGTCTTTCCCCGGATGCGGCCCGCTCGCTCATCGAGGAAGAGCTCGTCGTTCTGAATGATGTGCTTTCCACCTATCTGCCGGATTCAGAGATCTCGCGCCTCAACGCCATGGCCGGCGACGCGGACGTGCAGCTCTCCGAGCGATTTGCCGACGTCCTCGACGACGCCCTTGCCTGGAGCCAGGCCACCGGGGGCGCCTACGACGTGACCGTCGGTCCGCTGGTGGAACTCTGGGGTTTCGGGGCCGCGGAGTTCACGGGAGTAGTACCCCAGACCGATGCCATCGAGGCTGCCCGGAGCCTCGTAGGCGCCCAACGACTGATCTGGGATCGGAACACGCGACGCCTGCAGCGACCGGCGGGTATACGCATCGATCTTTCCTCCATCGCAAAAGGGTATGCCGTAGATCGACTCAGCGGACTGCTCGCGGAGCAGGGCGTCAGCAGCAGCCTCGTTGAGATCGGGGGAGAACTGCGGGCCCGGGGTGAGCGACCCGAAGGGGGCGCCTGGCGCCTGGCCGTCGAGTCTCCGGACCCGGGTGAGAGCCGGTTTATTGATGCCCTGAGCGTTGTGAACGCCTCGGTGGCAACGTCGGGAGACTATCGTAATTTCTTCGAAGTGGAGGGTCGCCGCTATTCGCACCTGGTGGACCCGCGCACCGGCTTTCCCGTAAACCATGAGCTGGTCTCCGTCACCGTGGTCCACGAAAAATGCATGGTGGCCGACGCCCTGGCGACGGCACTCATTGTGATGGGTCTTGACGGTGCGCTGGCCCTTGCCGAAGAGCGGGACCTCGCCGCGCATTTTGTCACGCGAGACGACGAGGGCCTTGCGGTACACTACACGGACGCATTCAGGCTCTATCGGCTCCAGGACTCGGCGTCATAGCCGGGAGCGCGGTGGCGTAACGTGCCAGCCCGTGCACTCCCGGGTGCTATGAGTTGGTCGCAGAGTCCTGCATGGGTTGCCGGGCCTGGATGCGGGGTGCAGACGACGAATAGAGCGCGCTGTACTCAGGGCAAGGGCAGCCGCGCGCCGCGCCGGAGCGCGGCCAACTTAAAGAAAGGGAGTGCCTTCGCCCGTGGCGGCGGCACGTCAACTACGGACTAGCGACCGGTCATCCCGGTCAGGAGCACAGGCCAGGATCCATGGAGTTCCTACTCGCTTTTCTGATCATGGGACTGATCATCGCCGGCATGGCCATCGGGGCGATGGCGGGCCGTGGTCCGCTCAAGGGTTCCTGTGGAGGACTCTCAGCCGTCGGGATCGAAGGGCGCTGTGAAATCTGCGGCGACGATCCCAGCCGCTGCGAAGAGAGCGGCCAGGGAACCACGGCACCGTATGCCGATACCTCGCAAGAAGGCGGGGATTACTACGACGTCGGGAAACGCCCCGTAAGGTAGCGGCCCCGTGGCCAGCTACGCTCATCGTATCGGCCTGCGCTACGGCTTCAGCCGTCAGCGCTCCCGCTTTACCACCCTTGTGTCGCTGGCATCCATGCTGGGAATGATGATTGGCGTTGCGAGCCTTATCACGGTGCTGTCCGTGATGAACGGCTTCGCCGGCGAACTCCGTGATCGTATTCTCGCTCTCGTACCGCACGCCTATATCGAGCGTTCGCCCCGGACCGCGGTGGAGGCAGGCCGGGAAGCCGAGCTGCTCAAGGTTCCGGGCGTTGTCGCGGCGGCTCCGTTCCAGCGCGCCACCGTGCTGCTTTCCGGGGCGTACGGGCAGCAGGGTGCCATGCTTATCGGTATGGACCCGGAGCGCCAGCGCAAGGTCACGGACCTGGAAAACTTCCTGCTTCGAAGCGGTCTTGAGGACCTGCGTGCGCCGTTTACCGTGGTGTTGGGGAGCGCCCTGAGTCGGGCCCTGGGCGTCGTTCCGGGCGATGACATTCGGATCGTACTTCCGCGCCTTACAACCACCCCCCTCGGGATTTTCCCCCGCAGCCGCCTGCTGCGGGTGGTCGGAATCTTTGAGGTCGGTGCGCAGCAGGACGGGCAGCTTGCCTATGTATCCCTGGAAACCGCCGAACGCCTGCTGGGGGAGCGGGGAGTTGCGGGTCTGCAGCTCCGCCTTGAGAACCTCCTGGATGCCGAAGCCGTGGGAACCCGCCTCAGTGATCAACTTCGTGAGGGCGAGCGATTCCGTGCCTGGAGCTCAACCCAGGGCTCGCTGTTCCGGGCCATCCGCATGGAGAAGATCACGGTTACCTGCCTGCTCCTCGGCGTGGTGTTCGTCGCTGCCTTCAGCATCGTCTCGACGCTGGTGATGGCCGTAACCGAGAAGCGCCGCGACATCGCCGTGCTGCGCACGCTGGGTTCCAGTCCGGCTGAGATCGCCCAGATATTCCTTACCCAGGGGCTTGCCCTGGCCCTGTTTGGCGTACTTGCCGGCGCTGTGCTGGGTACCCTACTGGCGAGCAATATCGCGAGCATTGTGGCGCGCAGCGAACGTCTCCTGGGGCAACAGCTCTTCGATCCCAACGTCTACTTCATCTCTCGCCTGCCTTCCCGCCTCGAGTGGGGCGACGTCGCCTTCGTCAGTATCGCCGCGGCGCTCCTGTCCGTTGTGGCCGCGCTCTATCCGGCCTGGCGCGCGAGCCGCGTCGCGCCGGCCGAGGTTCTGCGCTATGAGTGAGTCAACGGCACTGCGCTGCGTCGGGGTGCGCAAGACCTACCGGGACGGGGCGAATGCGGTTGAAGTGCTGCGCGGCATCGATTTTTCCCTCGAGGATGGCGAAAAGGTCGCAATCGTGGGAGCGTCAGGCTCCGGGAAGTCCACGCTGCTCAACCTTCTCGGGGGGCTCGATGTCGCCAGCGCCGGGACCGTTGAACTGGCGGGTCGCGATCTGGCCGAAATGGGCGAAACCGGCCGCGCGCGATGGCGCAACCGGCACCTGGGTTTTGTCTACCAATTTCACCATCTTCTGCCCGAATTCACGGCGCTGGAAAACGTCGCCATGCCGCGGCTGATCGGCGGCGAGGGGCGCGCCGAAGCCCGGGAAAAGGCTGCGGAGTTACTTGCCGCGGTGGGCCTGCGGGCACGTCTGGAGCATCGTCCGGGCCAGCTCTCCGGTGGCGAACGCCAGCGCGTGGCCATTGCCCGCAGCCTCGTCAATCGCCCGCGCTGTGTGCTGATGGACGAACCCACGGGAAACCTCGACCCCGAGGCCGCCGAGCAGGTGCTGGCCCTGATCGAACAGCTTCGCGGGGAACGCAGCGCCTTCGTGATTGTCACCCACGATCGCTCGGTCGCCAGCCATATGCAGCGAACGCTGCGCCTGGCCAACGGTCGCCTTGTCGCCGAAAGCGAGCCCTCATGAGCCTTGGCGAGCTGTTCCGGGTAGCGCTGCGCTACACCCTCGCCTTCGGCCGGGGTCATCTGTCGGTCTTTATGGCGGGTGTTTCCATGACCGGCCTCGTTCTTGCCACGGCGCTTCTCCTTACGGTCCTGTCGGTGATGAACGGCTTCGAACGGGAAATGCGTGAGCGCATTCTCGCCCTCGTTCCCCACGTCACCGTCCATACGCCCGGTGATGGGGGGCGTGCGAGCGGCATCGAAGCGGCCTTCGGAACGCTGTCGGGCCTCGCCGAAGCCCAGCCCTTCGTGAGCTTCTACGGGATGGCGGTGCGGGGGAACGCGGCCATGGCGGTCAGCGGCATCGGCCTCGACGGGCTTCCCGCCGGCCTTCCGCTTTTGGGTGCCGATGGCGATGCACTCACCCTCGATGGCCTGTTGCTGGGAGACTCCGTCGCCGGGCGCCTCGGGGTGGTGGCAGGCGACGCCCTCACCCTGCTTGTGTCAAGGAGCGGCGCCTACCGCCAGACAGCCGTGAAAACGAAACGCGTGACGGTGGCCGCGGTAGTAGACACCGGCACGGAGATCGATGAGACCCTGGCCCTCCTACCGCTCGAAGACGCGGCGAGCCTGGCCGGTATACCCGGGCGTATTTCAGGCTGGCGACTGCGTTTCGACGATCCCTTCGCCGTCGATGCCCGGCTCGATGCGCTGCGCCGTTTGCTGCCGCCGGGCAGCTACGCAACGACCTGGCGTATGACGCATGGCAACCTGCACGCCGCCATTCAGCTGTCGCGGGATCTGGTGGTCCTCCTCCTGGCGTCGATCATCGGTGTGGCGGCGTTCAACGTGGTGTCGGCCCTGGCCCTGGTGGTGATCGATCAGCGAAGCTCCATCGCCATCTTGCGTACGCTTGGTGCCTCGCCCGCGGCCATGGGTCTGCTTTTTCTGATTCAGGGCGGCATTATCGGGGTAATCGGAGCCGGTATCGGCTGTGCGCTCGGGGTGCTTCTCAGCAGCGTTTTGCCCGGGGCCATTGCGACCATCGAGCGCCTTGCCGGGTTCCAGTTTCTGGCGACTGACGTCTACCCGGTATCGTTTGTCCCCGTTGACCTTCGGGCCACAGATGCCCTGTTGATTGCTGTCGTGTCGGTACTGATGTGCGTTCTCGCCGCCGTCTACCCGGCTCTCCGCGCGGCCCGCCTGCCACCGGCGACGGTGCTTCAGACCGAAACCGGCTGAATAGCGGCGCCGACGTCAGCTCACGCGGGGACCAGTCTTCGGGTCCGCCTGCTTACTGCGCGCCGCGCGTTCCCGCTTTCGACGCCGCCAGTGACGAATGACGCGCATGCGCCAGAGCACGTTCACTACAAAGTAGCCAAGACTCCCGAAAAACAGTCCGCAGACCAGGCAGCCAACGACCAGCGGCTTCCATACGATCAGCAGACCACTTTCAAACCATTCCAGGGTGGGGGCGAACTCAACCTCCCGGATGGGAACGTCAATGAGCAGGGCCCCGACCTGATACGCAAGGTAGAGAATCGCCGGAAGCGTCAGGGGATTCGTGATCCATACCAGGCCGACGGACAAGGGCAGATTGCAGCGCAGTAGCACGGCCGCGGCCGCGGCCACGATCATTTGCCCGGGTATGGGGACAAACGCGAGAAACAGGCCGACGAAAAACGCCATGGACGCCGAATAGCGATTGAGGTGCCACAGATTGCTGGCGTACACCCACTCTCCGAGCACGTCCAGAACCCCGGCCCGACGCAGGCGCGCGGGCGACGGCATGATGCTTTTCAGGGTTTTGCGGGGCATGCGCTGACGGCCGTTTTTGCTCTTCGGCTTCTTGCGGGGAGTTGCTGTACTTGTGCCCAGCTTCGCCCCGGATTCTTTTACGGCCCGCGATTATGACGCCGGAACGGCACCTATGACAGTCCACCCGCTGGCGGTGGCGGGCGCGGTGTGGGCGACGCTGGTCGTGCTCCAGGTGCCTGTGCTCCCGCCTCCCGGGGCCGTGCCGGCAGCGGGAGCTTTGCTTGTTGTTTCTGCCCTGATTGCGGCCCACCGGGGAAAATCGTCCGCGGCGATAGCCCTGTGCCTATGCCTGGTGCCAGGGCGGGCGCTGTACGAGGCGAGCCTCTGGCAGACGAGTCTCCTACCCGAAGCATGTGAGCGCAGGCCTCTACGGCTTAACGGGCAAGTCCGGGAACTGGCACGATCCTACGAACAGGGCGATGGAACGCTGTGGCGAGTCACGCTGGACGTGGACGAGCTGCTACCGCCCCGGTGTCGAGGGCCGCGACGGATCCGCGTCTATCTGAAGGAAGCCGTTGAACGGGAGCCCGAGGTACACGGAGAACCGTTTCCTCCGGGAAAAACCCTGGCCCTGGAAGCACGGCTGCGCCGACCCTGGGGCCTCGTAAACACGGTGCAGGCGGTGGGGGAGCGGGAGTACCTCCGGCACGGCATACACGGCGTCGGCGCGGCGAAACTGAGCCCTCAACAGCCCTCTGTTTCACGTGAAAATATCGCGCTGAAACTTGGCCGGGTCCGCCTGGCGCTCTCGACGTGGATACGCCACGCGATGGATGAGAGGGCCGGTCCGCTGCTGACGGCACTGGCGGTGGGCGATCAGCGCCATATCGGAGCCCAAACCTGGTCGCAGCTGCGTAACTTCGGTTTGACCCATCTGCTCGTGATTTCCGGTTTGCATATCTCCCTGGCCGCAATGCCGGGCTGGTGCATCGGCGCGCTCGCCTCACGGCTGCTGTGCCTGGCGGAGCGGCACGCTCGCTATCCTCCCCCGGTCCTCGCCCTCGCCGGCGCCGGGGCCTATGCACTGCTTGCGGGGCTCTCACTGCCGACGCAGCGGGCCCTGCTGATGCTGACGCTCCTGTGTCTCCCGCGCGTGGCGGGCCGGCCGGTATGCGGCGCGAGAACCCTGGCGATGGCCGTTGTTTGCCTGCTTGTGCTCGACCCCCTTGCCGTTCTTAGCCCGAGTTTCTGGCTGAGCTGCGGTGCCGTAGCGCTTCTGCTGTGGTTCGCGGGGTGGAAAAAGGGGATCCGCGGCGTGCGCCAGCTGGTTCTCGTGCAGATTTTTCTGGTTGTGGCGATGCTGCCCCTGAGCCTCTTCTGGTTCGGTTCGGGCAGCGGTCCGGGAGCGGCGCTCAACGTCATCGCGATACCGATGGTGTCGCTCTGGACCACCCCGTTACTCCTGGCGGCGCTGTTCAGCCACAGCCTCGGGCTGCCGTTCGCGGTGGAGCTGCTCGAGCTCTCCGGCCTTTCCCTCAGGATTCTGCTCGGACTGATGACTCACCTGCAGCCGATCGTGGGTGCGCCCACGGAGCTGGACAAGGCTCCGGCGGTCGGTGTGCTGTTGCTGTTTGTGATCGCGGTTGGGGCGTGGGTCATTCCAGCGCTTCGCGGTGCCCGCTTCGCGTCCATGGCGCTGGCTCTCCCGCTGCTGATCAGCCCACTTGTTCCTCGCCCCCCGCGCCTGGAAGTCAGCTTTCTGGACGTGGGGCAGGGCACGGCGGTTCTGCTGCGCTCCGGCCATCGCCTCCTGCTCTACGATACCGGGCCTGGCCCACCCGATGGTCAGCCTGTCGCGCTTCGCGCTGTGCTGCCCGAGCTGCGGCGCTATCCCGGGGACCGCCTCGAAATGCTCGTCATCAGCCATCCGGATCTGGATCACAGCGCCGGCGAAGGCATGCTCCGGGAACGCACCGGGGTCGCGGTGCTGCGTCGCGGAATCGCAGCGAAGGACAGCCGGGAACGCTGCCGTCACGGTCGAAGGGAACGCTTTGGCCACCGCATTCACCTCGAGTATCTGTCGAGCGCCCAGCCTTCCGACGACGACAACAATTCGTCCTGCGTATTGCTGCTGCACGCCTTTGGCTACCGCTTTCTCCTTACGGGGGATATCGACCAGGATCGCGAGCGCGACCTGGCGGCCTATTGGGGGGAACAGCTTCGGGCCGACGTGCTGCTGGCCGCCCACCATGGCTCGGGCGGCTCGACGGGTCGGCTGTGGCTGCGCCGTGTAAAACCCGCCTACGTGATCGTAACGGCGGGGCGCGCCAACCGCTTCGGACACCCCGCTCCCGACGTGCTCTACCGCGTGGCGGCCCAGGGTGCGGTGCTTCTCAACACCGCCACCGACGGCGCTCTGGTCTTCAGCCTCGGACCGGACGGCGAACTGCGCTGCCACCGCCGGCGACACCGGGGGTTGGCGTTCTGGCGTCGCGGGCGGGGTGCCTCGGACTGCGGCACCGTCGCCCGGCGTCGCGCGGGTATAATCCCGGCTATCAGGACCGGAGAACCCTAGTGCTAGAACTCGTCACCGCGGGCGGTTGGCTCATGGCGATTATCATCGCCTGCTCTGTTGCCGCGATCGCTATCTGTATCGAGCGCTTCTTTATGCTCAACCCGAGACGTATATCCCCGCCCCACCTGCTTGCCACGGTGTGGAAGCAGCTCAAGGCCGGTGAATTCGATGCGTCTAAGCTTCGTTCTTTGCGCGATTCGTCGCCCCTGGGACGCATTCTGGCGGCTGGCCTGGCGAATTCGCACCACGGCCGGGACGTTATGAAAGAAAGTATTGAGGAGGCCGCGGGGCACGTGGTCCACGATCTGGAGCGTTACCTGAACAGCCTGGGAACCATCGCCGCTATCGCGCCGCTGCTTGGTCTTTTGGGCACGGTGGTGGGGATGATTCGGGTGTTTGCCGAGATCATGACCCAGGGAACGGGGAACGCCAGCGCGCTCGCGGGCGGCATCTCCGAGGCCCTGATCACCACCGCGGCAGGCCTCTGCGTTGCCATCCCCGCGCTGGTGATGCACCGCTACTTCACCGGTCGCATCGACGGAATTGTCGTGGAACTGGAGCAGCAGACCATCAAGCTCGTGGATGCCCTGCACGCTCGGGAGGAGGAGCGCGACGCCGCATGAAGTTCCGCCGCCAGGCCCGTGAGCCGCTGAGCGTCAACCTAACGCCGCTCATTGACGTGGTGTTTTTACTCCTGATTTTTTTCATGGTGTCTACGACCTTCACCCGGGAGACGCAGCTTTCCATCGATCTGCCCGAGGCGACGGGTCTGCAGCGTGACGAGGTGGCCCAACAGATCGAGATTCTCATCGATGAGTCGGGCCAGTATCGGGTGAACGGCGAAGCGCTCGTGGATGCGCGGCTGCGAACGCTGCAGGCGGCGATGTATGAGATATCGCGCGGCGATACAACCATGCCCCTGGTGATTTCCGCCGATGCGCAGGCGGCGCATGAGTTCGTGGTGCGTGCCATGGACGCCGCGGGACAGATGGGGTTCACGCGGCTGAGTATCGCGTCGATCCAACCGGCTGACGGACCTTAGCGCCATGGCGGGTCTCGCTCATGCCCTGGAGCGCGCCTGGGGGCGCCCGCCGCGCCTCCTCTGGCTGCTGTTTCCCCTGGAGTTGCTCTACGCCGGCGTGACCGAACTGCGCCGTCGGCTGTTCGGCAGCGGTTTCCTGGCCAGCGGCCATCCCGGCTGCCCGGTGATTGTCGTGGGCAATATCAGCGTGGGTGGTACGGGCAAAACACCGGTGGTCATCGCCCTCGCCGCCGCGCTGGGCGAGCGGGGCCTGCGCTGCGCGGTCGTTTGTCGCGGCTACGGTGGAACGGCGCGCGATGTGCTTCGCGTTGCGCAGGACGACGATCCCGCGCATGTCGGTGATGAAGCGCTGCTGCTCGCGCGAAACCTGGCCTGTGCCGTGTACGTAGGACGGGACCGGCTGGCCACCGCGAAACAAGCCCGGGCGGAGGGCGCCGACGTAGTCCTCTGCGACGACGGCCTTCAGCATTACCGCCTGCGTCGCGATGTGGAAATCGTAACCGTGGATGCCGCGCAAGGCTTCGGTAACGGCCATCTCCTGCCCCTGGGCCCGCTACGCGAACCGCGTCGCCGTCTGGCGCAGGTAGACTACGTACTGGTGCGCGGCGGTCAGGATCCTCATTCTGGATTGCGATTCGTGCCGCGGTCTTTTCGCTCGCTCGACGGGTTGCAGCGGCGCGAGCTGGATGCACCGGGCTTCGGTCCGCGGGTGCACGCGCTTGCCGGGATCGCGCGGCCGGATCGATTCTTTGCGCTGCTGCGTGAACTGGGACTGGACCCGGTCGAGCACGCGCTGCAGGATCATCGCGCCGCGGCGCCGTCGTATCTGACAACACTGGAGGATCAAAGCCTGGTAATGACCTCAAAAGACGCCGTTAAGTACCGCGCAGACTGCCACCGCGACGCCTGGGTGCTGGAGATGGACGTCGAGTTTCCCGAGGGCTTCCTGGATGCGCTGATCGGACGCCTGACGCCCGGAACGCTGGCATGAGCTTCACCATTATCATCCCCGCGCGCTACGCGTCGTCGCGCTTACCGGGCAAACCGCTTCTTGAGCTGGCCGGTAAAACCATGCTGCAACGCGTCTGGGAGCGCGCCAGCGCTTCGAATGCCGCACGCGTTGTGATTGCGACAGATGACGAGCGTATCAGCGCAACGGCAACGGATTTCGGCGCCGAAGCGATGTTGACGCGGGCCGATCATGCGAGTGGCACGGATCGCATCGCCGAGGTTGTCTCACGCCTCGAACTCGACGACGAGGCCATCGTAGTGAACGTGCAGGGCGATGAACCCTTGATCCCGGAGGAGGTGATCGAGCAGGTCGCCGCCAATCTTGCCGCCTATCCCGAGGCGTCCATAGCCACGCTGAGCGAAGCGATGGCCGACCCCAGCGCCTTGCAGGACCCGAATGTCGTCAAGGTTGTGACGGACCGGCGGGGGATGGCGCTCTATTTCAGCCGCGCCTGCATTCCGTGGCCGCGAGATCACGACTGGTCCACCGGTGAGATGCCCTCCGGCCGCTGGTTCCGCCACATTGGCCTGTACGCCTACCGCGTCGCGTTCCTCCATCGCTATACCGAGTGGTCCGAGGCGCCCCTGGAGCGCTGCGAGTCCCTCGAACAACTCCGCGCGCTCTCCGAAGGCGAGCGAATACACGTCGCTGAAGCCTGCGCGGCGGTGCCTGGAGGCGTCGATACCGCCGACGATCTGGCCGCGCTACGCCGGCAGCTTGAACAGGGCCAGGAGCCGCTCGCCTAGCTCATGTCGCGCACGGCGAGCAGTGAGCCCTCGGTGGAGGCAGGCTTTGACGTTCCGCTTAGAAACAGCCTTGCGCTACCGGCGCGGGCCTACGCCGCGCTGCACGTCAGCGAAGCGTCGGGTATCGCCAGGGCGCTTGAGCTGGCCGTGGCAAATGCAGTGCCGCTCCTGCCCCTGGGCGCGGGCAGCAACGTGGTGCTCCCGGCCGCTGTCGACGCGGTGGTGCTGCAGGCGTCAGACCGCGATGTGCGCGTGTTACAGACGACGGACGATACGGTGCATCTGCGCGTGGGAGCGGCGCACGACTGGCACGCGCTGGTTTGCTGGACGCTGGCCCAAGGATACTTTGGTCTTGAAAACCTGGCCCTGATCCCCGGGAACGTCGGCGCGGCGCCGGTGCAGAACATCGGCGCCTACGGCCGCGAGCTCGACGAGTTTGTGGAGTTTGTGCATGGCTTTCACCTCGACGACGGGCGCCGACAGTCGCTGACGCACGCTGAGTGCGCCTTCAGCTATCGCAGCAGCGTGTTCAAGGAGGAACTCCGGGATCGCTTTGTCATCACATCCGTGGACTTGCGCCTCTATCGTCAGCCGCGACCCGTCACCCACTATCCGGCCCTCGCCGAGCGCCTGAGTTCAGGGGTCTACGAAGCCGGCCCGGGCGGTATTTGCGCGGCCGTGATTGATCTGAGACGGGAGCGCCTTCCGGACCCCGAGCGCAGTCCAAACGTCGGCAGTTTCTTCAAGAATCCCATCGTGGGTGGGGGTGTCGCGGATCGCCTGCGAAGCGCATACCCATTGCTCCCCGTCCATCCACAGTCTGATGGACAGGCGAAGCTTTCCGCAGGGTGGCTCATCGACAGCTGCGATCTGCGCGGTTACCGGCTCGGACACGCCGGCGTGTCGACCCGCCACGCCCTGGTCCTCGAAAATCTCGGTGGAGCCGGGCAGGCCGACGTACTTGCGCTCGCGGCCCATATACGGGACCGGGTAGAAGACCGCTACGGCGTAAGGCTGGAAGTAGAGCCGCGCGTCTACAACGCCAGCGGTCGTATCGAGGCGCACTGGTGAGCGACACCTTCGACGCCAAGGCATTTCTGGCGACCCTGACGACGCGCTGCGGTGTGTATCAGATGTACGACGGGGCCGGCGAACTGCTCTATGTGGGGAAGGCGCGAAATCTTCGCAACCGCGTCGGCAGCTACTTCAGGAATTCGGGGCTCGATGCCAAAACCGTCGCTCTGGTGATGCGCATCCAGGACATCCAGGTGACGGTGACGTCGACCGAAGCCGATGCGCTGCTTCTGGAGCAGAATCTGATCAAGGCGCATCGTCCGCCGTACAACATTCTGCTGCGCGACGATAAATCTTACCCCTATATCTATCTCTCCAGTAACGACCCATTCCCCCGCCTGGCCTTTCACCGGGGAAGAAAGCGACGCAAGGGCAAATACTTCGGGCCCTATCCCAGCGCCGGGGCGGTCCGGCAATCCATGCATTTTCTGCAGAAAGTCTTCCGCGTGCGCCAGTGCGAGGACAGCTATTTTCGCAACCGCTCCCGACCGTGCCTGCAGTACCAGATCGAACGCTGCACCGGCCCCTGTGTTGATCTGGTCACGCGCGATGTCTACGCCGAGCAGGTGGAGAAAACCGAACTCTTTCTCCAGGGCAAGTCCCGCGAGCTCATGGTGCGCCTCGCCGATGACATGGAGCGAGCCGCCGCGGAGCTGGCCTACGAGCGCGCCGCCGAGCTGCGGGATCAGATTCAGCACCTGCAGAAAGTGCAGAATACGCAGGGCATTGAAGGCGCCCAGGGTGATCTCGACGTGGTGGCGGCCGCGGTGGAAGGTGGGCAGTGCTGCGTTCAGGTGCTGTTTATCCGCGATGCGCGCGTACTGGGAAGCAAGAGCTTTTACCCGACGCTTCGCCTTGAGAGCGGTCCCGCGGACGTGCTCGAGGCGTTCCTGCCGCAGTTCTACCTGCGCGGCGAGCAACGCGTTCCTCCGGAAATTCTGGTGAGCACGCTACCGGAAAACGCGGATACCTTAAGTGCGGTGCTGACCGACGTGGCCGGGCGCCGCGTGGTGCTCCGCGATCGGGTGCGGGAAGCGCGAGCGCGCTGGCGTCAGCTCGCCCAGCAGACGGCGGAGACCAATCTCACGGCGCATCTGGCGGGCAAGAAGACCGTGCAGGAGCGGCTGCAGACGCTCCAGGACATTCTCGAACTGCCCGTATTTCCCCAGCGCATCGAGTGCTTCGACATCAGCCATTCCAGCGGCGAGGCCACGGTCGCGTCCTGCGTGGTGTTTGGTACGGAAGGCCCGCGCAAATCCGACTACCGGCGCTTCAACATCAACGACATTACGCCCGGCGACGACTACGCCGCCATGCATCAGGCGCTCACGCGCCGCTTCCGGCGGCTTCAAGACGAAGGCGCGGGACTGCCGGAACTGCTGCTCATCGATGGCGGTAAAGGACAGGTTTCGCAGGCCCGACAGGTGCTCCAGGAGCTGCAGATCGAAGACGTGCAGATCGTTGGGGTGGCCAAGGGCACAACGCGAAAGGCCGGCTTCGAGACCCTGGTGATGGCGGACAGCGATATCGAGGTTCAGCTCCCCGCCGATAATCCCGCGCTGCATCTGATTCAGCAGATCCGCGATGAAGCCCACCGCTTCGCCATCACCGGTCACCGCGGGCGCCGGGACCGGCAGCGGCGCCAGTCCGCGTTGGAAGAGATTCCGGGGGTGGGCGCCAAGCGTCGCCGCGAGTTGCTGCGGCATTTTGGCAGCGCTTCGGCGGTCGAGAATGCGAGCGTCGAGGAGCTGCGAAAAATTCCCGGCATCAGTGCTAACATCGCCCAGGTCATCTACGACCATCTGCACGGCATGGTCGAGTGACGCGATAGGAGAGCTAGCGTGCCGCTCAACATTCCCAATGCCCTCACGCTGCTGCGCATCCTCCTCGTGCCGGTGCTGGTGCTGATCTTCTACCTGCCTTTTCGCGGGCATCTTCTCGCGGCCGCGGCCGTGTTCGCCCTGGCGGCGGTCACGGACTGGGTAGACGGGTATCTCGCCCGCCGCCTGGAGCAGACCACGCCCTTCGGCGCTTTCCTCGACCCCGTTGCCGACAAACTCATGGTCGCGGTGGCCTTGGTGCTTCTGGTCGAGCGACATAACGATCTGCTGTTTACGCTCGCTGCCTGCGTGATCATCGGTCGCGAGATCGTGGTGTCGGCCCTGCGGGAGTGGATGGCGGAGCTGGGACGTCGCACGTCGGTGGCGGTGTCCATGGTCGGCAAGGTCAAGACAGCGTTTCAGATGATATCGATCATCGTGCTCCTGGCCGTCGACGCGGAGCGTGACGGCAGCGAAATTCTCACCGCCGGTGTGGTGCTTCTCTATGTGTCGGCGGCCCTGACGCTGTGGTCCATGGGGGTGTATCTGCGGGCCGCTTTAAAGGTGATGGGAGAGGAGGGCGGTCCGTAAGCCGGCTAGAGCTGCTCACCCGATGGCCGGCGACCGTCAAAACGGTAAAAGCACCGAAACCAGCCGCTTGACTGGCCTGAGCCGTCCCCTAAACTACGCGTCCTCCGATCTGCCGCAGTGCAGGTCTCGCGCGGGAATAGCTCAGTTGGTAGAGCGCAACCTTGCCAAGGTTGAGGTCGCCGGTTCGAACCCGGTTTCCCGCTCCAAATCTCCCCCCTGGTGCTCCACCGGCGGCAGATTATGGCTCGGTGGCAGAGTGGTTATGCAGCGGATTGCAAATCCGTGTACGCCGGTTCGATTCCGACCCGAGCCTCCAATTTAGTAGTCGATAGCGCCCTCACACGTAATTGGAGTGGGAGGCATCAGAAACCTACGCCAAAAGATGCCTGACCCGGGAGGCATCGACCGAAGGCAAGATGCCAATTTGTTCCTCTCTACCGAATTGAAAACCCCGAGAGGTTAACAGCGCCAAGGCAGACAACGTGCTGTAAAGCCTATCAGTTGCTGGCTTCAGTGCTGCTCGACGTTACTCGGTAAGTGGTGTCGAGCCCACACTAGAAAGCGAGGTTTCCAACTCGCGCGGACACTAAGACCAGTGCAGGACGTGCAGTGCAGCCGACACAGACGCGCGATTTCTTGCGCTCAAGGCGTGTTCGGGCAGTAGATCCTTGGCCCGATCAAGGCGTTGGTTCAGCGTGTTTCGGTGAATCCCGAGCCGGCTTGAGGTTGCCGCAGCATTGCATCCTTCTTCGAGGTAAATGCGCAGACTTTCTTGCGTAGCCACCGACGCATCGAATAGACGACCCAGTGTTGACCGCACGAAATCATTACACTGCGGCTGCTCGAGCAATAGGTGCGCCAGTTCGATGTCCTCGAAACGTACAACTCGATCGTTTCGTTGCGCTTTGAGGACGATCCTCTGGGCCACGACGGCGCGTTCGTGGCTTTCTACGAATCCCTCAATCCCAGATTTACGCGGCCCGATCGCTAACTGAACGCCGGGATCGAGATCACGAAAACAGGTTATTGGCGCTAGCCGTGTGGTTATCCACAACCAGATGGTGGACGACTTGGCATCGACCCGCAGCGTGGCGCCGCTGCCGGATACCGCTTCTACCCCATCAGCGGCAGCCTCAAGGGCGCGTGTGTCCGTATCCGGGCTTCGGCTCCAGATGACGATGGCTTGGTGCGAGCGTTCTAGGGGATAGCGTAGTTGCGAGCTTGCCGGTTTTAGTTCTCGCAACTCACGGCGTAGGACCGACTGCACCGTCTGAAAGCGCCTGTCGGTCGAACGGCTGACGAACTCCGCTCTGACTTGATCCACCAAGTCGGACAGTAGCCTGAGCGAACGCTCTGAATAGTCATTGATCTGCTGCGCTGAGAATTCCAGCAATTGCTCCAGCTCGTGCTTGTCGTCGGTCAGCGTAAAAGACAACCTCATCCATGCGCGCCATGCCACGATCTGCGCCGCACGGTAGGCGTTCAAAACGATTTCAGGCGTGCCGTTGCGAAGCTGATCCCGGATCTGGAATCGAATATTCGGGTCGATGAAGGCTTCGACGGGGGTCTGCGGATTTTGAAGAATCGACCTGGCGAAGTGCGTGGTACTCAAGGAGTTGTATCGCCTTATCGCCTCTCTCGCGGTGGGATCCGTTGTGATATCGAAGAGCGCCTCAACGGCTTCATGCAACGGTTCTTCCCACGTGCGATCGGCGTCAAGGGCTTGCCGGGCGCCCTCACGCATGAGTTCGAGCGTCGCTGTGGTATGTGCAGTCTGCACTAAAATAACCTAGAAATTCATCAGTCTATACATACTACCACACACGATTCATCTCTAATCTTGAACGTCGATACCCTCCAAGAATCGGCGGTTACTATGCTTTCTCAACAACCCTATGACGTACTCATTGTCGGCGCCGGGATCTCTGGCATTGGTTGCGCCTGTCACCTGACCTCTCAACATCCAACGAAGAGATGGGCGGTACTGGAAGGGCGCGACGGCCTCGGCGGCACCTGGGATCTGTTCAAGTATCCCGGTATTCGATCGGATTCCGACCTGCATACCTTTTCTTACAGTTTTAAGCCGTGGACAAGCACGATCGCGATAGCGGGTGCGGACGAGATCATGGCGTACTTGAATGAGACGGTGGATGAGTTCGACGTGCGTTCAAAGATCCACTTCCGTCATCGTGTACTGCGGGCTGACTGGGATAGCGCCACCGCGTTGTGGACGCTAAGAGTATCCACTCCAAGCGGTGAGCAACGCGTCCAGTGCCGGTGGATGTTTTCAGCAACGGGGTACTACGATTACGAAGAAGGCTTTAGGCCGACCTTTTCGGGCGAGGAGTCATTTTCCGGCGACGTGATACACCCGCAGCACTGGCCTGAAGAGTTTGACTACACGGGAAAGCGCATCGCGGTCATCGGAAGCGGAGCGACTGCCGTGACGCTGCTCCCAGCACTCGCTGACGACGCTGCGCACATCACACAGATTCAACGAACACCCAGCTACATTGTGACTCGCCCGAGAGTGGATCGAGTCGCACGTTTTCTATCGAGTATCCTGTCGGACCGTCTCGTGCATACACTGGCACGCTGGAAGAACACTCGACAACAGCGCTACTTCTATCAACTGTGCCAGCGATTTCCCAACGTCGCCCGCCGTCTGCTTGAAAACGGCGTCCGCAAATCGCTACCCAAAGGATTTCGTGTTGCCGAGCATTTTCATCCACCGTACGACCCGTGGGATCAGAGGCTGTGTGCAGTCCCGGACGGTGACTACTTCCGCGCGATACACAACGGTAAGGCGTCCATCGTCACTGGGCAGATCGCACAGTTCGAAGAGACCGGTGTTCGCATGACCTCGGGCGAACTGATCTCCGCTGACATTATTGTTCTCGCAACCGGCCTGAACGTGAAGCTCTTCGATCACATCGAGCTGCGAGTCGATGGGTCGTCTGTGTCTTTGCCCAGCTGCTATGTCTACCGCGGATTAATGCTGAGCGATGTTCCTAACTTTGCATTTGCCATCGGGTATACCAATTCATCATGGACGCTGAAGGTAGATCTGGTATGCGAGTACTTCTGCCAGCTCCTGCATACCCTGGACGCTTCTGGGGACACGGTATGTACTCCCGTGCTACCCGCCGAGGAGCTAGCAGCGCGACCACTGTTTGACTTTGACGCGGGGTATGTACGACGCGCTGCACACCAGCTGCCCAAGCAGGGGCTTGAGTTCCCATGGACGATGACCACGGATTATGTGGTCGACCAGCGGGAGTTTCGACGCAGAACCGTGCTCGACAGGCACCTACGACTGCAGCGTCAGTCACAGCCACCCGTGGACCAGGCCGCATGAAGACGCGTTTTTCGGGCCGAGTCTGCGTCGTCACTGGCGCTGGCAGCGGTATCGGTCAAGCGCTCGCTTTGGCACTGGGACGGGCTGGCGCCATCATGGCCGTATCGGATATCAACAGCGATCGCATCGCAGACACGCATCGCTTGCTAATCGATGCAGGCGTCGAAACGCTGGCCGATATCTTGGATGTCGGTGATCGGGATGCCATCTACGCGTATGCAGAGCAGGTGCGTGCGCGGTACGGCGCCGTGGACCAGCTTTACAACAACGCGGGCGTCAGTGGCATGGGTGAAATCACAGAGATGACGCCTGAAGAGATACAACGCGTGGTTGATATCAATCTGATGGGTGTTATCCACGGCTCTCGTGCCTTCCTACCCGACATTCAGGCCTCGGATGCCGGCGTGATCGTGAATATCTCTAGTTTGAATGGCTTTGGCGGCACACCGGGACTGGCGATCTATACCGCCACAAAGTTTGCGGTTCGCGGTCTTACGGACGCGATGCGCGCAGATGCGCTTTTGGCTGGGTCTCCGATAGAACTGGTGTGCGTACACCCCGGTGGCATCAAAACGAATATCGCTGGGGCGAACTTTGACACGCTGAATCGGCTTCCATTGGAGCTCGCCGATCGACGGCGTCGACAACTTGAGCTGTACAACGACAAACTGCTGACCTATCCCGCGGAGTCAGCAGCGAGTGAGATCCTCCGCGGGGTTGCCGCGGGCCGGAAGCGGATCGTGATCACCCGGGAGGCCAAACTGCTGGATTGGCTCACGCGACTGTTCCCTGTTCGCTACCTTGATCTTCTTCACCGACGTCTGCAGCGCGAGATACAAGCGTAAACGCACTGATTGAACTGTTGAAACTATGATTACACGTCGAACTCTGGTCACGGGTTGTGCCTCAGGCGTCGCGGTCGCGGCGGCGGGCGCGGGCATTAGTTTTTCTGGCTCTGTTAGAGATCTCCGCCGTGCGTTGCTCTATGCCTACGGGTTGTACGAGTTCGCTCACCGCATGCAGATTCTGTCCTTGCAGATCCAACGGCCAGGCATGTTCAACAAAACCGACGTTCTGGCTCAGTATCCCGCCTGGGAGGGCGAGCCCATCCTCAATCGACAGATTCATCGCACACGCCAGGTGACGCACGAGTCCCGAGCGATAACGACTCCCAACAACGACACGCTCTACACATCCGCTGTGCTTAGCCTGGCCGCCGGACCTGTGGAGGTCACCGTGCCGGACACGAAGACTCGTTATCTGTCGGTCGCCTTTATGGATGCATTCAGCGATCAGATTGCCTACATCGGCACGCGCGCAACGCAGGGCAAGGGTGGCCGTTTCTGGGTGTATGGGCCAGAACAAACAGCGGCAACGCCAGACGGTGTCACGGCCATACAGTCCACCACGAACGACTTGTGGATGTTGGCCCGGGTCTTTGTCGCTGGAAGCGAGGACCTACCCTCCGCTCGAGAGATTCAACAAGCCATCACTGCACAGCCCGTCGACTCCCGAAATACCGGTACACCCTTTACCGTAACGGCGCCCGAAAGACCCGATCCGAGTACCTTCCTAGCGCTGACGAACGAACTTCTCTCGCGCTCGCCGTCTCAGGGCGAGGCCTTGCGTGCCAGCGACTTTGCCCATCTTGGCATTGATCCAGGCAATCGCAATGCGTTCGCACAGCTTCCATGGCTAAAGCGTGAACTCTGGTCTCGCGGCATCGATGGCGTCGAGCAACGCATCATGGCCCACACGCTAGAACAGCAGGAGACGACGAACGGATGGACGATACCACCCGCCGTCTTGGGCCGGTTTGGCACCCATGATGACGTCCGATCGGCGGTCGCCGTGGTCGGGTTCGGTGCATTGACGCTGGAGGAGGCGGCCTACTTCAAGGGCTTGACCGACAGTTCAGGTGAATCCTTGGATGGACGGAAGAAGTATCGGATGGTGATTCCCGCGTCAGGTATTCCCGCGAAGGCGTTTTGGTCCTTGAGTATGTACGCGGTCGATGTCGACAACCGACAGTATTTTTATCGCAATGCGCTGAATCGCTACGCAATCAATTCTCACAGCGAGGATCTTGTTCGACAGTCGGACGGCAGCATTGTGCTCGCTCTACAGCCGGATAGGCCCACTGACCCCACTGTCGTGTGGTTGCCGACTCCCGCTAGCCGCTTCAACTGTGTGCTCCGGACCTACCTGCCAGGGGTTGATATCACCGAGGGACGTTGGACACCACCCCCGATGGAGCGGGTTTCCTGATGTCGTCGCTGTCTCAAGCCAGCTAGAAAAAGGTGTCGGCGACGCGGATGCCGGCCCAGATGCTGTCCGAGGTACCCACGGCCTGGAAGGCGGGGGTAAACCCGTATCGCGCCTTTCGTGCAGTCAGCACACGAGTGATGTCGAGCGCGCACAGCACAACTCCAAGCTGGGCGAGCTCGACGCCAAGGTTAAACAATAGCAGGGCGATCAACTCACCGGACTATGGTGCTGTCGCGGCGGCTTTATCGGTAGCGAGAGATGGTAGGGGTAGGGCGACGCTCGAGCCCAAGGTAACCGCGAGGCAAAGCAGGCGTGTTCTCATTGTAACGGTCCCAGTGTTGGATCTTCGCTAGGTCGTGCACATCAGTGACTTACCTGCATACCGCGATTTATCGGCACGGTACGCGCAATATAATCAACGCAGGAACGTTACTGCGTTCCGCCTAGCAGGGCGATTGTGGACCTTCCAATGATGTGATGCTTTTGGCGCCGCACGAACCGTGGTAGCTTCTTTCCATGGATTCCACGCCTAAAAACGCTAGCAATACAGACTCACACTCAAAGAAAGGCGCTTCGCAGGTCGTCGATGGCCGCCGCAAGCGCAGTCAGCGCAGCCGCGAGAAAATCATCGCTGCGATGTTCAGACTGATCAAAGACGACGATCCCAGCCCGAGCGTTGTGGCAATCGCTAAAGAGGCGGGCGTTGGTCTACGGACAGCCTTTCGCCATTTCAGCGACCTAAACTCGCTTATCGTGGAGATGTCGCAGCAACTGAAAGACGAACTACACCCGATAGCGTTTGCACCGTACGAATCGACAACGTGGCGCGGAAAAGTCACCGAACTGATCGATCGTAGGGCGATCGTCTTCGAGAGGACCATGCTCGTAAAGGTCTCCGCAGACATAAAGCGTTTTCGTTCCGAATTCCTGATGAACGACTACAACATGTTTCTGGAACGTGAGCGGGCGTCCTTACTTGAGGTACTACCGAAGAAAGTCACCCGAAACAAAGCAGTGACAGCCAGTCTTCTGATGGCCTTGAGTTTTCAGTCCTGGACACAGCTCAGGCTCCAACAGCGCTTGAGTCCAAAGGACGCCAGGAACGTCATGCATACCACCACAAAAGCCCTTCTCGGCGAGTAAGCCCAAAACTGTCTGTTTGCACGGATTCGGTAGTAAGGGTCCGTCTGCTCAAGTGATGGCAGTTTTCATTGATTGACACGACTCCCGCTGGCTGAGGCTGCGGGTGCATCGTCCGTTTATTATGGCGCGATACGTGCCATAATAAGAGGGAGTGTCGAGCGAGAGTCGGATTTAATCGTTGGGTACCCCAGCAATCGGATTCACGTCGTTCAGAGACCGTCATGATGCCTGACTTGCCGTTAGCTCGTCCTGATTCGGTGCATCCATGCAGTCTTTCTCCTCAACTACAAGCGTGGGTTCATTGACTTATGAGTTTTCAGTTTGTCGCGACAGCGACTTCCATTTCAGGGTTCTTACTCGCAGGTATGTGGATGCTGGCCGGTCAGAAGTTACTCAAAAGTTGGGGCGTGGTCGTCCACGATGACGGATTGATAGTCGGTCGCAGGATGGGAGTCGTCTATTTCGGGAACGCCGTCATGTTGCTGCTCTGTCGCACGGCCCCAGCGTCAGATCTACGCAATGCGATATGCGTTGGTATGCTGATTTCGATGTTTGGCTTAGCCGGCCTCGGCATCTACGAGTTCCGGTCGCAACGTGCAGGATCGTCCATATTCGGCGGAGTAGCCATTGAACTCGCCTTTGCGCTGGGCTTTGCTGCGGTGCTGCTTGGCGGCTGACGGCGAGTGCTATATAGGATCCGTCGCGGGAGGGGCGAGGAGTAGCCCCGAGTTACCGGCCAACGGTATTCTCTGGTCAGATTTATGTGGTCCCAACCAAGCGGCGAGGCACGCGGGAGAAGTGACGGATCAGGCAGTCGATCCCTATCTTATCTGCGAGCCTCTGAACAACCTGGCCGAATTGCTTCGTGTTCCAGTAAATAATCAACACAGCAAGTACATTCATCCCTGCAACGCGATACTGCTGTCCCTCGGTGGTTCAATCCTGGATCTCACCGCGCCGATTGAAGCTGACAGCTTGCTTGGGTGGGTGATGGGTCATCTTTTTTTGGGAGAATTCGGGCAGTATCGACAATGTGGTGCGTCCAGATCTCACTTGCCAGATCCACCAGTCGCATTGCCGTTGAGGCGCTGAACCACTTGGCTACCGACGCAGTGCGGTACCGTGAGCGGTTTGTAGCGTAGACTCTTTTCTCAAAATCAGAAAAACCAAAAGTCGCCTGATAGGCAAGCTGTCCTTCCTGTGACCTGCTGGGTTTCTTCGGACCAATCGTTACTTTAGGACGGCCCCGCAGTTTCCATTGATCTCAACTCTCTTTTGAACTCGTTGGGCGTCATTTGACCCAAGCTCGAATGGGGTCGTACGGCATTGTAGTGTCGACGGA
>JBCDIW010000027.1:0-65404 GCA_038748515.1 Pseudomonadota bacterium
GATCACGAGCGGGTCAACGTCCACGGCGGCGCCTGCGCCCAGGGTCACCCGATCGGATCTACGGGATCGCGCATCATCGTCACCCTCGCCCACGCGCTCCAACGCCGCGGCGGCCGGCGCGGCATCGCCGCGCTGTGCATCGGCGGCGGTGAGGCCACGGCCGTGGCCCTAGAGCGCGGCTGAACCACTGTGAGTCTCGCCAGCGTTCCCGACCTGATCGACACCATCCGCCGAGGCGAGATGGTGATTCTCATGGACGATGAAGACCGCGAAAACGAAGGCGACCTCATCATTGCCGCCGAAGCCGTCACGCCGGAAATCATCAACTTCTTCGCCAGTGAAGCCTGCGGGCTGATCTGTATGCCGATCACCGAAGAGCGCGCACATCAACTGCAGCTACCCCTGATGGTGCGTCGCAATCGAGCGCAGCACGAAACCAACTTCACCGTATCCATCGACGCCGCGGAGCAGCGCGGTCCCGGTATCAGCTCGGTGCAGCGCGCCCATACCGTTCGCGTTGCGAGCTCCCCCGGGGCCGGACCGGCGGACATCCGCCAGCCCGGGCACATATTTCCCCTGGTGGCGAAATCCGGCGGCGTACTGCGTCGGGCCGGACACACGGAAGCCGGAGTCGACCTGGCGCGCATGGCCGGCATGGAACCCGCCGCCCTGATCGTTGAGATCATGAATGAAGATGGCACCATGGCGCGCCGGCCCCAGCTCGAGGCCTTTGCCGCTCAGCACAACATACCCATGGGCACGATCGCAGACCTCATCGACTATCGCTCTCTGCACGAGCAGTCCGTGGAACTGGCTACGCGCAAGCGGGTCACCACCGAGTACGGCGAATTTACGCTCCACGTTTTCCGCGACCTGATCGACGATACGCTGCATCAGGCCCTCACCTGCGGCGCTATCGATCCCAAGGTTCCCACCCTCGTTCGCGTGCAGCCCCTGGATCTGCTTCGCGATGTGTTGGCTACGCGCCTCGACGGGCGCCCGGGCTGGTCCGTCGGCAAAGCCCTTACCCGCATTGCCAGCGAAGGGACCGGAGCACTGGTCCTCATCGGACAGGAGCGCTCTTCGGAAGCGGAGCTCGCCACCATCGAAGCGTTTCCCGGCACCCAGGCCACGGCGGATGACGCGGGCCCCGGCGTCGCGAACTACCGCATCATCGGTACTGGCGCGCAGATACTCCAGCAGCTCAATGTAGGCTGCATGCGGCTCATGTCGGCGCCCCTGCACTTCAATGCGCTTTCCGGCTTTCATCTCGAGGTGACCGAGTTTGTCGAAGCCTGAGGGAAGCGCCGCGAGGTCGAGCTCGCGATGACCGTGCGCGTCGGCATTATCGGTGACGGGCAGCTTGGCATGATGCTCTGCGAGGCCGCGCCGCCGCTGAAGCTGGCGACGGTCATGCTCGCCGCCGACGCCAGCTGCCCCGCGGCGCAGCGGGCCGGTACCGTCGTCGTAGGCGCCATGGACGATGCGCAGGCGCTGGAGACACTGATCGATGCCTGTGACGTGGTGACCTACGAACGCGAGGACCTGCCGCCGGCTACCGTTGCCACGCTGCGCGATGCTGAGCGCCGAGGGCTGCTGCGCTGCTTTCCGCCGCTGGACTGCATCGAGATGCTGCAGGACAAAGTCCGGCAAAAGCGCTGGTACGCGCAGGAGAAGCTCGAGAGCCTGCCCTTCCACGTGGTCGACGGAAGCCTCGCCGAACTGGAAGCTGCGGCGAAGTCCCTGGGCTTCCCGCTGGTGCAGAAAGCACCGCGCGGCGGCTTCGACGGTCGCGGAGTGCAGCTCCTGCGCTCCGACGCCGATCTCCGTGAGCGCGCCTGGCCCGGGGAAACCCTGCTGGAGCAGTTCGCCGGCGCGTTTCGTGAACTCGCGGTTCTCGTCGTGCGCGCCGTGGACGGCGAGCACCGCCACTTTGGCCCCGTGGACATGACCTTCGAACCAGACTTCGCCGTGCTCGATACGGTCACGGCACCGGCCATGGTCAGCGACGCCGTGGGCGAACGTGCCGTGGATCTCGCGCTGCGCGCCATCAGCGCCATGCAGGGCGTTGGCGTCTTCGGCGTGGAACTGTTCCTTCTTGATAGCGGCGAGCTGTTTATCAACGAGATATCGCCGCGCGTGCACAACGCCGGTCACTACTCGCTCGTGGGCTGTGCCAGCACCCAGTTCGAGCAGCATCTGCGCGCCGTGAGCGGCCTGCCCCTGGCAAGCACAGAGTTGCGCACTCCTTCGGCCATGAAGAATATTCTCGCAACTCCGGCGCTGTCAGAGCGCGGCCGAACGGAGTCGTCGGGTCACTTCGCCCAGGGAGACGGCGCCACCGTTTCCTGGTACGGAAAAAGCCCCGCCCGGCTGATGCGCAAACTCGGCCACGTCGCGGCAACCGCCGATACACCGGCCGAAGCCCTCGCGCGCTGTCAGCGTCACTGGCAGCAGATTCAGAGGGGACAGGCCGTCGCTCAGGGAGAAACGGAATCATGAGCACTCGCGTCGGGATCATCATGGGCAGCGACTCAGACCTCTCGGTCATGCGCGCCGCCGCCGAAATTCTCCGGGAACTCGACGTGTCCTGGGAAATGGAGATCGTGTCCGCGCACCGCACGCCGGACAAACTCTACGACTACGCCCGCACTGCCGAGGGTCGCGGTCTCCGCGTAATCATCGCCGGCGCTGGCGGGGCCGCGCATTTACCGGGGATGGTCGCTTCCCTGTCCGTTCTGCCGGTCATCGGCGTACCGGTCTCGGCGACCAAACTCGCCGGCGAAGACGCCCTCCTGTCCATCGTGCAAATGCCCGCCGGCGTCCCCGTCGCCACCGTCGCCATCGACAACGCCACCAACGCCGGCATCCTCGCCGCGCAGATGCTCGCCACGGCCGACGATGATCTCCGCGAGCGGCTGCAGCGCTACAAGGACGCTCTTCGCGACAAGGTCCTTGCCAAGACGGTTGACTGACTGGCTGTCTTTCCCGGCTTTCTCTGCGTTCTTCAGACTTAGCGACAAGCGTTGCCGCTCGAATCAGACTCTCTTCCCCTGCTCGACACGCTGCATCAACGCCCAAGCTGATCATCTGTCCTACATTTACTCCGTAGCGGCGCTTGGCAGCCCGGCCCCGATCTACTTGAGCTGCTCGCGTAGCTCCATCGACTCTTCAGTTCTGAACAACGCGCTCGACGGACGCTCAAGCAGACCGGCGCCGGTCTACCACCCAACGTCGGGATGTGGCGCTAACGAAACTGCCTGTGTCCCCGCTGTGGCACGGAGCAGGGGAGGTAGGTGGCCGTGTCCTTCGAGCGTCCGTCGAGTGCCTAAGACAATGCGCGGGCCCTGCTGGAGCTACGCGAGCAGCTCGAAGGACTCGGCCACCTGCCTGCCCGTCTTCCGAAGACAAGTGCCGACTAAGCTACGCGAGCGGCTCGAGGGACATGGCCACCTGCCTCCCCGCCTTCCGAAGACAAGTGCCGACTTACCTACGCAGACACCTCGAAGGACACGGCTAACTGCCTGTCTGGCTTCGGATAGCACGCAGCCGAACGTGAATGCGGTAAGCCCCGTGCCGAGGAACTTAATCGTCGGAAAGCTCCGTCCCCAACCGCCGATAGGAAGGCAAACACCAACGCCGGGCAATCGCCCCCGCCCGCAATGTAAACGCCGCAAGCATACCCAGCAGCATGGCAATGCTTTCACTGATCGGTGCGAGACTTACGAGCAGCGTGTACACCGCGGCTCCAATCAGGGCCGCGGTCACATAGATCTCACGCCCCATCATCACCGAGGGCCGGCCCAGGAGCGTATCGCGCAGCAGGCCTCCGAAACTCGACGACATGACGCCCATCACCACCGCCACCACCTCCGGTGCTCCGCTCTGCAGCGCCTTCGCGCAGCCCAGTACGCAGAACAGAGACAGGCCCATGGCGTCGACCCAGAGCAGCAGTCGCCGACGCGCCGACAGCATCGGCGCCAGGTACCAGGTCAGCGCCGACAGGGCCATGCATACCCAGAGGTAGCGGGTATCGCTGATCCAGAAGACCGGCAGATCAAGAAGCAGATCGCGCAGCGTTCCCCCGCCGATTCCCGTGATGGTCCCGAAGAAAAGAAAACCGAGGATGTCGAGGCGCTTCTCCGCCGCGGCAAGCGCACCGGATGCGGCGAAGAAACCCGCGGCGACGAGATCGCTGTAGGCAAGAACGGAAGGCAGGGCCATACGCGGCTCCGATCTGGCGCGGTCGCGCCCCTCAGTCCTCGAAGAGATCGAGTACAGCGCCGCGACTGGCACTGGCGGCATTCATGGCGAACTTGGCCAACACACCGCGCGGATATCGCGGTGTGGGCTTCGTCCACGCGGCCCGACGCCGCGCGATTTCGTCATCGTCCACGTGCAGTTCCAGACTGAGAGTGTGAGCATCGATGGTGATCGAGTCCCCATCCTCCACCAGCGCGATGAGTCCACCGGCGAAGGCTTCCGGCGCCACATGGCCCACGACCATGCCCCAGGTCCCCCCGGAGAAGCGGCCGTCCGTAATCAGGCCAACGGATTCACCAAGGCCCTTGCCGATCAGCGCACCGGTCGGCGCCAGCATCTCCGGCATACCCGGCGCGCCGCGGGGACCGAGATAGCGCAGGACCACGACGTCACCGGCGACGATCTGTCCCGCGAGAATGGCATCGAGGGCGGATTGCTCGTCGTCGAACACGCGTGCCGGCCCGGTGATCACCGGGTTTTTGAGTCCGGTGATCTTGGCCACGGCGCCCTCCAGGGCGAGGTTGCCGCGCAGGATTGCAAGATGTCCCTTGTCGTACATCGGATTGTCCAGAGTACGGATCACGTCCTGGTCGGCTGAGGGGGTCGAGGGTACGTCCGCCAGCGTTTCAGCAATCGTTTTGCCGGTTATCGTCATGCAGTCCCCATGCAGCAGGCCGCCGTCGAGGAGAATCTTCATGACCTGGGGAATACCCCCGGCGCGGTGCAGATCAATGGCGAGGTAGCGACCGCTGGGTTTGAGATCGCAGATCACCGGCACCTTCTGGCGCATGCGTTCGAAGTCGTCGATGGTCCATTCCACGCCGGCCGTGTGAGCGATGGCGAGAAAGTGCAGTACGGCGTTCGTGGAACCGCCGGTAGCCATAATCACCGCCACCGCGTTTTCCAGGGCTTCTCGGGTCACGATGTCGCGAGGCTTGATGTCCTGACGAATGGCTTCAACCAGCGCGACGGCGCTCTGCCGCGCCGATTCAGCTTTCTCACTCTCCACGTTGGCCATCGTCGAGCTGTAGGGCAGGCTCAGACCCAGAGCCTCGAATGCGCTGCTCATGGTGTTCGCCGTATACATGCCACCGCAGGAACCGGTCCCGGGAATGGCATTCCGCTCGATGGCAAGAAGGTCTTCGTCGTTGATCCGTCCGGCCGCGTGTTCGCCCACAGCCTCGAAGACGCTGACGATATTGAGGTCCTCGCCGTTGAGTTTCCCGGGCAGAATCGTGCCGCCGTAGACGAAGATCGACGGCACATTAGCGCGCAGCATCCCCATCATGCCGCCGGGCATGTTCTTGTCGCAGCCCCCGATCACCAGCACGCCGTCCATCCACTGGCCGCCCACGCAGGTCTCGATGCAGTCCGCGATCACTTCCCGGGAAACGAGCGAGTACTTCATGCCCTCCGTCCCCATGGACATGCCGTCAGAAATCGTTGGCGTACCGAAGACCTGGGGATTGGCCCCGGCCTCACGCAGACCTTCCTCCGCCGCGTCCGCCAGCACCTGCAGGCCCGCGTTGCAGGGAGTGATCGTGGAGTGAGAGTTAGCGATGCCGACCATCGCCTTCTGGAAGTCCTCGGCTTCGTAGCCAATGCCGTAGTACATCGAGCGGTTGGGCGCGCGCTGGACACCTTCGGTGATGTTTCGGGATCGGCGATTCAGCGCCATGACGTGCTCCTGCAGTGGAAAGGCCCGGATTTTAGGTGACGGACCGGGAGGGAACAAACACCGCGGGGCGCGAATCGCCTATGATGCGCCGCCTGACCAGTTGCCCGGGAAGCCCAAGGAGTAAGTGTGAACGGAGCCGAAGCCCTGCTAGAGACGCTGGTGGCCAGCGACGTGGAGATCTGCTTTGCCAATCCCGGTACCTCGGAGATGCAGCTCGTCTCGGCCATCGGAAAGACCGATGCCATACGACCCGTGCTCTGCCTGTTTGAAGGCGTCGTATCCGGCGCCGCCGACGGCTACGCGCGCATGGCGGACAAGCCTGCCGCCACCCTGCTTCACCTGGGCTCCGGTCTCTCCAACAGCCTCGCCAATATGCACAATGCCCGGCGCGCTGGCTCACCCATCGTGAATATCGTCGGCGATCACGCTTCCTATCATCTGCAGTTTGATGCGCCCCTGACCTCCGACCTCCCCGCCCTGGCGCGCTGGGGTTCGCACTGGACGGAGATCGCGTCATCGCCCGAGGATCTTTCGGCGGCGGGCGCCCGTGCCGTTCAGGCGGCGCGCCGAGGCAACGGGCAGATTGCGACAGTGATTGCGCCGGCGGACCATGCCTGGAGCGACGCCGCCGAGGCCGCTGACGCTCTACCGGTACCGGACGCCCCCGCCGTGGCCGAGTCGAGAATCGCGCGCGTCGCGGAGAACCTGCGGGATGAGCAAAAGACCTGTGTCCTTCTCGGTGGCCGGGCCCTGCGCGAGCACAATCTCCAGCGTCTCGGTGCGATCGCCGAAGCCTGCGACCTGACCCTGATGTGTACGACCTTTCCCACCCGCATAGCGCGAGGCGCCGGGCGCGTGCCGGTGCAGCGCCTACCGTACTTCGCCGAGCAGGCTCTGGAAGCCCTGACACCCTTTGATCGCATCGTACTTCTCGGAGCACAGGCTCCCGTCAGCTTCTTTGCGTATCCGGACAAAGAAAGCTGGCTGACGCCGGAGTCCTGTGAGCTCGTGACCCTGGCCATCGCGCAGGAAAATATCGACGACACGGTCCAGGCTCTGGCAGATGAGCTGGACGTGAACGCCGCGCCGACCCGGCTCAGCGTTGCCGCGACCCACGCCGTGACCGAGGATGCGCTCACGCCACTCACCGTAGGGCAGATTATCAGCAACGAGCTGCCGGAAAACGCGATCGTCTGCGACGAGGGCAACACCTCCAGTCTGCCCATCTACATGCTGGGAGACTCGGCTGCCCCGCACGATTGGCTGACGCTGACCGGCGGCGCCATAGGCCAGGGACTGCCCCTGGCCCTGGGCGCGTCGCTCGCCTGCCCCGATCGCAAAGTCATCGCCCTCGAGGCCGACGGCTCGGCCATGTACACCTTCCAGGCCCTGTGGAGCATGGCACGGGAAAACACCGACGTGACGGTCGTTCTGTTCAACAACAAGAGTTACGCCATTCTCAACATCGAACTCGCGCGCGTGGGCGCCGGCGAACCCAATGCCAAGACCCTGTCCATGCTCGATCTCTCACGGCCCGATATGTCCTTCGCCAGCATCGCCGGGGGCTTGGGCGTGCGCGCCAACCAGGCCCGCAGCAGCTCGGAGTTCGAAGCCCTCTTTAAAGAGGCGATGAAAACTCCGGGACCATGCCTAATCGAAGTGATCATGTGATCAACCGCGCGCAAGCGATCGGGTGCTGTGCAAAGTAACGAAACTGCCGTGACTCCACGCTACGACGCCCGGCGTCGGATGCCCGACCGCTTGTACATCGTGAACGCGAATCAGCAGCTACGATTCTTACGGATTCAGCGCCGGCAGAGCCCCCGCCTCGGAGCGGCTTTCGCTCAGGGCACGCTGACGAGCGGCGGCAATGTTTTCCCGTAGCCTGTGTAGATCAGGCTCCTCATCGCCTCCCCCGTAAAGATACCGATTCAAGCGCGCAAGGTCCGCGACCAGTGTGTCCGTGTCATAGCGCGAGGCTAGGGTCCGCAGGTCGCCGACACCATCAAGGCGCTTGATCCATCGCACCAGCGCACGATGCGCAGCCGCCGCATCGCTCCCCTCCAGGGCTCGCTCCGCCTGCTCCCAGGCAAAGCGCTCCGAATGGCGGCGACGACGACGGCGCTCCCGGACAAACTCTCGCAGCCCTGCCGCCGCCTTTGGACCCAACCCGAGCGCCAGGGCCAGAAGCACCACGACAGCCACCAGAAGACCAGGACCAAGGGCGAAGCGGTTCCCTTCTTCTGCTGATGCCGGGGCGAGGCCACTGACATGGAGCTGAAGCTCAGGAAGCGAGGCTGTTTTTATACTCCCCGACACCGTGTCCCACCAGTCGATGGCCACCGCCGGCAAAGTGAAACTACCTCCGGCGTTTACGATCACCGTCAGCTTTTCCCTGCGCCGCGCCAATGGACCTTCCTCGATCTTCGGCTGCTCCGCGTAGACAGACAGCCCCGGGACGTCATAGTCCGCGACGATCTCGGGTATGAATACCGCGGGCAATCCTTCGAGTTCGGCGCTGTAGGTCAGAACCAGGGCATCTCCCACCTTCAGGGTTTCCGGATCGCCATCGACGCTTCGATCAAGGTCGAAGCGAGTACCGGACAGATAGGGATCCAGGCGCTCAGCTCCCGGGGGAACACGGGCTTCGAAGCGCACCTCACCGCTGTCAACACGCGCAGCGCGGGGATCCTTGCCCGGTCGCGCTATGAGCAGTTCGATCGCCTGGCTTTCCAGGCGATACGCGGCGGCGACAAGGGGGTAGATCGTGAAGCGCCGCGTCGTGCCGGACCAGGTGTCTCCGCCAATACGCTTCGAAGAGGGTCTTGATGCAACACGGGGTTTTCTGAGTATGGCATTGGGTATCTCAAAGGATGGAAACAGCGGCGGTCTGACAAACCAGGTGGGCACGTAGACGGAAACGCTGAGGGAAACGGGCTCACCGACGGATACCACAGCCGGAGAAACGCTGAGCTCGACCACCGGATCGGGGTCCTGGGCCGCCGCCGGATTCGCCCGTAGCAGTGCGACAATCACCAGGACGGCGCTCGCCGCAAAACCGGTATCAAAGAGGGCCCAGCGCACTATTCCCGCCGCTCCCGGCTTGCTTCCAGGAAGAAGCGCGTACGCAGGAACTCCGCCGTTTCCGTATCGACGGAGCGCATCCACTTCTCCGCGGACTGCGCCTCCACAACGCTGTCGCGGGTGACCTCGGTGTCACGACCTCGATCGCTCGTGTTGTCGTACACCACCTCATCCGCGCCGATGCCCGCTTCCTCGCCCGTATCGCTCTGCTCCCGCGTCAGCTCGACGTAGTCCAGCGTATAGCGTGCCAGGGCGAGATTTTCCCTGGCCTCCTCCCAGTCCGGCGCATCGGCCACGGCAAGCTCGTAGCTGGCAATGGCTTTGCGGTATTCGAAGGCTCGCAGGAAAGCGTTGCCGCGGTTGTAAAAACCAACGCTGGTACCCAGGCGCGCGTAGCTCTCGGCCGCCTCGGCATAGGCGCCAGCGCGGTACTCGGCCGTACCCCGCCAGGCCGCTGCGACGAATACCTTCGCCGCCTCGCGATACTGCCTGTTGTCATAGAGGAGCCGGCCCTGTTGATCCTCGGTAAGAAAAAGATCCAGGAAGCGGCCATCGCTTCCTCGCTGCCACAGGAGCACCGCTGCCCCAAGCACAGTGACTCCCAGGACCTGCGCCGCCAGGGAAAGAGCCGTCAGGCGAGAGGCGAGAGATCCCAGCATCGTTACCACCGCATGGTCCAGCCACGGCGAAACGACAGCAGCGTGAGGAGCGCCGCGGGCCACAGGAACCACCAGCCCTCATCGCGCCAGCGGGCTTCGGGATCGTCAGCCTGGGCAAGTTGCGACTCAATCGTGCGCAGAACACGGCGAAGATCCTCGTCATCGCTGGTAACGCGGGTAACGGGAACCCGGGTTTCGTTTTCAATGCGACGAAGCACAGCGGTGTCGATGGCGGTGTCTACCCTCGCTCCGTCATTGCCCCGGGCCGGCGTGCCGTCGGGCATGAGGGCCACACCGCCGCTGTCCGACCCCACCACCAGCGCCGTCATGGCCGGCATGCCGGGACGAGAGGCAAACTCCGCGAGTGCCGGTACGTCGAGTGCGTCGAAGCCATCGTTGACAAACAGTAGCGTGCCGAGGGTCGCCTCGTCGCCCAGCAGCGCCAGCGCCGGTTCCAGGACCGCGCTGGCGTTGGCTCCTGGCGTTGGCATGATGGCGGGGTCAAGGCTTTCCAGCAGAGGACGAATAACGTCGATGTCGGTGCTCGGCGGCACCACGATATGCGCGGACCCCGCGTACGCCATGACGGCGGTGCGTGAGCCGGTGCGCGCCGCGATCAGGTCAAGCACTTTGAAGCGGGCCCGATCGAGACGCGACGGCAGCAGGTCATTGGCGCGCATCGAGTCCGTCACTTCCAGGGCCACGACGAGCGGCGCCGATTCGGCAAACCAGGGACTGGGCTGCCGGCTCCAGGTGGGCCCCGCCGCCGCCAGCGCCAGACAGAGCGCGGCGCCCGCAACCCCATCCACCGGACGCAGCCGGGACAGGGAATCCCGGTGTACCGTAAGGGCATCGCGTAGATGCGGAGCAACCAGTTCGCCGACCGGCGCAAGCTTCGAAGCGCTACGGCGAATGCGGCACCAGCCGAACAGACACAGGGGCAGCACCAGCAGCCACTCCGGGCGCAGGAAGTGAAAGACACTCAAGGCGCTCACTCCGCTACCTCGGGTCTGCGGGCACCCCGCGCAAGAACGACGTAGACCAGACCGATTAGCGCCAGAGCCACCCCGGAGGGCACAACGACTAGAGGATCGCGCGGGCGCCAGGACTGCGTGAGCACTTCGGCCCTGGTGGCTGCGTCGATCTCACGGTAAACCGCGGCCAGCCCGGCCTGATCCTCGGCATTGAAGAAACGCCCGCCGGTGCGCTTCGCGATCTTCTGAAGTGCGGCGAAGTCCACCCGGTCTTCGCCGGTCGCCTCCTCACTGCCGATCCCGATGGTGTGAATCTCCACGCCCCGCAGCGCCGCGATATCAGCAGCGTTGATGGGCGTCATCTGACTCGCCGTGTCGCTGCCATCGGTGAGCAGAACAAGAATGCGCTCATCCACGGCACTCGATTCGAAGGCGTGGATGGACAACCCTATGGCATCACCCAACGCGGTGCGGGGGCCCGCCATGCCGACCTCCATAAGCCCCACAAGCCCCCCGGCGGTGCGCAGGTCGCGCGTGAAGGGGAGCTGCAGATAGGCCTTATCGCCGAATACAATCAGGCCGATGCGATCGCTTTCGCGGTCGGCGACAAAGCGGTCAACGACCTGCTGCACGGCGTCGAAACGGCTTACGGGCTCGCCATCAACGCCGGGGAAATCTCGATAGTCCATGGACCCGGAGAGATCAATGGCGAGCATGATGTCCCGCGCGGCTTCGCTGCGGGTGATCGGCTCCCCCACCCACTCCGGCCTGGCCAGGCCAACAACAATCGCTGTCCAGACCAGCAGCGCCGCGATGGACTGGACGCGCCGGCGGCGCAGTATCACCGCACCGGCGCGCGCCTCGATGCCCGTCTCGGCGATGATGGATTGAAAAAACGGCACGCGGAGAGCGCTGACGCGTTCCCGGTGCGGTGGCGCGAACATCCAGACCACGAGCGGCAGTGGCAACGCCAGGAGAGCGGCGGGGTAGGCAAACTCAAGCACGGTGACGCAGGATCCAGCGTCGCGCCGGGGCGATGAGGTCCGCCCCTCGAACATCACGGTCGTAGGCCGCCCGGGCGAGCTGAGGCGCCGCCCGGACCACCTCGGTGTCCCTCGCGCAGGTCTCAATGAGGAAGTCGGCCCAGGCCGGTCCGTACATCGAGGCCACCCGCTCCCGGGGCCAGGCCGCCAGAGCCGCGCGTTTCAGCAGTTCTGCGACGGCTGCGGCGCTGGCGGCGGGTTCCGCGGCAGCGGTTTCCGCTATCCGTGCGAGGTCCTCGAGTGCCTCGCGGCGATAGCGATTCTTGCGGCGGTATTGGGCATAGCGCAGGGCGCACAGCGTCGCGACCGACAGCAGCCATCCCAGGACCACCCACCAGCCCGCAGTCTGTGGCACCCAGCTCACGGCGTCGGGCACCACAATCTCGTGCATGAGATCGAGAAGCTGGGACAGGCTCAGTCCCTCGTAGCGATCGCTCATCGAACGCGGCGCCTCGGCGTCGAGGCCCCGAGAGCCCGGCGCAGCTGCGGCAGCGTCTCCTCGGCTGCGGAAAGAGGCACCACGGAAAGATTGATTTCTTTCTGCCAGTTCAGAATGCGCTCCAGGCGTCGCGTTGCGAAGCCCTCAACCGCCGCGGTGAGATCGCGATCGGCGAAATCGAATTCGGCCTGCCTGGTGCCATCGCCGAGCACGGCGCGCGCGGTACTCCCGGCCAGAGAGAACGACGGATCGTGGACCAGGCCCAGGATGAGATCGTTGTGTCGAGCAATGTTGCTCAGATGGCAGTGCGTTGAGGCGTCGATACCGTCAAAGTCGCTCAGGATGATGACCAGGTGATCGTGATGGGCAAGGCGGGTGACGATCTTGAGCACGCGGTTAAGGCTTCCCGCCTCGACTCGCGAGCGTCGCTCCGCGTGCAGACTCGCATTCATTGCAGCGATCGCCTCGAGCAGTGCATAGGTCGTGCGTTGACCGCGTTTGGGCACCAGCTCAACCGTGTGCTCATCGTCGAAGACAAGCCCGCCCACGCGGTCTCCCGCTTCCAGCACGCGGAATGCAACCATCGCGGCCGCCTCCGCCGCGGTGACCGATTTCATATTGCGCGTAACGCCGAAGAACATGGACATGCGCTGATCCACGACCAGCAGGGCCGGTCGGTCGCGCTCCTCGGTGAACACCCGCACATGGGCGGAGCCCGTACGCGCCGTCGCCTTCCAGTCGATGGAGCGAATGTCATCACCGGGAAGATAGTCCCGCATCTCTTCGAAATTCAAACCGCGACCTCGAAGCCGGGAGGCGTGACGGCCATTCAGGACACTCGCCGACGGTTGTCGCGGCAGGAAGCTCAGGCCACGCGCCGCGCCCTGCAGAGCGCGCAGCTGGGCGAGGGAAACGTGAATACGCGGGTCCACCAGCGACCGGGCCTAGGGAAGCGCCACCTGTTCGACGAGGGCATCGATCACGGCGTCGGCGCTGACGCCCTCGCCCTGGGCCTCGTAGGACAGCATAAGCCGATGGCGCAGGCAGTTGTGCACGATGGCGCGCACATCCTCGGGATCGACGTAATCACGCCCCGCCATCCAGGCGTGGGCGCGGCTGCACTTATCGAGCGCCAGGGAGGCGCGTGGACTTCCACCGACGTCGATCCAGCGATCGAGATCCTCGGAGTAGTTGGCTGGCGTGCGCGTGGCATAGGCGAGGTCCGCCATATAGCGCTGCACCGCGGCGGCGACGTTCACGGCCGCGATCTCCCTGCGCGCATCAAAGATCGCCTGTTGCGGTATTCGCGTGGCCTTCGATGGCGAAGGCTCTTCTTGGTGAGACGCGGCTTCCTCGCGACGCACGAGGTCGATAATCTTGACCTCGTCCTCCACCGGCGGATAGTCGATGTTCACGTGCATGAGGAAGCGATCCATTTGCGCTTCGGGCAGCGGATAGGTGCCCTCCTGCTCGACCGGGTTTTGCGTCGCCATCACCATGAACAGCGGTGGCATGCGGTGGGTCGTCCCGGCGACCGTGACCTGCCGTTCCTCCATGGCCTCGAGCATCGCCGCCTGTACTTTGGCGGGGGCCCGATTGATTTCGTCGCCGAGGACGATGTTGGCAAAGATGGGACCGGGCTCGAAGCGGAAGTCTCCACCACCATCTTTCTGGTAGTAGACCTCGGTGCCGGTAACGTCGGAAGGCAGAAGATCTGGTGTGAACTGGATGCGACTGAAGTCCGCTTCTACATTTTTCGCAAGGGCCTTGATCGCCCGGGTCTTGGCCAGGCCCGGCAGGCCTTCTAGCAAAAGATTCCCGTTGGCCAGAAGACCGATGAGTATGCGATCGATCACATCGGCCTGACCGATAATCGAGTCACCCATGCGGACCTTGAGTTCCTGAATGTGTTTACGAGCGCTCATGAATCCGCTCCCCTGCATGACTGCTCACGAGTTTTTATCGCGCATCGTAAAGCGAACTCGGGATAATGATAAGAGGACTGCGTGAGATCGGAGTACTTGCGGACAAAACTGAAAGCAGGTGCCGCCCGCACTGGTGTGGGCAGTAAGCAGCGAAAAACTGCTCTAGGCCGAACGCCTTGCGAGCGTCACAAACGCCAGAGCTGATAGGGTGAGGTCGCCAACTACGCGCCTCGACCAGGCCTGCCGTGCCTTCAATGCGGATACGAAACACGGATACGAACTGCAGATACGAACTGCGAAATAGTGGTACAACATCGATGGACCCTAAACAGGTAAGCCCGGCACGAGGTCGACGTCCTTACCTGCCATCAACTGACCTAAGCCGGCCAGCACCTGCAGTTTTTTCTCGGCGCTCCTTTTTTCGGTAAGCAGGTCAGCAACACAGTAGTGGCGAAATTTTTTTGCGCTGTTCATTCCTCTGAAAAGTGAACGAAGTCGCGAGTAGAGAAAAAAAGAATAGCCACAATCAAGCTCAATGACTCGCGCAGAATTATAGAACTGATCCGCTAGCGACGGAAAACAGATTGGAATCGTTTGATATTTTATACAGTTATATATGTGTGACGTCCCGCCATGCCCGATCACGAAGTTCGCATGGGAGAACTCTTCATCGTAGTTTCCCCACTTCAGTATTGTAATTCTGCTTTCGCCTAGTTCCTTTACGGTGTAGTCGCGAAGCCGATCTGTGCCTGTAAGAACTCTTATGTTTATCTCGGGAAGGCGCTGAACAACCCGCTTGAGCTCTTGAACGATCAATCGTACTGAATGCATGGGCATCGAGTTGCCGTAGGTCACAAGAAGATTAATGACCCCAGGTATTTCCTCGGGCGTATCCCCAACTGGCCCGCGGCTCAAGGAAAGGGTAGCGTTCTCGTACCAGACGTCCGGTAAAAAATGTAATCCTTGACGCCCGGATATAGACCAGTAGCTGTAGTTAATGTCTGAGGCCGGGATATTAAAATATGAACACGCTTTCGAAATTCGTTTATTTTTCTGACGTCGGGGCACCAGAACCTTTTTGTTGTAGCCCAGATAATATCTGAAGCCCCAGTGTACGCGGCCCGTTCCCACCACAATGTAATCATTCATGCCGCAGGCTTTTAGGGCGACCTGGGCATACCCGCATATGCGATCCACAAAAATATAATCGTATCGTTTGTTTTCTAGGTAATCTGCCAACCACTTGATACTTGCAGCTATCTTCTCAGAGAAATCCATGTTTCCAGCAAGGTAAAGCGGCTCAGAATCGTTCACGAGCGAAAACGGAAGCGCACTCGTATCGATCGTGCTCTTGTCACTTGCCTTTTCTGACAGAATCAGATCAACGCTATCTCCTCTGGCAACGAAACCCAACAGACCGTTTTGGTAACCATTCCCGCCAAAATCCAGATGCGCGGGGCTGTTATATACAATGGCGAGGATGTTCATCTTCCGTCCTGATAGATGCGATCGCGGTGGACTCCGAATTCTGTCTCACTTTTGCCACGTTCGCATCTCCCAGGTGCGAGTAGAGCTCCCTCACCTCATTCTGTTTAACCGCGCACCGCCAAGCGGCTCACGAGCGGCTAAACTGTTGGGGATCCAGCGGGAGCACACGGCCCGGGAGCCTCACAGGGCGAACGCGCCGCTACGAGGCACAACAAAAATAAGTTCATGAACGCGAGAAGAATCAACATGATACGAACGAGAATCTGCAGCCCAAGCCGCTGGAGCAAATACATCCGCCAAACTGCTCTTCCCACGCGGCCCAAAATGGTCCTGCTGGCCACTGGACTCATGCTGTGCGGTGCAGCCAACGCGCAGGACCGGTTCACTTACACCACACTCATCCCCGAGGGTATCGTCACGCCGGATGCCGTCGAGACCACGATCGGGACCCTGACCTTCGACGACGGCGTGCCGACGCGGGAAACCGCCGTGAAGGTTTACGACTTCCTGGATACGGCTCGCGCCGCGGATACCTTTCTCAAGGGCATGCCCGCCGCGTCCGTCGCCGCCCTGATCGAAGGTGCGCACTCGCTGGGAGCCGTGGACGCTCATCAGGTCGTACTGTTCGACAAGCTCATGGACGCCCGCTCACTGTTTCTGACCGCAAACTCCTCGACGGTCTACGTGATGCCGGATCTGGATCTGAAAAGAGACGGCCCGACCGTAGTGGAAACCCCTGATGGCCTCCTTGGAGCCGCCAACGACGCGTTTTTCCGCTTCATCAATAATTTTGCGAAAGCCGGCAAGTACCTGTTTCTGCCTCCTGGCTACAACGGCGCTGTGCCCGAGGGGTACACGGTACTGCGGCCCGAGACGTACCGCGTGTGGGTCTTTCTGCGCAAGACCCCGAAGAGTAAGGCTCCGGGCGATGTAGCCGAGGCCGCCACGGCCATCCGCAACAACCTGAAGGTGTATCCTTTGGCCGATGCGGCCGACCCGCCGGCCATGGAATGGATCAGCGGTTCGGGCAAGACGTTCAACACCATTCACTACAACAACGCCGAGTTCTACGGGCACCTGAATGATGTCGTGCAGTACGAAGCCCAGGGGCTCCTGACACCGGATATGCGCGGACTCTTCGCCTCGATTGGGATTGAGAAAGGCAGGCCTTTCGATCCGGACAACCGCATGCAGAGGATCCTCGAAGACGCCGTGGCCATTGCCAATGCCCAGGCCCGCTCGATCGTCTGGTATCCGCGCACGACTATGAATCTGGCGGGCGTCGAGATCTATCCCGATACGGGCAGTGCGTGGCACATGGGCTACCCGGAGCGCAATGTCTTCTTCAACGGCGTGGATGGGTCCACCATGAATACCGATGCTCGGGTTAGCTTTCACTACCCGTATACAGCGGTTACTCCGGCCATGGCAACACCGCGTGAGGGCACGGGCTCGGACTACGGCATTGCCTATCTCGACAGCAACCGGATGCCCTTCAACGGGGAAAGCACCTATTCCATCAAGCTGCCCGCCGATGCGCCCATCGCCAATTTCTGGGCCGTGACGGTTTACGACCCTCAGACGCGATCCATGCTGCAAACCGACCAGGTCGCCGCCGGCATCGACAGCCTGCAGTCCGATCTTCGCTACAACCTCGACGGCTCGATCAACATTTACTTTGCTCCCGAGCCACCCCCGGGTTTCGAGAACAACTGGGTGCAGACCATCCCCGGCAAGGGATGGTTTGCGATCCTGCGCATGTACAGCCCGCTGAAAGCGTGGATAGACCAGAGCTGGCGTCCAAGCGAAGTTCAGCCGGGCTTCTGAGCACGGCCGCGGAGGGGCAAGCAGCGGCATTGACGTGGCGGCCCAATAGATTCGGGTACCCAGGGAACGGAGGAAGAAGATCATGGCGTTAGGCACACTGCGAGTCATGATACCCGCACCATCGACGTGGCTCCTGGCCGCAATTCTGCCGCTGTGCCTGCTCGTTACGCGGCCGCTCAATGCACAAACGCCCCTGTCGAGCTGGGGCGCTACACCAACGCGGGAGGCGATCCTCGGATTTATCGAGGCCACCGTAGACCCCGCCAACGATGCCTTTGTGGAGCCTGAAGATCGCATCGCCGTATTCGACAACGACGGCACGCTATGGGCGGAACAGCCCGCGTATTTCCAGCTGCTCTTCGCGGTTGACCGGGCCCGGGCGCAGCTCGCCGAAGACCCGACGCTGAAGTCCCGTTCCCCCTACCGCGAGTTGGCGGCGGATGACCTGGGCGCACTGCTTGCGGGGAGTCACGATGCGCTGTTCGACCTCGTGTTTGCGACGCATGCCGGGCTCTCCACGACCGAGTTTCGCAGCGAAGTGCTCGATTGGCTGGCATCGGCGCGCCATCCGGGAACTGCCAGGCCCTACACGAAGATGGTTTATGCACCCATGCTCGAGTTGCTGGATTACCTGCGTGCGAGGGGTTATCGCAACTTTATCGTCTCCGGCGGCGGCGTCGGTTTCCTCCGCGCCTGGAGCGAAGACGTGTACGCCATCCCCCCCGAGCGGGTCGTCGGGAGCCGACTGGAACTGTCCTACCAGGAAGGTGACACACCCTCGATTATGCGTGGCGATGCCCTGGCTCACGTGAATGACGGCCCGGGCAAACCTGTCGGTATCCAGCAGGTTATCGGGCGCCGGCCGGTGCTTGCTGTCGGCAACTCCGATGGTGACTTCGAGATGCTGCGCTGGACAACGACCGGCAGCGGCCCCCGCCTCGGTGTGCTCATCCACCATACCGACGGCGAGCGTGAGTGGGCCTATGATCGAGAGTCATCCATCGGGCGCCTGGACCGCGGTCTCGATTCAGCCGAGGAAAACGGCTGGGTCGTTGTGGACATGAAGTCTGATTGGCGGCGTGTTTTCCCGGACTAATCGGGCTATGGTGTTTAGAGTGGGCAACACGGACGGTGTTTCCCTACGCAAACAGAAAACAACAAGGCTCAAGGGGGAAATCGCATGATGAGACTAGAAGGTCTGTTCCGCGCGTGTACCGCCGTCTTGCTCGCGGCCCTGGCCGGCGGAGCGGGCGCCGCCGATAAACCGAACATCCTCGTGATCTGGGGCGACGATGTCGGTCAGAGCAACGTAAGCGCCTACAGCCGCGGCGTTATGGGTTACCAGACACCCAACATCGATCGCATCGCCAGCGAAGGGATGATGTTCACGGACTACTACGGTGAGCAGAGCTGCACGGCGGGCCGCTCATCGTTCATTATGGGGCAATCCGTGTTCCGGACCGGGCTGTCGAAGGTGGGATTACCCGGAGCCGAACTGGGTATGCAAGCCGAAGATCCCACCATAGCGGGCCTGCTCAAGAATCATGGCTACGTCACCGGGCAATTCGGCAAGAATCACCTGGGCGATCGAGACGAGCACCTGCCCACGAATCACGGTTTCGATGAATTCTTTGGCAACCTCTATCACCTCAACGCCGAGGAAGAACCCGAGAATGAAGACTATCCGGCGGACCCTGCATTTCGTGAGCGCTACGGACCTCGCGGGGTCATCAAGTCTTCCGCCGACGGCAACATCGAGGACACGGGGCCGCTGAACACGAAGCGCATGGAGACGGTGGATGACGAGACTGTCGCCGCCGCGAAGGCCTTCATCGCCAGGGCAGCGGCCGACGACAAGCCGTTCTTCGTGTGGTGGAGCGGAACGCGCATGCACTTTCGCACCCACGTTTCCGACGCAAAAATGGCGCAATGCAAGGCCATGTATCCGCGGGCGGACGAGTACACCTGCGGCATGATTGAGCACGATATGCACATTGGGGAGTTTCTCACCCAGTTGGATGAGCTGGGCATCGCCGACAACACGCTCGTGTTCTATTCAACAGACAACGGTCCGCATATGAACACCTGGCCCGACGCGGCCATGACGCCCTTCCGCGGCGAAAAGAACACCAACTGGGAAGGCGGCTGGCGTGTACCCGCGGCGGTGCGCTGGCCCGGAAAAATCGAGGCCGGCTCAGTTTCGAACGAAATCATGCACCACATGGACTGGCTGCCGACGTTCCTGGCGGTGGCCGGGGAGCCGGATGTAAAGGAGAAGCTTCTCGATGGCCATCGAGCCATCGGCCGCAATTACCGCGTGCACCTCGACGGTTACAACTTCCTGCCCTACCTGACCGGTGAGTCGACGGAAACGCCGCGGCGCGAGATCTTCTACTTCTCAGACGATGGCGATCTCACCGCTCTTCGGTACAGCGACTGGAAAATGATCTTCATGGAGCAGCGTGTCGAGGCGACTCTGCAGGCCTGGGCTGAGCCCTTCGTGCCCCTACGCGTACCACTGATCTTCAACCTCCGTCGCGACCCCTACGAACGGGCACAGAAGACGTCCAATACCTATTACGATTGGTTGCTCGATCGCGCCTACCTGCTTGTGCCGGCCCAGGACTATGTCGGTGAGTTCCTGGCCACATTCAAGGACTACCCCCCGCGGCAGAAAGCGGCGAGCTTCTCTCTCGATCAGGTGATGGAAATGCTGATGGAGCAGCCCTCAAGCTGACGCGGGGGTCTCGCCCTCGCGACCCCTTGCAAAAAGCTCCGCATCCTCCCGCGCCGCGGCGGCGATATGATCCGCCACGGCACGCAGGCGGGCGCTGTGGCGCAGGTCCTCATGGGTTACCAGCCACAGCGAAATCGTGGCCGAGGTGATATCCGGCAGGACGCGGACGAGGCCGGACTCCTTACCGGCCCAGCGGTGGGAGAGCACGCCGAAACCCATGCCCTGCTGCACGGCGCGAAGCTGGGCGGCGGGGCTGTTTGTTCCTAGAGCGATTCGACAATCGAGGGCGTGCTCGTCAAAGAATGAATTGAGCATTCCGTCGCCCCGTTTGGTGAAGGTACCCAGAACCCAGGGGGTATCGTTCAGGTCCGTGATTTCCCTGATCGGGCGCTGACCTTTCAGAAAACTTCGCGCCGCGTAGATCCCAAAGCCCACGTCGGCAAGCTTGCGGGCAATCAGGTCCGGCTGCGTAGGTCGCCCCATGCGCAGGGCGATATCGGCCTCGCGCTGCACGAGGTCCGCGGCGCGGGACTCGATCTTCAGATCGATGTAGATCTCCGGATGCTCTTTCTGCAGTTCAACCAGCACGGGCACAAGCCACTCCGAGCCGGTGCCCTCATTCGCCGAAATCGTGACCTGCCCGCGCAGCCCCGTGGCCTCGCTGGCGATGCCGCGCTCGATGGCATTCATCTCCCGCGCCATCCGCCTCGCACTCTCTTCTATTCGTCGGGCGATGTCCGTAGGGATCAGGCGCCGCCCGGAACGGGCAAACAGCGTGACCCCCATGCGTTTTTCAAGGCCCGCGAGGCGCCGCCCAACGGTGGGTTGGGAAAGCCCGAGGGCCGTGCCTGCGGCGACCAGGTTTCCCGCATCGAGGACGGCGAGAAACAGCGCGATGTCTGACCAGTCGCTGGAATCGGGTTGGAATACGGCGGACTGTTGGACGCGCTTAGTATTCATAATCGAATATTAACTTCTCAATATCTTTATTGATATGCGTTAGTGCAAATCCTAGCTTGTATATGCAAGTTATCGCAACAGGAGAAGCCAGATGCCTATTTCGATCTTTAAGCAAACACGTGTTTTCGCCGTAACGGCCCTTGCGGCCGTCGCAGGCCTTGCCAGCAGTCAGTCCGCGCTCGCGGATCTCAGTTCCCACTACACGCCCGGTTTCCTGCGCCATGCGGAGCGGGCGATGCAGCGCGGAGCGCCCGAGCGGGCTCTGGCCATCATTGCGCCGCGCCTTGAGGGCTCCCTCAAGGAACACGATCGTGCGGAAGCTCACGGCATCGTGTGCCAGGCGCAGCTTAGACTGGGGAGTCTCGAGGAGGCCCGCCAGGCGTGCATCACCGCCCTGGACCTGGACGGAACGCGCTCAAACTGGCGTTTCCTGAATAATCTTGGTGTAGCAGAGATGCAGCTGGGCAACTTCTCGGAAGCCGAGCAGGCGTTCAGCCTTGCGGCGACGCGCAGCGGCTATGCGAGCACACCGCAGAAGAACCTCAGCCTGCTCAGAAAGCTGGAGAAAGCGGCGCCGGATCGGCCGAGCGAGCGAGTCGCGGGGCAGCTGCCCTAGGCTCTGAGAGCGGTATTCGACCTGTCCCGGGAGGAGAGCCGGGACCCACTCTCGGCGGGCTCTGGGTGCAGAGCCCGCCGCTTTTTCGCATTAGTATCATGGACCACGAATCGGGCGCCGGAAGCGCTCGGCTTTTTACAGGCCCGACCCGGGCTTCGAAGACGGAACGGTGCGGGCGGTTCAAAGCATCCTTTCTGAACGCCCGGGCGCGCGTTGGAATCCCCCGCAGCGCTTCGTTACACTGCAGCGCTTCGCCCGAGTGCCACGCCCGGAAGACGCGGCCTGACCGACACGCCCAGGCGGCTCCGACGCCCTGGTGCATTGCGAATTCTTCGGGGACGCCAGGCGAAGCACAACATAAAATGACAATAACGAGGTTACTGAAATGCTTTCCAGAGCAACCCTGCTCACCGGATTCCTGGCTGTTCTCTCTCCCGCACTACTCCTTGCTCCTAGCACCCACGCACAAACCGCGGACGTCCCGCAGGACAGCCGGGTGTTTACGCTGGGCGACTCCGGCGAATTCGAGGCCGTCCCAGGACTGACCGACACGCTTGTTGAGGATGTCGACAGCGAGGGCGCGATCTACCGCTACGAGGTTCCCGTCAACTGGAATGGGGACCTGGTCATGTATGCCCACGGCTTCCGGGGCTGTGAAATTGATCCGGCTTCCGGCGCGCTGGTGCCCCTTACCGTCGATAGCCCACCGCTGCGCAGCTACTTTCTGCAGGAGGGTTACGCCTGGGCGGCATCGAGTTACGCTAAGAACTGTTACGACGTGCGGGACGGGGTAGAAAGCACCAACCGCCTGGCGCGAATTTTCGCCGCCGAGGTGGGAGAGCCTGAACGAACCCTGATCACGGGGTTCTCCATGGGCGGCCACGTCACCGGCGCCGCCATCGAACTCTTCCCCAACTATCGCTGCCCCGAGGGCGACCTTGGCAATCTCTGTCGACGCTTCGTTGAAGTGCTTGCGCAGCTGTCCGGAGGCATCAAGTACGACGGCGCAGCGCCGATGTGCGGCGTGATGGGCGACGACGCGCTGTTTGACTACTTCGCCGATTACCAGTTTGGCGCCGAGGCACTGGCGGCCGAGGTCAATCCGATGGTGGTGTCGCAATTCCCGGCCGCGGATGACTACGCAACCACAACGCTGCCGCTCACCGTACAAACGCTCTTCGCCGACGAGGGCGCCGGCTACCCGGCCTTGCTTTCGGCGCAGGGAGAGAGCCTCAAAGATTTGCTTCGCGTCGTCTCCGGTGGCAACCGCCCCGTATTTGAAGAAGCCTTCCCAGCGTTCCAGGACCTCCTCCTGAGCTTCTGGGGCTCCGATGGTACGGTCGACGGAATCGTCTCCGGAAACATTTACGACAACCGCATGCGCAGCTTCCAACTCGACGGCGATCCCGAACTCAGCCCGGCTGAAATGGTCCTTAACGAAAACGTACTTCGGGTTCAGCGCGATCCCGGCGTCAATCGTCGCGGCCGTGCGCCGCTGGCGCGCATTCCCGAGATCACGGGTCGACTCAGTATCCCGGTCATCAGCGTGCATACCCTCGGCGACCTTTTCGTGCCGTTCAGCATGCAGCAGATCTACGCGAACGACGCAGCGCGCTTCGGTCGCTCGGATCTGCTGGTGCAGCGTGCGACGCGCGCCATCGGCCACTGCGAGTTTTCACCGGACGAGCTGGTTGCGACCTTCGCCGACCTCGTTACCTGGGTTGAGGAAGGCACGCGTCCCGCGGGAGACAACGTCCTGGACGCGGAAGCCGTGGCCGAGGACAGCTTCGGCTGCACCTACACGGCGGGCTCCACGGGAACTACTCCGGACATTCTGCGCACGGGTATCTGCACCGCGCAGTGACACCTAAGCGCCCGCGGTCCGCGGGCAAATCACCAAAGGCCGGCCTCGCGCCCACGGGCCGGCGAGACGTTGAGATTGTGGTACTCCCCGAACAATCGGGGCACAACCCATCGTATTCAGCCGCCCGCTCTCATCGCCGCCCGGGCCGCGTCGACCCGCTGTTGTGCTTCTTCGTAAGCCGCCGCCGCGTCCTGAAAGCGAAAGAACGCCGGCTGAAATTTCTCCACGGCGAGCGAAAAGTTGTCTGCGGGATCTTCGCCCCGCGATCGGATGTCATCGATGATGGCTTCGAGCTCCGCCACGTCCCGTTCCGAGTCCCGGAGTGCGGACTCCGCCGCGGCCAGCTCCCCAAGCGCGGCTTGCAGCTCGGACGCCAGCACCGGATCCGGTGTCGCTTTGCTCGACGCCACCGCGTCGGCTGCGCCGTCGGCCGTCTGCGGTGGCGCCGCGGACTTCCGAGGCTCGGCGCTTTCAGGCAATGCGGGTTGCGCCCGCTGCACGCCTCCCTGCCCGCCTCCCTGGTCTCTTTGCAGATACACGAGGGCGGTAGCTGCGAGGACCGCCGCGGCGATGAGTCCAGCTTGTTTCATGTTCTTTTCTCCGGACAAATTCCCCAGGGTCTTGCTCCCGACCTGTCCCCGGGGGCAGAATCTGCGCAGTTTCACACCATAGTGGTGATGGTTCCACGGAGCTTGCACCGGGCTTCAATGCTGCACCCTGACATTGCGCTAAGGTCGCGAATATGGATGTTGGTGACATTGGCCTCGTCAAACAATGGTTTGTCGATAACGAGGCCTTTCTCTCGGCCGTCACAGCGCTGATTGCAATCGCCAGCGGTGCCTTCCTGGTACTCCGCCAAACTATAGGCGCGGTATCGAATCGCGGTGCCCTCGCTATGGGTTCGGGCGAAACCTTCGCCGAGCTGCCCCCGGAAAAGGTCGTTGACGGCAAACCGACGATTGCGGTTCTGCCCTTTCGGTTGCTGTCCCAGGGAGAAGAGGAGAAGTATCTCGCCGAGGGGCTGGCCGATGACATCATCGTAAATCTGTCTTACAGCCGGCTGTTCCCCGTAATCTCCTCAGCCACTTCCTTTCGATTTCGCAACAGCGACGAGAGCATCTCCGCTATCGGCGGCCATCTTGATGCGCATTACATCGTCACCGGGACCGTTGGCCGAGCAGCGGACCGACTTCGCATTACGGTAGAACTCAACGACTGCAAGAACGGTCGCCAGCTCTGGTCGGACCGCTACACGCGCCCGGCCGGCGACATCTTCACGCTGCAGGAGGAAATCTCCGACACCCTGATCTCCAAGCTCAACCCGGCCCTCCGCGCCGACGCCATCAGCCGGGCCCGACGCGCCCCCAGCCACAGCGAGGTCGCCTGGAATCACGCGCTCAAGGGTCTTTACCACTACAACAAGTACAAGCGGTCCACGAACGAGGTCGCCATCGAGGAATACCGCGCGGCGCTCAACGTCGATCCCGAATTCGCCCACGCGCACGCCATGCTGGCCCTCGCGTACTACATGCGCAGCTATCTGGGCTGGTCCGAAGACCCGGTCGCGGACATGATCGCCGCCGGCAGGAGCGCGCAGACCGCCGTAGATATAGACCCGGACCTCGCCGAGGCCTACCTCATACTCACCTACAACGCCCTCATGACCGGCGACTTCGACCTGGCGGAGCAGCAGGCCCAACGCGCGCTCTCCCTGAATCCCTGCAGCGGACACTGCTGGCTGGGCGTTGGCCTGGTGAGCCTCTATCGAGGCCGTCACAGCGAGGCGGCCCAGCACTTCGAGCGCGTCGAGCGCCTCAACCCCAATGATCCGGTACGCTGGATTTTCCGCATAGCGGCGGCCCTGGCCGCAATGATGGAAGGGAACTACGAGCAGGCCCTGGATCATGCCGCGATTGCCAGAACTCAACGGCAGGGCCAGGAAGCCGCAGATCTCATCAGCTGCGCCGCGCTGCTCGCTCTGGGGCGCGAAGACGACGCGGCGGCACTCCTGGCGGGAAGGGAGAAGGAGCAGATACTCCACTACTGGCCGCGCGTGCTGTCTCGCCTGCCCTTCGAAGACCGTTCCCGGCTCGACTTTCTCATTGATCTGGTTGCCAGACTTGTACCGGAGCTTCGGCAAAGCGAAACGAAATACGAAAACAACTGACGGGGACGCATTCAGCGATCCCGGACAATAACCGGAGTACGAAGCGTTGAGCGAAGAAAAAAAGAAAATCGCGATTCTGGGGGGCGGTATCGCCGGTCTTTCAACGGCCTACTTTCTGACTCGCGACGAAAACTGGCGCGACAAATTCGAGAGTATCACCGTGTATCAGCTTGGCTGGCGCCTGGGAGGCAAGTGCGCTTCGTCGCGAAACCCCTTCGCCAACGACCGGATAGAAGAACACGGCATCCATCTCTTTGGAGGCTTTTACTACAACGCCTTTGCGATGATGAAGGAGGTTTACGAATCCCTGGGCCGGGTGCCTGGGAAAGACCCGCTGGCAAGCATCGGGGAAGCGTTTCACGCGAACAATGCGTCTACCATGTGGGAGTCCCTGGACCGGGGATGGCACCAGTGGCCATCCGTACAGGGCACCACCGGACGCAATCCCTGGGACGATGACCTTCATCTCACGCCCAAGCAAATGCTCGAAGGCGCGTTCCGCAATCTTCTCGGCCTGATCATCAGCGACCTGGAAAAAAGCGAAAAGAACAAGCTTGAATCCTTCCTTGATGGTTTTGGCATTCACTTCTCCATCCATCGACGGCTAGAAAAACTTCTGCGCAACGCGCAGCGCGCCCTCGAAACGATTCAAAATCCTGACGACCTCCTGCCGGTGCTGAAGCTTCTCAAAGACATCGAAGACTGGATGGAGAAACACCTCGGGAAACTGATCGAGCGCGATGACAACATTCGTCGCGCGTTCCTGATGCTCGACTACATGCTCACCATGTTTATCGGCTTCATCGAGGACGATGTGTGGTCCAAGGGTTTCGATCAGCTCGACGGCGAGGACTACAAGGATTGGCTCATCCGGCACGGCGCGAATCAGGCGACCCTCGATTCTCCCCTGCCGGTCATGCACCCGAACATACTCTTTGCCTATCTGCAGGGAGACGCCAGCAGCCCTCCGACTATGGCGGCGGGCTGCTTCCTGCACTGGTCTTTCCTGTCCTTCAGCGAGTTGGGTTCTTACTCATGGCTCTTTGCCGCGGGCACTGGCGAAACCCTGATTGCGCCGCTCTACCTGGCGCTGTGCGAACGCGGCGTTGAGTTCAAGTTCTTCCACAAAGTGGAAGCGCTGCATCTGGATGACAGCGGGGAGAACATCGAATCCGTGGATATTGCGGTGCAGGCCACGCTGGCATCCGGAGTGGAGGCCTACGACCCGCTCACCACCGATCCCGCCAGCGGGCTGGTGGGCTGGCCGCATCGGCCGCACTACGCGCAGCTCGCCCAGGGTGAGGCGCTGGAAAAACATGATCTCGACCATCGGCCCAGTCTGGAAAGCTACTGGACGGACTGGGAAGCCCCGGCCCGGAAGACGCTGCATCGCGGTGCGGATTTCGATGAGATCGTGATGGCCCTGTCTATCGGCGCGCTGCCCGTCACCTGCGACGAGTTGCTCAAGGCGAACAGCCGCTGGGCGGCGATGGTCGAGAAAGTGCCGGCGATCCAGACGCAGGCGTTTCAGGTCTGGCTGCGTGAGCCGCTCAAGGAGCTGGCCGTGGACGTACCGGACGAGGCTACGGATGTGTTTATCGGCGCGAACTATCTCGCGCCGGCGTCCGCCTTCGCGGATCTTGAGCACCTGCTCAAATGGGAAGGCTGGCCCGAGGACAACAAACCGGGGGCCATCCTCTACTTCTGCGGCGCGATGCCTGAAAACCCAGTACCCCCGCCCTTCGACGATCATCAGTACCCGGGCCGACAAAAGGACCGCGTGAAGTGGCAGGCCGCCCAGCTCCTTCAGGCCGCTGCCAGCCCGATGATGCAGGGCGCGACGGTGCAGGCGCGCAATCCGGCCTGCGGTGATCCGGTGGGTTTCGACTTTGGGCTGCTCAGTCTTATCGATCCCTCGCTAAACCCCGAGAACGCCTTTAGCGCCATCAATGACCAGTTCTTCCGCGCCAACATCGACCCGACGGAGCGCTATGTGATCTCACCGCCCGGGAGCACGGAATTCAGGATTGCGCCCGGAGACTCCGGTTTTGGAAATCTGAAACTCGCCGGAGACTGGACGCGCAACGGTCTCAACGTAGGCTGCGTGGAAGCCACAGTAATGAGCGGCGAACTCGCGGCGGCCGCCATCACCGGCCGTGCGCACACGATTCGCACACACGGGGTCTCCAACATTCCCGAGTGATACCGGCTTCTGGCGGCGAGGATCGCGCGCCCGTCGGGTAACAGGGTGTTCGTTCGTCAGATCGAGACAAGTTCATCGGGCTCGTAGTCGCGCTGCGACTCCTCCACGAGCCTAGCCTCCCGATCGCGGCGTGTGAGCAGGCCGGTAAGCTGCGTGTCTTCCCACAAGCGCTTCATCTTGCGGATCTCCGCGGCGATCCCTTCCAGGTCGCCGCCCCGCACCAGGGATTCAAGGGCCTTCATCTCACGACGCCGCGAACCGCTTTTTCGGGTCCCGCGATTGAAAACGAGCGACAGGAGCGCGGTCTGGGCGTCGGCGGGCAGCTGCTCGACTCCCGGGTAGGCTTCGCGGCAGCGCTGGGCATGGTGGGGCAGGGACGCCACATAAAACACCTCGCGAGCCGGATCGATGGGTACCCGGAGAGCTCGCAGACTGGCCCGACCCACGGCTCGCTGTGCGTCGGCGGCCTTGAGTCGACAGGCCCCCTCCAGCACCGTGACATCCACATCCGGAATACGTCCACCCCAGTCACGACGGCACTGAGCCGCGGAGCAGTAACCCAGATCGTAGCCGATACCAATCGTGACACCGCTTGCCCCCCCGGGCCAATAGGGCCGCCTCAGACTGCGGTTGTAGTACGCCTCCGACGAAATCTCGAAGGCAACGATCCAGGCCAGGGCGGAAAGAGAACAGCGCAGGCTCGCGGCGGTCTCTCCCGGCGTTGCCTGATCGCGAAGCTCAATCAGCCGCTCTAGCGCGGATAGCGTTGCAGGCCCGATGATGCCATCGGCCGCCAACCCCAGACGACGCTGAATGCTCCTTATGCGCTCTTTGGTCGTCATGCGATCTCCCCTGCCGCGGCGATGGACAACCTGCCTTGTGAAGGTAGCCCGGCCGTGGGCAATTGCAATAAGCGCGGCGCACCGGGGAAAGTTTCCCGGCGGCCTCGGTTTGTAGCGCTTGACCAAGAAGAGCTACGCTGGAGACTGAAGGCGCGCCGAGGTAGCGCGCGCCGAGGGCGGGGAACAGGCAGAGCGGTGTTCCGGTGAGTGAAGACAAAGACAAGGAAAGTAAAGCTCCAGCGGGGATCAACCGGCTGCGCCGCCGGGCGCGCCGCCGCGGATGGCTTGAGACCGCTGCGGCCGCTTTCGTCCTGGTCGCCATTATCGGCGGTGGCTATTACGGGTTCTACGTCAATAACCGCACCGATCGACTCGGCGACTACTACAGTCGCAGCCTCGCCTCGGGAGCAGAGATCGCGCAACAGGCCCTGGATCGAATCTGGCTCAACGTATGCAACGCCAGGAACGGCGGCGGGCGGCTCGCTCTCATAGCGGGCCTGACGGTCCTCAACGCGGACGTCAAGGGCCGCGACGACCAGCCTGACTGGTGCGAAGGCTCTCAGGACCTGGAAGTAGTCGCCTTCCTGGATCAGGGCGAAGTGTTTCTGGAGTTCCTTTACCGGGATGAACCACAGGCGCGGAGCTCGCTGGACGATCTTCTCGCGCCCGCCGTGCCGGACGCCGAGTTTGATCACCTGTTGCTGACGCGCGCCGACGGTGAAGTACTGTTCAGCCGCGGTGCCAAAGGTATCGAGATCATTGATTTGCCGGCACCTCGCTCAGCGGACACCGGTGAAGCGGTGCCCGCTACCGCGATGACCGCGGTAACCAGCACCAGCATTGCCGGGAAGAACTTCAAGGTGTTTTCTCAGCCGATGGCTCTGCCGATCCCGGTCCGCTGGCGCGACGTCGCTTCCGAAGAGGGTTCTTGCGCGGACGGAGAGACGCCGACGACCGACCCTGGCCTGAACCGGCGGGACGCCTCCTGCGAAACGCTGACCGCGGAGGTCCTGTGGCACCTCACCGGCTTGAAGGATCCCGGCGACTTCCGCGCCGAAGCCATGGCCATTTCGCCTTCCGTCGTTCTCGTTACCTTCGCTCTCGCCGTCGCCGCGCTGCTGTCTCTGCCCTATCTCAAGCTTCGCTTCCTGGGCCGCCGGGAGGCGCTTCGAGCCCACGATGTGCTGGTTCAGTTCATTGCGCTCCTCGTGGGAGCGACCATCGGCACGTTCGCCATTCTCGAAATCTACGCACGAAGCGCGGAAAACTCCCACATCGGTCGTAGGCTTTCGCAGCTCAACGCCGATATTTCCTCGGCCTTTCTCGCCGAGGTCGCCTGTCTCGATGCCCAGCTACGCAGCCTTAACAGGGCCGATCCGGAGAGGCCGCCGGAACTCACCCGTCTCCTTGATGAGAGTGCGGCAGCGCCGGTGGACCTGTCCCACTATGCGCCGCTGGAGATGGTGTACTGGATGAATGCCAGCGGACAGCAAACCCACAAGTGGACGGTGAAAGACGAACGTACGACCTTCCTGAACGTGAGTAACCGCGATTACTTCCGCAACGCCCGGGAAGGGCGCTTCTTCCCACCGCGCAGCTCCCGGGATTCCACGAGCCCCGTAGCCTGCGCGAGTGCCGACGCTGCCGCGGTGAGCGCGCCAGGACAACACACGCTGCAGTCCATCCGCACGCGAACGACGGGGGCGATCACCGCGGTGCTTTCGCAGCGCAGCATCGACGAATCGGGAAAGATCGGGGCCGTGGCCATGCTCGCTCCCCTGCGCAGTCTGATCACACCGACCATTCCACCCGGATTCAGTTTTGCTGTGATCAGGCGCGATGGCACGGTACTGTTTCACAGCGATCCGACGCGCATACTCCGGGAAAATTTTCTCGATGAGCTCGGCGATGCCAAAGAGCTCAAGGCCGAAATCTGGTCGCAGGGGCCCGGGGTCGAATCCCGGGAAATTCGCATCAACTATCGCGCCCAGACGCATCGGGCGAAGCTCCTCGCCCTGGACGGCACACCGTGGACGCTCGTCTCAATGTACGACGTGAGCGCCTACCGCGTGGCTCGAGCCGAGGTACTGACGTTTTCTGCGGCGATATCGCTGCTTTACACCGCGACCCTGCTTGCGGTGTTCGCTCTGCTGCACCAGATCTGCAGCCATCGCGCCAGTGATCGCGGTACGATTTTTCACCGGCTTTGGCCCTGTCCGGAAAAGCAGACCGCCTACCTCGGCATCCTTGCAGTTTCATGCATCGCCATACTGATCTGGCTGCTGGTGACCCTGGTGTTGAATGCGCAGGCTGCCGTCGCGGCTGCCGCACTACTCGGGGTACTCACCTTCGCCATCGCATTCATCACGCTGTATCAGGCCGACGATAGCGAGCGGGGACCCGGCCCGGTCGCACGCCTCGGCGCGCTTCTCCTCGCAGTCAAACCCGACCAATCCCCCGTTCCGGGTGAGGACAGCTTGCTGGAGGAAATTCGGGAAGCTCACGATCCGGGACTGCTTCGACGGTACACGGCGAGCATCGTTGCCGTGGTGCTCATGATTTCCGTGTTCCCGCCCATCTCCTTCTTTCGAGCCGCGAACGACGAGATCATGACGCTCTTTGTTATGCGCGATCAGCTCTACCTCGCCGAGGACCTCCGCCATCGAACAGAGCAGATCGAAGAACGTTACCGCCGCATCAGCATGAGTGACGGGAATCGCGCCCGCATTGAAACTCTTTACCAACCCGAAAGCGGCTGCATCGGCGACGCCGCCGATGTGCACACGGCCCAGTGGAACGTGTCACAACGTCGCGGCACGGACCATTCCGCGCGGCCCTGCCGCGAGGAGGGGACGAGAGGGAACCCCGCCGAAGACAGGGCGCTCAGCCAGCCGCTGGTGGCCTGGCTGGGCCCCTATCTGCTGGGATTTGTGGACGAGAGCTGGGAGCTCCGGGCTATCGCCCGGGACAGCACCGGACCCTGGCGCCGGCGGGGGGAGCGGCTCGAATACGCCGGTCCTGGTCTGAAGCTTCCACCCCGACTTGCCGGGGAAACGAGACAGTGGCCGGTGCGCGGTGCGGGCGAACCGGACGCGGAGACTCTCGTGATTACCGCACCCTGGCCAGGCCTGGCGGTTCCTTCTCCGCTGAGCCCGAACACTTGGCTGGCCATCCTTCTAGCCGCTATCGGCATGGTGATGATCTGGACCCTGATTCGAAGCCTCGCTCGTCTGGTTTTTCTTGCCGACCTGAAGCGTCCCTACTTTCTGCCGGTGCGGGCCTGGTCCGACATCGAGCAATACCCCCGGACCCTCGTGTTGCGCGGCGAGCTCGACGGCGAGCCCAGAGACGAGAGCGAAACGCTGCTGCGGATCGACTCGGCCCGCAGCATGGATCTCACGCCCATCGTAAAGCTGGAGAAGTCCGGACTCCGGGCAAAGGAAAGCACCGTCATTATCGACAACTTCCACACCGGCCTGTGGAATCCCGAGACGGCGGAGAACAAGCTCAAACTGCTGGAGCGCCTGCTCGCGATCGATTGCCGCATCGTGATCCACTCCGAGGTCAACCCCCTCCACTACCTGACCATGCTGAGCGGAGACTACGTGCGAGGCATCGCCAGTACCCTGCCGGATCTTGGCCGCTGGTCCGCGGCCCTGGCGAGTTTCACCCGGTGCCGGGAAGTGCTGCATGAAGAGACCACACGAAGCGAACTGACCAAACGATTGCTTGAGATTCACGGAGAGGCCGTCGGTAAGGGTCCCGTCACCGGAGCCGCTGCCACGGCCCTACGTACCCTGGCCGGGGAATGCTGGCCGGACCTGGAACTGCATCGAATTGCCGAAAAACTGGCGAGCCGCCCTGATCTGGCCACGTTGCTACAGGACGATGAGGATTACCTCATCAACCAGGTCCTCGACCTCAGCGAAGCCCGCTACCGCATGCTCTGGTCCATTTCCGGAAAGGACGAACGCATGGTGCTCTATCGTCTGGCATCCAATGGGTTCGCGAGCTGGCGCAGTCACGAGCTGGTGCGCCGCCTGCTCCACCGCGGGCTGCTCTGTGCCGATCCTTCCCCGCGTCTCATGAATCAAAGCTTCCGCCGCTTCGTGCTCGATGCCGAGTTACCGGAGGTCTTCGAGCAGTGGACCCAGGAAGACGGTGCCAGTGCCTGGGTGCGTCTGCGCACGCCCATGGTCGTGTCGCTGATCGGTGTGTTCCTCTTTCTGTTCACCACCCAGCCTCAGCTCTTCAGTCAGAGCCTGGCTTTCACCACCGCCCTGGCCGCGATCCTCCCCACGCTGATAAAGGTCATCTCGGTGGTGGCCGGCTCACAGAAGGGCTCGTCTGACTAGCGCGTGGCCGAGCTTTTGCGATGGGTGAGCGGTGGTTGCGCGATGGCGCCCCGTCAACGGTCGAACTTTGATTCGTGGCCCGCGTCTCAGAGATGTTGGAAGTCGCAGTCGGGCCTTTCGTCATGACGCGCCCCTGTGGTAAAACTTAGATTAGGGTGAAAGCTTTTACTTTAACTTTGCTCGCAAACCTATTGATAAATATAGAGTAAGCGACTTGACTCCGACAGATCGGCCGACCGCGTGCTCGCTCCGGAACTATGGTTTTTGGGTCGGGGACGGTATACGACGGCGATGAGCCATGCGTGTGAACTACGCACAGACAACGCTCGATGAGAGAACCAGGATCAAGAGACGCCCGAATCGGCGGGCAGAAACAGGCAAAAGCAGCCAAGAGCGGAAAAGAGCGCGCAGGAAAGGAAAATGCTGGAGCAGGACTACATGCAGCAGAGAGGTGAGTTGAATCGGAACACCTCCGAGAACCGCAGGCGCACGGAACGACGCACGGCCGAGCGAAGGACCGCGCTCCGACGCGCGAACACCCGTCGCAGGCAACAACCGAGCGGTGAGGCCATCCCAGTGGAGGTCGAGCGTCGCATCGACGAACGTCGGAAAATCTCCCGGCGCGAGGGAGAGCGGCGAGCCGCGGACCGACGTCTCGGCGAACGCCGCCGGAGTTCGTCGGGACTTCGCCGCTTTCCGGGACCGGAAGGATTCCTCACCTCAGAAGAGCGGGAATTTTTGCTCGACCTGGAATCAAACGACGACTGAAGCGGCGTATTCCTGCGCCTTCCTGCCGCTCCTTACCGCTCCTTACCGCTCCTTACATCCCTTACCGACCCGTACCGCTACCGCTCCAAGCATACGACGCAACCCCCACGATCGCCCCGTATGGTGCGCAAAGCCCGGGCCGGTACGACGCCGGATGGACTCGTATACACGGTCGCGTGGCACGATGACTCCCCTTCCCTGACGCTCGTCTCCCCGGAAAAATTTTCGCCTTTCTTCATCCAAATGTCCCTCCCGGTGCATCAAAGCTCCGAATGTCAGAGGGAGGACGAGCATGAAGAAGGCGATGCTGATAGTGGGATGTCTGTTGGCGGAATGCCTGTTGGCGGGAATAAGTGTCGCGGGTGAGAAGGACCTTGCATCCGAGCTCCGGGCCCTGGACCGGGAGTTTTTCGAAAGGAGCTTCAACCAATGCGACGGCACCTACCTCGCTGATCATGTCGATCCGGGGCTGACCTTCTATCACGACCAGAGCGGCATCCAGAACCTCTCGCAATTCCGGGAGAACACCGCCCGGTTTATATGTAATGAACACGAGGCCAAACCCCTTCGACGACTGATCCCCGGATCCCTGGAGACAGATCCGCTGTACCGCGACGGGCAGCTCTACGGCGCGATTCAGCGCGGCAAGCACGCCTTTTACCTGCGTGATGCGGACCAGGTCGAGACCCTCACAAGCACTGCCTCTTTCACGCACACCTGGCTTAAGCAGGAGGAAGGCTGGAAGCTGGCTCATGTGCTGAGCTATGCGCATCACAGTCCCGGGCCGCGGGACAGCAGACTGCTCGAGGTAATGACGAAGGCGGGCGTCCCAGCGCTCGCCTTTGCCCGGATCGAAGCGGGGAAGGTCAGGGAAAGCCGGGTGCTCGGCACACTGGACGGAAGCACGCCCGCACCTCCCGACACGCTGTTCAAAGTCGCCTCTCTGACCAAGCCCATCATCACCATGACCGTTCTCAAATTGGTGCACGCCGGTCGGCTGTCCCTTGACGAGCCCATCGCACAATACTGGATCGACCCGGACATCCGTCACGATGATCGGGTTCGGGCGCTCACCGCTCGCCATGTACTGATGCATCGCACCGGCTTCCCCAACTGGCGCTGGATGTCTGGAAACGGAGAGCTGGCCTTCGCATTTACTCCGGGCGAAGGCCATGCCTACTCCGGCGAGGGCTACGAGTACCTCCGGCGATCCCTGGAAGCCAAGTTCGGCGTTTCCGTGGAAGCGCTCGCGGAGCAAATGGTGTTTACACCGGCGGGCATGAGGGACACGCACTTTTATTGGGACGAAGGGGTTGCGCTTGAGCGCTACGCCCGGCACTACAGGGCCGACGGCACGGAGTACGAGTTGGAGCCCCATCGCGAAGCCAACGCCGCCGCGAACATGATCACCACGATCGATGACTACGCCCGTTTTCTCACCTTCGTATTGAATCAACAGCACCTCATGCCGACACTCTTCAACGCCATGACTACCCGGGAGCAGACCCTCGGCAGCAATCACTACTTCGGCCTCGGCTGGGAGATCTTCGATGCCTTCTCGACGGGGGAGCCGGCGTTGCTACACTCCGGCCGGGACCCCGGCGTGAACACGCTCGCCGTTCTGTTTCCCGAATCGAGCAAGGCCTACGTGGTGTTCATGAATGCGGACAACGCCATGCCGGTACTCGAAGAGTTATTGCCCGGGCTCTACCTCGGCCGCGATCTCCTGGCGAGACAATAGGAAAGCAGATGGAAGGCCGTCCTGAAGAAGTACTGGTTCCGCTGATCGTGTTCAGCACCTTCGTCGCACTGGTGGCGCTGATCCTCTGGTACCAGCTGAGCAAGAAAAGAGCGTTTCTGCGCTTTGTAAGCAAGCATGACGGTATCAGCGTGGAAGCAATCAAGACGCTGGGGCAGCAGTTCTTTTCTTCCAGCAGCGACCTGAGGCGCGGCATTTTTCTACTGGGAATAGCACTCGCCGTAGGGGGCTTCTCGCTGGCTGTCGACTTCCCACAACGCGGAAACCTCGACTTGAACCGGGCGCTGTTCGGTATCGGCCTGTTTCCGTTTTTTGCCGGCGTTGCGCATCTGATCCTGTACCGGCTGGAGCGGCGCTGAACACCCGACGGTGCCGACTCTGTCTGACGATCAACTCGTGGCTCTCGCGCAGGCCACGGGTGACCGCGATGCATTCAACGAGCTGTTTGCCCGCTACCAGGGAAAGCTGCACTCCTATCTCCTGGGCCGAATCGATCGCAGCGTCGTTGACGATGTGGTCCAGGAAACCTACTTGAAGGCATTTATCAACATCGGACGCTTCGCCGGGAAGTCCGCTTTCTCGACCTGGTTGTTCTCTATCGCGATCAATGAGTGCCGCCAGCAGGCGCGCAAGATCGGTATGTACCGCCGTCTGACCCTGCTTTTTTCCCAGAACGCTGAGGAACCCTCCGATGACCTCCCCCTGGATCTCGCCCTTGATTTTGAGAGACAGGCCCGCGCCCTCAGCCCCATGCAGTACGACGTATTCATACTCGGCAACGTTTATGGGTTTTCACAGCGCGAAATTGCAAAGCACCGGAACATTCCCCTGGGAACCGTGAAATCCTATCTCGCCCAGGCTAAGACGCTTCTTCAGAGTGAGGACAACCCATGAAAGGCATCGGCTGGAAGCGGCGACTGCGCCTGTTCGTCTGGCAACGCCGGCGACCGCTGCTGATCACACTGTCTATTTTCCTTGCAGCGGTCCTGGCTTCACGTACGACACCGCTGATCCTGGCTCCACTGCCGGTGAGCGGTGTGTTTCTAACGTGGCTCCTGCTGGGCGCGGTATTCGTTCTCGCACTGCTGGCATTCCTGGCGGATTGAGGATTTCAGCGCCGCCTTGCGCAGCGGATGACCGCGTAGGGTCAGGCCCCCGAAGCTAAAGCACCAGCTGCGTTTGTGTGACTATCGCGATCAGCTTTTCACCATCGGTCTCATCATCGGTCGTGATGCGAGTCTGCCAGACGGATAGACGCCTACCCACCGACAGCGGCGTCGCCAGCGCCCGAAGATTGTCCCCCGCCACGGCGCGGCCCACGAAATTGCTCTTACTTTCAATGGTGGTTGTGCCAGTCGCCCCGTCGGGAAGGTTCAGATACGCGCCGATGGCGCCCACCGCGTCGGCGAAGGCCATGAGAGCACCGCCGTGCACCGCGTTGCCGACGGTACAGAGTTCTTCTGTAACGGTCAGAGTAGCGTTGACTCTTTCGGGAGTAGCATCGCTCGCGTCAATGCCGAGGACGTTGGCGAAAGGCATGGCGGATGCCAGATTGTTCATATTATGTGCTCCTTGGCGAGCCTGGGCAGGGTGCCGCGCATTACACTACCGGTACCAATCGACGCACAATAACGTCCCGGGTCATCGTCCTATTACCTGTAACAGAGGTGCCCGGTGCGGGCCTTCCTACTCGTCATCCAGTGAGACAGCATTACATGCAAAACCGCAGCACTAACCTAGCCATTCTTCACACCATTGCTACCGGCGTGATCGCGATGGCGGCTGGAGGTCCCTGGACCGCGAGGGCCACGGCGCAGGAGCCGGCACCAATCCCCTATCTGGCCTCAGCGCTTGGGCCTTACAGCTGGCCAATCACCACGGCAGATGAACGCGCCCAGGCCTATTTCGACCAGGGCATGCAGCTGCGCTGGGGCTATAGCATGGGCGAGGCCCGCCGCTCCATGGCGGAGGCCCGCCGCATCGATCCAAGCTGCGCGATGTGTTTCTGGGGTGAGGCCTTCGCCCTGGGTTCGTTCCTGAACCTTCCCATGACCGAGGACAATGCGCGCCTCGCGCACGACGCGATTACGCGGGCCGCCGAACTCGTAGACCGGGTGACCCCGGTCGAGGCCGACCTTATTCGCGCCGCACTCCTACGCTATCCGGCGGACTTCGATCCGGATAAGCGGCGCGCGGTAGACCTCGCCTTCGCCGAAGCCATGGCCGAGGTCTATGCCAGCTATCCCGACCACCCTGAAGTAGGCGCGGTATACAGCGTTGCCCTTTTTCTTCTTGAAGAACGGCGCGGCTACCGCGACCTTACCGACCCCGATCTGCAGCGCCTGCACGAAGTTTTGCTCACAGTTATCGATGCTGATCCAGCACATCCCGGTGCCTGCCACCTCTATATCCACGCCACCGAATCCACTTCGCAGCCGGAACTCGGCCTGCCCTGTGCACAGACCCTTGGTGACTCGGTACCTGGCGCCAGCCATATCCAGCACATGCCCTCCCATACCTGGAACGAAGTCGGATTGTGGCGTCGTTCCGTGCAGGCCAATCTGCGCGCATCGCAGGCCGACCGCGCGGCGCTGGACAACGCCGGATTTTCTTATGGTGCTTCACATAACCTGCATATGCTGGTGTTCGCTGCGTCCTTCGATGGCCAGGGGGAAGTCGCCATACAGGCCGGCGACGATTACGAGAAAGAAACCGGCAATCCGATCTACGCCATGTTGACGCGCGTGCGCTTCGGTCGCTTCGACGAAATCCTCAGGCATGCTTCTCGACCCGGCGAAGACCTCGACGCCGCCTTCTACGATTTCGCTCGCGGCTACGCGCTGCTCCGCACGGGAAACCGCGAAGCCGCGGCCGAACTTCGAGACAAGCTCCTGAACTATGCCGAAGACACGGCGGACAGCTTTCGCTTTCACGACGCCGGCACCCTCGTGGGCGCCCTCGCTCATCTGATCGCCGGAGAGATCGAGCGCGCAGAAGGTAGGCTTGCGCAGGCGATCGTCGAGTTCCACGAAGCGGTAAGGCTTGAGGATACGCTGGCCTACGATGAGCCCGAGCCCCTACCCTTCGCTGCGCGACACTGGCTCGGGGCCGCCTTGCTGGAAGCGGGTTTGCACTCGGAAGCGGAGCTTGTATTCCGCAGCGAGCTCGCCGATCACCCCCACAATGGCTGGTCGCTGTTTGGGCTGAAAGAAGCACTGGCGGCCCAGAACCGATCCAGCGCTCTCGTCGATCTGGACTTTGCAGCAAGCTGGGAACGCGCAGACGTGGAGCTCTCTTCGTCGCGCTTCTGATGAGTGATCGGCACCTTCGGAACATCAAGACAGCGAGGAACCTTCGGTGACACACCCCCTGCTTCGCTCCACATTCATATTGACTCTTGGCATCCTGGCGCTCCCATCCCCGGTGTTCGCCGCACAGCACTGCACGAGCATCGAGTTCGACGCCGAGCGTCTGGCCTGCTACGACGCCTTCTTCCGAACCGACGTCGGGAGCCCGTCGCTTTCCGTTCTGGATGATTCAGCCAGCGGCGAAGAATACGCTGTCATTCCGCTGGAAGAGAGAGTGCCCGCGGAGTTCGATGACATCGGTGATCTCTTTGCCATCAGGCCGCATCACCCAAACTACGTTCTGCCCTTCACACACAACTTCGACGCGGATTTTGAAGACTACGGACCCCTCGGGCGGACTTTTGTGGAAAACGAAATAAAGATGCAGATCAGTCTGAAGACGCCTCTGGCTCGGGACCTGTGGCTCGGCTCCTCCGTCTGGTTCGCTTACACGCAGCAGTCGTACTGGCAGCTCTACGCTGAAGACATTGCATCCGCACCCTTCCGGGAAACCAATTATCAGCCGGAGGTATTCTGGCGCATTCCCCTGGACCGGGATTTCCTGGGGTGGCGCGCGAAGGAGATAAATCTCGGTATCAATCATCAATCCAATGGGCAGACGCAGCGCCTCAGTCGAAGCTGGAACCGCTTTATCGCTGAAGCGGTTTTTGAGCGAGGCGGCTTTGAAGCCAGCGTGAGGGCCTGGCATCGCTTCGAAGAAGATGCGGAAGATGACGACAATCCAGACATCGAAGACTTTATGGGACGCGCTCAGTTCGGTCTGAGCTACGAGCGCGGGCTGCATACCTATTCAGTCAACGTCATCAATAACTTGCGCTCAAACCGCAACCGTAGCGGTGTCGAGCTGAACTGGATGTTTCCCCTCGTCGAACACGTCAAGGGCTACGTGCAGTACTACTCAGGTTACGGCGAAAACCTGTTCGACGCTGACAACTATGTCAACCGCATCGGTATCGGCTTCGCACTCAACAACGGGCGCTAGCTTCCCAGGCGAGGCAAACGGCATCAGGCCGCCTGCATTTCGGCGGCCTTATCGAGAATGCGCAGGAAGGTGCTGGAATCCTGGGCACCCGGGATCGGGTAGCTGTCGTTCAAGAAAAAGGTTGGCACGGCGTGGACGTCTTTCCCGAGCCAATGCCGTTGTTCGTCGCGGACCGCACGGGCATAGCGTGCGCCGCAAAGAATCTGACGCGCCTCGTCGGCCGCGAGTCCCACGCTGGCCGCGGCGGAAACCAGCACATCGATCTTGCTGACATCCTGCCGCTCGGTGAAGAACGCAGCGAAGAGCGCAAGCTTGAGCTCAGTCTGCTTCTCCCGGCCGCGCGCCCAGTGCAGAAGCTGGTGTGCGCGGAAGGTGTTCACCACGCGCATATCTTCGAAGTAGTCGAAGCGAAATCCCAACGATGCACCGAGTGCGGTGAGTCGCGCTCTGGCCTGCATGCTCTGCTCTCTCGTGGTCCCGTATTTCCCGGTCAGATGCTCGCGAAGATTCTCTCCATCGTCACCCATTTGCGGGTTGAGTTCGAAGGGATGCCAGGTGAGAGACACCTCGAAGTTGTGTGGCGTCTCTGCGAGGGCTTTCTGCAACTGCTTGTACCCGATAATGCACCAGGGACAGACGACGTCTGAAACGATGTCTACCGAGAGGGGTAAAGGGTCCATAGGCTTGAGCCTCCAGTGTTGTCGACGTTGGTCCGGCACCTCGCGAGATTCACCGTACCGGGTGCGCTCTGCGGTAAATTGCGGCGCTGTTTTGAACCGCTATTTCGCACCGCTAGTTCGAAGCGCCGTATTCTTTTATTGTCTCTTCCACTGTTTTGCTTCTCTGCTCAGCTCCGCGGTTCCGTTGAACTGGGGAGCGCGCAGAGAAACAGTCCGGCTTGAAGTTTAGGGATGCGGATGCTCAGACTTCAACCGGTTGCGATGGGATAGCCTGGTTGAGTTCATGTAACTCAGACCACCGACGCAGCTGATCCAGTACGTTCAGGGCGGATGCTCCGAAGGGTGTCAGCTGGTAGGTAACGGCTATCGGACGAGTGCTAACCACGGTGCGCAGCACCATGCCCCGCGCCTCCAGTTCCTTGAGTCGCTGGTCAATCATCTTTTTGCTCGCGCCGCCAAGCATACGCGCCAGGTCGTTGAAACGAACCGGCCCGTCCTTCAGATGATAGATGATCGACGCCGTCCACTTGCCGCCAATGAGCCGCATGCCGTGTTCAATCGCGCAGGGCTCTGTGCAGACGTTACGTACGGTTTTTCGTCCTCGCCCGTCTGTCTCGATACGGCTATCCACGCTTGCATCCTTATCCTTGCCAGGCCGTGCCCGACATCTCGCGATGGCCTTAGCGCGCTCGCCATCGTGGCACTCCGTCTAAAGGTTACTAAAAGTAAACTGGTTGATTTTGGTTCGCAAGACAAAATAGTCTCGCGACCAACGCCGCCATTTCCCTTGCCGACACCACGAGACCCGGTACATGAGCCACATCCTGATTATCAATGCACACCAGCCCTACCCTTTCTCGGAAGGAAAACTCAATGGAAGCCTCGTTGATCTGGCGCAGGAGATTCTTTCCGAACGCGGCCATGAAACGCGGCGTAGCGTGCCGGCCCGCGGTTGGGATACCGATGCCGAAGTAAATCACCACGTATGGGCGGACGTCGTGCTCCTGCAGACTCCGGTCAACTGGATGAGCATGCCGTGGAGTTTTAAGAAGTACATGGATGAGGTGTACACCGCCGGGATGGACGGCCGCCTCTGCCAGGGCGATGGACGCAGCAGCATCGCTCCGAAAACCAACTACGGCGCCGGCGGTACCCTCACCGGAAAACGCTACCTCTTGTCCCTTACCTTCAATGCGCCCGAGGAGGCGTTCAATGATCCCGAGGAATACCTGTTCCAGGGCAGGAGCGTGGACGATCTCATGCTGCCCATGCACATGAACTTCCGCTTTTTCGGCATGACCGCCCTGCCGACCTACGCGTGCTTTGACGCCATGAAGGACGCTGATCCGGAGAGTTACTTCTCGGGCTTTCGTCGCCATCTGGAAGAATATCTCTGAAGCGCAGACACGCGAGGACGCGTACGCAACGACGCTGTGGCATTGCATAGCGCAAGGATCCGCAGTGCCGGGAACGACGGCCCAGGCTCCGTCTCAGTGTTTTACCCTTCACCATGGCCAACGCGCTGCGCTACGCTTGTTCGCAGCGCTGGCTCTGAGCGCTCGCTTTGAGAAAGACCGGCTATCTTTTGAGAAAGACCATCGAGGGGAAACGGACGGCGAAGATGGAAGACGCCACACCAGGGCCAACCCCTTCCTATCTCGTTTACGACGGCGACTGCCCGTTCTGTAACGAGTATGTGAAGTTGCTCCGCCTGCGCGCCAGCGTCGGGCCGGTTGAGTTGGTGGACGCGCGCAGCGAGCACCCAATCGTGGGCGACCTGCACGCCAGAGGCTTCGATCTGAACGAGGGAATCGCCTTTCTGAACGAGGGCGTTATCCACTACGGCGATGCGGCCGTCACACACCTTGCGCTGCTCTCGTCCCCCGTGGGGCTCTTCAATCGTTGGAACGCCGCGGTGTTCAAGCGTCCTACAGTCGCCGCCCTGGTCTATCCGCTTTTGAAGTCCGGTCGCCGACTCACGCTGCGTGTGCTTGGGCGTTCGCCCATCGACCATTCGAGCCAGGCTGAGGACTGCTAGGCTCCGAGTCGTGCCGTTGGGACGGCACGACTTCTTCGCGATTTCGCTAACTCAACCTCCGCTCACGATCGTGATTTCGAACAGCGCCGTAGTGCCGCTCACCTCGTTGCCGACCACGATCATGGGCTCGCCATTCGGACTGTCTGATGCGGGAATGAAGCGGATGGATTCGGGCCCCAGATCTCCGACGGCACTGAAGTCGCCGGCATCCACGAGATCACCGATATCCGCGTTAAAGTCACGCGTGTTGATGTACTGGATAAACTCGGCGGACTCGGGGTTGCTGATGTCGTAGACCATGATGCCGCCAACGCGCTCGAGCGCGATGAAGGCGTAAGTCTTACCGTCGAGAACGGCGATCTCCACGGCTTCGGGTTCTGGCCCCTTGTCATCGGAGCGATCGTCGCCTTCGTTGTCGTCGTTGCTGGCGTTGAAACCCGGCCCGACGCGCTGGGCGGTGATCGTTTCGAAATCGTTGCCACTGTCAAAAACCAGGGCGCCGGTGCTGCCGTTCCAGATGCTGAAGGAGCGGGCACCGTAGCTGTAGAGCGCTTCGTACACGCATCCCGGGCCGGGCTGGCCCGTGGTCGCGATGCTGTCGGTGGTGCAGCCGCTCACACCCTGGTCAACCACAACCTTCACGCGACCCAGGTTTGCGTCGTCGAGCAAGGTCTCCGCGTCCGCTGCGAAGCGAGCCAGATTGGGAAGGTTCAGGGTCGCGCCCGCGTCGAGAAGATCTCCGGCGCGAATCTCATCCAGGTAGTGGAAGCAATCGCCGTCGTCGAAGTCGAAGCCGCCCTGGGCAGTACAGTCCGCTTCGTCGGCGGCGTCGGTCAGGTACTCGCGGGCGTCGCCCTCATTGGCCGTGACAAGGTACGTGGTGCCGGCGTATTCGTAGGTGTCGAAGCCATCGGGCATGAACAGGCCGCGAAGGGGCCAGGCCTGGATGTTGGTTCCGCCATCACGGTTGCTGGCGTCGAGTTCATTACCGAGAAGTCCGTGGTCCTTGAAGCCGAGACCGAGGACTGCCGTGATCTCACCGGCGGCAATGTCGACGATAGCCACGGCGTTGTTCTCCTGCATCATCACGAAGGCCGTGCTGCTGTCCGCGGATATGCCGATGTACTCCGGCTCAAGGTCCTGAGCCACGCTCTCGGCCTTGGCGGCGATGCGCACATTGGCGCCAAGCGTTTTGCTGCCGCCCTCGTTGAAGTCCATGAACGACGCCATCGTGACGTTCGCGGAAGTCACCGCGCCCTCCCCTCCCGAGACATCGATCAAGGAGACGCTGCCCATGGGGTCGACGCTGTAGTCACCGTTCGGCTCGCCTTCGTTAGCGACCAGGACCGTGTTGCCGTCCGGGGTGTAGGTGACCATGTCCGGAAGCGCGCCGACCATCACGGCGCTGAGGAAGGTGCCGTCGGTCTGATAGAACGCTACGTAGCCATTCGCCTGCTTGTCCCCGGCCTCGATGGCCGCGGCAAAGCTGTCCCCGGATACCGCCACGCTGTTGACCGCGCCAAGGGCTGGCGCCACGGCGGCATCGCTCGCGGCGATGATGTCGGCCGCCACGTCGATCTCCGTGACCAGGGTGGGTGCCGTGGGCGCGCTGATATCAATTACATCGATAAGGCCTGAATTGGCATTGACCGTAAAGACCTGACGCGTAGCCGGGTCATAATCGACGATCTCCGCGGCGGACTCGTCGAAGTCTCCGGTGCCGAAGCGACCCAGAAAGCTCAGCGAAATGCGGCTGCTGCTGCCGTCCTGCCCCGCAGGACCCTGCGGTCCCTGGGCGCCGGACGGACCGGCGGGACCGGCCGGTCCCGGTGCACCGTCACTTCCATCGTCTCCCTCACACCCTATCAGCACCAGTGGTGCTGCGATGGCAAGGCCCAGTGCAGTCTTGCGGAAACCCATTCCCTGTCTCCTGATCGTGGTTCGGTTGGTGATCGACGCACGCGATGATGTGGCAGTAAGGTGACAGGGCGGTGAAGGATTGGTGACGTTGTTGTTACAGCGAAGGATTGAACGAACACGGGATGGGCAGCGTCCAAGGGCAGATCGTGCTCGCCTTCTTTGCCGACAGCAATGCATCCCAAGGTCATCTTTGTGCGGTCATACTGCGAGTTTTTCCCGCCGACCCGCACACACTAGCTAGGTATATAAGCGCGTAGCGCGGCGCCCGACGTGGTTCGCGCTACCGCAGTGGTAACGGCCTGTACACCGGGCCACCGGTGACCCCGTCGCTAACCACGCGTTTCCGTCCCCCACCCCTGTGGTCAGGAGGTAGTTGCGTATGAATAAATCGATTAGAGCCCGGACAACCGCAGCAATATGTTGTTGGTTTGGTTGTTGGTTCAGTTGCTGGGGCGCAGCGGCCATGGGAGAGGACAAACTTACAATCACGATCGAAATCGTCGAAGTCCATTGCGGCTCCAGTGGGAAGCCCATGGAAGTGTGTGACGAGGCTGATGTGGCATTTCGCAGCAACATGATGCGCAAGGCCATCAACGACGTACTTCAGCTCGCCACGTCGCGCTCATCTATTCAGATACTGACGTCAGCCGGTAGAAGCGTAGACCATGAGCAGCCGGTGCCCGGCGGGACGATGAAGGTCGAGTTGGAGGTGTCAGACGTCGAAAACCGCCAGGTGCTGATCGACGTCAGCTACCGCATTGAAATGGATGACGATCAATCCACCGAAGGTTTTACTCAGGTCCTCAGCACCCTCGACGATGAGCCCTTTCCCATCAGTGGCGGCACCACCACATTCAAATCCGACGAGACGGATCAGATAGACAAGGTCGTGAGAGTCGTCCTGTTAAAAGCCAGGCCCTCGTAACTCTCTATCGGGTTCTACGATGAGCGCCCCGGTTCATCCGTCCCGAAGTGATAGCGACACCGGGACGTTGTCTCCCCGTGTGGCTCCGGTACTTCGCCGGTAGACGTCCACTGCCTGGAACGGATACAGCATCAAGCACGGCCCTATGCCTCCATCACATGTCCGGTACGATCCTTGCTAACGTTTGCCGGTGAAAGCAAGGGAAACGCGTACGTTCGTGGTGCGGACGCTTGAACTGCAGCACTTATTGCTTCGCACCACTGACTCATCATGCGTTTTCTCAGTCGAACATCAGCAAATGCGGAGAAAACCCTATGTCCTCCCGGAGTCGTCATCCAGTCAATCAACGAGTAAGTCGGATCACGCTAACCGCTCTGTGGTGTGCGAGCTTCCTGGGATGTTCCGGTGAGCCCGATCCAGGAGTCACTCTGGCGGCGCAGCTGCAAGCCGCTGAGTCCATGATCGACGCCTTTTACGCATTTGACGCGGACCGGTTGCGGCCCGTGCTCGCCAACGCCGGTGAAGCCCAGGGCAGGATCCTCGATTATCAGGGATGGGCGGAAGGCGGCAACTACATCGTTCTGAATAGAGCACCCTGTTCACGACAAGCCGACAACAAGATCGATTGCGCAATCACCGTGCAAGATGATCCGGTGGTCGCCCTGGAAACGGGGTTCAACGTCACTGACACATTCCATTTGACCTTCGAGGGCAATGACATCGTTGACGTGGAAACAAGCTCCAATGACCAACCAATCTACTACGAAGCGAGAAAGTGGGTAGAAGAAAATCTGCCGGAGGTCATGGAAGGGCCCTGTCGTCGCGTAGATGGTTTACGCGCTACACCCGGAGACTGCGCCCGCGCAATGACCGACGGCTACGCCCGGTTCCTGCAAGCAAAGAAAGCGGCCGAAGCGGCTGGCGGTGACAGTGCCTTTGTACCGCACGATCTCGAAGTGCCATTTCCTGAGAGGATTGGAACGCCAACTTAAACTACGCCCGTGCGCTCCCCGCAACCGCCGCCGTAGCGGGACGATCGCCTACAAACTCTCCAGTTTCTTGTTCGGGTAGAACGCGAGCGCGAGCTGCTCCTTGATCGACAGGGCCTTCCCCGTGCCGGCACCACAGGCTTTCACGTCGACGTCGGCGCAGTAGGTACCAAACAAGCGGTCCCACAGGATGATGTTGCATCCGTAGTTGGAGTCGGCCTGCGCTCGTTCCAGGGAGTGATGGCACTGGTGCTGTGGTGCGGTGGCAAAGACCCAGTCGTAAACCGGCATGGAAGTGAGCGGCAGATTGGCGTGATTCAGCTTACCGTTCCAGACGCCAAACGCCGCGGATACGGCAATCACGCCATCACTCGCCCCCAGCATGGCCAGGGTGATCGGAGTGCCCACGGCCAGGGCCAGGTATTCAAGAGGATGGGTCCGTGCTCCACGCATGCAGCCCATCTTGGTGATGTGGTGATGCGTGGCATGCATTCGCCACCAGAACAGCGATTCATGCTGAACGCGATGCAGCCAGTAGTAGATGAAGCCCGAGCAGATCCGAACCAGAATGGCCGCTCCCATCAAGCCCCAGAATGACGCAGGTGCCAGCGTGATATCCAGGGGCGCCAGGTCTCGCACGGCTCTGAAGCCTTCGGAAAGCGGAGTTTTATAATAGTCGCTGATCAACGGCGCCCACAGCAGGCCACCAAAAGCCAGCCAGAATCCATCCTCCGCCATTTCCTTGGGATCCAGGATCCAGTCCTTGCGCTTGGTCCATATCCGCTCCGCGAAAATAAGCAATGGAATCGGAAGCATCATCATCACAAGGGCGTAGGTCTTGTAGTCCATCCACTGCTCGGTAACCATGGTCGCGACCAGGGCCATGGAACCGAGCACAAGCACGGGCTGCGGCAACGACCAGAGGAACGCCTTGCGATCCCACGCCTGGGCGCGGGGCTTGTCCGTGTCCAGAAGGTCGAGACTGGTGATGGCTTGATCGGTCATGCACTAGGCTCCTGCTTTCCTATTGAAAATTCGCTAACAGAGAAGATGTGGTCCGCTATCTCAGCCGCGCGGAAGCGCCGCAGCCGATTGTTTATCGAGACCGGCGAGCGATGCTTAGAGGCTCTTCAGCTTTTCATCTGAGTAGAAGGCCAGGGCCAGCTGATCCTTGAGGGAGAGCGGCACGCATTTGCCCGCGCCAATCTGCCCCTCGGTGTCATCGGCGCAGTAGGTGCCAAAGACGCGATCCCAGAGAATCAGCATGCAGCCGTAATTCGAATCGGCCTGCCGGCGCTCGGCGGCGTGATGTACGTGATGCTGCTGCGCCGTCGCAAAGACCCAGTCATATACCGGGAGCGATTTCAGCGGCAGATTGGAGTGGTTCATGGTGCCATTCCAGATCCCGAACGCCCCGGCGACGGCCATCACGCCATCGCTTGCTCCGAGCAACGACAGGGCGATCGGTGTGCCCAGCATCAAGGCCGCCCATTCCAGGGGGTGTGTGCGGTCGCCTCTCATGCATCCCATCTTGGTGATGTGGTGGTGCGTGGCATGGATGCGCCACCAGAACAGCGACTCGTGCTGGGAACGATGCAGCCAGTAATAGATGAAGGTGGACACCAGCATGACCAGCATGGCGCAACCGAGCATGCCCGGGACGGTCGCGGGCGCAAGCTCTACGCCCAGGGGCGTCATATCGCGAACGGCCTTGAAGCCATCCGCAATCGGTGTCTCATAAAAATCGGAGTAGAGCGGCACCCAGATCAACCCGCCGGCGGCCAGCCATCCGGCGTCCTCAAGCATCTCCTTGGGCTCCAACAACCAGTCATCGCGCTTTGTCCAGATACGTTCGGCGAAGATCATCAAGGGGATCGGCACGACGATCATGACCGCGGAAAACAGTTCACGGTGGATCCAGTCATGGGCGACCATAAAGGCCACCAGCAGGGTGGACCCCAGCACCAGGAGCGGTTGGGGCAGAGCCCACAGCCATTCCCGGCGGGACCAGCTGCGATCGCCTAATACCGCCCCCGTTGTCGCGATGCCGTCGCTCTCTGGTCCAACGGTCGGTGTCAGCTCGCTCATCTAGATCTGCTCCATGCGGCTTTTTATCGTGCGCTATGCGATCGCCGGGGAGGTGCAAAATCTACGCCACGTCAATACGGGAGCGTTGTCACAGAAACGGTGCGACGCGCCTCATTAGGGGTTCCCCAGCGGGCGCAATTTCTTACGCGGTTTCATGCACTTAGCGCGCTAATTGGATCAGGGCACTCCAGTGCAGCTCACCGCTGCGAAAAAACGCACCAAAAACGCACACGAGACTGCGGAGCATCCGCCCCAAATGCTTCACTGGAGTCCTAAAACTGTGCAGACAACCGCGTTTGGCAGCTCTGGCACGAGGGTTGCTTTTGTCTGTGAGTTTGTAACCCCACGGCAGGAAGCAGGTATGCAGCACCGTTCTCCCCCGCTTTGGCGAGCCATCATGCTTCTTGCCCTGGCGAGCATGGGCTTCGCCGCGACTTCGATGGCAAGACCGTTGGTTGTGGGCTACAGCGACTGGCCCGGATGGGTCGCCTGGGAGATCGCTGTGGAGAAAGACTGGTTCGCCGAGGCCGGCATCGAGGTGGAGTTCGAGTGGTTCGACTACGCCGCGTCCATGGAGGCCTTCGCCGCGGGACAGCTCGACGCGGTGACGATGACGAACGGCGATACTCTCGTCACCGGATCCACCGGCGCGCAGTCCGTCATCATCCTAGTTGGCGACTACAGCAACGGCAACGACATGATCGTAGCCGCACCGGGCATAACCTCGGTGGCCGAGCTAAAGGGGAAGCGTATCGGCGTTGAGGTCGGCTTTGTGGGACATCTGCTGCTGCTCGATGCCCTGGAAAGCGTCGGCTTGACCGAGGCGGATGTCGAACTTGTGAACGTTCCCACCAATGAGACTCCGCAGATTCTGGCGTCCCGGGACGTGGACGCCATCGTGGCCTGGCAGCCGAACTCCGGTCAGACCTTGGAGCGCGTGCCCGGCTCGACCGCGATCTACACGTCGAGAGATCAACCCGGTTTAATCTACGACGTTCTTGCGGTTGCGCCCCAGAGCCTCTACGCCAATCGTGATAGCTGGGAAAAAGTCATCGATGTCTGGTATCGCGTCGTGGAATACATAGAGGATCCGACCACCCGCAACGATGCGCTTTCCATCATGGCCGCCAGAGTCGGGCTTTCACCCGAGGAATATGCCCCGCTTCTGGACGGCACTAAACTGCTGACGCTCGATGAAGCCCGGAGCCTGTTTAATGAAACCGACGGGTTCGACTCGCTCCTGGGCTCATCCCGCATTTCCGATGAGTTCAATCGAAAGTACGAGGTCTACCGGGACCCCCAGGATCTCGACACCTACATCGATGGTAGCCTCATCCTGGAGAACTAGCCGGTCTAGCGGGACAACAACCGCATGAGTTCAACACCCTGGCTCGCCCCTCGGGCTGCGCTGTCTCCGCAGCGTGAGCGGCTCCTGACCGCTCTGTCCTTTTTGCTTCCCCTGCTGTTGTGGGGGGTGGTGAGCTATACCCCGTTCATTTGGCACCCCAATGTGGAGATCATCGAGCCGGGCTCGGTGAGCTATTTTCGTGAAGGCATGCAGATTGAGCGCGAGGCGTTTCAGAAAGAGTACGCGCAACAATTGGCCGATGGGGGGGAACTGCCTGTCGGCGAGCGCGCCAATCCCGTCTACCTGCCGGCTCCCCACGAAGTGGCGACAGCGTTCTACACCTCGTTCACCACGGAGCCTCGCCGGCGCAGCGAACAGTGGCTCCACGAAAGCCTGTGGCACAGCATCCAGATCATTTTCTGGGGATTCACCCTCTCCTCCCTGATCGGCGTACCGCTCGGGGTTTTGTGCGGAACGTTCGCCGCGGTCTCCAAGCTGCAGGAACCCTTTGTCGAATTCTTCCGCTACCTGCCGGCCCCGGCGTTCGGGGCCCTGGCGGTGGCGATTCTTGGGATCTATGACGGCCCCAAGATCGCGATCATTTTCATTGGCACGTTCTTTCAGCAGGTTCTGGTGATCGCCAACACCACACGGCAACTCGATCTGGGCTTGCTCGAGGCGGCGTTGACGCTTGGGGCGAACCGCAGGCAATTACTGTTCAAGGTCGTCATTCCCGGAGTGCTGCCGCAGCTGTATCGGGATCAGAGGATCCTTCTCGGGTGGGCCTGGACCTATCTCATCGTGGCCGAGCTGATCGGCACCAGCTCGGGGATCACTTGGTTCATCACCCAGCAGGCGCGCTACCAGAACTTCGCCAACGTGTTTGCCGCCATCATGATGATCGGGGTGATCGGCGTGCTCTCTGACGTGCTGCTGGCAAAGCTGGGCCGGCGACTCTTTCCCTGGCAGCGCGTCAGTAACAAGGCTTGATGCCGCGCCTGGCGACTGAACATGAGCAAACTGAACCTACCCAGCTATCTCGAACAAAGCGCAGCCGTGAAGGCGCGCTTCGACGAGATTAAACAGCGCGAGGTCATCCTCGAGGTCAGACAGCTCGGCAAGGTCTTCGACACCAACACGAACCTGGTCACGGCGCTGGAAGACGTGAGCTTCAAGGTCCACAGGCGCGAATTCGTTACTGTGATCGGGCCTTCCGGTTGCGGCAAGTCGACGCTGATCCGCACGCTCGCCGGCCTCGAGTCCTCCACTTCGGGGGAAGTGCTGTTGGACGGCGCGCCGGTCACCGCACCCGGACCGGATCGTGGCATGGTCTTCCAGGGGTACACCCTGTTCCCCTGGTTAACGGTCAAGCGGAACGTGATGTTCGGGCTGCTCAATCAGGGCGCCGCAGCGTCCGAGGCGGAGGGGGAGGCGCTGGAGTGGATCAGGCTGGTGGGCCTTGAAAAATTCGCGGAGGTGTACCCCGATCAGCTCTCCGGCGGCATGAAGCAGCGGGTGGCGATCGCCCGCGCCCTTGCCGCCAAGCCAAGAATCCTATTAATGGACGAACCCTTTGGCGCGCTGGACGCTCAAACCCGCACCAGGATGCAATCCTACCTCCTGGAGATCTGGAAGCACGTCGACATCACGATCCTGTTTATTACTCATGACCTCGACGAAGCGATCTACCTCGCCGACCGCATACTGGTCCTGGATGCACACCCCGGGAGAGTCAACGAGATCATCGAAGTGCCGGTGTCGCGCCCGCGCACCGTCGACCAGTTCCTGGAGCCCGAATTTTTAGCGGCGAGGCAGCGATTGGATGAGTTGATTCATCCACCGGCCGAGGCAGGTGACGAGGACCTGCTCGACCTGGCGCGCCTGGCATCCGTAGGAGACGACATCACACCGCAGGACTGATCTGTCCCTGCGTGGCGAGGAAAAATGATGGCCGAAGTATTCCCCGATCAGGAAATGATGTACGAGGACCGTATCCGAGGCGGCACTCACTGGTCCCTGTTGATGCGTCGCGGTACGGTGCTGCGGCTCACCGACCTCAAGGGTGGCGCCAACGTCGGCATGTTGTTGTACAACCCCGCAGATAAGCTTGAGCGCTACAACGCGCCCGATACACTGAAGTGCCAACACACTTTTAAGCTCACCAAAGGGCACTGCATCTATTCGGACATGGGTCGAATCTTCTGCTCTATCATCGAAGATTCCCTGGGATGGCACGACACCGTGGGCGGCAACCTCGGCGAAAAACGGCTGCGGGAGAAGTACACGGTCAAGTCCTATCAAGAAGCACGCAATTCCTGGACCCTGAGCGGCGAGCACTCTTTCCTCGTGGAATTGGGCAAGTACGGCTTGGGCGAACGGGACCTCGCGGCCAACCTGAATTTCTTCAGCAAGGTAACGGTGGATGAAGCGGGGAAGATGAATTTCATCGAAAACCACAGCCCGGCCGGCGCCACCGTAGATCTACGTTTCGAAATGGATACGCTGGTGGTCCTGCACACCTGCCCGCACCCCATGAATCCGGCGCGAGAATACCCGCGTCAACCCGTCCAGTACCAGATTCGCAAGGCCAAACCCGTAGCGGACGATGACCTCTGCATGAATTCCCGGGAAGAGAACATCCGCGGGTTTCAGAACAACGCGGTCTACCACCTGACCGGAGGCTACCAATGATCGTTACCAGCAACCTGTTACCGGAGGAGGCTAGCTTTCGCGAGGTTGTGCCCGCCGGCGATTACTGGATGGAGCCCCTCAAAGCGGGCCAGACGCTTCGTATCCTTGATCTCGAGGGCAACCAGGCGGCGGATACGCTGTTCTACAGCCTCGATGATCCCGCGGAGCGCTACTCCGCAATGGACACGATACGCGAGCAGGGCAACCTCTACCTTTCCGCGGGTACCACGCTGATGTCCAACCGGTGCAATCCCATGCTCGACATCGTGGCGGATACCTGCGGGCGTCATGACACCCTCGGGGGAGCCTGCGCCACCGAATCCAACACCGTGCGCTATGCCCTGGAAAAGAAAACCATGCACGCATGCCGTGACAGCTGGATGCGCGCGGTGAACGAGCGCACGGAATTTGGCATGGGCAAGCAGGACATTACCCACAACATCAATTTCTTCATGAACGTGCCGGTGACCCCGGAAGGCGGCCTGACCTTCGAGGACGGAATTTCCGACGCCGGGAAGTATGTGGATCTAAAGGCCCGCATGGATGTCATCGTATTGATCAGCAACTGCCCGCAATTGAACAATCCCTGCAACGCCTATAACCCAACGCCCATCGAGGTCCTGATTTGGGATGAGTAGTTAGCGATGTCCCCAAGCGTGCGGACCATCAGAAAAGTACTCATAGCGAATCGCGGCGCCATCGCGGTGCGTGTCGCGCGTACGCTAAAGAAAATGGGCATCGGCGTCATTGCTGTCTACGCGGACGCCGATCATGAATCTCTGCACGTGCGCACGGCCGACGAAGCGCATGCCCTGGGCGATGGGGCTGCCCGCGACACCTACCTGAACCAGGAAAGGATCATTGCCGTGGCCAGAGCGGCAGGCGCGGATGCGATTCATCCGGGCTACGGTTTTCTCAGCGAAAACACCGACTTTGTTGCGCTGTGTGCGCAGCATGAAATTGCGTTCCTCGGACCCACCGCGAGTCAGATCGAAGCCTTTGGTCTTAAGCACCGCGCACGGGAGCTGGCGGAAGAGCAGCGTGTACCCCTGCTCCCGGGGACCGGTGTTCTTTCCGGGCCCGAGGAGGCCGAGCGCCAGGCTGCGGCAATCGGTTACCCGGTGATCCTCAAGAGCACGGCCGGCGGCGGTGGTATCGGTATGCAGTTGTGCTCGAACCCCGATGAGCTGCATAAGTCGTTTACTTCGGTTGCCCAGCTCAGCGAAAACAACTTCTCAAATTCCGACCTGTTTCTGGAGAAGTTTGTGGCCAACGCCCGCCACATCGAGGTTCAGGTGTTTGGGGATGGGCAGGGCTCGGCGATCGTGCTGGGCGAGAGAGACTGTTCTGCCCAGCGGCGCAATCAGAAAGTCATTGAGGAAACGCCGGCTCCCAACCTGACCGATGAGGTACGCGCGGAGTTGCAGGCGGTTGCTCTCCGGCTGCTGCAGGCGGTCAACTATCGCAGCGCCGGGACCGTCGAGTTCATCCTCGACGCCGATACCGGGCGCTTCTACTTCCTCGAAGTGAATACGCGACTGCAGGTGGAGCACGGCGTCACCGAGCTGGTCTATGGCGTCGATATTGTGGAATGGATGGTGCGCCTCGCCGCAGGCACCCTGGAGCCCCTTGAAGGGCTGGAAGCCGCTCTGCGCCCTCGAGGTCATGCGGTGCAGGCACGGATCTACGCGGAAGATCCGGCGAAAGACTTCCAACCCTGCGCCGGCCTGCTGTCCGAGGTCAGCTTCCCCGCCCCGCGGGACGGACTTCGAATCGATCACTGGATCGAATCGGGCGTCGAGGTAAGTCCGTTCTACGACCCCATGCTTGCCAAGATGCTGGTCCTGGCTGACCACAGGGATCAGGCGCTGGCTGACCTCAAGCGCAGCCTTGCGGACACAACCATCTATGGCATCGAGACCAACCTCGATTACCTGAAGAATTTCCTGGACTCATCACCGCTCTTAAAAGGTGAGTACTTCACCAAAACGCTTGCCGGCTTCGAGTATCACAAGCACGCCGTCGAGGTGCTGTCCCCCGGCACCCTGACAACCGTGCAGGACTATCCAGGCCGAACGGGCTACTGGGACGTCGGCGTACCGCCGTCCGGGCCCTTCGACAGCCTCAGCTTTCGCCTCGGAAACCGCATCCTCGAAAATCCGGTCGAAGCCGCGGGCCTCGAACTGACGTTGGATGGACCGGCCCTTCGTTTCCTGTCCGACACACGCATTGCTTTGACCGGGGCTGAGATGTCCGCGCAGCTTGACGGAACCGAGATACCCTTCTGGTCCGCTATCAGCGTGAAGTCAGGTCAGACGCTGACCCTGGGCAGGATCAAGGCGTCTGGAGCTCGCGCCTATCTGCTCGTCGCCGGAGGCATTCAGTGCCCGGACTACCTCGGCGCCCGAGCTACGTTCACCCTGGGACGATTCGGCGGTCACGCGGGTCGGGCCTTGCGTACGGGAGACGTGCTGCATCTCGGTGTTCCTTCAGCCGCGGCCGCAATACCGTCGCGGAAGCTGCCACCCCAGTTGATTCCACACATCGGCAGAGAGTGGACCCTACATGTAATACCTGGTCCTCATGCAGCGCCGGATTTCTTCAGCGCTGACTACATTGAGCGCTTCTTCGATCACGACTGGGAAGTCCACTACAACTCGAGCCGCACCGGTGTGCGGCTCATTGGCCCCAAACCGGAATGGGCGCGCAGCAGCGGCGGCGAGGCGGGCATGCATCCGTCAAACATCCACGACAATGCCTACGCCTTTGGCACCGTGGACTTCACCGGTGATATGCCGGTAATTCTCGGGCCGGACGGCCCTTCACTGGGTGGCTTCGTTTGCCCGGCCACGGTCATCAGCGCCGACTTGTGGAAAATCGGTCAATTGGCGGCGGGGGACTCGGTCCGGTTTGTCGCTGTAAGCAGAGAGTCTGCGGTTGCCGAACTGGGTCGCACGCGACAACAGCTGGAGCGACTCGAGAACACAGCAGCAAAGCTTGTGACAACCGGGAATCACTCGCCGGAAATCGTGCATCTGTCCCAGGGTGAGCTTGAAATCACCGTGCGTCGCAGCGGTGACAGCTGGCTGCTGGTCGAGTTCGGAGACATGGTTCTGGACATCGAACTGCGATTCCTCGCCCACAGGCTGATGCTGGCCATGCAAGACGCCGGCATCCCCGGCGTGATGGAGCTGACTCCCGGTATTCGCAGCCTCCAGATTCACTTTGATCCCCTGGTGGTCACAGACGAAGAGCTTCTGGAAAGACTGCGCGCTCTGGTCGCGGGTTTGGCGGCCTCCGACGAAGTCACGGTGCCCTCCAGAGTGGTGCGTCTTCCCCTGTCCTGGGACGACGAGCAGTGCCGGCTTGCCATTGAAAAGTACGACCAGGTTGTCCGTAAGGACGCGCCCTGGTTCCCGTCAAATATTGAGTTCATTCGCCGCATCAACGGGCTCGAGTCCATCGGCGATGTGAAGCGCATCGTATTCGGCGCGAGCTACCTGGTTATGGGTCTCGGCGATGTCTATCTGGGGGCGCCGGTGGCGACGCCCGTGGATCCGAGGCACCGGCTCGTGACCACGAAGTACAACCCGGCTCGAACGTGGACCGCGGAAAACTCCGTGGGCATTGGTGGTTCCTATCTCTGCATCTACGGCATGGAAGGCCCGGGTGGCTACCAGTTCGTTGGACGCACGCTGCAGATGTGGAACCGCTATCGTCAAACCAACGAGTTCAGCCAACCGTGGTTACTCCGATTCTTCGACCAGATTCAGTTCTATCCGGTGGACGGAGACGAACTACTCCGCATCCGGGAGCGTTTTCCCAGTGGGGGCTATCCCCTTGAGATTGAAGAGACGCAGTTCAGCCTTTCCGAGTACAAGGCCCTGCTCCATGAGAACGCCGAGTCGATCAAGCATTTCAAGCACAGCCAGCAGAGAGCCTTTGACGAAGAGCTGGAGAACTGGAAGAAATCAGGACAGTTCTCTTTTGAGGAACGAGTTCCGGAGAGTGAGCCCGAACTGGACGCAGTCCCCGAGGGTTTGAAGGTGGTGGATAGCCCGGTGGCGGGTAGCGTCTGGAAGCTGGAGGTCTCCGAAGGCAGCGACGTGAGCGAGGGCGAAACCTTAATGATTCTGGAGTCCATGAAAATGGAGATCGAAGTGCAGGCACCCTGCGCAGGCCGAGTGCACACGACACTAAAGACTGCGGGCTCCCTGGTGCAAGCGGGAGTTCCCCTTGTGTTCATCGAGGCCGAAGCATGATTCCCGAGAACTTCGTCCCTCATATCGGGGCCGTGACTGATCTGTTCAGAGACGGAACGTGCACAGTCCGGGAGCTCGTCTCGCAGCTGATGGACAGAGCCGATCAGTACGCCGACCACAACATCTGGATCAGGCGACTGACGCTCCCAGAGCTTGAACCCTATCTGCAAAGACTCGAAGCCAGCTCGCCAGACGAGATGCCCCTCTACGGAGTGCCTTTCGCCATCAAGGACAACATCGATCTGGAGCGGGTGGAAACAACGGCGGCCTGTCCGGAATTCACGTACCTGCCGGAGAAGTCAGCGTTCATCGTGCAACGGCTCATCGACGCCGGCGCCATACCCCTGGGCAAAAGCAACATGGACCAGTTCGCGACGGGACTGGTGGGAACGCGCTCGCCCGCGCCCTGGGGACCGTGCAAAAACGCCTTTGATCCAGCGTTCATTTCAGGAGGCTCGAGCGCGGGCTCGGCCGTGGCCGTCGCTCTGGGTCTGGTGTCGTTCTCGCTGGGTACGGACACCGCGGGTTCCGGTCGTGTTCCGGCGATGCTCAATAACATCTACGGCCTCAAACCCAGCCGCGGACTGCTCAGCATGTCCGGTATCGTTCCGGCCTGCAGGACGCTGGACTGCCCCAGCATATTTGCGCTGTGCGCTGCCGACGCTCAGCGGGTGTTTTCCCTAGCCGCAGACTCCGACGACAGTGACCCCTATTCCCGGGCAAACCCTTTCAGCAATACAGCGCGCTTCTTCGGGGAAACCGCGCAAAGCCCCGTTATCGGAATACCACCACAGGATCAGCTCGAGTTTTTCGGCGAGCATTCCGCAGACACGCTGTTCAAGGAGGCGGTCCAGGCCTGGAGAGAGCTGGGTGCCGAGACCGTCGAAGTTGATTTCGCACCGTTGTTAAGGGCCGCAACGCTGCTTTACGACGGCCCCTGGGTGGCGGAGCGCTACGCGGCCCTGGAGCCGATTCTTCAGTCCCAGCCACAGGCCGTCCACGAGGTGGTACGGGGAATCGTAGAGAGCGCCCGAGACAAAAACGCGGTGGACGCCTTCAAGGCCGAGTACGAATTGCAGGAGTACCGGGCCGCGGCAGACAAGATGTTCGAACGCATCGATTTCCTGCTCAGCCCGACGGCCCCGCGGAGCTATCTCATCGACGAGCTTCTGCTAAACCCCGTCGAGCTCAACTCCAACATGGGCTACTACACCAATTACATGAACCTTCTGGACCTGTGCGGCTTGGCGCTGCCGGCGGGATTCATGAGCAATGGCATACCCTTCGGCGTCACCCTCGTAGCACCCCGGTGCCGCGAAACCGCCCTCCTCAATCACGCCGTAGACTGGGAACAGCAGCAGGGATTGCCCATGGGTGCCTCCGACTCAGTCTACAAAACCGAGTCGACGTCCGCCGCTGTCCCTGTCGGCCGCCAGATTCAGGTCGCGGTGTGTGGAGCCCATCTGAAAGGTATGCCCCTGAACTGGCAATTGGCGGAACGCGGGGCCGAGCTCGTTTCGGAGACGGAGACCAGTGAGAACTACCGTTTTTACGCGCTCAAGGGAGGCCCGGTTAAACGCCCGGGACTCGTTCGCGATGAACGAACGGGCTGCCGAATCAAAGTCGAAGTTTGGTCCCTGCCCGCCGAGGAGTTTGGGAGCTTCGTTGCCGCCATCCCCTATCCCTTGGGCATCGGTAAGCTCGAGCTGGACAGCGGCGAGTGGGTGAGTGGCTTTATCTGCGAAGGCCTGGGCATCGAAGGGGCTGAGGACATTTCCAACCTGGGTTCCTGGCGCACGTACATCAGCAGTCTGTCGACCTGAATGCGTCGCCGAAGCCTGCTCAAGTCCTTCCCTCTGGCAACGGCGCTCCTGGCATCAGGCAGCGTGCATGCGCTTCCGCCGATGCGCGCCCCTGCTGAAGAACATCCCCATGCCGCCACCTGGATGGCCTGGCCGCACAACCTCAGCCTTTACGAGGACCGGTCCTATTTCGAAGACGTTCAGCAACACCTGGGTCGCCTTGCCCGCGCGATCAGTCGCTTCGAGCCGGTCTTCATGGCCGCGCCGTCCCCAGACTTTGCGCGGGTTCGCGAACTCTGCGGAGAAGCCGTTACGCCCGTGTCCATTCCAACCAACGACATGTGGATGCGCGACAGCGGCCCGGTGTTCGTCAGGAATTCCGACGGAGCTCTGGGCGCCGTGGACTTCAACTTCAACGGCTGGGGCGACAAGCAGCAGCCCCGTGCGGACGACGAACAAGTAGCGGAAAGGGTCTGCGAATATCTGGGTATAAAGTGCGCGCGCACCGCGCTCGTGGGAGAAGGCGGTGGGCTGGAGTATGACGGTGAGGGCACTCTGCTGCTTACCGAGAGCTGCTGGCTCAATGAGAATCGCAATCCCGGCATCGGCCGTCACGAGATGACAGCGGAGCTGAAGCGTCTGCTCGGCGTTGAAAAAGTGATCTGGCTGCCAGGTGTTCGAGACCGCGATATCACCGACGGCCATATCGACGGCTCGATCCGCTTTGTACGTCCCGGGGTGATTATGACCAGCGGTTTCCCCGGCGACGTCTCGGAATGGGGCGCCACGCTCGATGAAGGGCGCGCGATTCTCGCCAGAGAAACCGACGCCCGGGGACGTTCGTTCGAGCTGGTCGACATACCCGGCGCGACGGATGCGAGCAATTCCAGCGACGAACTCTTCACAGGGTATGCGAACTACTATGTCGCCAATGGCGCCGTGTTCACACCGCGCTTCGGCGACCGCAAAGCGGATGCCCGGGCCCTGGAGCGTCTGGGCGCTCTCTTTCCCGATCGAGAGGTAGTACCGCTCGAACTGGACCGCATTTACGAGTGCGGTGGCGGCATACACTGCGTCACGCAGCAGCAGCCGGCTGTGTGAGTGACGGTCAGCTAGCCTGGATCCAATTCCCGAGCGATCAACTCTTTCATGATCTCGGTGGTGCCCCCATAAATTCTCTGCACACGGGCATCTGCGTAAAACCGTGCAACGGGATACTCGTTCATATAGCCATAGCCGCCGTGCAGCTGCAGGCACTCGTCGACCACCTGGCCCTGCACTTCCGTCGACCACCATTTGGCCATTGACGCTTCCGAGGCCGAGAGTTCTGAAACGTTTGCTCGCATCATGCACTGATCCACAAAGGCCCGCGTGACCTCGATCTTGGTTTTGCATTCCGCGAGTTTGAAGCGCGAGTTTTGAAAATCCATGATTCGTTGGCCAAAGGCCCGGCGATCAGACACGTAGCCAAGGGTTTGTTCCAGGACCGCATCACAGGACCCGAGTGCCCAGAAGGCCAGGCAGAGGCGCTCCCAGGGAAGCTGCTTCATCAACTGGTAGAAGCCCTGCCCTTCCTCGGCGCCCAGCAGGTTCTCGGCTGGGACTCGTACGTCCTCGAAAAAAAGCTCTGAAGTGTCTTGTGCCTTCATGCCCAGCTTGTCGAGGTTTTTGCCCCGCTTGAAACCCGCGAGCTCGTCGGTTTCCAGGCCAATGAGAGAGATACTCTTCGATCCCTGATCATCACTGGTTCTTGCTACCAGCACGATGAAGTTTGCAAGCTGGCCATTGGAAATGAAGATCTTCGAACCATTAATCACATAATCATCGCCGTGCTTCACGGCCCTGGTGCGAATCGCCTTGAGGTCGGAGCCGGTGCCGGGCTCCGTCATGGCGATAGCCGGGATCAGTTCGCCGGTAACAAGCTCAGGCAACCAGCGAGATTTCTGCCAGTCGAGACCGTACTGGACGATGTAGTGCTTCACGATGGTCTGAACGATGAACCCCCAACCGAGGGCGCAGGCCCTGCCCTGCTCCTCAAGTACGATCGCATCGAAACCGTAGTCTCCCCCATAGCCGCCGAAGTCCTCGGGTATCCCGGACCCCATCAGTCCGGCCTCCCCGGCCAGCTTCCACAGGTTCCGGTCTACCGCCCCCCGCTCAGACCAGGCTTCCTCGTTCGGCGCAACATGCTCCGCAAAAAATCGCCGCACGGAATTTTGGAAAAGGGCGTGCTCCTCAGTCCGCCACCCGGTGTGAACAGCGCTCATGAATCACTCCTAGCTATGCGTATTGTCCCTCGGGCCAACATTACATAAACTAACGTTTGTTTGTCTATGTAAAATTGAGCTGGAGCGCTCACCGTTATCCCCGCCTGGGCGTCTTCGACACAGTCATAAGAAAGGAGAAACTCATGGTAGCCAGTGAATCGCTTACCGCCCCGGTCAAGGCGGCCGCTTCATCGACCCCCAACGGTATCGCCACCGTGATGGGGAGCCGACAGCAAACATGGGGAGAGCTTCAGGACGCGGTGTCCCGACTGGCCGGCGGCCTGCTGGCCCTGGGGGTCGCGAGCAACGATCGCGTAGCCATACTGTCGATGAATTCAGATCGCTACACCGAAGCCCTACTGGCCACATGGTGGGCCGGGGCCTGTGCCGTGCCGGTGAACATCCGGTGGACAGCCAGTGAGATGATCTACAGCCTGAATGACTGCTCTGCTGCTGTGCTCTTCGTGGATAACGTGTTCGCCGAGCTATGCCCGGCTATCCTCGAGGGTGTAAGTTCAATCAAACATGTCATACGCATGGATGACGCGTCGTCTCTCGACGTCGGGGTCAGCATGGGCGAGCTGCGCCGAAGCGGATCTCCGGCCCAGGACGCCGGCCGCAGCGGCGAGGATCTCGCGGGCGTGTTTTACACCGGTGGCACAACCGGATTTCCGAAGGGTGTCATGCTGACCCATCGGGCACAGTGCAGTACCGCGGCCGCCCTCAAGGACGAACTCCGCATCGGTCCCGACTCGGTTTATCTGCACGCCGCACCCATGTTTCACGTTGCCGACGCCGCGGCGGGCGGGGCGGCCATGAGCACCGGCGCTACCAATGTCTACATCCCGTCCTTCAGTACCGAGGGATTTCAGGAGACGGTCAAACTCGCCAAGGTAACTCACTCCCTTCTCGTTCCCACCATGATAGGAATGTTGCTCGAAGCCCCCGAGTTCTCGGTCGACGCTTTGGAAACACTCGAAACGCTGCTCTACGGCGCATCGCCCATGCCCCGGGCCATCGTAGAGCAGGCCCTGGAAAAGCTGCCTTCTGTCTCGCTGGTACAAGGTTATGGACAGACCGAAAGCGTCCCGATCACCGTGCTTCCCGCTGACCACCACCGTCTGGGCGCCGAGTACGAGCAAAAACTGCGCTCCGCCGGGCGGCCTGCTCAAGGTGTCCAGATCAAGATCCTTGGGGAAGATGGCGGGGAACTCCCGACGCATGAAGTCGGTGAGATTGCCGTTTACAGCGCCATGAACATGAAGGGCTACTGGAACGCGCCCGAGCAAACCCAGAAGACGCTCATCGACGGCTGGGTGCACACCGGCGACGGAGGGTTTGTAGACGAGGACGGCTTCCTCTACATCGTGGATCGCATGAAAGACATGATTGTCACCGGAGGCGAGAACGTCTACTCGGCCGAGGTAGAGAGCGCCGTTTCAACGCACGAAGCCGTGGAACAGGTTGCCGTGATCGGTATCCCTTCGGGGGAGTGGGGAGAGGCGGTCCACGCCGTGGTCGTGAAGCGCGCCGGCGTCGAGTTGTCTATCGACGACCTTAAAACGCACTGCAAAGGCAAGATTGCCAACTACAAAATCCCGCGCAGTTTGTCGTTTCATGACGGGGCTTTACCTCTCTCTGCCGCGGGCAAAGTGCTTAAACGAGAGTTGAGGCAGCCGTTTTGGGAAACCGCGGACGCTTAGATGCGCGCGGGTGCGCGAACTCGGGCACGTCTGTGAAGACACCGAACGTTCTACTAACTGAACGCAAAGATAACAGGCTTAGTTCGTAGACCGCGGGTACACCCCCTGTTTATTCGGCACCGGCCAATTGTAAAACGGGCGCGCTAGCGACCACTTTCGCTGAGCAGACATTTTGCAGAGCCATGCGGTATCGGCCCACCCACTTCAACGCAGCCGAAGAATTGGCACATGATCCGAAGTCAGGGCAATCTATGTCAAAACATGAGTGCCCCAAGCCAACGGTGTAGAAAAAGAGCGCTCCCAAATTACTGATATTTTCGGTAGTACGACCGAATATATCGGTATATCAGAGAAGTCATGATTGAGGCAATTGTGGGCAGCGAGGGCGCCGAACGCGTGCTGCTGTTCCTGGCAGCTCGCGATCGCGGCTACGCGAGGGAGATCGCCACCACCTGGTCGATGGATGTCAGCACCGTCCAGAATCATCTACTGCGTATGGAGCGCGACGGGCTGCTGGTTAGCCGGACCGTCGGTCGCACCCGCGTTTTTGAGTTCAACCCGCGTTACGTCTTCACGCATGAGGTACGGGTGCTGCTGACAAAGGCCCTTGAGCAGTTGCCGCTGGAGATCTACGCGCAGCTGACTCTCAAGCGCAAGCGCCCCCGTCGCGCGGGAAAATCACTCTGACTGTCTCACTGAAAGAATTGGGCCGCGCGGAAACAGCGGCTCTGATCGTTGAGACCCTGGCCGCGAGGGGTATCGACGTCGTGCTCGTCGGTGGTTCCTGCGTTTGCATCTGGACTGACGATCGATTCAGCTCCTTCGACCTAAACTTTGTCGATATCAGCTACAAACGGCGGAAGCAGATTGCAGCAGCACTCTCAGAGATCGGATTTCAGCCGCAGAGGGCGACCTTGAACCTGAACACCGGCGTCATTACGAGGGTGTTGTTCACTGGATGCGTGCACGCCTCCAGCGCTAGCCTGGCAGCAGAGCCGAGGATGCGGCCCCCCGCCCCTGCCTGAAACACCGCAGGTGGCACCGGGAGCCGCTACCTACGCGTTAAAACCTTCGAATTTGGCATTAAATTGCCTCGCGACGCGAGATTTGCTCGCAACACGGCGTACCCCGAACTAGCCCTAATAGAGCCCTGTGCATTCGCAAAGACTCACAGATCACCGCGCCAATGCGCCCGTTACCTCAAACTCAATGCTAACCTCTGCTGCGGTCGCCTGGATGAAAAGGCCAATGTATCGCTAGTTCGCCAGAAATATTCGGCATATCTATTGTATTTTTTTTATATATATTTCATTCACTTATGGCTCTCTGTCAATACGATTAATTTGTCTTATTGCATCCCGATCAATATATTACGTTTCGCCGGGCGCGGCCTGCCAACGTAAGCGTTGACCGCTAATAGTAAGAGTGCGAAAATATTCCCGACATCGACTTGGGGATCACGCACATGTCGGAACACATCAAACTTGCAATAGCTGACTTGCAGAAGAAGGTCCACGCCCAAGAGGCTGAAGTCATCAAAACGAAACAGGCGATCAACATTCTCGCCGAGCAGGCAGGCATGGAACCCGTTTATATGAACGCCGAGCTTCGCCAGGACACCGCGCAGGCAGTTCGCTCGGACCAGTACTACGGAAAGCCCCTGGCTTCAGCGGTTCGGGAAATTCTGAATAGACGGAAAAGCATGGACGCCGGCGCGGCGTCTGCGAAAGAGATATACGCCCAGCTTCTGGCAGGCGGATACCTCTTTGACACGAAGAGCGATGCTAATGCGATTCGCAGCCTGCGGATCTCGCTCTCGAAGAATACCAGCACCTTTCATAAGCTCCCCAACGGTCATTGGGGACTCACCGCTTGGTACGACATAAAGAAAACGGCGAAGAACAATTCCAGCACAGATCCAGCGACCCTCACAGAGACGCAGGCAGACGAGCAACTTGGTGATAACGACGATCTAGACATTCCGGATGAAGACGCTGGCAACGCACGTCACGACGGAGCAGAGGGGAGCGAGGCCTAGCGACACAAACGAACGTAAAACACAGAGCCCGCTGTGGACTGACTTGGGGGTCAAGACACGCAGCGGGCTCTGATGAGTGCCGACGTAGCTGAAGCCAGGGGCGCAACCCTAGCACTACGTCAGCGCGGCATGGTGGTGAGGGCGTCCCTCTGCCACGTTACCGGCCTGTGCAGGCTAGAAAAGACTAGCAGAAGCGCCGGAACGGTTCCATATCGCCCTTTTCCTTCAATCAAAAGGAGGGAGCGAAATGGGGACGGTTAAATCCGTTTTCGTCAATGCATACACCCGCATCCGGCTAGGCCGGTTAGAGCACGTATGCGCCCATTGGCGCAGCTTACCAAGCTGCTAACCAATACGAGCGGGGGCCACGAGTGCCCCCGCTCATTCCTAAGATCATAATCTCAACAGGCGCTAGAGCCGCACAGACAGGATGTCCGAACACCGCCCGGTTACACTGTGATTACATCGGACTTTTTCCGATTCCGGCGAACGCCGTAAGTCCTTGATTTTTTTGGTGGAGCCAGGCGGGATCGAACCGCCGACCTCAACACTGCCAGTGTTGCGCTCTCCCAGCTGAGCTATGGCCCCACGCGAAGAGCGCGAAGTGTAAAGACGGGGTGCCTCGATTTCAATAGGCAGGTTGCGCTTCCCA
>JBCDIW010000028.1:0-59308 GCA_038748515.1 Pseudomonadota bacterium
GACCAGCCCTCAAGGGATACACCGAAGATGCTCCGTCGCCGGTCACTGCGAATAAAAAGTTCGGGCTGGTAATTGGTTTCGCGAAAAGGGCTGGAAAGATCGTCGTTCGCGACCTGCCACCAGGCCTTGGACGTATAGGCGAAGTACACATCAAGATCCGTGGCAAAGATGTTCTGAGCGATCGGCGCCTTGAAGCTGATCTGGAACACCGCTTCGTGATCTTCGACGGGCTCGGCCATCCCCACAAGCGGTGCGAAGGGGGCCTGGTTTGCCTCATCCATAAGTGAATACGCAATGTAGTTCGGCGCGTGCGGCGTGAGTTTAAACGGTGACGCTTCAATCTGGTCTTCGGCGCCGATCCGCTGCCTGATGGCACCCGCTTCGAAGTCCGTTGACGCCGCTACCCGTGTTTCCGAAAGCTCGCTCGGCGGTGAACCGGGGTCAGTGTTTTCGCAGCGTAAGCGTAGCTCTTGCAGCGTTGTGTCGGGAGAAGCGGTGCGAGCCTCACGCAGCAGGCAGGCATCGTCGGCGAACGCAGCCGGCGCTCCCGGAAACCACGCGGATTGAACGACCACTGCCAACAGGAACCGCGACGACGACATGACCTCTTCCCCCCGATAGATGCCAAAGCTGTCAGCGCCTAAGTTAGCGAATTATGTTCATATTCCTAGATTGATTTCCGCGCGCCTCTGCTGAAAAACGCGCACCCCCGAGAGAGGGCCGGGAATCGCCTCGACCCGCGAGGTCATCGGGCAGGTGCCAGCCGACGGGAAGCCATCCTGCGATCGAAGCTACTCGGCGCTGTGCGACGGGAACATGAAGAGGGGAAGCAAGGACCAGGCGACCAGCAGGCAGAAGTAGGCAAGCTCCGGAACAACCTGAAAAACGTTGGCGGCCAGCATCCCAGCGACCATCAGAATATGGGCAAGCATCGCCCACGCGATGCTCCAGAGCACCAGAATTCGTGCGCCGGCGCGGTTGCGAAGAACCCGCGTGTAAAACACCACGGAAAGCGGCAGAAACAGTATCAAAGACGTCACTAGACCCGGGTTGTAGCTTAGCGTCACGACGGCCGCGACAACGTGGGTGATCCCATTGACCAGCGTGATTGCAGCGATGGCGAGGAGGGGGAAAACGCTCGACCTGGCGCGCACGATGGCAATCACGCCCACGAGCCAGACGAGCGAAGTGTTGATGACGTAAATAGATGCCTTCGTCAGCGGCAGGATCGAAGGGTCATCGGTACCGAGGGCACCTCGGATGAGCGCGTTAACGTAGCCAAAAAACGCGTATCGATTGCCGAGCAAATCTATCCAGTGTTCCTCAAACTGATGCACGATGTAGGCAACAAGGAAAGCGACTGACATGAATGAGGCATTCGAATTTCCCGGCGCTTGTGCATGGCACGCGAAAAAAACGATCAACAGGAATAGCGCGGCAAAGGTGCCCACTTTCATCCAGTGATCGACCATAAAGTCCAAATGACCGAACGGGATCCACAGCGTCGCGAACAACAACACCGCCGATAGCGCAGCAAGCCTTGAATTCATTTTGGTTTCGGATGTCACGGGACTTCTCACTGCCAAGGTCTCGGTCAGGGAGCGCCGCCCTCCAGACTCGCGGTGTACCTGACAGCGCACTGCTGCATAAACCGAATCAGCTTAGCCACAAGCTCAGGATGGTTGCTGTCCACATGGGTCGCCAGCCAGAGAGATTCGTCCATGGCCTCCGGCAAGGTTTTAAGGAGTCGCAATTGGGGAAAGCGGCGACCGATGAAATCGGGCAGCAGGCCGATGCCCATGCCCGCGAGGGTCGCCTCCTGGGCGACGTCTCCGCTTCCTACGAGTACGCGGAATCCGTCTCTGGGCAGGTTACGCCTCGCCCAGGCGGCAAATGGCATGAGTTTACCGGCGTCGGGGCCGATGAACGTGTGATCATTGAGGTTGGCTAGGGGCTCTGATGCGCCCTGTTTCCTGAGATATTCCTCCGTTGCATAAAGCCCGATGGAACAGCGCAGAAGGTGTTCTATTACAACACCCGGTTCCTGGGGCCGTGCGCCGGCTCGCACGACGAGATCGGCCTCCCCGGAATCCAGGCGCAATATGCGTTCCGAATTCTCCAGGTTCACGCGAACTTCGGGGTGCTCCGCCAGAAACTCGCTGATCCCTGGCGCTACGAGACTCATCGCCGAGGGCACGACGGAGATGGCGACCGTCCTCTTGTCGAGAACCGGCTTCGCGCCCCGCACCTTGCCATTGGCGAGGGACAGCAATTTCTCGGCCTGTTTCACGGCGACCAGCGCTTCGGAGCACACGTCCGTCGCCGTATAGCCCTGGGCGTGGCGTCGGAACATGGGCGTTCCGAACTGTTCCTCCAGGGTGTCTATGTGCCGAATCACCGTCGCACGATGCACTCCCAGGGCTTCAGCGGCGGCGCTGACCGTTCCCAGCTCATGCACATACAACGCGGTTCTAAGTTCATCCCATCTGTCCATAGATCTTCCATGTGTGCGTTGCGGCGGAATAATTTCGTAAATAGTCCGACGCTCCGAAGAATTCCAGTTGGCGAAAGTCAATGCAGATCTGAATAAGGCTGTGCCGAAAGCGTCCAGCGATGAGACGCTTTCTGTCGGGTACTGATTTGCATACGCAGTCTGACAGCAGCTAGAGCAATAGGTGCCGCCAGTCACTGGCGCCACCCGGGCGTTCAAGCCGCCAGTGAGTGCCGGTGGATTTACCTAGCTGGCCAGCGCTCCGACATCGGGAGGGGCCCCGGGCTCGGCGGAGACCGCAGAGACGCGCCTCAGGCCGAAAAACGTGGCATAGAGAACCGGTACGAAGACCATTGTTACTACCGTTGCGAAGGACAAACCCGCCATGACCGTAACCGCAAGCCCGGTCCAGAAGGAATCCGCCAGCAGGGGAATAACCCCGAGGACGGTGGTCGCCGCGGTCAATACCACGGGACTGAGGCGCGAGAGCGCCGCCTTAATCAGGGCTGGATAGCGATCCATGCCCTCGTCGAGATACAGATTAACCTGATCGAGCAGAACGATTGAATTCTTGATCATCATGCCGACCAGACTCATGGCACCGAGCAGCGCCACGAATCCGAAGGGAGCACCACTCACCAGCAGGCCGAAGCTGACGCCGACCACGATAAAGGGGATGGCACAGAGGATGATCAGCGGCGGCCGGTAAGCATTGAACAGCGCCACCACAATCAGCGCCATGACGATCACCGCCGGGACAACGCCCGGTATCAGCGACGCCTGGGAATCGGCGGTGCTTTCGGTCTCGCCACCCCACTCCATGCGATACCCCGGGGGCAACGGCAGAGCCATAATCTCCGCGGCCACCGCCGCACGCATGGTGGGCAGCGTGACTCCCGCGACGGGATTGGCCTGAATGGTAATCGTGCGCCGTCGATCGCGGCGGCCGATGATCGGGTCCTCCCACACGGAGCTGATGCCCTCCGTGACCTGCGCCAGGGGGACGGAATCCGTCGAATAGTCGGGCTGCAGCTGCACGGAACCCAGGTTACCGACCTGTTGCCGTTCCGTTTCCACGCTACGCAGCTTGATATCAATGAGGCTGTCCTCCTCACGGTAGGTACCCACCGTGAGTCCGTCGAACACCCGCTTTGTCGCATCCGCCAGGTTGCTGCGCGTTATGCCCGTAGTGCGCCCCTGCAACTCGCTGTAAAGCGGCACGACCGTCGGTGTGCGCTGGCGCCAGTCAACCTGCATGGCGCCGGTCAGCGGTGATTCGCGGAGAACCGCCAGCACGGAATCCGCCAGATCTCGGAGTACGGAAGCGTCGGCGACCGCGGGGCCGCTGATTCGGAGTTCGAACTTCCAGGTATCGGAAGGACCGACGCCGTACTTGCGCACCGGCGTGAGCGCGTCGGGGAAGGTGTCCTCCAACCAGGGGGTCAACTCACGGACCATCGCGTCGATGTCAGCGGCATCGTGCACATTGATAATGACCTCGCCATAGGCTGAGGACAGACCCTCGGGCTCCACCGGCAGGTAGAAGCGAGGCGGTCCGGCACCGATAAAGGAACTCACCGCGGATACGCGATCGTCGCCCCGTAGCCGCTCCTCGATAAGCGCGACGTCCTGCGATGTCCGCTCGATGCGTGTGCCCTCCACTTCCCAGACATCGATCATGAACTTGTTCATCGACGACTCGGGAAAGAAGAGCTGTTTCACACCGCCAAAAGCAACGGCGGCCGCCACTAGCAAGGCGATCATGGACGCGATGGTCAGCCAGCGGAAGCGGATCGAGGCCTCGACCATGGCCTGGAAGCGACCGTAGAACCCACCACTGAAGGAGTCCTCGGCGACGTCTTCGGGGTCCGGATCGGGCAGGAGGTCCATGCACTGGAGCGGTGTCAACGTCACGGAGATCAACCAGCTCATCAACAGGGAGATCGCGACAACGCTGAACAGCGATGCGCAGTATTCTCCGGCATTCTCGTCGGACGCGGCGATGGGATAGAACGCCATGACAGCGACCAGCGTCGAACCCAGCAACGGCATTGAAGGGATAGACGCAGACTCTACCGCGGCCTTGGTGCGCTCCATGCCGTTCTTAAGCCGAACGGAAAACCCGTCGGCCACGACGATCGCGTTGTCGACCATCATCCCCAGCGCAATGATCAAAGCGCCCAGGGACATACGCTGCAGGTCGATACTGAAGAGCAACATGAGGAGAAAGGTGCCAAGAATCGTACCGACCAGGGCAAAGCCGATGACAATGGCAAGACGCCAGCCCATACCGATCGTGATAACGACCAGGACGATGGCGACAGCCTGCGCAAAACTCTCCAGGAATCCGTTCACGGAGTCGGAGATCACATCTGACTGCCAGTGCACGCGCCCCACCTCGATCCCCACCGGCAGCGAAGCCTTGAGTTCCGTCAGGCGGGCATCGATTCGCTCGCCCATTTTCACCACGTTCACACTGGGAATGTTGCTGATGGACAGGCCGATGGCGGGACGACCGTTGTAGCGCAGCAGCGTCGACGGTGGATCGGCGTAGCCGCGGCGGACATTGGCTACATCCCGAATGCGAATAAGCTCCGTGTCGCGAGTGCTGCGACTCGAATCGATGCTGCTGGGACTGATGGTCAGGCCGGCAATGGCTTCGACGGAATCGAAGTCGCCGGAGGGAGCGATGCGCAGCCGCCGATCCTGGACATCGATGTTCCCGGCATCGACCACGGCGTTCTGCGTCGACAGCGTCTCCTCGAACGTTGACGCCCCAATACCGAGCTGACTCAGCGTGCTTTCCGAGACCTCGAGATAGACAACCTCGTCCTGCTCTCCCCAGAAATCGACCTTCGCCACGCCCTCCACCACGGAGAGCTCACGCTTGAGCAGCTTCGCATAGTCCTCGAGCTCGGCGTAGCTGAAACCGTCGCCGACCAGGGTAATGACATGCCCAAACACATCACCAAACTCGTCGTTGACGCTCGAAGGCACAACCCCCGGCGGTAGCTCGGACTGCACGTCGTTCACTTTGCGCCGCAGCTCGTCGAAAACCTGGGCGATCTGATCGCCGCCATAGGTGGGTTTGATATTTACCGTGACGACGGAGACCCCGGCCATGGAGTCGGACTCGATATTGTCGAGCTGCTTGAGCTGCTGCAGCTCGAGCTCAACGCGATCAGTGACTTCCAACTCAACTTCTTCGGCACTGGCGCCCGGGTACAGGGTCGTGATCTTCGCGGTTTTGATGGTGAAGTCCGGATCTTCAAGCTGCCCCAGTTGGAAGAAGCTCGCGAAGCCCGCTGCCATCAGTAAGAACGAAGCGAAGTAAGTAACGGAACGATTGCGTACCGCTGACTCGGCAAGGGACATCCGGCCTATCCTCCCTCGGAATCCAGGATACGAACCCGCTGTCCCTCGGTGAGGAAGCTGGCTCCCGCGGTAACCACCCATTCCCCTTCACTGATGCCGCTGGTAACGGTCTGTCCGCGCTCCTGAAACTCGCCAAGCTCCACACCGCGTTTGCTGATAACGCCGGTGGACTCATCGACGACCCAGACAAAGCTGTTGTTGCCTTCGGAAACCAGCGCGGCAACGGGCAATACGAGCCCCAGATCCGGCAGACCTTCCGGCGGATCCCCGGTTACCTGCCCCGCCATACCCGACAGGACACGGAATTCCTCGGGCTGGTCAACCGCTACGGTCACCGGATAGGTCCGGGTGGTTTCCGAGGCTTCCGTGCCAATCTCCGTAATGCGGGCCGGGAGCGGATTTTCCGGGAAGGCGTCAAAGGTCACACGCAGGTTGCGCGCATCCCCCGCAACCGAGATCAGTGATTCGGGAATGTTGATCACCATCTCAAGCTGGCTGTCATCGACGATGCGCAGGACCGGCTGTTTGGCCTGCACATCCTCGAAATTCTCGATGTACTTCGACACCACGGCCCCATCAAAGGGAGCACGCAGAAAAGTATCTTCCAGGTCGTCCTCGGCGGAGTTCAGCGACGCGGTCGCCGTCGCCACGTTGGCCCGGGCCCGATCTCGGGACTCGCGGGCCTCATCGATGGCCGCCTGACTCGTCGCCCCCGGGTCTTCCGCGAAGACCGCTAGCAGGCGGTCCAGATCGGCGCTCGAGCGCTTCAGGCTGGCCTCGGCCTCGCTGAGCCGGCCCCGCGCTTCCCGAACCTGAACTTCGTAGTCCCGACCGTCGATCCGCGCAACCAGGTCTCCCGTTGAGACCTCGTCGCCAATGTTGACCGGCAGCTCCGTTAAAGGGCCGCTCACGCGGAAGGACAGTTCCACCTCCTGTACCGCGCGGGAGCGGCCGGGAAAGCTGCGGCGGTAGATGGCATCCGCCGCCGACACGGCCATGGCCTTGACCGGCCGGACCACGTCTTCGACGGGCTCCGCGCTCTCCTCACAGCCGACCACCAGCAGCAGGGCCAGGCAGGCGGGTACATTTCGAGAAATCAAACTCATGAGCGGTTCTCCGGCGTGTGTTCACCAATCGGGCGCGCGCAGCGGGGACGCAGGTGGTGGCTCCGTGGCCGCGGGCTCAAGAAGCTGTCCCCAGTCGGTGCGCTCCGACATGTCACTCTTAATGCTCGCGGGGACAAAGCCCGTGTCGGGACGCGACTGCCAGCCCCCGCCCAGCGCCCGGTAGGCCTCGATAAGACTTTCGAGAACGTCGCCGCGTGCCGCGGTATAGCTGTCCTGCTGATCCACCAGCGATTCCTGCGTATCGAGCACCCGGGTGTAGGCGGCCGTGCCGTCGCGGTACTGAACCAGCGCCAGGGTCACGGAGCGCTCGGCCGCAACCACTCCGGCGGCGAGGAACTCCACGCGGGCCCGATTGCGCGTAAACGAAACGACCGCGTCCTCGACCTCCTGCGCCGCTCGCAGGACCGTGTCCTGATAGTTGAGGACAGTCTGCTGAAAGAGCGCGTCCTCGGCCCGGACCGCGTTTTTGATACGGCCGTAGTTGAGGATGTTCCAGGAAAAGGACGGGCCGACGGAGTACTCGAGACTGTCGGAGTCAAACACGTCGCCAAGACTGCTGGAGCCGGTATCGCCGGCGCGCAGACCGACACTTCCCGCCAGGGAGAACGAAGGATAGAGATCCGCCTTGGCGAGCCCGATCACGGCGCTCTGAGCCGCGGCCGTGCGCTCGGCCTGGCGGATGTCGGGTCGGCGACGCAGCAGTTCCGCCGGCATGCCCAGCGCTATAGCCGGCGGAGCGTCCGGGATCAGCTTTGGCCCGCGCTCCAGAATCCCCCGCATATCGGAGGGTGGCAGACCAAGCAGTACGGACAGCGCGTGTTGGGTCTGGCGCAGTCCGAGATCCAGCGAAGGGATCGATGCCTGCGTGTTCGCCAGGAGGGCCCGGGCCTGCTGCACATCGAGCTCCGTGGTCAGCCCGTTGTCGTAGCGGACTTCCGCGATCTCGAGGCTTCGCGCCTGGATGGCCACGTTGTCCCGGGCCAGGGACAGGCGCTCTTCGAAGGTGCGAATGAGCACGTAGGCCGTGGCGACATCGGCAGCGAGGGTGACCAGCACGTCGTCGTAGCCGGCGATCTCTGAGAGGAGCGTGGCGTCAGCCGCTTCGATCGCGCGCCGGAAACGACCCCAGACGTCGAGCTCCCAGCCCACGTCAAAACCCAGTTCAGCTTCCTTGTACGACGTATCAAACAGTCCCGGCGCGAAGTTGGCCTGATTGTCACTTAGGCCCACACTGCTGGCGCTTCCCCGGGCCGACTGCGACTGCGGGTAGAGGTTGCCCACCGCGACGCCGAGTTCGGCGCGCGCCTCCAGGACGCGAAGGCCGGCGACCTGAAGGCTCAGGTTCTGCGACCGGGACATGGCGACCAACTCATCCAGGATCGGATCGTCGAAGCTCGTCCACCAGTCGCTGTAGTCGGAGGTGTCCGTTTCAGCCGTGAGAGCTTCGTCGGTTTCCGCCCGCGTCACCTGCCAGCTCTCGGCAACCGGCGCTGTCGGCGGCTCGTAGTCGGGTCCAACGCTGCTACACGCCGACAGAAGCAGCGTCAGCACCAGTATCAACCCGGTGCGTTCGCGCGGGCTGCAGTTGTTTTGCTCGGGCACCGCGAAGCACTCGGATGACACGCCCTAATTCCCCCGTGGGCCCACGTCCCGACCGACGGTACCAACACCAGCCGCAATTCAAAGGCCGATTTGCGCGCACGGGTGTTGAGAATCGCGCATCCCAACGGCGCCCTGAATCAGTTCAAACTGCGAATGCGTGTCGTTCCAAGGAGCGGCGGGGGAAGCGTGCTCCGGGAGACCGTGCGAGGAGGGAACAATGCCTGGCTGCCGTGCTCGCCCGAACAGCTGTATAGGTTTTGTCCAGTATCCGTGATTCGGGACGGCGCGCGGCGAATGGATCAATCCGGCCAGCGGGTAACAAACATGACGGGTGCTCAACCATTGCTCGGCGTCGCCTGGACGCTACTCACCATGGGGTTTGCGGTGATCTTCATCATCGTGATGAGCGAGACCATGCCGCGCATGCTTCGGCCAACCCGCTCCTGGAACCCGCCGCTGCGCGACGCTTTCGTGCTGTTCATTTGCGTGCTCTGGCTGCTCCTCGGCGTGTTCGTGATCGTGGCCCTGTGGGCGCTACTCTTCGTGCTGCGCGGAGAGTTTTCGGACTGGGACACCTCGCTGTACTTTTCCGTCGTATCCGTCACGACGGTCGGTTACGGAGACATCACCCTGGCTCCGGGATCGCGGATTCTCGCGGGGTTTGCGGCCGCAGACGGGTTTCTTATTTTTGGCCTCTACACCGCCGCGCTCTACGAGGCCATCACCAAGCTCCGGGAGGAGCGACACCGCGTTGAGTCCTGAAAAGGTCGGCCTCAGTAAGCAAGCCACGCCGGTTTACTGTGCGGAATCTGCCAGGGATGTGCGCAAATTGGGCTAGGAATAAGCGCGTTGATTGCTAACGTCGACACTGCGTCCCCGAAGAATGCACCCGCGAAGGCACTCGCGAAGGCACTCGCGAAGGCATAAGCGGACGCGGGTAAGAAAGGGGAGACTCGGGAGAGGGTGCAGCGACGTGTTGATCGACGGGGGACTGCTTAGGAAGCGCCGCACCGTTTCGCGCCACGTTCACGCGGCGGCTCCCTATGCGCGTTGAAACACTCACCGACGAGGGCATCGCGATCAACGCCAGGTATACCGCCTGTCTGTCCTGCGATTTGCTTCTCCCCAGGCCCAAGCTCAGACTCGGCGAGCTGGCCCGGTGCCCAAGATGCGGTTCGGTAGTGCTCACAAACAAACCACAGAGCGCCGAACGTACCGTGGCTCTGCTTATGGCGAGCGCAACCGCCTACCTGCTGATGGCGTTCTATCCTTTCCTTGAGGTGAGCTCCTCGGGCCTGATCAACAAGATCTCGGTCGCGGACTCCATCGGCGTGCTATGGCAAACCGGCTATCCGGTGCTTGCTGTGTTCTGTCTGCTCCTGATTCTGGTCGTTCCCTTGCTGCGACTGCTGCTCACGGTGCTGGTCGCCGCCCATCTCCTGCACCGCCAGCAAATCACCCTGCGCCTTCGCAGGCTGTTCTCCACGGCTCTGCGGACGGCGCCCTGGGCCATGACCGATGTCTTCATGCTCGGCGTAGTCGTCTCCCTGGTGAAGATCGGACAGTTGGCCGACATTCGCCTGGGGATCGCATTCTGGGCGCTCCTGGCGTTCACTGTACTAACCGCGCTGGGTGCTGGCGCCATGTGCGCCGATACGCTTTGGCAGCGCGCTCGGCTGTCCACGTGAACTCCGCTCGCGACCTTGGCTACGCCGTGTGCCGGGTGTGCCACACGATCACCCCAGGGGAAAATGCCGCCTGTGAGATGTGCGGCGCCCGGGTTCACGCGCGCATTCCCGCGAGCCTGCAGCGAACCTGGGCTTTTCTTATCGCCGGCGTGGCCGCCTACATTCCGGGCAACGTGCTGCCCATCATGATCACCTCGACCCCCCGGGGAGAGAGCGCGTCTACCATACTTGGCGGTGTCGTGACCCTTTTCCACCACGGCAGCTATGCCATAGCGGCCGTCATTCTGATGGCGAGCATCGCCGTGCCGGTCAGTAAATTTATCGTCATCGCCGGGGTGACCGCGTCGATTCATTTGCATTGGAAGAGCGATGAGCACTCCAGGCACCGATCGCATGAACTCGTCGAACTGCTCGGGAGCTGGTCCATGGTCGACGTCTTCGTCGTCGCGGCGCTCGCCGCGCTCATCCAGCTCGGGGGCGTGATGAACGTACGGCCGGGCCCCGGGGCCGAATACTTCGCCCTCTCCGTGGCCTTGACCATGCTGTCCGCGCGCAGCCTCGACACTCGCCTGATCTGGGACGCTGCGAAGCATGATTGACTCGCAAAGCGAAGCAACGGTTGAAGCGATCCCGAGAGTCCGCGTTTCCTGGGTCTGGGCCGTCCCCCTGCTCGTTGTCGCCATTGCGTCCTGGACGGTGTACGAATCCTACGCCGCCCGCGGGGTACAGATCGAGATCGCCTTTCCAAAAGCGAAGGGCATTGAAGCCGGGAAAACCGAAATCCGCTACAAAGACGTGGTGATCGGCACCGTGGAGGCACTCAGGCTTTCCGATGACTTATCCGGCGTCGTCGCTACGGCAATCCTGAACCGCGAAATCGAACCCTACCTGGGAGCAAGCACGGACTTCTGGATTGTATCGGCGGAGATATCGGGCACATCCTTTCGCGGCCTCAACACACTCCTCTCCGGCGCCTACATAGAGATGGACTGGTCGGGTACCGATGGCGAAAAGAAACGAAGCTTTGAAGGTCGTCTCCACGCACCTCTAACGCCTCCGAGTGCTGACGGCAGGCACTACGTGCTCAGCAGCTTAAGCGCTCAATCCATCCGGGTCGGGTCGCCGGTCGTGTATCGCGGTATTCCCGTGGGACGCGTCGAGCAGCGGCAGCTTGACGAGGACTACTCGTCGGTGGAGTACAGGATCTTTCTGGAATCCCCGTACGATTCGCTCGTTTCGCGAGCGACCCGCTTCTACGATGTGTCGGGCGTTGACCTGACGCTTTCCGCAGAAGGGCTGGCGATCGATATCGCATCGCTCCAGACTCTCACCTCCGGCGGCATCACCTTTCGAAATTTTGGCGTCGACCCACAGACTGTTATGCCGGCCGGGGAGAAATTCCTCCTCTACGAGAACCGCAGAGAGGCCGAGGAGAGCCTGTTCGAGGACTACGATGCGCCGCACTACTATTTCAGCACGGCCTTTGCCGATGGCGTCGAGGGACTGGAGCCCGGTGCTCCCGTGGTCTGGAGGGGCCTGCGGCTGGGCACCGTCGTCGACGTCCGACTGGAGCTGGGTGCGTCCCCCGATGATGCGCAACAGGTTGTCATTCTCGACATGCAACCCACGCGCATTGGTCTTGAGGCCGTGGATGAGGTTCAGGCCGTCGCAGAAATAGGAGCCTGGGTAGAAGCGGGTCTGCGCGCCGAGCTTCAGGTCGCGAACATTCTCACCGGCAGGAAACGACTCGGCCTCGTTGAGCATCCCGACGCACCACCGGCGTCTCTCGACCTGCACTCCCTGCCCTTCCCCAGAATCCCATCCAGGATTTCTCAGATCAATGGTGTAACCGACGACGTGGGAGAGATCACCGCAATGCTTGCGGATCTTCCCCTGAACGAGCTGGTCGCCTCGGCCACGCGACTGCTGAACGATGCGTCGCTTCTCGTCGGAAGTGACAGCATGCAGGCGGTTCCCGGGGCCGTGCTCGGGACCCTCGGGGCGATGGATACGCTCGCTGGCAGTCTCGATTCTGCGGCCCGACAGGGTGAGGAAGCGCTCCAGGGCATTACCCCGGAGTCAGCGATCTACATTGAACTTCAGCGGACCATCCGCGAACTCAACAGTACGGCTCGCGCGCTGCGCTCGCTGACTGAACTCCTTGAGAAAAGCCCCAATGCACTCATCACCGGCCGGCGTTAGTCCACCGATCCTCCGCTCATGCGCGGTAATAGCACTCGCGTTGCTGGCATCCTGCGCCGCGGCTCCGCCAAGAACCGTATTCACGCTCGGCAGCGCACCCCCGGGCCGTGAGATGGACGCGGGCTCACCGCTCGTCGCCATTGCCGATGTAAAGCTCCCCGGCTACGCGGCCGGCCGTGCCATGGTACGAGCCGGAGCCGGATCGACCATCAGCACCCTTGAGCAGGCGCAGTGGTCCGATGATCTGCCGATCCTTGTCACCGAAGCACTGGCGCGCCAGCTTCGGTCACGGGGCGTCAATGCCTGGACTACGCCGATCCCGGCCGGGCTCAGCGCCGAGTACACCGTGACTGTCATGTTCACCAGTTTTCTTTGGGACGCGGGCGAGGGACTTGCCATGCCCTGTGATCTGCTCATTTCCTCGGGAGACCAGGTCAGCATCAGCACTTCCCTGGAAGCTTTTGCAGCGACGTCCGCAGACGACGCGTCGCAGCTTGCCGCCGCGGCCTCCACGGGCGTTGCGCGCATCGCCGAACAGATCTCGGAACACCTCGCCCCGCTCTTGCAATGAGGATTAGCCGCCGTAGCTCACCAGCGGCACATCGGAGAACGAATCGAACGAGGGATTTAAGACAAGCGAGCCACGAGCTCGCAAGGAGCCAGTATGAACAGAAAAGCACTGATGACGTCAGCGGCATTGATGCTTGCCGCAACCTCAGCCTGGACTCAACCGCCACCACCGGGAGCTCCACCGCCGCCCGGCCTGCCGGCACGAGGCGTGATCGGTGCGGGCGGTGTGATCCGGGACCTGCCCCCCGGTCACGTAACGATCAGCCATCAGAACAGCAACTATTTCCTTGCGGACGGAACCTTCTACCTCGCTTCAGGCGGTGCGTTTGTGGTGACGCAGCCGCCGCTAGGAATGATCCTGCCCTCAATCCCCGCCGGCGCTGTGGAGGTGGAAGGTTCGCATCGGCTGATGTACCGCTACCGCGGCGTCCTGTACCGCAAGTACGGCAGCCGCTGGGAGATCGCTTCGGTGGACTGAGGTTTCGGCGGCGAGTGAGGGGACTGGTTATCATGTCCGGACATCGGCACTCTTCATCGTCATGTCACCGAGCCCAAGAGCCGTCTTTCGCCTGTCGCTGAGTCTCGTACTGTATGCGTGGACCGCGGATCCGAACGCCCAGGAAGCCGCGGAATCGACTCAAGGATCAACGACCCCGGGAGTCCTGGAGGAAGTGGAGGTCGTTGCGCCGCGCGTCGATCTGCAGATCAGTCCCTACATTGACCCGGATCTCGCAATCGGGGCCGATGCCATCAGCGCCATGGCGGTCAACGACCTCGGCGAGCTGCTGGACCAATTGGCGCCGGAACTCGATGGCGGGCGTGCCCGGTCCACAGGCTCACGGGTGATCCTGCTGAACGGGCAGCGCATCACCAACTTTCGCGAGATCAGACGCTATCCCGCGGAAGCCGTCGCGCGGGTCGATATCTATCCAGAGGATGTCGCGCTTCAGTACGGGTTCCGCGCGGATCAGAAAGTGGTAAACATCGTTCTCAAGTCCAGGTTCAAATCTCTGACGACGCGCATCACGAGCACGGGCTACGGCGAGAACGAAAGCGGACAGGGTGGTGAAGTCGCCCAAGCAGATGCGGGCTATCTCAAGGTGCAGGGGTCGGCGCGCGCCAATCTCGACCTTGCGCTTGAGAGCCAATCCGCTCTGCACGAAGCGGACCGGAACGTGCCCCTGCCAGTAGCGCCAAGGCCCGCCAGCTTCGAGGGCAACCTGACAGCGCTCGATGAAGAGCTGGATGCGAGCCTTTCCGCCGCCGCGGGGGCTATCGTGACATCGGCCACCTTACCTTTGGACACGAGCGGGCTGCGTTTCGAAGAACTGCTTCCCACCGCCAACTCCCCCGTCGTCACGGACGTGCGCCCCTATCGCACCCTGTTGCCGGAGCTTCGGGAGCAGTCCTTATCGGGAGGTTACGCAAACCTGCTCGGCGATCGGGTGACGGCGACGTTGTTCGTCGCCTATCGGGAGCAGGATCGCAACACGGAACAGGGCCTGGCGACGCTGACCTACGACGTACCGCCGGAGCATCCCGGCTCACCCTTGTCGTCCGGGGTGCGAGTCGATCGTCTGCTACCCGTGGTCCTCGATCGTCAACAGGAGAGCGACCGCTATGAAGTGAATACCGGCCTCGCCGGCACCTGGCGAGGCCTTGGGCTGTCCTGGTTGTCGTCCTACACCGGCGAGAATCGCGACGCCACGACGCTGCTCGGCGTGGACGCCACGCCGCTCACCAGCCAAATCGCCGAGTCCGAAGCCGGGTTCGATCCCTTCGCGGCGGACGTTGCGCTCGACGCAATTACGCAGTTTGACAGCACGAGGATAGACGCCTGGTCCTCGGAGTTGCTGGTACGCGGCGCATTCCGTGAACTGCCCGCGGGGCCGGTCCAGGGCAGCGTCCGGGCCCTGTGGGAACACAATTCTCAGAAGACGAGCATCCAGCGCGACGCGACGCCGCAGCGCGGCAGTATTGAACGCGGCATCGCCGGTCTGAGAGTGAATCTCGATGTGCCGCTCCGCGATTTCGACGGCGGCGGTCGACTGAGCCTGAACATCAACGGCGATTACGCGGACTACAGCGACTTCGGGGGCCTGTCCACCGTGGGAGCAGGCTTCACCTGGAATCTCTCTCCCGCGCTGAGGCTGACCAGCTCGCTGACGCTGGAAGAAAACGCTCCCTCCATGGAGCAACTCGGCAACCCGGTAATCCAGCTACCCAACCGGCGTACCTTTGACTTCACCACCGGTACCGCTGTGGACGTCGCCCAGATCAGTGGTGGAAACCCGGATCTGAAGGCTGAGGTCCGCAACCTCTGGAACGTCAACGCGCGCGTTCAGTTGCCCGGGCTCCCGCGCCTTACCCTGACCTTCGATTACCTCCAGGAGATAACGGACAGCCCTATCGCGACCTTTCCGCAGCAAAACGCGGCGCTGGAAGCGGCGTTTCCGGACCGCTATGCCCGCGATGATCGGGGTGGGCTTACGCTCATCGATATCCGGCCCATCAACCTCGATGAGGAGCGGCGCCGGGAGTTTCGCTGGGCCTTGCGCTTCACCCATGATTTCAAGCGAGCGGAATCCGGCGAGCGCGAGGGCAGGCCGCGGGGAGCGCAGGGCCGCCGTCGCAGCGGGATTCCCGGCTTCGGACGCCGCTCGGGAGGCACGGACAACGCGCCGAGGCTGCGCCTTTCCCTGAACCACGCCATCACGCTCCAGGACGAACTCATTCTGGCGCCGGGTGCTGAGCCGATCGACTTTGTGGGCATCGCGCGCGCGGGACGGCGCCGGGACGGCGCGGAGCACACCATAAACCTGCGCAGCACCTACGCCTACCGTGGCTTCAGCGCGCGTCTCAACGCCCGCTGGCGCGCCGCAACCACAACCCGGCCGAACCGCTTCGGGGAACTCCACTTTGACGATCTCCTGCAGGCGGACATTAACCTCGCCTACGCCGTCCAGCCGGGATCGGGCCTGCAGCAGCGGTTCCCCGCCCTCGCCGGCAGCCGGATACGATTCTCGGTAATCAATGCGCTGGACAGCAAAACCCGCGTGATCGACAGCAACGGCTTCACCCCGGCGGGATTTTCAGAGGACGAACTGGTGCCGCGGGGACGGCATTTCGCGCTGGAATTGCGCAAACAGTTCAGATAGCTTCCGCGGCCGGGGATTGAACGCCCCGGGCCAACAGACCATCCAGAAGTTCGAGCAGACTCCGTTGGTTGCGGGCATCCGCGGCGGGAGCGGGGAGCTTCTTTACTTTTCGATTGGCGATGTACAGGCCAGTGCGCCCATCGTGGGCGGAGGGCTGAGCACTTGCGACAACTTTAGCCGCCTGCTTATCAGCGGGGGCGAACAGCACCGGGGCTATCCACGCCAGGATCTTTGGCATTCCGGAGTTCCCCTGTGTTGTCATTGGAGTCCGGGTGGCGCCGGGGTCGATGGCCCGGATTAATATGTTCTGAAGCTCCAGTTCGGGAGCGAGCGCGGGAGCCAGGGTTGTCAGCGCGAGCTTGGACTGAGCGTAGGTTGTGAAAAGGCCCCCGACGTCATCGGGATCGGGAAGGTCGTCCAGATTCAACGCTTTGAGGCCGTTTATCGCACTGGACGACAGGTTCACGATCATCGCCGGTGCCTCGCCGGCGGGTCTCGCCATCTTACTTCGCAGCCCCTGAATGAGCAGGTAAGGCGCGACTGTGTTTACCGCGAAGTGCGACTCGTATCCCTGAACACTTAGGACTTTTTTCGCGGTGAGGAGTCCCGACACGTTGTACAGCGCATCGATACGACCGGGGAACTCATTGATCTTCAGTATCGCCGCGCGAATCTCCGTAAAGTTCATGAAGTCCGCGGCCACGAGCTCCAGGGTCAGCTCCGGGTATTCCCCGAGCAACTCTTCGCGTTGAGCGCGAGCTTTGCTGGCTGAGCGGTTCAGCAGGATAAGGGCATCGCCCCGGGCCGCGAGCTGGCGTGCAAGCTCAGCGCCCAGGCCTCCTGTTGATCCCGTGATCACGGTCCAGGTTTTCAGTTCAGTGCCCATAGCAGACGTCTCAAGCGGATACGCGGTCGACACTAGCGATAACGCTCGTCGGGCAACACTCCCAAAAACTGCGCAGTGACGTGCGAAATTGAACTTCCGCGTTGGCTCCGACCGTGGGTCCGCTAGCTCGCGCGAAATCTCGAAGCGATCGAGAAAAGCGCGGGTTTCAAGACCCGAGCCCGCCGTTCCCCTGAGTCTGGGCGGGAGCGGAAGCAGGTACGGCAGGCGAAGATTTCTTCAGGGGAATAGCAGACGTCTCCGAAAAGCTGAACTTTCCGATCAATCAGCAGTGCCCATGAACCGGTCCAAGACCGCGCTGATCTCCTCCCGTTCGAGTTGCCCGGGAAGTACCGTTCGATAGATCGGATCAGAGGCAAGCAACGCCAGACCGGCCGTCAGGGCCGTGATCTCAACAAACACTTCGTGCGTCTTCTGCTGTGACCGCCACCCGTCCGCCTGCGCCCGCCTGATCAGGTCTTCGTGCAGCCGCGCGTAGGTGCTGGCTTCCTCGAGAAGCTCCCTATCCGCATGGCGCATCACGTCCTGATTGCGGATCAGCATATGGTGTGCCGGGTTCGCTGCGGCCCAGACGACGTAGCCTTCAGCCATCGAACGCAGTTTCTGCACATTGCTCAGTTCCGGATTGGCCAGGCGTTTCCCCGCGGATTCCAGGAGGGCCCTAATGCCGCTTTTTGCGATCGCTGCCAGCAGCGCCGATCGCGTCGGGAAGTGCCGCATCGGCGCCGCGTGACTGACACCGATATCTCTCGCCAGAGCGCGCAGGCTCACCGCTTCCACGCCATGAGCTTCGATGACCGCAATCGCACGATCAACGAGAGTCCGGCGAAGGTCGCCGTGATGATAGGGCGCCGAATCCGGCTGTGGTCGGGACATGTTGCCACTGCCTACATGATGGTCTATGTTGTCAGTAGCAACATGGATTCCTGAAATGCCTATGTCAAGCAAGCTGGCGACGCTCCGCGCCGCCTGGCCCGTTTTGCGAGGAGCTCTGCGCCGGGGCCAGTTGATCGATCCGCAGTGTGAGCTGATTGACGCCGAACCTGACGTCGCCGCAGCCTACGATGTGGAGGTGCCGATCTCCGAGGGGTTTTCCCTCACGGCGAACGTCTTTCAGTCCCGATCGCGAAGGGCTGCCAAGCACGCCGACCCGGTAGTCATGTGCGCCCACCCCTACGATAATCACCACATCCCTGCCCTGGGCGGCACACCGCTTGGGGGGCCACCCCAGCAGTACCGATTGTTGCCTCAGTCTGGCGGAATCCCGCGCTTTTCGACGCTGACAAGCTGGGAAAGCCCCGATCCGAACTTCTGGGTTCCCGCCGGGTACACGCTCGTGAATCTGAATCTACCGGGGTTCGCCAACAGCGGAGGGCCAGCCTCCATTATGTCGCGTCATCAGGGGAAGTGCTTTCGGGAGGCCATCGCCTGGGTCGGCGAACAGGATTGGTGCGACGGCGGCGTTGGGCTGTGTGGGGTCAGCTTCCTGTGCATCAGTCAGTACCTCGCCGCCGCTGTGCCTGACGGCGAGGAAGCGCCGGACGCTCTCAAGTGCATCATTCCCTGGGAAGGCGTTTCCGACCTCTATCAGGATCTGGCCTGTCGTGGCGGTGTTCCCGACTTCGGATTTCTGAACTTCTGGTGGCATACCGAGGTGAAGGACTCGATGAACAACACGCTCGACGCCTATCTCGCCACCGAAGAGGCCATACCGGTCGAGGCTCTGGAGAAGCACCCGTTCTACGACGAGTACTGGCGGGCAAAAGCGCCGCCGCTGCAGAACATTCAGGTCCCGATGCTGCTGTGCGCGTCTTTTTCCGACCACGAGTTGCATACGTTTGGCTCTTTTCGCGCCTATGAAAAAGCGCAGTCCGAACACAAGTGGCTGTACACGCATCGCAGCGGTAAGTGGACCGAATACTACAAGCCCGAGACCCTGGCACTGCAGAAAGACTTCATGGACCGGTTTCTCAAGGGCTTCACAAACCGCTTTGATGATCTGCCAACAGCACGGATCGAGGTCCGCGAGAGCCGCGACATCGTCAAAGAGGTGCGCTGGTGCCACAGTTGGCCACCGGAGGACACGGAATACCAGATGCTGTATCTGGCTCAGAACCAGACGCTTGAGCCTACGCCACAGAACGAGGCACAGGAAGCGCTCTACGATGGTGACGACGGCGCCATCAGCTTCGACTTTTGCTTCCCCCGGGACACGGAGGTCACGGGCTACATCAAGTTGAAAGTGTGGGTCGAAGCCCGCGCCGGCGGCGGTCGAGAGAGCGCCGCAAAGGACGTGGCCTTATGCTGCTTCATCGACAAGCGCGACCCGCAGGGACGCAGTGTCCGGTTCTACGGCTCCGTGGGTCAGGATCAGGACATGGTGACTCGCGGCTACGGCCGCGCCTCGCGGCGAGAGCTGAACGAGCAGGAATCCCGTCCCTTTCAGCCCGTACCTCTGGGGTTGCGAGACCAGGAACTGCGACCGGGAGACGCGGTACCCCTCGAACTGGCCTTTTGCCCAAGCAGTACGTTCTTCGAGAAGGATTCGACGCTGCGTCTGATCATTTCAGGCACCGATATCGTGCACGCACCGATCTTCAAAAAAGATACAACGGTGAATCGCGGGCAGCATGCGGTCCGCTTCGGTGCGGAATTTGATTCGCACCTGTTGATCCCGATCATCGCCGGGTAGGTCGCCCCCATCCCCGGCCAGCGATCTGGCTGGACGCTCACCGCGTAATCGTGGGATCAATCGGTAACCGGCCAGGAACCGACGCTGGCAGGCGTCGCGACCCCTTTATTGAACCCCGTATATAACTCCATGAATATTCGACTACTGAGTCTGGCGTTCGCGCCTTTCGCCTTCGGCACAAGCGCTTTCGCATTTGTGGGACTGATCGTGCCGATGGCCGACGGCCTGCGCACCAGCGTCCCCGTCACCGGCCAGCTGCAAACCGTATTTGCGATCGCCTGCGGGATTGGGGGACCGATCCTGGCCCGCGCCTTCGCTCGCTTTGATCGCAAACGTCTGCTGATGATCGTCATGCTTTTGCTGACGATCATGAACGTCGCATCGGCGCTTGCCCCGGGTTTTTCGGCACTGTTGGTGACCCGTGTGACCGGCGGGTTGTTTGCCGCCCTGACCATGCCCCTGGCATCGAGTATCGCCGTAATGCTGGTACCCGATGCCAAACGCCCGGCTGCCCTGGCCACGGTTCTGTCCGGCTATACCCTGGCGTTTCTGCTCGGCATGCCTACCGCTACGCTGCTTGGTGAAACCTACGGCTGGCGCGCCGCCTTCTGGTTTGCCAGCGCCATCTCGCTGCTCTCTTTCGGCGTGATCGCCCTTGGAACCCCCGCCCGGCAAGCGGTTGCCGCGGCGGCAGGAGCAAACTTCCGGGCGGCGCTCCAGGGGAACAATAGGCGTCTCGTACTCATCACGATGATCGGGTTTTGCGCGACGTTCACTACCGTCAGTTTTATCGCACCCGTTATCACGGCTTTCGCGGGCCTCGAGGGTGCCGCCATCGGCGGTATTCAGCTGGCGACCGGTGTCGGGAGTCTGCTCGGGCTTCCCGCGGGAGCCGTGTTGGCCAGGCTTCCGGTGCGGCGTGCCCTCATCATCCTGCTCGCCACCACGGCGGTGACCCAGCTGGCGTTCACCGCCGGCATGCTTCAGGGTCTGGGAGTGCTGGCCGTGCCTGTGCTGCTTTTTGTGATGGCCTCGGCATCCGCCGCGTTGTTTGCGATGTCACCGGTCATCCAGACCCAGCTTGCAAACACGGCGGGAGCATCGGCAACGCTGGCCTTCGCCGTAAATGGCTCCATGCTCTACTTCGGCCAGGGCCTGGGGGCGAGCTTGGGGGGCGCGGTCTTTGCGGCAAGTTCGATTGCCTGGGTGGGTGCCGCCGGTGCTTGCGTCGCGGTCCTGGGGATCGCGATAGCGAGCGGCCTGAAAGACGATTCCGCGGTCGCTACCCCCGCTCGTCACCGCCAGGAGGGTGCCCCGGGCGAACTCGCAGCGCTGGCTTCCGACTAGCATTGGTTACTGACCAGCGCTGACTGCCGACTGGCACTGACCGCGGACCGGGGTCACCCGCTGAAGCCGCCGACTCAGGCGTGTGAACGATACCGCGGTACCTGCCGCTCAGCGCTCAGCCTCTGACTCATCGTTCTCCGCAGCCTTGCGAATTTCTCGATTGACAGCAATCAACTGCCAGATGCCGAAGCCAAGCGCGGCACCAAAAAACAGCAGAGCCTGAAGTCCTTTAAAAAGACCGTATTCCATACAAAATTCCTGCGTCTACGCCGCTCAGAAAGAAAGGGCAGTCGAATCGGCGCCGGTGCTTAAAAGTGGCCGTCCTGTGCCGGCAGGCTCCAGATCGGTCCCGTCAGGCCATGACGGGCAAACATCTCCGTTGCTTCAGAAGCGGAGAGCTTTTCCCAGTCAGGATCGGCGTGCCGTCCGTACCACTCGCGAGCGAAGTTCCAGACCGTCTCGATGGGTTGTACGTCCCCTCTCGTCATCCGGTGCATTGCGCACCACGCATCCACGTGAGCCTCGTCATCGAACACAAGCATGGTGGCGCAGGTGGCAATTACGTTGTCCCAGGCCCTGGCCATGGGTGTCGGGAAGTGAACGACGAAGTCATGTCGGTCGAGTTTTCCATCAACAATCCTGAGTTCGACGGTGGGGCGGTCATAGCCGGGCGAGGTCCTTATGGTTGCAGGCGCGTCCACCAACGCCGCCAGGCCGAGCGAGCACCAGGCGCAGTTGCCCCACCATTCGCGTCCCCCGCTCGATACCAGAAACCCTGTGGGCACCGTCGAAAAAGGATGCGCAACCCAGATCTCGTCGCTGTGGGGATGGAGAACGACGCCGTGATGGTCCTGAAGCTCGCCCAGGGCTTTGCGCATGAGACCCCGCGCAACGCCGAACCGGGCCGCCAACTCGTCTAACGTGGGCGCGAAACCACGCTGCAGAAACGTGTCGATGATGACAAAGTGCAGACTGGCGTTGCTGAGATTCATTGATCGTGGAAACCGGGAGCGATTTCGAAGATTCTACGCGATGACCGCGCGGGGCTGATCGCCAGCACGACACTCAAACGAAAATACACGGGCCCGGGAGTCTTTCGAACCGATGATCGACATTGCTGACCTTCCCTTAGCCAAGGGTGCGCGGGCGGGAAGGACCCAGAAGAAGGCCAGGCGTGGGTCGACCCATGGCGCGTGGTGACCTCGGCCACGGTGCATCACTGAAATTGCGACACGGCCGATCGAATGTGACCTCGCGCCTGCGTATCACCAACCGGACCGCACGGCGGCTGTGGCTCGCCGCCCAGGGTCTTTCGAAAGCGCCGACCGGCAAGCTTGATCTGGAAGCACTGATCAAGCACCTGGGCTTTGTGCAGCTCGATTCCATACAGGTAGTGACGCGGGCCCATCATCACATCCTCTGGAGCCGGAATCAGAACTACCGCGAGAATATGCTGCCCAGGCACATGAGTCGGGATCGCCGTGTCTTTGAGCACTTCACCCATGATGCCTCGATCATCCCCATGGACTTTTACCCCATGTGGTCTCGTCAGTTTCAGCGGCTTGAGGCGCGGGTTCGCGGATGGGAGTGGCATCGGGGGATGTCCACGAAAGCGGAGAGAGACGCGATCAAGGCGCGCATCGAACTGGAGGGGCCGCTGTCCACAAAGGCGTTCGACAGCCGAATTTCCGGGGAAAAGCAGATGTGGTCCCGCCCTCCACATAAGCTTGCTCTGGACTACATGTGGTACGCCGGTGAGCTCGCTACGGCGCACCGGGAAAACTTCACTAAGTTTTACGATCTGACAGAGCGCGTAATTCCACAACGCGTCCTTGAGGAAAAAATCCCGGATGCGGATCAGATCAGCTGGCTCTGTAGCGCGGCCCTGAATCGACTGGCGTTCGGAACGGTAGGCGACATCCAGAAATTCTGGGACGCCGTTGACAATGCGGAAGCCAAGGACTGGATCGCCCGCAATGCGAAAAATCTAGTCCCGGTGGAAATCGAGGGCGCTGACGGAAGCTGGCGACCCGCATGGGCTCCCAGCGACATTGAAGCTCGGATCGAAGGCACGCCCATGCCTACCGGCAGACTGCGTATCCTGAACCCCTTCGACCCGACCATTCGAGATCGCGAGCGCCTTAAACGCCTGTTCGGCTTCGAGTACACGGTGGAAATGTTCGTACCGGCTGCCAAACGACGCTGGGGCTACTACGTGTACCCCATGCTCGAAGGAGACCGATTTGTCGGCCGCATGGAGATCAAGGCGAATCGGAAACTCGGACTGCTCAGCGTTGTAAACGTCTGGCCGGAGCCCGGAGTCCAATGGACGAACGCACGCGAGCACAAGCTCGAAGCGGAGCTTCAACGCATGGCACGGCTCGTTGCGGCGCAGGACATAGCATGGCGCCGTTAATCGGCCTTTTGCTTCGTACTTTTTGCTCTCGGTGCTTTGACCTTCTTGGGTGCTGCGCACTGCAATAGTAGCGAGAAGCTGCTCCTCAACATTTGGGAATAGGCTTCGGGATCGGGCATGAGGTCCCGGTCTGCCAGAAAGGTTAGGAATACGCTGCCGTGGTAGCTGGTCACCACATGAAAAATGCCCTGCCCCTCGGCCAGCACCCCCGTTCCCCATGATTTCACCAGCTTTGCCCCCGCAAAGTACATGGCCTCCAGCGGCCCGGGGACATTGGTAACCGCCGTATTGAATGCGGGGCTGACGCGGTTGACCATGCCGGAGCGCAGCATCATTTTCGTGGCCGAAGCGGTCAGCCCCGCAGGCATCGCTCCAGACAATTCCATCAATGACTTCGGATCCATGGCCTTCGTTATCGCCTTGGAGCGCCGGGTTTCAGACACAACAAACTCCAGGCGATCGTCTGCGCGGGACAGGTGGGTTCCGGCGCCAACGGTCATTATGGCGACTTCATTGCCCGTGTTTTCTTCTCCGGTTTCCGTGCGAATCGAGACCGGAACACCGAACTTCAGCGTTTCCTCGGGAAGCAGGTCCCGGGTCATGAGGTATTCGCGCATCGCCCCGCTGACGATGGCGATCATCACATCATTGACCGTCGCCCCGGGGAATGCAGCGCGTACCTTCTTGATGTCGGAGAGTGCGAACTCCGCGCCTTCGAACACGCGATGCGGACCGAGCCGTGTATTAAAGTGGGATCGCGGTACGCCGCCCCGGGCCTGTTCCTGCCGTTGATACTGGCGCCGCACACCCAATAGCTGTTTAGGGACGGGGACCAGCTTGCGCAGGTTCCTCAGGCCTCTGATCGGATTCACGATGTTGTTGAAGTGTGCTCTGGCCAGGAGGTCAAGCGAGCCGGGTTCTGCTTCCGGCGTCCACTGCATATCAAAACTGCGCGGTTTCTGGTGAGCATCGCCGTCGTGCAGGGCATGAGACATTTCCACGCCAGCCTTACCATCAACCGCGGCATGGTGGTATTTCTGCAAAATGGCGAAGCTCCCCGCGGGCACCCCGGCTACCTTGTCCAGCCCTTCAATAACGGTGAACTCCCAGAGAGGCCGGGACATATCCAGAGGGCGCGCGTAAATCCTGGCCACCTGAATACAAAGCTGCCTCCAGTTTCCAGGTTTCGGCAGCGCGATATGACGAACGTGGTACTCCAGGTCGAAACTGCTGTCCTCAACCCAATAGGGGTGATCCAGATCCAGGGGTACGCGCACCAGTTTGCGACGGAACAGCCGGGAGCCGTCAAGGCGGGATTCGAGATAAGACAGGATCTCCTTGAACCTCACGGCGCCACCGTCGGCGGTGGACGGGTCATAGATCAGGAGCTGCCCGATGTGCATTGGCGTGTTGGGAGTTTCGCTGTATGCAAATAGAGCATCGACCGTGCCGAGTTGTTCCACGACGTTCCCCCTAGCGAAACGCAGATAAAGGCTGGTGGTGAAGTGACGTCGGTGCCCGGCGATTTGCCGGGCAGCGCATCGAGCCTACGCTCGGCCACTGATAAATATGTGGACCGGGTACCGGAATGTTCCTGTGCTTCGAGAGCCGCATCCGTTGTGGCGTCGCGTTGACCTCAGCCACTTAAGTCTGCGCCTCGCCGGTTCGGCCCCACCACGCCCAAAGACTGAGCAAGAGAGCGCTCCCCGAGATCAAGGTCATCAACGTACCCGGGACAAAGTTCACGTAGCCGGGAATGTCCACGAACAGGAAGTAGCCCAGATCGGCCATGCCCCCCACCAGGCCGACAACCCAGATTGCGGTCACGCTGAATCTCCAGACGTACACAGCGCCGATGATCGTAACGACCCCGAACCAGGCCAGATTCCACCCATGTTGATTCAGGACCCCGCCTACGGCGGCGTGGTAATCGTTGCTTAGCAGGTCGGGGGCTACCGCGTCGGCGATGGCCTGGAATCCCGATGTCGCATCCGCGGTAAGGACGATCAATCCGGCCGCGACATGCACCAGTCCCCAGACAACCCAGAGTATCGCGGCTGTCCTCAACGCAATCGATCGGGCCTTCGACATTGAGTGTTACCTCGGGGTGACCGTTGATGAAGTTTCATTATATATGCTTGAATTCATATTTAATATTGCTATATTTGCATTTAAGCAATCTTAATAATGAGAAAGCTTCATGACAATAAGAATCCTGGGGCGCACCGGCCTGAAACCCGTTATTGCCGTTTTTGTGCTGTGCCTGGGGCACACCGCTACTCAGGCAGCGGGGCCCATGGACGCTCGCCTGTCGGCGGACGGTGGCTACGAAGGGCGGATACGCCTCACGCGCTTCCTGGACGAGCCCGATGGCTACTGCATGGATGTTCCCGGTCCCGTGGGATCGCGAATGAAGGAAATCCCGCTCCTTGCCCACACCTGTCACGCCGATCCTCTGGGAGATCAGCGCTTCGAGTTCAATACCCTGGGCGAGGGCCGGATTCGATGGACCGGTGAACCCGAAGATCTCTGCTTCGAAGCTCTAGCTCTTGAAGCCAATTCGAAGCTAGATTTGAAAGCCTGTGCCGGCAAGACACATCAATCCTTCGTCTACACCGACCGCGGCGAATTCCGTCTTGTAGACACATCGCTATGTATCCACGTCGAGAAAACCGGGCCCGGCCTCGGCGAGACCGCCGGCGAGGGACAGGACCCCTACGGTCGTGGCCGTTCCGTGAACGCGCAGTTCACCCATCTCATGCGCTTTCTGGAACTTCGCAGCTGTGGAACGGAGGACCCCGCCATGTCGCGATGGCGCGCCATTGACTGAGTCCCATCCACCCCCGATCCGCTTCAATCCAGGAAAAATCCCATGCACTCGAAATTCTCCCCGAATTCCCATGTGGCTGTGCTCCTCGCAGGCCTGGTGACCGCATCCGCCGCGATGGCTGAATCAGTCACTGACAAGATGTTAGCGACGCCGGACCCCGAAGACTGGCTGATGTTCCGTGCCAACTACCAGAGCTGGGGTCACAGTGCCCTGAATGCCATCAATAGCTCTAATGTGGATGACCTGCGTCTGGCCTGGATCTGGTCCATGGAACCGGGCACCAATCAGGCGACACCGCTCGTTCACGACGGTGTGCTCTACCTGCCTCACCCCAACGATGTGATCACGGCTCATGACGCTCGAAACGGCGACCTGCTCTGGGAGTATCGACGCGAGCTACCGGAACCCCACCTCGAGTCCGGCAACCGGACCCGCAACATCGCGATCTACGGCGATACGATCTATCACGCCTCCTTCGATGCGCACGTGATCGCGCTGAACAAGGACACCGGCGAACTCCTCTGGGAAACCAGCGTGGGTGATCCGACAAAGATCACGCACTCGGCTGGCCCCATCGTGGCCGGCGGGCGTGTGTTTTCAGGCAGGACCTGTGGTTTCAAAGACCCTGGCGGATGTTTCATCGCCGCGCATGATGCGGATACCGGCGAGGAACTCTGGCGGCGCTATGTCATCCCCAAGCCGGGGGAGCCGGGCGACGAAACCTGGGGCGGCTTGGCCTGGGAGAAGCGCAAGCACGCGAGCGTCTGGATGGTGGGCTCCTACGACCCGTCGCTGGAACTGCTCTACTGGGGCACCTCAGGACCCGCACCCTCCCCCGAATCGCTCCGGGGCAGCGGGGACGGGGCCATGCTGTATACCAACTCAACGCTGGCGCTCGAACCCGATACGGGTGAGATGGCGTGGTATTTCCAGCACCTGCCCCGGGATAACTGGGATATGGACCACACCTACGAGCGCATCCTTGTAGATGCCGAGGTGCGTCCCGACGACGATGCGGTGTGGGTGAAGAATCCCGACCTCCCCCGGGGTACGCAGAAACTGCTGACCGGCATCCCCGGGAAGAGCGGCCTTGTCTGGACGCTGAACCGGGAAACGGGCGAGTTTTACTGGGCCAAGGAAACCGTCGAGCAGAACATCATCAAGTCTATTGATCCGGCTACTGGCGAAGTCGCAATCAATGAGGATGTCATCCCGGAAGAGGGACCAGACGGATTCAGGGACGTCTGTCCGGCGGTCTTTGGCGGCAAGGACTGGCCCGCGGGTGCCTACAATCCGGAAATGAAAACCCTGTTCATGTCCAGCTTCAATACCTGTATGAAAGTCGCCGCGGGAGAACAGGATCCTCGCTATCTCCTGACGATCAAGGGCTTTCCCCTGCCCGAGGGACCCGAGGGCTTCGGCCGCCTCGAAGCCATTCACACCGAAACGGGGGAGACCCTGTGGAAGCACCAGCAGCCGGCGCCGATCTACTCCGTGCTCTCGACCGGTGGAGGCGTGATCTTTGCCGGTGACTACGGGCGACGCTTGAAGGCCTTCGACGCAGAAAGCGGCGAGGTTTTGTGGGAAACCATATTGGCAGCGCCGGTGTCCGGGTTTCCGATCTCCTATGCCGTGGACGGCGAGCAGTACATCGCGGTCGCGACCGGCGGTGGCGCGGGGATGACCCGGGCGCTGGCGATGATCACGGGCGACGCGGCGTCAAACGGACGGGGGAGCTCACTGGTCGTCTTCAAGCTCGGAGCAAAGCGCTAGAACCGACCCCGCGCGCCCCGGCTGAGCCCGGGGCTATATGTTGCCGCCGATGATCAACTCGTCCACCGTCTTTCTGACGCGCGGCTTCTTCTGTCGCTCGGCGTAGGGGGCGGGAACAACCGAATCGTCTCCCGGATAGCCGATAGCGATTGCGGTGAATGGCTCCAGCGAGCCGAGTTCCGCGAAAGCGTCTGAAGCCGCCTGGGGCACAATCCCGATCATCTGGTGTACAGAAATTCCACGCGACGTGGCCTCAAAGGTGAGGCTTGCCGACGCGGCGCCAAGATCGTGCTGCGCGGCCCTGTTCTCTTCACCGTTGTGTTCGAAGGCGTGTTCGATGGCTGACAACACGAGCACGGGCGCATTCTTTGCCCAGACCTGATTGGGCTCGACCAGCACGCTCAGAATTTTCTCCCAGACCTCCTGGCTGCGCCCGCGCACGCCCACGATGTAACGCCAGGGCTGCGCGTTGTAGGAAGACATGGTCCAGCGCGCGGCCTCGAAGAGCGCGGCAAGATCCTCTGCGCTGACCGGCCTCTGTGGATCAAAGGCGTAAGGGCTCCTGCGCTGGCTCAGCAGTTCATGGATCATCGGATCACCGGTACTCATTGATCACTTCCTCAAGTGCGGTTTTGCCATAAAAAGCACCGGGTGGCGCGGACGATGATCCGCACGCCACCCGGTGAATCACTCAGGACACCATGCGATGAATGCTGTCTCTATGCTTATCGATGAAGTGATGCTTCAGCGCGCCCAACACATGGGCGGCGAAGATGGCGTAGAACAGGAAAGGCAGGACCAGCTTATGAAGGAGGCCCCAGGGTTTGATGGCCTCGAGATCCTGGGACCACCACAGGGGGAGATCCCAAATAAAGAAATGTGACAGCTTGCCGCCATAGGTCGACATGACAAATCCGGTTATAGGGAAGGCGAGCATCATGACGTAAAGAACGCCGTGCACGAATTTCGCCATCCACCGTTCGGATTTCTTGAGACCGCCATCCAGGGCGGGGCGCTTGCTGGCAAAATTCCAACCGATGCGCAGTACCACGAGAAACAGCGCCGTCAGGCCCAGCGTCTTGTGCACCACGTAGTAGCCCTGCCGCCACTCCTGATCTTCGGGAATCATGGACGTGAAGACCCCCATGGGTATGAGCATGAGAATCAGAATCGCCGTGGTCCAGTGCAGCAGCCTGGATAATCTGCCGAAGCCTTCCGGCGTGTTGCCCGCCCCCAGGGCCAATTCGTCGCTGCGCTGATTCTGCCAGGCCGTCACGCGAATCAGGAATACACCGGTGATCAATACCAGGGCTGCCTGCACCGCCAGAATGTTCGGCTTCAACGCGTCTGTGGGAAACAGGGTTCGAGGATCGGTGAAAGCACTGGTTCCGAGTACGGATACGTACCAGCCGAGATACGCTACGCAGCTCAGCGCGGCCAGCGCCGTGGCCATGGTTCGAAGTTTTGCCTGCCGGTGATTCAGCCCGATGGCGAGGACGGCGGCGAGGACAATCAGCAGCAGCGCGATCCAACTGTCGATGTGGTAAGCAAGTCTATGGTCGTTCATCGTACACGCCCTCCGGGCAACGGCGACTGTTTCTGGTTATCGTTCTGGCTGAATGCGCTTTCTCGACGCCCTCAGGACGGAGGCGGCGGAAGCGTAATGCCATGTCGCTGCCGGGCCGCCTCCTCGAGTTCCAGCGAGCGGGCGTAGCTGGGAATGCTGTTGACCCGATCCTGGTGTGCGGCGATTGTCGGGTAGTCTTGGATGGGGAAGCCGCCATTCCCGGCGATGAAGCAACACCAGGCGAAGTACACATCCACGAGGGACCAGGCGTCCCCGTACCACCATTCCTTGTCGCTGAAGCGAGGACTGAGCCGTGTCAGCACCGTGTGCAGGGCCTCGACGCCCTTGGCCTGTACACCGCTTGGATCACCATCGGTAAAGCGGATCGGCATGCGAACCTGCCTGATGATCGGGTGCAGCGTGCCGCCGCACCACACCAGGTCCGATACGGTGCGGGCATGGTCCACGGGGTTATCCAACGCGGGAAGCAGACCGGCTTCCGGAAAGCGGCCGTGGAGAAACAGCTGAATCGAGACGTTTTCCGTAATGACCTGCCCGTCGTAGGCCAGGGCGGGCACCTTGCCGTCCGGGTGTACCTTCAGGTAGTCCGGGCTCTTCTGCTCTCCCTTGAATATGTTGATGACCACGTCTTCGTAGCTGACCCCGATCGTTTCCAGCGCCGTCATGACAACCCGGGAACATGCTCCGGGAAAATGGTAGAGAACGAGATCCATAGGCAGGGCTCCGACTTTCGTTAGTGCGTCTCTGCACGCAGTGTGTGAACGCCCAGATAGACGCTGTCCGAGACATGCGCTTCGAGTTCCAGCGCGGCGAAGCCATCGTGTTCGATGCGCACCGTATAGGCACCGCTATCGGCCTCCAGGCGATCAAGCTTGAATTCCCCAAAGGCATCGCTGCGGATTGACTGCAGCACTTCGCCGTTGCGAGAAAGGGTCACCGTGGCATCGGCCAGGCAATCCTCAACGCCGTCGACCGCGGCTACCACGGTTCCGCCGATAAAGCAGCGATTGAAGCGGTAGAGATTCCGGTAGTAGACCCGGGGCCGGGTATCGAGCTCCGGCTTCAGAACCTCAAGCTCCTCCGCCTCGACCCGTCGCTGCATGTCGGCGTCGCTGATCTTGACGGCTTCAAATACATCCGTCGGGCAAGACTGCACGCAGCGCGGCTTGGTCCAACCCTGATCGAGCAGATGCGCATCAAAGATCCAGATCTGCGGCAGCTGCAGTTCTTCGTTCCAGACGATGGCGTTGTAGGGGCAGGACTCCGCGATATCCCGACGCCCCTTCGCCTTGACGGGATCGATGATCATGATGCCGTCGTCCCGCTTGCGGATAGCGTCGCCCCCGGACTTCAGGCAGGGTGCGTTGTCACAGTGCGCGCACATGCTGACCAGGTACGCGGCGTCCACCACAGGGGTAGTGCCGCGGACCTTGCGCGTTATGGTGATGAGTTCGGCGCTCTCTTCGGCGACCGGCGCGCTATAGCCCGGGTGCTCGTTGCCGACGTACTCGTCCTTGGCGGAAAGCACGCAGTTGTTGCAGTTTTCGCAGCGCTCGACATCGACGATCAGGTTCCACTTTTCCATTGAATTTCCCTCGCTGGCGCTCAGGCCGCCCGTAACGCCTTCAGCGTATCGGCGTGCTCGTACTTTTCGATCTGCACCAGCGTGGAGTTAGGACTCATGGAATGCGTTCCCTGCGTTTGCGTGCGCTCCGGTGTCAGTATGTTGAGACTCCCCCCCACTTCGAGGGACTCGCCATTGACTTCGAGCACCTGATAGCGGGCACTGGCCTCCGCACTTTTCATCACGCCCGCGTTGACCAGCGGTGAGATATCAGCGGCGCAGATCACCGCGCCCCGATCGTTGAAAACCTTGACCAGATCGTGCTGGGCAATTCCACGCTCAGCCGCGTCCTCGGGGTTCAGCCTGGCAATCCAGTAGTGATGGCCATCCACCTCGATGCGGTGATCCCGGATCTGGTCCGTCGCCAGGGCGCCATCGGAAAAGGTGTGGAAGCTGAAGCGGCTGTGTGTGGCCAGCATCTGCAGGGGATAGCGGCTTGCCAGGTCTTCCGAGCGCGGGCCCTCCCAGGCCGGGATGTAGCGGTTCAGCGCAGGGCGATCCGGATGCCGGGCCTCGTTGCGTTTCAGGATGGTCGGAACAAACTCGATCTTGCCGCTGGGGGTCTGTAATCCGTAGCCAAATTTTTCCGGATACTGGGACGGGAGCGGGTGCGGTTCCGGCAGGTCCTTGCGCCGTCCTTCGGCGTACCAGCGCATGGCGACCGGGGCGCGCAGGGATTCATCCTGCTCCGCGGGGACGACAAAGTAGCCGCGCTTCATAAACTCCTTCCAGGAAATATGCTGCGGCAGATCCGAGGAATCAAAGATCCGGCGGCACCAGTCCAGCTCGCTACAGCCCTCGGAGAACACGGCACCCATGCCCAGGCGCTCGAGGATGTCGTTAAAGATCTGATAGTCGGATTTCGACTCGCCGAGGGGCTCGATGCACTTGTGCTGAATACCGATCACGCGGTGGTTGAGGACCTCAAAGTTGTGCAGGCCGTAGCCCCCGGCACTGCACCACTCGCCGATATCCCAACGTTCCAGATTCGTGCAGGCCGGGAGAATGATGTCGGCAAACTGCGTCTCCCCTTCCATGAAAATGGACTGGTTCACCACGAACTCGATGCTGTCGTGCCGGTAGGACTCCGCGAAGCGGCCGGACTTCGTTGTGGTGCTGAATGCCGATGCGCCGTAGCGATAGATCATGTGAATCGGCGAAAAGCCCGGCGTGGGATAACGCATCGGTACGAACTGCCCCTCCTGGGAAAACCCATCCCAGGGATAACCCTCCGCCTCTCCGTTGATGATGGCCTCGGGTATTTTCTGTTTCGGAATCTGCTGATGTACCGGGTTGACCGTCAGCACGTGGGGCATGCGCTGGTAGTTGTTCACGGCATCCGCGGTAAAGTTCAGGTCTCCGGAAATGCCGCCGTCCGCATAGCCGGGAAAATAGAACTGCATGTCCAGCGGCGCGCCGCCGATAAGACCACCGAGATTAATCCCGGGTTTACCCCAGCCCTGCATGGCCATCATCATGATCATGCTGCGCGCCCACTGCGTGCCCGTGGCGCCGCGGCAGGCGCCGCCGAAGCCCGTGCCGCTCATACCCAGCGAAAGATAGGTCTTCTTGCTCGCCCAGCAGCGGGCGAGAGCCCGGACATCACGCGCCGGCACACCGGTTTCCGGTTCCTGCCATTCCGGCGTCTTGGGCACACCATCGGTCTGACCAAGCAGATAGGCCTGCCACTCCTCAAAACCGGTGGTCTTTTCCGCTACATAGTCCTTGTCGTAGAGATCCTCGACCAGCCACACGTACATGATTGCGTGGGCCAGGGCCGGATCCGTCGTAGGTTTGATGGGAATCCACTTGCCACCGAGAAGCTGGGCCGTCGGGTTGTAGTGGGGATCGATGTGTATGAAATCGAAGCCCAGTTCTTTAGCAAACAGGCGTCGCTGCGTGGACTCGAAGGCGGCATAGGAAGCGTTCGTGCTCTCGGGGTCGCTGGACCAGAACACGATCTGTTCCGCTTCCTTCAGGCAGTCCTCCAGGGTCCCGTAGCTGGGAGGCGTACCCACGCGCTGGGAAAAGCCCACATGGTGCTGGGCGCCCCAGAACCAGCCTTCCCAGCTGTCCGGGTTCATGGCCATGCGGGTGTAACCGATGAGGTTGCCAAAGCGCATCATGGCGCTGAGATAGTAACCGACGTTTCCCCACTGATGGTGCGAGCTGTGCTGCAGGAAGATTGAACCGGGGCCGTGCTCCCGTTTCTGTCGCGTAATCTCCTTGGCGACAATGTCCAGGGCTTCGTCCCAGCTGATGCGCTCGTAGCCGGATTTTCCCCGATTCTGCGGATTGCGCTCTCCGTCCGGATCGAAGTCCACGCGCTTCATGGGGTACAGCAGGCGGTTTTCCGAGTACACCGTGCTTTTCATGGAACTGCCGTGCGGCGCCACCGTGGTCTGACGCTTGGGCGTGAACTCGCGTCCCCTGGCCTTGATGGTCCAGCTCGCGGCGTCGTCTTCCGTAAACTCGATCGGCGTCATGCGCAGAATCCGACCATCGCGAACGTACACGTGTAGCGGCCCGCCGTTGGTGATCGTGGTGTAGCGCATGCTCCCGTCGGCCATGGCCTTGCCGAACTCAAAGCCTTCGTAGGCAGCACGCTGCATCAGCTGCAGGATCCAGTTGCCCAGGTAGTCCTCGCCCTGCACCTCCAGCAGGAAGTTCTTGGCCGCGTGAATCTTGTAGTGAACATCCGCATCGGGACGCATGATCTTCAGCGCCACGTCCACGGTCTTGAAGACCAGCGCCACGTCGGGTGCGGGATGAATCCCGGACTTTGAGGTCACCTTGCCGTCCTGGAACCGGAAGTAGCGGCCGACGCTGTTGTTTTTTACTTTGATCTGCACCACACAGTTGTGGCGGGCCATTTCAGACTGGAACGCCGCGCTTTTCTTTCCCGTGCGCTGCAACATGGGCGTGAGCGCGAAGAGGATCGTGCGGAAGATCAGGTTCTTCATGGCGTATTCCGAGACTGAAAAAGCGCTTACCTGGAGGAGCGCTCACACTTTATTAATTTTGTTTATGTGTAAATAATGAATTTCATATTATGTATTAATGCATATTTAGTCAAGACCGGAACGGGCGCAGATCCAGCACCTCGAGACCTGCCTGAATGTGCCGTCTACAGTCCTGATGCGTGTCCGCCCAAACCGTCAACAATTTGCGGTAGGTACCTGGCATGGGATTGGCCGTGCTCAAACGGCAGCGGAACAGCGTTTAGTCGTCGGTGGTTAAGCTTCTTGAGGTGAGGATGGTCGATTCTTATTACAGCGGCCGACCCAGCGGGTTCGACTCTCCCCACGACGAGACTCACACCCGCAGCTTCCTTCAGAGCAGTGACCGGTTACGGATCGTCTCTTGGGAGTAGTACAAGTTGCTGTGCGGCTTTACTTGGTTCACTCAGATCAACTGAAGTCGTGATGTCCACAGTAGTCGCTCTATCGACTTCGACTTCGACGTCTACAACGACCTGAAGTTTGGCACCAACAGTCGCCCCCGCTGCGCAATCGCGACCGGGAGGCGTGCTGCCGTGGAGAGAGACTTAGATCGACTCGAGAACCACTGTCAGGGGCCAAACCCAGACTACCCCAAGCTCCGACAACAACTAACAAAGAGTGAAGCCGAAACGGAACTCCCCCGCAGACTTTGGTGCTTTCCGAGAAACGCTCTGAATGGGCCTACGCTTCGTCCGATCCGAGTAGCTGGCGCATGATATCCAGATACGTTACCCAGGCAGACCTGCCGGATTCCGTTAGGTGGATAAGTGTGCGCGGTCGCTTACCGTTATAGCCCTTTTCCTGCTGCACATAACCAGCGGCTTCGAGCTTACCGAGATGGGTCGAAAGATTGCCATTGGTAGTACCAGTGCGCTCAATCAATTCACCGAAGCTGGCAGGGTTGACGGCCGAGAGATACGCCATCACGCCCAGACGCAGACGCCCGTGAATTACGTCATCAATAGCGTCGATTGATACCGACGATTGACCGACCTTGTCAGGTATCTGCCGCTGGCTCATGACAATCTTCAGCTCGTAATTCGAGGATTCCGGGCAAGGTCATACTTAGGCAAACGCCAAAGGCGGCTACGAAATAGACGAATGAATCCTGGCTGTAGAACACCGTGAAGACCATCGCCGCGCCCGCAAAAAAAGCGCACCACCACAGGTGACGTTTACCACTTAAGGCGCCCAACACAACTAGGTGAAATGCATTCAGTCCGAATGCGAAGGCTAGGATCAAGTTAAAGGCTTCATAGCCAACCTGGCGAGTCCCAACGGCTACTGAAGTCGCAGCCGCAAAGGTGAAAATCAAAGCGCACAGCGCAATTCCGGAGGCTCTCGATAGGCGATTAAGAAAGGTGTTGGCCCCTGGTTTGTTAGCCAAACGCACTCCTAACAAGGTTGATAACGTGACACCCACGATGGCGTAGATGAGCCATAGCACTCCAATGAGCGATGGCTCTAACGGCAACCACCCCTGAAGCACACTCCCGTGAATCAGTAGCGTGGGAACCAGAAGCCCGCTCCAGATCAGAAAATGAGCACCCCCGAGAAGCGGCGTATTTGCCGCCTCACGCGCCAAGGTCGCGGCGAAATCGAGGTCTGCTAACAGCGCATTTTTCTCGTCCATAAAGTGAGTCCCCATGAAGTTTACGACTTTGTATCAGAGTTAAGTTTGTTTTACAAACTATTTTGATCTACAAATTTTTTAGGGTCGGTTTCTCGAACCTAACTCGCCCCTCGACTCGGAGACCCAAGTCATGATGGCAGTTGGAGAAACGCTCCTAGGGTTGTTCGCCAGTATCTGGCTGTTCACAACGCACGGGGCTTAGGCCAGCGACGCGGTTCAGTTTCAGGTTGCACTCACCGGCGTGCGGACCGGGCACGCTCCGCTGTGCATATCGGTGCAGGATGTCAGCAAGTTTCGCTCGATCGCCGGCAATGCTGGCACCCTACTGCGGAGGCAAAAGGAGCCGAATCTGTTCGCAGACCCTCAAGTAGAACCCAGGCAATTCGCAGGTTCGATCTGGCATGCTCTCGACAAGGACGGACAAATCTCGATGGGTGCCGACGAACTACCCACCGATGGATGGGAAATCAGTGGGGCAACCCGTTGCACTCCGCACCGCCTGATCTTGCAGTTTGCGGTTATCCATAAATTTTTGTTCCATAACATACGGATATGCACCGCTCAGACCCAAGTGCTTTGGGTGTGCTCCTCTTTCGTTTTGTCATTGTCCCCAAGGGACTAGAGCGCCTGGCGTCATGATCGGAGGAGACCGGATGAAGGAGAATCAAAGAAGCCCAGGAGAGACGGCACAGCGGGCGACTTACCTGGAAACAGGGAGCGCCTTGAACGTTGATTAATCGGCGAAGCACCGTAGCAGTCGCGCCGACCGCTGTGCCTCGCTGCGACTGACTGTCGATACTTACTCATCAACGCCCAGGGCAGCCGACGTGAGGTCTTCTGTAACCTTACTGATCGCCTCGGCAACGGCGTCCGGTCCCATCATGGTGTTTTGCACCAGGATTTCTTTCACGTCGCTAATGCCGATGGTTTTCAACCAGGCTTTTACATAGGTGGATTGGAAGTCCAGGGGATCTGGCTTTCCATCCTTCGGCGCATAGTCACCGCCACGCGAGTAGATGATGGTCGCCGCGCCTGAGGCCAGTCCGCGGGGACCCTGTTCATCGCGGGTAAAGGTTATTCCCGGGTGATTGATGGCGTCGATGTAGTGCTTGAAGGTATAGGGAATGCTGAAGTTCCACATGGGTATGGCGAACAAATAGTGATCCGCAGCCAGAAACTCATTCGCGAGCTCGGTGACCGCGCTCCACTGTCGCGCCTCTTCGTCGGTCAGCTCCATGCCCATGAACGACTTCATCTTTGCCTGAGAGATCTCCAGCGTGACGTCGGGTAGCCTTCGCTCGGACAGGTCGATGGAATTAACGGCAACGCTGTCCGAAAGGGCATTCAAGAACACGCTGGCGGCCTGATTCGCAGCGGACTGGTCGCCGCGCGGCGAGGCCTTGATACACAGTACCTGGGTCATTTCTTTCTCCAATAAAGTGCCAACGAGCAGCGAGATTCAGCGCGATGCGAAAAACGTGCTGCCTGCTCGCCTTCCAGCGGAACCCACCTGACAAGCGGCATAGCCATCAGAACGCGTAGCGCAACTGAAGACCGTAAGTCTGCGGCGGTCCCGGAACAAGGCCGATCAACTGAGGCACCTGTGTATGGTTCAGCGACACCTGGAAGGATTCTTCTTCACCAATATTACGGATGTACGCCAGCGCCGAGAACTTCGAATTGGGTGAGCGATAGGCAAGGTGTGCGTTCCAGAACGTAAAGCTGTCCACCAGCTGACCCTCGAGGAAGTTTGCGGACAACCAGCGCTCATCGGTGAAATTCATGTTGATGTGGGCATCCAGCTCTCCGGCGCTTCCCAGGTCAAAGGTGTGCGTATAGGACGCCCGCGCGACCAGTTCCGGCGACTTGGTCATATCGAACCCGGAGCAATCAACGAACAGCTCCGGGGTCGGACCGGCCGGTCCCGGCACGTTGTTGCCGGTAGGTGTTACGGGACAGGTGGTCGGCGGAGTCAGCGCCGCCCCCTGGAAGTAGCTGAAGTCGTCGTAGGTCGCGTCGAGGTACTCGAAGGACAGCGTCAGGAAGTCGCTCCCGGTGGCGGCAAACTTGATATCCATGGCCACGCCCTGGATCGTTGATTCACCGGCGTTCACCGTGTCCAGACCGATAATCCCCTGCGCATCAGGCCCCACCAGATTTTCCTGCTTGTCGTCGTACTCCCAGTAGAAAAGGTCGCCATTGAGCTGCAGCCGCCCATCCAGCAACAGGTTTTTCATTCCGAGGGAGAGCGCCACGAGCTCTTCGGGACCATAGCCGTCGCTGGACACGGCGGGCAGGCCACCCGCTTTGAAGCCCGTACTGGCGGTGAAAAACACCAGGGAGTCTTCCGTCAGATCGTATTCGACGCCGGCTTTCCAGTCCCAGCTATCGTCACTGATGCTCTGACCGCTCTCCGGGCCTGAGATGCGGCAATAGCGCAGCCCGTTCTCGGTGCCGGTCGTCAACTGAGGCGGGCAGGCGATGGACTCATCGACGGAGAAGCGATTGAAGTTGTCCTTCTCCTGCGTTTCGTCGCTGTAGCGCAGTCCGGCGATCAGCCGCAGCCGGTCGCTCAACCGGTAGGTGACCTGACCGAAGAGCCCAAGCGCTTCGGTGTTGATATCGGCAAAGAGCTGAAGGTTTTGAGCGATCCCCTGATTGACCGCGTTGTACACCGATTGGTCTTCTTCAAAAATGTTCACGCCGGCCACCCACTGAAGTGACTCAGTGTCACCGCTCAGGCGTGCCTCGAGAGAAAAAGTCTCTGACGTTTCCGGCTCGTCCCGACCGAATAGCTGACCGATTTGAAAGCGTACGGCGGTGCGCGTCAGGTAGGTCTGCTCCACGTCCTGGTAGGCGCCGATGACCGTAAGGTCAGCGAAGTCGAGATCCCATTCAAAGGTCGTGCTCACGTCCCACAGTTGCAGGTCCTGATCCAGCTCAGAGGTCAGCGGATCCACTAGTGAAATAAGGTTTGTGCCCGGGGGGAACGGCGGCGTCGGTGCGGGGCCGACAACCGGAGCATTCTGAATCCAGGGGAAAGCGATGTTCGGAGCAATCAGGTTGTTTTCCATAGCACCCTGGGCGAGCACCGCATTTCCTCCCTCCGACAGGATACTCTCCCAGGCGTCGCCGGAGCCCACCCAGGTGGCGCCCGGACCGCGACCGCTGTACTGGGCAAACTGCCCCTGCACGCGCCAGCTTATGGAATCGCTCGGGGCCCACAAAGTGCTGACGCGGCCCGCCCAGTGGCTGTCATCGCCGGTATCGTCCGACATGTAGCCATCGCGATCGATAGCAAAGCCGGCAATGCGGGCGGCGAACGTGTCGCTGATAGGCAGGTTGATGGCGCCCTCAAACTGACCCTTACTGTAGTTCCCGAGGTCTCCCATGATGTAACCGCTGGTTTCACCCAGACTCGCGCCATTGGTAATCAGATTGACGGCACCGCCCGTGGCGTTTCGTCCGTAGAGCGTGCCTTGCGGTCCCTGCAACACCTCCACCCGCTGAAGGTCAAAAAAGTTTGCGCCCATGGCGGTCACTCGCGGAATGTAGACACTGTCTTTACTCACGGCGATGCCGGGGGAACTGAAGCCGGTGGCGGCATCCGTACCGACCCCGCGGATGTAGAGCTGCAGCGCCGGTCCGGCGGCACCGACCTGTAGCGACGGCACATCAAAAGCCAGATCCACCATGTTGGTAATGCCGCGTTCCTGCAGGTCGTCGCTGGAAAGCGCCGAGATAATGAGCGACGTGTCCTGCAGGCTTTCTTCCCGACGGCTGGCGGTAACCAGGACTTCTTCAAGGACGGCGCGCTCTGCCTGGGCGCGCGCGGCTTCCTGCGTGGTAAGGCTGGTGGCGACGGCGATGGCGATAGTGCTGAGCTGAAACAGCGATCGTGACGGGCGTGCTGACAGGGGGTTGGGTGCACACATGGATAACTCTCCGGCCAGTTTTAGGTTTGTTATGAGGATGCGGAAACGCATTTAATATGGTACCTGACAAATAAAAAGTCAATAAAATATGTGTGCTAACATAAATAAGCGCATAGGTTTTGATAGCCCTCTAATTATCAGGGGCCGCCGATGGGCTGCGCCGGGAAGAGTGCGGGTCGGCCGTGTCGACGCCCGAGCAGCCGTAAACAGGTTGGAAGACCAACAAAAACAGGTAATGCCATGCACATCGTTATTGCTGGAGGCACGGGTTTCGTCGGCCTCAACACTGCAAAGGCCTTCGCCGAAAAAGGAATTCAAGTCACCGTCACCAGTCGTAAGCGTCACGACGCCGCCGGCGAGGCCGTGGCGGCGGAAAATGATCTGATCGACGTTGAGTACGTCAACCTGCAGAGCAGTTCGGAGGTCTTCTCTCTCTTCGCCCAACGGCGGTTCGACGGGCTGGTCATGCTCGCCCATGCACACCAGTACGCGCGCACCCGGGCGGCGAGTAACGCGATCTACCCCATGATTCTTAGCTGTCTGCAGGCCGCCGCCGTAACGGGGGTGAAACGCCTCGTGTTGGGCAGCTCAAGGGCAATCTATGGCGGTCTGGCGCCTCCCTTTACTGAAGACGTGAAGTTTCCGGTGAAGGTGTCCTACGCCGGGACCATCGAGGAGAAGCTGGGTTTGCCGCATGTACCGGAATTTGAAACGGCGGTAAAACGCGTCGTTGAGACGCTGGCCTTCGACTATTCCATTCCCATGCCCGCGCCCACCTCCGGTCTTACGGCGACCGCGAGAAGCGAGACGATGGAAGTCGTTGCGCTGCGCTATCCGATCCAATGGGGACCGGGCTATACAGCGATGGGGAATCCGTTCAGCCTGGTGACTCACGCGGCAGCCGGGCGCCTGGCTTCCCTGAAAGGACGCACGGGTTACCTTGGGCTGCCCGTGCAGGATTTCTGGAATCTCATTTCCGGCGGCGCGTCGTCCTTTGTCAAAGACAGCGCCAGCGCCGTGGTGACCACAATGCTGGCGCCAACGCTGCCGCATCACGTCTACAACGTGAGCAGCGGCTTGAACAACATCGCAAGACACCAGTTGGAAGCCCTGTATGACCTTGTCCCCGACGCGCGGGAGCGCGTGGGGATCGCCCCCGATGACCTCGACGATAAAGGCAAACCGGACGACGGCTTTAACGCGGATCGCCTGCGCAGTGATCTGGGTTGGCGGCCAAAGCACAGCGAGGTGGGTGCCGCATTTGAGGAATACGTCCGCTGGCTGAAAGACAACCCCTTCTAGACCCGTGCATCACCAGTAGAGCATTCGCCATGACAAGAACGAATCGGCAGGTACTTTTTGTGAAGCGTCCGAGCGGCCGACCGACGCCTGATGTATTTGAACTTGCGACGTCAACGGTTCGACCGCTGCGCCCCGGCGAGTACCTGGTGCAAAACCGGGTGATCGCCATGGACCCGGCGCTGGTGTCACGGATGCGTGATGAGGCGAACTACGCCGAGTCGGTTGCGCCCGGAGATGTCATGCACGCCTACGCCGTCGGTGAGGTTGTGGAATCGAATTGCGCGGAGGTTCCCGTTGGCCAGCGTCGCTGTGCGCGCTTTGGCATGCAGGAATACGCCATCGCCAATCCGTCCCTCGGCGGCTTTCCCGTCGATACGGATCTAGCCCCGGACAGCTGGTTTCTGGGCGTGCTCGGAACCACTGGGGTAACCGCGTGGCTGAGCTTCAGAGACATCTGCGATCCGAGGCCGGGCGAGACCGTACTGATTTCCTCGGCAGGAAGTTCGGTCGGCACGATCGTGGCGCAGCTGGCTCTGGAAGCGGGATGCAAGGTGGTCGGCATTGTGAGCACGCCGGAAAAGGCAGCGCGGGTGCAGACGGATTGGGGATACCAGAAGGTGCTCAGCTATCGCGACAGAAGCGTCGCGGAACTGTCCTTAGAGATCTCTGCCGCCTGCCCCGACGGGGTGGATGTCTATTACGACAACACCTCGGGAGATATCTCTGAAGCCGTTCTTGACCACTACAACGTCGGAGCGAGAATCGCCGTGGTCGGCAGGATGGCCCTGTCGCACCTTGCGGACACGCGACTGGATGTCGGCCGACGGGACAACAACGTCATTCTCTCGCGGCGCATACGCAAGCAGGGCTTTGTGCTGACGGATCACCTGCCGCGCATGCCGGAGGCGATCAGCGCGTTGGCGGGGATGATTGAGGCGGGACGACTGCGCGTGGAGGAGGATGTGCTGGAGGGTATCGAAAATGCGCCCAAGGCATTCTTTCGCATGCTCAATGGGGAAAGCCGGGGAAAACAAATCGTACGCCTGAGTGGTAGGGGCTGAGACTTGATCGGAATGACCTTGTGCGTACGGAACAAGCGCTGACTTCCCGCGGCTATGAGATCCTCCTGGCGTCTTAGTCACCGCTAACCGCACAGAATTCGTCACACCCCTTCGCGATGCCGGAAGCGCCGTTAGCGCTCGACACCGCGAGGCAGCCCAGGTCCGGCCAATGCATCACCCTGGCCCGCTTGGGCGGCGCGCCGCGAGCCAGTTCGATCCCGCCCTCACGGATGTCCCCCCTACCCCGCTCTACCTGAAGCAGAGTGGCTCACCACTCGATCGTCCCGAATCGAGGGAAAAACAACTTGCGTTTAATTAGACATATGGCTAATATTATTTTTATTAGCTATCTGTCTAATTAAACGCACGAATAAGAGAGGGTAGTCACCATGTCAGTTGAGCAGCTAGCGACCGGCCAGATCCGGCCGGTCACCGACGAAGAAATCCAACACTACAAAACGTACGGCGTCGTCCATTTACCGGGGATACTGGATGCGGATCTAGTCACCCGAATGGAGCAAGTCTTCATGGAAGTGATGGTTACGGAATCCCAGGGGCTTGCCAGTTCTGATTTTGAAGAACTGGCGAAGGGCCTTGAAGCTCAGGGGCTCGAGATCCTGACCGAGAAAGACGATCAACAAAGCGCATCCGGTAAAGATCAGGGTAAATTCAAAGCTGGCAGCTTCAACTGCTACAACTACCCATCCCTGAACAAGCTCGGACAGCAGGCCCCCTTCGGTCAAATTGCAGCGGAGCTCATGGGCTCCAGCCGTATCTGCTTCTACGGCGACCAGCTTTTTTGGAAGCAGCCGAACTCACGGCAACGCACGGCGTTTCACCAGGACGCCACCTATTTCCATCATGAAGGCGATCAGTGCTGCACCTTCTGGATGCCCATGGAGAAAGTGGATAAGGAAAACGGAATGATGGGTTATGCCAGGGGCTCCCATCGGGGTGAACTCTACAAGCCTAACCTGTTCGTTAGCCAGGCATCCTTCCCCGGATCAGTGGGGAAACCCCTTCCCGACGTTGAGGGCAACGAAGAACAATTTGATGTGGTGTACTACCCGGCTGAACCTGGCGATATCATCGTCCACCACGTGAAGACCTGGCACGGTTCGACCGGTAACACCAGTCCCACGCGTCATCGTCGCGCTCTGACGTTGCGCTATTTGGGGGATGATGTCCGTTACCTCGAACGCCCGGGAACACCACCGGACTCACCAAAAAGTGCTCACCTGCATGACGGCGACCCGATTGAGTGTGAAGAATTCCCACTGATGTGGACCCGCAAGAACGGCTTCGTTGCGTAGGCTACCGTCATCTGGTTCATCGAGCACATCCATGCGGGAACTGTGCTGTCCCGCTTAGCCCCGCTTAGCCCGGAAGTTGTCGTACCCCATTGAATGATCAGCTAGCACGTCGTCGACGCGGTCGTCCTCAGATCAATGAGGAGGCCGTATCACGCGAACAAATCCTTGACGCTGCCATCGAAGCGTTTGCCGCTTCGGGTTTCGAAGCCATGTCCATTCGCGCACTGACGCGCGAGCTGAATGTAAGCCACGGCCTTGTTCACCATTACTTCGGCACCAAGCACGAACTGTGGGAGGCCTGTGTCGATGTCTACTTTCGAGCGCTTCGCGAAAAACTGATCAGCCTGGCACCGGTGCCGGAGAAATCCACCCCCCCAGAGGAAGCGGTTCGCGAGTTCATCCGTGTTTCAGTAAGACTCTCAGCACGATTCCCCGGCTGTGTACGCATACTCCTCGACGAGGGCGCAAGAGGCGGTGAGCGTCTGGACCATCTGTTATCCGAATATCTTGATCCCGTGGGAAAGGCCTGGGTTCAGGCTATAGAACAACTTGATCAAAGTGCAGGAATACGGACCCCGGATGGCAGGACACTGTTTTTCCTGATCACCTTTGGCGGTTCCATACCCTTTTGCGCGCCAGAACTGGCATCGCATTTTGACGGTGAACCTTTGCAGTCGGATGATGCCATTGAGCGGCATGCAGATCTGGTGGCCAATATGCTGGTGGACGGAATCCGATCGCGACCAGAGTGAAACTGAGACCCCTAAAGTAAAGCGCGCTGAAAGATCTCGGGAACCGGAACACGGCGATTCGGTCTCTTCAGCGTCTGCCTGTCGAGTTGCATCCAGTATTGAACGGCTAGCCCCCCGGGTATGTATCGAGTTTCGATCGACGCGTACCACCCCACCCCCCCTGCGTCGGTGATGAACAGGGGTAAGAGGTGTGACTGACGTGGCATGGGTAAGTGGCAGCAGACGTCCGGGCCATTGGTTTGGGCCAGCTAACCATCATCGGACTGCTATCGCCAAGCGCGACTTTGATCGGGCAAATGTTCACGGTCGGGTTAGCAGTGCCACCGGGTCAGGTCAGCGTCATACGACAGCCAGAGAGAGGCCGCCATCCACCGTGATCAAAGAGCCCGTCATATAGCGGGACGCATCGGACGCCAGGAGGAGTATCGCACCGTCCAGCTCCTGCGCCTCTCCCAGTCGGCGCAGCGGGATCTTCTTAACGAGTGCAGCGCCCGCTTCAGATTCCAGATATTCCTCGGAGATATCCGTGCGGTAGTAACCCGGTGCAATCGTGTTGACCCTGATGCCGTGCCGTGCCCATTCCAGGGACATCAATCGCGTAAGCTGAATCAACGCGGCTTTCGACGGACAGTAGGCCCCTGTTCCAAGCTGCACGCTGGAGCCCAGTACCGACGCGATATTGACGATTGCGCCGGCACGGCCGTGGTCTTTTAGCGACTTGGCAAATTCTGCGGCAACCATCCAGGCGCCCTTCAGGTTGGTATCCATGACGCTGTCCCAGTCAGCTTCTGCCAGATCCAGCAGCATGCCGCCGGCCACGGCCCCGGCGTTATTGACAAGCACACTGGCTGAGCCGACCACCGGATTATCCTGCATCGCAGTCAGGATGCTGTCGCGGTCACTCACATCCATGACCAGGGTATGTACCGTCGCGCCGCCGTCACGAAGCGTCTGCGCGGTCTCCTCCAGCTTCTCCAATCGTCGTCCGGCAATGATGACTGCGGCACCTGCGGTCGCAAGGGTTTCCGCGAAGCGGCGACCCAGCCCCGTACCTCCGCCGGTAACGAGCACGGTTTGCTCTGACATATCAAAGAGTGAGCCTTGCATATTTACACTGCCTTAGAAATCAAAGGTGAGCTGGGCACCGTAGACACGGCCGCGCGCCAGCGGCGAGAAAGTACCACCGAGTTGGAAAGGGCCCAGGGTGGCAGGTAACTGCGTGTCGCCGCCCCACTTGACCGTATCGAGCAGATTTCGCCCGTACAGAGACAGCGTCCAGCCTCCACCCCCTGAGTAGAAGTCGAGGCCGGCGTCCAGGATGTCCTGCTCCGGAATAGTGCCCAGGTTGTTGTCTGTATAGGCGACCTCATCGCGATAGGCATAGCTGACTCTGGCAGACGCGTAGCCCCAGCTTCCCAGATCGAAGTCGTAGGTGAGGCCGACGCTGTACGTGAGCTCCGGCGCGCGGGGCAGATCCAGGTTTTTGTCTGCGCTGTCCGCAACGCCATCGCCATTGAGATCAAAGGCGACAGAATCATAGGACGCGTCGATGTAACCCAGGGAGGCGAGCACGACGACCGCCTCGCTGATACTGAAGGCGCCGTCTACCTCAAAGCCCCACAGCGTGGCATCAGCAGTGTTATCGATTATTTGTACCACGCCGGAGGTAACATCCGGCAGATTAACTTCACGTTGCATGTCATCGACGGTGTTGTAAAAGACCGCGGCGTTCAGCTTTCCCCAGGAACCTGCGGATTTGTAACCGAGCTCAAAGCTGTCTACCTGTTCTTCACCGAAGGGACCTGGCGCGGCGGTAGGGCTCGTATTACGCAGGTTGTAGCCGCCGGAGCGGAAACCCCGGCTCCAATGCCCGTAGAGCTGGGCATTGTCGTCGATCGCGTAGGACAGGCCAATTTTAGGTGCGAGGGTATTGAAGGTTTCGCTGTCGTTGAAGTCCAGACCGCAAGCTGGACCGTTGACAATATTGCAGCGTGTGTCCGTGCCGGATCGCGGATTGACGTAGATCGGTGTCCCGACGCCAATGCTTGCGGGCACACTCAGTACGTTGGTGTTTAACGCGAGTGTCGCGACGTTTGCTGACTTCTCCTCCGATGACCACCGTGCGCCAAGCGTCAGACTGAGCACGTCTGTCAGGTCATAGTCGACGGCGGCAAATATGCCGAGGGTTTCTACGGTGTAGAGCCCGCCCCCATCCTGAATCTGAAAAGAAACATCGCTCCCAAACGCGCCGCCGGAAACAGACGGGGTCAGGGAACCGAGAAGATCTCTGCGTTCGTGGTACTCGATGTCGTTATCAAACCAGTACACGCCTGTGGTGACATTGGCATCACCAAAGCGTCCGTTGTAACGAAATTCCAGGCTGTTTTGCTCTGAACGTAGGTTTGTGGGCGCATGAAAAACGGCCAGCGCCTGTGCGTCAATATCGCCAAACGCATCGGACAGCGTGTCCCGATAGCCGTAAATCGCCGTTACCGTGCCTCCGCCAAAGTCCACATCGTGATTGAGTTCCGCGGTGAAGAAATCGGTCTTGATCTTCTGGAAACCCACAAGATCGTAGTTCACGTCGAAACTGTCGGGATCGCTGTTCACCGGTGTGCCCGGAAGGCCCGATCCATTGGTATGTGACTGTGGCACGGGGCCGTCCCCGTCTATGTCGCCGTTCTCATAGCGTACGACGATCTCCGTGCGGTCCGTGGGTGCCCAAACCGCGGTTCCACGGATATAGCGCTGCTCCACCGCACCCACATCACCGCCATCAAACCCGTTCTCAAAATAACCTTCGTCGTCGTTCCAATAGGCGGTGAGCTTCAGACCGAGGGTGTCGGTTGCCGGCCCACCAACCGTGCCCATAAGGTAGCGGTTAAGGCCGCCATCGCCGCCCCCGTCCACAGCGGCGCGAAACTGTCCTTCGAAGGATTCGCCGGGCTTTTTGGTATTGAGCAGCACGGCGCCCCCGGTCACGTTGCGCCCAAAGAGGATCCCCTGGGGCCCCCGCAGCACCTCGATGCTCTCCAGGTCGAATACGTCAAACACGATGCCGTTGTTAAGACCCAGATACACGCCGTTGATGAAGACACCTACCGTGGGGTCGATGGATGGGATAGAGCTGTTGATGCCCAAGCCACGGATGGAGAAGTTAGCTGTGCCCCGGGTTGTACCTATGTCATCAAGGGCAACATTGGGCATACCCACCGCCAGGTTGGTCAGGTCGCGAATCTTCAGGGCGTCGATCTGGTCCGAACTAAATGCCGAGATAGACAGCGGGACTTCCTGCGATCCCTCTGCGCGTTTTCTGGCGGTGACGACCACTTCCTCAAGCAGCGCAGAGGCGGAGCTGCGACGACCGGCTTCTTGGGCCTGCGCACCTGCCGAAACGATTAGTGCCGTGGCGATGAGCGTTGCCGCTGGCATCTGCGCACGGGCGGCGCGCGAGACGTTCAGGTTCGAGTCTGACATGGGAATTCACCTCGTTATTTTGGTCTCCGTAGGCGGCGGACCATAACGCGGGGTCGCGGCTATGCCGTATTGATCATTCTTGCGATGGGGAATTAAGAAAATGCATACCGGGTTCGATTCGCCGGGTTATGCCGTTGTTTTGCTGCCGATGGGAACAATCTGAAATTCCCAGCTGCACCGGGGCGCGCCACACTCAATGGACAGCCAATCAATAAGGATAAGTCCGATGGCCGGAGGTAGCGCAGCACCCGCTGCAAACCGTGTCGCAGGTGGCGAAAGCTTCGTTGGGTCTCAGCGGAGCGTCGTGCCTGCTGTCGGCGGCTCCTACGCGCACTACGCGTTGTTTGTGTTGCTCATCGTGTATGTCTTCAATTTTGTCGACCGGTCGATCATCTCCATTCTATCGGAGGAAATTAAAGCGGACCTCGGCGTCGGTGATGCGGAAATGGGGTTTCTCTACGGTACTGTGTTCGCGGTGTTCTACGCGGTCTTCGGTATCCCCCTCGCGCGCTTCGCCGACGTCTGGGTGCGTCGCAGTCTTATTTCCACAGGCCTTCTGTTCTGGAGTCTGATGACGGCGCTGTCTGGCTTCGCCCGTTCCTTTCCCATGTTGGCCAGCTTTCGCGTGGGCGTGGGTATCGGCGAGGCCAGCGCATCTCCCGCGGCGTTTTCGATGCTCTCTGACTACTATCCGCCGCGCTTGCGCGCTACGGCGATCGCCATCTATTCATCCGGGGTCTACATCGGCGCCGGAATCGGGCTCTTCGTTGGCGGCTGGGCCCTGCAGACCTGGAGCGAAGCCTATCCAGTTACCAGCCAGGCCCCCCTTGGGCTTAAGGGATGGCAAGCTGCGTTTCTCGCAGTCGGAATGCCCGGCGTGCTCATGGCGGTGTGGGTACGGTTTCTTCGCGAACCGCTGCGCGGGTTGAGCGAGGGCCTGCCGGAAAGAGCGCAGCATCCCGCGCCTTTCACCGTCTTGTGGACAGAGCTGGCCGCCATGCTGCCGCTGGTCAATCTGCGCGGGCTGAGACGGCAGGGCGCGTCGGTGCGCCTCAATGTACTGGCGGGCGTTGGCATCACTCTGGCCTGTGTCGGACTTATCGCGCTGACAGGCAACACTAAGCAGTGGGTGGCCCTGGGACTGGGTTTTTACGTGAGCGTCGGCTGGATCCAGTCGCTCAAGCGGCGTGATCCCGTCACCTTCGGAATGATGTTCCGCTCCAAGGCCCTTGTGTATACAACCCTCGCTTTTCCTACCATCGCCTTTGTCAGTTACGGCGTAGGTTTTTGGACGGCACCGCTCATGCTGCGGCTGCATGAAGTCAACCCGGCGGAAGTTGGCCTGTATCTGGGTCTGGGCACCGCGGCGGGGGGGCTGATTGGTGTGACTTCCGGTGGTGTGCTGGCAGACTGGCTGAAGAAAAAACACCCGGCCGGGCGGCTCCTCGTTGGACACTGGACTATTCTGGGGGCCGTACCGCTAATCCTGTGGATGCTCTACACCGAGAATCTGATTCTCGCCTTTGTCCTGAATTTTGTTCACCACTTCTTTACATCCTCCTGGGCGAGCGTCGCGCCGAGCACCGCTGCCGACCTGGTTATGCCGCGCATGAGGGCCGTAGCCGGCGCGTACTATCTGCTTCTGAACACGTTTATCGGACTAGCCCTGGGTCCCTATGCCATCGGCGAACTCTCGGATGTGCTGACCGCCACCGGCATGAATCCAGCGGAAGCGCTGCGTACATCCATGGCTTCGTCCATGCTCATTTTCATTCCGACGCTTGTACTTCTCACTTTGGCCTGGCGCCACCTGCCGTCGGACGAAGCCAGCCGACTCGATCGCGCTATCGCACTGGGGGAGGACGTGACAGGGGCGCCTGCGCCGAAGAACAAGGAGAACTAAACAAATGGAACGTTACCTGCAAGGTGTGTGGCAGCTTTCTAAATGGTCGGTAGAAGACCGGGAAACCGAGCGGGAACTGCTTCCCTACAAAGGCGACGTCGAAGGCTATCTCGTTTATTCCCCGCAGGGTTGGGTGTCTGCGAGCCTCATGAACCGACGCAGGGCGCCGGTGTGTGAAGACCGGATACACCTGCGCGAGCTGTGCGCGGAGGTGCCCACCGACCCCAATGCAATGCAGCAGGTATGGGAGTGGTTTCTGGCAGGTTTTGGCTACGTTGCCTATTGCGGCCGCTACGAAGTCGTAGACAACGCGGTGCATCATCACCTGCTGACCAGCCTGATACCGCAGTGGGTCGGTACCACACTGGTTCGTGATATCACCTGGTTCGATGATTTCAAGGAGCTGCATTTGACCGCCGCGCCGGATCGAATGGTGGACAAGCTGCAGTGGCGTCGCATCGCCGACTGATACCCATCGGCAGAGTACTTCCGGCTTTGCCCTCAGGTTTTGCCCCAAGCTCCAGACTTACGCCCGCGGTTGTGGTCGCAGCATGACCGCTGTACTTAGAACACTTATAACGCTTAGAACGCTCCGTTAGCGCCACCCGAGCACAACCCTCGGAATTAGGTAGCGTCAGGGAAACGCGAGCACGCGTCGAGCGCTGCTCAGGGACTAGTAAGCCCAGTTAGTAAGCAGCGAAGTAAAGACCAGGACGGAAAAGACGCGCAGCGGGGTACCGGTCGACCGGTGAAAGCGTCGGGACGCGGGGCCTGGTCGCGGCAAGACACGCGCCTGTGGGCCCGAGGCCCTTACGCTACATCCGTGCGGCTCGACCCGCGATGTTTCAGAAGCCACTCCGCCTCTTCTCCCGGCTCGGGAAGGAGATCGCCGCCTTCCATGACCCATTTTGCCTCGATGTCCCGCGTGAGCATCTGCACCTCAGACAGCGCGCTGGCGAGTATCTCTGCAACGCGCTGTCGCATGCCGCCGACCAGGGCCTCCTTGATCTTATCGCTGCGTCCGGAGCGGATATTGCCGAACAGCACATACGGTGCCGTACCTGCCTGTTCGAGCGGCAGGCCCCCGAGCGCCTGTACCTGTTCCTGCTCAAAAAAGAAAACATGGACGAACTGTCTGGGCGCTCCGGTCAGCTCGCAGTGCACATCGGTGATCGCACGCGAAATATCCCGCTTGGCATCCAGCGCGATGCTTCTGTTTGGAGAGGCACATAAGTACAGAGGCATAGACTGATTCCTAGGCGGCGGGCATGACCGTAGCGAGTACATCATTGACTTCGCACCCGGTTTGTTCGACCCATAGATCACAAAGTGCGGTGAGCATACGGATACGCAACGCCTGATCTATGAGCGGTGTCGTCAAAGTCACGACGGCGCTTGAAGAAGGCTCTCCCGCAGTCCAGCCATTGCCCCGGGGCACAACGACCCAGGCAATCGCAGGTTCTGCGCCGAGCTCACTCTCCCTAACAATGCGGCCAATACCCGCGGCCAGTCGGGCTTCCACACCCGCTTCAACTTGACCTTCCTGGATAAAACACAGACAGCGAATCACGGCACACCTGAGCTGGTCTACGGGTACGAGGGGATCTCGATCACCCTTGGCTCGTCATAAACTACGCGCAATCTCTGCGCCGGGTGTAATGATGAATTTTTGTCGCGGCTGCCAACTATTGCTATAGCCCGTACCCTGCTGCTCTCCTCCGTTAGCAGTATCATGCGGTGCGTTGCAGGGCGGCAGCTCGCGGGGGCGGTAAAATGGACGTATCTGATATCGAGATGCTCGAAGCCATAGTCAGGCACGGCAGCATCAACAAAGCCTCCGAGTCGTTGCATGTCACCCAGCCGACGCTGAGCAAGCGTCTGGGCCGGCTCGAGTACAAGTTGGGTACGCCACTGTTTTTGCGCAGTAGCAGCGGGCTGACTCCAACAGCACACACCAACTTCATCATCGACAGTTCAGATCCGATCCGACGCCGATTGCACAACATCGAGCGGCACATCGAGTTGATGAACGCTCTTGAGCGAGGAGATCTCCACCTGGGCGTGGGCCCGATTGTTGAGCAACTCTACTTTCCCTACGCGTTGCTGCGGCTGACGCAATCACCTTCAAGCCAGCTAAACGTATCGATACGTACAGAAACCGCAGCGGAGCTGAAGGAGCTTGTCATTACCGGCGCGGTGGACGTAGCGGTAGGCCCGTTTGAGCAGAGTATGGCAAGCGATGAGTACGAGATATTCCCCATAGCCAGTCAGCCTCTGATGGTAGCGGCGCGCAGCGGCCACGCCATCGCTACGAAGATGCTCGCGGGCGAGCTTACGCAGGAGGACGTACTCAGCCAGCCGCTGATCTCGCCTCATATGCCCGACTATATGGCAGAGCCTTTTGAGCTGCTCCGTCGCCTGAATACGTCGCGGATCGTCTGCGACAACTATTCAGTGATTAAGGGCGTGCTCCATGCATCGGACTACATTTCTCTGGGGCCGACAGCGGTGTTCAGTGCGGAAGCGCAGGAAGGTTCCCTGGTCCTGATGCCGCTTCCACAACCCATAACCTGGTTTGCCGCCTGCGTTGCGCGGCCCGAAAGCGCCTGTCTGCCGGTGATACAACGGGTCATCGAGACGTTTCGCGAGTACGAACTTCCCACGGTTTCCTGGCAGGGATCGTAACGCCGCCTACGGGGTTATTCGGTACGTATCGCCGGGCTCGAAAATCTTGTCATTACCGGACCTGCGCAGGCCTCGCTAGTGTGAGTGCTCACCAAGGAACCGCGAGGATGCGAGATTATGAACCTCAAGCACGCACCGCACTGCACAGCGATTCACAGCTCTCCAGCCGCCGGCACGCCGCCTGCGGAACCACATGCAATGAGGCCGCGTACATGAGCGCCCCCGGGACGGAGACCGCGGCACTGGCGGACCCGGGCGCGAGTTTACGGGAGCTGCTCGCCGAGAAAGACCTGCCCACGTCGACCTATGCGCTTTTTGAACGCAGCGCGCAGAGATTTGAACAGAAAACCGCGCTCACGTTTCTGCCGATGAATGTCGAATCGAGTGGTGCGACACGCTATAGCTATCGCGAGTTACTGCAACAGATAACACGAACGGCAAACGCATTCACAGCGCTAGGCGTTCGCCCGTCGGATGCTGTGTCTCTGCTGCTACCGAATCTGCCCCAGACGCACTTCTGCATCTGGGGAGCCGAGGCCGTGGCGAGGGTCAATCCCCTCAACCCCATGCTGGATGCGGAGCACCTCGCCGCTGTGATGAATGAAGCCGGCAGTCGTATCCTGGTGACCGCTGTCCCGGAAGCCGGACAGGGTCTTGGGGAGAAGGTGCAGCAGGTGATAGCGGACGTTCCCGGGTTGGCGACGGTTTTGCTCGTGGACGGAGGTGACGCCGGCAAGGACTGTCGGGATGCCGGTGATGACTGCTTTGCACGGTTTGGCCTGGATTCTCAGTGCACCTTCATGTCCTTTGATCCCTTTGTTGCCCAGCAGGATGGCAATGCGCTGACCGTGCTACCCGAGGACGATCCGCAACAAATCGCCTCCCTGTTCCACACCGGCGGTACAACGGGCACGCCAAAGCTTGCGCCTCACAGTCATGCCAACGAAGTCGTTATGGCCTGGCAGCTGGCGCAGTCGACAAATCTCGATGCCAGCGCGGTAGCCCTGTGCGGTCTGCCGTTGTTTCACGTGAACGCTGTGTTTGTCACGGGCCTTGCGCCCTGGTTGGTAGGTGGCGAGGTTATCCTCGCGAGCCCGCAGGGTTACAGGAACCCAGAGGTGATGGACCAGTTCTGGTCCCTGGTGGAGCGCTACCGAGTCAGCTACTTCAGCGCAGTACCTACCATCCTCTCGGATCTTCTGAAACGGGACAGCGGTGACCTTGACCTTAGCTCCCTAGACTTCTGCGCCTGCGGCGCAGCCCCGCTGGCGATGGAACTGCTGAAGCAGTTTGAAGAGCGAACCGGCCTGCGCGTATTGGAGGGCTATGGTCAGACCGAAGGCACCTGCGCGTCGACGTCCAACCCCCGAGACGGGGACAGGCGCCTGGGATCAGTCGGTCGTGCCTTGCCCTGTATGAAACTACGAACGGTAGAGCTCGACGACCGTGGTGAATTCACCCGTGACTGCGGGCCTGATGAGGTCGGGAACATTCTCATCAAAGGACCCAACGTGTTTAGCGGATACACGCAGGAGGCGCACAATCGTGGCCTGTGGTTTGAGGGCGGCTGGTTTAAAACCGGAGATCTGGGCCGCTTGGACAGCGAAGGCTACCTCTGGCTGACCGGGCGCAGCAAAGATCTCATCATTCGCGGTGGCCACAACATTGATCCGCAGTCGATAGAGGAGGTTCTTTATCGGCACCCCGCGGTGCTGCAGGCGGCGGCGGTCGGCAGACCCGACAAGCGTGTTGGAGAAGTGCCGGTAGCGTACCTGCAGCTGGCTTATGACGTAGCAGAGGAAGAGATCATCGCCTTTGCAAGAAACGAAATCAGCGAGCGGGCTGCGGTACCCAAAGCGGTGTATCTGGTAGACGCCTTACCGATTACCGCCGTGGGGAAGATCTACAAGCCGGCACTGCGCAATGATTGTGTAAAGCGCGTGGTCGAAGCTGAGCTGCGTGCTGTCGACGGACTGCAGGGCCAGACGTTTCGTGTGGATGTAGCGGACTGCAAACGCAATGGGCAGATGGTGACTCTGACGCTTCCTGACTCGGAACCGCTCCGGGAGGCAGTTCGAGCAGAGCTTGACGCCTACGCCTTTGCCTACGAACTACGAGGCTGAACGCGTAGATGAGCCGTATTTTGGTGCACACGCACCTTGGAACCGGCGACGGAGGTATCGAGCGGGCACGACGATGAGCGGCAAGTTCAATTTGCGCCCCATTTACCGGGGACATCGGGTTGGCGGGATTCTCTGTGCTATGCCAGATTGTCTTCTTCAAAAAGCTGACGCGACAGTTCTCCCTGGTGCCTGCGCACAGTATCCAGGAATCCTGGCTGAGCTCTTGGACGACCGCTTCCCGAAGGCCGACACGCGGAGCCAGACCCGTAGCAGCCGTATTTGTCGCTCGTAGCGTCCAGTCCTCTCAGCTACAAGCGGGGGCAAGAGTGAGTACTCAAGCTGCATACTGATGATACGCGGTCGGCCAAAACCGCGTCGTTGCAAGCCGTTGATTAGGTCCGCACTTACGCCGGCAACGTTGACGGGGTACGGATAGCCTCGGAATGCGTGCAGACGGACAGACCCGGCGAGCCGGTCGAAGACGTCCAGGCGTTTTGGGGTCGGGCGGCCCCACGTAGAGTCTGCCCGATTCTTGAGGCCGGACAACACCTGTCGCCCGATTTCGAACGAGCTCGGCGGAGCAGACCAAGCGAGCCCAAGACCAACAGACCGATCGTGGTTGGCGCCGGTACGCGAGTGAAATCCGATAGCGCAGTGAAACCCAATATGCCGTTGGACACCACAAAATCGAGGTCCCCTCTTGCGCCCGGGGTACGAAACACGGCGCTCTCTAACCCTATGATCGAAGAAGCACTCAGGAAATTGATTGAGTCCAGCGCAGTGGGGAGAAAAGGTTCGAGAAAGTTAATGTCGATTATTACTCCCGTGAGATCAGCGATGCCGGAGACGTTGAAGAAATCGAACTCGCCAGTCCCGAGGCCCGCGAAGTCCACGCTCAGGATGCCGCCATTCTCCACCGTCAGGTTGCCGAACACATCGACCTGGCCGGGAGAGAAGCCCGGCCCGAGCACGCCGCCGGTTTGAACGAAAATATCACCGAAGACGCTGCCATTGCCTGCCAGCTCGCCGCCACTTTCAATCAGGAGATCACCGAGAACAAGCGTGCCATCATTTAGCTCCAGCTTGCCCTGTTCTATTCTGCCCTGCGCCGTTTCGCTTAGAATCAGCGAGTCGCTAAGTTGCAGTGTACCTGCGCCGCTTTTCTGAAATGCGTCGAAGCCGATGTATTGGTCACCAGACACGTTCAATGATTCATCCTGATCAAGATGTACCACCAGCTCATCATTGGCGGGACTCCCCAGGAATTCATCGAAAAGCGACACGTCGACGGTCCCGCTGATGCTACTCCCCGAGCGTAGTTCTACGCGTTGACTACCGAAGCTGCCCGCGATGTCGCCATCAATATTGCCTGAATTGATCAACGTCGAAGTTTGCGCCATCGTAATGGCTTTTCCCGCAGCGAAGTCCGTACTCTCCGGGGTCTTATCGCCACTATTGATGATGCTACCGGTGTTCCTGATCGTGCTCTGATCGAATATCCGAACAGTTGTCGAATCTACGCCAGTTGATTCGATTAGGCCGGAATTATTCAGCTGGTTTTCGAAGCCCGCGAAAAACGCTCCGGTTCCATTATCTTCGCCATTTCGGATGCCGGCATTTGTTATGATTGATCCGGAATTCGTCAGGGTCGTGCGATCCCCTTCAACCACAAAACCATCTGCACCAACGCCGCTGACTTCGACCGTGCCGCTGTTCACTACTGAATTACCAACAAAGTCTTGCGGTTCTCGAGGGATCAGTCGGCCCTCGTCGTTGCCGTTACCGAAGACAATTATTCCATCACCATTGATCCCGCTGGTCGTTATCGAGCCCGCGTTCTCAATGTGAATCTCATCACCCGCCGTACGTATACCAACGGCAAAGTCGTCACCGGTGGTCACAATTACACCGGTGCTCGTGTTGGTGACTCTCGCTCCAATTCCGCTGGTACGCAGACCATCGGCAGATCGGCCATTCGTGGTTACTGTAGATTCGTTTCGGATCTCGACACCGCTATCGAAAAGCACCACCGCATCCTCGTCATCGAGATTGGTAGTGACTGGTGTGGTGACGACGATCACTGGTCCCGCTGCGGCCTCAACTGAGAGCAGCGCGAGGCCGGCGAGCTGCATCGCTATGATCGAATGGATCCCTTTGCTCATCGATTCTTCCCTCAACTTTTTCTACCGCATAGTTATTGCCGACGCATAGACACCGCTGGAACATAAACTCCGCAGAGGTGACAGCGTCAAGGTTTGGTTCAGGCTTTTCTTGGATGCTGGCAAGGCTGAAATCTGTTGTTCAGGTACGATTTCATGACTCCGTTGAGTGTTCAGCCGCGACGGACGGATTCGTTTTCGATGAACCACTTCACGAAGCGCTAGGTTTCACGCAAGAATTCGCCCCAAGAAGAAAAACACAAAGCATATTGGGAACTTAGGTAGTCTCTGAAACCACAACCAACTCCGCCTGTAAAAAATCTTGACGCTCTGAACCTGAGTCTTCCTCTCTAGTGCGCTGCCACGCGAGCTAGCTCTCGAGCCAGCTAGCTGGGCGCGGGGTGCCCCCTTACCATGTCACGGGAGCAGCCCACCAATACGTGAGCCGATCGCGGGTGGCTGTATCGCAGTGCGATACCTGAGGATTGACCTGAACTCGTTGGTCAGCGACAAACCGGAGATGGCCGACTCCTGCCAAACCTGCCCCACCGCCTGAACGACCGCTTATAGGAACCAGACATCCAGAGGTCGGCTATAGAATGCGAACTATCGACCCAAAGCGTGAAGTATCGAGCACTACTACTATCATTCAGGTTGTGTCTATGGGCCAAAAGTGGAAACCAAGCAAGGACTAGCTGTGACTGACTTTTCTCCACGCCACCATCAAACGCATGCCGAGAACCTCTGGAGATTCCTGGCGCTTGTGGGCGTGCTTGCCGGCTACTTCGTTTACATGAGTTGGAAGTTTGATGCTGCTACCGGAGCATGGCTGGCCCTGCTGAGTTGGAGTTTCTTCGTGCTGTGTACACCCGTCGCAGATGGGGGATTCATCGTAGCGTTTCCTGTGAGGCTGCTTTTCGGAACCCGAATGGTGGTAACACAACTTTTGGTGTGGGTCGTGGCAGTAGCCATAAACGTTGCGGCGCTGCTTTATGCGCCAGCGAGTTATCGCGATACTGAGCTGACCAAGCTTTTGCTAACAATATTAACCACGCCATGGCCCTACTGGAGCATCCTCGCGATTTCGGCGGCTGGTACTGGGATGTCCATTTGGTTTGGCGATGAAATGATGGACGTTTCGTCACACGCTGACCGATCAAAGCACCACAATCACGGCTTGAAGCACCGAACCCTCATCATCGTTGGTTTCGGGCTGCTTTCAATTCTCGCCTACTACCACTTGTTATCCGACCTGGGCATCACTTTGCCAACGGGCGATTGAAGGCTGGAGTCCGTCTGCAGCCGCTGCGTCCGTCGATCCCTGACGTTCGCTCTGAATAAGGCAGCTCCACACCCTCCTGAGAGAGACTGTCCCAGTCCAGCCCCAGACGGTTACGCAGGTCCCCAGGATCATTGATTACGGAGGCAGCACAGGCCGCGCTGGATTTCGGATTCACCCAGCGCGGTTTGACGCGAATCGTGAGCATCCTTCAATCCGGCAATAAGGCTTCCGAGCGTATTGTGATGAAGCTCGGAATGGCGCTCGAACGCGAGACGACGGATCCATCCTGCAATCGGCGCGTCCTTGTCTACGAAGCCCTCTCGGGGTGATGGCCGGAGCACTGAAATCCCCGAGGGTATGACCCATCCTCCAGGGTGGTAGAGTCGAAGGTCAACGAATTCACAGGCCCGATGCCATCAGCCCCTCCGGTACAGCCCTTCAAGCATTGCTTGCCGCGACCTGTGTGACCGCAGCGACTATTGCTCCGATCGCAGCGGGCTTTGAGCAGGGGTCGGAGACCTGGGCCACGTTTCGCCTGCAGGCGCCGCTGGCCCTGGGCGAGGGCAACACCTGGAGCATGCGCTACCGCGAACGCTTCTCGCGGTTCTTCGAAGATCGGATCCTGTACCAGTACGCCGTCGGCGCCGAACACCGCCTGCCCAGCGGGGTGCGCGTCGGCTTGGGGTATGAGCTGTTCCGAACCAGTTTCGGGATTTCAGAAAACCGGCTCTTTCCGCAGCTCCAGCTGCGCTCCACCTTCGCCGGGCTGCCCCTGCGCCATCGCTTTCGCCTGGAATTGCGCGATCTGACCGAACAGGAGCTTGGGTTTCGGGACGACCTCGCCTACCGCTTTCGCTACCTCATTGCGCACAGGCGTCCGATTTTCTCAGGAGGCGCTTACCTTGAGCTGCGCAACGAGCTTTTCCTCACGGTCGGCGAGGGCAGCGCTCTTGACCCCCGTCTGAGCCAGAACCGGTTCGGAGCGACCTTCGGCCGCCCGCTCGGTGAGCGCCTTCGCGCTGAAGTCCGGTATCAGTACGGTTACTCGCGTGGTGATGAACTCACCCGCGGCGATCACCTGTTACAGTTTCAGCTCGACTGGGACCTGCGCTAGCCTGCATATCTCAACGATTCGGCGACCCGACGCCCATTGGATCTTCTATCGCCTCGCGAAACGCCTATTTGGTTTCTCGCCGGATCTTGCACGTTGCAGCGAATTTTCCTCCTGCGGCAATAGCTACGGCTATTGCCTTAGTCTGAAAATCCCCTGCAACGCACAATCTCTCGCCGAGAA
>JBCDIW010000029.1:0-56004 GCA_038748515.1 Pseudomonadota bacterium
CGCTGGGATGGGGGACGCTGCGCTCCGCAACACCTCAGGCCACGCCTGCGCTGTGCCCGAGCCGAGGCTTCAGCCCCGCCAGTTCTGAATCTCGCTCTTGCCTGAGCGAATCGTGTCGTGTTTGCGGAAGGAGCGTTTCCCCATCAGCGACTGCAGCAAATGCGGCACGGTTCGCGAGGATCATGGCGAAAGCGGCGAAACTCGAGTCACTGAATCCCGACGCGACCCGAGGGATAGCCGGATCAGTGTTGCATTAACCCGGCGTGACCTGAGGCGTTGCTGCGCTCCGCTGGGATGGGGGACGCTGCGCTCCGCAACACCTCAGGCCACGCCTGCGCTGTGCCCGAGCCGAGGCTTCAGCCCCGCCAGTTCTGAATCTCGCTCTTGCCTGAGCGAATCGTGCCGTGTTTGCGGAAGGAGCGTTTCCCCATCAGCGACTGCAGCAAATGCGGCACGGTTCGCGGGGACCATGGCGAAAACGGCTGAACTCGAGTCACTGAAACCCGACGTGACCCGAAGGATAGCCGGAACGTTCAGTGCCCCAGATCGTGATGGCCGGAGTCCATGGTGTCTGGATCCTGCACATACCAGTACACGCCATCGTCATCGCGACGACGACGAATACGCCGACGCCAAAGCAGGCAATTCAGGTGGGCGAGCGTTTCTCCAGTGGCCAGGCCAAGCGACCCACCGTCGATCTCGCGATGGAACAGCGCGGGGAAGCAGTCGACGGCGCGGCGTGGTTCCTCGAGGTAATCGAACAAGGTATTGAGGTCGTTTGTGTGCGATTCGAGGAGCTGGCTCAGACGAGCGTGCAGGCCGGTGAATGGGGCTTCGTGAGACGGCAGAACCAGCAGGTCCTCGGGCAGGCGCTCGCGAAGACGTGCGTTGGAGCGCAGCCAGTGCTTGAGGGGGTCCCCATCGGGTTCGGTGGGGAACACGGACACGTTGGGCGTGATGCGCGGCAGCACCTGGTCTCCCGAGATCAGCAGCTTGAGCGCGGGGCAATAGAGGCACATGTGCTCCGGCGAGTGCCCGCTTCCTTCCATGGCCTGCCAGTAGCGTCCGCCGATATCCAGGGTTTCGAGATCCACCAGGCGTTTGTAGCGATCCGGCAGCGGCGATACGGCTTTGCCGAAAAACCCAAAGCGTTTTTTGTATTTCTCCAGCTGTTCTTCGGTGTAGCCGGCGCTGTGATAAAAGGCCAGAGCCGCGTCGGGTGCGGCGCGTCCGGTGTCCGCGACCAGAAGCCGGCACATCATGTACTCCGATCGCGACATCCAGAGATCGCAGTCGTAGCGCTCGCAGATCCAGCCGGCGAGGCCCACGTGATCCGGATGCATGTGGGTGCATAGCACGCGCTTGACCGGTTTTCCCGCCATGAAGCCGTCGAAAAGCGACTCCCAGATCGCGCGGGAGTCGGGGAGATCCAGGCCGCTGTCCACCACGGTCCAGCCATCGCCATCTTCCAGAATCCACAGGTTGATGTGATCCAGGGACATGGGCATGGGGAAGCGCACCCAGAAGACGCCGTCAGCAATCTGTTGGGGCTCTCCTGCGGGCGGATCTACGCGGCGGCCGTACGGGTAATGCAGGCCGCGATGGGTTTCCGGCTTCGGTTCGGGCATCGGGGGAGGGGTCAATAAGCGAGTGCGCTATAGTGGTCGCGAACGCTGGCCCTGTCCAGCGGCGCGCCTGTTGCTCTCCCGTAGCCAGGTACGTGAGAGGGGGAATCGTGTCCACGGCGCTTCGCGACAGCAACATGAACAAGCTCGACGGCGAGCACTTTGACGTGCTCATCGTCGGTGGCGGCATCAACGGAGCCGTGGCCGCGGCGGCCCTCGCCGGACGCGGCGTCTCGGTCGGGCTTGTCGATCGCGGTGACTTTGCCAGTGGCGTCAGCTCCAACTCCAGCAACCTCGCCTGGGGGGGCATCAAGTACCTCGAGAGCCAGGAGTTTCTGCTCGTCAACAAGCTCTGTCGGTCTCGAAACGAGCTGATGCGCGCCTATCCCTCGACCGTCAAGGAAATCCGCTTCTTTACGACCATCCAGCGTGGCTTTCGCTTCTGGTCGTTCTTCGTGTTTCTTGGCAGCCTGCTGTACTGGTTCATGGGTCGCTGCAAGACTCAGGCACCGCGCTATCTGTCTTCACGAGCGATTGCCCGCCTCGAGCCCGAGATAGATACCCGCAATGCCGCCGGCGGTCTCGAGTATTCCGACTGCTATCTCTACGACAACGACGCCCGCTTTGTCTTCGGCTTTGTGCGCCGGGCGTTGGACATGGGCTGCGCCGCGGTCAACTACGTGGCCCTTGCCAACGCCGAGCGTCGCGATGGCGCGTGGCACTGTGAACTCCGGGACTGTGAATCCGGGCGGACGCTGAGAACCCGCGCACAAGTACTCATCAACGCCTGCGGTCCCTGGACTGACGAACTGAACCGGGAGCTCGGCGTGACCACGCGCTACCGGCATCTGTTTTCCAAGGGCATACACCTCATTGTTGACCGCGTTACCGACAGCCGCCGCGTGCTCACTTTCTTTGCCAGCGACGGCCGCCTGTTCTTCCTCATCCCCATGGGTCCCAAGACCTGCATTGGAACGACCGATACACCGGTGGAGTGTCCCGAGGTCGGCGTCACCGAAGAGGACCGGCGCTTTGTCCTGGACAACGTCAATCGCCTGCTGGCCCTCGCCGAGCCGATCCGGCCGGAAGATGTGATCGCCGAGCGGGTGGGTGTGCGACCCCTGGCGGTGACCGGTGAGCAGGGTGCGAAGGACTGGGTACAGCTTTCGCGCAAGCATGAAATCGAAGTAGATCGCACGCAGCAGCAGATCAGCGTCTTCGGAGGCAAGCTCACCGACTGCCTGAACGTGGGTGATGAAATCGTCAGCGAAGTAGCGGCGCTCGGTGTGGACATACCGCAGCCGAAGCACCGCTGGTATGGGGAGCCCCAGGGTTCCGTCCGCCAGAGCTTCAGGCAGCAGGCCGCGCAGCTGGGTCTGGATGCCATGACCGATCCCGGTGTGTCCGAACCGCTTTCCGAGCGCTTCTGGCGTCGCTACGGGGAGGCGGCCTTCCAGCTCCTGGATCGGATCCGGGAGGATGCGGGCAGCGTGGAACTTCTTATTGAACACGCCGAATACACACGCTGTGAAATTGAACTGACCGCGCGTCGCGAAATGGTTGTGCGCCTTGAAGACTTCATGCGGCGAAGATCAAAGATCGAGCAGGTGGTGCGACGCGAGGACCTGGAAACCGCTCCGGGCCTGCGTGAGGCCTGCGCTATTCTTTTTGGAGATCAGGCTCCCGAGCGTCTTGAGCAATATCTGAACGCCCTGGACTCGCCGGCTTCCGAGGGCGCTCAGAGCAACGGCAACGAGCAGCGACTCGCCTCCTGATTGAATGGACGGTACGTCGTGACGGACGTTGCCAGTTTCGACAAACAGCAGACGTTGTGCCCTGAGCCCTTGAGTCTACCCGGGCCTCCCGGGATCGGCGGTGCGGTCCCAGGCTCCGTCCACGGCGCTGACCAGCAAAATCGCTCTCTACCACCCGGATTGGCCGCATCAGAACCGGCATGAGGCGTCGAGAACTTGCGACGGTCTTTGGCGAGGCATTGATGGAAACTCACCCTGTGGGCGGTACGGCGATTCCAGGTCTTTCCCCCAGGGCGGAGATTGACATGCTCTTGGTGATTGGGGGTCCTGCGGGTGTCACGGGGTGGCGCGACCGCAGATCGTTGTCCTTCGGTGATACGATCGCCTCACAGCACGGCCTGGCGTATCCAGTCACTTTGCGTGCCTGGCAAGACCCGGTCCGGAACGCCGCTTGAGGAGAGCGAAATGATTCTTCGTCGAACGATTCTTGCACTTGTAGCTCTCACTTTCTTAAACAGCGCAACGGCCGCCGTCAAGCATCCCCTTGATGGGCTGCAGGCCGATGAATATCTGGCAGTGCGAGACATCCTTGTGGCATCGGGCGATGCGGATGATCAAACGCTGTTCGCGATGATTCGTCTCGACGAACCTCCCAAGTCCGATGTGCTGGCATGGACCGAGGGCGAGGAATTTCCCCGTGTGGCCTGGGTGGTGTTGCGCAAGGGCAAGCGCCTGTTCGAGGCGCGCGTCGATCTACGCTCCGGCAAACCCCTCTCCGTAGCTGAGGTAGACGATGCCCAGTCATCAATACTGTACAGCGAGTTCGTATCCGTTGAGGAAATTGTGGAAGCACATCCCGGCTGGCGCGAGGCGATACGCAAGCGCGGCTACGAACAGATCAACCCCGACCAGTTTATGTGCCTCCCCCTCGCCGCCGGCTACTTTGCGGAACCGGAGTTCGAGGGCCGGCGTATCGTCCGCGCCCAGTGCTTTGACCTTAAGGACACCGGGAAGAATCTTTTTCAGCGACCGATTTCGGGCCTCACGCTCGTCGTAGACCTCAATGAAAAAACCGTCCTCAAGCTTGTCGACGATGGCCCGGTTCCCGTCCCCGAACCCGACTCGAACTACGACGAGGAGTCACTGAAGCCCTACAAGCCGGCGATGAAACCCATCGAGATCACTCTTCCCGAGGGCCCGACCTATTCCTTCGACGGATCTTTTGTGGACTGGGGTCCCTGGCGTTTTCATCTGCGTCTCGATCGGCGCCGGGGTGTAATCGTGTCCCTGGCTTCATTCGAGGATCGTTCAGTCCTGTATCAGGCATCCCTGAGTGAGATGTGGGTGCCCTACATGGATCCGGCCTACGGCTGGTTCTACAAAAACTATTTTGATGCCGGCGAGTACGGGTTTGGTATGTTTGCGACGCAGCTGACGCCCGGCGTCGATTGCCCGCGCCACGCGAGCTTTCACGACCACGCCATGGGCCTGGACGATGCCGAACCCCAGCCTTTTCCGGGGGCGCTCTGCATTTTCGAGCGACCCACCATGGACCCGGCCTGGCGCCATTTTGAAGGCATGGATGGCAGCTTTGCCGGTCGTCCAGGACGCGAGCTCGTAGTGCGGATGATTGCCGCGATCGGCAACTACGATTACGTCTTCGACTATATTTTCATGCCCACCGGTGCCGTGACCCTCAGCATCGCGTCGACGGGCCTGGATATCACCAAGGCGGTTCCGAGCAAGTCCATGAGCGACGATACGGCGGCGGAGGACACGCGCTATGGCACTCTGATCGCCCCCAATCGGATCGGCGTCTTCCATGACCACTTCTTCTCTCTGCGCTTCGATCTGGATGTTGATGGGCAGGTCAACCACTTCGTCCGTGATCGAATCGTGACGAAGTCGCTGCCGTCGGATCACCCCCGCAGCAGCCTTTGGACCGTCGAGTCGCAGCGCGCTCGAAGCGAAGCCGCCGCGCAGCTCGATATCAGTATTGAAGAACCGGAACAGTGGCGCGTGGAGAGCGCTGATCGAAAGAATGCCTTGGGCTACCCCACGGGCTACGCGGTCAGCTGGTCAAGCAACGCGCTCTCCCTGCTTTCCAGGGACGACTATCCCCTACGCCGCGCGGGATTTGCGCGGCACCACCTGTGGGTTACGCCCTACGATCCAGCCGAACTGTTCTCCGCGGGTAAGTATCCGAATCAGAGTCGCGGCGGCGATGGGCTTCCGGCCTGGACAGCGGAAAATCGCTCCATTGAGGAAACGGACGTGGTGCTTTGGTACACGCTGGGCTTTCACCACATAACGGCCGCGGAAGACTGGCCGGTGCTGCCTTCCCACCCCAAGTCCGTTACGCTCCGGCCGTTTAACTTCTTTGATCGATCGCCTGTCATCAATTTGGCGCCGCCGCGCTGACCGGAGGTGAGGCCTTCACTTCGGTGCCTGATGGGGGTTTCTTGCCCGCTTGCCAACTAGGACATTGAAAAACGCAGGCGATGCGGCGCCGGGCACACAAGGTCCAAAGCACGGTGGAGGAGTCAGCGTCAGCGGAGGGTCTGCGCAGGTGCCCGAATAAACCATAGCGCTGGTGCGTCCCGTGAACTTGATCAATGAATTGCTCGATGTAGGTGGACAGCTTGGCGTCGTCACGGTCTTCGCGCTTGTGGGTGCCGGGCTGTTCAAGGGCGGTTTCCGATGGGGTTGGTTTTTAGCGGCTCTAGGCCTGTACGTGCTCTATGACGGTCTGCTGACGCGGTGCTTCTTCTCCATTCCCAACTGGCCCGCAGACGCCAACTGGAACTGGCTCGGCAAGGTCATGTCCTTTGTAGGAATGCTCCTGATCGCGTCACTGCCGGTATTCGGTTTTCGAAAGGTCGGGATAAGCTTTGAGCAGCGTTCCGGCTTTCGTACACCACTGATTGTCTTTCTGCTGCTGATGGGGCTCATCGCTTACATTGCCGCAACCGACTCCACTGGCAGGGCCGACCTGGAAACCATCGCATTTCAGTGGACCATGCCAAGCCTGGATGAAGAACTCTTCTACCGTGGAGTCTTCCTGGTAGCTATGAACGAGGCGTTCACAAAACGAGTGTCAGTATTGGGCGCGCCCATCGGCTACGGTGGACTGCTCACGTCGCTGCTGTTCGGCCTTGCTCACGGAATGAGCTATGCGAGTGGTAGCTTCGAACTGGATGCGATGACGATCCTTGTGACCGGTGGACCGTCCCTGCTGCTTCTCTGGTTCAGGGAAAGGACCGGCAGTCTGGTCCTGCCGGTGTTGGGACACAGTGCCTCGAATGGGCTTTTCACCCTAGTGTGATCGGCGCATGAACCCGGCCGAACTTTACCGGGCTGGGGAAAGACCACCGCGGCGAGGTACACCCCTTCTTCCCAGCGCGAGCGAGGTTCGACCGCTGCACCTGCTCAATCGGCGGGAGTCATGTCAACAATGGTTGGCTCACGATCGCCGCTGGTTTCGATCACGATCATGTCTGCACCCATCGAAGCAAAATCGATTCTCTTCATATCGATTTTGTGCACGGTGCGGTCGTACATTGTGTGGTAGTAGTAGACGAGGTTTTTCGAGTCGCTGGCCGTCGTGATCTGCGTGGCGCTATAGAGGAGATCGTCGGAATCAACATCGTCTTGCGCACCTTCGGCGGCGTCGGCAGGGATGTTGAAGTTGTCGAGGATTCGAAACGCCTCGCGCACGGTGTCGTAGCCGCCAGTGGTTTCCCTTGCTGTCTGCGAAAACGCGACGGCGCGAACAAAGCGCGATGGCGGTGTGAAGTCGCCGGGTAAACCAATCATGCCACTGCCTGCTCCCAGCGGAGCGAAAGTCACACCACTGGCTTCCACTTCGGGCACGCCGATGGCGGTGAGATTCACGTAATTGTTGAGATTCGTCATGTGCCAGTCGTAGTTCGGTGAATTGGTAATCACGCCCAGCGGAGCTTCGAAGATCGTCAGTTCGCCGCTGATGTACTCCACCACGATTCGTCCACCGAAGCGATCGGCTACGATCATGTGGAACGGGAAAGGAAATCCCAGGGTTTCGTCCACGACGCCGACTACTCGAATGTCTCTCAGACCGGTTCGAACCTCATCCACGGTCTCGAACAAGGAGAGGGTGTAGCTCGCAAGTAAGTCCCCGGGAATCGTTTCATCCGCAAGGTCAGCTTGATAAGTTTGGTACTCGGTAAATCCCGGCAGATAGAACAAGCCCGCCGTCAAACCCGCTTCATTGATACCATCGGCCGGCGCTCCATGGTCAAGCATGCTGATGCCGACGACACCGAAGCGACCTTCCCAGTTTGCCCCCGGCTTGCCGTCCGGCATTGCCCCTGCGGTGTAGGTGAAGCCCCGGGGGATGATGTTGATTTTGGTGGCCAGGTCGAACGGCCCCCACTCTGCGGTTCTGCCACGAATGATGCTGCCATCTTCACCGGTCAATATGATCCCGGTACAAGCAAACGCCAGAGAAACCGACGCGAGATAAATGAATCCGGACTGACTGGCTCTCTTTAAAACTCCCTGCAGGGTCATGGCGATACCTCCTTTGGCTGCCGGACCGCTAGGCAGAGCCGTCGATCCGGCGCAGCTGCAAACGTTTCGATGTCAGTAGTAGCTTGTTGGTGAGTCTCGTGAGTCGTTGGTTTCCCACAGTGCCGTAGCGGTCTGCCGTATGCGGGTTTCTGGTGGCACAAACACCCATTCCTCGTGCACTCGCTCCGCCGCTGTGCCTAGCGCCGTCGTCTCGTCTTGATCTGCACGCACTCCGGATAGAACGCTGAGCGTCAGTGCGATTGCCGGTACACCGACGGTAAGTATCGCTCCCGTGTCGCGGGAAGCCAGCTTAAATTCCAGGCTGAGTGAATGGCTGACTCTCATTCAGAATTCCGCACCGTGAGAGCTAAAACCATAGCTATGCGGTGCGGGAAAGAAAACTATTTTTTCCACCGATTCAAGCCGCATGCGAACAGCGAAGGCACTAAAACTAGGGACTTTTGAGCACGCGTCTCTGATGCGTCACGCCGCCAGAGTTGGCTAGCGATGCCAGAGATTAAAGTCGACGAAATCCTTGAGCTGTCGATGGGCCGGGGTATCGACCGTTGTGAATTCCATGCTTGTCCGGTAAGCCTGCCCCTCGGGCCGGGAGCGGATTACCCGTGCATAGACCTCGGCAGAATCCTCAAGGCCCATCTGGGGCTGAACGGTCATCGCTACCTCGGAATAGGGTGGAAGCGTCAGCGGCAGGTCCGCGCAGATCCCCGAGTAACCGATATCGTGGATGCGACCGGAAAAGTGCGTGCTCTCAACCTTCTTGTCCCGCACGTGCCTGAAAATCGCATCGAGGTCCACGGCAATGCGGGGCGAGCGTCGCATTTCGACATCGGGAACGGTGAGCGTGGAGTCTTCTCCCGTATAGCCGCGCAGCTCGTGAAGTCTGATCGTCTCAGTGAAGCCCTTCACGCGGACCTCGTTGCTGGTGCCCAGCACCGCGTTTGCAGCGGCTCCCTCGCGTGCCGCTTCGCTGAGCAAAACCTGTCCACGCAGGCAGAATGACTCGATGCGCGCGGCCAGGTTCGCCGTATCGCCGATAACCGTGTACTCGCTGTAGATATCCGAGCCGAACGTACCGGCCATGACCTCGCCGCTATGGATAGCAATGCCCGCGAACAGCTGTGGAAGGTCCGCAGCCTGGTTGTCCTCATTCATGGCGTGCAGCGCATTCTGGATCTCGATGGCGCAGCAAACCGCCCGCTCAAGATCATCGCTCTGCCGCTCCGGCGCGCCGAAGAGCGCCATCACGGAATCGCCCATAAACTTATCGATGATGCCGTCGTAGCGCTGAACGACTTCGCTTACCACCAGGAAGTAGCGATTCAGCAGGTCGCTCGTCGTGGCAGGGTCCAGGGAGCGCGTCATCGAGGTGAATCCTCGAATGTCTGCGAGGAGAATGGTCGCTTCTGTTTGAACGATGGGTTGAGACTGCAGCAGGTAAGCATCAAGCAACGCGGTGAGGCGTTGCTCCAATTCCTTGCTGCGTTCATCGTTCAGGGGATTGCCGTATACCTCACCAGCCGTAAGCGCCAGGTTCTGAAGGAGGGTCGTCCGGTTCTTATTGTGCATAGCTCTTCGTTGTCCCGCGGGCAGCGCGCACTATGCGGTGCCCGGGCGCTTGAGACAACTGGCGACCTTTTCCCCCTGTTCGCCGCAAGGGAGGCTCGCAGGCCGGCGGGCCGTGGCCCCGCTCTGAAAAATTGAGGAGATAGAACGCCGTGATTGAGACCTCGGGTTCCAGGATTGTTCTTCCCCGATATGCCGAGACGCAGGTTCAGGCTATCGACGATTTACTGTCGCTGGAGCCCATGGACTTTCCCGAAACGTCGGAGTTGCAGCCGACCGATGTGGTTGTGCGGGTGAAGAGCGCCGCCGTGTCATTCGTCGACTTCATCATGATGACCGGTCAGTACCAGCATCAGGCGTCGCCGCCCTATGTGCCGGGCCTCGAGTTTTCCGGTGAGATAGTCTGGGCTGGCAGCGGGGTTCGCAGCTTGAGCGTGGGCGACCGGGTGATGAGCGATTTCATGAGGGTGGGTCCGCGCAGCAACGGTGAGTATCAACGGAGCGGCGCCTGGTCGTCGTTTGTCGTTGCCCCCGAAGCAGGCGTTCTAGCCCTGCCGCCTAGCTTCAGCTATCCCCAGGGCTGCTCCTTTTTGGCCAACTCGGAGACTGCGTATTTCGCTCTCGTGAAGAGAGCGAACCTGCGGCCAGGCGAACGGGTTCTGATTACCGGGGCTTCGGGTGCCTCGGGCATGGCGATGGTACAGATAGCGAAAATTCTAGGTGCAGAGGTGTTCGTAACCGGGCGTGCACGCAGCAAACTAAAAGCCGTTGTCGCCGCCGGGGCAGACCATGCGATCGAACTGGACACCAGCGACTCGACCGCGCTTCCTGCCACGCTGCGCCGGGAGATCAAAGCCTTGACCGATGGCGCAGGAGTCGATGCTGTCATCGATACGGTCGGTGGAATTACTGGGTACGCCGCGTTCCGCACCCTGAAGTTCGAGGGACGCTTTGTCATTGTGGGCTGGGCGAGCAATGTTTCACAGAGCGGCGGACGACAGACCTTCGAACCGGATCGTTTGCCTACCAACTTCATGCAGATGAAGTGCCTCCAGGTTATGGGCTCGCCGATGGTGATCTACTCCATGGGAAATCCGGGATGGCGGAACAAGCAGAAAGATCAGGTTCTGGCCTGGGCAAAGGAGGGTCGGCTGCAACCGCAGGTGTCTCACGAGTTCCCGGTCAAGGAGTTCAGAAGCGCGGCGAGAGCCAAGTTCGGCGGTGAAGTCGTTGGAAGCTGTGTGCTCAACTTTTAGCCCCTGGCAGCATCGAAGCCAACCGCCAACCGCCAACCGCCAACCGCCCACCGCCCACAGCAGCAACATTCTTCTTGCAAGATCGAAAAATGCGGTCTAATATGAACGTGAATTCATATTCATATTAGAGAAATCACTGATGAGTTCAGTGAATCAGCCCCGACAAAAACGCAGTGAGGAGACCCTCGCCAAAATCCTTGATGCCTGCGACACGCTGTCGCAGGAGATTGGCTTTGAGGATCTGTCCATGCAGGCGATTGCCAGAACGGCGGGGGTTTCGGTCGGCAATCTCTACAACCGCTTCCGCAACAAGGAAGATCTGATTGAGCATCTGGTCATGCGTCGGCAGCGCGCCGTGGCAGCGCGGATCGCGACACTGCTCGCCGGCGATGCCGCCGCCCTTGATCTGCGAGGCCGACTGACGGCCGTGACCCGTGGACTGCTTGAAGGCCTTGCGGATACGCGTGCTTTGCAGGTCAGCGCGGCGCAGCGGCTGGCATCCGGCGGGACTATCAGCGACGGCGTGCGCGGCGGGGCGGATGCTCTGGTAGTCAGACTGACCGAGTGGGTCCGCGCCGATGACCCGCGGCTGGATAGCGAGCGCTGCCGCTTTGCCGTGGCAACGCTGGCCTATGCCATTCAGTTCAACGTGATTTTCGGCGTCGCCACGCGCACGTTCGGCGACGAACTGCCGCAGCGCTTAATCGACCAGGCCCACGCTTACATAGAGCACTGAGTGCGGTCGAAGCTGGCCGCCGATTTATGCACCGGACGTTCGCCCCCGGGGCAAAACAAGAGGAGACCAAGACATGCAGGACATGACCATGCGGGCCGAAATGCCTGAGTTCCCAGTACCTACGCGCCTGAGGGGCGCCCTGGAAGTGCTGACCGTGGTGCTGTTGCTGCCCGTGGGCGGGATTGTCGGCGGTCTCACGGGATTCGTCCCTGCCGCGGCCATTATGTCCGTGCTCCTGCCGCTGATCGCGGCGACGCTGTTTCTCCGTCGCGAGGGCCTCGCCTGGCGGGAACTGGCGTTCGGAAGACGGCTGTCGTTCCTCGCCGTCCTCGGCTTCACGCTTCTGGCCCTGGCGGGCGGCCTGGGCCTCGAGATGGTCGCCGGCTTGAGCATGCACGCCCTGGGACTCCCCGAAGCCGACATCAGCGCGTTCTCGCAGTTGGTCGAGGGCAACCTTGGTATGTACCTGTGGATGCTGATCCCCGTGGCCTGGGGCAGTGCGGCAATCGGTGAAGAACTGCTGGTCCGCGGGTTCATGCAGCACCGCCTGACAGGAATGACCGGGCCGCTGCTAGGGGCCTTTCTGCAGGCTCTGATTTTCGGCCTGGCCCATTTCTACCAGGGTATTACAGGAATCGTGACCACCTTTGCGATCGGTTTCGCCTTTGGGCTTGTATACCTGCGCAGTCGCAATCTGCTGCCGCTGATTGTCGCTCATGGCCTGATCGATACCTTCGCCATGACCGCGCTCTACCTCGGTCACCCTGAGCTGCTGTCGTTCTGAACTACGGTGAGGCCCTGACAGGCAGGCAGTGTGTCTGGTCGGCGACCCGCACTATCCTCGCCTGCCTGCGAGCACAGCGGAGCCGTTCAGATTCTTCCACGGAGGACTGACCTGGGGATGCGCAAAGGGCGGCAACGGTCCCTGGCTCGCGGGCATTCCAATTGGCGCTCTCTTGTGATCGCCGCGACACATAGCCCTTATTCCGGCGAAACACGCAGCAAATGCGCCAAAGAAAGGCGCTTCACGGATCGTCTTCGAACAGGCCGTTGCGCCGGGCGTACATGAAACAAAGCGTACCAATGCCAAGAGCGAATCCACCGTAGAGCGGATAGAACGCGTCGCCCAGCAACTGACCGGGGCGGGCGTCACGAGCCCAGACGATGGCGAACAGCGCATGACAGACCGCCAGCAGGAATATCCAGAACAGCATGTGCTTGGCCCAGCGCTGGTCCTTGAGCCCAAAGCGCGAGAGATTTCCGAACAGCACGACCAGCAAGAGAATCAGGGTCGGAATGACGAAGTGTTTGCCCAGAATAAAAGTATGCAGGACACCGACGCCGGCAACGATCGAAATCAGGGCCGCCAGGCCTTCCAGACAGTAATCTAGGGTAAAGAGTTGCTTCATGGCGTGTCAGTGGGTTCCCGGATGCGTTGCGGACATCGGTGATAAGTGTAAATCAAGCGTCCGGCGAGTTAAGGGGCGTCGACGACACGGTGCGATCCGGAGCGTGTTGATGGTTGTGTTTTGAGGGCATTACGCGGCTGATCACCACTCCTTGCCGTACGGGCGTAGCACCACTTCCGATGCCCAGGTCGTCTCACGTTACTTGGCGACGTTGAAGCACTCCTCGGCAATGTCATCTGGCTTACAGAACAATTCATCCGGCTGGTCACCGCATAAAGACCCAATCCAAACTCAGAGCGGTTTGCACAGGCTTGCGCTTTCTGGCCCAACACCCCCGGGAGTAATCCACGGATATGCTTGTGCATCCATCCCGCTGAACATGATCTGGCGTGATTGCCTGTACCTCGGGGTCAGGAGTAGGATCGAGCGCTCTCGGCGCCCGGTGCCTGGCCCTATGGTAAGCACAGTCCAGGTCAGTGACCGAGGTCCGTGAAGATAATTAGTTCGCGAAGCGCATCGCGCCGCCACGACGCACGATTGCCCTCCACGACGCAAGGAATCCGACATGCCGCTGGTGCAACCTCTCCCCGCTGACGCCAATCCCGAGGTGACAGAACTCGCTAAATTCTTCAACGAGACTCTGGGCTTCTGTCCCAACAGCATCCTGACCATGATGCGCAGGCCGGCCATTGCCACGGCGTTTATCAATCTGAACATGGCGGTGATGGCCAACGAGGGTCGGGTGACCAGCGCCTTGAAGCGGCTGATCGCCTATGTGTCCAGCAACGTCACCGGCTGTCGCTACTGCCAGGCCCATACAATCCGCGCGGCCGAGCGCTACGGCGCGGAACGGGAGCAGATGGAGAACATCTGGGAGTACCGCACGCATCCCGCCTTCAGCGAGGCCGAGCGTGCCGCGCTTGATCTGGCCGTTGCGGCCTCCAATATTCCCAACGATGTGGATGAGTCACTGATGGCACGCATGAACGAGCACTGGGATGACGGCGAGATCGTCGAGATCATGGGGGTCATCGCGCTCTTCGGTTATCTCAATCGCTGGAATGATTCGATGGGCACCGTCATGGAGACCGGTGCCATCGAGTCAGGCGAGCAGTGGCTGTCCAAGACCGATTGGGAAGTGGGTAAGCACCAGTAGGGGCGGCTGATCGTGGCCGCTGGCGCTGTTAACTGGTCGAGTCGACGGGCGTTCCTCTTTGCCGCGGTGGGTGCCGCGGTGGGGCTCGGCAATATCTGGCGTTTCCCTTATATGACCGGTGAGAACGGCGGGGGCGCCTTTGTACTGCTCTACCTTTTCTTTGTGGCGGCGTTTTGCGTGCCACTGGTGGTCACCGAACTCTACGTCGGCCAGCAGGGCCGGCTGAGCCCCATTGGCTCTGTCCGGGCGCTCTGCGATCAGTACGGGATTTCCCGGGGCTGGACGCTCATCGGCATCAACTGTCTGCTGATCAGTTTTCTTGCCTACAGCTTTTATTCGGTGATCGCGTCCTGGTCGCTTGACTACATTGCCAGCTATCTGGGCGCCGGTCAGGACGCGGTGGTCGCGGACGCCCCGGGCCATTTCCGACAGCTTCTGGGATCCCCGTCTCGATTGATTACCTGGCAGACGATGTTGATCGTCGTCACCGCTGTTATCGTCGCCCGGGGTGTCCGGGGTGGTCTTGAACGGGCGCTGGGTGTGCTGGTGCCCGGACTGTTTCTCATCCTGATTCTGCTGGTGGTACTCGGCGCGCTCGTCGGTGATTTTGCCGGTAGCGTGGACTTTCTACTGCGCCCGGATTTTTCCGAAGTCACCGCCCAGACCTGGCTCAAGGCTCTGGGGCAGGCGTTCTTCTCGGTCGCCATCGGCGGCGGTGCCATGCTCATCTACGGCGCCTATCTCCCTGCATCCCTGGAGTCCGAGCCCGTTCGCTTCCCGTTTCTCAAGCTCGCCGTCACCATCTGCGCCGCCGATACGCTGGTGGCCTTGTTGGCGGGCTTCGCGATCTTTCCCTTCGTATTTGCCCAGGGCATCGACACGCAGGCGGGGGCGGGGCTGATCTTTATTGTTCTCCCTACGGCGTTCGCCCAGTTCGCGGGGGGCGCGTGGATTGCGCTGGCGTTCTGGACGCTGCTGCTATTCGCCGCGCTGTCGACCACCGTCGCATTCCTCGAGCCGCTTGTGGCTTACTTTCACGAACGGACTCGACTGCGGCGCTGGCAACTGGTCTGGCTGATCAGCGCGGCAATCTGGGCTTTGGGGCTCCTCCAGTCTCTGTCCTTTAATGTGCTGTCAGACTGGCATCCGCTTGCGATGATTCCGTTCTTCGCCGAGATGAACCTCTTCTCCGTGACAGACCTGTTCGCGTCTACGGTACTGTTGCCATTCAACTGCCTGCTGATTGCGCTGTTCGTCGGCTGGTTCCTGCTGCGGCGCCAGATCAGTGCCCGGCCCCTGCCGACGGCATGGCTGAGTGTGGTGAAGTACCCGGCGCCGCTTGCGATCGGAGCAGTGCTCGTTTTTGGGTTGTTGAACCACTGATTGGAGCGGCGCCAGCGGTGCTTGTACTTCTCCGAGAGCTGGCGAAACAAACCACAGGAAGTGGCGTCACCCGGGCTGGCGCTTCCGGCCGAAGGCGTAAGCAGGGCGACCAGAAAAAGGATGAAGGGCAGGAGCATCAAAATGCGCGGCATGTGCAGGCTCCCGTTTTGGCGAAGCAGACCTATCTTCAATGTGGTCAGCGCGATGACCGCCAGACTGAGGTCAATCTGGATTCAGGCTATGTACAAGCCCGGGAGAGGGCGTGGTATGGCGAATGCGATTAACTCACGCGTTACTGCGACGAACCGTCCGATGGTTCGCGATCGGGAGATCGCGCCGACGCGGCGGGCATTGTTTCTGTTTTCCTGGCTATTTTCCGTTCGTACATGTGTACGTCCGCGAGGCGAGTGAGTTCACTGACGCTAGTGTCTTTCGGTAGAGCCGTGGCGACTCCGACGCTCGCAGATACCCTGAGAGGTCCGCTCGGCGTTTCAACGGCCTGCGATTGAATACGCGCATCGATATCCGCCGCGATGGCAAGAGCTTCTTCCCTGGAGGGACCCGTCAGCATCAGGAGGAATTCCTCGCCGCCCCATCGACCTACGAGATCATTGGCGCGTCTATCGCGCTGCAGTAGTTCCGCGACTGCCGTCAATACAGCATCCCCGGCGGCGTGCCCGTAGTCGTCGTTGATCTGTTTGAAGCCATCGAGATCGGCGAGCAGTATGGATACAGGTTGCCCCGCACGCTGCGCGGATGCCCACGCTCGTGCGCCGACCTCGTTGATACCTCTACGGTTGGCGAGCCCGGTAAGGGAATCGATGCTTGCCAGCTCGCGCATCTCCTGCGCGAGATCGGCTGCGAGTATGAAAACCGCGAACATGCCCATGCCGAGAAAGCACGCTGGCATCGCCACGAAATTGATCGCCGCATAGATGGAAACGATATCGGGGTTTAGCGTTGCCCCCTGGGACAGGGCAACCAGTCCCGCGGCCGACTGGCAAGCGGCAAACGCCGCAGAGGAGACGGCCATACCCCACTCCGCGGGTGAGATCGAACCGGGCCTGGACACGATGAGCCAAACGACCATCGCGTACATGATGCCGGCATGTAGCGCATTGGGAGCCATGCGAAGGCCGGCATGCGGTTCGATCACCGTTGCCCAGGTCACCACGGCGAAAGTGGCCAAGGTGATTAGTCGGTAAAACGTGGTGTACTGCTTCCCAAGGCGCTGAAGGTGCCCGCGGGCTCCCAGCATCACGGAAGTGCAGGAAAGTGCGGAGCCCAGCAGCCATTGGAGCATCACGGAGGGAAAGAAATCTCTCGCCAGGGAAACGGTAAACATCAGCGCAGCGACGGCGAAGGAAAGTGCCCAACTTTTGGCGTGGGGGCGACGGCCGAGGTGGAGGTAGGCCAGTGAGAAGACGGCTGTGAAAGCCACGCAGCTAAGAGCAAGCGCGACAATGATTAGAAACGGAGCTGGCATACCGCTGCCTTCCCTCGCAACGCCATCAGAATACGGCGGTGCATTGGCAAAGTCGACGATCCCACTATAGCCAAGCGCAGCAGCGCGCACGGCCTGGCACGGCACTCGCTAGCAATGTGGCTTTTTGGAACGGGTCGCTGCTACACGTGTTGACCCCCGAGAGCGCGCTTGCCCGCGCGCGGGGATCTGAATCCGGTCTTCAGTCAATCGACTCAGAACAGGGCGGCGGATAACTTCAGCCTTCGCCCTGGACTCGCAAGAGCTGATGGCTGACCGCCTGGTATCGTTCCAGGTCCCTGGATGTAGAATTCTCCGCCGCGCGAGCCAGATCCTTCGCGGCCCTCTCGTAATCACCAAGCTTGATGTGCACCTCAGCGAGCGCGTAGTGGAAAAGTCGCTCCTTAAACTTGCGTCTAATTGCTTCCCTGAAATGCTCGACGGCACCCTCGAGATCACCGTCTTCTACGCTGCGCTCGCCTAGTGCGTAGTGGTAGTAGGGGTTCTTCATGCGGTTTCTGTATATCCGCTTGGTCATGGCCTCGGCTTTTTCCGTGTCACCGGTTCGCCGGTATACGCGCTCCAGGTTGCTGGCGCCGATCTCGCCATCCGGATCCAGGGCCAGGGCCGTCCGGTAGGCCTGTTTGGCGTCTTCGAGCTTGCCTTGCCGCGCAAGGAGGACGCCGAAGTTGTTCCAGGCCGTTGGCGAACGTTCGTCCGCCGCTATGGCGGCACGACCGTGCTCCATCGCCTCCTCCATGTTTCCTGCCATCATCGCTTCCACGCTGCGATTGCTATGAAACAGGGCGCGGGCGGCTCCATCGCTGATGGCACGGGACCGATAGGCGTCCTCTGCGATTTCCGGGTTGAGATCGACGACGTAAGTGCGTCGCACCCGCTTGGGCGGACTGCGGAATATCCGCGTACCGGTCTTTTTCTGCGTGGAAATGAACAGCTCTTTTTCCCGCTCGGTCATTTCCCGGTAGACCAGGCCCGACACGTTGATATGCTGGCTTACCACCCAGGTCTCTTCTTTGATATCCCATTGCGGCGGTGAATCCACGAGCTGAAACTGGGCAGGGATGTCCGTGTAGCGGGCAGCAGCCACAAACATGTTCGAGAAGCTGAAGCAGTTGATCCGACCGCTGTCGGCCAGCAGATCGATGGGTGCTGTGTGCGATGGGTCGTACTCAAACCCCGGACTGAACTCCTCAAGCGCCCAACTGCGCAGGGCCCGGTATCGATCTTCCTCGGTATCCAGGGAGGCAACCTCGCGATCGAGGTATTCGCGAATATCTTGAGGGAGTTCTAGAAACGTGTCGGAACTTGCTTCTTCAGGCTTCGCTGTGTCGGAGCCCAGCTGTTCTCCAAACCAGGACAAGGACTCCGCGACAATCGAAGGAAGCGGGCCGCGGGCCTCTTGCCCGGAGGTGGCGCAACCGGAGACAAGCAGCGTCGCGCTCGTGATGAACGCCACGGTCCAGCGGCACGACCTAAACTCAGGTACGTGCCATCCCTCTGCTGTGACGGAAATCGGGTCTTTCATAGCCGGCACCAAGCATGTTTTTCCTTAAAGGTAGCGAATCTCGGCTAGAAAGTCCTCACAGAGGGTGTGTCCCCTTCAGACGAACGTAGATGGCACATTTTTGCGGCGCCGGTCTGGACCTATCCTGTCGACCCGCAGCATGTTCTGCTACCGGCGCGCGGCCGCGCGAGCGAGCACTAGGTAAGCAAGCTCTGAAAAGTCACTCACGGGCAAACGTCGTTTACTCAAGCAGTCCCCAGCGCTGTTGAACCTTGGCTTCATTCAGCACAAATCTCTTGACGATACCCTGGTCGTCAAAAAGCACGGTGAGCTGCTTACGCTTCCCATCCGCCACTTGCGAGAGGATGTTGTAGGGGATGAAGTTCCTCAGGCCTGGCGTCGTATCTTCGAATTCGTAACTGATCACTTCGAGCCCGGAATCTGTAAAGCTGGTGCTTGTCGGGGAGCCCATGATGTCCAGCACTGTTTCTTTGCTGGTCTGACCTACCTCGATCTTGCTCTCAAGGGTTGCGGTGGTTTCGTTCTCCAGCGAGCGTACGCCCGACGTTGAACACGCGGTCATCGCCATCAGGCAAACGACCACAGCTATAGCCCTAACGTTCATTGCTGCTGCTCCAGTTAAAGAAGGAGCGCTTAGGGTACGCATCGAACCTGAATCAGAGCTGAACAAGCGACGGTGTGGAGCCGTGTTTTCGCGTCGGGCCTGGGGATACGAGTTCTGTGCGAAAGACTGAGCGACTCAGTTTGCTTGAACCCAGCCGGCCGGACTCAGCCGGTCGGACGCACTGCCCGCCCCGACAATGAGTCTCCGCTCAACACTGCGCAATCCAGCGTCGGCGGACCACTTTTTAATCCGGGGCTCAGTAGGGTTTGGTGTCAGTGCCGTCAGAGATTCTTTTTCGCAATCTCCGTCGGCTTTCCGTCAATGCTCTCCTGATTTTTGTCCAACCAGTATTCTCGCAGGCCGTCCTCACCCCGCTTTACCGCCCAGTCTTTCAACAGTTCTCTATCGCCTGCATAGTCATACAGCGGCACGGCCATGCCGCAGGAGGTCTGCACGAGATCAACGGTCAATTCGAAGATCTGTCTTGCTCCGGGTAAGGGTTCAAACAGTGAATACAGCGTGTCCCACTGTCGGTCGTTGTGATGTATGACGGTGGCTGTTCCATACAGGCGCAGGATCATGGGCGCCCCCTCAAAGGCCAGGAACATCAGGGTCATGCGGTTGTTTTCCAGCAGATGCGCGGCGGTTTCGTTGCCACTCCCTGTGACGTTGAGCCAGAGCACTCGCGTTGGAGACAGCACGCGAAGAGAGTCCATGCCCTTGGGTGAAATGTTGATCCGGCCATCGGCGGCCGCGGTGGCGACAAAGAACAGATGCTGTTTTTCTATGAAGGCCTGCAGCTTCTGCGAGACTTCCGGGTACTGTGTTGCCATCGCGTCGTCCTCTTGTTGTGCATCGGTCTGGCGTGCGTGCTTCGCTTTTCGAACTTGAGACTACATCAGGTCGCAGCGGTCTCACTGGAGGAAGCATACGGCCTATGCTGAAATGTCGTTGCACCCTGCCCGCGATTACGCGGCGACACCTGAAGATGAATCTGCTATGCAAGCTTTAATTCGAGCGCACCAGCCAATCCTCCCGTCGGTCGCACGCCGGCGACCGACCCGCGGGCACGCCCGCCGTAAGCGGTCCGCCATCGCGCTCGTGGTGGTCTGGCTACTTTCCCTGTCGGCCCTCGGCGAGGAGCCCGGTTCGCTTTCAGCCCTGCCTCTCGACGATATGGATTTTCGGCTCATCGGTCCGTTTCGAGGCGGCCGGTCGGTCGCGGCCGTGGGTCATCCCACGGACCGTCAGATCTTCTACTTCGGGTCCACCGGCGGCGGTGTGTGGAAGACCGTGGACGCCGGCCATCATTGGGTGAACGTTTCCGACGGTTTCTTCGCCACGGGTTCAGTCGGAGCCCTTGCGCTTGCGTCTTCGCAGCCAGAGACCATCTACGCCGGGATGGGGGAGCATGCAATCCGGGGTAATACGTCCCACGGCGACGGCGTTTACCGCTCGGACGACGGTGGCGCGACCTGGCGACATCTCGGTCTGGGGGCCACCCGGCAGATCTCGAACGTCGTAGTGCACCCGGAGGATCCGGACACGGTGTACGTGGCCGCGCTCGGCCACGCCTGGGGCGCCAACGAGGAGCGAGGAGTTTTCCGGTCCAGAGACGGCGGCGAGACCTGGCAGAAGGTGCTCTACCTCAATGGAGATGTCGGCGCCGGCGATCTCGAGATGGACCCATCGAATCCCGACGTGCTGTACGCCGGTATGTGGCAGGCGCGGCGTTACGCCTGGGGTCTGCGCGGTGCGGGACCGGGGACCGGGCTCTATAAATCCACGGACGGCGGCGACAGTTGGGAAGCTCTGACCAATAATCCGGGACTGCCGACCGGCGAGAACCGCGGGCGCATCGGCGTGACCGTCTCCGGTGCCGACCCGGATCGCATCTGGGCCATTATCGAAGCGGAAGACGATCAGACCGGCGTCTTCCGGTCCGATGACGCCGGGGCAACCTGGCAGTCGGTCAGTCAACGCGCGGAACTCCTGCAGCGACCCTGGTACTACCACCGGATCCACGCGCACCCGACAGACCGGGATCGCGTTTACGTACAGAACACTAGGCTCTGGCACTCATCGGACGGCGGTGTGACCTTCGCGAAGATTTCCACGCCTCACGGCGACAGCCACGATCTGTGGATCGATCCCGAGGATCCGCAGCGCATGATCGAGGCCAACGACGGCGGCGGTACAACGACCTTCAACGGTGGCCAGTCCTGGTCATCCATCTTCAATCAGCCCACGGCGCAGTTCTATCACGTGACCGTGGACACGCGCTTTCCCTACTACGTTTACGGGAATCAGCAGGACAACACGACGCTTGCGATCCCGAGCCGATCGGATACGGGTTCCATCGACGAAACACACCTGTTTACGATAGGCGGGGGTGAGGACGGTTACACGGCGGTGCACCCGCTGGATCCGAATATCATCTACTCCGGCGACCACCATTGGATGACCCGCTACGATCACCGCACCAAGCAGGTGAAGTACATCTCGCCCTGGCATGAGATCTGGTGGGGCTGGGGTGCCGCGGACCACAAGTACCGCTTTCAGTGGGTGTTCCCGATTGTGATTTCACCCCACGATCCCGAGGTGCTCTATGCCACGTCGCAAGTGGTGCACCGCTCGAAGGACCGCGGCGACTCCTGGGAAGTTGTGAGCCCCGATCTCACGCGCGCCGATCCGGACACGCTCGAGACGACGCCCGGCATCGACGACGATCCGGACACGGGGGCCTTCTGGGGTCCGATCAAGCGGGACAACACCGGCATCGAGTGGTACGCCACGATTTTCGCATTCGCCGAGTCTCCCATCGAGCCCGGCGTACTCTGGGCCGGATCCGACGACGGTAAAGTGCACGTCTCTCGCGACGGTGCGCAAAGCTGGCAGGACGTTACGCCGGCCCAGTTCCCGGACTTTACGCTTGTGAGCATCATCGAAGCGTCGAGCCACGATCCCGGGACCGCGTACCTCGCGGCGAACCGCTACAAGCTCGATGACCTCACGCCTTTCCTCTTCAAGACCACGGACTATGGAGAAAGCTGGGTGGCAATCACAGATGGCATTCCCGGGGAGGACTTCACCCGGGTGATCCGCGAGGACCCCCAGCGCCCGGGCCTTCTCTACGCGGGCACTGAGACCGGGCTCTACCTGTCTTTCAACGACGGCGCCTCCTGGCAACGCTGGCAGTCTAATTTCCCGGTAGTACCGGTGCGGGACATGGTAGTGAAGAACGACGATCTGGTGATCGCGACCCACGGTCGCGCCTTCTGGATCTTCGATGACCTCGCTGTGCTGCGGCAGGCACAGGAAGATACCTTCGCCGCGCCGGCACACCTCTTCACGCCCGAGGCCACGGTGCGCTTTCGCGAAGGCGTAACCCGCAGTCCGCTCGGCGGCCAGAGCCCGGCCGGCGCGGTCGGTGCCAATCCGCCGGCCGGTGCGGTGGTCTGGTACCACCTTGCTGAGCCGGGGCAGACAGCGACTCTGAGCTTCCGGGACGCGAGCGGTGTAGAAGTGGCCAGCTTCAGCAGCGAGGTCGATCCGGACGCCATCGGTACGCCGCGAAACCCACCCCCGGACCCGCTTGCCGCAAACGCCGGTCTGAACCGCTTCGTATGGGACCTGCGCTATCCCGGTCCCCTGCAGATAAAGGGCGCGATCTATCGGCGCTATGATCCGGTGGGGCCCATCGCGCCTCCGGGGAAGTACACGGTGGAGCTGCGCGTGGGGGAATTCAGCGCAACCCGGACTTTCGAGGTGCTGCCGGATCCAAGACTTGCGACTACACCGGCCGAGTTCGATGAGCTCAATCGGTTCCTGCTGGCGGTACGCGACGAGATCACCAGCACGCACGAGACAGTACTGCGGATCCGCGAGCTGCGCGGTCGCATCGAACAGGAGCTGCAGAGCAGTATCCCCAGCGAAACAGCGCGTCGCGAGTCCGAACAAACGATGCGCCAGCTGCTCGTAATCGAAGAGAAGCTGATCCAGTTCCGGGCCCAGGCCACCCAGGATCTGATCAACTACCCTGTGCGGCTTAACGACAAACTGTCGACGCTGTTCACGCTCGTGGAGAAATCGGATTCCCCACCGGCGGCGCAGGATTACGAGCTATTTGATGAGCTCAAGGAACGCATCGAAACGGTCAGGGCCGAGCTCGAGGACGTATTGGGAGGCGTGGATGGACCGCAGGTCAGCCTTGGCGAGAGGTGACCGGAAATGCGGGGGGCGGGTCCACTGCAGGCGTCGCCGGCCCGCGATTCAGATCGAGAAAGACGCGGTTCGAGCACTGGAGCGATTTCAAACAATGACCGGACAAGACGCGGGAAGCCATAGCGCGCGTCTTCACCTGCGCCATCGAACCGGGTAGCGCGCGCAGCGGTCAGTAGACCCTGAAGCGGCGATACACGCTCACCGTGAAAGCAACGGTCAGACTCACGACGACCATCTCGCCTCCGTCCTCCAGCGTCGACAGTACGCGCCCGGCGTATTGAGACACGGCCGCTACGAAACGGTCAAAGATATCGAACACGGCCACGAAAAAAACGAGACCGCCCAGCAGCAGGGCAAAGCTGAATCCGATCGTGCGGTGGAGCGGTTCGCTTAAAAGAAACCCAAGACCCAGGACAACGGCAAAACAGCCACCGTAGAGTGCGTAAACAATCATCTCGCCGGCATCCTGCGCCCGAAAACCCTCTCCTCCCTCGACCGTCAATCCCAGAAACGTATCGCCGGCCAGCCACTCGCTGAAAAGGCTGCCGAGCTGTTCGTGTATCCGCATCGAGTCGTCGATCAGAGCGACCCCGTAAACAAACGCCCAGGCGAGGTAGACCGGCTGCCGCACGGCTCCGAAAATCCGGATCAACAGAAAAACGGTGACCGCAAACTTGAGATAGTTTGTAATCTCCGGGATCGCCATGTCGTTGGTGATCGTCAGATTTCGATAGATCCAGTACCCGAACTGCTCGATGAATTCGTCCTTGAAGAAGTACTTAAGCACGTGAATCACGATCAGGAGAACATCGACGGTTACCAGAAACACCGCCAGCTTCTGCGCCCCGCGGTCGTCCGCGAAGGTATCGAAGCCGGTTTTCCAAAGCTGCGTCGCAATCGATTCGACTGTTTTCATTCCTTTCACACGCTCGTATGGCGAGCGTGTTTGCTTAAGCAGGCTGCTGTCGGCGAACTCGCAGGGCAGCCGGCGCCGGTCTAACCCCGCACTGTATCAGATGCGAAAGCCGAGGCTGGAGTCAGACACTTAAGCACGCCTCGGAAGTCGATTCCCGACGACGCGCGCGGGGAAAATCAGAGCGCAGCTACGGAACTACCGGCCCCCGGGAAGCACTCACCGCCCGCCGCGCTTTTGTCTGCACAGACCCCGCGGTCCGTTGTCGGGCGCATAGGACGGCGAGGTATCGTTTGAAGCCATAGGTTTGCAGCGGTTCGTCGAGGGGCTCCGCCACCGATCTACCGCATCTGATACAGCTTTTTCAGGACGTCGCCGTGCCAACAGGAAGTTAGCTCTTAGCGAGAAAACGCATCACCGAGCGTTCCGTTTCGAAGGACTGCCTCAGCACTTCAGCGCGCCAATGGTCGTTATCGCAGTAAAAGGCGTCTCTCAGTTTCCTTGAAATCGCTACACCTCTTTTGGAGTGTGGATCTCCATACGCGTGCAACCAGTGATCGGCGCGCAGCGCTTTGAATACCGCAATCTTGCTCAAGGTGCCGAACTCATGAAAACCCCAGAGAACGCTCGTATCCGGGAGTTCTTCAAAATAGGCACCGGGTATGACGCCCGTGGCGTCGTAGGCAACCGTATCCTCATCAAACAAGGAGAGATAACGATCGCCAAAACAGTCCTTTTCCTGGGTGTGCACCGCGGACCCAGGGCGGCCCATGCCGATAATCTCGCCAGTGGCGTAGTCACCAATACCGGTGTGATAGTCGATAACCACTACGGTGGCGGCACGGGTGAGATTCTCGCGAACAATCCCTCGAAGCGTCTGGTTGGACCAGGAGGGCTTTGCCCCGCCATACATGGGAGCCAGGGGGTGGTCATACTGCCCACCCGCTATCGCCAGCTTCAGCTTTTCCTCGCCATACTTGAGTTTTGCCCGAAGCAGACTGAGGTCCGCCTGCAGGGTGCCGAAGAAGCCCAGCGACTTCGGTAGGAGCGTCCCGTCGACCAGTTCGTCAAACAGTTCCCGGCGTGGCGTCGGTAAGGTGAAGTCGATGAAGTTACGGTTTAAATCAAGGCCGTCTTCGTTGACTCGCCGCAACCAGGAAAACCCCCAGGGATTTATGGCATGAATAAACAACACGGCCGTCGCGTCGGGAAGCGAATCGTAATGCCCCAGGCTCAGCGCCCCCACCTGCGCCGCTGAGCCCATAAACCCCTCTACACCGTGCGTTCCACTGGAAATGACAAACACCCTGGACGCATCTTTGGGGCCCAGCCAGGCTATATCGATAGCCAGATCTTCGCCTTGAGCGCCTTTCAGCTCGTGCTCAAAGGAGGTGATCAGCTCGGTCTTGTCGCGAGCGACCTTGAGAAACTTCTCGCGCGCTTCTTCGTAGGAGCTCGAAAAATATAGCGCTGGATCCACGTTGTTTTCCTCACTCGTATCCACTCGTTCCGCGTCAGGCCGCTGCATCATCGGACGCGCTGACTCTAGGGCTCGGTTCCACCATGGGGCGGCCGGGAGTAGACGGTCCGCTGCAGGCCACGGGGTCGAAAACAGGCTCGCAGGCCGGTTTCCCCACAGCACAAATCATAGCGAACGTCTCGCTAATCTGACGGGCGCACCTTATCCCCTGAAAAAAACCGAAACCCGGCGATGGCTAAGCGTCAGCCAGCGTTCAGGCCGCAACGCACAAAGGCTGAAACAGCGATCTCTATCACAGCGTACCCGGGCAAGTCTGGGATGCATGAGACCCTTGGGGTGGTTGGTGGTACCGTTGTAGTCCCATCGCCTGAGATCTGGGAATCTGCAGTTTGAGACGAGAGCTACGATGGCGATGAAGCCGAATCGCTCGTACCGAAAGTACGTATCACTGGTGCTGGGGTGCTTCACCATGCCGGCGTGGTCGCAGCTCTCCTGCGAGCAGCTCGATGGTGCTCAGGTATTCAGTGATGCAGACCGGGCCCATGTTTATCTTGGATTCTTCGGTACCACCAATGCCGCTGATTCCATCATGAACTCCGAAGGCACCTATGGGGACCCCGACAACCTGTCCAACAGCGTGCGCGGCGAGGGTCGCTTTGGCACCGCCGAAACATGCGATCCCGCGGAAGACATCATTCTTCCGACCTGCGAACGGTTCGGTACGCCCCCCGCGCCCACGCACGCAGCGCGACGTGTAGAGGCGACCCTCCCGCCGCTTATTGTCAAGAACGGCACAGTATTGGGCCGCTTGAGCAACAATCCCGACATCGGTCCCGCAGTTACACTCGATTTCGCCGACACCTGTACCGGAGTCAACGCGTTCAGCAGCAGCGTGGCCAATAGAGCCGACCACCCCTCACCCGTTGGCGACGTTACGGTGACAACCACGGTGAGCAGCGATTTCGATTTCATTGGCACTCTGAGGGTCCGGTGGACTACCAGTGGGCTCAACAGCGAACTGGCGCCTGCCACCCGGTTTCTGCTCCAGACTTCCCTGTCTCCCGATGGCAATCGCACAGACATAGATCCAACGGATCTGTCCGAGGTAAACATCGATGGAGGCAACGGCTCGGTATTGATCAACGGCCTGGACCCCGAGCAAAGCTATTTTGTCTGGGTGACTGCGATCAACGACGCTGGCCCGTCGCAACTGAGTCTGGCGGACGAAGGCACGCCGCTGTACGTCAGGGCGGGCCGACCTGATAGACCTCTCGATCTTCAGGCTACGCCGGGTCCCGAAAAGATCAGCTTCCGCTTTGATCCACCAACGGACAACGGAGGTAAGCCCATCATTCGCTACGACTACCTTCTGCAGGAGAGTGATAACGCCGACAGCTGCATCAGACCGTTGCGACAAGCTCAGGTTAGGGGCGATGCGAATAGCGTCACTGCGTCGCCCGTGGTGATCGACGGACTTGAATCCGACACGAGCTACGCCTTCTGCATGAGCGCCTGCAATGTGGACCAGTGCAGTTTTGAGAGCACCACGACGGCCGTGGCAGGCCAACCGGCGGACCCGCCCGATCCGCCGACTATCGATCGCATTGAATTCGACGGGACCGTTCTTCTCGTGTTTTTCACCGCAGGCGCCGCGAACGGTGATGCCATTTCGCTTTTCAGCGCCCAGTGCGGTGAGGGCGTCGCGGGCTCTGGTACGACGTCACCCTTAACGGTCCCGGGTGCGGAGGAAGGCGATACCTATGACTGTACGATCACAGCAAGTAACGGGGCCGGCACGAGCATACGGTCAGAGGTGGCAAGTATCACCGCGGAACTTGTCCCGGCCGGCCTGAATATACCGCTGCTTATCGAAGCGATCCGAGACACGCCTTGATCCCTTTACCGCGCCACTTCCAGAAGACCGCGGGGACGATGAGGCTCGGGGCTGGCGATGAAGTCGATCGCGAAAGTGCGGGCAGCTCCAAAAGAGGTACAGCTACGGGTAACGCATGCCGCCGTCGGTTGCTTTGGCCGCCTGCCGAGCTGCCCCAGGGCTCGACATGTCTACGCCTTCGCAGGTACTAACTCCCGATACCGTAAGTCCGCATGGTGTTCCCTATCCGGACGCCTGGCTTCCCCGGGGAATCCGCTCGCGTTTTGTCGACAACGTCAACGGATTGCGAATACACCTGTTGGAGTCGGGGTATGAGACGTCCGGCCGGCCCGCGGTGATGCTTCTGCATGGCTTTCCCGAGCTGGCGTACAGCTGGCGGAAGATCATGGTGCCCCTGGCGCAGGCCGGCTTTCACGTGATCGCACCAGACCTGAGAGGGTACGGTCGGACCACGGGATGGATCAGTGACTACGACACAGATCTCATGCCCTTCGGTCTGCTGAACAAGGTTCGAGACGTCATGGGCCTTGGCTACGCCCTCGGGCACGAGCACGTATTCGCTGTGATCGGTCACGACTTCGGGTCGCCGCTGGCGGCCTGGTGCGGCATTGCTCGACCGGACCTGTTTCACTCGGTGGTCATGATGAGCGCCCCCTTCGGAGGACCGCCCGCTATCCCGTTTGCCACAGCGAACAGTCCCACGCCCGATGCAGCAGACGGCCTCGGCATCTTCGAAGACCTCGCCACGCTGGAGCGCCCGCGAAAACACTATGTGCTGTACTACACATCCCCGGGCGCCAACACCAACATGTGGCAGGCCCCGCAGGGTCTCCGCGATTTCATTCGCGCCTACTACCACCACAAGAGTGGCGATTGGGAACAGAACACGCCGTTCCCCCTGGCGGCCCGCACGGCAGAGGAATGGGCCAGGATGCCGACGTACTACATCATGGATCTTGAAGACGGTATGGCTGAAACCGTCGCCAGGGAAATGCCGTCACCCGACCAGATCGCCGCAAACACATGGTTAACGGACCGTGAACTCGCGGTGTATGCGGAAGAGTTCGGGCGCACCGGATTTCAGGGCGGATTGAACAGTTACCGCGTCGCTGTCGCGCAAACAGAAACCTGGGCACAACAGCTCTTCGCCGGAAAAACGATCGACCGGCCGAGCCTCTTCATCAGCGGTGCCTGCGATTGGGGGATCTATCAGAGTCCCGGTGAGTTCGAGCGCATGCAGAGCGCTGCATGTATGGACATGCGCGGAGCTCACCTCGTTGACGGCGCTGGCCACTGGGTTCAGCAGGAGAAGCCGGAGAGCGTAAGCCGTCTGCTTCTGCCCTTCCTCGAATCCATCCGGTAGGCGTCAGGCCCTCGCGACCCGCTCCTGTACGGTGTCAGGAGTCCGCATCCAGGCTAGTTCGCGTCCGAATCCCCCAGCAATGCCTCGCGCAGCTCGGGCCGGGTGCTGTCTTCCGACAGCCAGATATCCACAAACTGCGGGCCGAAGTCCGGATCGTCGATGCGGCCCAGCTGTTCGCCGTTGTGATAGAACGTGGAGCGGTTTGCGTCGTCCAGCACAACGCTCAGGACGTCCTTTTTGAAGATATCGGGCCATAGCTCAGTGAGCCGCGTGAGCCAGGCCTCCTGCTGCGGATGGCTGCGCCCCATGGCGTCCCACTCATCCCCGGTGCGTTCCACAAGCGCGGCGCGGCGCACATTAATCAGGTACTCGATATCCAGACGCAGCGGCCGATCTCCCTCGCGATAGCTACCGGTCGGCGTGTACAGGCGTGAGTTGTAGATCGACCACAGGAAGACGCGAAGCCGGGCCTCGCCCACCTTCTTCAGCGCCAACTCGTCCGCGGCCGCGATCGATGACGGTACCTGGAACGCCACCACAAGCGCGACCATCAGCCACAGTCCCGCGGTTATCGCGCTACTCAATCTGACTCTTCGAAGCGTGTTCATCTGCGACATCTACGGCATTCATGCCTGTTTAGATGCCGTCTTACGGCTCGCGTTCCGTGGTGGACGTCGGTCATTCGCCTGCTGAAGGGACGCCGGGGAGGCTATGGGGTGGGGCCTTGCTGCACTGCTGCGCTTTAACGTTTCGCAAGACCCCACCCCATAGCCTCCCCGGCTCGCACTCCGTAGCCGAGCATGTCGCCTCTGAAAGTGGATCCCGTCAGGAAAGAGGGGAGTGCTGGGTATGCCTTTGCGAAACGTCAAAGCGCAGCAGTGCAGCAAAGGCATACCCAGCGCTCCCCGGGTTCGGTGGCACTATCTCTCTAAGAAAGACTCGAACTATCCCCTGGCCTAGCACAAGAGGTTCAGGAATTGACCCCGTAGTGCCGAGCCGTCGCATCAAGCGCCTGCGTGAGCTTTTCCAGGAGGATATCAACGTGCCCATGATCACAGATCAGCGGCGGCGCGATGATCATGGCATCGCCGGTCTGGCGCACCATGAGGCCGTTGTTGTTGGCGCTGTCGCGGCAGAATACGGCGGCCTCGGATTCCGGCGCGAGGCGCTCCCGGGTCTCCTTGTCCCGGACGAGCTCCACGGCCGCGAAGCTGCCCTTGCCGCGCACCTGGCCCACGATGGGGTGGTCGATCAGCGGGGCGAGGCTGCTTTGGAAGTGGGGTGCGAGCTGTTGTGCCGCGCGCTCCACGATGTGTTCCTCGCGGAGTATTTTCAGCGTTGCCAGGCCCGCCGCGCACGAGGCCGGGTGTCCTGAGTAGGTCAGGCCGTGGGCAAACTCTCCGCCGCCGGCAAGGAGCACGCTGGCGATCTGGTCGGAGATCAGCACGCCGCCGAGGGGCATGTAGCCGTTGGTGACAGCCTTGGCGAAGGTGATCAGCTGCGGCTTGATGCTGTAGGTCTGGCTGCCCCACCACTCGCCGGTGCGGCCAAAGCCGCAAATGACTTCGTCGGCGATGAGGAGGATGTCGCGTTCGTCGCAGATGCGCTGCAGCTCAGGCCAGTAGCTGTCCGGCGGAATGATGACGCCGCCCGCACCCTGGATGGGTTCGGCGATGAAGGCGGCCACGCGATTTTCGCCGAGCTCGTCGATCTTTGCTTCCAGCTCGCGCGCCACGCGCAGCCCAAAGCTTGCTTCGTCTTCACCGGGCTCACTAACCTCAAACCAGTGCGGCTGGTTGATGTGATGTACGTAGGACAGACCCAGCGCCTGCTCGTGCATCGCTTTCATGCCACCCAGGGATGCCGCCGCTACGGTGCTGCCGTGGTAGGCGTTCTTGCGGCTGATGATCAGTTTCTTTTCCGGTTTCCCAAGCAGATCGAAGTAGCGATGCACGAACTTTATGTTCGTGTCGTTGGCCTCCGAGCCCGAGTTGGTGAAGAACACGTGGCGGAAGCCTTCGGGCGCCACTTCGGCCAGGGCCGCCGCGAGTTCGATCGACGGCTGGTTCGCACAGCGGAAGAAGTTGTTGTAGTAGGGAAGCTGCTGCATCTGCTCGAAAACCGCCAGCTTGATGGCGTCCTGTGAGTAGCCCAGGTTGCAGCACCAGAGCCCGGACATGCCGTCTAGCATGGCGTTGTCGTCGCTGTCGTAGATGTACACGCCCTCGGCGCGGCTGAAGATGCGCCCCCCGTGCTCTGAATAGTCCTGAAGGTCAGTAAACGGGTGCAGGTGGTGCGCCTGGTCGAGGGCACGGAGGTTTTCCGTATCAATCCTGCTGGTCATTCAATTCTCCGTACCCGCTCCGGGGCTGACTGGTAGTCCGCCTGAGTGTGTCACAGGCGCCGGGGCTAGCCAGTAACCCAAAGGTGTTGCGCGGTGGCGGAAAACTCCGATGCAATCGGACCCGCGGGGCGCTGCGTACTTGTCCGGGTATTGTCCTGCACCGTCTGCTACACGGGCCAGGACAGGAAATTTCCCAGTCGCTGCGCCCGGCGCGGCAAGTATCGGAGTCGAGCATGAGCTTTTTCAACTGTGAGGAAGCGGACTGTACGGACAGTGAAAGCCGCGTCCGCCTGCGTATCGAGCCACGTGAAAAAGATCTCGGGGAGTTTAGTGTACGTCGCGTCCTGCCCGCCGCGCGCAAACGCATGGTCGGACCTTTCGTGTTCTTTGATCACATGGGTCCAGCGGAGTTTCCTCCGGGAAAGGGCATTGACGTACGCCCGCATCCACACATCGGGATAGCCACGATCACCTATCTCTTCGAGGGTGAAATTCTGCATCGCGACAGCCTTGGTGTCGTGCAGCCGATCCACCCCGGTGCGATCAATCTCATGACCGCGGGCAAGGGCATCGTGCACTCGGAGCGTCCCGGTGAGGATCTGGATCGCGTGTCACGCCTGCACGGAATCCAGTCCTGGATAGCCCTGCCGTCGGAGCAGCAGGAAATCGATCCGGACTTTCAGCACTATCCCGCCAGCGACCTTCCCGCCTGGGAGGAGCAGGGCGTGGCGTTCCGCCTCATCATGGGTGAGTTGCAGGGGAAAACGTCTCCAGTGCACACCTACTCGCGGACGCTCTACGTGGATCTCGAGTTTTCCGAGGGTGGCCACTGCACGCTCGATCTTGCCGAGAAGGAGCATGCAATCTACGTCGCGAGCGGAGAGATCGCCGTTGCCGATACGCTCGTGCCTGAGGGGGTCATGGTGGTTCTGGAGCCGGGCGGCACGCTCGCCGTGAGTGCCGCCAAGGCTTCGCGCGTGCTCCTGATCGGGGGAGATCCCCTGGGCGAACGTCACATGTACTGGAACTTTGTCAGCGACTCCATCGAGCGCATTGAAGTCGCCAAGCAGGACTGGCGCGATGGAAACTATGCGATGGTGCCCGGCGAACACGAATTTATACCGCTCCCCGGCGAGGAGTAGGCAGCTGTGACACAGCGGCGAATCCTGCTGCTTTTTGCGCATCCGTCCCTGGAGCGGTCGGAGGTGAATCATCGTCTACTGAATGTGGCGCACGAGCACGACAGCGTTACCAGCGTCGATCTCTACGCCGAGTATCCCGACTACCGCATCGACATCGATGTGGAGCAGCAGCGGCTGCGGAATCACGAGGTTTTGGTCTTTCTCTTTCCCCTCTACTGGTACTCGACTCCGGCAATCCTCAAGGAATGGCAGGATCTTGTCCTTGAGCACGGCTTCGCCTACGGGCATGAAGGACACGCCCTTAAGGGCAAGTATTTCATAGCGGCCTGCAGCGCCGGCGGTCCGGCGAAGGCCTATGCCAAGGACGGCTACAACCACTTCACGCTGCGCGAACTCCTGCGGCCCCTGGAACAGACGGCAAATCTCTGTCACATGCGCTATCTCCCTCCCTTTGCGCTCTTCGGTGCCCGTACAGCGGTGGAGGAAGAGCGTCTCAGCGACCACGTTGTGGCCTTCCGGGATCTGCTGGAAGTGCTTCGCGAAGGCGATCTCGATGCCTGGGAAAGCAGCTCGGTCTGCACGGTCAATGAACTGTTTCCCGAGGCGGCATCCGGGGAGGCGTCCGCATGACGGGTCTTCTTCTCGAAGCGTTCATTTATCTCGCCGCGGCCGTGGTTGCTGTGCCGCTGGCCAAGCGACTCGGCCTCGGTTCCGTGCTGGGCTATCTCGTGGCCGGCGTGGTAATCGGTCCGGTACTTGGCCTGGTCGGCGCGCAGGAAAGCGTGGAGATTCAGCACTACGCCGAGTTCGGCGTGGTCATGATGCTGTTCATCGTGGGACTGGAACTCGAGCCCGCGATGCTGTGGCGCATGCGCTCGCGGCTCATTGGTTTGGGCGGGCTCCAGGTCACGCTTACGGCCAGTCTGATCGCCTTTATCGGCCTGCGTCTTGGCCTGGACTGGCGCACCGCCGTGGCGGTGGGGCTGCTGCTCTCGCTTTCGTCCACGGCGATCGTGCTGCAGACGTTCCAGGAGAAGGGTCTAAGCCGGGTCGAAGGTGCGCGCAGCGCCTTTTCCGTGCTGCTGTTCCAGGACATCGCCGTCATCCCCATGCTCGCCGTCATCCCGCTTCTCGCCCTGCCCGAGCTTGCCGTCGAGGCCGGGGCCCATGCCGACGACGGACATGGCGAAATGAGCCTGGTCGCCGGCCTCTCGGGCTGGCTCTATGCCCTCGCCGTGATATCGGCCGTGGCCGTGGTGATCGTAGGCGGACATTTTCTGTCCCGGCCGCTGTTTCGCGTGGTCGCCGCTACGGGACTCCGGGAGGCCTTCACGGCGGCCGCGCTGATGCTGGTGATCGGCATCGCCGTGCTTATGAATCTCGTGGGGCTGTCCCCGGCCTTGGGCACTTTTCTCGCTGGGGTAGTGCTTGCCAACAGTGAGTTTCGCCATGAACTCGAATCCGATATCGAGCCCTTCAAGGGTCTGCTGCTGGGACTTTTCTTTATCACCGTCGGTGCCGGCGTGCAGTTTGCCGTGCTGGCCGAGAACCTGGCGGTCGTGCTCGGGCTGACCGGGGGCGTCATCCTGGTCAAGGGTCTGCTGCTTTTTGGACTGGCGATGCTGTTCCGCATCCGGCGGTCCGACGGCTGGTTGTTCACCCTGAGCCTTGCCCAGGCCGGTGAGTTTGGCTTTGTGCTTATCAGCTACGCGTCGCAGAACCGCGTGCTGCCGGACGAGCTCGTGCCGCTCCTGTCCGTCGTGGTCGCGCTGTCCATGTTTCTCACGCCGCTCCTGTTCATCGCCTTCGACCGTCTGGTGCTACCGCGCTACGCCTCCAACGCCGGTCAGCGGGATTCTGACGCTATCGACGAGCGCGGCTGCGTGATTATCGCGGGTATCGGCCGCTTCGGGCAGATTGTTAATCGCATGCTGCGGGCAAACGATATTCCGACGATTGTTTTGGACCGGGATCCGCAGCAGATCGACAACATGCGTCAGGTGCGCATGAAGAGCTACTTCGGAGATGCGACTCGTCATGATCTCCTGGAAGCGGCCGGCATTGACGAAGCAGCCCTGTTTGTAGTCGCCATTGATGAGGAGGAGCAGGCCCTGGAACTCGTGCGCGCCCTGCGGCGCAGCTACCCCCAGCTGCGTATTCTTGCCCGGGCCTATGACCGCGGCCATCTCTATGCCCTCCGCGAGGCGGGAGCAGACTGGGTCGTCAGCGAAACCTATCATTCAGCGCTGGAGATGGGACGACAGGCCCTCTGTTCCCTGAGCTACCACCCCTTCCGGGCGACGAAGCTCGCGGCGTCCTTTGACAGCGAGGAAGCCCGGAACCGCAATTCTCTGTACGAGGCCTGGCTCAGCAAAGACGACGGTGAACGTTTCGGTCGCGACTTCCGCACGCTATACATGGAGCTCGAAGCGGCCCTGGGAGAGAAGATGCTGCGCGACCGCGCCGACGGCCATGATGCCGGCGAGCGCGGCTGGACGCCGCCGCCCAAGAACTATGCGAGCGAGCTCACAGAGGACGCCCAGGCAACCGCGGCGCAATCCTGATCAGGATGCGTGCCGATGGGAGATCAGACGCAGGCGGCTCCCGAGGGCCATAAAGGCGTTGCGCTCAATCAGTCGTCCGAGCTCCTCTTCCGCGTTCTTACACTGGTCGCGGAGTGCCTCGTAGATCTCATCCGTAGCCCGGGGTAGGGGAGTTTTCTGCAGGTCGCCGAGCAGCATCGTGATGCTGTCGTGATAGCGGTGCAGCTCCAGAATTTCCGGCTCCCCACGCAGCGCCCGCGCCGCGGTCCCTTTGAGCCAGCTGCCTAAACCCGTGGTGCTTAGCGAGGTGAAGGGCGGTGGGCCGCCGTCCTCAAGGTAGGAGTCAATGAGCTGCTGCCAGGTGCGCATCTCCACCTCGGCGTACAGCACGAGGTGCTCTTCCCGGGGTATGCGCAGAGCCCGGGACCAGGATTCGGGCGCGCGCCAGCTTCGATGCCAGCTGCGCAGCTCGGCGGCGGGGAGGGCCTTCGCGATGGCAAAGCCCTGGCCGAGGTCGCAGCCCAGGCGCAGCAGCAGCTTCCCATGCTCTTCGCTTTCCACGCCCTCGGCGATGGACTCGCGATTGAAGGCCTGGGCAAGGCCGAGCACGCCCTGGATGATCGACAGATCGTCCGGGTCCGCGAGCATGGACATCACGAAGCTGCGGTCTATCTTCAGCGTTTCCGCGGGCACGCTCTTCAGATAGCTCAGCGATGAGAAGCCAGTACCGAAATCATCCAGACTGATGCGCAGCCCCATCTCGCGGCAGCGACGCAGGGCTCCGCTGGCCAGTACGTCTTCCTCCAGCGCGCCCGTCTCCAGAATCTCCAGCTCCAGAAAACCCTCCGGAACGCCGGGATAGTTGCCCAGCAGATCCGAGAGACGGGCAGTGAAGTCCGGGCGTTTGAACTGCAGAACGTCGATGTTGACCGAGATGGGACAGCGGAATCCGTCGCGAATCCAGCGATTGCCCTGCTCCAGGGCTTCCTTGAGGACCCACTCGCCGAGGCGCGTAATATCCGCCGCGGAATCGAGAAAGGGCAGGAACTCACCGGGAAGCAGCAGGCCGCGCTCCGGATGCTGCCAGCGCAGGAGGGCCTCTACACCGATCAGCTCGCCGCTGCGCATGTTCACCTTGGGCTGGTAGTGAAGACACAGCTCCCGGGCGTCGATCGCCTCGAGCACCGCTTGGCGCGCACGGCGTCGGTGGCTGGCTGTTTCCAGGCTGCCGACGTCGAAACTGCGAATGCGATTCTTGCCGCTGTTCTTGGCGTCGTACATGGCCTGATCGGCCTGGCGGAGGAGCTGGTCCGCATCGATACCGTGGGCCTGAGGATAGCGCGTAGTGCCCATACTGGCGTTCAGGTGGACGCGGTGCTTTCCGATTGCCACGGGTTCCGACGCCGCCTGCAGCAGGCGCTTGAACAGACCCTGCGCTTCGCTTTCGTCTCCGACGTCATTGATCAGGACGACGAATTCATCGCCGCCCAGGCGCGCCACCGTGTCGCACTCGCGCAGGACCCCGAGCATGCGCTTGCCCACGCTGATCAGCACCTCATCGCCAATACTGTGTCCGTAGCGCTCGTTGACGGGTTTGAAGTCATCGAGGTCAATAAATGCGATGGCGAGCTGCTGCCCAGTGCCGCGCGTTGCGTCCATGGCCGCGCGAAGGCGCTCCAGCAGCGCCGTGCGATTGGGCAGGCCAGTCAGAGTGTCGTAGTTGGCGAGCTGGTAGAGATGGTCCTCGCTGCTCCTGCGGCTGGTGACATCGCGCATGGCTCCGGCCAGAAGCAGGGCACGTCTGCCGCTGTCGCGGCGAACAACGCCGCCATGCAGCTGGAGCCAGATCCAGTGGCCGTCGGTATGGCGGATGCGCAGCTCGTGATCGATGTACTCACTCACCCCCTTGAGGTTCTCGATCAATGCGCAGCGTGTCTTCTCGACATCGTCTTCGTGGACCAGCTTTGCGATATCCGATAGCGTTTTCGGTTCACGGCTCTCCTTATGCAGGCCGATCAGGCTCAGGAAGCGCTCGTTCACGACAAGCTCTTCCGTATCCATGGACAGTTCCCAGGTACCGATGTCCGTCACTCGTACGACGTTGTCGAGGCGCTGCTTTTCCTCGCGGAGACCGGCTTCGGCCCGGAGCAGCCGAAGGCGTCCGATCCAGAGGTAGATGACGAGCGCCAAAGAAGCGAGAGCAAGGCTGCCAAGACCGATCTCAATGAGCCGGGATGATTCACGTATCTGGTCGACCTGGCTGGCGATCGTCGCCTCGGACTCATCCCGGAGCCGCTCGAGGGCAGCGCTCAACTCCACGCGCTCACTGATGTCCGTGACGATAAAGATCAGGGCCTTCCGGCCTGCCCAGCGCATGGCGCTGTTGCGCAGCTCTACGCTGCGCACTTCGCCACTGGCCATCCGGTGGCGGAACACCAGGTGGTCGCGCTGCTCCCGGGCCGCGAGCGCGAGCTCGCGCTCCAGTTCGTCCGGTGTCAGCGCGCTCAGATCTTCGATCTGCAGTCTTTCAAGCTCGTCAGGTGCGTAGCCGTAAAATTCGCTGGCGGCCCCGTTGGCGCGCAGAATGTCGCCGGTGTCGGCATCGACCAGGAGGAGCACAGCGCTGTGTCGGTCAAAGAGGCGCGCCAGCTCAAAGCTGATGCCTTCGATGGTCTGCTCGGCGCGAAGGGAACTCCCGGAGAGGCAAAGCAGGCCCAGGGCCAGCATGGCGCAGCGCAGGCTCAAGGAGACTCGCATTCAGAAATTTCTCATATTTTCAATTTATTGCGCTGCACTCCTTAAGTATAAGGTTAATTGCCACCTGCGACGCAAGCCCAACATCAGCAGCAGATTACAAACAAACACACCGGCCGCCAGTCCCCACCAGAGGCCTTCGGCGCCGTAGCCAAGCCCGAAGCACAGCAGGACGCCGCTCCCGAGACCCACGAGCCAGTAGCCGACCAGGGCGATCCACAGCGGTGTGCGGGTGTCGCGCAGGCCGCGCAGCGCGTTGGCCAGGATCATTTGCACGCCATCGAGGAGCGTGAACACACCGGCGGCGGCGCTGAGACTGATGGCGATGGTCAGCACGCCCTGCTTGTCCGTATCCGCGGGGTCGAGGAACGCGCCGACGAGCAGTCGTGGCTGGAACCACAGGACGAGGCAGGCGACCGCCGTCACCAGCGCGGTGAGGGTGACGGCGAGACGCACCGAGAGACGTGCCGTCACCAGATCACCGAGCCCGGTGAAGTAGGCCACGCGCACGCGAACAGCGTCGGCGAAGCCGCTCGCGGCGCTCAGGGCGATGTAGAGCACGGCGTAGATGACCTGCTGTGCCGCCAGCGTGGCGGCGCCGATGCTGCCTACCAGCACGGCCGCCGCGGAGAACATCGCACCATTGAGAATCTGGGTGAGCGCCACCGGCGTGCCGAGGCCAAACAGCTCGCCCAGTACACGGCGATCAACGCGGCGCGGAGGCAGCTGCAGCCGGTAGGCCTCGAACGGCGGCGCCCGGGTGACGTGGCGCAGCAGCGTGGCAAACATGATCCAGTTCACCACCGACGTTCCAATGCCCGCCCCGACGACCCCCAGCGGAGGAAGGCCGCCAACGCCAAAAACCAGGGCGTAGTTGAGGCCGAGATTCAGGAGCAGGGCACCCAGGGTGATCCAGCCGATAATCGCGGAGCGAGCCAGGGCCGTGACGAAATTGCGCAGCGCCACGAACCACATGGCGGGAAACACAGCCAGCGTAAGCACTCGCGAGTAGTCCGTCACAAGCCGCACCACGTCCGGGTCCTGCCCGGCGTGGCTGAGCACCGGTCCCATGAACCAGACCGCCAGCATAATGGGCAGGCTGGTCAGGGTCGCGGCGATGAGACCCTGCTCGCCCGCGGCCGCGGTCTTTGCGGCGTCGCCTTCGCCGAGGCTCTGCGCGGCGAGCACGCCGACGATGGACACCACGCCCATGCCGATGAGCAGGAATACCCAGAACAGGTCCCCGGCGAGACCGACGGCCGCCAGTTCCTTGCTCCCGAGGCGACCGACGATGATCATGTCGGTGATTACCATGCCCATTTCGGCAATGTAGGCGGCCGTGAGAGGCACGGCGATGTGCAGGAGGGTGCGCCCCTCTTTTTGAGCGGTGCGACGGTTCATCTCATGGATTTGGGCAGGGCTGCTGGAGCGGCGCTGCCGGCTTCCGCTCCCGGGAAGGCGAGCTTCCGATCGTGGCACCGTCGTAAACGCGGCGCGCACCGCGCCTGCGTCCGCCGCAGCGATCCGGCACGCGGATCAGCTCACGCTCCGCTGGGGTTTTTGCAGATACGTGAGCAGCGTGTCGCCGCCGCGATAATCCGGGGCGCTCATGAGCGAATCCAGAAACAAATAGAACAGCTCGGCCTGGGAGCCGACCTCAAGCTTGGCGTACGCGTGCTTGCGATGCAGCTTCACCGTTTCAACGGAAATATTCAGTCGCGAAGCGACGGACTTGGTGCTGTGGCCGTGGAGCACGAGGTTGATCACCTGGGTCTCGCGCACGGTGAGCAGACTGGAGCCGAAGTCGTCGAGAGCGAGATGCAGTTGGCGACGCAGTCCGTCGCCGCTGCTGCTGTCGCCGCTCCAGTGCTGTCGGCACAGGGCCTCGACGGCGGGGCAGATACGCCGAAGGGTCTGCTCCTGGGTCGCATTGAAGCGAGCATTGCCCAACCGTCCGAGGGCGACATTCACGAAGGCGTCGCTGCCGAGTTCAATGACGTAGCCGCATTCGTCGCTGAAGCCGCAGTTGCCGAACCAACTGCGGTAGTACTCGCTCTCCCGGAATCGTTTCGGGGCGAGTTCACTGAGGCGGAAGAGTCCGAAGAGCCTGTTCTCGGTCGCTGCGCGGTAGAACGGATCCAATAGGAAAGCACCGGCAACAAAGCGCTCCATGCTTTCATCGCCGCGTGCCTCGGGGTTCTCGCGGTAGACGATCTCCGGAAGATCTCCGCGGGCGTAAAAAAGAACGCTGGCATCATCGATGGGGACGAGTTCGCGGAGTCCGCGTATCAGTTGGGGAGCGAAGCCCGGGCGGCCCAGCTCCGGTAGGCAACGCGCCACGAGCCTGGCGAGCGCATCGAGTTTGTTTTCCGTGGGAGCCAAGAAGCCGTCGAGCCCTTTGTACGGGAAAGGCGCATCATAATACGCCTGCGCTCGGCCAGCCGCCGCGCTGCCGTCCGTTTACCGCCAACCTGCCTCTAAGGTCTTTTCCCTTGAAGCGTCTACTGATCGTCCTCGCCCTCCTGCTCCTGATCGTGGTCGGGCTCCTCGCCTGGTTCCGCTTCGCCAATCCCCCGGAGCCGTTCCCAGCAGGCAGCGAAAGTGCCGATCGCGTGCGGGACGGCCCCTGGCCGATAAAGCGCCTTGACGAGGATTTTGTGGACCGGGATCGCGCGACGCCGCCCAACGGAAGCTTTCCCGGTTCACCGGAGCGACACCTGCCGGGCAGCGTCTGGTACCCGGAAGGGGCCGGGCCGCGTCCGCTGCTGTTGTTCAGTCACGGTTTTACGTCCATGCGACAGAACGGTCGCTATCTGGCGGAACATCTCGCCAGCCATGGATATGTGGTCGTCGCTGTGGATTATCCCCTGACCTCCTACGGCGCACCCGGCGGAGCTCGCTTCGAAGATGTAGTGGCACAGCCCGGTGATCTCTCCTTTCTCATCGACACGCTGGCTTCCTTCAGCTCCACGCCGGATCACCCCCTTTCCGGCGGCGTGGACGCGACCCGCGTCGGCGTTTTTGGCATCTCCCTGGGCGGTCTCACGTCCACGCTCGCGGGGTTTCATCCCGAGCTTCGAGATCCGCGTGTCGGCGCCGTCTTGAACATCGCGGGGCCGACAAATTTCTTTACGCCGCGGTTCTTCGCGCAGGCTGATATTCCCCTGCTCGTGCTGTCCGGTGAGCTCGACGCCCTGGTGCCCTGGTCGAGCAACGCGGAGCCGGTGCCGCTAAAGGCGCCGGGAGCACGGCTGGTCACGGTACGGGGGGGATCGCATACCGGCTTTTCCCACGGCACGGCCTGGCTGCGCATGATGAAGAACACCGATGCCGTGGGCTGTTACTCGGTGACGCGCTACGTCGACGCGAACGCGGCGAGCGACAGTGAGGGACTTCTGGGCACGCCGGCCCAGGGACTGGATTACAACGTGCCGGACGAGCTCTGCAAAGTGGATCCGCTTCCCCAGACCATCGATGTGCTGCGGCAACAGATGATCGCGCGGGTGGTCGCGCGGGCCTTCTTTGACAGCGTATTCGCGCTGGATGACGCCGAGCGTCGCGCGGCGGGGCGTTATCTTGAGGTCACGCTGGACCTCGAGCTGGACGACGTGAAGGTGTCCGCGGGCAATTGATCCCGGTCCGATCCCGGTCTGTCCCCGGTGCTGGCCCGGGCGTGGCCGCCGGGGTTCACCCGGGGCTTACGCGAACGACACCAGGCCCCGGGGATCCTGTCATCGTCGACTATTAACGAATAATGGTTATCGGCGTGACGGCGGCATACTCGCCCTTGGGATTCAGCTCACGCATCTCGGGCACGAGTTTCGCAAGGGCAGCCTGGCGATTCTCCGGCGCCGGGTGCGTGCTCATGAACTCCGGAGGACGCTGCTCGGACAGTCCGCCCATTTTCTCCCAGAGCGTGATCGCGGCCTCTGGTTTGTAGCCAGCCCGGGTGGCGAGCTCCATCCCTATGGCGTCGGCTTCTGATTCCGCAACGCGGCTGTTGGGAAGCTCAAGGGCAAACTTCGCCGCCAGGGCGGCTCCGGCCAGCGCCACGCCGTGGTTGTCCGCGGCCACGCCCGCAGCGATGACGCCGGCGTTGATCGCGATGGCCCGGGACATGCGCTCCGCGGTGTGATTGGCCAGCGCGTGGGAGATTTCGTGGCCCATGATCTGTGCGAACTCGTCGTCGGTGAGCTTGAGCTGCTCGAACAGGCCGGTGTAGGCCGCCATGCGCCCACCGGCCATGCACCAGGCATTGACCGTTTCGTCATCGTCGATGATCGCCACGCTCCACTCCCAGTCCTTCGTGTTGGGATACAAGGCCGTGGCCTCGGTGACAAGCCTGCCGGTAATGGTCGCTACACGGTCGGCCATCATGGGATCGTCGATCAGCTTGTCCTCTTCATTGAGCTGGCTCACGGTGCTGAGATACGCCTTGCGCGATTCCACGATCGCGGCCTCCGGAGAAATCAGCATGAGCTGACGGCGCCCGGTGGGGCTGGTCGTACAGGCGACCAGAATCGCTGCTCCCAGGGCAATCAGGCTGGCGCGCTTGAGCGTGATGTTCATGGTGCGGATCTCCCTTCTCAAGTTCGAAACCAAAGCGACGCGGAGTCTTCGGCGCGACCGGACTCTGGCTGCGCGACGCATCGTTCGGGCCGCGCCCGTCCTCCGGGGGACGGGCGGCACGAAGTGGCCGTTGGCAAGTTTACCCAGTGAAGTTTAGAGCGCCTGGCGAGAAAAAGATTCCCTGGCCCTCAGCGAGCTTCGGCAATGCGCCGAGCGGCGGCCTGTTCCCAGTCTGTCGCCTGCAGCATGACATGGAACAGGCGATTCTGCTCCTGAACGCCCATCGCGGCGCTCGCGCCAGGCCCGGTCGCGTACACGGCCACGTCCTCACCGCCGTGAGTTTCAGAGCCCAAGGGGACGAGGGCTTCCTGGTGATAGCCGGGCCGGGTCGTGTCTACGTCGCTTATATCCTTTCTTCCCGGGGCTGGCGGATCCCAGTAGCCGCGGTCGGCATTCAGTTCTTCTCCAAAGTCTCGAAAACCGCGTCCGTTCATGTAGCCCAGCGTGGTGTAGGGCATACCGTTTTCATCGAGCGCTTCCTCACCGGTTCTTGCCGGGATAACCTTGCCGAGAATCGGATTTCCGCGGCGCGGATAGCCGGCGATGGTAAACACGTGGCTGTGGTCCGCGGTGACCATGATCAGCGTTTCATCGCCATCGGTGGCAGCGCGAGCGACGCGCACGGCCTCGGCGAACTCAATGGTGTCGCTAAGGGCATTGAACGCATTGCCAGCGTGATGCGCATGGTCGATACGCCCGGCTTCCACCATCAGGAAGAAGCCCTGGTCGCTGGCAGCACTGAGGAGGTCTATGGCCTTGCGCGTCATCGCGGGCAGCGAGGGCTGGTCTCTTTCCGTCTCTGCCCGTTCCGAGGCATAGGCCATGTGGGATTCGGAGAACAGGCCGAGCACGGGCGCGCGCGACGCCTCTGCAAGTCCGGCCGCGTCTGCGGCGAAGTGGCCGCCGGGATAAAGCGCCTGCCAGCGAGCGATGAGGTCGAGCCCGTCCTGGCGTCGACCGCCGGTCTCGGCATCGCCGTGAAAGTGGCGTCGACCGCCTCCGAGAGCAACTTCGATACCGTTGCTGACGTCGGCGCCGAAGGCGTTATCGAGGCGCGCCTCGAAGCCGACAAATTGACGCGCGATGTCGATGCACCCCGCCGCCTTTGCCGCATTGGAAAGCTGCGAGTCGTCTTCCCAGTCGCGATCAGCGGTTTTGGCGTAGGTGGCGCCAGGGGTCGCGTGGGTGATCCGGGCCGTGCTGATGATTCCCGTGCTGCGCCCGGCCAGCTCAGCCATTTCGAGCAGGGACAGGAGTTCGTGCCCGCGACCGCTTTCGCAGTCTCCGTATTCGACAGTTTCGTCGATCCCGAATACGCCGATATCGGTTTTTACCCCCGTGATGATGGCACTCATGGTTCCGGCAGAGTCCGGCGTTTGCGCATTCACGTTGTAGGTTTTGGACAGACCCGTCACCGGGAACTCCTCGAAGCTCAGGCGATGCTCCTCGCCGCTCTTTCCGGCCTGCTGACCGGCCAGAATGCGCGAGGCAGTGACCGTGGAGACGCCCATGCCATCACCGATGAAGAGGATGACGTTCTTCGCGCCCTTTCCCGCGCCAGCGGCTCGCACGCTGGCCTCGGCGTCGCGATACCAGGGGTTACGGCGCTGGTGTATCGGCACGGGGCTATCCACCGCCAACAGTGCCGGCGCGAAAGCTGGCGCGCCGCCGCGCGTGGCTCCGATAGCAAGCGTGCTCGCGCCACCGCCGAGCAGGGCCAGGAGAAAGATGGGGCTGAGCGCGCGCATTGTGGGAATACTCCAGGGATTCTTCGTTAGCCGGATCAGCCCGGTTCCGCCTCCGAGCCCGCCGCTGTGCGTAGCAGACCCCGATAGGCTCCCCGGGCCGTGGTCTCGCCGCTGATTACGCGATACACGTCGCGGGAGATTGGCATATCGATGTGATGTTCCTCAGCCAGGGCCATTACCGCGGGAGCGCTTTTCGCTCCTTCAGCGACCATGAACATTTCCTCGGCGATCACATCCATGGTTTTGCCCTTGCCAAGCTCCATGCCGACATGGCGATTGCGGCTCTGCGGGCTGGTGCAGGTGGCGATCATGTCGCCCATGCCTGCGAGGCCGGCAAAGGTCCGTGCGCGGCCGCCCATGGCCACACCCAGGCGGGTCATCTCCGCAAGGCCGCGGGTTATGAGGGCCGCCCGCGTGTTGTCGCCCGCGCCCTGACCGTCACCCATGCCGACGGCAATAGCGATGATGTTTTTCAGCACGCCGCCAAGCTCGCAGCCGACCACATCCGTATTCGTGTAGACGCGGAAGAGTCCGCTGGAGAACACGGTTTGCAGCGTTCGGCAGATGACTTCGTCTTCCATGGCAATAACGCTGGCGGCGGCCTGTCCCGACATGATCTCGCGGGCGAGATTGGGCCCCGAGAGGACACCCGTGGGATGACCCGGGAGCAGTTCGTCGATGATCTGCGTCATACGCATGCGAGTGTCCAGCTCCAGGCCCTTGGTCAGGCTGATCACCGGAACCCAGGCGCGGAGATGGTTGCGCACCTCTTCAAGAACAAGGCGGAAATTCTGCGACGGGATCCCCATGACCACCACGTCGGCACCGCCTACGGCTTCACCGATGTCGTTGGTGGCGCGCAGTGCCTCGGGAAGGGTGGCGTCGGGCAGATAGGTGCTGTTGGCATGATCGCGGTTAATCTCCTCGACGGTATCGGGATTCCGCGCCCAGATGGTCACTTCCGTATTGCGCGCCGTGAGCGCGGCAACCGTTGTTCCCCAGGAACCGCCGCCCAGGACCGCTACCTTGAGCTTGGCCATGTCTTTTTCTCCTTATTATCGCTTTGTAGATTCACTGTGCCGCGCCCTGTCCCGATCCGGGGGCAAGGGCGCTGGGTGACTGAATTGCCCGCTCGCGTCGCGAAATGAGAGCGTAACGCCCGCAATCAGCTTACGACGCTCTTGGGGCGTGCCTTGGGGGTGGCGCTCCCGCTGCGCCGCCGCGGTCGCGGCGTGGCGGCCTTACTGCCGGCTGCCGCTTTGCTCTTTGTTTTTGTGGCGCTGCTGTTTGTATTCGCTCTGCCGGTCCCGGATTGTCCGGCCCTGGCTTTTGCGCGTTTTGCGGGGGCCGGCGATTTTTTCTTCGCGGTGGCTTTCTTCGCTGAGGTTTTCTTCGCCGCACTTTTCTTTGCCGTGGTTTTCTTGGCAGCAGCTTTGCGTCTTACCCTCGCGGCCTTGGCACGGCGGCCGGCAATCTTGTCCGTGGGCTGCATCTCGATCAGATCCGCGTCCGCGTCTGCATCGGTCCCCTCCGGCGTTTGTCCCAGGGTACGCAGAAACATGTTGCGGACTTCCCGCACATGATCGTTCAGAGTCCTCGTTGACCAGTCGCTGGTATCCACCGGGGGCAGCACGTCCACCTCAACGGTGGCAGGACGAAAGACGAAATCGCCCTTCGGTGCAACATCGCCGGCGTTATGGATGACGATCGGCACAATGGGCACGCCCGCCTGCATGGCGAGATGAAACGCGCCTTTCTTGAAGTCCCCGAGCAGGGGAGAAACGGACCGGGTTCCCTCGGGCGCCAGCGCCACGGACTTGCCCTCGCTGCGCATGGCGTCGACCAGCGGACGCATGGCTTCAATCGCCGACGCCGCGTTCTTGCGGTCGATCATCACTACGCCTCCGAGTTCCAGGACGCGGCCAATGACCGGCATCTTCTTTATCTCCTGCTTTCCCACGCCCGCGAGATCGCGGCGCAGGAGCTTGGCGCAGATCACCACGTCGGCTTTGCTCTGGTGGTTGAAGATGAACACCGCGGGGCGCTGCTTCCAGAGGTTGTCTTCGCCGCGGACGCGCAGGTCCAGGTTGATCAGCGCACTCGCGGTTTCCGCAAACAGCGTGATGGAGAAGTTGGTCGCCTCGCGGCGCGAGCCGGTCAGCGCGTAGATCGGAAGTCCGGCCGCAAAGGTCGGCACGAGACTGACGGTGGCGGCCACAGAGCGGATGAACTGGCCTATGGTGGGACGGCCCCGGCTGCCAAAGCTGGCCGTGGGCCAGGCGTTGTCGCGGGCGACGGCGCGCAGCTTTTCACTCGGGTTCAGCGCAACCGGGTTGCCGACGCGCTCAAGGAGTAGCTGGTCGTCCGTGCTGTCGGAGTAGAAAAAGCTCTGGCTGAGATTGGCACCAACGCTGTCGGCCAGAACCTCGGCGGCGTCGACCTTCCCCTGGCCGAAGCAAGTGGGGCGCACTACCTGACCCGTGAACACGCCATCCTCCACCTCGAGTTGTGTGCACAGCACGTTCTCGATGCCGAGGTCGGCCGCGGCAGGCTCTACCTGGTAGGGAGTGGCGGAGGAGATGATTGCGAGCGTATGTCCTTTGGCCCGGTGCGCGGCAATGAGCGCCCGGGCCTCGGGGTAGACCAGGCGGGCGATCTGCTTCTCGAAGAGATCTTCGCCGAGCTCGATATACGCCGACTCCTCGATGCCGTCGAGGAACTGGGTGGTCGCCGCCATCATGGCCGAGAACCCCATGTTGCCGAGGCCAAAGCTGGCCATGGCGCTGGCGAGTTCGAGAAAGTCCCGCGTCGACAGGTCGCCGCGCCGCAGCTGCTCGCGGAGAAACGCAGTGGCCGAGTAGCCGGAGATAAGCGTCCCGTCGAAGTCAAAGATCGCGCAGATGCGCGGTCCTTCCGGGGAGTGTTCGATAGCTTTCAGCAGGGGTTCAAGGTTGCTGCTCATGGTGCGCCGGTCCCGTTGTTACCAGGAATTCAGGGACCGCCGAGTCTAGCATGCCGTCGTGACCGGCAGCCGCGGCGCCAGCCTCTGTTAGACTGGATTTTCTTCAGCGAAGATTTGCGGCTCTTGTCAGCAGACGGTTTCTTCTGTTCTTCGCGCGCCGGGGCCTGCCTTGCGCTCCTGGTTTTCGTGGCGCTCGCCCTGCGCGCCGTTCCCGCGCTGGACTACGGACGCGACTGGTGGGCGCCGGGCAGCTTCACGCTGGTGAACTTCGACGAAGGCGGGTCCTGTCGCGCGCGCCTGGGCGGTTTCAACTACTCGGTCGTTGTGGGGCACCAGACCGTCGCCCTGACGTCGCTCCTCGGCGATGCGCCGCGCGCCGTAGATTTTGGTGATCGCCGCGCGGCCAAGGCCTACTGCCACAGTCTCGCGCACCTCACCGTCGCACGGCTCTACTCCGCCTTTGTCGGGGCGCTTACCGTTCTGTTGCTGTACTCGCTCGCGCGGCAGCTTTTTCCCGAGCGCGGAGAAATAGCGCTGGGAGCCGCGGCGTTGCTTGCGCTTTCGGGCTGGCACATCAGTGAGTCCCTCGTGGGAACGGTGGATGCGGCTTCTACCTGCGCCATTTACGCGTTCTTCAGCGCCGCTGTCTGGGCCCTGCGCCGCGGTTCCTGGCGCTGGATCGCTGCCCTGGCAGCGCTGGCGTGCGCCGTGACCGTCAAGTACTGGGTGTTTGCGCTGGTCGCGCTCGTGGCTCTGGTCCCGGCCCGCATCCTGCGCGCTTTGTGCGGCGGCGTCCCGCGGGATCGTCTTGTGCTGCTTGTCACGCTGCTCACACTCGTTTTTGCCTACGCCACCGGGTTCTTTCTCCACAGCAAGCTGGTCTGGTTGCTGCCCGTCCTGTTCTACGCCGCCGTCCCCTGGCGATCCATCGGGCCGGCTGCGAGGGTACTCTGCGTTGTCCTGCCCCTGGGCGCCCCCCTCGCGCTGTACTCGGAGACCTTCGTCACCTATACGTCCGGGGAGCTCACAGGTCGTTTCGGTACGGGTTATGCGGCCATTAGCTGGCACAGGTGGCTTCGCAACCCGATCAATCTGCCGATCACGGCGCTGATCGGCCTCGGCCTGCCCGGCTTCTACTTCGCCCTTCGCGGCGCCCTGGCCCTGTATCGCCGCGAAACTTTCGATCGGTTCTGGCTCGTGCTCCTTCCGCTGCCGGCTTTCGCGCTGTACATGGCGTTCCTCGCCCCGGTCACCTACTACCGGCATTACCTGCCCCTCCTTCCGGGCCTTTGCCTGCTTGCGGCTCTGGGCATTGCGCAGCTCGAGCCGAGGGGTCGTCGACGGGCGTGGGTACTGGTGTTTAGCTGGCAGGGTCTGCTGGCCGTGGATCTTGTGTCGGACTATCACCTGGATCCGCGTAGCGAGCTGCGCGCATGGGTCGCGGAGGCTCGACCGGCGGTTGTTCTCAGCAGCTACTACGTAAACCTGCCGCCGGTGCCGGGGCTTCGCCGCGGCCTACTGAGCGTCGCCCGGGCCGCCCCGTCAGCGCGAGAACTTGGGGTCGCCGACTACGTGCTCCTGAGTGAGAACTGGTACGACACGGCGTTTGCCAATGAGCTCAATGGCCCCTTGGTGAACAACCCCGATCGACTGATCAAGACTACTCCGGCGGCGGTCTCGTTCTACCGCAGCGCCCTGGCCGGGGAGCACAAGTTGCTCAGTGTGGAGAAACGTTTCCGACTACCCACGTACATGCCCGAACTGCTCGTTCACCGTTTCGCCTATGGGAGCTTCACACAGTTCGTAGGCGATCTCGTGGTGCTTAAGGTCCATGAGGCCTCGGAGCGTGACTGAGGGGGAGCCTACTCTTCAGCGTCGCCGCTTTGGTCTATGCTGCGGAGCGACCGGCAGGCACGCGAATAAAAAGGGTTGACCTATGAAATACTTCGTTACCGGCGGTACGGGCTTTATCGGGCGCTTTCTCGTGCCGAGGCTCCTGGACCGCGGTGGTGTGGTCTATCTTCTGGTGCGACCGGAATCTCGGGACAAGCTCGACGGTCTGCTGGAGCTGTGGGGCGCGAGCAAGGGCCAGGTCGTCGCCGTGGAAGGCGATCTCGCCAGGGCAAGACTTGGTGTGAAACCCGGATGGATAAAGTCCCACGCCGGGGAGATCGACCACTTCTTCCACCTTGCCGCCATCTACGACATGCGCGCGGATGCCGAAAGTCAGCGCGCTAGCAACGTCAACGGAACCCGGCAGGCGTTGGCGCTGGCCCGGGGCCTGAAGGCCGGCTGCTTTCATCACGTCTCATCCATCGCCGCGGCCGGGCTCTATGAAGGAAGCTTCACCGAGGACATGTTCGAAGAGGCCGGTGAGCTGGAGCATCCCTATTTCCTCACCAAGCACGAGTCCGAGGGCCTGGTCCGCAAGGAAACAAAAATTCCCTGGCGGATCTATCGTCCGGGCATGGTCGTGGGGCACTCGACGACCGGTGAGATGGATAAAGTCGACGGCCCGTACTATTTCTTTGAGCTCCTGCACAACCTTTCCCGCGTCACGCCCGAGTGGCTGCCCCTGGTAATGAACAAAGCGGGGCTCTTGAACATCGTTCCCGTGGACTACGTCGTTACCGCGATGGACTATCTGGCGCACCTGCCCGGACATGACGGCGAATGCTTCTACCTCACCGATAAGGACGGCATCCGCGTTGGCGACGTGCTGGGAACGCTCCTCGAAGTCGCGCACGGACCGCGTCTGCGTACCTTCAACCTCGGACTCGTCGACAAGGCGACGAAGCTCGCGGGAGAGGGCATCAGTCGCCTTCCTCCAGTCAGGTCGCTGGGAGAAAAGGCGTTGTCGCGCCTTGGGATTCCGCCGCAGGTGATCGGCTACATCAACTATCCCACGCAGTTTGATTCGACGCGGACCCGCTCCCTTCTGGATCGTGCCGATATCCACTGTCCCGAGTTTTCCTCCTATGCGCCGGTGATCTGGGAGTACTGGCGGCATTTCCTTCGGGGCGATAAGGAGTCGCTGATCCAGCAGGTTGACGCGGTGTTCAACCGCACCATCGGTCGACCTTCCCTGGCGGCGCTGCGGCGCAAGGTCCGGGAGCGCGTGGTTGTGGTCACGGGGGCGACGAGCGGAATCGGTCGCGAGTGCGCCCTGCGTCTTGGTCGCGCCGGCGCCCAGGTTGCTCTGGTCGCGCGCAGCATCGACAAGCTGGACGAGACTCTGGACGAGATTGCGCAGAAAGGAGGGCAGGCGCGCGCCTACTCCTGCGATATATCAAGTGGGGAAGACTGCGAGCGCCTTGTAGAAAACGTACTCAAAGACCACGGACGGGTCGATATCCTGATCAATAACGCGGGTCGCTCGATCCGGCGCTCGGTGCGCCACAGCTACGATCGGTTCCACGACTTCGAGCGGACCATGGATCTCAATTACTTTGGCGCCCTGCGGCTGATCCTGGGTTTTCTCCCGCTCATGGAAGAACAGGAGAACGGTCACATCATCAACATTTCCTCGATCGGCGTGCTAGCCAGCCCGCCGCGTTTCTCGGCCTACGTGGCGTCCAAGGCCGCGCTCGATGCCTTCTCGCACTGCGCCGCTCCGGAGTACGCGGCCAATGGCATCCACTTCACAACGATCCACATGCCTCTCGTTCGAACGCCCATGATTGCCCCGACAAGTCTTTACAAGGCATTCCCCACCTTGTCTCCGGAGCAGGCCCGGGACCTGGTGATGAAGTCCATCATCGAAAAGCCAATCCGCGTATCAACGGGACTGGGTGTAACCGGCGCCGTCGCCCAGGCCACGCTGCCCAGCGTCACGGAAGCGTTCCTGAGCCAGGCCTATGCCCTGTTCCCGGATTCCGCCGCAGCTCGCGGTCTCAGTGACGAGGAGGCGGCTCGCGAGCGCGCGGAGCTGCCGTCGACCAAACTCGAACTGGCGCAGAAGCTGTTTGCCCAGGTGATGCGTGGCGTCCACTGGTAGCCGCGGGGGGGCTGGCACAAAGCCGTGACCGCGCTGCTCTCGATCGTTGTCCCCGTTTTCAACGAGGAGTCCGTGCTCGACGCTTTTCACTCGCGTCTCACCGCGGTGCTCGAGGATATCGATGAGCACGCGCGAGTGCTGTACGTGGACGACGGCAGCAGCGATGGATCGGCGTCGAGGCTGGAGAATCTCCAGGCCGGTGATTCCCGGGTAGAAATTCTTCGGCTTTCGCGCAATTTCGGCAAGGAGGTTGCGCTGACGGCGGGGCTCGACCACGCGGAGGGTGATGCGGTTGTTGTGATTGACGCCGATCTTCAGGATCCACCGGAACTGATTCCCGAACTGCTTTCCCGCTGGCGCGATGGCTACGACGTGGTCTATGCGATACGTGAGTCCCGCGTCGGCGACGGCTGGTTCAAGCGCCACAGCGCCGCGCTGTTCTACCGCGTGATGAATCGGCTTTCGGATGTGCCGATTCCCCGCGACACCGGGGACTACCGCCTCCTGAGCCGCCGCGCCGTGGAAGCGCTGCTTCAGCTGCGCGAGCAGCATCGCTATATGAAGGGGCTGTTTGCCTGGATCGGCTATCCCCAGACCGCCGTATCCTACGCTCGCGCACCCCGCATTGACGGGCACAGCAAGTGGCGGCTGTCCGATCTGTGGAGGCTAGCTCTGGAGGGTCTCACCTCGTTCACCACCGCACCGCTGCGCCTGGCAACCTGGCTGGGGATGTTGAGTTCCGCCGTTGCCCTGGCGTACGGCCTGTTCTTTTTTCTTCGCACGCTTTTCTTCGGCAATCCCGTACCGGGCTACCCCTCGCTGCTGGTGGCCATTCTCTTTCTCGGGGGCGTGCAGCTGATCTGTCTCGGGATCATCGGGGAGTATCTGGGGCGCACCTATGCGGAGAGCAAAAGGCGCCAGCTCTACTTCGTTCTAGAGCACCGGCCCGCGCGAAGGTCCGGATCGGCGGCGGCGGACGCAGACGTCGGCGACCCTGCCGACGCCGCCGGGGGCTCCTGAGCGTTGATGGGCGTGGCAAGCCCCGGAGCGGAGGCGCGTGAGATAGCGCCAACGCCGGGGTGGCTGAGTTTTCCATGCTACGCCGTGGTCGCGCTTCTGGCGGTGTCCTATTCCTTCACCGAGATGATGGGTTCCGATCTGTGGTGGCATCTTGCGGCGGGCCGAGAGATGTTTGAGCGCGGAACGATTCGCCTGGTCGAGGACTGGTCATACACCGCTGCCGGAGAAGTCTGGCGCAATCACGAGTGGCTTGCAGATGTGGTCTACCACGGCTGGGTTTCCACTTTTGGCGTGACGTCCCTGGTGTATTGGAAGTGGTTGATGCTCGCGCTTATCTTCGGCTTCCTCCAGCGCGCGCTCCTGCGTCTTGGAGAGCCCGCGGCGGCGCTCCTCGCCTGCCTCGCCGCGATGGCTATCGCAGCGCCCTTCATTGATATCCGGCCTCAGCTCTACAGTCTGCTGGGCATAGCGATTCTGCTGAACATCGCACTGCTGAGACCACCGAAGCTTGTGCCGCTGCTTGTGCTGTTCCTGGTGTGGGCAAATGTGCACGGAGGCTTTTTATTCGGGCTGATGCTGCTCTCGCTGCTCGTATTTCCCTGGGGTGCGCCCGTACCAGGAAATCTGCTGCGCGCGGCCGTGCCGGTGCTGGCGGCCGCCACCGTTGTGCTGATTAACCCTGACGGCATAAACGCCTACGCCTATCCCCTGGAGTACGCCCTGAATCCTGATTCGCCCTACCGGACTCTGGGCGAGTGGCGGCCGCCGTTCGAGCGTGGAGGTATTCGTTCCCCCCTCTACGACGATGCGCTCCTTACGGCCGCCGTTCTGGGCACGCTGGCGCTGCTCGGCATGCTCCCGCGGTTGCCCATGAATGCCGTTTCGAAACGTCTCGCGGGTGTTCTTGCTCCGCCGCTTCGCCGCCTGCCTCAGGTGCCCGGGGAGGTGCTTGCCGCCGTCCTGCTCACGACGGCGATGTCTCTCACAAGTCGTCGTTTTGTGATTCTCTTTGCCGTGGCTTTCGCGCTTCTCGCCACACCATTTCTGAGCGCGCTGTTCCGTCACCGCTGGCGGACCGCCGTGCAACTTCTGGTTGTCGCGGCGGCGTTGATGTTCGCGGGTGTCCGCCTGGCGGCGTATCCGCTGCGCAGCGACGCGAGCTTTCACTACCTCACGGGAGCGTACTCCTTTCCCGAAGCCATTGCGGACTACCTGGAGGTCAACGATCTGAAGGGGACGGTGTTCGCCTACTACAACTGGGGTGGCTATCTGCACTGGCGTACGGCGGGCAATCTTCAGGTGTTCATCGATGGGCGGGCGAACACGATCTACTCGGACGAACAATACCTCGAATACATGGCGGTGCTTCGTCAGAAACCCGGTTGGGCGGAGCGGGTCGAGGCGTCGGGAGCAAAGTACTTTCTGTGGTCGTTCCGGCGTGGCGGCCCGCGCTTCAAGCAGGAGTTACTGCAGTCGCAGCGCTGGGTACTGCTGTACGAAGACACGGCCGGATTCCTTCTGGCGCGTCGAGATCAACGCTTTCCGCCCAGCCTGCGCATTCCGCGAAAAGGTGTGGCGGCCCAGGTGGCGGTAGCGCGCGATGCACTTCGTCGCCGTGACTTCACCACGGCGCTCGATTACGCCCGGGCGGCGTACGACGAGCGGCCCTGGGACTATCGAGCCTGTCGCTGGCTCCGGCTGGCGCTGCAGAGGCAGGGGCAGGCCGCGGAAGCCGATCAGATCTTGAGCGACTGTCGTGCACGGTTTCCGAGTCGCTACCTGCGTTGATTGCGCAGACCAAGGTCGCTCGCCGCCCTAGCTCACCGATTCGGCGACCAGATGCCCATTGAATCGGCTATCGTCTCGTGACATGCCTGGTTGGTTTCCCGCCGGAACTTGCACGTTGCAGCGAATTTTCTTCCCGCGGCAATAGCTACAACTATTGCCATGGGCTGAAAATTCCCCGCAACGCACAATTGCTCGCCGAGAATTCCAAGTACCGGTGAGATAGGGCGGCCAGGGTGGTCGCGCACTGTTGGAGATTGCTATGCCGTACCGCTTGCTCGCGTGTCTCGTTCTGGTTGTGGCGACGCATACGTCGGCCGCCGCGACGCTTATGTACAACGTGCATGGTTACACGATGAGCGGCGGGCAGAGGCACGAGTTTGTGGCTCTGGAGTACGAGAACGGCGTGATCACGTCGGTGTACGAAAACACACAGTCGGTAGCGGCCAGTACAGCGACGATCCGGATCGATGGGAATGGCGCCACGCTGCTTCCCGGGCTTATCGATGCGCACGGCCATATCCCAATGCTTGGCGAGGCCTTGGCCAACGTCGACCTTACGGGCAGCTCCTCGGAAGCCGAAGCGGCGCGACGCGTGGCGGCCCGTGCGGCCCAGGTCCCCGGCGATGGCTGGCTTATCGGCAGCGGCTGGAACCAGGTGTCCTGGCCCGGCGGTGCATTTCCGACTCGCGCTTCGTTGGACGCACGAGTGCCCGATCGACCGGTGCTGCTGCATCGCGTCGACGTCCACGCCATCTGGGTCAACAGCCGGGCGCTGGAACTGGCAGGCATCGACGCAGCTACTCCTGATCCTGAGGGTGGCGTAATTCTGCGCGACGGCAACGGTGAGCCCACGGGGGTGCTTGTCGACAACGCAAAGAATCTTGTGGAAGCAGCCAGGCCCGCAAAGACCCTGGCCGAGCACCGGGCCGACATTCTTCGCGCGACGCGACATCTCCTGAGCCTTGGCATGACCGGCGCGCACGATGCCGGCGTATCGGACATGCAGATGCAGGCCTATGAGAGCCTGCTTGCCGACGATGCCCTGCCCATGCGCGTCTACGCCATGCTGGCGACCACCGACAGAGCCAACGATCAGCGCCTCAAGGCCGGCCCGCGTACCTACCCGGGTGGACGTTTTGCCGCGCGCAGCGTAAAAGTATTTGCCGATGGGGCGCTGGGCTCGCGGGGCGCGGCACTCATCGATGATTACAGCGACGCGCCGGGGAATCGAGGCCTGCTGCTGCAAAGCAGCGACGCACTGCGTAACACCATGCACGGCGCTGCGGATGCGGGCTTTCAGGTCAACGTGCATGCCATTGGTGATCTCGCCAACCGGCGTGTCCTGGACGAGTTCGCCCTCATCAATGCAGACCCGGAAAAGCGCGCCCTGCGCCACAGGATCGAGCACGCCCAGGTCCTCACACTGGAGGATCTCGCGCGGTTTCGGCCTCTGGACGTGATCGCTTCCATGCAACCGACGCACGCCACTTCCGACAAAAACATGGCCGGTGACCGTCTCGGCGAAGCTCGTCTCGCCGGGGCCTATGCATGGCGCAAAGTCCTCAGGAGCGGCGCGCGCATGGCGGGGGGATCCGATTTCCCGGTGGAACCGCCCAATCCGCTATACGGACTGCATGCCGCGGTCACGCGCGAGGATCGGGAGGGCGAGCCCCCCGGAGGCTGGCGAGTGGACGAGACTCTGAGCCGGGAGCAGGCGCTGTCCCTCTTTACCGAGGACGCGGCGTATGCGGGGCATGCGGAACAACAGGTAGGTCGCCTTAAGCCCGGCTATGCCGCGGACTTTATCCTGATCGACGGAGACTATTTCGACGTGCCAGCTGCCGACATATGGCGGCTGACGGTACTCAAGACCTTTGTTGACGGTGAGCTGGTGTATGCAGCGGACTGACTCCGTGTTCATGTTTCGTGTTGAACACGGCCTCAGCGACCTCGTATAATCGCGCGCCCTACAGGACCATAGCTCAGTTGGTTAGAGCGCTACCTTGACATGGTAGAGGTCGGCGGTTCGAATCCGCCTGGTCCTACCAAACGCAAAACGGCCCCCCTCGCGTGGGCCGTGTTGCGTTTGGTAGGACCAGGTTTCGATGAGAACCGC
>JBCDIW010000030.1:0-55249 GCA_038748515.1 Pseudomonadota bacterium
AAAGTTTCGAAAACGAAGGTTGGAGTGTTGACCAGGTTCGACGTTCGGAAATGCGGTCAACGACAGTTGTCGAAGTCGCAGCGGCAGAGGGTTTGGGGTGGCAGGTGCCGGATGATGGGTACCGAGCGCCTGGATGGCGCGAGATAAGCCTGGCCAGGGACGGCCGCCTTTTGGCGTCCCATCAGCCGGCATCTGCCACCCCGAGCCCTCGGATTCGTGGCACGAGACTCTAGAAAACCGAAATCACCCAATGTGCCCAGACTGAAACAATACCCGACCCAGCAGGATCACCCTCAGACCCAGCGCGCCATCAACTCGTGGGTATTCACCCGCGCCTCCATCCGCGAGGCCAGCATGAACATGCCGGCGAGCTTGCGGTGGAAGTAGACGACGTCCGTGGGAGGGGCATGCCAGAAATCAGCGTACTCGGTGGCGTGCTGGCCGAGCTCCGAGAGTCGTGCGGGCATGGTCGACGCGCCAAAATCGTAGAGTTCGTCGTAGCGCAGCGGCTCCAGGGCCAGGAGAAGCAGTTCCAGGACAAGGTCCCGGTAGCGTGAGTCTTCGTCACCGATGGAGTAGCCGACCTTTTCCGCCGCCTCGGCCATGGCTACCCGGTCGCCGCTCATGGCAGCGACGGCGAGCTTGCGATAGTTGGCGGTAAAGCGCGCCTTGAATTCACGCGTGGCGCCGAAGTCCAGCAGCACGATCTCGCCGGAAGACCAGCGGTATTGGTAGTTGGCGAAGTTGGGGTCGGTCTGGACCATGCGCAGGTCGAACAGCTCAGTGAGCATCAGCTCCACGAGGGCGGACATGACGCGGTCACGCTCTTCCTGGGAACGGCGCGCCACGGCGTCCACCGGACCGCCGGCCACATAGGTCATGGCGAGGACATTGCGTTTCGTGAGTTCGGGGACGAGTTCGGGGAGCACGAAGCGGTCGTCGCCCTCCAGCACCTCGTTGAAGCGCTGCAGGAATTTCCCCTCCTTCAGGTAATTCGCCTCGTCGCGAAGCTGGCGCTTGGCATCGTCCAGCAGCGGTGTCATGTCGACTTCATCGGGGAGCAGCCCGGAAATCCGCAGCACCGTGGCGATATTGTCCACGTCGCTGTCGATGCTCTCGCCCACGCCCGGGTACTGGATCTTCAGCGCCAGCTCCTCCCCGTCGTGGGACACGGCCCGGTGGACCTGGCCGATAGAGGCGGCCGCGATGGGATAGCGGTCGAAGATCCGGAACTCGGACTCCCAGTTCTTGCCGTAGGCCTTGACCATGGCCGCCTCAAGCTGCTCCTCAGGCATGCTCGTGGCATCGTTGCGCAGGCTGGCAAGGATGTCGGTCAGTTCCTTGGGCAGCAGATCGCCGTTGTCCATGGACAGAATCTGCCCGAGCTTCATCGCGGCCCCGCGCATCTCCGAGAGCTGACGGGTCACCCGTCGGGCGTTGGCGGGGGTGAGCAGCAGATCGCGCTTTCGCGGTTTGTTCCCGGCGCGAAACTGTCTGGCGCCCTCGGCGAGCATGCCGCCGGCCACGCCGCCGGCCAGGCGCGCTACACGCGCGAAGCGACCGACCCGCGTGGTCGGGACAGACTTGCTGTTGCGCGAGCCGCGGCTCTCGGTGCTACTCACGGCTTCACCCCCCTGCCTTCACCAGGCCCGCAAGCGGCGTGGCCTCACGTCGGAGCCTAGGCACAGCGCCGCGCTCCGATCCATTCGTCGATGTAGCGGTGCACCATCTCATGCCCGTTAAATTCGGCATTGAGCACGGTAATGAAGGTGAACACACCGGTGAGCTTGCGTACGATCATCGCGAACTCGCGAGACGGCGTGGCAAAGTGACGGGTGGCCGCGGAGCCGGCGGCCTTTTTGCCCACGCGCTGCATGAGCCGTGACTTACCCCAACAGTACTCGCCCTGCTTGTTGAGATGCCCGGCGGGCAGTCGCCGGGGGTCGCGCAGGGGCTCCAGGAGCAGTTCGCAGAACTCGCAGAAGCTGTCCCGGGCAAACTCCGTGGCATCGCTGCGCAGGCAGCCAAGACCGATGAGACTGTCAATAAGCAGATCCCGATCGCCGGTCTGACCGGCGGCAATCGCGTTGCCAAAGTTGTGCCGGAATGCATCGTCGCAGGGCATGGTCGAGCCGAAGTCGAGAAGCACGAGACGATCACGCTTGCCCTCGCTGCTGATCAGGTAGTTGCCAAAGTTCGGGTCGGTCTGCAGGACACCCCAGTCAAAGAGCTCGATGAAGAACAGTTCGAGCATGGCACGTCCCAGAGCGTTCCGGCGCGCCTGGGGCAGTGCAGCGACCGCGGCGTCGGAGACGCGCCGCCCCGCAACGTACTCCAGAGCAAGCACCGAGTCCCGGCTGTACTGCTCGTACACCGCCGGAACGTAATAGGGACCGCTCTTCGTATGCAATCGACGTCGGGCTTCGCGGGTCATCTGCAGCTCCCGCGCGTAGTCGATCTCATAGTGAAGCTGGCGCCGGAGGTCCTGCATCCACTCGTCCAGCTCGCGTCCGGCCCGAACCCAGCGCGCCAGGACGAGCATTCGCATCACGGCGTCGAAATCGTCGTCGATCACCGCGGCGAGCTCCGGATACTGGACTTTCAGCGCGACGTCGTGACCGTCTCTACGGCAGCGGGCGCGGTGGACCTGGGCCAGGGACGCGGCCGCGAGAGCCTCCGGCTCAACCTCAAGATCCGCATGGGCCGGGCCGATTGCCGCGCGCACATGAGGCTCGAGTTCGTTCCAGGGGAGCGGATGGGTCTGGGAATCCAGATCGTGAAGCGCTTCGGTGAGCGGAGCCGGCAAAAAGTGCTCGCCGAGGAGCGCCAGGAGTTGACCGATTTTAACGTAGCTGCCCTTCAGGCGGCCGAGTTCGGCCGTGAAGCGCCGGGCTTCGCGACGCATGAGTTCGCTGCTGTCGGCGTCCCCGCCCCGCAGACGCTCAAGGGCCGAGCCCAGGGCGAAAGCACCGCCCGCGCGCAGACCGGCCACGGACACCGCAAGACCGCGACCTATGCTGCCGCGACGGATCGTTGATCGTTTTGTCATAGTGCATTGTACGCACGGCGGACCTGCGGAGATTCAGTCCGTCGATGCTGTGTCGCGGTGGTCGATCAGGAGTTCGGCAAGGCTTGCCCGGTGCTCCGTGGCGTCGCCGAACTGCTGCTGGGCCCACTGCGCGCGACGCAGGAACAGCTGCGCGTCGCAGTCCCAGGTAAAACCCATGCCGCCGTGAAACTGGATCGCCCGATCTCCGGCGAAGCTTAGCGCTTCGCTGGCCTGGGCCTTGGCCATACGACAGGCGATCTCCGCATCCCGAGACAGTGGGCCGTTGTCGACAAGCGTTGCCGCGTGGAAGACGAAGGACCGCGCCGCGTCAATGGCGTTCAGAATTTCCACGCTCGGATGTTTCAGCGCCTGGTAGGAACCGATGAGCTTGCCGAACTGTTTGCGCGTCTTCAGATAGGCGACAACCGTGTCCAGGCAACTCGCCGCCGCGCCGGCGCTCTCGGCGGCCACGAGCAGCGCGCCGAGGAGCCGGTGGTCGCGGAGGGCCGCCCTAACCCGACCGCCCGATAGCAGCGCCACTGGTTTAACGGCGTCGAGATTCACATCCGCGGCCCGACGCGTATGGTCGATCAGCAGCCGCGGCCGAAGGGCGTCGGCGTTGAGACTCTCCGCGTCAACCACAGCCAGCGTCGGTCCCGCGTCGCTGACCGCGGTGACGACGATATAGCGGGCGCTCTGGGCCTCGGAAACCATGCGTTTTTCGCCGCGCAGGAGACCGGCGCTATCCAGACGCGTGGTCGGTGCCGCGCTCCAATCTTCGCTTTCGAGTTCGGCGACGGTCGCCGGCGCTCCGGCGGCTATTGCGCTTAGCACCGCATCGGCGGCGTCATCCCCGGCCCGGCGCAGCAGCTGCGCTGCGAGCAGCGTAGGGATCAGCGGTACACCCATCAGTACCCGTCCCATGCTCTCGACAACCGGCACCGCCGCCGCGATAGAGAGACCGGCGCCGCCGCCAGCTTCGTCAATCCCGATACCCGTCCAACCCATGGCCACGACGGCATCCCACTGCGCCGCCGTATGCGCGAGCGGCGTTTCTAGCTGAGCGCGAGCCGCCTCCATCCCGTGATCCCTACAGAAGTCACGCGCCACATCCATCAGCATGGCCGGCTCTTCGCCGAAGCTCAGGGCCGTGTTTCCGATCACCGACATACGACTCACCCCCCTACTTCGGCAGGCCGAGCACGTGCTCGGCCACGATGTTCGCCTGCACCTGGCTGGTCCCGCCACCGATGGTCGCCGAGAAGCTGTTGAGATAGGCGCGCTGCCAGAATCCCCCGCCGCGCGCACCCTCATCGCCCACGTAGAGCGCTCCGTCGCCGCCCTGCGCGCGGATGGCAAACTGGCGCATGCGTCGCGTGTACTCGGTCCAGCGCAGCTTGTGGGAAAGGGGCAGCGAAAGTGGGTAGTCCGAAGTCAAAGCCGGTATGGACGCACGACGGTCTCCCAGGGCAATGGCTTTCTCCTCCATGATCAGACGCACGAGCTCGTCGCGCATCACCGGATCCTCCAGTACCGGACGACCACCCCGGGTGACATCGCCGAGATCACGCACCAGGTCATCGATCACGATGCGCACGAAGGCAAGGCCACCGGCGGCGCCCGCTTCAGCGCCCCGCTCGTACTGCAGCGTCTTCATGGCGATTTTCCAGCCCTCGCCTTCCTCTCCCATGAGGCTTGCGGCCGGAATGCGGGCATCGGTGAAGAACGTCTCGGTGAAGCCATACTCGCCGGTCAGCTTGCGGATCGGCCGGGTTTCGATGCCGTCGACGGTCATCGGCGCGAGGAAGAAAGACAGCCCATCATACTTGCGCTCCGCCTCGGGATTGGTACGCGCCAGCAGGATCATGTACGTGGCGTAGTTGCCCAGCGTGGTCCAGATTTTGGAACCGTTAATAAGGTACTCATCGCCGTCGCGGACGGCCCGGGTCCGGGCATTACCCAGATCCGAACCGTGATCCGGCTCGGAGAAGCCCTGACACCAGATGTCCTCGGCGCTGAGGATGCCCTTTAGATACTTTGCCTTTTCTTCGTCCGTACCGATGTCGTTGATCAGGGGTCCGGCCCAGCCGAGGCCGATCACGTTGAAGCAGATGGGCACGGCCTTGCGGCGCATTTCCTGGTCGACGACGGACTGGTAGATCGCATCGACACCCTGCCCGCCGTATTCCCTGGGCCAGGCCATGCCAAGATAGCCAGCGCTCCACACGCGATGCTGCCATTCGCGCAGGAAGTCCAGCTGTTCATCCGATCCAACTTCCATGAACGACTGGGGAAGGAGGAAACCGGGATCGGCGGGACGATTGGCATCCAGCCAGCTGGCCACCTCGCGGCGGAAGTCTTCGAGTTCTTTGACGGCGGCATTCATGGCACTGCTCTCCCTGGTATCCGGTGCGTCGCGGGTCGCGGGTCGCGGGATTATGGGCTTAGTTTTCGGTCACTGTCTCACGACCCAGGGCGTCAGCGCGCCGAAACGCGTCGCGCTCCATAAGTCGCTCAAGGTAGGCGCGGGTCTGGGGTTTGTAACGCTCGTCGAGGCCCAGGACCTGCCCGAAGTAAAGGGCGTAGGCCACGCAGATATCCGCGATGGTGAAACGTTCGTCGACGAGGTACTGCCTGCTCTCCAGGTGCGCATCAAGGCGCCTCAGGCGGGCGATAAACCACTTGGCATAGTCATCGGCCACCGGCTTCTTCTCCTCCGAGGGTTCCAGCACGGTGTAGCGCAACACAATCGTCTGCGGAAAGGTCAGCGTTGCGTCCGCGTGATAGGTCCAGTTCAGGAGGTCGGCGTACTGCGGGTGATCGCTGGGCAGGCCAAGATGTTCTCCCCCCGACCGCGTGACCAGATAGTGCGGAATAGCACAGGATTCGGTCATCGACACTTCGCCGTCAACGAAATAGGGCACCGTTCCAAGCACGTTTACCTCCAGATAGTCACGCTGGAAGACCCGCGGCGGAAACGGCAGCAGCTCAAGCTCGTAGGGAAAGCCGAGTTCCTCCAGGGTCCAGAGGGCGCGCAGAGAACGGGCGCCAACGCAGTGCCAGAGCTTCACAGGCCGTACTGCCGCGCCGCCAGATCCCGCATGATCTCCTCGGAGCCGCCGCCGATCGCGTTTACGCGCACCTCGCGATAGATCCGCTCCACGCGATTGCCCCGCATGTAGCCGATACCGCCGAGAATCTGCATCGCCTCGCGCGCGCAGAACTCCAGGGTCTCGCTGGCCTGCACCTTGAGCAGCGCGATATCACCGGGGTTTGGAGACCCCGCTTCGATGCTCTCGTAGCACAGGCGGATGTACGCCTGCGTTGCGTTCAGCTTCTGCTTCATCTGCGCGATCTTGTGTCTGATGACCTGATGGTCGGCAAGACGCTTGCCGAAGGTGTTGCGCTCCTGGGCCCAGGCCGCGGCCTCTTCGAGGCACACGCGGCCGAGCGCTTCCATGCCGGCGGCCATGAACATGCGCTCGCTGTTGAAGTTGGTCATGATCACCAGGAAACCGCGGTTCTCTTCCCCGATCAGATTGGACGCGGGCACGCGAACATCGTCGAAATAGAGCGTGGCGGTATCCGACGCCCACCATCCCTGCTTTTTATCCAGGGAAGTGCGTGAAAACCCGGGGCTGTCAGTGGGTATGAGGAGCATGGATACGCCGCCAGCACCTTCGCCTCCCGTGCGTACCGCGGTCGACACCCAGTCGGCGCGCATGCCACCGGTGATGTAGGTTTTAGACCCGTTGACTACGTAGTGGTCGCCGTCGCGTACCGCGGTCGTGCGAATGTTCGCGACGTCGGAGCCACCGCCCGGCTCCGTGATGCCGAGGCTGATGTGCTTCTCGCCAGCGAGAACCGCCGGCGCGACCGCCTGCTTCATCTCCTCGTGACCCCAGTTCAGGACCGGGGGCAGACCGATACCGTGGACCATGAGAGAGGCTGGGACGCCGCCCACGGCAAAGCGATTCAGCTCTTCATTGGTGATCCACTGATACCAGGAGTCTATGCCCTCGCTGGTGCCACCGTAGGCCTCGGGATACCCGAGGCCAAGCAGGCCCACGGCTGCCGCCTTTTTCCAAAGCTCCTCCGGCATGGCACCGGCCTCGTCCCAGCCTTCGGCGTAGGGAGCGATCTCCTGATCGATGAACCGACGGAGCTGCTCACGCCAGGCCTCGTGCTCCGTCGACAGAAAGGGGTTGGGGAGACGGGCGCTGTCAAAATCAAGGGACACGCGGGCACCTGACCATGGCTGATTGAGTATTGCTTAATATAACTGAGTGACACTCAATCCGCCACGTTGTGACGCCGGCCACAGCGACTGGCGGCCAGCTCAGGCGCTGGCCCGAACTCAGGCTGGACAAGGATCCGGGAAAACAAGATCCAGCGCCCGGCGGTGCAGCGGTTCGCTGACAAGCCCTTGCAGCTCGGCCCGTGCCCGCGCCGGCAGTCCGCAGGCCAGGCCCCGTTCGGCGCAGCGCAGAATCTCGACCCGGAGGAGCCATTCCTCCGGGAAACGGTCAAGCACGGCGGGAAGCCGACGCAACAGTGGACTGTCCGCAGGAAGCTCGCCCTTCGCCAGCTGTTGCAGCGCGGCGTACTGCTCCGTGAGCTCGATCGGCGCGTCGGTGCTGGGCGTTGCCGTCCTCGGCAAGGGACGGTGCAGCTGAAAACGCTCGCGGTCCGCCACACCGCCAAAGACACTGGTGATGCGTGCCCCTACGGCCATGTCGTAAGGCCCCTGCTCCGGTGCGAAGAGACAACGACCGTCGGCGGCCGTGACCGTGCATTCCCTGAGGCTGAGCAGGAGATTGCGCTGCTCCTGACGCAGGATACCTTCCAGCACACCAGTCACGGTGACACCCGACAGGTACTCCAGACACACCGGCTCGCCCAGGGTGATTGCGTGGGCTTTGAGCTCGTCGACACTGTAGGCAGAAAGGCAGCGACTGAATTCCTTCAGATAACCCACGGGGGCGCCGAAGCCGGCGTTGTGCCTTTCGATGCCGTGTCCAAAAAGCTCGCGACCGTGCCAGGCCAGCTGCGTCGGACCCGTGGTCCGCAGGTAGCTCACATTTCCTACCGCGTCACACAGCGCTTCTTCCATGATGCCGCTGATCTGCATGCCGGAGTCGTACTCCGCCGTACAGACCACGTTGGCGTCGATGGCCTGCTTCAGACCCGCGGCGCCGCCGCGGCGGTAGGCCATGGAGGCCGCAAACTCCTCGAGGACCTGACTCATGTGGCGACAGCTCCGCGTCACAAAAAGCTGGGGTTGGGAGCGGGTAATATCGTAGGGCACTGCAACCGCATCCACGGTGAGGGGCAGCTTCTCGACGGAGTCGTCGTCGAGACAGCTCTGACTTTCGCCGAGGGAGGAAAGCAGGCCAGCGCCGAAGAGACGATAGTCATCGACGTCTCCCACGAGGCCGTACTCCACGGTCCACCAATGAAGTCGCGTGAGCAGCGCGGCCTCCGAGGGGGCCTCATCGCTCGCGGCGAGATCCGCGAGGCGCGCCTCGGCTGCCGCGATATCGTCTGCGCCCGCGCCAGGATCCTCCTTGATTATGGAAAGGGCGCGGACGGCTTCGTAGAGCTCGTGATCGTGCCGTGTCGCGATTGCGCGCATACCGATTTCCCCAAAGCGCTGCAGAAACTCGGCATAGTCCACATCGATAAGGAACGGTGCGTGGCCCGCGGACTCGTGGAGAATGTCCGGTGCCGGGGTGTAAAGAAAGTGTTCGACGCTGCGCATGTCGAGGGCAATGACCAGCACGCGCAGGGCCTGAAACTCCATGAATATCGCCGGCGGGATAAAGCCGTCGACGACCACGGCACGCCAGCCGAGCTGCGCCAGACAGGCGTTCATCTCGTCGATCGAGGGTATGTGATCGAGGGCGATGCCCGTGCGCCTCAGACCCTCAAAGTACACGGGGTGTGCTGACTTTCGCAGACTCCTTGTCAGCGCCGTCATGAGGAAACGCCACACGGCGTGGTCCCGAGGACTGTACTGTTCGGCGTGATCCTGCAGCTGCACAAAGGGACGCAGATGCACGGGCAGGCTGGCGACGATGTCGGCCTGGGTCGTTGCAACGCTCATGCGGCGCTGCCCTGCGCGCCGCGCACGCTCTGCGTAGGCGGCACTTCGATGATCTCGAGGCCAGCTTCAAGCTTGGCGAGAAGCCGCAGAAACTGATCGCGTTCCCTAAGCGAGAGGGGAGCGAGCCAGTGGGCCTCGCGCGCCAGGGCCAGGGGAGCGATGCGTCGGAAAAGTGCGGTCCCCCGGCGACTCAGGCGCAGGATCGAAGAGCGCGCGTCGTGGCGGTGAGGGCTGCGCTGGACCAGCTCACGGTCCACAAGGCCGGCGAGCGCCCGCGACACGCTTACCTTGTCGAGGGACGTTGCGGACGCGAGATCACGAGCCGTCAGGCCTGGCTCTGCCTGCAGCGTTGCGAGGACGCGCCACTGCGGAATACTGAGGTCAAAGCGCTCCTGGTACACCGCTGACAGCGCTTTACTGAGATGCCCAGCAAGTCGATTCAGACGGTAAGGAAGAAAGGCGTGGAGCTTGAATTCACGCGTACTTTTCCCGGCACCGTTGCGCTGCCTACTGCTCCCCTTGCGGGTTTGGACGGTATCCAATCGTGTATCCCCGTGTGTTCGCGTATGGCCCCATGAGCTTTCCCGGGCGCCTGAAACTGAAGGATGGCGCCCCGCTAGATAGTTTCAAATGAAACTAGTAAGCTGTTGTCCTGTCAAGTCATTAGAGAAGAGGACGGTCGGGCCATGGGACGCCAGTGGATACCGCACATGATCCGCGAGGGAAAGCATTCGAGACAGGCGCACTGCGATCTTCCCGAAGGCAGCTTTGAACGGGAGATGGGTCGCGAGGGGTTCTTCGGTCCCGCAAGCCATATTCATCACCGCCATCCCCCCACCGGCTGGACCGCCTGGGAGGGACCGCTGCGCCCCTTCGCCTTCGACCTGAAGCGCCTCTCCAGCTCGAGTCCGTCGCCCTTTGCCCAGCCCCCACTGCTCTCAAACGCCGACGTCGCGGTGCGTTTCTGGAGTGCCGAGACGTCCATGAGCCACCTCGTGCGCAACAGCGACGGCGACGATCTCGTCTTCGTCCACGAGGGCAGCGGCAGCCTGTTCTGCGACTATGGACATCTCACCTTCAGCGAAGGTGACTATCTGCTGATTCCCCGAGGAACGGCCTGGCGCATGGAGCTAGCGCAGCCCCTGCAGTGCCTGCTGATTGAAGACCGGGAGGGCGCCTACGGCCTTCCGGAGCGCGGACTTGTCGGTCCCCACGCCGTGTTTGACCCGGCCGTCCTCGAGCATCCGCGCCTCGATGAAGCTTTCGAAGCCCAGCAGGACGAGGAGGAGTGGCAGGTCCACATAAAGCGTCACGACCGCCTGAGCGTTGTGACCTTTCCTTTCAACCCGCTGGATGCCATGGGCTGGCACGGAAACAACACCGTGCTAAGGCTCAACTGGCGCGATATTCGCCCGCTCATGAGCCATCGCTATCACCTGCCGCCGTCGGCTCACACGACCTTCATGGGGAATGGCTTCGTTGTCTGCACGTTCTGTCCCCGGCCCATCGAAACCGACCCGGGTGCCCTGAAGGTGCCCTTCTATCACAACAACGATGACTACGATGAAGTCCTCTTTTATCACCGCGGGAATTTCTTCAGCCGCGACAATATCGATGCGGGCATGATGACGCTGCACCCCTGCGGCTTCGCCCACGGCCCCCATCCCAAGGCGCTCGCCAAGTCCCAGGTCGACCCGGCCCGGGAAACGGACGAGGTCGCGGTTATGATCGACAGCCGCCGTGCCCTCGACATTCACCCGCATGCTATGACCGCTGAGAACCCGGAGTACGTGAACTCCTGGCGCAGCCCCGCGAGCTGATAGCCCGTCATCTACCATTAGCGCAGGACAGATCATGAAACTTGCTTCCCTGAAAGAAGGCCGCGACGGGCGACTGGTGGTCGTCAGTCGCGATCTGCAGCGCTGCTGCAGCGCCTCAGACATCGCATCCACCATGCAGGCCGCCCTGGATAACTGGGCCGCCCTGGCACCGGCACTCGAGGAACGCTACGCGGATCTCAATGCAGGAAAGCTGGAGGACACCGATTCCTTTGAGGTCGAACACTGCGCAGCGCCACTTCCCCGCGCCTATCACTGGGCCGATGGCAGTGCCTACGTCACCCACGTAGAGCTCGTGCGCAAGGCGCGGGGCGCGGAGTTGCCCGCTTCCTTCTGGGAAGATCCGCTGGTGTACATGGGGGCCTCCGACGCCTTTATTGGCGCGCGCGACGAAATTGCCGTTGAAGATGAAGCCTGGGGTATCGATTTCGAGGCAGAGGTCGTGGTCGTAACCGATGACGTGGCCGCGGGCACCTCGGCATCGCGAGCCAGGTCGCACATCAAGCTCATCGGCATCGTCAACGATGTGTCGCTGCGCAACCTCATCCCCGCGGAGCTCGGAAAGCAATTCGGCTTCTATCAGTCGAAGCCCTGGACTTCCTTCAGTCCCGTGCTCGCCACGCCCGATGAACTTGGCGACGCCTGGGACGGCGCGCGGCTGCATCTCCCGCTGCGGGCCGAGCTCAATGGCGAACTCATCGGAGCTCCGAACGCGGGACGCGATATGACCTTTGATTTTCCGACATTGATTGCCCACTGCGCAAAAAGTCGGTCACTGATGGCAGGCACGGTGATCGGCTCGGGCACCGTCTCCAACGTGGGCTCCGTTGATGGATCCTGCTGCCTTGCCGAAGTCCGCTGCCTTGAGACGATTCGCGACGGCGCAGCTACGACTCCGTTTATGAGCTTTGGCGATCGCATTCGCATCGATATGCAGGACGCATCCGGAAACAGCGTGTTCGGGGCTATCGATCAGCTTGTAGTACGCTACACGCCTCCGGCCTAGCGCACAGTCATGCAGCTCTACAGCTATTACCGCTCCTCGGCCTCTTACCGCATTCGTATCGCTCTGAACCTCAAGGGCCTGGGCTTCGAACTCGTGCCGGTTGACCTCCTCGCCCGGGAGCAAAAATCTGAAGCGTACCGGAGGATCAATTCTCAGAGTCTGGTACCGACCCTGGTACGCGACGATGGAGTCAGTCTGAGCCAGTCCGTGGCGATCCTTGAGTGGCTGGAGGAGCAGTATCCCGAACCCGCCCTGTATCCCGAGGATCCGGAAGCAAGGGCCCAGCATCGGGCGCTGTGTCTGCAGATAGCCTGCGATATACATCCGCTTAACAACCTGCGTGTGCTTCGCTACATCACAGGAACACTCGGATCGGACGACGAGACGCTGCAAAGCTGGTATGCCCATTGGATACAGCTCGAATTCACGACGCTGGAAGCGAAAATAGCCGCCCTGGTGTCACCGTTTTCCCTGGGAGAGCGCCCCGGCATGTTTGAGGCCTTCCTGATTCCGCAGATCTACAATGCGCGTCGCTTCTCCATCGACCTCTCGGACTTTCCGGCGCTGGTGGCGCTGGACGCGCGCTGCGCACCGCTGCATTCCTTCGCGGCGGCGCACCCTCATCGTCAGCCGGACACTCCCGAAGAACTGCGCGAAGCGTAGCGACGCCTCAACTCGTCGAGAGCTTCCGGGGTGTCAGCGTCCAGGTGTATACCGGGATCATCGATGGGCAAAGGCACACACGACTCGGCGTGCGTGGCGAGAACAGACGCTGCCCCATGATCACCGTCGAGACCGGCAAGCTCAGGCAAGAACCGGGAAGAAAACAACACCGGGTGCCCGCGTCGGCCCAAATACTGCGGATAAACGATGGTGCCCGGGCGAAGCCGCGACGCCAGCGCGCGGATTGTATCTGGCTCAATCAGGGGCATATCGCCTAAAGCCACCGCAACCGCCTCATTTTTTCGGCATTCGCCGGCCGCGTCGGCCAGGGTCGCACCCATTCCTCTTTCGGCATGCTGACTCCGGAATAGCTCGAGCGGGAACTCCGAAAACAGTGCTGCGAGGTCGTCGTCCTCACGGCGTCGGGACAGCACGAGCCGCACCGGAAACCCCGAAGCGAGATAGTTCTGAACGGAAGCCTGGAGCAGCCCGACACTGCTATATAAGCATATACGCCGCTTATCCTCGCCGAAACGTCGGGAGGATCCGGCCGCCAGAATGAGCACCGTCAGATCGCTTGGGGGCATGGAATGCAGATTCGTTGGGTCGATTGAAGTACTGAACAGAGTCCCTCGGCAAAAACGGAACCGCGGTTACGCGTCGCGCATCCCAGGAATTCTCGCGAGGATTTAGGCAGCAAACACTTGCTATAAAGCGCGAAATGCTTATGCTGCCGAAAGCGGCGTAGTCTCTCTGCCGCTATAAGACCAACCGTAGGCAGTGGGACGAACTCAAGGGGATCGAGCATGGCAGGGAAGTTTGAGTTAAAAAAAGGAAAGACGGGCAAGTTTTCCTTCAATCTGAAATCAGGTAACGGCCAGGTAGTTTTCACCAGCCAGACCTACGACAACAAGCGTTCTGCATCAGCAGGCATCAACTCCGTAAAGAAGAATGCGGTTAAAGACGGTGCTTTCGATCGCAAATCGTCGACCAAGGGTCAGCCGTACTTCGTGATCAAAGCCACGAACGGTCAGGTCGTCGGCAAGAGCCAGATGTACGCCAATGCCGTAAGCATGGAGAAGGGTATCAAGTCTGTTGCGAAGAACGCACCGACGGCCGAAACCATCGATCTGACCGTGGAAGCGCCGAAGGCAAAAGCCGCGCCGAAGAAAAAGGCGGCAGGCAAGAAAGCCGTCAAGAAGGCTCCGGCTAAGAAAACGGCTAAGAAAACGGCAAAGAAGGCTGCGGTGAAGAAAGCGCCGGCCAAGAAGGCGGTGAAGAAAGCACCGGCCAAGAAAACGGCGAAGAAAGCTCCAGCCAAGAAAACTGCCAAGAAAGCCGTCAAGAAAGCACCGGCCAAGAAGACCGTAAAGAAAGCACCAGCCAAGAAAACGGCGAAGAAAGCTCCGGCTAAAAAGACAGCTCGAAAGGCCGCAGCAAAAAAGAAGAAGTAGTCCTAAGCGTCCGGGCGGGTTCTAAAGCTAGGATCTCGCGCGGTAGCAACGCTCCCCCGACGGCCAAGAGGGTATTCCCAGGCCGTCGCGGGGTGTTATTGACAGCGACCAAGCTCCGAACCCTCGCAAGCAGCCACTCAACCATCTGACACCACTCTTTCGAGATGTGGTCACGTGCAGTGGTCGTCCATCCAACCCCGCGTAGTCGTTTCGTTTGGTCGGTGTAAGTCCACGGTCTGTGATCACGCCTTCGGACACTTCTCTTCGGCGGTAAGCACTGGCCCGGCCAGCCGGCGCCAATTCTGAATGGGTGCCGACAGTCCGAAATAGAAGCTTCACGCCCTCGTAACCATTCCGTAGCGTTTCTCCCCTAGCTTTCGCGCCTCCCGACCGAAATCGCGAGAGCCGACATGCCATCGAACTTTCACTCTTGTGCACTACGCCAGGCCATGGCCCGGACCCTATTGGTCCTGGTCGTATCTAGTACACCAATCTTCGCTCAGACCTCCGGTAGCACCGCGATCGAAGAGGTTACGGTCTATGCGCAACGCCGCGAGCAGTCCGTGGCCGACGTGCCGATCAGTATTTCCGCCTACGGAGGAGATCTCCTCAACCGCCTCGGCATCGTCGAACTGGACGCCCTCTCGGATATCACCCCGGGCCTGGTCATCCAGGAGCAAAGCCCCAACAACCCGGGATTCGTCATTCGCGGCATCACCTCGGACAGCGGTTCGGCCCAGGCCGCTCCCCGCGTATCGGTGTACTACAACGGAGTGGATGTATCCCGATCCCGAGGTTCGTACTTCGAGCTCTTTGATATTGACCGCGTTGAGGTGGTCAAGGGACCGCAGGCGACGCTGTTCGGTACCGCAGCGTCCGTTGGCGCCGTCAGCGTATATACCCGGCGCCCCGAGCAGGAACTCGGCGGCTATCTGTCCGTAAACGTGGGCAACTACTCGGCGCGCCAGCTACGCGGTCATCTCACCGGTGGCAACGAACTGCTGCAGGGGCGGCTTGCCGTGAGCTACCGGGAGCGCGATGGCTTCATTCGCAACATCGCAGGCACCGAGGGATCGCAGAATCCCGGCGGTCAGCCGCAGGATGCTATGCAGGCGATCGAGCGCACCGCGATCCGGCCCTCGCTGCGCCTGACTCCCCGCGACGACCTGACGATTGATCTCGTCCACACCTACGAAGAAAACAGCGATTCCGGTACATCATTCAAGAATGGACGCTTCGCGCCCACGGGCGGGGATACGAGTCCCTACAGCTTTGTGGAGATGTCCGGCTCCCCGCTTTCCGCGGACGCGCTGGGTGCCGCGCAGCTCGGCATCGAACGCGAAGTGGAGGACATCAATCTGCGCATCGAATGGCAGATCAACGACCGTCTGAGCTTCACTTCCATCACGGCCGGTCGCAGCTTCGAGTCGCTCGAGGTCTTCGATGCGGACGGGACGCAGGCGTGGTTCCTGGAGTTCGCCGAGGACGCGGAAGGGGATCAGTTCAGCCAAGAATTCCGCCTAGTGGGTGAGGGTGACAAACTGACCTACATCCTCGGCGCAAACTACTTTGAGGAGGACGGCAGCCAGAACGTGCCCTTCTCCACGGAGGAGTCGATCTATCTCAACTGCCTTGGAGCCCTGGGTAGCGGACTTCCCTGCATCAACGATGATGGCAGCGTCAATGTCCTAACGCCGGGCCTCGGCCTGGGAGTTGATCTGCTCCCGTATGCGAGCAGCTTCGCCAACTACGGCGAAAACGAGATCGTGTCGGTCTTTGCCGATGCTAGCTGGCGCTTCACTGACCGCCTAGAGGCCACGGTGGGCTTGCGTTACGTGCGCGAGGATCGAACGAGCGGATTCAGCTCTGTTTCTCCAGATTCCGTGCTCATCCAGGCACCGCTTCTTCCGGTGGTGAGCACGGGCGGACAGATCCTCGAGGCGAGTGACGATTTCGACGACTTCCTGCCGCGCTTTAACGTCATGTACGCGCTTAACGACACAACGAACGTCTACGCCACGGTTTCAAAAGGACGGCGCTCAGACGTTATAGAAGTGGCTTCAACGATCGACGAAGAGGGTCAGGTTGTCGCGGACGTGACTGAAGTACCGGCAGAGGTGGTATGGAACTACGAGGCTGGCATAAAAGGCAGCCGCGCCGGTGGACGGCTAAGCTACAGCGCGTCCCTGTTCTACCAGGATTACTCGGACTTCCAGGTAACGCTCCAGGATGACGCGGGCAACTTCTTTACCGCGAATGCCGGTTCGGCAACGAACATCGGCGTGGAAGCCGACGTGCGGGCCCTGCTCGGCGACTCCTGGGACATCTTTGCCAATGTCGCCTACATCGACGCCGAGATCGACGACGACAGCAGCAATGGCAACCTCGCGGGAAATCGCTTCCGCCTGCAGCCGGAGTGGACCGCCAGCACCGGACTTCGCTACCTGCAGTCGCTCAGCGGTTCCCTGGCGCTGACCGGCTCGCTCGTATACAGCTATCGCAGCGACGTCTTCTTCGAGCCGGAGAACGCGCCCATCGCGGGCCTGGACATTGCCGAAGACGCCTATGGGCTCCTCAACCTGCGCCTTGGCGTGGAAAACGAGAATCAGGGCTGGCGCGTTGAGGCCTTCGCCACGAACCTGCTCGACGAGGAGTATCTCGTGGACGCCGGAAACACCGGCGGGTCCTTCGGAAACCCGACCTTCGTTGCCGGACCACCGCGTTTCTACGGTCTTCAGTTCGACTACTACTTCAATCCCTGAAGTCCGCGGGAGCCAGAGTCCGGGCTCAGGCCCGGATCTGAAGCTCCTTGCTCTCCACGCTGACGCGCCGCTCGGTCACGCTGTCGAGTAAATGCCAGCGCGCGCTACAGCCGCTGTGACGAAAGCTCACCTCAAGGTAGCCGCGACGCTTGAGATCGCAGTAACGAAGCTCGTCGATCAGCCCGACCATGGCCCGCTCAAGCATACGGGCCGAGGAGTCATCGAGACTCAGGTACGACTCCATGCCCGGTGAGCTGACGCTGCTTGTGGCGAGTTCGGCGCCCACGCGGCGACCGCCACCATCGCGAAGCTCGCTGTACCAGGCGTTGTGCGTATCGCCGGCCAGCACAATCAACTCCTTTTCGAGACGACCGGCGACCGCATAGAGACGCTCGCGCTCCGCCGGGTAACCATCCCAGGCGTCGAGATTGTAGGGCAGCACCGTCGCCAGCCGCCGCCTCCGTTCTTCAGACAAGGCCTCGCCCGCTGCGAGCCCAGCCTTGTCGGCGAGAAGTTCTTCCATGAGGGGCGCCGTTGCCTCCAGGCCGTTACCTGCAAATAGCTGACTCAACATAGGCGCTGGCAGGGTCATGCGTGCCATGAGCACCTGCTGGCCGAGCACCTGCCAGCGTGCTTCGGAGGCTTCCAGGGCCCCGTAAAGCCAGGTTCGCTGTTCGTCGCCCAGGAGACTGCGATCAGGTGCGCCAAGGGCCTGCGCAAAGGCCGAGGCATTGATCATCCCGCTTTCTTCGTCGAAGAATTCGCCGTACGCAAGCTGCTTGTCGCGGCCGGTGAGCCGCGTGTCGAGCATATGCAGGTCGACGAGATCCCCGAAGGTGAAACTGCGGTAAATGCGTCCTTCGGAATCGGGGACGATAGGACGGAGGGGCATCCACTCGAAGTAAGCCTGGACCGCAGCGGCCCGGCGCGCGCCGAAGTCGCCCTCATCCGCACTGTGATTCTCCGCCCCGTCGCGCCAGGTGTCATTGGCTATCTCGTGATCGTCCCACACCGCGAGCATGGGTGCGGCCGCGTGAAGAGCCTGCAGGTCGGTATCGCTGCGGTAGAGTGCGTAGCGACGCCTGTAATCATCGAGGGTGTACAGCTCACCGCTGTTGTCCGGGGACAGCTCGCGGCCCAGCTGGCCAGCGCGCTCCGTCGCGTAGCCTCCGGAGCCGTACTCGTAATAATAGTCGCCCAGATGTACGAAGGCGTCGATGTCCGCGCGCTTCGCGGCATTCGCATAGGCGTGAAAATAACCCGCCGGATAGTTGGAACAGGAAAACACCGCAAGCCGAAGTTCTTCCAGCTCGCCGCTGGGCAACGTGCGAGCCCGGCCAATCGGACTTGAGCCGTTCACACCAACGAAACGGTAGTAGAAGGTCGAGCCCGGAGTAAGTTCCCGCACGTCGACCTTGACCGTAAAGTCCCGCGAGGCAGACGTGCTGCTGCGCCCGCTGCGCAGGACGCGGTCGAACTGCGGGTCGGAAGCCACTTCCCAGCCGATCTCGGCGTTAGCGGCGTTCAGCTCCGGCACAGCCCTGGTCCACAGCAGTACAGCATCGTCTTCCGGGTCACCACTGGCCACGCCGTGACTGAACTCAACCGCGGAGAGAGCAGCGGTGTCTGTGCCCAGAGCACAGCCGCTCAGGCGTGTGGAAACGTACGCAGTCGCTGCCAAAGAGAGGCTGCGGCGAAGCATTTTTCGTCGGCTGTACATGATGAGGCCTCCTGTTGCGGGCGCCAGACCATAAAGCGCAATAATTACCGTGCGATGACGGCCGAAACGGCCCAGGCCTCATGGAATCCGGCGACAGGCCGTTGACGTAAGAAGTCCCATGAATACGACTTGCGTCCCCAGAGCGATCCGTCGCGGAGACTCCGCGTACCCGAAAACGTGCGTCGAGGTTTACAATGCGCGCCTCGCAAGTCATCGCGCAGAGGAATCTAAGGCGGCATGAAGTATCGCGGCAGCCCGGATTTTGATCATGACCAAACGCCACGCATCGGCGTGCTGGTTACTAATCTTGGCACGCCCGAAGCGCCGAGCAAGGAAGCCTTGCGCCCCTATCTGAAGCAGTTCCTGTCCGATCCCCGGGTCGTCGAGGTTCCCCGGCTTCTCTGGTGGCTCATTCTCAACGGCATCATCCTCAACGTTCGCCCCGCCCGCTCCGCCGAGGCCTATCGCACGGTATGGACAGACGAGGGCTCACCCCTGCTCATCCACACCCGCGCCCAGGCGGCGGGCATCCAGGAGCGCCTGCGGGAACAGTTCGGTGAGCGGGTAGTCGTCGAGTTCGCCATGCGCTACGGCAACCCGTCCATTGCCGAGGGCATTCAGCGCCTGACGCACCGCGGCGCCCGACAGCTGCTCGTACTCCCACTCTACCCTCAGTACAGCGGCCCTACCGGGGGCTCCACCTTCGACGCGGTGGCCGAAGACTTCCGCAAACGTCGCTGGCTCCCGGAGTTCCAATTCATTGCGAGCTACCACGATCAGCCAGGCTACATCTCCGCCGTGGCGGCCAGCATCCGCGATCACTGGGCCGCGCACGGTCGCGGAGAGCGGCTGCTTTTTTCCTACCACGGCGAACCGCGGCGCTACCTCGATGAGGGCGACCCCTACCACTGTCAGTGTATGAAAACGACGCGCCTGGTCGCCGCTGAACTCGGCCTTGGCGACGGTGAGTACATCACCAGCTTTCAGTCGCGCTTCGGCCGCGAGGAGTGGCTAAAGCCCTATACCGACGAGACCCTCCGCCAGCTGGCCGGCGACGGTGTGCGTTCGGTCCAGGTTGTTTGTCCGGGTTTTTCCGCCGACTGCCTCGAAACCATCGAAGAAATCGGTGAAGAAAACCGGGACTACTTTCTCGAAGCCGGTGGCGAGCGCTACGAGTACATCCCCTGTCTGAACGCCACGCCGACGCACCTGGATTTTCTCGCCGACCTTTGCGCGCAGCGTCTGGCACCCTGGCTGAAACACGACGACCGTCCGGCGACCAATGCCGCCGACCAGGCCGAGGCTCACAAGACCCGCTCCGCTGCCTGACGCGGCCTAGCCCCGCCCGTGGCGTCCATGTCCTAGCTGGGGCGCAGTGTCAGCGTTAGGGCACAGCGTCCACGGTAGGGCGCAGGTCGAGTGTTGCGATCGGGGTGTTCTGTTAGAGCAGTACCATGTTGTCGCGGTGTACCACCTCCGCTTCGCCACCATAGCCCAGACGTTCCGCTATCTGCCTCGAGCTGCAGCCCAGGATCGAGCGCACCTCCACGGCGTCGTAGTTGCTCAGTCCCCGGGCTACGTCCACCCCGTGCCGATCCCGGCACACAACCACGTCGCCACGCCGGAACTCCCCTCGAACGGCGCTCACACCTACAGGAAGCAGGCTGCGGCCGCTGTCGCGCAAAACCGCAACGGCGCCGTCGTCGATCACCAGTTCTCCCCGCGTGGTCACCAGACTCGCGAGCCACTGCCGTCGCGCACTCTGCGGCGCGCTGCCGCTTTCAAGCCATGTGCCCAACTGCTCACCGGCCGCCAGCCGCGCAAGCACAGAATCTTCACGTCCGCTCGCGATAATCGTCTCTGTTCCCGAACGTGCGGCAAGACGCGCGGCGCGAAGCTTGGTCACCATACCGCCGCGGCCCAGCACGCCACCCTCCCCGACGCTCGAATCGAGGGAAGGATCGTCCGCTCGCGTATGAACGATCAGGGACGCGCCTTCGTTGTGCCTGGGATCCGCATCGAAGAGGCCGACCTGGTCCGTCAGCAGCACAAGTACATCGGCATCGACGAGATTCGCGACGAGTGCCGCCAGCGTATCGTTGTCCCCGAAGCGGATCTCATCGGTCACGACCGTGTCGTTCTCGTTCACGACCGGTACAACGCCTTGCTTGATCAGGGTATTCAGCGTGGCCCGGGCATTGAGGTAACGGTCCCGGGCCACGACATCGTCATGGCCCAGGAGTATCTGCGCCGTCAACAGATCGTGAGCGGCAAAGGCTTCTTCATAGCGCCGCAGAAGGGCGGACTGGCCCACGGCGGCCGCCGCCTGCAGGTCGTGCAGCTCCGTGGGGCGCCGGGTCGAGCCCAGCCGGAGAACGCCCGCCGCGACGGCGCCACTACTCACCAGCAGCACTTCGTTTCCGGCGCGAACAAGCCCAGCGAGTTCGTCGACCAGTCCCCGGATGACCCCCTCGTCGATCCCGCGACCATCATCGGTAAGCAGTGCGCTGCCAACTTTGACGACCCAGCGCCGTGCTGAGGTCAACCAGGGACGCTGTCCCTCACTCACGGCACGTACTCCACCTCGACGTCGAAATCGTCATCATCGTCGTCGCGGTGCTTGCGGCGCTCTTCCCGGCGCCGGGCACGCAGGGCGTCACTGCGGGCGCGGGCCTCGCTCTGCATCGCGCGCTGCATCTCCCGCTCGGCCTCGATCAGCGCGGGATCGGCGGTCTCCGCCTCGCGTCGGGCCTCGAGATAGGTCATGGCATCGGCACAGAGACGGTCAACACCCGCCCCGGCAATGGCGGACACTTCAAACACGGGTCCGGTCCAGTGCAACGCCTCTACGATCGATGCGCGGATCCGGGCCAGTTCGTCCTCGGCGACGAGATCGGTCTTGTTGAGCACCAGCCAGCGTTCCCGCGTGGCCAGGGTGGGACTGAAGCGCTCGAGTTCACCCGCGATGGCCGCCGCGGCGGCCGCGGGGTCACTGCCGTCGGGGGGAGCGATATCGACCAGATGCAGGAGAACCCGGGTTCGCGTCAGGTGCTTCAGAAAACGAACCCCCAGACCCGCGCCCTCGGAGGCGCCTTCAATAAGGCCGGGAACATCCGCGACCACGAAGCTTCGCAGCGGATCCACCCGCACCACACCAAGCTGCGGTACAAGGGTTGTGAAGGGGTAGTCGGCCACACGGGGCCGGGCCGCGGATACGGCGCGGATAAGCGTCGATTTCCCGGCATTGGGAAGGCCGAGGAGGCCAACGTCGGCGAGCACGTTGAGCTCGAGGCGCAGGGATCGCTCCTCTCCCTCGCTGCCGGGCGTGGTCTGGCGCGGAGCGCGGTTGGTGGATGACTTGAAGCGCGTGTTGCCCAGCCCGTGAAAACCACCCTGGGCTACAAGCAGTCGGGCCCCGTCGCTGAGCAGTTCGCCGAGGGTCTCACCGCTGTCATCATCAATTACCGTGGTGCCCACGGGCACGGCAAGGTCCAGGTCGTCGCCGCTGGCGCCGGTGCAGTTTCGACCGCGCCCAGCTTCACCACTCGCGGCGCGATAGCTGCGCTGGTAGCGAAAGTCGACCATGGTATTGAGCGCGGAATCGGCGACCAGGTACACGCTTCCGCCATCGCCGCCGTCGCCGCCGTCAGGTCCACCGCGGGCCACGAATTTCTCACGCCGAAAGCTCAGACAGCCGTTGCCGCCCTTTCCGGCGAAGACGCGAATGCTGGCTTCATCGACGAATTTCATGATGAGAGTCTAGGGGGTCGGCACCACGGCGTCGCGTCCGAAACGGCGCCACGATTGTGCCTGAAGTGGCAGCTTGCCTGTGTCGAGGTGTGCCGTATAACGGCGCGCGCCTCTCAACCAAGCTCTAGAGGGGCGAATACCATTTATTGCTGTCGCTCGCAGTGTGAACCGGAACCCGGTCCGCTACCGCTGTGCGCACCACGCGTCCAGACGCAGAAAGCGCTGAACAGCGATGAACGGCGAAAGCCGCGCGCCGCAAGGAGCCGTCTCTCAGGCTCCGACTACGCGAACGTACTTGCGATTCTTGTCGCCGCGGGTGACGAATTCGACTTTGCCGTCTACCGTGGCAAACAGCGTGTGATCGCGACCAACGCGCACGTTCTCGCCCGCGTGGATACGCGTGCCGCGCTGCCGGACGATGATCGTGCCGGCCTGTACAGCCTGGCCTCCAAAGCGCTTGACGCCCAGGCGTTTGCTTTCGGAATCGCGGCCGTTGCGGGTGCTGCCGCCTGCTTTCTTGTGTGCCATTGCCTCGGTCTCCTCAGGCGCTGATGCCGGTAATGCGCACTTCCGTATACCACTGACGGTGTCCCGTCTCCTTGCGGTAGTGCTTGCGACGATTGAACTTGACGATCTTCACCTTGGCATGACGACCGTGATCGACGACTTCGGCCGTGACCTTGGCGCCATCGACAAGCGGGGCTCCAACTTTGACATCGTCACCGCCGACCATAAGCACACGATCGAACTCGATCGTGTCGCCAGTGGCCGCATCCAGTTTCTCAAGGCGCAACGACTCGCCTTCCGTTACGCGGTGTTGCTTACCACCGCTTTCGATTACCGCGTACATCGCGTTCTCCTCGATCTTTGTTAGCCCTCCCGCAGTCCGTTACGGCGTTGCGAGTTCTTGTCTCGCAGGCAACACTGCGCTTATTGCAGTGGGCAGGGACGGGCACAAATCTCACCCCTGGGGGTGAACGAGAGTCCTGGCTCTCCAACCGCCACGAAAACCGTCCGGTTCCGGGCGTCGCTTCGTTGCAGCATCTGAGGGGAGGACTCGGCCCCGGTGGCGTCTCAGATTCCCTCCAAAAAGACAGGGGAAGCGTCGCCTCCAAAGCGGCGCGCGATTATAGGAGAAGCCCGACCTACACTCAAGGCCTCGTTGATAGTTGGCTTGACACCCCCCGGGGGCCAACCTAGGATGCGCCGCGTCTATTTTTCGGCACCCCTTCGCATGCAGCAGGTCCGCTCTGTCGTCAGCAGCGAGATGGACGACGTCAACAGCGTCATCGTCGAACAGCTCGAATCCGATGTCGCCATGGTTGAAAACGTGGGGCACTACATCGTGGAGGCGGGCGGCAAGCGCCTGCGACCGATGCTAGTGCTGCTTGCGGCAAAGGCACTGGCGGCAAGTGGGCCGAAGCAGGTGAAATTTGCCGCCGTAGTGGAGTTCATTCACACCGCCACCTTACTTCACGATGACGTGGTCGATGTGTCTGAGCTGCGCCGGGGGCGCCCCACCGCGAACAGCCAGTTTGGCAACGCTCCCAGCGTTCTCGTCGGTGACTTTCTGTATACCCGGGCCTTCCAGCTCATGGTATCTCTCGACAACCATCCTCTGCTGCGCATGATGGCCGACACCACCAACACCATAGCGGCGGGAGAAGTCCTGCAGCTCATCCGCGCCGGCGATGCGGCGACAACCGAAGACCAGTACTTTGACGTCATCAATCGCAAGACGGCGGCCCTCTTCGCCGCTGCCTGTGAGGGCTCTGCCCTTTTGAGCGGCGCGGATGACGCGCTTGTCGCGCAACTTGGGCGCTACGGCCGCTGCCTCGGTATTGCTTTCCAGCTCATCGACGACGTTCTCGACTACGAGGGTGACCCCGAGGAAACGGGCAAGAATGTGGGAGACGACCTCGCGGAGGGAAAGCCGACGCTGCCGCTGATCCACGTGATGCGAAACGGTTCGCCGGGGCAGGCTCAGCTGGTACGCAGCGCGATCGAGGAGAAGCGCCGGGACGACTTTGCCGAGGTCGTGGCGGCGGCGCAGGCCTGCGGCAGTCTCACCTATACAAGGGATATCGCGTTCGCGCGCCGCGACGAAGCGCTGGAGGCGCTCTCCTCGCTACCTGACTCGGATGCTCGGGGCGCTCTTGCGGAGCTGGCCGAGCTCGCCGTTGAGCGGCGTACCTGATAAAGGTCTCCAGAACCCGAGTCCCCTCAACACGAGCGCCGACAACGCAATCAGGCGTCTATAAGCTGCAAAAGCTCCTGGGTGCGGCGCTGCATCAGCTCACCATCATCCCGACTTTCGACGTTGAGACGCACCACCGGCTCGGTGTTCGAACGCCGTAAATTGAAGCGCCAGTCCCTGAATGCCATGCTGAGACCGTCCACGTGTTCGATGCTGTCGGCCTCATCGGCGTAGCGCTCCGTAACGCGCTCGAGCACCGCTTCCGGATCCTCGATGGAGCGGTTGATCTCGCCGCTGCAGGGGAAGGCCTGCATACGCTCTTCCACGAGCTCCGCCAGGGACATACCGCGCTCACTGATCAGCCCGGCGACCAGAAGCCAGGGGATCATGCCGCTGTCGCAGTAGGCAAAGTCCCGGAAGTAGTGGTGGGCGCTCATCTCGCCACCGTAAACGGCGTTCTCGAGACGCATGCGTTCCTTGATGAAGGCGTGTCCGGTCTTGCTCTGGACGGCCGTTCCGCCACGCGCCTCGACGATTGCCTGAGTATTCCATGTCAGCCGCGGATCGTGCACCACGCGCGCCCCGTGATGGCGCTTCAGGAAGGCCTCGGCCAGCAGACCGACCACGTAGTAGCCCTCCACGAAGCGGCCCTCGGCGTCGAAAAAGAAGCAGCGGTCGAAGTCTCCGTCCCAGGCGATGCCCAGGTCCGCGTTGTGTTCGCGCACCGCCGCGATGGTCGGACCGCGGTTTTCCTCAAGTAGCGGATTCGGGACGCCGTTGGGGAAGTTGCCGTCGGGCTCGTGGTGAAGCTTGATAAAGCGGAACGGCAGATGTGGTTCGAGAAGGTCGATCACGCGCCCGGCACCGCCGTTGCCTGCGTCGACGACGATGGTCATGGGCTTCAGCGAAGCGACATCCACGTAGGACAACAGGTGTGCCACGTAGGCATCGGCCGTATCCAGGCTCTGCAACGCGCCTTCTTCGGCCGCGGCGACGAAGTCGTCCTCCTCGGCCCGGGCCTTGATATCGAACAGGCCCGTGTCACCGGAGATGGGCTTTGACTCCTCCCGCACAAACTTCATGCCGTTGTAGTCTTTCGGGTTGTGACTGGCCGTGACGGCGATACCGCCATCCATCTTTGCGTGACTGGTGGCGAAGTAGATTTCCTCGGTGCCACACAGACCGATGTCGAAAACATCAACTCCCTGCTCGCGAAGGCCGGCGATCAGCGCCGCTTTCATCGAAGGGCTGCTCAAGCGTATGTCGTGACCGACGACCACACGCTTCGCCCCGATGACATCCGCGAAGGCTCGACCGATGCGCCGCGCGACGTCCTCGTTGAGCTGGTCCGGAACGCGCCCGCGAACGTCGTAGGCCTTGAAGCAGTCGATGGACTTCATGCCGAGTTTCCACCCTCGCGGTTGTACACGTTCTTGTAGACGTAATCCGTTGCCTCGACGAAGCCCGGTACGCTCCCGCAGTCGAAGCGACGCCCCTTGAATTTGTAGGCCATCACGCAACCGCGTTCGGCCTGCGTTTGAAGTGCATCGGTGAGCTGAACCTCACCGTTGGCACCCGGTGGCGTGTCCCGAATGATGTCGAAGATGTCGGGGGTCAGGATGTAGCGCCCGATGATTGCCAGATTCGAGGGCGCGTCGGCCGGATCCGGCTTCTCGACCATTTTCTCCACACGATATATGCCTTCCTTGAGCGACTCTCCGGCAATCACGCCGTACTTGTTCACCTGATCCTGGGGCACCTCCATGATTGCGACGATGGAACAGCGGAACTGACGATAAAGCTCGGCCATCTGCGCCAGCACACCGGGACCGTCCTCGTTGAGGCACAGGTCATCGGAAAGGACGACCCCGAAGGGCTCGTGACCCGTGAGCGTTTCCCCGGTCAGGATCGCGTGTCCCAGCCCCTTCATCTCACGCTGGCGAACCATCGTGAACACGCCCTTATCGAGGACATGGCGGATACCGTCCAGGTAGGTCTCCTTTGAGCTGCCGGCGATCTGGTGCTCCAGCTCGTAGCTGATATCGAAATGGTCAGCGATGGCGCGCTTTCCACGGCCCGTCACCAGAGCGCAGGTCGTCATACCGGCCTGGATCGCCTCCTCCACGCCGTACTGAACCAGCGGCTTGTTCACGATGGGCAGCATTTCCTTGGGCATACTCTTGGTAGCGGGCAGAAAACGCGTACCGTAGCCCGCCACGGGAAACATGCACTTTGTGATAGTTGCTTCAGACGTCTGGCTGCTCATTGCCGATCCCTTTCCATTCAAACTGTTGTTGTGCATCGCTACGGGCACGCCTTGAGCGCACCCTGATCCTATCTCGACCTATCTCGACCTATCTCGACCTCACTCGTTCGCGACCAGCCGGCAGCGACGCGTCGCCTTTATATCGGTGCCCGGGCGAACGGCCCTGGGTTGGGACCCGGGCTAACTGCTGCGTCCGTAGACATCCTGAAAGCGGACAATATCGTCTTCCCCGAGGTAGGCGCCGGACTGTACTTCGATCAATTCGAGCGGAATCTTCCCCGGATTCGCAAGGCGGTGCTTATGCCCGAGCGGAATATAGGTCGACTGGTCCTCGGACATGGTAAACACCCGATCCTCGCAGGTGACCTCCGCCGTGCCGTGCACCACAATCCAGTGCTCGGCGCGGTGATGATGCATTTGCAGCGACAGCGTGTGTCCTGGATTTACGATGATGCGTTTGACCTGGAAACGATCACTTTCAATGAGGGATTCGTAGCTGCCCCAGGGTCGATACACTCGCTGATGCAGGGAGGCCTCCGAGCGGCCCTCGGCCTTGAGACGGTTAACGATGGACTTGACGTTCTGCACCGTGTCCCGATCGGCAATGAGCACCGCATCAGCGGTTTCTACAATAATCAGGTTTTCCACCCCGGTTGCCGCCACGAGGCGCGATTCACTGCGCACATAGCTGTCGGTGCAGCCTTCGAGCATGACGTCCCCGAGCGCCACGTTCCCATCGGCATCGCGATCCGTGACCTGCCATAGCGTGGACCAGGCACCGACGTCACTCCAGCCGCAGTCCAGCGGCAGCATGGCACCGAGCTCCGTGTTCTCCATCACGGCGTAATCGATGCTATCCGAGGGACAGGCAAGGAACGCATCCTTAGCCGGCCTGAGAAAGTCCAGATCGACAACCGCGTCAGCCATCGCGGCTTCACAGGCCTTATGGATCTTGGGAGCGTGGTCCTTAAGTTCGGCCAGATACAGGGACGCCGGGAGCAGGAACATGCCGCTGTTCCAGAAGTATTCACCGCTGTCCAGGTAACTTTGCGCTGTCTGGGCGTCGGGTTTCTCGACGAAACTGGCGAGAAGGTGCACGTCGTCTTCGAGCTGCTCACCCCGGTGCAAGTAGCCGTAACCGGTCTCGGGGGCGTCGGGAACAATGCCAAAGGTCATCAGCCTGCCCGCCTTCGCCACTCCTTCGGCAAGCCGGACACCTTTCACGAAGGCCTGGGGCTCGCGGATCACGTGATCGGCGGGGAGAATCAGCAGTAGCGCCTCGGGATCGTCGGCCACCGCCTTCAGCGCCGCGAGCGCGACCGCCGGCGCGGTGTTGCGCCCTTCCGGCTCCAGGATGATCGCCGAGGACTCGATGTTCAGATGTCGCAGTTGCTCCGCAACCATGAAACGATGTTCTTCGTTACAGATCACCATGGGAGCGGCGGTATCGAGGCCGTCGGTACGCGCCAGCGTCTCCTGCAGCATCGAGAGCTCGCTCGCCAGGGCCAGAAACTGCTTCGGATGCGCCTCACGGGAAACGGGCCAGAGGCGACTGCCGACTCCGCCGGAGAGTAAAACGGGTATTAACATAGAAATTGTTCCAGTGCCTGGGATGCGCGCTTGCCCCACCTGTCCTGCGCCAGCGATGGCCACGTTTCAGCTTCCGCCACCGTGCGGGTCAGCTCGGCAAAATCCATGGTAATGCACCGCGGGTTACAATCAATCGGGACCTCCGTCGGGGGCGCTGCTTTAAAGGAGCAGTGGATGAACTGAAGCCACGCATCCATTACACTAGCGCCCGCCCGGAGGTTCCGAGGGATGAGCGTAAAGCTTTGAGCATTTTCGGCAAGGGAACGCAGCGGGCATTTTCCGCTGTGTCGCCTCAAACGCCAATCCCATCACATTCGCCGTGGGAAACCGTCGCCCTGGCGGCCGGTCCCGCTTACGCACACGCCCCACGGGAAGCCCTGCCGACAGTTGCCTGGCTTCGCTGGTGTACGCAGTTTTTCAAAGACGACCAGCGCCGCTCAGACCCGTCCCAGCGTATTGAGTTGATTTCGGGTTGGCTGACGCCAGGACAGCCTGGATAGCTCCGAGACAAATTCGACATAAATTCGGGATAATTTCGAGATGGCTTGGATAGAGCTTAGAGATAACTTCGAGATAACTTCAAGATCGCCTCGAACTGCTTGCGGGCTAGTATCGGGACAACCCAGGCACCAGTGAGAACAATCGGACGCTCAGTTCGCAACAACGCGCAAGAATTCGCTACTAATCGCAACAACGAGTCATGATGCAAAGCACTTCAGAAATGCATACGCCCCAGCACAGCTACGACCGCGACGAACTGATCGCCTGCGGCATGGGGGAGCTATTTGGCCCTGGAAACGCACAGCTTCCCGTCGGAAACATGCTCATGGCGGACAGGATCACGCATATCAGTTCTGAGGGTGGCGCGTATGGCAAGGGCGAAATCTGCGCCGAATTGGATATCAATCCCCAGCTGTGGTTCTTCGACTGCCACTTCCCGGGCGATCCGGTCATGCCGGGCTGTCTTGGCCTGGACGCCATGTGGCAACTGGTGGGCTTCTTCCTCGGTTGGCGTGGCAATCCCGGTCGCGGCCGGGCGCTCGGTGCCGGCGAGGTCAAGTTTTCGGGCCAGATACTGCCTTCCGCGCAGAAGGTGAGCTATACCATAGACGTGAAACGGGTTATCGAGCGGAAACTGATTATGGGGATCGCCGACGGAACCGTCAGCGTCGACGGGAAAGATATCTACAATGCCAAGGATCTTCGCGTTGGCCTTTTTCAATCACCGGAGAGTTTTTGAGCCATGACGAGACGGGTTGTCGTCACGGGTCTTGGCATTGTGTCCTGCCTCGGCAACGACGCCGCCACGGTCGCCAACTCGCTGCGCGAGGGGCGCTCGGGGATCCGCCTGAATCCAGAACAGGTCGAAGCCGGTATGCGCTCTCACGTGGCGGGTATCCCTACCATAGATGCCAGTGAGCACATTGAACGCAAAGCACTGCGATTCATGGCGGACGCGGCGGCGTTTACCTTCATTGCCATGCAACAGGCAATCGATGATGCGGGGCTGGAAGCGCACGAGGTTTCCAACGAAGCCACGGGTATCATCGCCGGCTCCGGCGGCGCCTCCTCGGCGAGTCAGACCGCGGCGACGGACACGCTTCGCGAGCGGGGCCTGCGCCGCGTGGGGCCCTACCGCGTAACCCAGACCATGGGCAGCACCGTATCGGCCTGCCTCGCGACGCCATTTCGTATCCGGGGGCTCAACTATTCGATTTCCTCGGCGTGTTCGACCAGTGCCCATTGCATTGGTAACGCCATGGAGCAAATTCAGCTTGGTAAACAGGATCGGGTCTTCGCCGGCGGCGGCGAAGAACTGCACTGGAGCATGAGCTCCCTTTTTGACGCCATGGGGGCTTTGTCCACGCGCTATAACGACACGCCAGAACGCGCGTCACGCGCCTACGACGCCGGTCGCGACGGCTTCGTTATCGCCGGTGGCGGGGGCATGCTGGTGCTGGAGGCACTCGAGGTCGCCGAGGCCCGAGGAGCAAAGATTTACGCTGAACTGGTCGGGTATGGCGCGACGTCCGACGGCCACGACATGGTCGCCCCCTCTGGCGAAGGGGCTGTCCGCTGCATGCGCCAGGCCCTGAAGACCGTAGACGGTCCGATCGACTACATCAATGCCCATGGCACAAGCACGCCGGTGGGCGACATCAAGGAACTCAACGCCGTCCGCGAGGTGTTTGGCAGTAACGACACAACGCCTTTCATCGGATCGACCAAGTCGCTTACGGGCCATTCGCTTGGCGCGGCCGGCGTTCAGGAGGCGATATACTCCCTCCTCATGCAGCAGGAAGGTTTTGTAGCTGCCTCGGCGAACATCGAAAACCTTGATCCCGAAGCTGAGGGCATGCCGATCGCCCGCGAGCGCCTCGACGATCAGCAGCTCACACGCGTCATGTCCAACAGCTTTGGTTTTGGCGGCACCAACGCGTCCCTGGTATTCCAGGCACTCAGCTGAGGAGTTGATCGAGAGGCAGTACTTCGACCTCATCGCCCTGCTTCACAGGTCGACCGGCAGGCACGCAGGCCAGGGCGTCGGCGGCACTGACGGAGCGGAGAATGCCCGAACTCTGATTCCGGAACGGCGTCGCCCAGAGCGCTCGATCCCCCGTTTCGCCCCGAGACGCGTTACTGGAAGTATCCGCTTTCCGGGCGAATTCGATGCCCCCCGCCGCTCCCGGCTGGGATTCCAGAACCACCCGAAGGTATTCCTCGCGTCGGGCCGATCCGTCGCGACTGAAGTCGGCCCGGGCGGTGAAACGCAGACGGCGTGATTCGCTGCGCCCCTGACGTCGCTCGATCCACGGGCGGGCAAGGAGCAGAAAAGTAACGAACGCCGAGGCCGGGTTGCCCGGCAGGCCGATAAACGGGCAGTGCCCCACCCGGCCGTGGGCGAAGGGCTTTCCTGGCTTCACCGCGATACGCCACAGCGTCAATTCGCCGAGTGCGTCCACGGCACTGCGGACGTGATCTTCCTCACCAACGGAAACACCTCCCGTGCTAATGATCAGATCGCTGCTCGCCGCGGCCTCTTTAAGAGCAGCTCGGGTCGCCTCGGCGCTGTCCTGAACATTACCCATGTCGACGGCCGCGCATCCGAGCGCGCGCAGGAGAGCAAGGAGCATGGGTCGGTTGCTGTTGTAGATCATGCCCGGCTCCGGTGCCGCGGTCCCGGGTTCCACAAGCTCGCTCCCGGTACTGAGCAGGGCAACGCGTAGCTGCGGTTTCACATCGACCTCCGCGAAGCCCTGGGCGGCGAGCATACCGATATCCTGGGGACGCAGACGTCGACCGGCGGCGAGAATCCGCTCGCCGACCTGGCATTCCTCACCCCGCCGCCGCACATGCTGACCGGCACGGACGTCATCGGAAACACGGATCTCATCACCTTCGAAGCGAGCGTCTTCCTGCATAAGCACGGCATCGGCGCCGCTGGGCAACGGTGCGCCGGTGAAGATCCGAGCGGCGGCGCTTTCCCCCAGCTGTCCTGGCGGATCGCCCGCGGCGATTCGCAGTGTCACGGGCAGCCGCCGTCCCGCATCGGCGTGATTGACGGCGTAGCCGTCCATCGCACTGTTGTCCCAGGGGGGCAGATCCAAAACGCTGAGCTGATCGGACGCAAGCACTCGCCCGCATGCTTCGGCGAGAGGAACGCGCTCCAAGCCGCCTCGGGGGCCGACGCCCTGCAACAGGAGCCGGAGGGCATCCGGCAGAGGATGCAGCGGCGGGCGGGTCACGCGGGCGCGGGACCCAGAAGCACGCCGACGAAGTTACAGGGTCGGTGCTTAACGTCGAGCTGGTCGCGAATCACGCCCTCCCATGCGGTGCGGCACGCACCCGTGGAGCCGGGCATGCAGAAGATCACCGTACGGTTGGCCAGGCCCGCCACGGCCCGGGACTGGATTGTAGAGCTGCCGATCTCCGCCAGCGAGTGCGCCCGGAACACTTCACCAAAACCCTCCACCTGCTTGTCGAAGAGTGGCGTAACGGCCTCCGGCGTGGAATCGCGGCCGGCGAAGCCCGTCCCCCCGGTAATGAGGACGGCATTGATATCGGCGTCTGCAATCCACCGGGAAACAACGGCTCGGATGGCATAGACGTCGTCGCGCACGAGCTCGCGCGCCGCGAGCCTGTGTCCCGCACTCAGCGCCGCCTCTTCGAGATAGTCGCCCGAGGTGTCGTTATGAGCGCCGCGCGTATCGCTGACCGTGAGGACGGCGATCCCCAACGCCACGCTATCTGGCAAGTTGCTTTCCGTCATAGCCCGCCTGCTTACTGTCTTTCCTCGATGAACTGTTTGACCGTGGCGTTGATAAATCCTCGCCAGGGAACCTGTTTGATCGCGAAAGCATCGCGCAGCCGCGAGCAGTCGAGAACATGTTGTCGCTTCACTGTCTGGGCGTCCGCCTCGATCGCCTGGAGCACGATATCTCCACAATCGGCGTACTGGCTGGCCGCCGCCAGCGTCGCCTCGGCAAATCCGTATTCGGTGGTGCGATCACCCGAGCCGTAGTGAAAAACTCCGGACGCCGTCGCACCGGCACTGATCTGATCGAGGATCGCGGCGACCACTCGGGCAAGATCGATATAGGCGACGGGGCAGAAAACCGACTGGTCGTCAAAGCTGGCGAGGTCGCCGGCCGCCATGGTGCCAAGGATCTGCGTCAGCAAATTGGGCGAGGACGGGGCGAAGATCGGACCGGTTCGCAGAACGATGGCCCTGGGCGATGCCTGCATGACCCGTCGCTCCGTCTCCGCGAGCTGGTAACCCGCGCCCGACAGGGCATCGGGTTCGTCAGTCTCACGCAGCCCGCGCGCCGCTGTGCCTGACCAGGTGCCGGAAAAGACAAGGTCGCTGGACAGGAAGACATAGCGGATGCCGCTGCGCTCGCAGGCCTTTGCCAGCCAGTGCGCGCGCTCAAGATCCGCCTCGGGAATGACCTCGGCCTGCGAAACGCCCCTGCCGGCGCGGTTTCCGGAAGCCCCCGGGGTTCGGGTCAGCTCGGAAGCAGGATCTGTCGGCTTGTCTCCCTGGCTCTGCCCCTGCGTCTCCGTAGGCGCGGCATTGGCTGCTGTAGAGGCCGCGGCCTTGGCTGCGACATCGGCTGCGACATCGGCTGCGACATCGGCCGCGGTATCGGTCCAGCGCTCGCGTCGTTCAGACAACAGGCTGGCAACGCGCAAATCGACTACGACAGCCGGTTCGCCGCGACGCGCCGCTTTCTTAGCCTGCCGCTCGCTGCGCCAGCGACTCGCCGCCACGGTAAGGCACATGGGGTTGTGACGCCCCCATTGGGCAAACGCGCCCTGAAGAGCAATCCCGGCAGGAACATCGGAGCCGACCAGCAACACGTCCACGGGTATGTCCCGCTACTTTCCGCTGCGCCTCTGTTCCCCGGAACGCCGCTTAGAACGGAATATCGTCGTCGTAGGGGTCCTGCGCGGGCGGAGAACCGGCGGGAGGAGAAGCGGCGGGAGCAGGGCTGGCTGCCCGCGCCGGCGCGGCCGCGCCGCTGGCCTCGGGGTAGTCGTAAGCTCCCATGCTGTCACCGCCAGGAGCACCCCCGGCCATGGCGTTGCGGCTGTCGAGCATCTGCATCTCGTTCCCGACGATTTCTGTGGTGTAACGATCCTGGCCGGACTGATCCTGCCACTTGCGCGTGCGAATGGAGCCTTCAACGTAGACTTTCGAGCCCTTTCGAAGGTATTCCCCCGCGACTTCTGCGAGGCGATTAAAGAACACAACGCGATGCCACTCGGTACGTTCCTGGGGCTGTCCGGTCTGCTTGTCTTTCCAGGTCTCGGAAGTGGCCAGACGAACGTTGGTCACAGATCCGCCGGAGGGCATGAAGCGGGTCTCGGGATCGGCCCCCAGGTTGCCCACCAGAATCACCTTGTTTACACCGCGCGAGGCCATAGCGTTCGTTCCACGAGAATTTAAAAGGGCCGGTCAATATAGCAATCGGGTCTTTTAAATGCGACAGCGGAAGCGCTCAGGATGGCTCCAAACCGGGTTTGAGAGCACTTTGGCGAGGCTCCAGATGCCAGATCAGGAACATCCAGATCAGCGCCGCGGCAACGATCAGCCAGAGAAGTCCAGACAGCCCGCCAGCGGCATAAATCAGACCGCCGGCGGTGCCTCCGACGAAAGCGCCGAGGAACTGACAGGTGGCATAGATGCCCAGGGCCGTGCCCTTGCCGTGGGCAAAGACGGCCTTGCTGACCATCGATGGGAGGGCTGCCTCAAGAAAATTCACCGCGGCAAAGAACGCCACCAGGGCGCACATCAACACAAGGTAGGCGGAGGCCTGGAACAGGAACACCAGGGCGGCAGTCATGAGCACAACGCCCAGGCGCAGCGCCAAGACCGGGCGAGCGGCGCGCTCCGACAGGCGCAACAGCGGATACATCGCGAGGAGGGAAAGGATCAGGACCGGAAGATAGACCTTCCAGTGGCCCTCACGAGGCACAGCCAGACTTCCCTCGATCACCGCCGGCACCACAAGAAACGAAGCCGTGAGCATGAAGTGCAGCAGAAAAACGGAGCCATTAAGCCGCTGCAGGATGGGGTCGCGGAGCACCGGAGCCATCATCGCGGGTGTGGCGCCCACGTCCTCGTGGCGGCGGACAGCCACCTTTGGCACGCCCAGGGCGACCGTGGCCATGCCGAAAACCGCGAGAAAGGCCGTCATCCAGAACACCGCCTGCAGGCCACCCCAGGCGGCGAGCAGCGGACCGAAGATAAGCGCCAGGGCAAAGGACAGCCCGATGCTGATGCCGATCACCGTCATCGCCTTGGTGCGCTGCTCATCGCGCGTGAGATCAGCGGCCAGGGCCATCACTGATCCGGAAATAGCTCCCGCGCCCTGCAGAGCCCGACCCACGGCGATAACGGCAACGCTCTCCGCCAGGGCGGCGACCACGGACCCCAGGGCGAAGATCAGCAACCCGCCGAGAATGACCGGTTTGCGGCCAACCCGGTCCGACAACCAGCCCAGGGGTATCTGCAGCAGCGCCTGGGTCGCGCCGTAGGCTCCAAGCGCTATACCAATGGTCGCCGGCGACGCTCCGGCCATGTCGGTCGCGTATAGAGCAAGCAGTGGCAGGGCCATGAAGAGACCCAGCATACGAAAGCTGTACAACAGGGCGAGCGTCGCCACAACGCGACGCTCGAGAGCGGACATGGGGTTTTCGGTGAGCAATGTGCTACTTCCTTCTACCGCATCGATGGTAGCAGTTTTTCCTATCCTCCCCGCATCCGAGGGCGACAGGTCTCCGTAACAAATCTCGGGCGCTTGTGCCCGAACCTCCCCCGTATACTGGGGAGCTTTGCCCACTCACTACGGATCCTTCATGGACAGCATCCAACTGCGCGGTGCGCGTACGCACAATCTGCGAGATATCGACCTCGATATCCCCCGCGACAAGCTCGTGGTGATTACCGGACTGTCCGGGTCTGGAAAGTCGTCCCTGGCCTTCGACACGCTCTACGCCGAAGGTCAGCGGCGCTATGTCGAGTCTCTGTCCACCTACGCCCGGCAATTCCTCAGCATGATGGAAAAGCCGGATATCGACCACGTTGAGGGACTGTCGCCGGCGATATCCATTGAGCAGAAGTCCACGTCGCACAATCCGCGCTCGACGGTCGGAACGATCACGGAAATCTACGATTACCTGCGCTTACTGTTCGCCCGCGTCGGAAAGCCGCACTGTCCCACGCACAAGATACATCTGCAGGCGCAGACCGTATCGCAGATGGTGGACGCCGTTCTCGAACTCCCGGAAGGCAGCAGGCTTATGCTCCTCGCACCCGTGGTGCGCGATCGTAAAGGCGAGCATCTCCAGGTCTTTGAGCAGCTGCAGGGAGCGGGCTTTGTGCGTGCCCGCATCGACGGCACGGTGCGCGACCTGGATGATCTGCCCAGTCTCGACAAGAAAAAAAAACACAGCATCGAAGTCGTTGTGGACCGCTTCAAGGTGCGCGCGGACCTCGCCCAGCGCCTCGCCGAGTCCTTCGAAACGGCCCTGGAGCTGACCGATGGGCTGGCTCTGGTCGTCGACATGGATGGCGAGCGCGATGACCTTGTGTTCTCTGCCCGCTACGCCTGTCCCGTGTGCGGTCACAGCATCAACGAGCTTGAGCCCCGGCTGTTCTCTTTCAACAATCCGGCGGGTGCCTGTCCGACCTGTGATGGACTCGGCGTCCGTCAGTTTTTCGACCCGGAGCGTGTTGTGCTCTACCCGGAGGCCAGCCTTGCCGAAGGGGCGATCCGCGGCTGGGACCGACGCAATGTGTACTACTTTCACATGCTCTCGTCCCTGGCCAAACACTATGGCTTCGATATCGATACACCCTATGAAAAGCTGTCCGCTAAACATCGCAAGATCATTCTCTACGGCAGCGGAAAAGAAGAGCTCACGTTCTCCTACGTGAACGACCGGGGCGACGTATTCAAGCGTTCCCATACGTTCGAGGGCATCATCCCGAACATGGAGCGGCGCTATCACGATACCGAGTCCACCTCGGTCCGCGAGGAACTGGTCAAGTTCATGTCCACGGCACCCTGCGAAGCCTGTGGCGGCAGCCGGCTCAATGAGGACGCGCGCAATGTGCTTGTGGAAGGGCGAAATCTGCCGAGCATAACCGCCATGCCCGTAGGTGAAGCCGAAGAATACTTCGGTGCCATGGATCTCAAGGGCCGGGACGGAGCGATTGCCGAAAAGATTCTCAAGGAGATCCGCGCCCGCTACCGTTTCCTCGTGGACGTCGGCCTCAACTACCTCACCTTGGACCGAAGCGCCGACACGCTCTCCGGGGGTGAAGCGCAGCGAATCCGCCTCGCCTCGCAAATCGGCGCGGGCCTTGTGGGCGTGATGTATATCCTCGATGAACCGTCGATCGGCCTTCATCAGCGCGACAACGAGCGGCTGCTGCGCACGCTGGTCCACCTCCGCGATCTTGGCAATACGGTGCTCGTCGTAGAGCACGACGAAGATGCGATCCGCACCGCCGATCACATCATCGACATCGGTCCCGGGGCCGGCGTGCACGGTGGCACGATCGTGGCCCAGGGCAGTGCTTCCCAGATCATGGCGGAGAAGGCTTCCCTGACCGGGGCCTACCTGTCGGGCAAGCGCGCCATTGAGCTGCCTTCCAAGCGCCACGCGGCCAATCCGAAGAAATCGTTGAAAGTGCTCGGCGCCCGGGGGAACAACCTCCAGAACGTTGACCTTGAGCTGCCCGTGGGTCTGCTGACGTGCGTCACCGGCGTCTCGGGCTCCGGAAAGTCGACGCTGATCAATGCGACGCTCTACCCCATCGCCGCCACCGCGTTAAACGGAGCGAGCACCTTGACCCCCGCGGAGCACGACGGCGTCAAGGGCCTGGAGCACATAGACAAGTGCATCGATATCGATCAGAGTCCCATCGGTCGCACGCCGCGCTCCAACCCGGCGACCTACACAGGCATCTTTACGCCCATCCGAGAACTCTTCGCGGGAACCCAGGAAGCACGGGCGCGGGGCTACAAGCCCGGGCGCTTCAGCTTCAACGTGAAAGGCGGTCGCTGTGAGGCCTGCCAGGGCGACGGCGTGACGAAAGTAGAGATGCACTTCCTCCCGGACATCTATGTGCCCTGTGATGTCTGCCACGGCAAGCGCTACAACCGCGAGACCCTGGATATCCGTTACAAGGGAAAAAACATCCACGAAGTGCTGGAGATGACGGTCGAGGACGCCCTCGACTTCTTCGAAGCCGTGCCCGCCATCGCACGCAAACTGCAGACCCTCATGGATGTCGGCCTGTCCTACGTGCGTCTCGGACAGGCCGCGACCACGCTATCCGGTGGTGAGGCGCAGCGGGTAAAGCTGTCGCGGGAGCTGTCAAAGCGGGATACGGGGCGCACGCTGTACATCCTCGACGAGCCCACCACAGGGCTGCATTTCGAAGACATCAACCAGCTCCTGGGCGTGCTCCATCGCCTGCGGGATCGCGGCAATACGGTGGTGATCATTGAGCACAACCTCGACGTCATCAAAACCGCGGACTGGGTGGTGGACCTTGGCCCCGAGGGAGGCAGTGGCGGCGGCCAGATCATCGCGACGGGGACGCCGGAGGACATCGCCGCTCAGGACGTATCCCACACGGGACGCTTTCTCGCCCCGCTGCTCACAAAAAAGGCAGCCTCGAGTAAGGCTGCCTGATTAATCGATCGGTCATGGGCAACGGCCCTGCTCCGATCTTGTAGCGACCTTCTAGCCGGGTCCCTTTTTTGTCTGTACCTCTTCGATCCTGTTTGTACCGTTGAGTGCCTGCCCAAGGCATCGCCGTCCCACTCGACGGGCTCGCCCCTGGTCAGGCTCTTGCGACTTGCTGGTCAACAGAGATCAGCGTGCGGAAGACCCACACCCGCGGACGATTAATCCTCGTCTGCGTCGTCGTAAACCTCGGGCTGCGGACGATCCACCAGCTCCACGTAGGCCATCGGCGCCTTGTCACCTGCGCGATAACCGCATTTGAGGATTCGGATGTAGCCCCCCGGGCGCTCTTTGTAGCGCGGGCCGAGTTCGCTGAACAGCTTGCCCACGGTCGCCTTGTTGCGAACGCGGTCGAAGGCGAGGCGACGGTTGGCGACGCTGTCGCTCTTGGCCAGCGTGATGAGCGGCTCGGCGAACCCCCGCAGCTCCTTGGCCTTGGGCAGCGTGGTTTTGATCAGCTCGTGTTCCACGAGCGATGCGGTCATGTTGCGGAACATCGCCTTACGATGCGGGCTGTTCCTGTTTAGCTGACGTCCACTGTGACGGTGACGCATGGTTCCTGTCCTTTCCTAAGGCGTCTCCCGACGCCCGCTTCAAGAGTAATTTCGCTCAAGCAGCCACACTTTCGCTGTGCCGGAGCGCAGCTCGCACCCAAGCACTCAGGCGCTGAGCACGCGCTCGTCGTTACGGAGGCTGGCCGGGGGCCAGTTCTCGAGGCGCATTCCCAGGGACAGACCGCGTGATGCGAGAACGTCCTTGATTTCCGTGAGCGACTTCTTACCGAGATTCGGTGTCTTGAGCAGCTCGACCTCGGTGCGCTGCACCAGGTCGCCGATGTAGTAAATGTTTTCCGCCTTAAGGCAGTTCGCCGAACGAACCGTCAGCTCCAGGTCGTCGACGGGACGCAGCAGCACGGGGTCCACTTCATCTTCAGCGGCACTCGCGACAGATTGGGCGTCACTCTCTAGGTCAACGAATACGGCCAGCTGCTGCTGCAGTATCGTGGCCGCGCGGCGAATCGCCTCCTCAGGATCGATGGTTCCATTCGTTTCGAGATCCAGCACGAGCTTGTCGAGGTCCGTGCGCTGCTCAACGCGCGCCGATTCAACCACATAGGAAACACGTAACACCGGTGAGAACGTCGCGTCGAGCTGCAGTCGGCCGATAGACCGGGTTTCCTCTTCGGGATTGATGCGCGAATCGGCCGGTGAGTAGCCGCGTCCGCGGGCTACGGTGAGCTTCATGTGAATCGCAGAGCTGCTGTTCAGCGTGCAGATCAGGTGATCGGGGTTACACACCTCAACCTCGTGATCCGTTTGTATATCGGCCGCGGTGACAGGACCTGCGCCCTCTTTGCTGAGGGTAAGTTCGGCCTCGTCCTTGCCATTCATCGTGAGCGCCACGCCCTTGAGGTTCAGCAGGATTTCGATGACGTCCTCCTGAACACCCTCGATAGCCGAGTACTCGTGCAGGACGCCGTCTATCTCCACCTCGGTTACCGCACACCCCGGCATGGAGCTCAGGAGAATACGGCGCAGGGCGTTACCGAGCGTATGGCCGAAACCGCGCTCGAGCGGCTCCAGGGTCACCTGGGCACGCGTGCTGCTCTTCTCGTCGACCTTGATCTTGCGGGGGGTCAGTAAGTCCTTAACGGCTGATTGCATCTCTGGTACCTGTAAAATGTGTTACGTGTCGCTGCGGCCGGGGGCGCAGCTGCCGAAGCCGAACAGGGCCGCCGCGCGAGGAACACGCGCGGCCCGAAACGAGTTACTTCGAATACAGCTCGACAATCAGGTTTTCGTTGATTTCCGCAGACAGGTCCTGACGATCCGGAGCGCCCTTGTAAACCGCTTCAAGCTTCTCAACGCTCACGTCGATCCACTCAGGCTCGCCACGCTGCGCGGCAAGCGCCATGGCAGAGGAAATTCGCAGCTGCTTCTTGGCCTTCTCGCGCAGGGAAATGACGTCGCCCGCCTTCACCTGATAGGACGGGATATTTACGACCTGGCCGTTCACGAGGATCGCCTTGTGACTGACAAGTTGGCGGGCTTCGGCGCGCGTGGAGCCAAAGCCCACTCGATAAACGACGTTGTCCAGGCGGCTCTCGAGCAGCTGGAGGAGATTCTCACCCGTCGCTCCCTTGAGTCGGGCAGCCTCCTTGTAGTAATTCCGGAACTGCTTCTCGAGAACGCCGTAGATGCGGCGAACTTTCTGCTTCTCGCGCAACTGCACACCATAGTCGGACAAGCGGCCACGGCGCGCACCGTGCTGGCCGGGAGGCGCCTCGGGCTTGCACTTGCTGTCGAGGGCGCGAACACCGCTCTTGAGGAAAAGGTCTGTGCCTTCGCGACGTGCCAGCTTGCATTTCGGGCCAAGATAACGAGCCATAGTCTTCTATTCCCTTAAACGCGACGCTTCTTCGGCGGACGGCACCCGTTATGCGGGATAGGCGTCACGTCGGTGATATTGCTGATTTTGTACCCGCAGGCATTGAGGGCGCGGACGGCGGACTCGCGACCGGGGCCCGGGCCCTTGACCTGAACATCGAGGTTCTGGAGCCCATACTCCTTCGCCGCTTCGCCAGCGCGCTCAGCAGCCACCTGAGCTGCGAAAGGTGTGCTCTTACGCGAGCCCCGGAAGCCAGAGCCGCCGGCGGTTGCCCAGCTCAGCGTATTGCCCTGGCGATCCGTGATCGTAATGATGGTGTTATTGAAAGACGCGTGGATATGCGCGATACCATCGGCGATGGTGCGCGTGATCTTCTTACGCGTGCTCTTGGCTCCTGGCTTGGCCATGGGGATCCTGTCCTAATATCAACACTGCACTGTGGTGCAGCTACACTAAAATCGAGGATTCGCTGGGGCTCGGCTCCGCCGGCGGCGGACGGCTCAACTTACTTGCGAATCGGCTTTCTCGGCCCCTTGCGGGTGCGCGCATTCGTTTTCGTTCGCTGACCCCGGAGAGGCAGGTTGCGGCGATGGCGCAGACCGCGATTGCAGCCCAGGTCCATCAGGCGCTTGATGTTCATGGAAACCTCGCGCCGGAGATCGCCTTCCACGGTCATCTCGCTCACTCGGGAGCGAAGGGCGTCAAGCTGCTCTTCCGACAGGTCACCAATGCGAACACCGGGCTCAACATTGCAGGCTTCGCACAGGCGAAGGGCCTGGGTACGGCCAACGCCGTAGATGTAGGTGAGGGAAATCACCGCATGCTTGTTATCCGGTATGTTTACCCCGGCGATACGAGCCATTCCTAGTCTCCAGAATTCAGGGCGGGAAGCGCGTTTTTCTCGAACAAAAACGACTCCCCAGGCGACGCCTGCGAAAAAAGGCGCGCGATTTTAACGATTTTGTGAACTGAAAGCAATGCCAGGCTCGGCAGTGCTCAGCCCTGGCGCTGTTTGTGGCGAGGATCTGTATTGCAGATGACGCGCACCACTCCATTGCGGCGCACGATCTTGCAGTTGCGACAGATTTTCTTCACCGATGCTCTGACTTTCATATTTCTACTCCCCGGTACGGATCGACGCCCTAGCGCGCGCGTCCCGTTGAACCGTAATTCTTGAGATTGGCTTTTTTCATGGCCGAGTCGTACTGATGCGACATCATGTGACTCTGCACCTGCGCCATGAAGTCCATAACCACTACCACCACGATGAGCAGAGAAGTACCACCGAGGTAGAACGGCACGTTGGCGGTCACGACCAGGAACTGCGGAATCAGGCAGACAATCGCGATGTAGGCGGAGCCGAAGACCGTGAGCCGGGTCAGGACCCCGTCGATGTAATTGGCTGTCTGCTGCCCCGGGCGGATCCCTGGTACAAAAGCACCGGAACGCTTCAGGTTGTCCGCCACTTCCTGCGGATTGAACATCAACGCCGTGTAGAAGAAGCAAAAGAACACAATAAACACGGAGAACAGCAGAATATTCAAGGGCTGTCCCGGGCCGATTGCTACCGCCAGGTCCTGCAACCAATCAGCGGAACCCGAACCTCCAAGCCACTGGGCAATAGAAGCCGGGAACAGCAGGATGCTGCTGGCAAAAATCGCCGGGATAACGCCCGCCATGTTGACCTTCAACGGCAGGTGCGAGCTCTGGGCCTGGTACATTTTGCGGCCCTGCTGGCGTTTGGCGTAATTGACCGTGATTCTGCGCTGTCCACGTTCGATGAACACGATCGCATAGATCATCATGATCGCGAAGGCCAGGATCAGGAGCAGGAAGAGGATGTTCAGCTCGCCCTGCCGAGCCTGCTCCAGGGATTGCCCGATGGCGGCCGGTAGTCCCGCCACAATACCGGCAAAGATGAGCAACGATATGCCGTTCCCAACGCCCTTTTCCGTGATCTGCTCGCCCAGCCACATCATGAACACGGCGCCGGTAACCAGCGACGTAATGGCGATGATGAAGAACAGGAGCCCGGTGTTGTAGCTCATGCCCTGGTTGGCCATGCCCACGGTCATGCCGGTGGCCTGAACGATGGCAAGGGCGACGGTCAGGTAGCGGGTGTACTGACTGATCTTGCGGCGACCGGCCTCGCCTTCCTTTTTGAGCTGCTCAAGCTGCGGCGTTACCGCCGACATCAGCTGCATGATGATCGATGCCGATATGTACGGCATGATCCCGAGCGCGAGGATACTCATGCGCTCCAGCGCCCCACCGGAAAACATATTCGCGAGGCCCAGAATCGTGCCCTGGTTCTGATTGAACAGGGCTGCGAGCTGGTTCGGGTCGATGCCCGGGACCGGAATATGCGTACCGATGCGGTAAACGATTATGGCAACCAAAACGAAACGAAGGCGAGCAAAAAGCTCGCCCAGTCCGGCTCGGTTCCCTGCTGGCAAATCCGCCATGATTTCCTCGTTTACTACCTACACTGCATTGAGTTGGACGGGCAGAGAACTGCGGCGCCCATTTTCTGTCAGTCCTGCCGCTTGGCCCGCGTTTCGCGATCGACAGCAAGGCTGTCCGCGAAATCCGTCTGCTGCTTCAGACCCCCCGCGTTGCGTACAAGTTCAGCCCGCCGATTCGGTCTTCGTTTCAGTCTGCGATTTTGACGTCGCTCTTGTCTTCGTTCTCGTCTTCGTTCTCGTCTTCGTTCTTGTCGTCGTACTAGTCGTCGCTCTTGACTTCGCTCTAGTCTTCTATGGTGCCGCCAGCCTGCTCGATGGCCGCCCGCGCGCCTTTGCTCGCGGGAATGCCCTTGAGGGTAACGGCACGATCGATTTCACCCGAAAGGAAAACGCGCACGCGCTCCACATCGTCGCGGACGAGATCCGCGTCCTTGAGCGCCTGGAGATCGATAACTTCGGCAGTCACCTTGCTCAGCTCGCCAAGACGAAGCTGCGCGGTCGTGCGGCCGATACGCGAGGTGAATCCATACTTTGGCAAGCGCTTCTGCAGCGGCATCTGACCGCCCTCAAAGCCCGGCGCGACCTTTCCGCCGGAGCGCGCCTTCTGGCCCTTGTGACCGCGGCCGGCCGTCTTACCGACACCACTGCCGATCCCGCGACCGACGCGCTTGGAGGCCTTGCGGGACCCGGGTGCCGGGCTGAGCGTATTGAGACGCATGGTATCCGTCATCACTGTTCCTCCACGCGAACCATGTAGCTGACCTTATTGATCATCCCGCGGACGGACGGCGTGTCCTCGACTTCGACCGTCTGGCCGATGCGACGAAGGCCGAGACCGGCCACACAGGCCTGGTGACTCTTAAGCCGCCCGTGCTTGCTCTTGGTCTGCGTGACCTTAAGCGTTGATCCTGTTTTTTGATTCGCTTCGCTGTTCATGTCTAGCCAATCCGTTTAATTTTCCTGCTCTTTCCGGTTGGACGCGGGCCCAGAAGCCGGGTCCACGCCCGCGGAGCCCGGCTGCCCCGATCAGAGGCGCGTAGCGCGCTCGGGCTTTCCGGCGCTGATTCAGTTAGCTGATTCGCTTAACTGTAGATCTCTTCAACCGTCTTGCCGCGACGGGCAGCAACGCTTTCTGGCGACGCCATATCGCGAAGGCCGTTGAACGTCGCGCGCACCACATTCGCGGGGTTTGTAGAGCCGTAACACTTGGCCAGCACGTTATGTACGCCGGCCAGTTCGAGCACAGCGCGCATCGCACCACCGGCGATAACGCCCGTACCTTCGGACGCCGGCTGCATATATACCTTCGAGGAGCCGTGACGCGCCTTGATGGGGTACTGCAACGTGCCGTTAGTGATGTCCACCTGGATCATGTTGCGTCGCGCCGATTCCATGGCTTTCTGAATAGCGACGGGCACTTCCCGCGCCTTGCCCCGGCCGAAGCCGACCCGGCCCTTGCCGTCACCGACGACCGTCAGGGCCGTGAATGCGAAAATACGACCACCCTTGACCACCTTGGCAACACGGTTGACCTGTACCAGCTTTTCCTGGAGATCGCCGTCCTGCTGCTTTTGCTCGTTAAACGCCATCGCCTGCTACCTTAGAATTCCAGTCCGCCTTCACGCGCGGCATTCGCCAGCGCCTTAATCCGGCCGTGATACTTGTAGCCACTGCGATCAAAGGCCACTTTATTAATGCCTGCCGCCAGAGCACGCTCAGCGACCAGCTTGCCGACGGCGGACGCCGCGTCGACATTTCCGGTGCTCCCAGCACGCAGACTGCTGTCGAGAGTGGACGCACTCGCCAGAACCTGATCGCCAGTGGGCGAAAAGACCTGCGCGTAGATATGCCGCGGCGTGCGGTGCACGCTGAGGCGATTTACGCCCTGGGTGCGCATGCGCTGACGGGCTTTCCGTGCCCGGCGCAGACGTGAATCGTTCTTGACGCTCATAATTCGGCCCCGTTACTTCTTCTTGGCTTCCTTACGACGCACGTATTCGTCGTCGTAGCGGATGCCCTTGCCCTTGTAAGGCTCCGGCGGGCGGAAGCTGCGGATCTTCGCAGCGGCCTCACCGACGGCCTGCTTGTCGATGCCCCTGATGACGATCTCGGTCTGGCTGGGCGTTTCCGCGCTAAGGCCCTCGGGGAGCACGTAGTCCACGGGATGCGACAAGCCAATCGTCAGGTTTACGGTATTCCCGGATGCCTTGGCGCGATAGCCAACGCCATTGAGCACCAGCTTCTTTTCCCAACCGTCAGTGACGCCCTTAACCATGTTGTTGACCAGAGCTCGCGTTGTGCCGGCCATGGCCTTCACGGCGTCATCGCTGTAGACAACCTTTACGGTTCCGTCTTCGCTGGAAAGATCGATGCCGTCAACCAGAGCGAGGGAAAGGCTGCCCTTGGCGCCCTTCACCTGAACCTGTCGGCCATCGATGGTCACATCCACGCCCTTGGGCAGGGTGACCGGATTGTTCGCTACTCGGGACATCGTTCTGCCCTATCTCTCAATAACTGTGTCGTTTCAATTCGTTCTACAGGGTGGTGCCGCAAAGCGGCAGCGCAACTAAGCAGCGCACCTAAGCGGCGCAACCTAGAAGACGGTGCAAAGCACCTCACCACCGACACCCGCAGCGCGAGCGGCGCGGTCGGTCATCACACCCCGGGAGGTGGAGACGATAGCAATACCCAGGCCACCGCGAACGGACGGCAGCTCATCCTTGGCTGCGTAGCGACGCAGGCTCGGACGGCTGACGCGATCGATCTCGGCGATGACCGGGCGGCCTTCGTGATACTTGAGATCCATACGCAGGCGGGTCTTGACGCCGTTCATATAGGCCTCGTGACCGGCGATGTAACCTTCGTCTTCAAGCACCTTGGCCACAGCGGCCTTAAGCTTTGAACCGGGCATATCGACGCTGGTCTTGCCGGCCATCTGAGCGTTGCGGATACGGGTCAACATGTCCGCCAGCGGGTCTTGCATACTCATCTTCTGATTCCTCTCGCCTTCTACCGACGTCGCCTTACCAGCTGGCCTTGACCAGACCGGGCACGTCTCCGCGCATGGCCGCTTCGCGCAGCTTGTTCCGGCACAGTCCGAACTTGCGGTACACAGCGTGCGGACGACCGGTCACCTGGCAACGGTTTTGGCCGCGTACCGGGCTTGCGTTGCGAGGAAGCTTTTGCAGAGCGATCTGTGCTTCCCACTTTTCTTCGTCACTGGCGCTGGAGCTGCCCAGGATGGCCTTCAGCTCGGCCCGCTTCTTGGCGTATTTCGCGACCGTACGAGCACGCTTGGCTTCGCGGGCGATCATCGATTTCTTGGCCATAGTCTTCCTATCCTTTCAGGGGGAAGTTGAAAGCGCGCAGGAGGGCCCGGCCCTCGTCGTCGTTGCGCGCCGTCGTTGTGATCGTAATGTCCATGCCGCGCAGGGCATCCACTTCGTCGTAGTTGATCTCGGGGAAGATGATCTGCTCCGAAACGCCCATGGCGAAGTTGCCCCGACCGTCAAAGGACTTGGGGCTGATGCCGCGAAAATCGCGAACCCGCGGAATGGCGATGCTGATCAGGCGCTCGAGAAACTCGTACATCCGTTCCCGGCGCAGCGTGACCTTGCAGCCGATGGGCCAGCCATCGCGGATTTTGAAGCCGGCGATGGACTTCCGGGCAACCGTGACCACGGGCTTCTGACCGGCGATTTTGCTCATGTCCGCGAGCGCGCTTTCCATCACTTTTTTGTCGCCTACCGCTTCACCGACGCCCATGTTCAGTGTGATCTTGGTGATGCGCGGGACTTCCATCACGTTAGCGAGCCCGAGTTCGTCCTTGAGCTTCGGCGCGATTTCGTCGCGGTACCTGTCTTTTAAGCTTGCCATCTGCTTTTACCGTTCCCCGTCCTCAGGCGTCGATCGCGGCGCCGCTGGACTTGAAAATCCTGACTTTTTTGCCGTCTTCAACACGGTAGCCAATGCGGTCCGCACGGCTGGTCTCGGGGTTGAAGATGGCCACGTTGGACACCTGGATCGGCGCCTCGCGCTCCACGATCCCGCCCTGGACTCCGGCCTGCGGATTCGGCTTCGTGTGCTTCTTGATCATGTTGATGCCGGCTACGATGACGCGGTTCGCATCGACAACTTTGCGCACCTTGCCGCGCTTGCCCTTGTCCTTGCCGGCCAGCACGACCACTTCGTCGTCACGCTTGATCTTGGACATCAGATAACCTCCGGAGCGAGGGAGATGATCTTCATGAACTTCTCACCACGCAGTTCGCGGGTTACGGGGCCGAAGATACGCGTGCCGATGGGTGCTTCCTGGTTGTTGAGGAGCACGGCCGCGTTGTCGTCGAACTTGACCAGCGAGCCGTCGGGACGACGCACACCCTTCTTCGTGCGCACGACCACGGCGGTCATCACCTGACCCTTTTTTACCTTGCCCCGGGGAATCGCTTCCTTGACCGTAACCTTGATCAGGTCGCCCACGCGCGCGTAGCGACGCTTGGAGCCCCCGAGAACCTTGATGCACATAACGCGGCGCGCACCGCTGTTATCGGCAACTTCGAGATAGGATTGCGTCTGAATCATGAGGCGGCTTTCTCCAAGGTCTCCAGCTGCTCGACCTTCTCAACCACTTCGACGAGATTCCAGGTCTTGCTCTTGGACAGCGGGCGGCATTCAGCCACGGTGACCAGATCCCCAATGCTGCATTGGTTGTCGGCATCGTGGGCGTGCACCTTGGAGGAGCGCGTCATGTACTTGCCGTACAGCGGGTGACGAACGCGGCGCTCCACGAGCACCGTGATGGTCTTGTCCATCTTGTTGCTGACGACGCGCCCGGTGACGGTCCGGCTTCTTTTTTCGGCTGACATCACTAACTTCCTGCCTTCTCGTGCAACACAGTCTTCACTCGCGCGATGTCGCGCTGGTTTTCTTTCATCAGGTGCGTCTGGCCCAACTGACCCGTCGCCTTCTGCATACGCAGCTTGAACTGATCTTCGCGGAGCTTCAGAAGCTCCTCGTTCAGCTCGTCAGCGCTCTTCTCGCGCAGCTCACTCGCCTTCATCACATCACCGCCCGCTTAACAAAGGTGGTCGACACGGGAATCTTTGCCGCGGCCAGCTGGAAAGCCTCGCGGGCGAGTTCCTCGGAAACCCCCTGTACTTCGTAGAGCATCTTTCCGGGCTGGATCTGGGCCACCCAGTATTCAACGTTACCCTTACCCTTACCCTGGCGAACCTCGAGAGGCTTACCGGTGATGGGCTTGTCCGGAAAAATGCGAATCCAGATTTTTCCGCCACGCTTGATGTGACGCGTCATGGCACGACGAGCCGCCTCGATCTGGCGCGCGGTGATACGGCCCCGGCCCGTGGCCTTCAGGCCGTATTCGCCGAAGCTCACCTTGCTTCCGCGATGCGCGAGACCGCGGTTGCGGCCTTTTTGCGTCTTGCGGAACTTTGTTCGTTTTGGTTGCAGCATCTTTCTAAACCTTCAGCTGTCCTGAGCCGATTTCTACTTGCGCGGTCCTGCCTCGTGGCGGTCAGCCAGCGGCGGACTTGCGGCCCTCTCCCTGTTCGGCACCGATAACCTCGCCCTTGAAGATCCATACCTTCACGCCGAGGACACCGTAAGTCGTTTCTGCTTCATAGGTTGCGTAGTCGATGTCGGCACGCAGCGTGTGCAGCGGCACGCGACCCTCGCGGTACCATTCCGTGCGCGCGATCTCGGCACCGCCGAGACGACCGCTGACCTGCACCTTGATGCCTTCCGCACCCTGGCGCATGGCGTTCTGTACGACGCGCTTCATGGCGCGGCGGAACATGACGCGGCGCTCAAGCTGCTGGGCAACGTTCTGCGCCACCAGGCGAGCGTCGAGATCCGGCTTGCGAATCTCTTCAATGTTGATGTGGACCGGCACACCCATCTTCGCGGCAAGCGTCTTGCGCAGGGCGTCGACGTCTTCTCCCTTCTTACCGATCACGATGCCCGGACGAGCCGTGTGGATCGTGATGCGCGCCGTCTGAGCGGGGCGCTCGATGACAACCCGGCTGACGGAAGCGTTCTCGAGCTTCTTCTCAATGAAGGCACGCACTTCGAGGTCCGTGACCAGCTGCTGCGCATAGTTCTTCCGATCGGCGTACCAGACCGAGTTGTGGTCCTTAACGATGCCGAGACGAATGCCCGTCGGATGTACTTTCTGACCCATATGGTCGACTCCTGATCCTTTAGCTCTCGCCGTCGGCGACTTTTACCGTGATATGACAGCTGCGCTTGAAGATGCGATCAGCGCGACCCTTGGCCCGCGGCTGGATGCGCTTCATGGTCATGCCCTCGTCAACGAAGATTGAAGACACCTTCAGCTCATCGACATCAGCGCCCTCGTTGTTCTCGGCATTGGCGATCGCGGAGTTCAAGACCTTGCGCACGATGTGCGCCGCTTTCTTGTTGCTGAACTCCAGCACCGCGAGCGCTTCTTCCACGGGCTTGCCCCGCACCTGGTCGGCAACCAGGCGGGCCTTCTGCGCCGAGATGCGCGCGCCTTTCAATTTAGCTGCAACTTCCATCTGTTCTTTCCTGTCTCCCGACGCACCCGCGCACCGCGGTCGTGCTCAGTCGCAATTAGCGTTTCGCTTTCTTATCGACGATGTGACCTTTGAACGTGCGGGTCACGGCGAATTCGCCGAGCTTGTGACCCACCATGTCTTCATTGATGAGCACCGGCACGTGCTGCCGACCGTTGTGCACGGCGATCGTCAGGCCCACCATCTCCGGCGACACCATGGAGCGCCGCGACCAGGTCTTGATCGGACGGCGATCGTTGGCCGCATTCGCGGCTTCGACCTTCTTCATCAGGTGCAGGTCGATGAAAGGACCTTTCTTCAGTGAACGCGGCACGAATGTCTTCCTCTCGAATCTCTACCGGGCGGGTCGTCGACCAGCCGTTACTTGCGCTTGCGACGACGTACGATCAGGTCGTCGGTGCGCTTGTTCTTACGCGTCTTGTAACCCTTGGTCGGCGTACCCCAGGGGCTGACGGGGTGGCGACCGCCCGATGTGCGACCTTCACCACCACCGTGCGGGTGATCGACCGGGTTCATCGCCACACCGCGAACCGTCGGGCGGACACCGCGCCAGCGGGCTGCGCCGGCCTTACCCAGCTTCTTCAGGCTGTGCTCGGAGTTGGAAACCTCTCCGAGCGTTGCACGGCAGTCAGACAGCACCTTGCGCATCTCGCCAGAGCGAAGGCGCAGGGTTGCATAACGACCTTCCCGCGCGGCCAGCTGTACCGACGCCCCGGCAGAGCGCGCGAGCTGCGCACCCTTGCCCGGCTTGAGCTCAACGCAATGCACCACCGAACCCACGGGAATGTTGCGCAGCGGCAGGCAGTTGCCCACCTTGATCGGAGCCGCCGAACCGGACTGCACCGTATCGCCCGCGGAGAGACCCTTCGGCGCAATGATGTAGCGGCGCTCGCCGTCGGCGAAGAGCAGCAGGGCGATGTGCGCGGTACGGTTCGGGTCGTACTCAATGCGCTCCACGCGCGCCGGGATCGAATCCTTGTTGCGGCGGAAATCGACCAGGCGGTAGTGCTGCTTGTGACCACCGCCAACGTGGCGGGTCGTAATGCGACCGTTGTTATTGCGTCCACCGCTGCGGGACTGCTTCTCCAGGAGCGGCGCATAGGGCGCGCCCGTGTGCAGCTCCTTGTTGACTACACGAACCTGATGACGGCGGCCCGCTGAAGTCGGCTTGCTCTTTGCTACTGCCATTGCCGTTTAACTCCCTTGAACGACCTTACTCGACGGTCGCGAAATCAATGTCCTGGCCGGCGGCGATACGAACGTAGGCCTTTTTCCAGGTCGGCTTGGTGCTGTAGCCAAAGCGGTTACGCTTGACCTTGCCCTTCACCTTCAGCGTTTGTACGTCTTCCACGTTGACCTTGAAGAGCTGCTCCACGGACTTGCGGATCTCGCTTTTCGTAGCGTCAGGGGCAACCTTGAACACGTATTGGTTGTTATCGTCTGCTACGATCGCCGCCTTTTCCGAGACGTGCGGACCGAGCAGCACCTGAAAAATGCGCTCGCGATTCATGCCAGCATCTCCTCGATGCGCTTGACCGCATCCACCGTCACCATGACCTTGTCGTGAGCCAGCAGGCTGACCGGGTCGATACCGTTCACGTCGCGTACATCGACGGCCTTCAGGTTGCGCGAAGCGAGGTAGAGGTTCTCGCTCACCTCGTCGGCGACCAGCAGCGCACTGTTGACGCCGTAGCCATCGAGCTGCTGCACGAGCAGCTTCGTCTTCGGCGCCTCGACGTCGAGGCTCTCCACGACCACGAGACGACCCTGGCGCGCGAGTTCGGACATGATCGTCTTGAGCGCGGCGCGATACATCTTGCGATTCACCTTCACGCTGTGATCCTGCGGACGCGCCGCGAAGGTCACACCGCCGCTGCGCCAGATCGGCGAGCGGATCGTTCCGGCCCGGGCACGGCCCGTACCCTTCTGACGCCAGGGCTTCTTGCCACCGCCGCTCACGTCGGAGCGGTTCTTCTGGGCACGGGTGCCCTGACGCGCGCCGGCGAGGAAAGAAGTGACGACCTGGTGTACGAGGTCTTCGTTGTACTCGCGGGCAAAGGTAGCTTCGGAGACGGAGAGCGTCCCGGCCTCTTCATTGCCCGGCTTTACAATATTCAGTTCCACTGCTTGTCTCCCGAGCTCAGCCCTTGACCGCCGGGCGGACGATAACGTCGCCGCCGGGGGCACCAGGTACCGCACCCTTGATCAGGAGCAGGTTGCGCTCCGCATCCACGCGTACGACCTCAAGACCCTGGACCGTGACGTTGGCATTGCCCATCTGGCCCGCCATCTTCTTGCCCTTGAACACCCGACCGGGGGTCTGGCACTGGCCGATGGAGCCAGGCGCACGATGCGACAGCGAATTGCCGTGCGTGGCGTCCTGGGTGCGGAAGTTCCAGCGCTTCACCGCGCCCTGGAAGCCCTTTCCCTTGGACCGCCCGGCCACGTCCACAGCCTGCCCCTCTTCGAAGCGCTCAACCGTGAGCTCAGCGCCGACTTCCAGCTCTTCGTCGCCGTCAATGCGGAATTCCCACAGGCCACGCCCGGCCTCAACACCCGCCTTGGCGAAGTGCCCTGCCTGGGACTTGCTCACCTTGGCGGCCTTTCGGCTGCCTGCTGTTACCTGAATCGCGCGATAGCCATCGCTATCGCTGTCTTTGATCTGAGTAACGCGGTTTGGAGAGATCTCCACTACGGTTACTGGAATTGAAGCGCCATCTTCAGTGAAGACGCGAGTCATACCGGCCTTTCGGCCAACCAAGCCGATGGTCATCTTACAACCTCTCAGTGTACGGGGCTGTCACCCTCTATGGCCGCCCTGTTCTTGGATGAACGCTGTTGCGAGCATGCTCGCGGTCGCCTGGGCGTTACACGCCCCGGAGCACTACAACCGCCCGGGGCAGGTCTTGCTACTTTTTATTGCCAGCAGTCGCTAGCCGAGACTGATCTGTACCTCCACGCCCGCGGCAAGATCCAGCTTCATCAGCGCGTCGACGGTCTTTTCCGTCGGCTCGATGATGTCCAGAAGGCGTTTGTGGGTGCGGATTTCGTACTGGTCACGCGCATCCTTGTTCACATGGGGTGAAATAAGGACGGTGTAACGTTCTTTGCGCGTCGGCAACGGGATCGGACCCCGCACCTGCGCGCCGGTGCGACGTGCAGTATCTACGATCTCCTGAGTCGACGAGTCGATCAGGCGATGGTCGAACGCCTTAAGGCGTATGCGAATGCGTTGGTTCTGCACGCGATCAGTCTCCAGTAATTTCAAACAGCCGAAGCCCCGCGCGGGGGACCCCGAGAAAAGGAGCGCGAATTCTAGGTAGGTGCCTGGGGAGTGTCAAGGAGTATTTTGACCATTAACCGGGGCGGTCGCCCCGGCTGACCGGACTGTTTCGCTCGGGCCGCCGGTGCGCCGTTTGTCGCGGCCCGCTCTGGTCTTTCGGGGTGGTCTGGCTGTGCCAGCGCTTGGCCTGTCAGGGCGATGCTCCAGTCAGGCGAGCCGCTTTCTCAGCTCTGGCGCCCGTGCGCAATCGTCTTCTATCACCGCCCCAGCCCACATATCTCACCGATGCGGGAAACAGACGCCCTTTGAATCGGCTATCGCCTGGCGAAATGCCTATTTGGTCTCTCTCAGCCTTCGGTAGAGCTCGTCCTTGAGATGAAGGCGCCGCACCTTGGCGTCCGTTTCCACGCGGGTCGCTACGGGCGTGACCTCATTCTCCATCTTCTCCACCTCAGTCGTGAGGTCGTGATACTCGTCGAAGAGCTGGCGAAAGGTCGCGTCACTTACCTTGAGCTCGTGAATCCTCTCCCGGAGTTCGGGAAACTCGTGGATAAGATCGTGGTGTTCGACAGACATCTGACACTCCTCCTATCGCGTCCATAGCTCACCCTAGCGCGCTGGCGAAGACGGTCTCAATGACTTGTATCATGATCGAGTTGCGAAAACGGCGGATCCGGCGCCACCAGGCTCTGAAGGGACTCTCATGCAAGGCACACACTCAACGCTCATCGGTTATCTCCTGTGGATCTTCGGTTTCATGGGATCGCACCGTTTCTACTACGGTCGCCCGATCACCGGCACCATCTGGTTCTTCACCCTCGGCCTGTTTTTCGTGGGCTGGATTATTGACCTGCTGCTAATCCCAGGCATGAGCGACGATGCGGATCACCGTTACCTCGACGGTCGCGTGGACTACAACGTGGCCTGGATCCTGCTGACCTTTCTCGGTGCTTTCGGGATTCACCGGTTCTACATGGGGAAGGTATTTACCGGTCTTATCTACCTGTTCACCCTGGGGCTGTTCGGCCTTGGCATCCTCTTCGACTATTGGACGTTGAACGAGCAGATTGACGAAATCAACGACTGATCTGATCGCGTGGCTCCGGCGGTGCTGGTCTCACGAAGTCGGTGAGGCAGGTGGCCGAGTCCTTCGAGCTGCTTTCGTAGCTCTGCGGGTTGCCTTCGGAAGACGGTGAGGCAGGTGGCCGCATCCTTCGAGCTGCTCGCGTAGCTCCGTCGGCCCCGGTCTCCAGAAGCCGGTGAGGCAGGTGGCCGAGTCCTTCGAGCTGCTCGCGTAGCTCCAGCAGGGCCTGCGCACTGTTTGAGGCACTCGACGGACGCTCGAAGGACACGGCCACCTACCTCCCCTCTTCAGTGCCAATCCCGACTCGCGGTCATCTCGGCGTTGTCACATCTCGGCGCTGGGTGGCAGACCGGCGCCGCTCTACGTGTCCGTGCCAACCGCAGGGTGTAGGTCATTTCGTCAGTGCCACATCCAGACGTCTGGTGGCAGACCGGGGCCGGTCTGCTTGAGCGTCCGTCGAGCGCGCTATTCAGAGCAGAAGAGCCGATGGAGCTACGCGAGCAGCTCAAGTAGATCGGGGCCGGGCTGCCAACGCGATCTACGGAGTAGCTATCGCCGAAAAAGCACCAATGCATCCGTAGAGAGGCACAAAAAAGCCCGGCACAGGGCCGGGCTTTCGAAGTACAGCTTGGGGAGATCAGATCATTCGATGATCTTGGCCACCACGCCAGCACCCACGGTGCGGCCGCCCTCGCGGATCGCGAAGCGAAGACCGTCTTCCATCGCAATCGGCGCAATCAGCGTCACCACCATCTGGATGTTGTCCCCCGGCATCACCATCTCAACG
>JBCDIW010000031.1:0-51537 GCA_038748515.1 Pseudomonadota bacterium
CCGTCCGCATCGTGGTGCCCGATAACGGCCGTCGCCGCACTCTTTACCGACTCCTTTGCGTTCAGGGGCGCGTAGGCCTCATCGGCGCAGGCGAACATGCTCAGGTCGTTGTCGCTGTCGCCGAAGCACACCACCCGCTTGAAACCGAGTTCGCGTTTGAGCAGATCGACGGCGCCGCCTTTGCTGCCGGCGTGGTGGTGGATATCGATCCAGCTCAGCTTCCGATCTTCAATGGCTATGCCCATATAGGCCACGAGCTGTTCCTCATCGCCAATCAAATCGGCAACCGCCTTTACGTCCGGCGCCGGGCCGATGGCGCTTACATTGGTGATATCGGCATCGGCGGGGAGTTCGCTGACCGGCAGTACGGGCAGGTCGCGTTCCCGCTCAAAGCTGCGTAAGAGTTTGTACTCCACGCTCTGCTGCAGTGGAGGGTGATACACCGCGTGGCGATCGCCCGGCTCCAGCGTGAAGAAGAAAGGAGTAATGCGGCGACTGATAAACGCTTCGGCCACGTGTCCGACTTCCTCGACGGTGAGGAGATGGCTCTGGCTGTAGCACGACTCCACCGGGTTCCAGATCATGACCCCGTTCTTGTAGATTTGCGGCAGGGCGAAGCCATGGCCTTCGAGAATGTCGATCGCCCCGTGCAGCGCCCGGCCGGTGGCCACGGTATAGGCGATGCCCCGCTCGCTTAGCCGGCGGAGCGTCTCCCTTGTGTAGGGAGTGATGCTGGAGGAGCGGTCGAGAAGGGTGCCGTCGAGGTCGAAAACTAGGAGGTCCATCGGGCGATTATAAGTAAACTGCCCTTCGCGTTTCCGCTGCTCTTGCCGTACTTATGCCGGAATCGATCGATACGCGCGCTGCGTGGAGCGTGCTCGTTCCGTGTACATCGTAACCGGCCGGTTTACCATAAATATCGCAAACGCAGCGTTCGTGCGGTCATCGCCGCCTGCCAAAGCTGCTATCTTAATCTTGAGACCGTCGCCGGTGCCGCGTCCATGAGTCGCTACCCCACCATCAAGCAACTGCGCTACCTGTGCGCCGTCGTCGAGCACGGGCATTTCGGGCGGGCGGCCAAGGCCTGTCACGTCTCCCAGTCGACGCTGAGCGCCGGCATCCTTGAGCTTGAAGAAGTCCTGAGCGCATCGCTCCTGGAGCGCAATAACCGCAGCCTCGTATTGACGTCCCTGGGTGAACAGGTGGTCGAGCGCTCGCGCGCCCTGCTGTTGGATGTGGAAGACATCGTTGCCCTCTGCCAGGCGGCATCCGAGCCCCTGCAGGGAAGACTGCGCATCGGCGTCATCCCCACGGTCGCTCCCTTCCTGCTACCGGGACTTCTGAAACACCTGCGGACAGCCTATCCGGCCTTCACACCCTTTATTCGAGAAGAGCTCACGGACTCGCTCATCGAGTCGCTGCATCGCGGTGAGCTCGATCTCCTCCTGCTCGCCCTTCCGGTGGACGCCGAAGGCGTGGAAACCATGCACCTGTTTGACGACCCTTTCTACGTCGCCAGTCCCCGGGGGCACCCGCTGGCGCAGCGTGAACACCTTTGTACGAGCGAGTTGCACGGCCAGGAGCTGCTCCTGCTTGAGGACGGCCACTGTTTGCGTGAGCATGCGCTCGAAGCCTGCAAGCTGCGCGGCGCGGATTACAAGGTGCCTTACCAGGCAACCAGCCTGACCACGGTGGTGCAGATGGTGGCCAGTGGAATCGGCGTTACGCTGCTGCCGGGCATGGCGGTGGCGACCGGGGCCATGAAGGGTACGGAGGTCGAGCTCACGCCCTTCGAAGATCAGAAAGTAGCCCGCCAGATCGGCCTCATGTGGCGACGCAAAACTCCCCGGCGAACCGAATTCCGTCTCTTCGGCGATCAGGTAATCGCCGCGCACGGTCGCTAGCGTCGCTGTCCTTCGACTCGCTGACCACACAGTCGCTGAAATGGCGGCAAACCGCGTTTGAGCGGCGGCGTCAGGCCTCCGGTTCTTCTTCCTTCAGGGACGCGCCGCAAAAGCGACAAAAGGAAGCGTCGAGCTCATGTCCCGCCCGCGCGCACTGGGGGCAGTTCATCGGAGCCCCGCTCTTCGTGAGTCGCCGGCGCGTCATCATATTGGATGTGAAAATTCCCGTGGGAACGGCAATGATCGCGTAGCCGACCAGCATGGCCATGGACGAAATGGCGCGACCGGCGGCCGTTACCGGAACGACGTCGCCGTAGCCGACGGTCGTAATCGTCACGATCGCCCAGTACACGCTCACGGGTATGTTCGCGAAGCCGTTCTGCGGTCCCTCCAGAACGTACATCAGGCAGCCGAACACGATCATCACCGTAATGACCATCGAGAAGAATACGAAGATCTGCCGCGCCGACCGGCGGAGTGCTCCGGCCAGGGTGTTGGCCTCGTCCAGGAGATGGATCATCCGCAGGACTCGGAACACCCGCAGCACGCGCACCAGGCGCACGATGAGCAGGGGGGCGGTCTGGGGCAGCAGCAGGGCCAGGTAGCTTGGCAGGATGGCGAGGAGGTCCACCACGCCGTACAATGACGTCACGTACGCTCTGCGATTCATCGATATCCATATCCGCAGCAGATACTCGATGGTAAAGACCAGCGTAAACCCCCACTCAATGTGCTGCAGGGTCTCGCCGAAGGCCGCGTGCACCTCGGCGATGGAGTCGAGGACGATCACCATGACGCTGATCAGGATCGCGAAGATCAGGACGATGTCGAACCATTTGCCGGCCGGTGTGTCGGTGCCGAAGACAATGCTGAACAGCCTGGCCTGCAGGGGACTCTGTTCGCGCGCGGCCACGGTCTGAGCCTAGCCCCCGGCCGACGCCAGGAGCATCTCTTCAACCACGGCCTGCAGGTGATCGACGATCATCGACTGGGCTTCGATGGTCGGGTGGATACCGTCTTCCTGCATCAGCCCCGGCTGCGTGGCGATATCCTGGAGGATGAACGGACCGAGACGGCTATCGCTGGCGGCGGCGGCGTCTCGAAAGGTCTGGCGGAAGGCGCGCGTGTAGCGCGAGCCTAGGTTTGGCGGAATCTCCATAGGCAGGAGAAGCACGTGTGCGCCGGCCTCGCGACCGAGGTCGGCCATCTGGATGAGATTCTCCCGCAGTTCGCCGGTCGGATAGCCCCGCAGGCCGTCGTTTCCGCCGAGCTCGATGATCAGGAGCCTGGGCCGATGCTCGGCGAGGAGCTCGGGAAGGCGGCGCAGACCACCGGCGGAGGTATCACCGCTGATGCTGGCATTGATAACCGGGCGCTCGACTCCACTTGAGTTCAGGCGCTGGGCGAGGAGCGCGACCCAGCCCTGCTCGAGTGCCATGCCGAACGCCGCGCTGATGCTATCGCCGAGGACGAGCACGGTCTGTTCCGCCGCCTGGGTGTGGCGCGCGGCGCTGCCGGTGAGCAGCAGCAGGGCCGTGAGCAGACAGGTTGCTAGACGGGGTGCGAAAGGAACGGTTGGCATGCCAGGCGGATATCCAGACGGCTAAAGGGGTAGATGCGCGGTTAGTTGCGCAGGTGACGGCGCGGGCAACGGCGCGAGCAGCAATTCAGAAAGCGCTCCTTATGGCTGTCCGGCTGGCTCATGCAAAAGCCACCCTGAGAGCGAAGCTGTCCATACGTCCCACGGAAACACCGACCGCAATCCACGACACCGACAACAATCCAGAACACCGTCAACAATCCAGAACCCGGCCAACAATCCAGAACCCGGCCAACAATCCAGAACCCGGCCAACAATCCACAACCCCGTCAACAATCCAGACGAAAATGCCGAGCGTAAAGCGCTCAACATAGGAGTGCTCATGATCACCGCAACGAATCTCGGCAAGCGAGTCCCCATGGCGTCGGGGGAGCTTTCGATACTGAAAGGGATACATCTCGAAATCAAGTCGGGAGAAACGGCCGCCATCATTGGCGCCTCGGGGTCCGGTAAGTCGACGCTTCTTGGACTGCTTGCCGGTCTCGACACACCCAGTGATGGGGAGGTGTGTATCGACGGCACAACGCTGGGTGATCTCGATGAAGACGGTCGAGCCGCGCTTCGCGGCCGCGAAGTCGGTTTTGTGTTCCAGTCCTTTCAGCTGCTTCCGGCACTCACCGCTCTCGAGAACGTCATGCTTCCCCTCGAACTCCAGGGGGACGGACACGCCGGAGAGCGCGCCGCCGGCTTTCTCGAACGCGTGGGCCTCGGCGAGCGCACGGATCACTACCCGCGCCAGCTCTCGGGCGGTGAACAGCAGCGCGTGGCTATCGCCCGCGCCTTCGCCGGGGCGCCGCGCATTCTCTTCGCCGACGAACCGACCGGGAATCTCGATCGGGCCACCGGAGAGCGCATCGCCGATCTGCTCTTCGATCTGAATCGGGAGGAGGGCACAACGCTGGTGCTCGTCACCCACGATCTTGTGCTTGCCGAACGCTGCGCGCGGCGCTTCGAGATGGATTCGGGACAGCTCCAGGAAGTCGAGGTCGCCTGATATGTCGCTGCTGTTTCGTATGCTGCGCCGCGACTGGCGCGGGGGTGAGCTCGGGGTACTGTTCGTTGCGCTCATCCTGGCGGTGACCATGGTCTCGGGAATCAGCGGTTTTGCCAGCGCGCTCAAATCCGCCCTGCGCCAGGAGAGCCACAGTTTTCTCGCCGCCGACGTCGCGGTGCGCGATTCTCGGCCCCTTCCGTCGCAATGGCTCGACGATGCCCTCGGCGAGGGCCTGGAAACGGCGGAGGTCCTGACCTTCCGCTCCATGCTGTACCACGGTGATGATGATATGGCGCTGGCCTCGGTGAAGGCAGTCAGTGACCATTACCCGCTACGGGGTCTGCTGCGCCTGTCCGATACGGCCTATGGAGACTGGCGCGAGCATCGCGGCGCGCCGGCGCCAGGAGAGGTGTGGCTCGAACCGCGGCTCTTCGCCCTGATGGACCTGAAGGTCGGCGACACCGTGGGCATTGGCGAGGCCGATTTTCGCATCGCGGCGGCGATTCGCAGCGAACCGGACCGCGCCGGCGGTTTTATCGGCGTTGGGCCTCGCGTCATGCTCAACATCGCCGATATCCCGGCGACACGGGTTGTGCAGCCCGGCAGCCGCGTGCGCTATCGGCAGCTGTTCGCTGGAGACGGGGATGCGGTGAGCGCGTTTACCGCGCAGCTCGAGGAACGCCTGGCAGCGGGGCAGCGGCTCCAGAGTGTGGACAGCTCGCAGCCGGCCGTCGGTCGCGCCCTCGAACGCGCCGAGCGCTTCCTGCTGCTGGCGGGCAGTCTGGCGGTGATCCTCGCCGGCGTGGCCGTCGCCCTGGCGGCCCGTCGCTACTCCGAGCGACACCAGAACTACGTGGCGCTTCTGAAGAGCCTCGGCGCCGAGGCGCCGCGGGTCCGCTTTCTCTATGCGGCGAGCCTGGCAATCGCCTGGGCGTTGGCGCTGGTACTGGGATGGTTGCTTGCCTGGGGACTGCAGGCGGCCGCTCTGGAGGCCTTTGCCGAGCGTCTTACCGCCCCGCCGTCGCTCACCGAGCCCCGGCCGTACATCATCGGCGCGGCCACGGCCCTCGTCTGCGTGGTTGTCTTTGCCTGGCCTCCCCTGGCGCGCCTTACCGCGGTAAGTCCGCTGCGCGTCCTGCGCAGCGATGTGCCGCTGCACGACGCCCGCGAGCCGCGTGACTATCTGATCGCGGTGGTCGCCATCGCGCTGCTGATGTGGGCGTACAGCGCGGATTTGGAGCTGACGCTGATTGTGCTCGGCGGACTCTCCCTGGTGGTACTGGCCGGGTCGGCGATCGCCTGGTCGCTCCTGCGTGGCGGTCGGGTCATGGGTATGCAGGCCGGCAGCGTGTGGCGCCTGGCGCTGGCAAGTCTGCAGCGCCATGGGTTGGGCAACACCCTGCAACTCGTGGTGTTCGCCATCGCCATCATGCTGCTACTGCTTCTCACGCTGCTGCGCACATCGCTGCTTAATGAGTGGCAGTCGTCGGTTCCCGAGGGGGCGCCGAACCACTTTGTACTCAATATCGCGCCGGATGAGCTCGGCGCGATCACCACGCTGCTCGATGACCAGGACGTGGCGCGCGAGCGCCTGTACCCCATGCTGCGCGGTCGGGTCATGGCGGTGGCCGGAGATGAACTGCCGGCCGAGGCACCCGAGGGGCAGCCGGAGCAGCGCGAAGCCAACTTCACCTGGTCCGCGGAAGTCCCGGACGGCAACGAACTGACAGCGGGGCGCTGGTGGGCTCCCAAGGAGCTTGAGGCCGTTTCCATCGAAGAGGGGTTTGCCGAGCGCCTTGGCATCGGCGTGGGCGATCGCATCGACCTGCTCATCGGTTCGGCACCGCTCTCGGTGGAGGTGACCAGCCTCCGGACCCTGGACTGGGAGTCCTTCAAGCCCAATTTCTTTATGGTCTTCCCCCCGGGATTGCTGGAATCCTATCCCGTCACCTACATGACGAGCTTCCATCTGCCGCCGGAGCGAAAGAACTTCCTGAACAGACTGCTCAAGGCGCACCCCACGGCCACGGTGATAGAGGTGGACGCGATCATGATGCAGCTGCGGCAGACCCTCGAGCAGGTCTCCAAGGCCATCGAGCTCGTCCTCGGGCTGGTTCTCATCGCGGGTGGCCTGGTGCTCGTGGCGGGAGTACAGGCCACCTCGGATCTTCGCCTGCGCGAGAGCGCTTTGCTGCGCGCCCTGGGTGCCAGTCGCGGGCACATCCTTGGCGGCGTCACCGTGGAATTTATTGCGCTGGGAACCATGGCGGGGCTCATGGCGGTGCTCGCCGCCGAGGCCGCCTTCTGGGGTCTGCAGACTTTTGTCCTCGAGCTCGACTATGCGCCTTCCCCCGCGCTGTGGCCGGTGACGGTGGTCGTGGCGGCGCTGCTGATCGGCGCGCTGGGGATCTACAACTGTCGCCGCGTGGTTCGCGTGGCGCCGGCAACGGTGCTCAAGGAAGTCTAAGCAGACGCCGGTACTACGCTCGCTCAGGTCGCGGCGCGGATACCTGCGATGAACGTGTCCACCGCCACATCGACCTGCCTCGCGAGGTCGATATGGGTGCGGAACAGGGCCGGCGCGTCGATGCGCAGGGTCGCGACGCCGTGGATTCCCGCCCATCCCGCATTGGCCAGGTAGATCACGTCCTGCTGCTGGAACTCCTCACCCTGCATCCCGTGCGCAAGAATGCCCTGGACCAGGAACAGCGTTTGCCGGCTCACCTCCCGCAGCTCCGGGTGGCGGGCGCTGGGCTGGGCGAGGGGCCCGAACATCAGCTTAAACAGCTGCGCCTCCGTCGCCGCGAAATCGACGTAGGCGCGTGCCACCGCATGCAGTTGCACCGCCGCACGATCACCGCTGCTGTCGCGGGCGGCTCGCAGACGCTCCAGAAGGCGCTCATAACCCTGCGTGGCAATCGCGGCGAGAAGCGCTTCCTTGTCGTCGAAGTGACGATACGGGGCCGTCTGCGACACGCCCAGGGCACGGGCAATGGCGCGCAGGCTCAGCTGCTCCGGCGGCGTGTCGCGAAGCTGATCAATGGCCTCTTCCAGGAGCTTCGCGCGCAGATTGCCGTGGTGGTAGGCGCGCGGCGCCGGCGCGTCAACCACGAGCGGCGCCGCCCGCTCCGCGGCCCGCGGCGCCCTTGACTGTGAGTCTGTGAATCAGGGCAGGAGGTGGGCGACGGCGTCGCGTTCCTCGACGAGTTCGTTTTCCGTAGCCTGCATGCGCGCCTTGCTGAACTCATTGGTCGGGAGATCTTGCACGATGGCCCAGACGCCATTTTCGCAGCGACACGGGAAGGAGTAGATCAATCCCTCGGTGATGCCGTAGGAGCCGTCGCTGTAGACACCCATGGATACCCAGTCGTCTCCCGACGTGCCCAGGGCCCAATCGCGCATGTGATCGATCGCCGCATTCGCGGCCGAGGCCGCCGAGGAAGCGCCGCGCGCCTTAATGATGGCGGCGCCACGCTGCTGCACCGTGGGGATAAAGTCCTCTTCGTACCAGCTCTGATCCACCTGCTCCACGGCCACGCTTCCTGCAACGTCGCAATTGTGCAGGTCGGGGTACTGCGTAGAGGAGTGGTTACCCCAGACCGTCATGCGCTGTACGTCGGTAACGGCGCTCGCCAGTTTCTGGGCGATCTGCGTCTTGGCGCGATTGTGATCGAGGCGCATCATCGCGGTGAAATTCCGCGGATCGATATCCGGAGCGTTGCGCTGTGTGATCAGGGCGTTGGTGTTGGCGGGGTTTCCGACCACGAGCACCTTCACATCGCGGCTGGCGCTGCTGTTGATCGCGGCTCCCTGCACCGAGAAGATCGCGGCATTGGCTTCGAGAAGATCTTTGCGCTCCATACCGGGACCTCGCGGGCGGGCGCCCACGAGCAGGGCGTAGTCCGCGTCCTTGAAGGCGACCTCGGGCTCGTCGGTACAAACGATGCCGGCGAGAAGCGGGAAGGCGCAGTCATCGAGTTCCATGCGCACGCCTTCCAGCGCATCCATGGCCGGCGTGATGTCGAGCAGCTGCAGAATGACGGGCTGGTCTTCGCCGAGCATGGCCCCGGAGGCGATGCGGAACAGCAGGGCGTAGCCAATCTGGCCGGCGGCGCCGGTCACGGTTACTCGAACGGGTGCTTTCATAGGGAAGCCTCGGCTGGCGGATACGACAAAAATGACGGCGCGCATTGTCGGTACTCGTGGCGCGAAACTCAAGTTGGCCCATGGTCGCAACCCGGCTGCCCGCAAAGCCGATCGACGATGACGCTGGACCCTTCCGCGGCCCGCGCATTACCATGCAGGCCCCGGAAAACCCGCGATTCCAAGTTTATGCCTACCGACCCTCGGCGCTTGAAAACCGAGTTCAACAAGCTGCAGAAACGCCTGCGTCGCCAGGTGGGCGAAGCGATCGTGGACTACGGAATGATCGGCGATGGTGAGCGAGTCATGGTCTGCCTGAGCGGCGGCAAGGATTCCTACACCATGCTAGACATCCTGCGTTCGCTGCAGCGCAGCGCGCCGGTGCGCTTCGATCTCGTCGCCGTGCATCTGGATCAGAAGCAGCCTGGCTACCCCCCGGACGTGCTGCCGGCGTACCTCGACGAACTCGGGATCGAGTATCACATCCTGGAGAAAGATACCTACAGCGTGGTGAAATCGGTAATCCCCGAGGGAAAAACGACCTGTGGCCTGTGCTCGCGGCTGCGCCGGGGAACGCTCTACGGCTTTGCCCAGGAGATCGGTGCCACCCGCGTGGCGCTGGGTCACCACAGGGATGACATCGTGGAAACGCTGTTCCTGAACATGTTCTTTGGCGGCAGCCTGAAGGCCATGCCACCAAAACTGCGCTCCGATGACGGCGCGAACGTGCTGATCAGGCCTCTCGCCTACTGCCGCGAAAGCGACATCCAGAGCTACGCCCAGGCCCGGGACTTCCCCATCATTCCCTGCAATCTCTGCGGCTCCCAGGACAATCTGCAGCGTGTGGCGATCAAGCAGATGCTGGCGGATTGGGAGAAAAAGCATCCCGGACGCATCGAGACGATCTTTCGCGCCATCGGCAATGTGGCGCCGTCGCAGCTCGCGGATCGCGACCTCTTTGACTTTGCGTCCCTGGAGCCCGAGCGCCGGTCGGCGGACGACGGGGCGCGCATTCGAGCGGTCAATCTCTGAACGACCCTGAGGCGATGGCGCAGGACACCCTGCTGAGCGCCCGGGGGCTGGAGATCGAGCGCGCTGGACGGGTGCTGTTCTCGGATCTGGATCTCGATCTTGCCGCGGGCGAGATCGTGCACCTGCGCGGCGCCAACGGCGCGGGTAAAACCACGCTTCTGCGCATCCTCGCGGGCCTTTCACGCTTTGGCTATGAGGGCGCTGTAACTCGCCGCAGTGAGGCGCTGTTCCTTGGGCATCACAGCGGCGTGAAGACGCTGCTCACGCCGCGGGAGAATCTCCGTTGGCACCCGTCCGGAGAATGCTTTGACGATGGCGAGGCCATCGACAGAGCGCTCGAAGCGGTAGGGCTCTACGGCTACGAGGATACCCCGGCGGGTCAGCTGTCCGCCGGACAGCAGCGGCGCGTGGATCTCGCGCGGCTGTACCTTTCCCGACGTCTCCTCTGGCTGCTAGACGAACCCTTTACGGCCATCGACGTGCAGGGCGTCGCGCACCTCGAGGAGCGTTTCGCGCGCCACGTCGCGCTGGGCGGGGCGGTGCTTCTGACCTCGCATCAGTCTCTGGATCTGGACCATGCGCTCCGCGTGCTGGACCTGGCCCCGGTGCCCTGATCCCGTGGCGACGCCCAGCTTCTACTTTGGCCTTCTCCGCCGGCAGCTGGCCCTGGCCCTGCGCCGTCCGGTGCAATTGCTGAACCCCCTGCTGTTCTTTGCCGTGGTCATTCTGCTGTTTCCCCTTGGCCTGGGTCCCTCACCGGATACGCTGGCCGGCTTTGCGGGCGGCATCCTCTGGATCGTTGCGCTGCTGGCCAACATGCTCGGCGTGGACAGCCTGTTCCGGGGAGACTTCGACGACGGTTCCCTCGATCAATTGCTCCTGGCACCCCAGCCGCTTTACTTCGCCGTAGTGCCTTACTTTCTGGTCCACTGGCTTCTGAACGGCGCGCTGCTGGCGCTGCTGTCGCCGCTCTTTGCCCTGATGCTGGGGCTGGCGCCGCAGGCCATGCTGACGCTGGTGCTGTCACTGTTGCTGGGCTGTGGAGTGATGACGATACTCGGCGCCATCGGTGCCGCTCTGACAGTCGGTCTGCGCCGGGGCGGGACGCTGATCGTGCTCCTGATTACGCCGTTCTATGTGCCCGTGCTGATCTTCGGCGCAGCCGCCGTGAAGGCTTCCGTGGACGGGCAGCCCGCGGGGCCTTTTCTGGCGCTGCTCGGGGCCATGCTCAGCCTGGCGCTGGCCTTGGGGCCCGCGGCCGTGGCCGCGTCTCTGCGCATCAGTGCGGACAGTTAGCAAGGCGCGATCGTGCCCCGCGCAGCCGCTGCCGCCGCCGTGCCCGGGCGGCGAGGCGAGCGATCAGCTGAACCGCCAGCGTAGCCCGCGCGGTTTTGTTTGCGCTCTTCGCGCCGAGTATAATCGCGCCCGCTATGTGGTCCCTGTTTCACAAGCTGGGTTCGCCTCCCTGGCTGTACCAGATCTCCGGCTCGATTCTGCGCTGGCTCATGCCTCTTGCCGTCCTCGGCCTCGTCGTGGGAGCGACCTGGGGGCTGCTTTACACCGCGCCGGATTTTCGTCAGGGCAACAGTTACCGGATTATCTACATCCACGTGCCGGCGGCCGTGGTGGCCCTGGCGGGCTACTACGTGATGGCCATAGCCGGAGCGATACACCTGATCTGGAAGATGAAAATCGCCGACGTGGCGATGATGGCAGCGGCACCGGTGGGAGCGGCCCTGACCTTTATTGCGCTGGTGACCGGATCCATCTGGGGAAAGCCGACCTGGGGCGCCTGGTGGGTCTGGGACGCGCGGATCACGTCGATGCTGATCCTCCTGTTTCTCTATCTCGGCGTGATGGCGCTCTACGAAGCCTACGACAACAAGGCCGCGGCTTCCCGGGCCTGCGCGGTGCTCGCTCTGGTGGGCACGGTAAATATCCCGATCATCTATAAGTCCGTCGACTGGTGGTACAGCCTCCACCAGGGTGCATCCATCAAGTTCACCGGTGCCAGCACCATCGATTCGAGCATGCTCTGGCCTCTTCTGCTGTGCATCGTCTCGTTCTACGCCCTGTTTACCTGCGCGCTTCTGGGCAACATGCGCCTGGCCATTCTGCAGCGCGAGCGGCGCACGTCCTGGGTCCAGCGTCTCGCCGCGGAGACCCGGTGATGTACTTCGAGTCCTTTTCGGAGCTGCTGGCCATGAGTGGGCACGGGGCGTACGTCTGGTCCGCCTATGCCATCACCGGGGTGGTGCTCGTGCAGCTTTTTTTCTGGCCGCGGCGCGGTCAGCGCCGGCTGCTTCGGGAACTGCGCCAGGAAGCCCGGCGCCGCGACGGGGGCAAGGGGCCCGCCCCCGTGCAGGCCCAGGCGGATCAGACGTCCGCGGAGCTGTCCTGATGGCCATGCATCCGGCGCGTAGGCAGCGCCTTTGGGTGGTGCTCAGCATCGTGGTGTTTTCCAGCGCCGCGGTGGGCCTGGTGACCTACGCGCTGCGCGGGAACATAAACCTCTTCTATCCCCCCGCGGCCGTCGCCGCCGGCGAGGCGCCGCTGGACACACAGATTCGCGTCGGCGGCATGGTGGTCGATGGGAGCGTGCTCCGCGCCGATGATTCGCTGCGGGTGCAGTTCTCGGTCACCGATTACGCGGCGACGGTGGACGTCGTCTACGAAGGCATCCTTCCCGACCTCTTCGCCGAAGGGGAGGGCGTGGTGGCCTCGGGCCGCCTCGACGCCAACGGCACCCTGCGCGCCGACGAGGTCCTTGCCAAGCACGACGAAAACTACATGCCGCCGGAAGTGGCGGAGGCGCTGGAGCAGGGCGCGAGCGTTGATGCGGGGCCCGATGCCGCAGGAGAAGACACGCTGTGATACCGGAACTTGGCCACGTTGCCCTGATCATTGCCCTGGGCATGAGTCTCCTGCTCACGGTCGTTCCCCTATGGGGAACGTGGGCCGGAAACTACGCGGCCATGCGCACGGCGCCGAGCCTCGCCACCGGTGTGACGGTTTTCTGCAGCATCAGTTTCGCGTGCCTCGCGACCAGCTTCCTGCAGGATGATTTTTCCGTGCGCGTGGTCGCCTCGAACAGCAACAGTCTGCTGCCCCCCGTGTATAAATTCTCCGCGGTTTGGGGGAACCACGAGGGCTCGCTGCTGCTGTGGGTACTGATCCTGTCTTTCTGGTTGGCGGCGGTCGCCACCTTCAGCCGCGGTCTCCCCACGGTCATGCTGGCGCGCGTGCTCGCCGTCATGGGGGCGATTGCCACCGGATTTCTGGCATTTTCCCTGTTCACGTCCAATCCCTTTGCGCGCCTGCTGCCCGGGGTGCCCAGTGACGGCAACGATCTGAATCCACTGCTTCAGGATCCGGGACTGATTATCCATCCGCCCTTGCTCTACATGGGCTACGTCGGCTTCAGCGTGGCCTTCGCCTTCGCCGTGGCCGCGCTCCTCGGGGGACGCCTCGACGCCGCCTGGGCGCGCTGGTCCAGGCCCTGGACAAACGTGGCCTGGGCCTTCCTGAGTCTGGGAATCATGCTCGGCAGCTGGTGGGCGTATTACGAACTGGGCTGGGGCGGCTGGTGGTTCTGGGATCCCGTGGAAAATGCATCCTTCATGCCCTGGCTCGCGGGCACCGCCCTGGTCCACTCCCTGGCGGTGACGGAAAAGCGCGGTCTGTTTAAGAGCTGGACGGTGCTGCTCGCTATTTTCGCGTTCTCCCTGAGCCTGCTCGGTACCTTTCTCGTTCGCTCGGGGGTTCTGACTTCGGTGCACGCCTTTGCCGCCGATCCGGCGCGAGGCCTGTTCATCCTGATTTTCCTGGCCATCGTGGTTGGTGGAAGTCTGACCCTCTACGCGCTGCGGGCACCGGCCGTGCGCAGCCGTATCGCCTTTTCCGCGCTATCGCGGGAAACGCTGCTGCTGGTCAATAACGTGGTGTTTCTCGTGGCCACCCTGACCGTGCTCTTTGGGACGCTTTTCCCCCTGCTTATGGATGCCCTGGGGCAGGGTAAGTACTCCGTGGGGCCTCCGTATTTCAACGCCGTGTTCGTTCCCCTTATGGCGCTGCTGGTGCCGTTTATGGGTATCGGCCCCATATCCCGCTGGCGCGACGACAGCCACCACCGCTGGATCAGTCGCCTTGCCGTACCCGGTCTCATCGTTGGCGTCCTGGCGATCGCCTTGCCCTTCACCGCCGCCCAGGGCTTCAATCTTTGGGTCGCCCTCGCCGTGCTGCTGGCGGGCTGGCTCGTCGCCGGCCTTGTCGCTGATTTTCGCGAGCGCCGGGCCCGCAGTGCTTCCCTCGCCCGGGCTCTGGCGCGACAGACGCCAAGCTACTGGGGCATGGTCCTGGCCCACACGGGTTTCGCGGCGGTCATCGTCGGTACCGTCGCCACGTCGCAGTACAGCATTGAACGCGATCTTCGTATGGCGCCCGGCGAAAGCGAGACGCTGGCCGGATACAGCTTTCACTTCGATGAGACTTTGCGCGTTCGCGGCCCCAATTACCTTGCCGACGCCGCACGTTTCAGCGTATCGCGGGAGCACCAGGACGTCGCAACACTTGTCGCCGAGAAACGGCGCTATCTCGCGACGGGATCGATCATGACGGAAGCGGCCATCGATGCCGGCCTGTTCCGGGACCTGTACGTGGCTATGGGGGAACCCGTGGGGAACGACGGTGCCTGGGCGATACGACTGCATTACAAACCCATGGTGCGCTGGATGTGGCTGGGCGCGCTCATGATGGGCGGCGGCGGCCTGCTCACCGTATTTGACCGACGCTATCGCCGACAGCGCGTCGCACAGGAATCAGTGACGACTCATGGCGTCCCGGCTTAAGCTGTTTGTGCCCCTCGGGCTCTTTGCCCTGCTCGCGGCGCTGCTGTTTCGCGGTCTGTCCCTCGATCCCCAGGCGCTGCCCTCGGCCCTGGTGGACCGTCCCTTACCGGAATTCAGCCTGCCGCGGCTCGCCGATGGTGCGACCCTGGCTCGTGGCGATATCGTCGGCGAACCCATGCTGCTCAATGTGTGGGCCACCTGGTGTATCTCCTGCCGCGTGGAGCATCCCTACCTGCAACGCCTGGCCGACGGCGGCATCAATATCTACGGGATCAACTACAAGGACGATTCCGACGCCGCCCGTGCCTGGCTCGCGGAGCTCGGCGACCCATATCGTGGCAGCGTGGTGGACGCGGCCGGGTCCCTTGGGCTGGATCTCGGTGTGTACGGAGCACCCGAGACCTATTTCATCGATGCTGAGGGCGTCGTCCGCTATCGCCATGTGGGCGTTATCGATGAACGCATCTGGACCACGCGTCTCGCGCCGATCTACGCCGAACTCTCGGCCGGGGGCGATACATGAGGACAGGCAGCGCGCCAGGGCCGCACGCCCTCCTGCGCTGTGCGGCGGCCGTGATCGGTGCGATACTGGCGATGGCGGCGGTCGCTGTGATCGAGACCTACGAGTTTTCCAGCCCCGAACTCGAACGGCGCTACCACCAGCTCAGTCAGGAGCTGCGCTGTCCAAAGTGCCAGAATCAGAACATCGCCGATTCCAACGCGCCCATATCGCAAGACCTTCGGCAGCTGCTCTATAAGCGGCTGGAAGAGGGTGCGAGTAACGATGAAATTCTCGCGGACATGGTCGCGCGCTACGGTGAGTTTGTACGGTACCGGCCCGCGGCTCGCGGAGTCGCGCTCTGGTTATGGCTTGCCCCTTTGCTCCTGCTGGTCTTCGGCGCCGCCCTGTTGCTCGTTCTCCTGCGCCGCGGTCGCGAACCCGCAGAGGCGGTGAACCCCGAGGACCTCGAGCGCCTGGACGCGCTGCTGGCCGCATCGACCCCGGCCACGGGTGCCCACAAGGACAAGCGCCGTTGAGTTTCTTTCTCGCGGGGGCCGCCCTGCTTCTGACCATTGCGGCCGTGCTTTTGCTGGCACGACGCGACAATGCCCCGCGGCCGGCTGATCTCGACGATCCCAACATCGCGTGGTATCGCACCCGCGAAGCCGAGATCGATTCCTCGGAGGTCGCGTTGGTGGAGGACGCTCGCCTGCGGCTGCTGGAAGATGGTCTCCCCCCGGAAGGTGAAGCCCAGGCCGCGCTCCAAAATGAGTCCGCGGCGCGAGCAGGTCTAGGGCGTTTCCCGGTGCTGCTCCTGCTGCCTCTTCTGGCTGGCGGCGCTGGCGCGGTCTATTGGCAGACCGGGGCGCTGGAAGATGTGCTCATTTACCGGGAGCTGACCGATATCCGTCCGGAGGACGGCGAGCAGGCTCGTAGCAAGCTGCTGAAGCGCATCGAGCGACGCAGCGAGGCGCGGCCGGACAACCTGCAGTACCAGGGACTTCTCGGCCGGCTCTACATGGCCGGGGAGGATTTTCCGGCCGCCAGCGCGGCCTTCGAGCGGCTGGTTCAGCGCGCACCGGAGGATGCAGAGGCGCTGGCGATGGCGGCGCAGGCCCGGTTTCTCGCGTCGGGCCGCGCACTGGACGAGCGGGCACAGCTGTACGCGGAGCGCGCCCTCGCGGTGAATCCGCAGCAGCGCACAGCGCTCGGTCTTCTGGGCATGGCAAGTTTCGAAACCGGCGTGTATCCCGCGGCGATCGCCTATTGGGAGCGTCTGCGGGCTCTGGAAGCGAAGCCGTCACCCGGCTACGCCATGTTGACCGAAGTTATCGAGCTGGCGCGGGAGCGCAGCGGTGCGGCGCCGGTGGCGGCCGTCGATGAAGCGCCGGCGGTATCAGCGTCGACCGGGCCGGGAGAAGCGGGTGCTCTGATGGCGCCCGGGATCCTCGTCGATCTGCGCCTTGCGGACGCCCAGGCCGCCGATCCCGCTGCGGTCGTGTTCGTGTTTGCGCGGCCGGAAGGGCAAGCGGGCATGCCCGTCGCCGTGCGGCGGCTCCAGGCGGCCGAGCTGCCGGTGCAACTGCGTCTTACCGATCGTGATGCCATGGCGGGGCAGCTGCTGAGCGAGGCCGGGCGGGTTGTGGTATCGGCGCAGCTCTCGTCCAACGGCCAGCCTGGAGAAGCCAATGCGCTGCTGTCCGGCGTCTCGGGGCCGGTGGTTGCGGGGGGCGAGGATTCCAGGGTCATGATCGAACTTGGCGTAAAATCCGACCGCGGTTAAGAAGGATTGCATCCCGGGCATAGTGTTATCGACCATTAGCCTATACACTACATGTTGTGGTGTCAGGCGGGATGACGGAATGTCATATAGCCACGCGTTTCTAAGTCCAGTTCGTCATAAACCACCGCTTCGCTCACCTGTCGGCGGGCGTCAGGGCACCCTTGTCCTCATCGAATTGCCCGCGCGGCGGGGCACGCGGGTGCCGGTTCCGCTGCAGCGTTCCCGCCGGAGGCCTCACCGCATGCTGGCGCGGGCATTCCGGAAAGACCTTCCCGGGGGAAAACCGAATTCGCGGGAGGGGTGTGAAGTTCCTGATACCCGAAAAGAAAATAAAACAATTAATTCAATGGCTTAGAGAGGATACTTAAAGCCTAATGCGACTCAAGTCCATCAAGCTCGCAGGGTTCAAATCCTTCGTCGACCCCACGAACGTAGCCCTCCCCAGCAACATGTGCGCGGTAGTCGGCCCCAACGGCTGCGGCAAGTCCAACATCATCGACGCGGTCCGCTGGGTGATGGGCGAGAGTTCGGCCAAGAACCTGCGCGGCGAATCCATGGCCGACGTGATCTTCAACGGGTCCGGAAACCGGCAGCCCGTGGGCCAGGCTTCCATCGAGCTGGTCTTTGACAACAGCGATGGCGGTATCGGGGGCGAGTACGCGCTTTACAGCGAGATTTCGACGCGTCGTCAGGTTACCCGCGATGGACAGTCCGAGTACTTCCTGAACGGCACCAAGTGTCGCCGGCGCGATATCACGGATATTTTCCTGGGTACCGGCCTCGGTCCCCGCAGCTACGCCATCATCGAGCAGGGCATGATCTCCCGGCTTATCGAATCCAAGCCCGAGGAACTGCGCGTTTTCATCGAGGAAGCGGCGGGCATATCCAAGTACAAGGAGCGGCGCCGGGAGACGGAATCGCGCATGCGGCGCACGCTTGAAAACCTGGAGCGCCTGACCGATTTACGTGACGAACTCGGACGACAGTTGCAGCACCTGCAGCGCCAGTCACAGGCGGCGGAGCGCTATAAAGAGTTGAAGCGCGAAGAGCGGGATTTGAAGCAGCGACTCCTCGCCTCCCAGTGGCGCGACCTGCGCGATCGCTCTGCGGCCGCGGCGAGCGATGTGGGCGAGCACGAAGTGCGGCTCGAGGAAGTGTTCGCCGAGCAGCAGGCGGTGGACACGCGTCTGGAAGCACACCGCGTGACGCACAGCGAACGTACCGACGAACTCGGCGCCGTACAGGCCCGCTTCTACGCCATCGGCGCGGAGGTGTCGCGGGTCGAACAGGAAATTCGCTACCAGGGGGAGCGCGCCGAACAACTGGAGAGCGACCTCGCCGCCACGCGGGCCGGTCTGGACGAGGCGCAGCGCCACGTCACGGAAGACGGTGGCCGGCTCGAGGGCTGGGAAGCGGAACTCGCCGCCCTGGCTCCCGAGCTCAGCGGCTTACGAGAACGTGCGGCCACGGCCGGCAGCGGCCTCGCCGCCGCCGAGGAGCAGATGCAGTCCTGGCAGAGCGACTGGGACGAGTTCAATCAGCGCGCGGCGGCGCCGCGGCAGGAAGCGGAGGTTCAGCAGTCGCGTATTCAGCACCTCGAACATTCCCTGAGCCGCTTGAAGCGGCGCCTGGAGCAGCTGGACCAGGAGCGCGACGCGCAGGGAGAGAGCGCAGCGCTGGAAACCCTGGAGGTGCTGCGCCGGGAGCACGCCGAGCGCGCCGAGGAGATGGATGCGGCCGGGCGAAGCCAGCAGGCCCTGGAGGCCGAACTGGGAAAATGTCGGGAGACGCGCCGGCACGAGCAGGAGGCGCTCAATGAGATGAGATCCCGCCTGCAGACCCTTCGGGGCCGCCAGGCATCTCTGGAGGCACTGCAGCAGGCCGCGCGGAAACGCGCCGAGGGCGGTGGCGTCGGAGCGTGGCTGGCGGAGCGGGGTCTCGAAGGCCGGCCTCGCGTGCTCGACGGCCTCGGCGTCGAGCCGCGCTGGCAGCGTGCCGTGGAAGTCGTCCTCGGGGGGGCGCTGCAGGGCGTTCAGGTCGATGGCCTCAAGGAGCACGTCCCGGCCATTGCGGCGTTGCACAGCGGCGAACTGACGCTCCTGGAACCGTTCGCCGGGCCCACGGCGCCGTCGCTACCAGAGACGTCGCTGGCCGCCCGGCTGTTGCCCGGGGACATGCGCGAAGCCGTCGTGCCGCTGTTGATCAACGTGCACTGCGGGCAAGACGCCGAGGACGCGATGCGGCGTCGCTCGGAACTCGCCGCGGGGGAGTCGCTGATCACGCCGGACGGTCTCTGGGTCGGGCGCAACTGGGTACGCAGTCTGCACGGCGACGACGCGGAAGAGGGCACCCTCGCCCGCCAGCGCGAACTCGACGAATTGCAGACGGAACTGGAGGCGCTGGCGGCCGATGAGGCAAAAGCCCGGGCCGCGCTGGCCGAGGCCGAGAGTGCAATGGAGACGGCGGAGCTGGAGCTGCGTCGCAGCCGTGGCCACGCCGCCGAGGTGGCCGGTCAGAAGGCCGATGCCCTAGCGCGTCTTCGCGCCGAGGAGGCCCGGCACGAGCAGGTGCTCGCCCGACGCGAGCGTCTGGAGAAAGAGCAGTCGGACCTGCGTGGGCAGTTCGAACATGAGCAGCAGGCGGTGGCGGAAGCCCGCGGAATGCTGGCCGCGGCGATCGAAACCATGGAGGGCGATACGGCTGACCGCGAGACGCGGCTCGCGCAGCGTGACTCGCTGCGCTCGGCCCTCGACGCGGCGCGCGCCGAGGCGCACCAGGGACGCGACACAGCGCACCAGGCCGCCCTGCGGCACCAGTCCCTGGTCACGCAAAGTGAAACCATCCGCGACTCGCTAACGCGCAGCCGCAATCAGGTAGAGACCCTGGGGGCTCGTCTGAGCGAGCTCGAAAACGCCCGGAGCGAAAACGACAGCCCTCTGGACGAACTAAAGCGCGGCCTCGAGGAACAGCTTGGTCTGCGCCTCGAGTCCGAGAACGAACTCAGCACGGCGCGGCAGGCGCTGGCGAACATCGAGCACACGCTCCGCGAGACGGAAAAAGAGCGCCTTGAGGTTGAGCGGCGCGCCGGGGAACTCAGGGAGCAGCTGGAGTCCCGACGTCTCAAGCTCGCCGGCCTGCAGCACGAACAGGCAACGATTGCCGACCAGCTCGAAGAAGTGGGCGGCGACCTCGAGACCCTGGTGGCCGCACTCCCCGAAACGGTCGATATGGAGGGGCTGCGCGGAGAACTGGAGCGCTGTGGCAACCGCATCATCCGGCTGGGCCCGATCAATCTTGCGGCGGTAGACGAATACCGCCAGCAGTCCGAACGCAAGCAGTATCTCGACGCCCAGAATGAAGATCTGGAGACGGCCCTGGGTACCCTCGAAGCGGCGATCCGCAAGATCGACCGCGAAACACGCAGCCGCTTCAAGGAGACCTTTGACCAGGTAAACAGCGGCTTGCAGGAGCTGTTCCCCCGGGTATTCGGCGGCGGCTCGGCCAGCCTGGAGATGACTGGCGACGATCTTCTCGACACCGGCGTATCGATCCTGGCGAGGCCGCCGGGAAAGAAAAACAGCACCATCCATCTGCTGTCCGGCGGCGAGAAGGCACTCACGGCCATTGCCCTGGTGTTCTCCATTTTCCAGCTCAATCCCGCGCCGTTCTGCATGCTCGACGAGGTGGACGCGCCCCTGGACGATGCGAACGTGGGCCGCTACGCGCGGATGGTCCGCGAAATGTCGGAGAAGGTGCAGTTCGTCTTCATCACTCACAACAAAATCACCATGGAAATGGCGGATCACCTCATGGGCGTCACGATGCACGAGCCCGGCGTATCGCGCCTGGTTTCCGTTGACGTTGAAGAGGCGGCCGAACTGGCGGCAAGCTGAGGATCGGGGCTCGGGCTGTGGATCGCACAGAACGTTCCTGGGCGGTACGGGGCGGTACGGGGCGATACGGGGCGATACGGTGTATTAGGAGCGGGAGACGCCGATGAGGGTGAGACGAAGGAGCGGCGAAAGCGAGACGACAGTGAGGCCGAGGTGACGCGGCGGTGAGGCCGAGGCGGGACGGAGATGGGATGGTGAAGGAACGGCGAAGGAATGGCGAAGGAACGGTGACAAACAGTGCCTGAATTGACTTTGCGCGACGGCATGGTGATTGTCGGTAGCCTGCTGATTCTCGCGGTCGCCATCGACGCCTGGCGTCGTATGCGCCAGCAACAACGCTCCCGGGTACGGGTGCGTCTCGCTACGGATCTCCCCGGGGACGATCCCCAGGATGACATCGCCCAGTATCGCGAGCTTCCCAATGGCGGTGCCCGGGTCGTGCGTCGCGATGGGTCGATGCCGGAGTCTCGCGAGTCTTCGGAGTCGAATATCCGAGACCGCAACGCAGGTGCCGGGCCAAAGAACAGCGCTCAAGCGGCCGGATCCGATACCGCCGCCGCGTCGCGCTCCGATGCCAAGGCCGGGGGTTCGCTATCGGCATCGAGCGACGCCGCGACTGCAAAGCCCGCGTCCACCGCGCAGGCGGCTACTCGCGGCGGGTCATCCGAGGCGGCACGGCCCGCGGCAAAGCCCACGGCAGCGGCGGCGCTGGCCGAGGCCACGGTTGAAGCCGAAGCGGTCGAAGAAAGTGCCGATGAAGCGGTCGATGGGGCCACAACGGAAGACGACTTCGACGAAGTTGCACCCCTGGCCGGCGTGAGCGCGCGGGATGACGAGCCGGCAAATCTCGACTGGCTTGAAGATCTGCCCGCCCACGAGCCCGCGCCGGAGGACGAGGCCGGCGAGCTGCCTCGGCAGACAGACACAGAGGTCATCATTCTGCACGTCATGGCGCGCGACGAAAGCGGCTTTGGCGGCCAGGACATCCTGGAAATACTGTTGGCCTGCGACCTGCGTTTCGGTGACATGAATTTCTTTCACCGTCACGAGCAGCAGGCGGGGCGGGGACCGATCCAGTTTTCCGTGGCCAACATGCTCAAGCCCGGCGTTTTCGATATCGACAAGATGGACGAGATGCGGACCCGGGGGCTGGTGTTCTTCCTCACCCTGCCGGGCCCCGAGGACATGATCCTGGCCTTTGACTGCATGCTCGAAACGGCCCGGGCCGTCGCGCGCAACCTTGGGGGAGAGCTTCTCGATGAATCGCGCAGCGTGCTCACCCAGCAGGCCGTCGAACATTCGCGGCAGCAGATCCGCGAGCTTGATCGCCGTCTGCGCGCCCGGGAGCTTTGAACAGACACCGTGACCGGTAGTCGCCCAGCACCGTCGGAACACGCAGCGCCTCTCGACGAAGCCGGCGGACTTCGGACTCTCCTGGAGCAGTGGAACCACGAGTACTACGTGCTCGACGCCCCGAGCGTGCCGGACGCCGAGTACGACAAGACGCTGCGCCGGCTCCAGCAACTCGAGAGTGAGCACCCCACGCTACGCGATGCGACGTCGCCGACTCAGCGCGTGGGTGCACCGCCCCTCGATGTATTCACCAGCGTTGAACACCCGGTCCCCATGTTGTCTCTGGACAATGCGTTTGACGACGACGAACTCGGCGCCTTCCTGCGCCGCGCCCGTGAGCGCCTCGAGCTTGAAGACAGTCCGGCGGTCGTGGCCGAACCGAAACTCGACGGCATCGCCGTCAGCCTGATCTATCGAAACGGAGAGCTTGCGCGCGCCGCGACCCGCGGTGACGGTCGTGTTGGCGAAGACATCACGCACAACGTTCGCACCATCCACGCGATCCCCCTGCGTCTGCGGGGCGACGACTGGCCGGACAGCTTCGAAGCGCGAGGCGAGATTTTTATGCCTCGCGAGGGCTTCGAACGTTTCAACGAGCAGGCGCGCGAACGCGGTGAAAAAACCTTCGTCAATCCCCGCAATGCCGCCGCCGGGTCCCTGCGCCAGCTGGACTCGCGTATCACGGCGCAGCGACCCCTGAGCTTCTGCAGCTACGCCGCGGGCCAGCATCCGCGGGATGCCTGGCCCGAGTCCCAGTGGGATCTCCTTAAGCGCTTTGCGGCCTGGGGACTGCCGATCAGTCGCGAGGCGGCGCAGCTCTCCGGGCTCGACGCCTGCGTGGCCTACTACGAGGATCTGGCCGGACGCCGGGACAGCCTGCCCTTCGATATCGACGGGATCGTCTTCAAGGTGGATTCCTTCGAACTGCAGGAGCGCCTCGGCTTCGTGGCCCGCGCGCCACGCTGGGCGATTGCGCGGAAGTTCCCCGCCCAGGAAATGGTGACCACGCTGGCCGGGGTCGAATTCCAGGTTGGTCGAACCGGCGCGATCACGCCCGTGGCGCGGCTCGAACCGGTGTTTGTCGGGGGCGTCACGGTCAGCAACGCGACCCTTCACAACATGGATGAGATAGGCCGCCTTGAGCTTCATGAGGGGGACACGGTGGTCGTGCGCCGGGCGGGCGATGTGATTCCTCAGGTGGTCTCGGTAATCGCCGAACGCCGCGTGCCCGGCGCCGCCCCCATCGCCGCGCCGGAAGCCTGCCCCGTGTGTTCATCGGCCGTTGAGCGCGTGCCCGGCGAAGCCACGCTGCGCTGCACCGGGGGGCTGGTGTGCCCTGCCCAGCTCAAGGCCGCAATCCGACACTTCGCCAGCCGCAAGGCCATGGATATCGATGGCCTCGGCGACAAAATCATCGATCAGCTCGTCGACCGAAACCTCGTCCGGGGCGTGGTCGACGTCTACAGGCTCGACAGTGACGTACTCAAGGGCCTTGAGCGCATGGGCGAGAAATCGTCACAGAAACTCATCGATGCGATCAGCGACAGTCGAACAACGACCCTGGCCCGCTTTATTTTCGCCCTCGGAATCCGCGAGGTCGGCGAAGCGACGGCCGAGGCCCTCGCGCAGCGCCTCGGGAGCTTCGAAGCGCTGGCCGCGGCGGACGAGGAGAGCCTGCTCGCCATTCCCGATGTCGGGCCAATCGTTGCCGAGCACCTGCTGACGTTCTTCGCATCGTCCGCCAACGTCGAGGCAGTCGAAGCGTTGCGCGCCGCGGGCGTCAGCTGGCCCAACGTCGAGGTGCAGACCGAGGATGCGGAAGGGCCTCTGAGCGGACAGACCTGGGTCGTGAGCGGGCGACTGGAGTCCTGCAGTCGGGACGAGGCGGAGGCCCATCTCAAGACCCTGGGTGCGCGCGTCGCGAAGTCCGTGTCCAAACGCACCACCGTACTTCTTGCGGGACCGGGAGCCGGGAGCAAGCTCGCCAAAGCGCAGGAACTCGATGTGGAAGTTATCGACGAGACCGAGTATCTGGCGCGCACGGGCGCCGAGGCACCATGAACGCGGTCGCGAGACCCGCCAGGAGAATCGCCACGAGGTTTGCCTTGATTCTTGTTTCGAGAGTAGCGAAGAAAGCGGCCGTGCCAGCCGCCGCAGCAGGCAACTCGCGCACCCGGATGCGGCGACAGCGGTCGGCGCCGATCCGCATCGCGTTGGTGTTGATCCCGCTCTTGCTCAGCGCCTGTGCCACGAGTCCGCCCAAGGATGTCGACAATGTCTGCGCCATCTTTGACGACAAAAAAGGCTGGTACAAAGATGCCCGCAAGGCTGAGAAGCGCTGGGGAACGTCAGTCCCGGTGCTCATGGCCTTCGTGCACCAGGAGTCGCGCTTCGTGGCCAAGGCCAAGCCGCCGCGAAAAAAAATCCTGGGTTTCATCCCGGGGCCCAGGCCCTCTGACTCGTATGGCTACAGCCAGGCACTGAAGTCGACCTGGGCCTCCTACGAACGGTCCGCGGGTCGCTACGGCGCGGATCGTGACGATTTCGGTGACGCCATAGACTTCGTGGGCTGGTACAACCACCAGTCCTATCAGCGTAACGGCATCGGCCGCAACGACGCCTATCGTCTCTACCTTGCCTACCACGAAGGCCACGGTGGCTACGCGCGCGGTACCTACCGATCCAAGGATTGGCTGCAGGGTGTGGCGCGCAAGGTCTCAGACCGCTCCGGGCGCTACGCGACGCAGCTTGCCAGTTGCCGGGAGCGCCTGGAGAAGGGCCGCGGCTGGTTCGGGTGGTTTTGAAGAATATGACGCTTGTGTGTCATTCTCAGGGCTCAGTGTCATCTTAGTGTCACAGGCTGTCTGCACCATGCGTCGCCGTAAACCGATATTTCGGCGGCTTAATCACGGGTGGGGCCAGGATCATGAGCGAGCGAACCGTACTGGTTGTCGACGACGAATTCGCGATTCGCGACATGCTGCGCATGGCGCTGGAGATCGTCGACTTTCGCTGTCTGGAGGCGGATAACATTCAGGACGCCCACGCCCTGATCGTCGATCAGCGACCGGACATCGTACTCCTTGACTGGATGTTGCCCGGCGGGAGCGGTATCGAACTGCTCCGGCGCCTCAAGCGCGAAGAAACGACCAACGAGATCCCGGTGATTATGCTCACGGCGAAGACCACGGAGGACAACCTCATCCAGGGCCTGGAAGTTGGAGCCGACGATTACATCACCAAACCCTTCGCGCCTCGCGAACTTATCGCGCGCATCAAAGCGCTGCTGCGCCGTTCCGGCGGAGGCGAGAACGCCGACCGCATGCAGGTCTCGGAACTGGTGCTGGACGCCAAAAGTCGCCGCGTCTTTCTGAGCGACACGCCGCTGGATATGGGGCCCACGGAGTTCAACCTGCTGCGGTTTTTCATGTCGCATCCCGAGCGCGCCTACAGCCGCAATCAGCTCCTCGATCAGGTCTGGGGCGCCAACGTGTATGTGGAAGAGCGTACCGTGGACGTGCATATCCGCCGCCTGCGTAAAGCGCTGCAATCCGGAGTGCGGGATTACAGCGGTCTGATCCAGACGGTCCGCGGCACGGGCTATCGCTTCAGTTCCCGGGGGGTCGCCACCGGGTGAGGTTGTCTGGCAGTTGGCGAGCTGAACTTCGCAAGCTACTGCTCGTCCTCGCCGCGTCGGCGGCCATCGGCTGGGTATCCGGTTACACGCCGGAGATGCTGTGCCTCGGCCTTGCTGGAGTCGCGGGCATCTGGCTGTTCCAGCTCTCCAAGCTGCGTCGCTGGCTTGAGCACCCGGAGGAGGCACCCCCGGAAAGCACCGGGATCTGGGGCCTGGTCTACGACACGATCTACAGTCTCCAGCGTGAAAACCGCGATGCGCGCAGTCGCCTGCAGTCGACCGTGGACTACCTGCGCAGCTCCTTTGCCTCCATGCGCGATGGCGTGGTCATTCTCACGCAGAGCGGCGCGATCGAATGGTGTAACGAGTCCGCGGGACGCCTCCTGGGTCTGCAGTATCCCCGCGACCGGGGGCAGCCGGTCCTCAACCTTCTTCGCTGGCCCGCGTTCCACGACTATTTTCTGCGCGGCGACTTCCTGCAGCCCCTGCAGATACCCGGCGCGATCAACCCGCGCATGATCCTGCAGGTGGAGATCACGACCTTTGCCGGCGGCGATTTTCTGATCTTTATCCGCGACGTCACACCCATGGTGCAGATGGAGCAGATGCGCCGCGACTTCGTGGGCAATGTCTCCCATGAACTGCGTACGCCCCTTACGGTGTTCAAGGGCTACCTGGATACGTTGGCCGGGGCCGGCGATGTCGATGTCGAACGCTCCCTTCGCGCACTGCAGCAGATGAGTTCGCAGGTAAGCCGCATGGAAAATTTGCTCACGGACCTGCTGTGGCTCAGTCGCATCGAAAGCGTGCGCGAGGATCGCAAGAGTGAGCCGGTCGACATGGCGGCGCTGCTGCAGGAACTTCGCGAGGAACTGGCGTCGAGTTTCCCCGAACGTCTGGTGGTGCTCGATATCGCGACCCGGGACGCCGTAGTGGGCGACTACAGCGAGCTGCGCAGCGCGGTTTCGAACCTGGCGATAAACGCGCTCAAGTACAGCGACGGCGACGATCCGGTGGAGCTGCGCTGGGAGAGCGATGATGCGGGGTTGTTGCTGTCCGTCGTGGACCACGGGATCGGCATCGAAGAACAGCACCTTCCGCGCCTGACCGAGCGCTTTTACCGCGTTGACGAGAGCCGCAGCGCGAGCACCGGCGGTACGGGGCTGGGGCTGGCCATCGTCAAACACGTTGCGGCGGCGCATCGCGCTTCGCTGCGCGTTACGAGCACACCTGGGCAGGGCAGCAGCTTCGCACTGCACTTCCCGAGCGTATGACTCCCGGCGCCGTGGCCGTGAACCGCTGGGTTTCCGCCGCCCTTGCGGTGATTTTGCTTTTCGTATCCGCGCAGGCGCCCGCGGCGCCGGAGCTGGAAGGGAAAATTGTGAGCGCGGGTTCCGACACCCTCGGTGCCCTCAGTTCACTGTGGGCCGAACGGCTGCGCGAAGAGCACCCCCGGGTGCTGGTGCAGGTCCGCGCGATCGGATCCGGCGCGGCGCCCACCTCCCTAGTGCAGGGTGCCGCGGACATCGGCCCCATGAGCAGACCGATGTCCGACGCCGAGCAGGAGCTCTTCTTCCGGCGCTATGGCTATGCACCAACCGCGGTCCCGGTGGCCTACGATCAGATTTCGATCTTCGTGCATCGGAGCAACCCTGTGGCGACCCTGACCATCGAGCAGCTCGACGCCGTTTTCTCATCGACGCGCCGCTGCGGGTTTCCGCGGTTGGTGCGGGACTGGTCGGAGCTGGGAGTCGACGCCCGACAGGGCGGCAATCCCATCAGTCTCTATGGCCGCGGAGCGGCGTCGGGCACCTACAGTGTGTTTCGTGAACAGGTGCTGTGCGGGGGCGATTTCGCGCCTCGGCTCAATCGGCTCGTCGGCTCGTCGGCGATCGTCCGCGCCGTGGCGCAGGACCCCGGAGGTGTCGGCTACGCGAGCGCCGGCCACGTGAACGCGACGGTGAAACCCCTGGGATTGCTCGATGCCGAAGGGCGTCGCGCGAGGCCGCTGTCGCGCGCCCTCTTTCTCTACCTCAACCGCCCGCCCGGTGCCGATCTTGGCCCCCTGGTGGGTGCCTATGTGCGACTCGCCCTAAGCACCGCCGGACAGCAGGAGGTGCTGCGCTCGGGCTATACACCCCTGTCGCGTCAGGAGCGCGACGTACTCCTTCGTGATCTCGGACTTGCGGATGATTGAAGCGCTATCCGGGCTGGCGGCGCGCCGGCGCATCCGCGACAAGGCGGCGACGTTTGCCGCCCGGGGCGCGGGCGTTACGGTTCTCGCCGCCTTGTTACTCATGCTGGCGTATCTCGTGTACATCTGTCTGCCCCTCGCGCTGCCGGCGCGTCTGGAGCCGATGATCGAAACCCTGCTGGATTCCGGTTCGCGCTTTGCGATCCGCGAGGCCGACGCCAGCGTTTGGCGGCTTCCGCCGGTGGAGGGCATGGGAGACGACGTACCCGGCGAGATTCTCAGCAGCGGTAACCGGGCGGCGCTGGCTCTGCCGGGAGAGTTACACGTTTACGATCTCGTGCGCCTCGTAGAGGTGGCGGGACAGGTGAACGGAGTCAGTCCCGACGCGCGCTGGCGCCTGCGCCTGGCCACGCCCGAAACCCTTCGCGGCCTCGCCTTCGACAGCAACGCCGGGCGCGCGATGCTCGCCTACTACGATGACGCGAACGCGCTGCACGCCGTGCAGATGCGCTTCCCGGCCACGGGCGCCGTGGAACTACAGCGCTGGTCGCTGTCGGCGCCGGCGCTGCGGCAGGGACGCATTCTCCTGAATGCCAACCAGGGTCAGCTTATCGTCGTCCAGGGCAACCGCTTCCTGCGCTGGCATCTGCCGGCCTCTGCGGACAGTCGCCGGGCCCTGGTCTTCGGAGGCCAGCTTTCCGGCCTGGCGTCGGCGGTGGACGTGGCGGCCTGGGGGCCGGGACGGGAAACGATCCTCGTCGCCACGGCCAACGCCGAGCTGCACCGCTACGACACCGCGCGTCGCAATCTCCCTTCCCTGGGCACGCCGGTTTCGCTTCCCGATCGCCTGCGCTGGATCGGCAGCGAGCGCGAGCGGCGCCTGAGCGCACTCCTGACCCGCGATGAGCAGCTGCTGCTCCTCGTACCCAGCAGTGCGGAGCTTCGTCTGAGCGAGGACCTTCCGGGTCGTCCCCCGGGGACGTCGCTCAAGCTGAGCGCGGATGGCTCCTATCTGTACGCCCGGGAACCGGAGCGCGTGCTGCGCTGGTCGCTCCGCGCCGGATCCCCGGATACGGGCTGGCGCAGCCTGTGGCTGCCGCAGCACTACGGTGCCTACGATGCACCGGTGCACGGCTGGCATCCCGACGGTGCGGCGATCGGCGTGCTTCCCAAGTACGGTCTCACGCCGCTGCTCTGGGGGACCTTCAAAGCCGCCATCTACGGGATGATCATCGCCGTGCCGCTGGCGCTCGGGGCCGCGATCTATACCGGTTATTTCCTTCCTCCGCGCCGGCGCAATCAGGTCAAGCCCGCGGTGGAGATGCTGGAAGCGTTTCCCACCGTCGTGCTCGGGTTTCTGGCCGGTCTGTGGCTGGCGCCCCTGCTCGCGGAGCATCTGTTTGCGGTCCTGCTGTCCCTCCTGCTCCTGGTGCTCATCCCGCTGGTGATGGCCGCACTGCATCTGTTCCTGCAGCGAACAGGGGGGATTTTACTGCGCCGGCTGCCGCGCCTTCCGCTTTTGCTGCTCGCCTACGCCGGCACGGCCCTGGTGCTGCTGGGCAGCGCCGAGCAGCTCGAAGCACTGATCTTCACCGGTTCCCTCCAGGACTGGCTCTGGGGCTCGCTGGGCCTGCGCTACGACCAGCGCAACGCGCTGCTTATCGGGCTGGCCATGGGACTCGCCATCACGCCGGTGATGTTCTCGATCATCGAAGACGCGATCAACGCCGTGCCGCGCAGTCTCAGTGACGGCAGCCTCGCCCTCGGTGCGACGCGCTGGCAGTCCCTTGCCGGTGTGGTCCTGCCGGCGGCGTCGCCGGCGATATTGTCCGCGCTGCTGATCGGTTTTGCGCGGGGACTGGGCGAAACCATGATCGTGCTGCTGGCCACGGGCAATACGCCGGTCCTCGAGCCCGATCCGTTCTCGGGCTTGCGCAGCCTCGCGGCGACCGTGGCCGCGGAGCTTCCCGAAGCCGATGCGGGCGGCGTTCACTTTCGCCTCCTGTTCCTGGCGGCGTTTGTGCTGTTTGCCCTGACCTTCGTACTCAACACCGTCGCTGAGCTGTTCCGGCAGCGCCTGCGCTACGCCTATGCCGGTCGCTGAGCCCCCCGTGGCGGAAGTTCCCCTGCGTCGTGCGGTCAGTCGGGCTGAGCCCCTGGTCTGGTTGTGCAGCGGCGCGGTTGTGATCGCCCTGACGCTGCTGATCGCCGTTCTGGGCCTGCTGGCCGTGCGCGGACTTGGTCACTTCTGGCCGCAGCCGCTGGTTCTTCTGAGCCCGGCGCAGGGCGGTAACGTCGCACAACTCGGCGTAATTCTGGATCGCGAGGAGGACGATCGCGGCCGTGAATCCCTGCTGCTTTACCGCGGTGTCGTGAGCGTGTTTCCCTCTGCGCTGCTCTGGTTGGTCGACGATGGAATCGCGGGGCGCAGCTATCCCGCCGACGCGCTGGCGATCGAACTGCGCAGCGGCGGACGCGCCTTTGGCTTCGCCGACTCGCTGGGCGAAAAGGACAACTGGCGGCCGGTCTCGGCCAGGCAGCTCGCCGGGGAACTCGCGAAGGCGCTCGCCGCGCCCGCGTCGTCTGGCTCGGGCGATCGCGCCCTGCGCCTGCGCCTGGCCAGCGGTGACCGCATGGCGATCCCCCTGGCGGAGATCGATCGAGCCTACGCACCCAACGCTATGAGCCTGGCACAACGGGTCGGCTACTTCCTCGAACAGTTGGGAAGCTTTCTGGCGGAGGCGCCGCGCCGAGGCAACGTCCAGGGTGGAGTGTTTCCGGCCATCATCGGGACCGTGACGCTGGTTGTGCTCATGACCCTGATCGTGGCGCCGCTCGGCGTGCTTGCGGCGATCTATCTTCAGGAGTACGCGCAGCATGGACCGATTACGCGCTTGGTGCGCATCGCGGTGAACAACCTCGCGGGAGTTCCGTCCATCGTGTACGGCGTCTTCGCCCTGGGATTTTTTGTCTATGGCCTGGGTAGCTCTCTCGATCAGCTGTTTTTCAGCGACCGCCTTCCCGCTCCCACGCTCGGTGCCCCTGGTCTCCTCTGGGCGTCGCTGACCATGGCCCTGCTCACGCTGCCGGTCGTTGTAGTCAGCACCGAAGAGGGCCTGGCGCGGGTGCCCCGGGCGCTTCGCGAGGGCAGCTTCGCCCTGGGTGCGACGCGGGCGGAGACGCTGTGGCGCGTTGTGCTCCCCGCGGCGTCGCCGGCGGTGCTGACGGGCCTGATCCTCGCTGTGGCGCGCGCCACGGGGGAGGTGGCGCCACTGCTGCTGGTGGGTGTTGCCAAGTATTCACCGGGGCTCCCGGTGGACGGCGAGTTTCCCTATCTCCACCTGGATCGCCAGTTTATGCATCTGGGTTTCTATATCTACGATCTGGGTTTCCAGAGCCCGGAGTTGGCCACGGCGGAGGGACTCGTGTACGCCACGGCGCTGCTGCTGGTGGTCATCGTCCTGTTTCTCAACGTCGCGGCTGTTATTCTGCGCGGCCGCCTGCGAGAAGCGTTCCGGCCGGACGAGACACTCTGAGCGCTCAAGTGATCCAAGCATGAAGACACACAGCATCGATGTTCACGCGCTCAAACGGGCGCCCACGGCCGCCGTCCGGGATGACATTTGTCTGCGCGTGGAGCAGCTGAATCTGCACTACGAGCGCAGCGGAAACATCGCCCTGCACGACATCAGTCTGGCTATACCGAGGCGTCAGGTCACGGCCTTTATCGGACCCTCGGGCTGTGGCAAGTCGTCGCTGCTGCGCTGCTTCAATCGCATGAACGACCTGATCGAAGGCAGCGTCGTCGCCGGCCGCGTGTTTCTCGACGGAGACGATATCTATGCCCGGGGTGTCGACGTGGCCGCCCTGCGCCGCCGGGTGGGCATGGTGTTTCAGTCGCCCAATCCCTTCCCCAAGAGCATCTACGAGAACGTGGCCTTCGGGCTGCGCATTCAGGGTGTGAATCGCAAGCGCATTCTCGACGAGGAGATCGAGCGCGCGCTGCGTGCCGCGGCGCTCTGGGACGAAGTAAAGGATCGCCTGGAGGGCAGCGCCCTGACGCTTTCCGGAGGCCAACAGCAGCGCCTGGTGATCGCCCGGGCGATCGCGGTGCAGCCCGAGGTACTGCTCCTGGACGAACCGGCGTCGGCGCTGGACCCCATTTCCACGCTGCGTATCGAAGAGTTGATTTACGAACTCAAGACCCGCTACACGATCCTCATCGTGACTCACAACATGCAGCAGGCCGCCCGCGTGTCGGATATGACCGCGTTTATGAACCTCGGGCGATTGGTGGAATTCGGGGAAACGGATACACTGTTTACCAATCCCCGCGAGTCCCAGACCGAGGACTACATTACCGGTCGCTACGGCTAGGTACGCCGTGGGCGGCCGTCGCCATTGGCGGTCGGGGCCGCCGCGACTAAGGAGTACAGGTGCAGGGCGACCAGCACAAACAGCATATCTCCGGACAGTTCAACGCCGAACTGGACGCCATGAAAAACCATCTCCTGGAAATGGGCGGGCTCGTGGAGCAGCAGCTCGTCCAGGCCATGGACTCGCTGCTGCGCCGCGACAGCGGACAGGCCGCGGCCGTCATCGCCGGGGATCAGGAAATCAACGATATGCAGCGGCGCATCGATGAGGAGTGCTCGCGCATTCTCGCGCTGCGCCAGCCCGCGGCCAGCGATCTGCGGCTTGTGCTGGCGGTGGCCAAGTCGACCAACGATCTCGAGCGTATCGGAGATGAAGCAACAAAGATCGCGCGGCAGGCCATCAAGCTGTCCGAGCTGCCACCAAGCGCGAGCAACGCCACCGAAATCCGCCAGATCGGTCGCCACGTGGGCACGATGCTGCGCGATGTACTCGACAGCTTCGCCCGGCTGGACGTGCGAAAGGCCGTGGAAGTGGTGATCGACGACTACGCCGTGGACACGGAGTACGACTCGGCCATGCGCAGCCTCGTTGCGCTGATGATGGAGGATGCGCGCAATATCTCCGGCGTCCTGCACGAGATGTGGGCCCTTCGCGGCCTTGAGCGCGTGGGAGATCACGCCACGAACATCGCGGAGCAGGTGGTCTACCTGGTGCGCGGTGAGGATGTGCGGCATATGAAGCCCGCGGAGCTGCAGGATCTATTGCGGGCGGAGGAAAACGCGTGAGCCGGCGTTTCTGGAGCGATCGGGTACACCAGCTCAGTCCCTACGTACCGGGGGAGCAACCCCGCGTCGCGCAGTTGGTCAAGCTGAATACGAACGAGAGTCCGTACCCGCCGTCACCGCGCGTGCTGGAGGCCATCGCGGGTATCGAAGGCCGGGATCTCATGCGCTACCCGGATCCCACGGCGGTGGAGCTGCGCGAGGCGATTGCCGCGGAGCATGGGCTGGACGCGGCGCAGGTGTTTGTCGGCAACGGCTCGGATGAAGTGCTCGCCCACATTTTCTTCGGGCTGCTGCAGCAGCCCCGGGAGCTGCTGTTTCCCGATATCTGCTACGGCTTTTACCCCGTCTGGTCGCAGCTCTACGGCATCAACTACCGTGAGGTCCCTCTGCGTGATGACTTCTCCCTGCACGCCGAGGACTACTCCACTGCGGCCGCCGCGGTGATCATTCCTAACCCCAACGCGCCGACGGGGCGTCTGCTGAGCGAGGAGGAGCTGCGCGAATTCCTCGACGCCGCGCCCAGCCGTCTGCTCGTTGTGGACGAGGCGTACATTGACTACGGCGGGAGCAGCGCGTCCGCGCTTCTTAAGCGCTACGACAACCTGCTGGTGGTGCAGACCCTGTCGAAGTCTCGCGCTCTGGCCGGGCTGCGCGTCGGCTTTGCCCTGGGCAACCGCGATCTGGTCGAAGCCCTGGAGCGCGTCAAAGACAGCTTCAACTCCTATCCCCTGGATGTGGTTGCGCAACGTGCGGCGGTCGCCGCGATGCGCGATCCCGATTGGTATGCGCAGTGCAGGGCGCGCGTGGTGGCGAGCCGCGAGCGCCTGGCGTCGAGGCTTAAGGCGCTCGGCTTCGAGGTCGTGCCCTCGGCGGCGAACTTTCTGTTCCTGCGTCATCCCGAACGGCCCGGGAAGGACCTGTTCGCGGCCCTGCGCGAGCGGGGCATCCTGGTGCGGCGCTGGGACAAGCCCAGGATCGAGGACTACCTGCGGATCAGTATCGGCACGGACCCCGAGATTGATCGCGTTGTTGAGGTTATCGACAACATTCTTGCCGTCAGCGCGTAATGGCGGGTCCGATGCGGAACGCATCGCCCCCGCCCGCTTTTTCCTCCGACGTCTTGGGCGGCGCGCTGGCGTCGCAGACGGTGGGTCTGCTTACAGGCGCTCGAGGATCACGCTGCCGATGCTGTAACCCGCCCCGAAGGAGCAAAGCACGCCGATGTCGCCGCTTTGCAAATCCCCGTGATAGCGATGGAAAGCGATGATCGACCCGGCGGAAGAGGTGTTGGCGTACTCATCGAGAATCACCGGGGCCTCTTCCGGACTCGGATCGCGACCGAGGACCCGGCGCGCAATGAATTCATTCATATTCACGTTCGCCTGATGCAGCCAGAGGCGTTTCAGCCCCGTAACAGGCAGTCCTAGATCGTCAAGCTGGGTGCTGACCTGGGTCGCCACCGCGGGACACACTTCCTTAAACACCTTGCGGCCTTCCTGGATGAACAGTTTGTCCGGCGTCCCGACCCCGCGCTCATCGGTTCGGTTCAGGAAGCCAAAATTGTTCCTGATATTGTTGGAGAACTGGGTGGACAGGCGGCTGTCCACAATCCGGAATCCTTCGCCGTTGCCCGGGTCGGCGCTGACCACAACGGCAGTGCACACGTCCCCGAAAATAAAATGTGAGTCGCGATCGCGAAAATTGAGGTGCCCCGTGCAGATTTCCGGGTTGACCATGAGCACGTGGCGCGCGCTGCCCGAGCGTATCGCATCCCGGGCTTGCTGAAGCCCAAAGGTCGCGGAGCTGCACGCCACATTCATATCGAAGGCGAAGCCGCCGGCGCCGAGGGCGTCCTGGATCTCCACGGCCATGGCCGGGTAGGCGCGCTGCATATTGGAGGCGGCGCAGATGACCGCGTCGAGGTCGGCGGCCGTGATACCGGCCTCGGCGAGCGCCTCGCGGCCGGCGATGACCGCCATTTCGCACATGACTGAGGGTTGGTCGTTGCCGCGCTCCTCGATACGGGGAACCATGCGGTCGGGATCGAGAATGCCTTCCTTGTCGATGACGTGACGGGAGCGGATGCCGGAGGCTCTTTCGATGAATTCAACGGACGAAGGTTGCAGCGCCTCGATGGCGCCGGCGGCGATTTCCTCCGCGTGGGCCGTATTGAAACGCGTGACATACTCGTTGAAGCTGGTGACGAGCTCTTCATTGCTCACGGAACTCTCGGGCGTGTAAAGGCCCGTACCGCGGATGTAGGCGACGGGCGTCGCCCCCTGCGCGTCGGCTGGTGCTGATGACGCGGCTGCTTGAGACATGGCGTTGGTTCTCATCGTGGGCGACCGACAGGCCGCCAATAGTAAAACGCCCGCAGCAATGATGCCCGGGCGCTGTCGTTCATCGCGTGGATCGCGGACGCGCCCCCGCGCGCCTCGCGTTCCCGCTCAGGGGCGCCTCAGCCGCGATCGGCGAGCGCCACGAAATCGCGCTGCGGGTGTCCCGTGTACAGCTGGCGCGGCCGACCGATGCGATAGCTGCCCGAAATCATTTCGTTCCAGTGCGCAATCCAACCCACCGTGCGGCCCACGGCAAAGATCACCGTGAACATGCTGGTCGGGATTCCGATCGCCTTGAGGATGATGCCGGAGTAGAAGTCCACGTTCGGGTAGAGCTTTTTCTGGATGAAATAGTCATCTTCCAGGGCAATTTCTTCCAGGCGCTTGGCAATGGCGAGCAGGGGGTCGTTTTCCAGACCCAGCTCCGCGAGCACTTCGTCCGCACTTTCCTTCATAACCCGGGCTCGCGGATCGAAATTCTTGTACACGCGATGCCCGAAGCCCATGAGGCGGAAGGGGTCGTTCTTGTCCTTGGCGCGGGCCACGTATTCATCGATGCGGCTCACATCGCCGATTTCCTCAAGCATGTTGAGCACGGCTTCATTGGCGCCACCGTGCGACGGCCCCCAGAGCGCGGCGATACCCGCGGCGATACAGGCGAAGGGGTTTGCGCCGGAAGAACCGGCCAGTCGCACCGTGGATGTCGACGCGTTCTGCTCGTGATCGGCGTGCAGAAGGAAGATGCGATCCATTGCCTTGGCGAGCACGGGAGAGATCTTGCTCGGCTCGCAGGGCACGCCAAACATCATGTGCAGGAAGTTCTCGGCGTAGTTCAGCGAGTTGTCGGGATACATGAAGGGCTGGCCAATCGAGAACTTGTAACTCATGGCGGCGATGGTCGGCATCTTCGCGATGAGCCGGAACGCGGCCACCTGGCGGTGGTGCTCGTCCGTGATGTCCAGGGAGTCGTGATAGAAGGCTGAGAGCGCCCCGACCACCCCACACATGATGGCCATGGGGTGCGCATCCCGGCGGAAGCCGTTAAAGAACGTGCGGATCTGCTCGTGCACCATGGTGTGGTTGTGCACGGTGCTCACGAAACGCTCTTTCTGCTCCGCGTTCGGCAATTGTCCATAGAGGAGCAGGTAACAGGTCTCGAGATAGTCCGAGTGGGCCGCGAGCTGCTCAATGGGGTAGCCCCGATGGAGCAGTACGCCCCCGCTACCATCAATAAAGGTGATCTCCGACTCGCAGGCCGCGGTGGATACAAATCCGGGGTCGTAGGTGAACAGGCCTTTGGCCGTCAAGCCGCCGACATCGACCACATCGGGTCCGATGGCCCCGGAGTAGACGGGCAGCTCCAGGCTGTCATCCATGCCGTCCAGGGTGAGGGTGGCTGTGCGTTCACTCATACGGGATTCCCGGTCAAATTTCGTGGGGAGGCAATCTATAGAGGTGGCCAATCGTTTGTCAATCGAGTGACACGCCCCCCATTCATCGCCGAAATGACCCTCCGTCACAGTTTGACGAACGTCAATTGTCAGGGTTTTGACGGTTCTCTATACTCGCGCGTGGTTTTGCCGGGGGACCTTCTCATCCTTGAGGGCGCGCAGCGCCGTCGTCAGCCCTCGCTCCCGCAAAAAGTACCAGTGGCCAAACGCAGTGGCCTCCCCGGTGTCTGTTCGAGCGTTCACTTACCTCGACAGTCACTACAGATCGTTGTTTCGCTAAGCGCTTCTCTCGTCGGACGGTCCGCGAGATCGTCGTTTGAGAAAGGGAGACGCGTTACCCGGGGCTTGCGTCTGGAAGCTTCTCCGGCTTCCCGGGCAGACCTGAGTTTTACTGCGATCACGTCCAGGCCGGCGCCAGGAGCATTAGCGAGTGAAAGACAAGCGTCCCGTCAACCTCGATATCGGCACCATAAAACTGCCGATTACGGCTTATGCCTCGATCAGTCATCGCGTTTCTGGCGTGGCTCTCGTCGTTTTTTCCTTCGTCCTGCTCTGGGCGCTGGATGCCAGCCTCGCCAGCAGCGACAGCTTTGACGCGCTGGCGAGAGCGCTGTCGGGCTTCGTACCCCGCCTGATCGTCTGGGCGATCAGCGTGGCGCTGATCTATCACAGCCTCGCCGGTGTCAAGCACCTGATCATGGATTTCGGTGTCGGCGAGACCATGAAAGGTGGCGTTCTCGGTGCGCGCATCGTGTTTGTCCTCACCCTGGTCGGCGCTGCCGCCCTGGGAGTTGCCCTGTGGTAACCGCAGTAACAAGCCTTTCGCGGTCGGGTCTTTCCGATTGGTTGGTGCAGCGCGTCACGGCCGTTATCCTTCTGTCGTTTTTCGGGTTCCTGGGCATCAAGCTATTGGCTGGAGTGAGCTACGGAGAATGGACCGCACTCTTCGAGCCGACGTGGATGAAGGTTTATACGCTCCTCGCCGTCCTCTCACTCGCAGCACATGCCTGGATCGGTATGTGGGGCGTGTTTACCGACTACCTCACGGAGCGTCTCATGGGCGCGCGCGGAAATGTGCTGCGCATTGGCCTTCAGCTCCTGACCTCGCTGTCGTTGGTGGTCTATGTGATCTGGGCGATACAGATCATCTGGCGCTGAGGCCAGGGCCGGGGTTCGGGGCGGGTTCAGACGCCGGTGTAATGGTCGGCGCTGCCGTCGGAGCCCGATGGACATGGCCCGATGGACATGGAATGACGCGAGCGCCGGGCGACCAGCGGTGCCCGCGGTGATGGCGGCGAGGCCGCCATCGAGATCAGATTGAGAGAGCAAGGGGAAGCCAGGAATGCGGACCATATCTTTTGACGGCGTGATTGTAGGTGGCGGCGGCGCGGGCATGCGCGCATCGCTTCAGCTCGCCCAGTCCGGCTACAAGACCGCCGTGATCTCCAAGGTCTTCCCGACACGCTCCCACACCGTCTCCGCCCAGGGCGGGATCACCTGCGCCATTGCCAGCGCCGATCCCAACGACGACTGGCGCTGGCACATGTATGACACGGTGAAGGGATCCGACTACATCGGTGACCAGGACGCCATCGAGTACATGACCTCCGTGGGCCCCGAGGCGATTTTCGAGCTCGAACACATGGGGCTTCCGTTCTCGCGAACCGAAGAAGGGCGCATTTATCAACGGCCCTTCGGGGGACAATCGAAAAACTTCGGTGAAGGCGGCCAGGCGGCGCGCACCTGCGCGGCCGCTGATCGGACCGGTCACGCGCTGCTGCACACGCTTTATCAGAACAATGTCAAGAACAACACCGTTTTTCTCAACGAGTGGTTCGCCATCGAACTGGTGAAAAACCAGGATAACGCCGTGGTCGGTGTGATCGCCATCAGCATAGAAAGTGGTGAGGTGGTGTTCGTGAAGTCGAAGGCCACGGTCTTCGCCACGGGCGGCGCCGGGCGCATCTATGCGTCGACAACCAACGCCCACATCAACACCGGTGACGGCATCGGCATGGCGCTGCGCGCCGGCTTCCCGATGCAGGATATGGAAATGTGGCAGTTCCACCCCACGGGTATCCACGGGGCCGGAACGCTGGTCACGGAAGGCTGTCGTGGTGAGGGCGGCTACCTGATCAATAAAGATGGCGAGCGCTTCATGGAGCGCTATGCCCCGAACGCCAAGGATCTCGCGGGTCGAGACGTGGTGGCGCGCTCGATGGTGCTGGAGATCCTTGAGGGCCGCGGCTGTGGCCCCGAGGGCGATCACGTGTTCCTGAAGCTCGATCACCTGGGCCAGGAGGTTCTGGAGAGTCGCCTTCCGGGCATTCTCGAACTGTCGCGCACTTTTGCGCACGCCGATCCCGTCAAGGAGCCGATACCGGTGGTGCCGACCTGCCACTACATGATGGGTGGTATTCCGACCAATATTCACGGCCAGGCGCTCACCGTGGCGGCCGATGGCTCCGATGAAGTTATCCCGGGCCTCTATGCCTGCGGCGAAGCGGCCTGCGTGTCGGTGCACGGCGCCAACCGTCTTGGCGGCAACTCGCTGCTTGATCTCGTGGTGTTCGGGCGGGCAACGGGCCTGTTCCTCGAAGAGGCCATGCGTTCCGGCATCGAAGTGCGCGAGCCCGGCGAGAGCGATATGCAGGAGGCCACGGCGCGCCTTGATCGACTGGAGGAAGCGCCGGTTACGGAGAACGTCGCGGACCTGCGCAAGGAACTTCAGGGCATCATGCAGAACTACTTCGGCGTGTTCCGCAAGGGCGAGTTCATGCGCACCGGCATCGAGCAACTCGACGAGCTGCGGACCCGCATCGAGGCGGCGGGCGTCGCCGACAAGACCCGCGCCTTCAACACCGCGCGTATTGAGGCCCTGGAGCTGCAAAACCTTTTCGAAGTCGCCGAAGCCACGGCGATTTCCGCCGAGCAGCGCACCGAAAGCCGCGGCGCCCATGCCCGCGAGGATTTCCAGGAGCGCGACGACGACAACTGGCTCTGCCACTCGATCTACGATCCCACCGACAAGAGCCTTGGCAAGCGCGCCGTGAATTTCACCCCCAAGACAATGGACGCCTTCCAGCCCAAGATCCGCACCTACTGAGGCTGGACGGATACGGAATCAGGAAGACAGCGACGAGTGATGACAGGGAGTCAACCGATGCTGCAGGTAAGCATTTATCGCTACAACCCGGAACAGGACGCCGAGCCCTCCATGCAGGAGTTCGAGGTCGACACCGGCGGCAAGGATCTGATGGTCCTCGACGTTCTCGAGATGATCAAAGGGCAGCAGGACGCCACCGTGACCTACCGTCGCTCCTGCCGGGAAGGGGTGTGCGGTTCCGACGGCCTGAACATCAACGGCAAGAACGGGCTCGCCTGCATCACGCCGCTCTCGGGCACGGTGCGGGGCAACAAGCTGGTGATCCGGCCTCTTCCGGGGCTGCCCGTGATCCGCGATCTCGTCGTGGACATGAGCATGTTCTACGCCCAGTACGAAAAGATTCAGCCCTACCTGCAGAATAATTCCCCGGCGCCGGCTATCGAGCGCCTCCAGACTCCCGAGGATCGCGCCAAACTGGACGGCCTCTACGAGTGCATTCTGTGCGCCTGCTGTTCCACCAGCTGTCCATCGTTCTGGTGGAACCCGGATCGCTTCGTGGGCCCCGCCGGCCTGCTTCAGGCCTACCGCTTCCTGGCCGACAGCCGCGATACGGCCACCGAAGACCGTCTCTCCCGCCTTGACGACCCCTTCAGCGTATTTCGCTGCCACGGCATTCAGAACTGCGTCAACGTGTGTCCGAAGGGTCTGAACCCGACCCGCGCCATCGGCCATATTCGCAGCATGCTGCTCAAGCGCGCCGCCTGACGGCAACGCTCTCCCGCGCCAGCTTCAGCTTCGTCGCAACCAGTGATTGTGTTGCGACCGTGCCGAACCCGTAAGCGCCCCGGGCGGCGTCGGTCTAATTGCCGCGATTAAGTCGTTGCGGTCTCTTCTGGCGCCTCGCAATTGCTGGCATAATTCGCCAGCGAAAAACTGGGCAGGGTCGCGACTACATCTTGAAAAGGTCAGGTCTTGAAACGGTCGGGCCTCAAAACGATTTAGCTTGGCCTTGATGCCGTTTGGCTTTGACATGGTTTGCTATCGAGCTGGTGCCAGTTTGCTACCGGTTCATGAGTAGCAGGGCATATTCAGCGGCGAAGCGTTCAGGTGCAGAGAATGCGTTCAAAGAAGCGCTCCTGTGCGCGGTATGACCGGCACCGGCTCAGCGACGAGCTGGGCGGTCATCCCAAATAGCAACGCTTCCTGAGCACAGCCGCTGTGTTGTACCCGCCCGCAGGTTTTGCCCGCTGAACATGGAAGCGCGAGCGCACCGCGCGAAGCCGTGTTCCGCATGAAGCGGTCTGCCAGGGGGCAGACTCTTCACAGCCCGCGTTGTTAGGTTGCTACGCGGTTTAAGCGTTGATGAAGACCACCGGCCGCCTCCGTCGGGGCACCGGTTACCGACAAGGCTAGGGTCGGTACAGGGGGACCTATGCAAGACAGCCCGATGGAGCTGCTCCGCCGCAGCTCGCACATCGCTGGCGGCAACGCCACCTACGTGGAGGACCTGTACGAGTCCTACCTCACCGACCCCAACGCCGTGCCCGAGCAGTGGCGGGACTACTTCGACAAGCTCCCCCGAGTCGAAAGCAAAACCACGATCATCGACGAGGTCCCGCACAGCGCCCTGCGTGAACGCTTTGCACGCATCAGCAAGATGCGCGTGCGCACCGAAGCGACGGTGGCACACGACAGCCAGGCCACGCAGCACGAACGCAAACAGGTTCGCGTACTGGCGCTCATCTCCGCCTACCGGCAGCGCGGGCACCAGAAGGCGATGCTCGATCCCCTGGGCCTTGCCGAGCGCGAGCAGGTTGCCGACCTCGAGCTGGGCTTTCACGAACTCTCCACGGCTGACCTCGACACCACCTTCCAGGTGGGCAGCCTGCGTATCGGCCACGATGCGGCAACGCTGCAGGAAATCGTCGACGCTCTGGAGAAAACCTACTGCCACACCGTTGGCGCCGAGTTCATGCACATCGTGGACACGGAGCAGCGTCACTGGATCATGTCGCGCATGGAGTCCGTGCGCTCAGCCCCGGACTACGGCCCGGACGTGCAGCGCCAGATCCTGCGCCGCCTGATCAAGGCCGACGGTCTCGAAAAGTCCCTTGGATCCAAGTATCCAGGCACCAAGCGTTTTGGCCTCGAAGGCGGTGAGAGCCTCATCCCCATGCTGGCTGAAATGATCCAGCGCATCGGCGGTTACGGCTCCAAGGAAATCGTTATCGGCATGGCGCACCGCGGGCGCCTCAACGTGCTGGTCAATATTCTCGGCAAGAACCCCTCCGAGCTGTTCAAGGAATTCGAGGGCACGGCGACCTACGAGAGTTCCGGCGACGTGAAGTACCACCAGGGATTCTCGTCGAACATGATGACCCCGGGCGGTGAAGTTCATATCGCTCTTGCCTTTAATCCCTCACACCTGGAGATCGTGTCTCCGGTCGTGGAGGGCAGCGTCCGGGCGCGCCAGGATCGTCGCAACGATCCGGCGGGGGACAGCGTCTGGCCCATCGTGCTGCACGGCGACGCCGCCTTCGCCGGCCAGGGCGTGGTCATGGAAACCTTCCAGATGTCGCAGACCCGGGCTTACAAAACCGGCGGTACCGTGCACATCGTGCTCAATAACCAGGTTGGTTTCACCACGAGCCGCCGCGAGGACGCACGCTCCACGGAGTACTGCACCGACGTGGCGAAGATGGTTCAGGCACCGATCTTCCACGTGAACGCCGACGACCCCGAGGCCGTACTGTTTGTCACCCAGATGGCCATCGACTATCGCAACGAGTTCAAGCGCGACGTGGTCATCGACCTGGTTTGCTATCGCCGCCGCGGACACAACGAGGCCGACGAACCCGCGGTAACGCAGCCGCAAATGTACGCGGCGATTCGTAAGCATCCCACCACACGCGACATCTACGCTCGCCGCCTCATCGAAGCCGGCATCGTCACCGAGGACGAGGATAAGTCCCTCGTCGATGGTTACCGCGAATCTCTGGATCGAGACGAGCCGCTGGTCTCCAGTCTCGTCTCCAAACCCAACACGTCCCTGTTCGTGGACTGGACGCCTTTTCTCGGGCACGAATGGACGCTGCCCTACGACACCAGCATGGACCTGGCGCACCTGCAGACGCTCGCCCACGACACCAACGTTGCGCCGGACAACTTTCCCCTGCAGCGTCAGGTCACGAAGATTCTCGAGGACCGGCGCAAGATGGCGGCCGGTGCGCTGCCCATCAACTGGGGCTTCGCCGAGACCCTGGCCTACGCGAGCCTCCTCGAGGCGGGATACCCCGTACGCCTGACGGGTCAGGACGTGGGCCGTGGCACCTTCTCGCACCGCCATGCCGTGCTGCACAACCAGCGCGATGAGGCGGCGCTGGTGCCGCTGCAGCACATCAGCGACGATCAGGCGCGCCTCGATATCTACGATTCGCTGCTCTCGGAAGAAGCGGTCCTGGCCTTCGAGTACGGCTACGCCACGACCTCGCCCAACGGGCTAGTGGTCTGGGAAGCGCAGTTCGGAGACTTCGCCAACGGCGCGCAGGTGGTGATCGATCAGTTCATTACCAGCGGTGAGCACAAATGGACCCGTCTTTGCGGCCTCACCATGCTGTTGCCGCACGGCTACGAAGGGCAGGGCCCGGAACACAGCTCCGCGCGCCTCGAGCGTTTCCTCCAGCTTTGCGCCGAGCACAACGTGCAGGTCTGCGTGCCCACAACACCCGCGCAGGTATTCCATATGCTGCGCCGCCAGGCGATCAGGCCCCTGCGCAAGCCGCTCATCGTGATGTCGCCCAAGAGTCTCCTGCGGCACAAGGAGGCGGTGTCCACGTTGGAAGAGCTCGCCAGTGGCCGCTTCAACAACGTGCTCGAGGAAACCGACGAGCAGGATCGCGACAGCGTGGAGCGGGTGATCCTGTGCTCGGGCAAGGTGTACTACGATTTGCGCGCCGCGCGCCGCGAACGTGAAATCGACAACATCGCCATCATCCGCCTTGAGCAGCTCTATCCGTTCCCGGAAGCGGAGCTGCTTGAGGTCCTCAGCACCTACCCCAACATCAAGGATGCGGTCTGGTGCCAGGAAGAGCCCATGAACCAGGGTGCCTGGTACTCAAGCCAGCACCACATGCGTCGGGTGCTCTTCAAGCACAAGCCCGGCGTGTACCTCGGCTTCGCGGGCCGTGAGGCCTCGGCGGCGCCCGCGGCCGGTTATATGGCCCTGCACCTTGAGCAGCAGGAAGACTTTGTGAATCAGGCACTCGATCTCAGCAGCCTTCCCGCCTGAGACCAGAAGAAGGAAAAGACATGACTATCGAAATCAAGGCGCCGGCGTTCCCCGAGTCCGTGGCCGACGGCGAAGTGGCGGCCTGGCACAAGAGCGAAGGCGAGGCGGTCGCGCGGGATGAACTCATCGTCGAGATCGAGACCGACAAGGTTGTGATGGAGGTGGTGGCGCCGGCCGATGGGGTTCTCCAGCAGATCGTCGTCGGTGAGGGGGAAACCATCGAAAGCGAGGCGCTTCTCGCCGTGCTGGCGGAAGGCGCTGCCGATGTCGCGCCCGCAGAGACCGCACCGGCTGCCGCTGCGACGGGCGCCGCCGCGTCGGCGACAGCGGCGGGCGATGCAGCGGGACTCATCGGGCCGGCCGCGCGGCAGTTGATCGAGGAACACAAGCTGGATGCGAGCGCGATCCCCGGCACCGGTAAGGGCGGTCGCATCACCAAGGAAGATGTCCTGGCCCACGTTGCATCCGCGTCGGCCGCGCCAGCGGCGGCGCCCGCCGCGCCGGCTCCGGCACCAGAACAGCAGGTCAAGCCGGCTCCCGGCACCACCGTCGTCGAGGTGCCGTCCGGCCCATCGAGCGAGCGCGTGGAGCGCCGCGTCCCCATGACGCGCATGCGTGCCCGCATCGCGGAGCGTCTCCTCACGGCGACGCAGTCCACCGCGATGCTGAGCACCTTTAACGAAGTGAACATGGCGCCGGTGATGGCGCTGCGCGCCAAGTACAAGGAACAGTTCCAGCAAACGCACAACGGAACGCGCCTGGGCTTCATGGGCTTTTTCGTTCGGGCCGCGTGCGAGGCCCTGAAGCGCTTCCCCTCGGTAAACGCGTCCATCGACGGCAACGACATCGTTTATCACGGCTACCAGGACATCGGCGTTGCCGTGTCCACGGACAACGGTCTCGTCGTACCGGTGCTGCGCGATGCGGATTTCATGAGCCTGGCGGATGTCGAGGCCGCGGTTGTGGATCTCGGCACGCGAGCCCGGGACAACAAGCTGACCATCGAAGACATGACCGGGGGTACCTTTACGGTGACCAACGGTGGCGTCTTCGGCTCACTGCTCAGCACGCCGATCCTCAATCCACCGCAGACCGGCATCCTGGGTATGCACAAGATCCAGGAACGCCCCATGGTGGTGAACGGTGAAGTGGTAGTGCTGCCGATGATGTACCTGGCGCTGTCCTACGACCACCGCCTCATCGACGGCAAGACAGCGGTTCAATTCCTGGTGGCGGTCAAGGACCTGATCGAAGATCCGGCGCGCATCCTGCTGCAGCTGTAACCCGCACGCAGCGCCGCTCACCCTTAACTCAAAATACGGACAGCAGAATGTCAGACAGTTTCGATGTTGTAGTAATTGGCTCCGGGCCCTCGGGCTACGTCGCAGCCATTCGCGCCGCTCAGCTCGGACTCGCGACGGCGGTGGTCGAAGAGTGGGTCGACGCCGACGGCAAGACAACGCTCGGGGGAACCTGCCTGAACGTGGGCTGTATCCCGTCCAAGGCGCTGCTCGACTCCAGCCAGAAATATCACGAGGCGAAGGATACCTTTGCGCTGCACGGCATCGGCATTGAAGCGCCGAAGATCGACGTGCCCGCCATGCTGGCGCGCAAGGAACAGATCGTCGGCCAGCTCACCGGCGGCATTGGCGGCCTGTTCAAGCACAATGGCGTGACGACGATCCAGGGTCGCGGCAAGGTGCTGTCCGGCGCCAACGTGGAAGTGACGGCGGCCGACGGCAGCACGAGCGTGGTGGAGGCGGGGAGCGTCATTATCGCCGCCGGCTCCGAACCCATCACCATTCCCCCGGCCCCCATCGACAACGAGTACATCGTTGATTCCACCGGCGCCCTTGAGTTTACCGAGGTCCCGGGACGGCTTGGCGTCATCGGCGCCGGCGTTATTGGACTTGAGCTCGGCAGCGTCTGGGGCCGCCTCGGTGCCGACGTGGTGCTGATCGAGGCGCTGGATGAGTTCCTCGCCATGATGGATTCGCAGATTGCCAAGGAATCGGAAAAGATTTTCCGCAAGCAGGGTCTCGACATCCGCCTGTCCAGCCGCGTCACGGACGCCACGGTGAAAGACGGTCAGGTTCATGTCACCTACACGACGGGTGACGCTGAGCACACCGAGGTCTTCGACAAGCTGATCGTATCCGTGGGCCGACGTCCGCGCACCCGCGACCTGCTTGCCAATGACAGCGGAGTCACGCTCGATGAGCGCGGCTTTATCTTCGTGAACGACCAGTGCGTCACCGAAGCTCCAAATGTTTACGCCGTGGGCGACGTCGTCCGCGGCCCCATGCTCGCGCACAAGGGCTCGGAAGAGGGCGTCATGGTCGCCGAGCGCATCGCGGGTAAGCCGGCGCAGGTCAACTACGACTGCATCCCCTCCATTATTTATACGCACCCGGAAATCGCCGCCGTTGGTCGCACGGAGCAGGAGCTGAAGGCCGATGGCGTGCCCTACAAGTCGGGCACCTTTCCCTTCGCCGCGTCCGGCCGGGCATTGGCCGCGAACGACTCACAGGGCCTTGTGAAGCTCATCGCCCACGCGGAGACAGACCGCATTCTGGGCTGTCACATTGTGGGCCCGTCCGCCGCGGACCTCGCCCAGCAGGTGCTGATCGCGATGGAGTTCGGCTCCAGCGCCGAAGACATCGGCCTGATGGTGTTCGGTCACCCGACCCTGTCGGAGGCCGTGCACGAAGCGGCGCTGGCCGTTCACGGGCACGCGATTCACGTCGCCAACCGCAAGAAGCGCTAGGCGTCGAACCCGCGCGGACCTGGTCTTGCGCGAACGAGCGCGCCGCAATTCACGGCGGCGCATCCAAGTCCATGCAGCTATGGGATAAGGCATGAACCTTCACGAATACCAGGGCAAACAGCTGTTTGCCGAGTACGGTCTCCCGGTGTCTACCGGGCACGCCGTAGACACACCGCGGGGCGCCGTTGAGGCCGCCAAGATGATTGGCGGCGACATGTGGGTGGTCAAAGCCCAGGTGCATGCCGGCGGTCGCGGCAAGGCCGGCGGTGTAAAGCTCGTCAAGACGGCCCAGGAAGTCGAAGACTTTGCGACGCAATGGCTCGGTCAGAATCTGGTGACCTACCAGACCGATGCGAACGGCCAGCCGGTCTCCAAGATACTGGTGGAATCGTGTACGGACATCGCGGAAGAGCTCTACCTCGGCGCTGTGGTGGATCGTTCTACCCGCCGCATCGTCTTCATGGCGTCCACGGAAGGCGGTGTGGAGATCGAGAAGGTTGCCCACGAGACTCCGGAGAAAATCCTCAAGGCGACGATCGACCCCCTCGTCGGCGCGCAGCCCTACCAGGGCCGGGACCTCGCCTTCCGCCTCGGCCTTCAGGGCGATCAGATCAAACAGTTTGTGAAGATCTTCCTCGGTCTCGCGAAGATGTTCGAAGAGCGCGACCTGGCCCTTATCGAAATCAACCCGCTGGTGATCACGACCGAGGGCAAGCTGCACTGCCTGGATGCCAAGATCGGCGTCGACAGCAATGCCCTGTTCCGCCAGGCGACACTGCGTGAGATGCACGATCCCACGCAGGAAGACGAGCGCGAGGCGCACGCCGCACAGTGGGAACTCAACTACGTGGCCCTCGATGGCAACATCGGCTGTATGGTGAACGGTGCCGGTCTCGCCATGGGCACCATGGACATCGTGAAGCTGCACGGCGGCGAGCCGGCCAACTTCCTTGATGTGGGCGGCGGCGCGACCAAGGAGCGCGTCTCCGAGGCGTTCAAGATCATTCTCTCGGACGACAAGGTAAAGGCCGTCCTTATCAACATCTTCGGCGGTATCGTGCGCTGTGACCTGATCGCCGAGGGCGTGATCGGTGCCGTGCAGGAGATCGGCGTCGAGGTGCCGGTCGTCGTGCGCCTTGAGGGCAACAACGCCGAACTGGGCCAGAAAGTCTTGGCCGACAGCGGATTGAACATCATTGCGGCCACCAGTCTCACCGACGCGGCGCAGCAGGCGGTTAAAGCTGCGGGAGGAGCGGCCTGATGAGTATCCTGATCAACAAGGACACGCGCGTTATCTGCCAGGGCTTCACCGGCTCCCAGGGCACGTTCCACTCGGAGCAGGCGATCGACTACGGCACGCAGATGGTCGGCGGCGTAACGCCCGGCAAGGGCGGTCAGGAGCATCTCGGACTGCCGGTGTTCAACACCGTTGCCGAGGCCGTGGACGCGACGGGCGCCGACGCCTCGGTGATCTACGTTCCCGCACCTTTCTGCAAAGACTCGATTCTCGAGGCGGCCAACAGCGGCGTAAAGCTGGTCGTGTGCATCACCGAGGGCATTCCCACGCTGGACATGCTGGAAGCCAAAGTCGTCTGCGACGACCTCGGCGTGCGCCTCGTGGGCCCCAACTGCCCGGGCGTGATCACGCCGGGGGAATGCAAGATCGGCATCATGCCGGGGCATATACACCTGCCGGGGAAGGTGGGCATTGTGTCCCGCTCCGGTACGCTCACCTACGAGGCCGTGAAGCAGACTTCGGATACGGGTTTCGGCCAGTCCACCTGCGTGGGCATCGGCGGCGACCCGATCCCGGGGTCTAACTTTATCGATATCCTGGCTCTGTTCGAGGCCGATCCGGCCACCGAAGCCATCGTTATGATCGGTGAGATCGGCGGTACGGCCGAGGAAGAAGCCGCGGCGTACATAAAGGCCCACGTGACCAAGCCCGTGGTGTCTTACATTGCCGGCGTTACGGCGCCGAAGGGTAAGCGCATGGGCCACGCCGGCGCCATCATCGCCGGAGGCAAGGGCACCGCCGATGAGAAGTTCGCGGCGCTGGAGGATGCCGGTGTGAAAACCGTGCGTTCCCTCGCTGATATCGGCAGCGGCCTGGGCGAAATCACGGGCTGGTGATGTCGGCCTGCCCCGATCGGAAAACCCGCTTTACGGCGGGTTTTTTCGTTCTGCGGCGGATATCCCGTAAAGGCCTTGAAAAGTGGGGCCAGGCACCCCATGTCGCTCTCGATAAGGACAGACGGTCCGCGGGCCGACGAGGATTGAATGACTGCTGAAGTGAAAAAAGAAACCCTGGGCTTCCAGACCGAGGCGCGGCAGCTGCTGCACCTCATGATCCACTCGCTCTACTCCAACAAGGAGATCTTCCTGCGCGAGCTGATCTCCAACGCCTCGGACGCGGTGGACAAGCTGCGTTTCGCCGCCCTGGCCGACGATGGCCTCCTGGAGGGCGATGGCGACTACGCCGTCCACGTGGACGTGGACAAGGACGCCGGGACCATCACCATCAGCGACAACGGTATCGGCATGACCCGCGATGACGTGATCGACAACCTCGGCACCATTGCCCGCTCCGGCACGGCCGCCTTCCTCGAGCAGCTTTCCGGTGATCAGCAGAAGGACGCCCAGCTCATCGGCCAGTTCGGCGTCGGTTTCTACTCCTCCTTTATCGTTGCCGAGCGCGTGAGCGTACACACCCGTCGTGCAGGCACAGAAGCAGACTCCGGAGTGCTCTGGGAGTCCGCTGGCGAGTCTGACTTCTCCATCGAGCCCAAGGCGAAGGAGACGCGCGGCACGGAGATCACCCTTTACCTGCGCGAAGACTGCAAGGACTTCGCCGACGACTGGCGCGTGCGCAGCGTCATCAAGAAGTACTCCGACCACATCTCCGTACCCGTGATGATGAAGGAGGCGCCGCCCCCGGCCGGTGATGAGGACAGCGAAGAAGAGCCTGCGGAACCCGAATACAAGGCGGTCAACGAGGCCACGGCCCTGTGGACCCGCAGCCGCAGCGAGGTCAGCGATGAGGAATACCAGGCCTTTTACAAGCACGTCTCCCACGATTTCGAAGACCCGCTGACCTGGAGCCACAACCGCGTTGAGGGCAAGCTCGAATACACCAGCCTGCTCTACATCCCCGGTCGCGCGCCCTTCGATATGTGGAACCGCGACGCGGCGCGGGGCCTGAAGCTCTACGTGCAGCGCACCTTTATCATGGACGACGCGGAGCAGTTCCTGCCGCTGTACCTTCGCTTTGTGAAGGGCGTGCTCGATTCCAACGACCTGTCCCTGAACGTATCCCGGGAAATCCTGCAGAAAGACAAGACCGTCGACTCCCTGCGCAGTGCTCTCACCAAGCGTGTGCTGGACATGCTGGGCAAGATGGCGAGCAAGGAGCCGGAGAACTACCAGAACTTCTGGAAGGAGTTCGGTCAGGTGCTCAAGGAGGGCCCGGCCGAGGACTTTGCCAACAAGGAGAAGGTGGCAGGTCTCCTGCGTTTCTCCACCACGCACACCGACAAGGAAGAGCAGGATCAGTCGCTCGGCGATTACATTGAGCGTATGCAGGAGGGCCAGGACAAGATCTACTACGTGGTTGCGGAGAACTTCAATACGGCGCGCCGCAGCCCGCAGCTCGAAGTGTTCCGTAAGCGCGGCATCGAAGTCGTGCTCCTGAGCGATCGCGTCGATGACTGGCTCATGAACCATCTTCAGGAGTTCGACGGCAAGCCGCTCCAGGATGTGGCTCGCGGTCGCCTGGACCTCGACGACGCCGACGACGACGAAAAGGCGGCGCGGGAAGAAGCCGAAAAGAGCAGCGAAGGCCTGATCGAGCGGCTCAAGGCCGTGATTGGCGAAGACGTCGAGGAAATCCGCGCCACGCACCGCCTCGTCGAATCCCCGGCCTGCCTGGTCGTGGGCGATCACGACATGGGCGCCCAGATGAAGCGCATCATGGAAGCCGCGGGACAGGCCGTGCCCGATAGCAAGCCGATCCTGGAAATCAATCCGTCTCATCCCCTCATTGACCGGCTGGACGGTGAGAGTGATGAGGATCGCTTTGCGGATCTTGCTCGGATTGTGTTGGATCAGGCCAATCTTGCGGAGGGTGGGCAGCTTGCTGATCCGGCGGGGTATGTTGAGCGTTTGAACCGGCTTCTGCTCCAGCTTAGTGCTGGCTGACTCTTTAGCGTAGTTCAACCTTTGGCCGTGCCGCTGGGTCGCGAGGCGAGGCGGCATTGCTGCGTTCGCTAAGACGGGGGACGCTCACTCCGCAATACCGCCTCGCCTCGCTTGTGCTGAGCTGCTTCGGGACGGTTTGGGGTTGCGCTCCCGCAGCTTGGTGCTGGGATTCCATAGCGTAGGCTAGCCTTGGGCCGTGCTGCCGGGTCGCGAGGCGAGGCGGCATTGCTGCGTTCGCTGAGATGGGGGACGCTCACTCCGCAATACCGCCTCGCCTCGCTTGTGCCGAGCTGCTCCGGAACGGTTTGGGGTTGCGCTCGATGCTTCCTTAGCCGCAACTCGCAG
>JBCDIW010000032.1:0-50504 GCA_038748515.1 Pseudomonadota bacterium
CGGTAATTTTGCCTTTGCCATTCCCGGGGCCCGCGCTGCTCGGGGTTGCGTTGGTTGTGGCGCCTGGGGGGGTCGTTTCCCCCACGCCGGTGGGCGCGCGGGGCGCTAAGACCCGCGCGCCGCTCGCCGGAGGCGATATCGAGATTGCCGTTTCCGGTCAGCCCCACGGCCGGGAGCTGCGCGTTGAGCGGGTCGAGGCGTGCCACGCCGTCTTCAAGGCGGATATCAGCAGACAACGCGTCGAAATGCGTATCGACCGGGAATTCGGCGCTGAGCGCCTCCTGGTTCACCAGTGCGACGCCGCGGCAGACCATCTGCTGCATCGCGATGCCCACCACGGTGATGTCCTCCGTGCTGAACCCGATGGGGCCGTTGAGGGACCCAAGGAGTGCGTCGCTGTCCGCACCCTGGCCATTCAGGGACCAGTTCAGCATAGCGGTTCCGGAGGCTTCCACGCCGGCGTCAAGAGCCGCCGTCGCCTGAGCCACATCGAAGTCCTTTACCGAGCCTTCCGTGGAGAGCTGCGCCGTGTTGTAGCGGCCGTTGAAGACCGCCTGAAAATCGATCGCGCCACCGTGCAGGTTGGCTTTGACCGGGTCGAGGGTCGCGACGCCGTCGACGACGCGCAGCCCGGCCTCTACGTTCTCCAGCACGTGGGCGTCCACGGTTACTTTGGCAATCCGCAGGTCAGCCTTGGTATCGATCATGCGCAGTGAATGCAGCGGGAGACCCGATGGGCCTGGTGCAGAAGTTTCCTCCGGCGCTGTTTCCGTGGCTTCGGCCTCGGCTGCAGCGGCCTCGGGTCCCGCGAGAACCAGCAGGGCCGGCGTCAGCTCGCTAAGGTTTAAACTGGCATCGATCTGCGGACTCTCAAAGCTCGCAAAGCGCAGCTTGCCGTCGCCCGCCAGCCCGTCGGATTGCAGCGCGATATCGACCTCGGCTATCTGCGTCTGGATGTTGAAGTCGCCCTTCGCGGTAAGCGCCAGGGGCTCCGGCGTCGCGCCAACCACGCGCGCGGTGAGTTCGTCGATGTGCAGCATCCGCGCGTCCAGATCGGTGCGAAAGATCATGTCGAGGGTGATGTCCAGCGGTGCTTCGTCGTCCGGCAGCGTAATCATCGCGGTCAGGGGGACGGCGCGACCCTCGGTGTTGATGTCCTGGGCTACCAGCTCCTCCAGGAGCACTTCGCTGATTGTGGCGCCGCTGCTATCCACGGTCACGGCACGGATGTCACGCAGTGCAAGTTCGCCGACCTCCAGGCTCAGGGGAACGACCATGGCATCGGCCGCGGCCTGCGCCGCGGAGGTTTCGCGCATCTGGTCGCGGACGGCATAGAAAACGTCGAGCTCCGCGTCGCTGAGCGTACTCGTATCGAGGGTGGCGGCTTCGGCGACCGCCTCGTCGACGACCACCGTCGTGTAGGTGATTCTGTCGAGGTTCAGGCTTGAGATTTCCACCGTGCCGGTGAACAGCGGCAGCAGCGCGACTCCGGTGGAAAGGGACTCGGCCTCGACCAGGCCGCCATCGTCTGGGAACTCCGCCCGCACGCCACTCATGGAGAGCGCGACCTTGGGAAACAGGCGAAGCGATGCGTCCCCGTCAACGGTCAGCTGAATTCCGCTCTCGGACTCGATCTGCTCGGCGGCCAGTTGAACCAGCTCATCCTTATCGAGAAGCATGGGAATCAGCACTGCCGCCAGAAAGATGAGGACGAGTGGTACGCCGATGATCCATAGCAGCACGCGCATGAGTTTTTCCTTGATTTATGCGGTTTCCAAAAAGCAACGCCACGAAGGGCAGACGCCCGCCGTCGGAGCGTTCCAGAGCCTGAGCCTAGCAGAGCGGCGCGACAACTGCTGCCCTTCAATGGCAGGGCTGCTCAGGAACCGGCTGACGCACCCGATTGCAACGCGTAAGCTGCCGCGGTCACAGGAGCAGCTATGGCCAAACTGTACTTTCGCCACGGCACGATGAGCAGCGGGAAGTCGCTGAACCTGCTCGCCGTGGCTCACAACTACGAGCAGAAGGGCGAAAAAGTCGTCGTAATCCGGCCGCGCCTGGATGAGCGTTTTGGCGCCGAGACTGTGGGGAGCCGCACGGGGCTGAGTCGCACCGCGGATCTGCTCGTCGACGGCGACACTGATCTGGACCGCAGCGCGATCGCGGGCGCCGCCTGCGTACTGGTCGACGAAGCCCAGTTTCTCTCGGCCGTGCTCGTTGACCAGCTCCGCGAAATCACCTGGGATCTGGACGTCCCCGTTATCTGCTATGGCTTGCGTACCGATTTTCAGACGCGCGCATTCGAGGGTTCGGCCCGTCTCCTGGAAGTCGCCGACGCCATCGAGGAAATCAAGACCGTTTGCCACTTCTGCAATCGCAAGGCGGTGTTCAACCTTCGCATCTCCGAAGGCGGTGCCGTCACCGACGGCCCGCAGATCGAACTGGGTGCCGATGAACGCTACCGGCCTGTGTGTGGGCTGTGTTACCGAGATCGGACGGTTGCGGGGTCTCAGGATCTTTTCAAGACGGAGGATTGACGATTGACCCCGTTGCGGCCTGGCTTTTTGCTGCTCTTTCGCGACTCGTCGTCAGGGATGGAAAATCCCGGGTGAATCGCCCGGCGTGGCGGGCGAGAGAAGTCCGCTACACGATCCGTCCTGTTTCGCTATCGGTGTCCCGCGCCACTCCGTACTCGCCCTCGCGCACACGCTCTCCTTCGAAGTTAAGCGGATTGTCCAACCGGGACCCGTCGCCTGCATCGAGCAAGTCGCATGCTCCGATGCGCATCGCCCGGGCGGCGACGTGATAGGCGTCGCGATCAAAGTGAAGTGCTCGGCTGCCAACTGGATAGCGTCGAGCCGCGTCGAGATCCAAGAACGTGCCCAGATAACACCAGTGATTCAGCAGATGAAGCTGCTGCTCGGGCTGCCCCCTGGATTGGGACACGGCGCGAGTTTCGGCAAGGATAACCGGGCCTGGGAAGGGCCAGGCGGCGATGCGCTGACGCTCCAGGGCTGCAAGCAGTCGCCGGTTATGCGTCTCGGCCGTCTCCAGGCCGCGGCACGCTCCCCGGCAGCGACCGACCTGGGACTGGAAACAGGCGCCGTGTCCGCGTTCGACGCCCAGTCTGATCAGGCACAGGCCTTGGTCTCGCGCTATCTCCCGAAGTCGGCGATACAGTTGAGTCCGCGAGCGGAATAGCCCATACACGGAATTGCGACGTTCCTCTGCAGGACTGAAATCACTGGGAAGCACTCGCAGGAAGCCTTCACCATCTGATGCAAGACGCTGTGTCCAGAGCTTGCTGGGCCGTCGCTGACGCCGGTTGTACAGGGGCGCCTCGGCCTTGATGGCGGCGTTCTCGATGAACTGGGCGCTAACGTCGCCGACCGTGGGTTCACAGTCAACGCGCACCACGCTGGACATCATGCGCCGGGGACGGCCGGGCATCCTGGCGTCTGCAAAGTGGCTGTTCAGACGAGTGCCGATATCAATACTCTTGCCAACATAGAGCAGGACGTCGTTTTCTCCATACAGACGATAAACCCCGGAGCAGCGCGGCGCGCCATCGATGGGCTCTCCAAGGCAGGTAAAAAGCAGCTTGTCCCGGTCAATATCCATGGATAGAACACTCCTTTGTTTCGACGCGCGCTGCGCCGGCCAGAAGCTCGTAGGCGTCGCCGCCACAGCGAACGCCCGTCGGGTGCTCCCAGGCATCGTGGTGGAAAGAAAGCGAACAGCGTAACGACGTCCAGCTTGTGTCGCGGCGCAGCGCAGCACGTCGACGCCGATTGAGAAATAATCGGCGACGCTGGGGCTCGTAGCAGGGCACACTGCGGTGCGAGTAAGGAGACCGTAATGAAGCGCAGCCTTAAGTCACTCCGCGGCCAGCGTGTCGATCGATTGCTTATCGAATCTGTCGATCTCAGTCTGTATATCGCCCACGCCGAAATCGGGGGCGAGCGCTATCTCATTGCCGAGAGTGACGGCTCGACCCTGAAAACCCAGAATCTCCTCGATATGAAAACGGCGCTCTCCCGACTAGACGCGGCCGAGCGGGTGCTCTGGCAGCGCAGTTCCTACGATGAAATGGTGGGACAGGGTTATGCCTGCGAAGACAACAGCATGGAGGTTCGCCTGGGGCCAGGTTTCGAAACGCTGCCGCCCTGGCAGCACTAGACCCCGGGCAACCCAGTGCTCTCCGGTTAGATCAAAAACTCCGCGTAGGGATGAATCGCCGGTGCTCCGCCGGTATGCAGAAACACGATGTCCTGGCCGTTTTTCAGCGGTCCGTCACCCACCATCGCCAGGACCAGAAGCCCCGACATGGCTTTCCCGGTGTACACGGGATCCAGGATGATGCCCTCGTTTTCCGCGACGGTTTTCATCGCTGAGATACCGGCTTCCGTGGGATGGCCGTAACCGGCGCCGATAAACTCGTCGTGGATGATGATATCGGCGTCGCTCACCAGGTCGGGCGGCGCGCCCAGCGTTTCAGAGATCATGGCAAGGACGCTGCGCATGCGCGCTCGCGAGCGCTGGCGGTCGGCGCTGACGGAAATGCCCACCACCTGGGTTTCCCGGTTGCCGAAGTAGCGCAGTCCAAAGAGCAGCCCGGCCTGGGTGCCGTAGCTGCCTGAGGCGGTAACCACGTGGCTCGGCAGGATATTCATCGCGTCCCATTGCTGCATGAGTTCGCGGGCCGCGTTGACGTATCCGAGGCTGCCTATGCCGTCGGAGGCTCCGGTGGGGATGTTGTACGGCGCCATGTCGCGATCCAGGAGTTCGCCCATGACGCGCTCGACGACCGGCGAACGGTCGCCACCGGCGCGGTAGATGTGCGCGCCCATGAGCTGATCCATGAGGAAGTTTCCACTGCCCGTTAGCTGCGCCTCCAGTTCCGGGACTGGATTGGACAGCACCACATGGGCTTCGAGACCGATGCGCGCCGCCGCCGAGCAGGTCTGCCGAACATGGTTCGACTGCAGTCCCCCCTGCGTCACTACGGCCTTCGCCCCCTTGGCACTTGCATCGGCGAGCGTGTACTCGAGCTTGCGGGTCTTGTTCCCGCCGTGGGCGAGCTCCATCACATCGTCGCGCTTCACGAACAGATCGGGGCCGCCCAAACGCCGCGACAGATTCGGCATGGGGTTCAGAGATGTTGGAAGGTTGGTCAGATTCAGCCTGGGTGTTTCATCCAGAGTTGCGCGACGTTCGTGCAGGCTCGACGCGCAGGCGCCCGTACCGCTCGCGATGGCGACGGTGACGGCGGCCTTGATGAAGTCCCTGCGTTCATCCGACATTGGGAAGAGAGCCCGAACCCGTGAATCCGGCGCCTATTCTACGCGCATCTACGCGCATTTCGCCGCACTCTTTCAGCTTCCTTCCAAGTCATCTGTTGGGGTCGGGCGTGCTCCGCCCGTCAGCACGGTCAGGGATCCTGACGCAGCGTCAGCGTATTGCCGCGTTGGGTGAACTCGATGTGCTTGAGAAAACTCATTCCCAGCAGGACCTCGTTCATGGCCAGGCCAGGGGTGATGGACGCATCCACATTACTCAGGCGGATGTCGCCGATAGCGACCTCCCCAAGTCGCGTCTGGTAGCTCCGAGCGCGGCCGTTGGCGGTATTTGTGATGAACGGTCGACCGCGTGGCAGACGCAGACGTTCGGCGAGAGCCGATGGAATGGCAACACCCGTCGCGCCTGTATCGAGAAGGAATACCACGGGCTCGCCGTTGATCGTACCCGAGCTTACATAGTGACCCATGCGGTTTCGTCGAAGCTCAACTTCGCGGGCACCACCATCACCCACCGCCGTGGCTACGTCACGGTTGGGATTCCGCTGTCGCTCCAGCACGTCTCCAAAATAGAAGGTCAGCAGGGCAAGCAGAGATATCCAGGCCAGGATCTGCATGCCGGTGCCGAAGCTGCGCTGCTCTTGATGAGGGTCCATACAGATCCTGGTAGCGTTCCTGTTCGCGACGTATGAATGCTCCGCCGGCCGGTACATGAGATGCGGGCCCTGGCATTTAATTCAAGGCACCGGCGGCCCATCCCATCCTTTGAGGCGCCCCCGGTCACCGGCCACTACGCCGGGCCCCCGCGCTGGTATGATCTTTCCTTTGGAGCGCAGTGAGCTTAAGGAGTTCACTCGAGGAGCAGGGCGGCGACGCCGCGGGAGATCGATGAAAGGACAGCCTTGGCAGGCGCTGCAGGGCAGCGATCATGTAATCGCCATCCTCGACGCGGCTCACGTCGTGGAAGAAGAGGAGCTGGATCGATGCCTCAGCGCGGGACTGCAGGAGCATGGCGTTGAAGGCGAGGTGCATCGCTGCGTACTGCCGCTATCCCGCGATCCCGAGAACCCGCCAAGCGCACCGCTGAACAAGCTGCTCACACTCCCCGAGGATACGCCGGTAGTTCCCCTGCGCATGGTATGGCGCACCTCGCTGCAGGCCAAGGACACGCGGCCGCGGCCGCGGGATCTGCTGTTTGGCAATCCGCGCCGCCCCGGTCCGGGCCGTGCCCGGCGTCTCCTGCGACAGAACCGGGAAAGCGCTGTCTGCGTTGTAGGGGAGAGCGCCAGTCTCTCCGAGCTGCGCGCGCGGCTGCAGGATCGCCAGGGTGAAGCCGGCTCCGAGGCGGAGGTCTCCACCTTCATCGCCTCCCAGGCGAGCCTGGCCCTCGACGTCGCCGAACGCCGCCTCCAGGGCAGCCGCTACAAGGTACCGCGACGGGTGGCGAGCAACCTGCTGGAGAGTGCCAAGTTTCGCAAAGCGCTTGAAAGCGTGTCCGCCGAGACGGGCCGCAGCCAGGAAGAGCTTCTGCGCGAGTCCGACGCGATCATGCGCGAACTGATCTCGCGGCCGCAGCCGTTCTGGCTGGACGTCATGGGGCAGCTGAACCATTGGGTCATGGACCTGGGCTATGACGCCGAGGTGGTGATCGACCGCGAAGGTCTCGAACGGGTGCGGCGCTGGAGTCGCGAACATCCCACGGCGCTGCTATGGACGCACAAAACGCACGTCGACGGCTTCGCCATGAACTCGGTGTTTTTCGACAACGACTTCCCCAACCCGCACATTCTTGGCGGCGTGAACATGGCCTTCGCCGGTCTCGGTTTTCTCGCGCGCCGCGCGGGCGCGATTTTCATCCGGCGAAGCTTCCAGGACGACGTCCTGTACAAGACGGTCCTGCGCCAGTACATCGGCTACCTCATGGAAAAGCGCTTCCCGCTGTCCTGGGCCTTCGAGGGTACGCGCTCCAGAGTCGGTAAACTCATGCCGCCGCGTTACGGATTGCTCAAGTACGTGATGGACGCGGCCCACGCCACCGGGGCGCGGAAGCTCCACATCATTCCCATTTCGATCAGCTACGACATGATCGGCGACGTCGCCGACTATGCGGCCCAGGAATCCGGTGCCACCAAGCGGCCCGAGAGCCTGAGCTGGTTCCTGGGCTACCTGCGCGGCCTGCGCCAGCCCATGGGCAAGATCTACTTCGACTTCGGTGAACCCGTGGTTCTCGACGAAGTGCCGTCCCCGGAGGATCCCCGGGAGCTGCAGCGCGTGGCTTTTGCCGTGGGCGTTGAGGTGAATCGCGTATCCCCCATCACGCTGCCCTCGCTGATCTGCATGGTGCTTCTTGGCTCCGCGCCGCGGGCGCTCACAGCGGACGAGCTCTCCTCGGAAATCAACGCGCTCGTGGATTGGGCACGCCAGCGCGCTATCCCCCTCACGCAGAATCTCTGCGAACAGGACGATGCCCAGATCGACAGTCTCACGGAGAAGATGGTCGGGTCAGGTCTGCTCACGCGCTACGACGACGGTCCCGAGCGCGTGTACACGATTGCGGCGGACGAACACGGTATCGCCAGTTACTACCGCAACATGGTGATTCACTATTTCCTCAACAAGGCGCTTGCGGAACTTACCCTCGTGCACATGGCCCAGCAGGAGCTCAGCGGCGTCGACGCGTTCTGGGAGGAAGCGGAGCGCCTGCGTGACTTCTTCAAGTTTGAGTTTTTCTATGCGCCGCGGGAGCAGTTCCGGCGTGACATGAGCGATGAGCTGTCTCGCTTTGAGCCGGCCTGGGAGGCGGCGCTCGTGGACGCACCGGCAGCGGCGTCGCTTTTCCAGCGACTGCAGCCCCGGGTTGCGCACAGCGTTCTGCTGCCTTTTGTTGAGGCGTACCGGGTTGTGGCCGACGTGCTCGCGCGGCAGCCGGATGCGGAAGCCCTGGAGGAAAAGGACTGCGTTCAGCAGGCGCTGTCCTACGGGCGGCAGGCCTACCTCCAGCGCCGCATCAGTTCCCAGGCCTCCATCGGTCGCCTTTTCTTCAGCAACGCCTACAGCCTGTTTGATAATTTCGGGCTGACCGCGGCCGTTTCCAGCGAGGATGCCGCGGCACAGGGCGAGCGCCGGCTGGAGATGGCGCAGACCTTCCGCGACCTCCAACGCCGCCTTGAGCGCGTTCGCGCGGCGGCCTTACCATGATTCGAGCCGGGTCCAGCGCGACGGGCCCGGGCGCGACCTAACAACCCGTACAGGAAGAGGAAGCAATGCATCAGCTCAGCCCACAGGACGCGCAGTTCCTGTACGCGGAAACGGAACACAACCTCACGCACGTTACCAGCGTGTCCATCTACGATCCGTCCACAGTTCCGGGCGGCCGCACGGTGCGCTATACCGACATCATTGCGCACATGCGCGAGCGCCTGGCGTACAACCCGGTGTTCTTCCGTCGTCTGCTGCGGCTGCCGCTGGAGATCGATTATCCCTACTGGGTCGAAGATGAGTACTTCGATCTCGAGTACCACATGCTCCACAGTCGCCTTCCCGAGCCCGGAGACTGGCGTCAGTTCTGCATCCACATGGCGCGCTATCACAGCCGCCCCCTCGACATGAATCGCCCGCCCTGGGAAATCTATGTGATCGAGGGCCTCGATAATGTCGAGGGACTATCCGCGGGCTGCTACGCGATCGCCACCAAGATTCACCACGCGGCGGTCGACGGAACGTCGCTGATGAAGTTCTTCGCCAGCATGGCGGACTCGGACAACCTCGGCACGCCGCTCATTGAGTTGGAGGAGTCGACGATCGAGGCCGGCGAGTTGCCGAAAATGCCCGCCATCCTGTCCCGCGCGGTGCGCAATAACCTGCGCTCACCGCTGGCGATAGCGGAGACGGTCATGCGTGCTGCACCGGGCCTCGTGCAGGCGGCCCAGGACGTCGTTGCCCGGCGCGAGGGAGGGGACCGGCAGACCGTACCGCCGACACGATTCAACGTGGATGTCTCACCGCACAAGATGTTCGATGCGCGCGTCGTGCCGCTCGACGATCTGAAGGCCATTCGCAAGCTCCATCCCGGGGTGACGATCAATGATGTGGTGCTTGCGATTTGCGCCGGGGGACTGCGTCGCTACCTGCTGTCCCACGATGAACTTCCCGATGATCCCCTCGTCGCCTGGGTGCCAATCAATGCGCGTCCCAAGGACAAGGACGGGGGCGACCTGCCGGGAAACAACATCGCGGCGATGACGGCACCGATCTTTACCGACGAGCCCGACCCCCTGCAGCGCCTCAAGCGCATCAATCAGGCCACGCTCGCGAGTAAGGAGGCGCGCAGCGGCATCTCGGCGCGGCTCATGACCGATATCACCCGGCACGTTCCCGCGGCGACGCAGGTGCTGGCCAGTCGCTTGATTCTCCGCAGCGGTGCGGCGGCGCGTATGTGCAACCTGTTCATTTCCAATGTGCCCGGACCGCAGGTGCCCATGTACATGAACGGCGCCCGCGTCGTTCGCAGCGTGGGCCTGGCCCCCCTGGCCGATGGCATGGGCCTGTTTATCGGCACGCCGAGCTACGACGGAAAGATCAGCTTCTGCGTGATCTCAACGCGCGAGATACTGCCGGACATCGAATTCTTCATGGCCTGTCTCGAAGCGTCGCTTGCCGAACTGCTGGGGATGGCGCGGAAGGAGGGTCTCGCACCGAAGCGACGTAGTGACCGGACCGGCGCAGGGGGAACAAAGGCCGCGCCACGCAAAAAGGCCGCGCCACGCAAAAAGGCCGCGTCACGCAAGAAAGCCGCGTCGCGGAAAAAGCCCGCGCCCCGAAAGAAGGTGGCATCTCGGAAGAAGGCGGCGCCACGCCAGAAGACCTCCGCGGCCAGCGGATCGGGAACCGGGTCCTGAGTCGTGTACCGTCGGCTAATCCCGCTCGTTCTTGTCGTTGTCACGCTGCTATCGTCTGCGGCGCATGCGCAAAATTTGCGGCTGACGCTGAGTGGACAGCCGACGGTAGGGGGAACGGTGAGTACACGGCAGGCTAACGAGCTGTCCCTGGTAGCGGCACCGGGAAACACGCTGAGCTTCGCGCGTGCCGAGGGTCGCGAGCAGCGGCTCGTCGCCGGCGGCGGCTGGTTCTGGACCCAGGTAGAAGATGTGCCGCTCAATGCGGAAAGCCTCGAGATGACACCTCGGCTTCTTGAGGATGGCAACGTTGAGGTGAGTATCTCGGTGGCGCGCAAGGAAGGCACCGGTCTGCAGCGTTTCAGTTCCACGGTCATTGCCATTCCCGGTGAATGGACGCAGCTCTACGGTCCGTCATCGGCGGCGGCGACGACGGGCGGCGCGAAGGTGTACGGCACGCAGAGCGTCAGCGGAGATTCGCTGTATCTGCGCGTTGAGGCGCGCTGAGAGCCGTTTGGAGGCTGCCCATGCACTCCGCCGCTGAAGCCCAGACATCATCGTCGCGGCCACGGCAGGTGCGCTCCCAGGCGATTCGCCGGGCGCTGCGCACGGCCACGCAAACCGACCACGAGCGCGTCGATGGCTCGCCCCTGATGCGGCGACTGTTGCACGTCCAGGTATGTCGGGCGGACTACGGAAGGGCGCTGGAACGCCTTACGCTCCTGCACACAGCGCTCTGCGGCGAACTCGCCCGCAGCATTTCAGACTACGCTCATCCTCAACTGCGCGCCCAGGATCTCCTTCCGGCGCTGCGTTTGGACCTTGCGGCGTTGCAATGGACAATGCCGCGGGCCGCCGGGTCGACGCCGCAATTCGCCACGGGCGCCGAGGCGCTGGGCGCCTGGTACGTGCTCGAGGGCGCCGCTCTTGGCGGCGCGGTTATCGCGCGGCACCTCAGGGAGCAGCTCGGCCCCGACCTGCCGCTGCGTCACTTCGACGGACGCGGCGAGCGCCGCTGGCCGGACTTCCTTCGACACCTCGAGAGTTGTATCCAGACCGATCGGGAAATCGAAGACGCGATTCTCGGTGCGCGGACCGCCTATCGTTTCACGGCTGAGATCCTGGAGCCCTGAGCGAAGCCCCCCGGTGGCGTACCGTCCTAGCAGATACGCGGCAGCTGTTCGCCGTGGAGCCAGTCGATCACCCGTTCTCCGCCGATGTGTGTCTCCATGCGCAATAGCTGCAAATCGTCTTCCACCACTTCACCGATGAGGGCGGCGTCGATTCCCAGGGGGTGGCCGCGCATGCGCTCGAGAAGGGCCGCACTGGCCTCGGGTGCCACCACAGCCAGCAGCTTTCCTTCGTTGGCGACGTGGAGGGGATCGAGCCCCAGGAGTTCACAGGCACCCTGAACCTCGGAGCGGATGGGGAGGCGCGCTTCGCGCAGGCGAATCCCGACGCCGGACTGGGCGGCAAGCTCGTTGAGCGTCGCGGACACGCCCCCCCGCGTCGGGTCGCGCAGCGCGCGCAGATCGCCTCCGCGGCAGTCCACCATCTCCGCGACCAGGCCGTGGAGCGCGGCCGAGTCCGACTCAAGAGTCGTATCAAAGGACAAGCCGTTACGCTGCGACATGATAGCGACACCGTGATCGCCGATGGTCCCGGAGACGATCACGTGATCTCCGGGTCGACAGTTCTCGCCGGAAAGGGAAACGCCGGGGAGCACCCGTCCCACACCCGCGGTATTGATGAACAGGCCATCGGCCTTGCCCCGTTCGACAACCTTGGTATCCCCAGTCACCACGCTGACGCCGGCCTCGGCGGCGGCGACGGCCATGCTGTCAACGATCTGTTTCAGGTCGGCGAGGGGGAAGCCTTCTTCGAGAATGAACCCGGCGCTCAAATAGAGCGGCTCGGCGCCACCCATGGCCAGGTCGTTGACCGTGCCGTGCACGGCGAGACTGCCGATGTTGCCGCCGGCGAAAAACAGCGGCGAGATCACGAAGCTGTCCGTACTCATCACCAGATCGCCGGCGGGAGCGCTAAAGCGCGCCTGGTCGTTTCCCTGGTCGAGCAGCGGGTTGCTCAGGGCCTCGCGGAACAGCAGATCGATGAGGTCCGCCATGGCGCGGCCGCCGGCGCCGTGCACCAGCTCCACGGTTCCACCTTTTAAATCCAGTCGCCGGGCCTGGCGACGTCCTGCCTGTGGTTTATCCACGACGGTGTCCATCACCCCTGCTGCCCTCGCTCTCTATCCACCTGCGGCCAGGCGACGGTCCGGACTGCACTCATGCGCTGTGCGCGAGGTCGCTGGTGCCCCGCGTCGTGTCGCGGAAGCGACCGTAGGTGTAGTAGGCGGCGCAGGCGCCTTCATCCGACACCATGCAGGAACCGAGAGGATTCTCCGGTGTGCACACGCGAGCGAAGAGTTTGCAGTCCGTTGGCTTCTTCGTGCCGCGCAGCACGGCCGGGCAGTCGCAGCTCTTCGTTCCCGAGGCGGCGGTGTAGGGCATGGCGAAGCGGACTTCGGCATCGTAGTCGCGAAAGCCCTCAGCAAGGGCGAGCGCCGACTGGGGAATCTCGCCCAGACCGCGCCATTCGAAGGTGTCCCGGCGCGTAAAGACTTCGGCCATCACCGCCTGGGCGCGCCCGTTGCCCTCGGGGGTTACGGCGCGGCGATACTGGTTCTCGATATCGGCCCGGCGTTCATTGATCTGCCGGATCAGCATAAGCAGGGACTGGAGCACGTCGAGAGGCTCGAAGCCCGCGATGACCACCGGCTTGCGATGGCGCGCGGCGCAAAAGCGATAGGCGTCCGAACCAATCACCACGCTGACGTGGGACGGCCCGATGAAGCCGTCGATTTCCACGTGTTCATCGGCGGCCTCGTCCACGTTGAGGATCGCGCCCATGGCGGCGGGGGTCAGCACGTGATTGCAGAACACGGAGAAGTTCTCGATACCTTCACGCCGCGCGGCGAGCAGTCCCAGCGCGGTGGGTGGGGTCGTAGTTTCAAAGCCGATAGCGAAGAACACGACCTCGCGGTCGGGGTTGGCGCGGGCCAGATCGAGGGCGTCGCTCACGGAGTAGACCATGCGCACGTCCGCACCCTGGGCCCGCGCCTTGAACAGACTGAGCCTCCCGCTCCCGGGTACGCGCAGCATGTCGCCGTAGCTGCACAGAATGACTTCGGGATGATCCATCGCCAGGCGGATCGCCATGTCCAGACGGCCGATGGGCAGCACGCAGACGGGACAGCCCGGTCCGTGAATCAGGTCGACATTCGCAGGCAGGAGATCGGGCACGCCGTAGCGGAATACGGCGTGGGTATGCCCGCCGCAGAACTCCATGAAGCGGTAGCTGCGACCGGGTCGGACCTCGGCCGCGATGGCCTGCGTCAGGCTCCGGGCGCGGTCGCCATCGCGAAACTCGTCAACGTATTTCATAGCTCGGTTTCCTTGAGGGCACCGGACTCCTCCATGAGGCGCAGCGTTTCCAGGGCTTCGGTTTCGTCGAGTTTTGACAGCGCGTAACCCACGTGGAGGATCACGTAGTCACCGAGCTGCAGATCGTCTATCAGGGTGATATCGATTTCGCGGAGTACACCGCCAACGGAGGCGACGGCGCGCTCATCACTGGCGATACTGTCTATGCGAACGGGTATGGCAAGGCACATCAGACGCTTCCTCCTGGGCTTTCGGCCGCGAAATTCAAGGCGTGCGCGGCGATCCAGGCCTGACCGAGGGCGATGCTGCCATCGCCGGGCGTTACCGCCTCCCAGTCCGCAATGACCGTCATCCCTTCCGCGCGCAGGCGTCGCGGCAAATCGCGCGCGAGCACCGCGTTCAGGAAACAGCCGCCGCCGAGCGCGACGCTGTTGACGCCGCTCTCCCTCGCCGCGTCGGTGACCCATGTCGCCAGCGCATCAACGAGGGTGCCGTGAAAAAGCTCCGCTCCCTGGCGCGCCGATGAAAGTTCGGCGAGATGCATGAGGAGGGGATACAGATCCAGCTGTCCCCTCGAAATGCAGTAGAGATCCGGCGCAGCGCGCGGTGAGCGACACGCGGCTTCCAGACGCATCGGCGCCTCGGCCTCAAAGCCGGCTTCATGGCAGACGCCCAGAAGCGCGGCGGCGGCGTCGAAGTAGCGGCCGCAGGCCGTGGTTCTGGGGCATAGGCTGCTGGCGGCAAAGCGGCGCAGCATGCCCACCGCGGGCCTGTTCCTGATCTCCTCGGACAATGACGCGAAGGAGCGCTGCTGCTCGGCCAGAGCCACGGCGATGCGCCAGGGCTCGCGAGCGGCGCGGTCTCCGCCGGGAAGCGGGAGAGGGCGGAGATGGCCCAGTCGCCGCATGCCGTCTCGATTCACGAGGAGCAGCTCCCCGCCCCAGCTTTCACCGTCGGCTCCGAAGCCGTGACCGTCGAGCGCGAGCCCCAGGGCCGGTCCTTCGTGTCCCTCAGCCGCGAGCATCGCGGCGATATGCGCGTGGTGGTGCTGTACCCGGATCAGGGGGACGTCCAGTTCCTCGGCCAGGCGCTCGGCCAGACGCGTCGAGGCGTAGTCGGGATGCAGGTCACAGGCGAGAGCGTCGACGTCCAGGCCCAGCCAGGTCCGAAGATCGCGGCTGCTGCGCTGCAGCAGGCGATGCATGGCGGCACTGTCGAGATCGCCGTGATGCGCGGACAGAAATGCCTCGTCGCCGCGCGTGGCGCAGATCGTGTTTTTGAGATGTGCTCCGAGCGCCAGCACGGATGGCAGCTTCTTGGGCAGGCCGATAGCCCCGGGCGCAAAACCGCGGCTGCGGCGCAGCATGATCCTGCGATTCCCGCTTGTCCGCAGCACCGAGTCGTCGCAACGCCGCGCGATGCGGCGATTGTGGCTGACGATCAGATCGGCGATGCCGACCAGTTCCTCGGCGGCCTCCCGGTCGTCGATGATCATGGGCTCTCCGCTGCGGTTCGCGCTGGTCATGACCAGCGCCGTCGGTGTGCAGGCCTCAAGCCAGTCTATGCTGTCGGGGTAAGCCTCCAGGGCGTGAAACAGGAGATATTGCAGCGCCGTGTAGGGCAGCATCACACCGAGCGTGCCCAGCTCCGGGGCAAGACCGTCGGGCAGGCTGAAGCCCGCGGTTCGCTCGGCGATAACGACAGGCCGCTCTGGTGATGCCAGGACGCGTAGCTGTTCGGCTTCCAGCGCTAGCTCGCGAGCCGCGCTCCGGGCGTTCAGCATCATCACGGCAAACGGCCGGCCATCGCGCTGCTTTCGTCGGCGCAGTTTCGTGATCGCCGCGGCGTTCCTGGCGTCGCAGGCGAGGTGATAACCGCCGATGCCCTTGAGGGCGACGATGCCGCCGCGCGTCAGCACCTGGACGATATCCGCGATGGAATGGGAAAGCCGTGGCCCGCAGTCGTGGCAGCCAATCGGCTCGGCGTGCAGCCTGCGCCCGGTGGGGTCGACGTACTCCCCGTCGCAGCGCTCACACATGGGGAAGTCCGCCATGGCCGTATTGCCGCGGTCGTAGGGCAGGCGGTACGTCATGCTGTAGCGTGGCCCGCAGTCGCTGCAGGCGATAAACGGATGCAGATAGCGCCGGTCGTTGCGGTCGAAGAGCTCGCTCAGACAGTGACGGCAAATGGCCGTGTCGGCCGGTACCATCGCGGCGGGCAGACTCCCTGAAACAGCGGCATGGCTTTTCTCAATGGTGAATCCGCGCTCTCCGCGGAGCGACAGGTTCTCCTCGCGCAGCTGGGTGAGCCGGGCCAGAGGCGGCAGTTCGGCGCGCAGGCGGTCGGCGAACTCACCGGCGCGCCTGCCCTCCACCTCGATTCTCACACCTTCACCGTGATTGCAGACGCTGCCGTCGAGGTCCAGGGCCTGGGCGGTACGTAACACATGCGGCCGGAAGCCGACGCCCTGCACGAGGCCGCGCGCTTCGAAGCCGAGACGACGGCGCGTCCCGGCGCGCACGGGGGGAATCAGTGGTGTGTTCACCGCGCCGCTACAGCCATGGCCCGAGCGGCATCGATCCACTGCCGCCAGCGGTCCAGCCCCTCGTCCGTTGTCGCCGAGACCTTGATCACCGCGATCCCGGGATTGACGCGCCGGGCATTGGCGATCAGCGCATCCACATCGAAATCGAGATGCGGCAGCAGATCCACCTTGGACACGAGCATGAGGGAGGCGGCGGCAAACATGTTCGGATACTTCAGCGGCTTGTCCTCGCCTTCGGTAACCGAGGCAATAACCACCTTGTGCGCCTCCCCGAGATCGAAACCCGCGGGGCACACGAGGTTGCCCACGTTTTCGATAAAGAGGACCCCGTCTTCGAGGGGCAGGTGGTGAAAGGCGCGGTGCACCATGTCCGCATCCAGGTGGCAGCCGCGCCCGGTGTTGACCTGCAGCGCCGGGGCGCCGGTGGCGCGAATGCGGTCGGCGTCGGCGCTGGTTTCCTGGTCGCCCTCGATCACCGCGCAGGGCAGGCGGTTTGAAAGTTGCTCGAGGGACTTCACCAGCAGCGTTGTCTTGCCCGCGCCGGGAGACGACACCAGGTTCAGGGCCAGAACGCCGGCCTTGGCGAAGTGACTGCGGTTGTGCGCTGCGATGTGGTTGTTCTTGCTGAGGATGTCCTGCTCGACTTTGACCAGACGGGTATTGTCGGTCGGATCGGAGCGCAGTGAACTCGCTTCGCAACACGCCCCTCTAGCGGGTTCGGACTCCTGCGGTGGAGCCTGCACCACCGTTTCTTCCTCAATCCTCGTTTCGCCTTCACTACATCCGCATACGCTGCACATCAGGCCACCTCCAGTTCCTTGAGTCTCAATTCTTCACCCTGTTCCATGATGAGCATGAAGTTGCCGCACTTCGGGCAGCCGTCTCCGCGCCGCGCCACCTCGATGGATTCGCTGCAGTCCATGCACCAGCCGCGACCGGGAATCTCGCGAATGTCCAGCGTCGCCGCGGCGGCGACGCCGTCCGCCGCTACCACGTCGAAGGCGAAGGCCAGGGCATCGGGGTCAACGTCGCCCAGGGCGCCGATCTCCACGACAACGCGCCGCACCTCGGTAAAGTCCTGCTGCTCACGCTGGTCTTCGATCAGATCGATCATGCCCTGGCAAAGCGCCATTTCGTGCATCAGGCGGCCTCCGAGAGGGGATCACCCTCGCTCACGACGGCGCAGGGCGCGCAGGGGTCCGCGGCGGCGATGAGCAGATCGGCGGCGTCCTGCGAGGTGACTGCCACACCGAGGCGTTCAACCAGTCCGCCGGGGGCGAAGTGCCAGTCCGTCGGCGCGAGGTGGCGCCACTGCGCAATGCGACCCTCGTTGTCGAGACTGATTTTGTGCAGCAGCGGGCCGCGGGCCGTGACGCTGTGTCCAAAGCCCGGCTCTGCGGCTTCGGCCATTTCCGGAGTCAACGCAGGCAGGGGAGCGTCCCCTGCGAGCGCCGTGGCGACGGCAGCGGTATCGATAAGCGCCGCAAGCAGCAGCTTGACCGGCGACGCCAAATCTCCGCGTTCCCTGACCGCTGCAACCGCCGGGTGTCGCGCCATGGCCAGCGGGCCAACCGTGAGGGGTAGTGGATTGCCGGCCAGTGCCAGCGTGGCCGGATCGCAGCGCTCGGAGGCAAAGTAGTCTCGGGCCTGGGCGAACAGAGACGAGGGTGTGTGTATGGCAAGGGGTGCAGCCGCGGCTGCCGACCCTTGATGAAGTGCACGACGCAGCAAGCTAGTGCCGATGCAGGATTCGCCCCAGGTCGCCTCCTCGATAACACGCGCAAGCAGTAACGGTCCGCTGGCAGGCACCGCGAGGGAATCCGGCAGAAGCGAAAGAAGCCCTCGGCCGAGACTGACGTCGTCGGCGCGGCGCAGGGTTTTCACGGTCGCAAGCCTGGTCGATCGGTCCGCCGCGCGGGGCCAGTCCACGAGCAGGCGCCAGGCGGCGGCGAGCCCCTGTTCGCGCAGCAGCCTCAACTCTCGCTCGCGCTCGACTGCCGCGCTGGCCGGGACGCCCTGCGCCGATTCCAGCGCCCGCGCCGCGGCGATCCGCTGCGCTTCACCGCACACCGGCAGAAGCGATGGCACCAGGCGGAGCGCGTCCTGGGGTGTTGCCCCGACGAGAATGCGTCCCGGATCCGCCCTGTGATAGGCGACCCGCAATCCGTTCAGCGTTGCGGAAACTTCAATGCTTGTGGCCATCCCGGTCAAGGGGCCGCGGCTCCGGCAATGAGGAAGCGCCGGCGCGACGGATCGGCGGGAGCCTCCCGGGCCGCTTCGGTGTCGCCGGCATCTGCGGGTTCGAAGATGGCGCGGAAGGCCTCCCGGGCAACGGCTTCCACGGCGGCCGCGTCTTCGAATTCATCCATCGGCGAAAACAGGGAGCAGTTCTCTACGACGCCGACGTCGTCGAGATGGCCGCGCACAAAGGGATAGCTGCCGGAGGGTAGCGCCATCCAGCGTTCGCTGCCCTCACCCAGGCTCGGAGCACTGTCGGCGCGGAGTACGATATTCATGCACCAGGGCGTATACACGAGCGATACCAGGCCCGCGTCGCAGCGTCTGGGTCCGAGAACTCCGAGGGGCAGGTCGCCGCGGTAGACCGGCAGCCGCTCCATGCGTTCGCGCACCGCTTCATAGGCGGCGAGGAGCTGCTCCCGGAGGGAGTCGGAGCGTCGCAGCGTCGTCAGTTTTGGCTTGGCGTGGTGCCCGGCGCCGTGTTGCCCAACGACCATGAACTGTTCCCGGGGCGTGTCGCAGTGGGGGCAGCGCCAGTGTGCGGGCAGGTCGGAAAACGAGGTTCCGGCGGGTATCTGCCAGATAGGGTCGCCCTCCCGCGGATCGTAGACGAACCAGCAAACGCCGCATTCGAGGATCGTCGACGCGTCGATGCGATCGTGCTTTCCAAGGAAGGAGCCTTCGAAGCTGTTCACGACATCGCCTCGTTGGGCAGATAGGTATCAAGAATCTCCCGCAACCTGGCGCTGGAATCCTCGAAATCTTCCCGCGCTGCGGTCACCGCGCCGGGAGGCGCGCCGATTTCCACGGTGTCGAGAATCGTGTGCCCAAGAGCGTTGAGGTACTGCACCGCCCATACGTGGCGGTAGCGGGTGGCGAAGACCCGACAGTTGCCGAACCCGCCCGAGTCCAGCTCGAGCTCGGCGCGTCCCAGCGTGTCCCGGATCGCGATCTGGTCCGCCTCGCTCATGGGCAGCAGCGTGAAATTAATGACGTGGGTGTCATCACCTTCTCGCCACCCAGTGGCCCGCTCGCTGATTTCAGCAAGGACAGGCTGCGCATTCATGAGGCCTGGCAGCGCGGGCGGGACCTCGAAGGGGGCGCGCTCCAGACTGGCTGCGGCCTCGATGACAGCCTGGGGCAGGCTGCCCACCTCCACAAAATGACTCCCGTCGTCACCTTCCAGCCGCCAGACGCCGGCGAGTACGGACTCCCGAATCTTGTAGCTCACGCCGTCCAGCGTGACGGCACCGGTGACTTCCCCGGCGCCCAGAATTTCTTCGACCGCCTGGATGGAAAGCTCGCTCAGCGCCGCCAAAGAAGTAATCTCACTCTCGCGGCCTTCCGCCGCGGCCGCCAGCGCCGCGGTCAGTTCACCGAGCCAGCTGGTCAGAGCTTCCGACGGGGCGAAGTCCTCGGGAAGACGCGGCGCCTCGGGGACCTGCATCGACGGCGTGCCGAGCAGGGCCAGCGGATCGGTTTCCGCGGTGCCGAGGAAGACGCCTTCCGCGGCGTCCTCCCCCTCCCAGATCATGGGATTGGCGCGCGCCTCGGGATTGGTGCTCGCGATCAGATTCGGATCCTTCATGCCCGGGCTCCTGTATTCAGCGGGCGGGAGACCGGTCCGAAATAGCGCTGGAACGCGGCGGCGTATTCGGCCCAGTCGCGTACGCGCGGCAGAACCTCGAGAACATCACTGCCATAGAGCAGAACAAGGCAGGGGGTCGCGCTGACGCGAAAGCGCTCGCTTGGGCTTCGGGCGTCTTCGTCGCGCAGCAGGCCGCCATGGACGCCGCCGCCGTAGTCGCGGAGGACTTCGCGAAGTGCGACGGCAACGTCATGGGCCTCCCGGCGTACCGCTTTCGGGCCCGGGAAGAAAAGCACCTGGGGACGTTCGTGGTCGGCGAACGCATCGACACTGCTGGCATCGAGCGCCGTGAGCAGGCCGGTGTCCAGCATGTCGTTGATGGCGATGGAATCGTTGTCGGCGATCATTATGTTTTCGCTCTCCTGGCAATAGGTGTTCACTGGGTTTGGGTCTCAGGCGTCTAACGGCTCCTGCAGATGGGGAGGCAGCTGAGGCTCGCGGTCGATGAGATCGCTGATCAGGTGTTCGAAGTCCTCGCCCCGGGAAGCGCGCTGCAGCGCTTCCAGGGCATCGGCAATTCGTCCGGCCTCGTCTTGTTCGAGGCTGCGAATCGCAACGTCGATGTGCGTCAGGAGCCAGCTGCCGGATGCGGGCGTGTGGTCCAGGAGCGCCGTATCGATCAATGCGGTCACGCGCTCGCCCGAGCGATCGACACACTGGGCGCGACCATCGGTTCCGACCGCAACGACTTTGAGAGGGATGCCCATGCACACAGCGCTGGCGCTCAGTCCTGCCCGGTCCGGGCCAGAACCCGTGCGTCGCCGACGCGGCAGGCAGCGTCGGCATCGGGGCGGCCTGCTTCGTAGGTCCCGAGGTCCAGGCCCGGCGTCATGACGTCGGTTTGTGCCGTCTCCCGGCGTTTTTGCAGGCGCAGGCCGTGGCTTGCGAAACACTCCACCGCCAGCTCCAGGGCCGCGGGGATCGCGTCGCGCACCGCCGGCCTCAGGCTGCCTCCGTAATCCTCAAGCTCCACGGGCTGGATGCCGATCAGAACCATTTTCTGTGCACAGCCCCCAAGCATCTGCGCGCAGGCAATCACATCCTGCAGGCCGGCCTGATGCAGGCTGATCTTGCGACCGGCAACGAAGGCCGGGATGTCCTCGTCGTGGACCACGCGCAGCGTTCCCGGTGCGTCTCCGAAGTCCACGGCATCGAAAATGACAATGGGGTCGTAGTCGCGGAAGAAATCGACGAGATAGAGACCCTGGGTGCCACCGTCGGCCACGGTGAGTTCTTCCGGGAGGTGATAGCGCGCCCCGAGGGCCTCCACGCAGCGCACCCCGAAGCCTTCGTCGGCCCACAGGATGTTGCCGACTCCCAGGGCGAGGGCGCGACAAGCGCTCATTCGCGGTCATCCTTGAAGTAGCGCCAGCCGGAGATCATGGTGGATACCAGACTCTGCCGACTCATGATGTCTTCGCGAAATGCTACGTAGACATGCACCATGGCGAAACACGCGATCACCCACATCGTGATGCGGTGGATCGTGTGGACCGTGAAGGAGTCCCCGTACACCCCGAACACCCATCCAAATGCGCTGAACCACCAGCTGTCCGTGCCGGCGCCTTCGGCGTAGAGGGCGCCGCCGGTGAAAATGGCGTTGAGCAACGGGAGAAGAAAGAGAAAAAACATCGCAAACTGGGCCAGCGGGTTATGGCCGATGTACTTTTTCGGCACTTTCTCCATAAAGAAGTACCAGCGAAGCTCGTGGAACACCTCGTGCCACCACTTGGCGCTCCAGAAGGGCGTGATGAAGAGTTGCTTCGCGTGATGATTCCCGAGAAACGCCCATACCACTCGATAGATAAAGGCGACGATGAGGATTTGCCCGGCGGCAAAATGGATGAGGCGAATGTAGCCGAACACAAAACTCTCGGAAGCCTCGCCGCCCACCGAAGGCAGGGGTTTGCCGATCAGGTAGCCGGTTATGCCGAGAACTAAAAGAGTGAGTGCATTGACCCAGTGCCACAGGCGCAGGGGCGCTTCGTACACGTAGACCTTGGCCGCCGGGGAGGTTACCTCGGTGGCGTGGTGCTCCAGGGATTTGAAGAAGCCGCGCCGGCCGGTGCTTTCGCTGCTGTCCATGGCAATTTCCTCAGCGGACCGTCACGTCGGCGAGGTCGTCGCCGTCGGGACTCACAACGTGCGTCGAACAGGCCAGGCAGGGGTCGAAGCTGTGGATCGTGCGCAGGATTTCCAGGGGCTGCTCCGGGTCCGCCATCGGCGTGTCCATGAGCGATGCCTCGTAGGCGCCGATATTGCCCTCCACATCCCGCGGACCCGCGTTCCAGGTAGTGGGCACGACGCACTGGTAGTTCTCGATCTTGGTGTCCTTGATATGCACCCAGTGACCCAGCGCTCCGCGTGGAGCCTCCGTGAACCCCACACCCTTGACGTCCGTCGGCCAGCTCGACGGATCCCAGCGCTCCGTGTTGGCCGTGGCGAGATCGCCGGCCCGGATGTTGGCGATGAGCTTGTCGTAGAAGTAGCTCATCTTGCGTGATGCCCAGACGCACTCCAGACCGCGTGCGGCCGTGCGGCCCAGCGTGGAAAACAGCGCGCCCACGGGGAGATCCAGATCGCTGAGCAGCTTTTCCACCGGCTCCTTGAACTCCGGATTTCCCTGGGCATAGCCGACGATGTAGCGCGCCAGGGGCCCCACCTCCATCGCGTGGCCCTTCCAGCGCGGGCTCTTGATCCAGGAGTACTTCGCGTTTTCGTCAAGGGCTTCGATATGAGTCTTCGTGCCCTTGGCTTTGGGACCGAGCTCGTAGTTCGGTTCCGTGACGCCTTCCCAGGGATGCAGGCCCACGTTTTCGTCGTCGTAGCTGTACCAGCTGTGCGCCACGTACTCCTGGATTTCCTCGGAGTCGCGCTGATCGACGTCGTGCACCGTGCTGAGGTCGCCGTTGATAATGGCGCCGCGCGGCAGAAGGAGATTGCCCGCGGAGTAGTCATTGGCGTACTCCGGGATGTCGCCATAGGAGAGCACATTGGTGCTCGAGAGACCGCCGCCGTAGGTCCAGTCCTTGTAAAAACCGGCGATGGCGACAAGATCCGGCACGTAGACCTGTTCGCTGAACACGATGCACTGATCGATGATGTTTTTGACCAGGGCAAGACGTTCAATATTGATGGCGCCGACCGCACCGACCTCGGAAATGTTGATGGGGCAGGGCACGCCGCCCACCAGCCAGTTCGGATGCGGGTTCTTGCCGCCGAAGACCGTGTGGATCTTCTTGATCTCTTTCTGGAAGTCCAGGGCCTCGAGGTAGTGCGCGGTGGCCATGAGGTTGGCTTCCGGGGGCAGCTTGTAGGCCGCGTGACCCCAGTAGCCGTTGCGGAACAGTCCCAGCTGGCCCGACTCCACGAATTTCTTCAGCCGCGTCTGCAGATCCCGGTAGTAGCCCGGCGAGGATTTCGCCCAGGGAGAGATCGACTGCGCCAGCTCCGAGGTTGCCTTGGGATCCGCGGACAGGGCCGATACGACGTCTACCCAGTCCAACGCGTGCAGGTGGTAGAAGTGCACGAGATGGTCGTGCACCTGCAGCGCCAGCTGCATGATGTTACGGATCGTGTTGGCGTTTTCCGGGATGTTGATCCCGAGGGCATCTTCCACGGCACGCACCGAGGTGAGAGCGTGCGTTCCGGTGCAGACGCCGCAGATGCGCTGCGTGAAGGCCCAGGCGTCGCGGGGATCGCGGCCCTTGAGGATGACTTCGAGGCCGCGCCACATGGTTCCGGTGGATACCGCGTTGCGAATGACGTTTTCGTCGTCCACGTTCACTTCAATGCGAAGGTGGCCCTCAATACGTGTGATGGGGTCTACGACCACGCGGCGGCCGCTGTCGTCGAGGTTGAAGCCGTTAGGTGTCTGGATAGTCATGGCCTGTTCCCCTTACTGGTCGCTGCCGGCGTATTCGCCGGGCTTTTTCCGCGCCCGGCTCAATGCCGAGACCGCCGCATGGGCCGCGACGGCGGTGCCCACGACTCCCGCCGCCGCGGTGCCGATCTTGTCGGCGTTCGATTCCACGCCCAGGGGCGTGTGAACAGTGGCGAGGCGATCGTAGAAGGGACCGTTGTCCCAGAAGTTTTCCTCGGAACAGCCGATGCAGCCGTGGCCGGACTGGATCGGGAAGGAAACACCGTCGTTCCAGCGCACCGTGGAGCAAGCGTTGTAGGTGGTTGGCCCCCGACAGCCCATCTTGTAGAGGCAGTAGCCCTTCCGCGAGCCGTCGTCGTCCCAGGCCTCGGCAAACTGCCCCGCATCGAAATGCGGACGGCGGTAGCACTTATCGTGAATGCGCTGGCCGTAGAACATCTCCGGCCGACCCAGCCGGTCGAGCGGCGGGATGCGATCAAAGGTCAGCATGTAGGTAAGCACGCCGGTCATGACCTCGGCGATGGGCGGGCAGCCCGGCACCTTGATGATCGGCTTGCCCCGGATCACCTTGTGAATCGGCGTGGCCCGGGTCGGGTTGGGACGCGCCGCCTGCACACAGCCGTTGCTGGCGCAGGAGCCCCAGGCCACCACGGCCTTGGCGCCCTCGGCCATTTCCTGCATCTGTTCGACAAAAGGCCGTCCGCCGACGATGCAGTACATGCCGCCTTCGTTGAGCGGCGGGTTCCCCTCGACCGCAAGAATGTACTCGCCGGCATGTTCCTTTCTCGTTTCCTCGAGGGCGGCCTCGGCCTGGTGGCCCGCCGCCGCCATGAGGACGTGGGAGTAGTCGAGGGACAGCATCGATAGCACGACGTCTGATGCCAGAGGATGCCCCGAGCGTATGAAGCTCTCGGAGCAGCAGGTGCACTCGAGACCGTTCATCCAGATCACGGGCGTGCGCCGTTTGGTTTCCATGGCGTGGGCGATCTTGGGCGCGAACGCGGGGCCAAGACCGAGCGAGGCCGCGGTCAGGGAGCAGAATTTGTTAAATGAGCGGCGGCTTATGCCCTGCTCGCGAAAGACCTCGTAGAAGGTATTGGCTTGACCCATGCTGCCCCGCTCCCGTGCCGGTGTTGTGTTGTTCCGGCTGAAGCTAGCAATCGCATCTCGAGTCAAACATTGAACTTCGGTACTGCTTTACGCACAAGAAAACCCAAAACTTGACTTGTATCAACGCGCTATTTGAGGGTCGTGCACGAATGGGAAGCAGTCGCATTTTCGGTTGCTATCATCCCCACTTTGCGGTGCCGGGAACGAAACCGGAGTAATCCGCACTGAGTAAGCGGCGCGAAACTCCCGAAAGTGCGACGCTGCAAGCCAATCGGTATGGACCCGCGGCGAACGCCGTATCGGTGAGTGATGGCGGCTGGATCTTGACCGGAGCGTGGGTGAATCCAGGCCGGATCGTGGCTAGGTCGTTTCCAGTATTTTTTGGGTCAGGATGACCACGAAGGTGTCCGGCGGCTCTCGTGTATCGAGCGAGACCAGAAGTGCGTCGAGTCGTCCCTCCACGTCGCGGAACTCTAGGGGTAGCTGCTGCGCCTTTGCCGCGCCTTCATTCATGAAGCTGCGCATGGCCTGGGTGAAGCCGAGGCGCGCACCGTCGGTCAGGGTGTTGAGGAGCAGGTTGCTGCGCGACGCCAGGGTTCTGCCGAGGAGCTGGCGGGCGGCATTGTTGATCTCCTGGACCTCTGCCCGATTGTCGATAACGAGGAGCGGCAGGGGGCAGAACGAAAAAATGCGCTCGTAGCGCTGCAGCAACAGCTGCGCCTGGGTTTGCGCGGACTTTAGGCTTTCGAACTGCAGGCGCAGTTCTTCCTCGCGGACGGCCCATTCCGCGATCAGCTCTTCCTTGTCGAGCTTGGTGGGGTCACTGATTGTGGGCATGCATGCAGTTCCGTGGTCAGTAGGTCGCGGCGGCGCGTCAGGCACCGCTGCCAACGGCCTCGATGTCCTGTTCCTTGATGGCGGCGACGTTTATGAACAGCACGACCAGGGCGCGGGCGCCGTAGGCCGTTTCACTGTAGGGCACGATGCGCACCAGCATAGGCGTTGCATCGGGTGCCACGATGGGCAGCTCCTGCGACAGCTGCGAGTCCAGCGCCTCCTGGGCGCGCTCCGGCAGCTCTTCGAAGCCGATCTTGCTGGAGAATTCCTCGAGGCCGCGGCCGATGTCCGAGTCCCGGAGTTGGTAGATATTGGTGATCGAGGGCGTGAAGCGCACGATGTTGACGCGTTCGTCGAGAAACAGCGTGGGTATCCCGGTGGCCGTGGCCATCGTATCCAGATCCTCGTTGACGCGGTCCAGGATGCGGATCTTCTCCTGGTATTCGCTGTTCACCGTGTACAGCTCTTCGTTGACGGACTGCAGCTCTTCGTTCGTGGACTGCAGCTCCTCGTTCGACGCCAGGAGTTCCTCGTTGGTCGCCTGCAGTTCCTCGTTCGATGCCTCCAGTTCCTCAATCGTATTTTGCAGGTTCTGCCGGGTCAGCGTCAGTTCGCTCTGCAACACCTCCACCTTGGCGTCCGCGACTTCGCCGGGACGATTCGCCGATTCCTCGTCAGTGGCGAATTCGACTTCCACGAACGCCAGGATCTGCATGCCATGCTGCTGCGGTAAATCGCGCAGCGGGATGAGCTGCAAGCGGTAGAAGCGGTCCTTCGCCTCGAGCAGTTTCAGGGGCGAGGACTGGAGTAGACCGCCGCCATAGTCCTCGGCCTCGCGCTGCTTCATGAGTTTGAGTAGGGCCGACGCCGCCGTCGCGTCGAGCATGCGCGACGCGTCCAGCGTTGCCTCGCCCTTGGGCAGCTTCAGGAACGGCGTAACGTCGCCAAAGATGTGCACCACCTCGCGAGCGCGGGACAGCAGGAGACTCGGCGGCGCGAGCGTGTCGATGAGGGTCTGCCGCGCGCGATCCACGGGACTGCCGGGTTCGCTCTCGCGACCCCCGAGGGCATTGCGCAGGCGACCCGTCCCGGCAAGGCTCTTGGTATCGGTCTGCAGCGCTTCCAGCGACAGCACGGCCGGGCGCAGGGCGCGGAAGATGCGCGCGGCCGAGTTGATCACGGTGAAATCACGCTGCAGTCGACCGAGGCTTTCGCTGGAACCGAGGAAGAGTACGCCATTGGTCCCGAGGGCGTACTGGAACCGTTTCAGCACGCGCTCCTGCAGGTCCGACTCGAAGTAGATCAGCGTATTGCGACAGCTCACCAGGTCGACCTTGGTGAAGGGCGCGTCGGAGATCATATTGTGCCGCGCGAAGATCACGGACTTGCGCACTTCCGGGCGCACCCGCAGCTGATCCCCGGACTGATGGAAATAGTAGGTGCGGCGGTCTTCCGATACCTCGGAGCTGATGGACTCGGGATAGGTGCCGCTGGTAGCCACGTCGAGGTAGGTCTGCTCGAGGTCGGTGGCAAAGATCTTCAGCTCAATAACCTTGCTTGTTTCCTGCAGGCATTCATCGGCAATCATGGCGATCGAGTAGGCTTCCTCGCCCGTGCTGCAGCCGGCTACCCAGATGCGTAGCGCCTCGCCGGAACGCTTACCCTCGACGATCTCCGCGATGGCGTTCTTAAGTGCGTCGAAGGACTCGGGATCGCGGAAGAAACTGGTAACGCCGATCAGCGTCTCGCGGCGCAGGGTATCGAGTTCATCCGATTCACTGCGAAGGATCTGCAGATACGCTGCGAGCGTGTTGACGTGCTTGAGGGCCATGCGCCGTTCGATGCGTCTCGCCACCGTGGATTTTTTGTACTCGTCGAAGGGCACGCCCGTACGCAGGCGCAGCTCGTGGAGTACATCGCCGAGCTTGACTTCGCTGCTGAAGTCATCGGCGTCCGGGTCGGGCAGGGCGGTGACGCCGTTGCGCCGGGCGATGTGATTGCGCACGCGTTCAGCCAGGAAACCTGGCTCCCCGATATCGTCCACAAAGCCCGTGGCGATGGCGGAGTTGGGCATGCCGTCAAACTGCGCGGTCTCCGGGCTCTGGGCCAGGGAAAGGCCGCCCGCGGCGTTGACCTCGACCACGCCCCGCGCGCCGTCGCTTCCCGTGCCGGACAGGACAACCGCCACCATGTAGTCGTGGTAAAACCCCGCCGCCGAGGAAACGAATACATCAATGGGCAGGTTCACCACCCCCGAAGGTTTGGGCGCGACACCAAAGGTCTGGCGGTCACGCAGGAAGATATTGAACTTCGGCGGTATGAGATAGACGTTCCCCGCCGCGATCTGAGTGCCATCCTCTACGGTCGTAATCGGTAGATTCGTGTTCCGCCCGAGCAGCTCGCCCATCATGCTTTTGTAGTCGGGCGACAGGTGTTGGATAACCACCAGGGCTGTGTTTTCCGGATTCTCGATTTTTCCGAAGAACGCCTGCAGCGGCTCAAGGCCGCCAGCGGAGGCGCCTATGGCTACCAGGTAGAAATCGTCGGAAACGTCGTTCATGCGCCGGGGTCCTGTTCACTTTCGCTCACTTCCAAGCTGCTGCCTCACACACAGCAGCTCGTCTTTCGAAAACGCCGAACAGTTATCGCACATCCGGAGTCCTGCCACGAAGGCTTCGCTATGACGCGCAAACCTCCATTCAAACCGCCGTTTGAGTGTAACCAAGATGTCCAGGGCCAGCAGTAGTGCGGAAGTAGTAGAGCGGCCCCATGCTCAGCGGGCTTCGGTGCCCGCGTCATCGCCGTCGGCCGCGCCCCTGTCCCGTGTGATTATGTTTACAAGGAGCTTGCTGGCCAGCATGAGGTCGCCGCTGCTCCAGGCCGTCGCTGCTCCTTCGCTGAGCTGCTGCCAGGCGCTGAAGGAGCGCCGCGGGGAGATACGTTCCTCGCCATCGACCGTATACCGCTCCTTCACAGGCCGGCCGGCCCAGGTGACGGTTTCGGCCTGTTCGGCGCGGAGCCAGAGCACTTCGATGCGGCCTCGCTGCCGGCGGGCGTCCAGGGCGCTGTAGAGCAGTCCGCTGGCGCGGCGCCGGAACGTCTCATCCTGCGTGAGGTGGCGGCCGAGGGTATGCGTAGAGAACTGGCCCCCGGTCGCCTCCTCGGCCCCGAGATTCGCAAGCCGATCTGCGTCCGCGGCGCTGATGTAGTCATCCGCATTAAGGACGTGCCCGTCGAGGCGGAGCAACAGGCCGTCACAGGTGATCAGTTTGCGCAGGGCCTGCGTGGCCAACTCCACGGACCGAGGGGAATCGTCGAGGTGCATCAGGGTGATCGCACAGTCGTCAAGCAGTTTCGCATTGGCGTTGAAGCGTCGATGATCATCGCGGACCCGCTGATCCATGATCCGTCGCGCAAACTCGTGCTCAACGATGCGTAGAACCTGCATGCGCGTGTCCATGGATAGCGCCGTTGGCTCCACCGCGTGCATGGCCAGCAGGCCCCAGAGCTTGCCCATCACCATGATCGGGAACGACGCCGACGAGCGCACCCCCATATTGCCGAGGTACTCGACATGCACCGGCGACACGCTGCGCAGCGTGGACAGGGAAAGATCGAGTTCGGCATCGGAACCTGAGAGCTGCTCGACGTCGACTTCAGTGCCGCGAGTGTCAAAGATCAGGCGAAAGGGATTGTCGATGTACAGACGCCGCGCTACCTGGGGAATATCCGAGGCGGGGAAGCGCAGGCCCTGGTAGCTGTCCAACTGCTGATCGCTGAGCTCCGCGACGACCTCGCCGGCGCCATCTTCGAGAAAGTGGTAGAGCATGATCTTCGGATAGGTGGTGAGCGAGTGGATACGCCGCAGCGCTCCTTCCACGTCGATTTCTTCGGGAAGACTGCGCTCGCTTAAGCTGACCTGCGCCTTCGGAGGTGTCCCGGTGGTCTCGGCACCGGTGGGGCGCATCTCGAACTCATACAGATGTTGCGTGTCGCTGCGCGCCGCGAGGAGAATATCGCCCTCGATGCCGCGGTTACTGACCGCACCGCGGATCAGGAAATGCCGCTCGTCGAAAAGCGGGCGTCGCCGGTGGATAAAGTAAGCACAGTCGTCGTGGAAGAATTCCTGCAGCTGCGGCGGCGTGCCGATCGTATCCGGACGCACAAACCAGCGCTCAAGATTGCCGCTTACGTGCGTGAGGCGCAGATTCCTTGGATCCACCACAAAGAGTGCGCCGACGTCCTGAATCCGCCCCGAAAAGGCCAGGGGCTCGCGTTCGCAGGCGTCGAGGTCGGCGGGATGTTGCTCGTCGCCGACGCTCAATGTTCGGGTGCCGTATCCAGTCGCTGTGCCGCAGCCTCCAGGCGCTTCGCTGCGGTCTCCAGGCGCGCAAGCATCGCGCCTTCGGGCTCGGAAGCGCCGACGTCGCTGCGCAGGCAGTGCCACACCGGATCAAGGAGCGATTCGACGTAGCCCTCCAGGCCTTCTTCTCCAAAGCGGTACAGATGAGTCCGCAGACCGTATTCCAGGCAGCCGAAGTAAAGGTCGCGAAGCGGGCGGAGCTCCAGTTCGCGTCGCAGATCCCCGCGTTCGATACCCTCCCGCAGTATGCGGTCAAAGTAACCCACGTAGCTGCGATTGAGCTCGCGGAGCGGGGACGCTTCGCTCTGATCGAGAAGGTCGAGCTGCGCGCCGGTGTAGACCTGCAGCAGGCGCATCATGAGGGCGCTGTCGGCCGCGAGGGCGCGGGTATGGGTCAGGCCGAGCGCAAGGAGACGTCCGTGCGTGTCCATGACCGTATCGAGAATCTGAGCGGCGCCGGGGTTCAGAACGCCGTTATAGAAGCGGTTCAGGATCGCCAGCATGAGGTCGTTCTTGCTCCGAAAGTAGTGAAACACGGTGCCTTCGGAAACTCCGGCCGCGGCCGCAATGCTGCGCGTCGATGTAGCATGGAAGCCGGAAGACGCAAACAGGCGGGCCGCCGCATCAAGAATGACCCGCTCGCGCTCCTCCAGTCGTTCCCGCGATCGTTGGCGCGCGCTGTCCCGCATCAATTACTCCCCCTAGACTCGTGGCAAACCTTAGCGTTTGTGCTGAAGCTCGTAAATGAAAATTGAGTAATACTTGAAAAATGCTGAGTGTCGCATAATATTCGCCCACTTGCGCAAATAGAGGACCGCTCCCCATGGCGGCGCAATCACCCTCGGTCGGCGATGCCTCGACAAACTCAGCCGGCGATGCCCCGGTCCTTCGCATCGGTGGCGCGTCCGGCTTCTGGGGCGATGCAGCCCTGGCCACACCGCAGTTGATCGCTGGCGGCGAACTCGATTTCCTGGTCTATGACTATCTGGCCGAAATCACTATGTCGATCATGGCCCGGGCGCGGGCGGCTGACGCCTCCCGCGGCTACGCCACGGACTTCGTCAGCGCTGCCATGGCACCCAATCTCGAGGAGATCGCCGCCCGCGGCATCCGGGTAATCAGCAATGCGGGCGGCGTAAACCCCGCCGCCTGCGCGTCCGCCCTGGAGGCCGAGATTGCCGCGCGGGGTCTGGGACTGCGTGTCGCGGTCGTCACCGGCGACGACCTCATGGAGCGACTGGCCGAGTTTCTCGATGCCCGGGAAATGTTCAGCTCCGCGGTGTTTCCCGATCCCAAGGCCGTGGCCAGCATCAACGCCTATCTCGGCGCCTTTCCCATCGCCGCCGCCCTCGATGCCGGGGCGGACATCGTGATCACGGGGCGCTGCGTGGACAGCGCGGTGACCCTCGGCGCCTGCATTCACGCCTTCTCCTGGGGCCGCGAGGACCTCGACCGGCTGGCCCAGGGCAGCCTCGCCGGGCATATCCTGGAGTGCGGCACCCAGGCCACGGGCGGTAACTTCACCGACTGGGAGAGCATCGCCGACAGCCTGTTTGATGCCGGGTATCCGATTGCCGAGGTGGCGGCCGACGGCAGCTTCCGCGTGACCAAGCCTGAAGGTACGGGCGGGCTGGTCAGCGTCACGACTGTCGGTGAACAGATGCTCTACGAGATCGGCGATCCCGGCGCCTATCTGCTGCCCGATGTGTGCTGCGACTTCCGCGACGTGCGTCTTGAGCAGCTCGCGCCCGACGTAGTAGGCGTCAGCGGCGCCCGGGGCCGCGGGGTGCCCGATCACCTGAAGGTTTCGGCGACCTGGGCGGATGGCTTTCGCGCGGGACAGCTGTGGACGATCTACGGTCGCGATGCCGACGCCAAAGCACACTGCCTGGCGCAGGGGATTTTCAGGCGGACCTCGAGCCGGCTGGCGGAGGCCGGGCTGCCGGAGCTGACGGAGGAGAGCGCTGAAATTCTCGGCAGCGAGACGCACTTTGGCGCGGCGGCGCGGGCTGCAAACGTGCGGGAGGTAGATCTCAAAATCGCGGCAAAGCACCCGAGCGCCGCCGGCATCGGAATCTTCCTGAAGGAGATGGTCGGCCTAGCGCTCACGGCGCCGCCGGGGCTTACGGGCTTTGCCGGTGCCCGGCCGAAGCCCACGCCGGTGGTTCGCTTGTTCTCCATGCTCGTCGACAAGGCCAGCGTTCCGGCCAGCGTCAGCGTTGACGGCGTGCCGCTTTCCTACGCTGAGCCCGCGGCGGACGCCGTCGGGGGAGGCACGCCCGGTGTCGAGAACGATGGCGTGGCGGTCCCGGTCCCGCCGCCGGTTGGCGGCGATGAACTCGTCGAAGTTCCCCTGGAACGCCTCGCGGTAGCCCGCAGCGGCGACAAGGGCGACAAGGCCAACATCGGAGTCCTGGCGCGGCACCGCGATTTCCTGCCCTGGATCGCGCAGCGTTTGAGCGCGGCCTACGTTCGCGAGTACTTCGCCCACTTCCTCGCATCGCAGGCCGACGGTGCCGTCGAGCGTTTCTACCTCCCGGGGAGCCACGCGCTCAACTTTCTACTCCACGACGTGCTTGGGGGCGGCGGTGTGGCGAGCCTTCGCGCTGACCCCCAGGGAAAGGGCTATGCGCAGCTGTTGCTGGGTGAGCTCATCGCGCTGCCGCGCGAACTGGCCGAAGCCCACGACTTGCTATGACCACAACCGAGAGCGGATGCAGCATCGATGACGACATCCATGAGCCTTCCCATGCCTGACAGCGGATCCTCTTTTCAATCGGCGATAAGCACGGCCAGCGACGCGTTTGCGCGCAATCGCGAGGACCACCTGCGGCTGATCGAGCGCATGCAGGGGCTGCTCGAGCGCAGCAGTACGCTGTCCGAGGCGGCGCGACCGCGCTTCGAGAAGCGCGGTCAGCTCCTTCCCCGGGAGCGTCTCGCGAGGCTTCTTGATCCGGCGTCGTCGTTCCTGGAGATCGGCAACCTGGCAGGTTACCTGGTCGACGACAAGGATCCCGATACCTCCGTCCCGGGGGCGACGCAGATCTGTGGCATCGGCTTTATCAGCGGCACGCGCTGCATGGTCCAGGTGGACGACTCGGGGATCAACGCCGGAGCCATGACGCGCACCTCTACCAGCAAGGGCTGCCGGACCATGGACATTGCCCTGCAGCAGAAGCTGCCCTTCGTTCATCTGGTGGAAAGCGCGGGCGCCAACCTCCTCGAGTATGAGGTGGAGATGTGGATGGCCGGCGGCGGAATCTTCGCGCGCCTGGCACGGCTTTCGGCAGCGGGACTCCCGGTGATCACGGTCCTGCATGGCGCCTCGGCGGCCGGCGGCGCCTACATGCCCGGCATGAGCGACTACGTGATCGGCATAAAGAAGAACGGCAAGGCCTACCTCGCCGGTCCAGCGCTGCTCAAGGCCGCCACCGGCGAAGTGGCGGACGACGCGGAACTCGGCGGCGCGGCCATGCACGCCAGCGTTTCCGGATTGGTCGAGTACCTAGCGGACGACGATGCCCAGGGCATCCGGATCTGTCGCGACCTCCTTACCAGGCTGGACTGGAACCGGCGCTGTGCCGTGACCGAAAGCAGCGAGTTTGCCGAGCCGGTCTATGCGCCGGAGGAACTGCTTGGCGTGGTGCCGGTCGACTACCGCCAGCCCTACGATGCGCGGGAGGTGGTGGCACGCATCGTCGATGGCTCCGCTTTTCTTGAGTTCAAGCCGGCTTTCGGCGTCACGCTGCTGTGCCTGCAGGCCTCGGTGCACGGACTCCCCGTGGGAATCATCGCCAACAACGGTCCCATCGATCCGGACGGCGCCGCGAAGGCCGCGCAGTTCATCCAGCTCTGCGACCAGTCCGATACGCCGCTGCTCTTCCTGCAAAACATTACGGGCTACATGGTTGGCACACGCTACGAACAGGCGGGCATGATCAAGCACGGCGCGAAGATGATTCAGGCCGTGACCAATACGCGGGTGCCGCGGCTCACGCTGATGATCGGCGCCAGCTTTGGCGCCGGCAATTACGGCATGTGCGGCCAGGGCTACGATCCGGATTTCGTGTTTTCCTGGCCCAATACACAGATCGGTGTCATGGGTGGAGAACAGGCGGCGAAGACCATGTCCGAAGTGTTCCGAGCCGGCGCCGCGCGGAAGGGGCGGGAGGTGGACGAAGCTGCCCTGGCGGCCCAGGAGGAGCGCGTGATCGCGCACTACGACCGCCAGAGCGATGCCTTCTATACCTCGGGACGAATGCTCGACGACGGCCTCATCGATCCTCGCGACAGCCGCCGCGTGATCGCCGAAGCGCTGCAGATCTGCCGCGAGGCCCGGCACCGGGAGCTGCGCGGCAACGCCTTCGGCGTCGGGCGCATGTAAGCAGGAGCACTGATTATGTTGCCGAACGTGGAAAACCTCATTCTGGAGGCCCAGGGCCCGACGCTCACGATCTGGTTCAATCGACCCGAGACTCGCAATGCCCTGTCCACGGCCATGGCGGACGAGCTCGCGAGCGTCTTCGAAGCGCTGCCGGGCGAGTCCTATCGCAGCGTCGTGCTCCGCGGCCGGGGCGGGAGCTTTTGCTCTGGCGGCGATCTGCGCATGTTTCGCGAGGTGTTCCAGGCCGGGATGCCCCGCGAGGAGATCGTCGCCTTCAACGCCGACTTCGGACGCATGATGGCTGCGGTGCGGGCGCTGCCCCAGCTGTTCATCGTGGTTGTCGAGGGGGCCGCCATGGCTGGCGGCCTCGGCATCGCCTGCCTGGCGGACGTTGTTATCACCGCCGCCGATGCGCGCTTCGCGCTCACGGAAGTGGGTCTGGGTATTCCCCCGGCGCAGATAACCCCGGTCGTCATGCGCCGCATCGGGGCGGCCGAGGCGCGCCGCCTGCTGCTCACGGCGCAGCGCTTCGACGGACGCGAGGCCCATCGGCTGGGCTTCGCGAACTTCGTCGAGGACGACAGTGAGAAGCTCGAAGCCCGTCTTCAGACAATCCTCAACGATGCCCGCCGCACCGCTCCCGGTGCTGTCGCCCTGACGAAGCAAATCATTGCGGCGAGTTCCGAGCTGGATGAGCCGGCCCTGGTGACTTTCGCCGCCGAGCGCTTCGCCGATGCGCTGCTCGGGGATGAGGCGCGCGAAGGCATGCAGGCCTTCGCGGCAAAGCGATCACCGTCCTGGGCTACGGAAACAGGCGCAGAGCATGAGAAGCCTGGGGAGTCCCGGTCATGATACGAAGCTTCACCAGTGTGCTTGTGGCGAACCGCGGTGAGATTGCCGTGCGCATTCTGCGCAGCGCCGCCGATGCGGGTTTCCGCACCATTGCGGTCTACTCCGAGGCCGATGCCGACGCGCCGCACGTGGCCCTGGCCGATGAGGCCGTGCACATCGGGCCGCCACCCGTTCGCGATTCCTACCTGAACACCGAGCGCATCCTGGAGGCGGCGGCACGCAGCGGTGCGGAGGCAATTCATCCGGGGTACGGATTTCTCTCGGAAAACGCCGAGTTCGCTGCGGCCTGTGAAGCAGCCGGACTCGTGTTCATTGGTCCCTCGGCGGACGCGATCAGGCTTATGGGCAACAAGGCGGCGGCCAAGCGCCGCATGCTGGAGGCCGGGGTGCCGTGCATTCCCGGTTTTCAGGAAGCCGACGCGGAAGATGCTCGCCTGCTCGACGCCGCGCAAGAGATCGGACTGCCCCTCATGGTCAAGGCCGCGGCCGGCGGAGGCGGGCGCGGCATGCGCCTGGTGGAGAGTTTCGATGAGCTTCCGGCCGCGCTCGCGGCGGCGCGCTCCGAAGCGAGCAACGCCTTTGGCAGCGGCGAGCTGATTCTGGAGCGGGCGCTGCGGCGTCCCCGGCATGTGGAGGTTCAGGTATTTGGCGATCATGCCGGCAACGTGATTCACCTCGGTGAGCGCGACTGCTCGGTACAGCGACGCCACCAGAAAGTCGTTGAGGAAGCGCCGTGCCCGGTGATGACCGCCGAACTTCGCGACGCCATGGGTGCGGCGGCCGTGGCGGCGGCGCGCAGCATTGACTACGTGGGGGCGGGCACCGTCGAGTTTCTTCTTGATGAGTCTGGCGACTTTTTCTTTCTCGAGATGAACACCCGCTTGCAGGTAGAGCATCCCGTGACGGAGAGCGTTACCGGACTCGATCTCGTCGACCTGCAGCTTCGCGTAGCCCAGGGGCATCCCCTGGGGATCACGCAGGAGGACGTCAGGCTGCGTGGCCATGCAATCGAAGTCCGCCTCTACGCCGAGGACGTGCCGGGGGGCTTCCTGCCCGCGAGCGGCAGGGCGCTCGTCTGGCTTCCTCCAGCCGGAGCGGGTATCCGCGTGGATCATGGATTGAGTTCAGGGCTCGAAGTGTCGCCGTTCTATGACCCCATGCTGGCGAAGATCATTGCCACCGGCCCCGACCGGGAAACCGCTCGGCTCCGCCTCCTTCGTGCGCTTCGCGCCACAGTGGTATTCGGGCTGCGGAGCAATCGCCAGTTCCTCATCGACGTACTTCAGCGCGACGCCTTTGCCGCCGGTGAAGCTACCACCGCTTTCATTGCCGCTGAATATTCCGATGGTTATGCAGAACCCGCGCCCGAGCCACAGGATTTCGCCCTCGCCGCCGTGCTTCAGCTGCGCGATGAGGCAGCGCGGTCCACGAGCCTACGTGTCGTGAATTCGCCGGCGACCCAGGCTCCGGTGCAGCAACGGCGCCTCGCCTCCAGCTTCGAATACCACCATGAGGAAGAGGATGTGCGGGCTACCGTCAGGGCGACCGGTGGTGAACGCTACGAGGCCGAGGTGCTGGGCGAACGTTATGAGGTTGCCGTCCTGGTCGACACCGCAGCGCACGCTTTGCGGGTCGATGTCGACGGCGTTCAGTCTTCGGTGGCGTTTCTTTGTCACGGACGCAGCGATATCTATCTTCAGCGACGCGGTGTGAGCTTCCAGCTGAGCAACCTGTTGGCCCGGGACCGGGGCCCCGGGGATGCTGCCGCGTCCGGTGCCATCCTTGCACCCATGCACGGCAATCTTCTTGCGCTGCGCGTGGCCGTCGGCGACGTTGTTGCCAAGGGCGATGATCTGGCTGTGATCGAGGCCATGAAAATGGAGCATCGCCTTACCGCGGCGCTTCCCGGGCGCGTCAGCGCCATCTTTGAAACGGAAGGCGCACAGGTCGCAGCGGGCGCCGTGGTGCTCGAGATCAGCCCGGAAGGCACCGATGACTGATTCGTCCTACCGGTCCGTGCTGACACCGGGTTTATTTGCCGGCACGACGATGATCGTGACCGGAGGCGGGAGCGGCGTCGGACGATGCACGGCTCACGAACTGTCGTCGCTGGGCGCCCATGTTGTGATCACGGGCCGGTCTCCCGAGAAGCTGGACAGAGTCGCCGACGAGCTTCGTGACGACGGAGGTAAGGTCACTGCCGCCGTCTGCGATACCCGGGACGAAGAAGGGGTCAGCGCATTCGTAGCCTCCGTCGTGGCAGAGCGAGGACGTATCGACGGGCTCGTCAATAACGCGGGCGGCCAGTTTCCCTCCCGCCTCGTGGACATGTCCGGCAAAGGCTTTGCCGCGGTCGTTCGCAACAATCTCCAGGGAAGCTTCCACATGGCTCGGGAGGTGTTCCGCCAGAGCATGCAGGAGCACGGCGGCGCGATCGTGAACATCACGGCGGACTGCGACAACGGTTTTCCGGGCATGGGGCACACCGGCGCGGCGCGGGCGGGCATGGAGAATCTCACCAAAACGGCGGCCTGGGAGTGGGGCGCTCACGGCGTGCGCATGAACTGCGTCGCCCTGGGCTGGATCGCCTCTTCCGGCCTGGACAGCTACGACGGCGCCATCGATGCCCAGCTACAGCGCGCCACCGCATCGATCCCCCTGGGCCGCATGGGCACGGAGTCCGAGGCCAGCGGCGTGATTTGCTTTCTTCTTTCCCCCGCCGCCGGCTTCATCAACGGCGACACGATTCACTTTGATGGCGGCGGTCGCTTCGCGTCCGCCGCCACGTTCATGCCTCTGGCCGAGGAAAAATCCAACCCGGTACCTGCCTTCGATGGCTTTCATCGCAGCCAGCGACCCGCCAGTCTCGACAGAAAATAGCGAAGGAGCATGCCATGCGTCTGACCGACCAGCACCGGGAACTCCAGCGGACCGTAGGTCGCTTCGTGGCCGAAGAACTGAATCCCAACGTCGATGCCTGGGAAGCGGCGCAAACGCTTCCCTGCCACGAGTTGATGGCGAAGGCCGGCAAGCTCGGACTCCTGGGCATCGATAAGCCCGAGGCGTATGGAGGGCTCGGTCTGGACTTCAGCTACCAGGCCGTTTTTGCCGAGGAGCTGGGGGCGGCACATCACGGCAGCTCTCCGCTTCTCCTTGGCGTGCATACCATGATGTCGACGCCGGCCCTCGCGCGCCACGGCAGCCGGGAACTCTGCGAGGAGTTTCTTGTGCCTGCCATCGCCGGGGATCTCGTCAGCAGTATCGCCGTTAGCGAGCCGGGGGCTGGCTCCGACGTGGCGGCGCTTAAGACCACGGCGAAAGCGGATGGGGATGACTACGTGATCAATGGCAGCAAGATGTGGATCACGAATGCTCCGCAGGCCGATTTCTTCTGCCTGCTGGCGAACACCGGAGAGGGACCGGTGCATCGCAATAAATCACTGATCATCGTACCCGCCGAAACGCCGGGCGTAAGCGTCGCCCCCAAGCTCGACAAGATGGGACTGCGCGCCTCCGATACGGCGCCGGTATATTTTGAGGAGGTCCGGGTTCCGAAGCGCTACCTGATCGGCGAAGAAGGCAAGGGATTTATCTACCAGATGGAGCAATTCCAGGAAGAGCGACTCTACTGTGCCCTCGTTTTGCTGAAATTCATGGAAGCCTGCATCGAGGAGACGATCAGCTACACCCGGGAACGCCAGGCCTTCGGCAGGAGCATCCTCGATAATCAGGTCGTGCACTTTCGCCTTGCGGAACTGCAGACCGAAATCGAGGCGCTGCGAGCCCTGAGTTACTCGGCAGTCGATCAGCACTGCGCGGGGGACGACATGACGACCCTGGCGTCCATGTGCAAACTCAAGGCCGGCCGCCTCGCCACGGAAGTCGCCAACAGCTGCCTGCAGTACTGGGGTGGCATGGGCTTTATGTGGGACAACATCTGCTCCCGGGCGTTGCGCGACAATCGCGTATCGTCGATTGGCGGCGGCTCGGATGAGACCATGCTGGGAATCATCGCGAAGCGTATGGGGATGCTGCACTGATGTAGGGAAAGATCCTGCACTGCGCGTTATTTCAGCCTGGGAACGCCCGGCTACGCCGCTTTTTCAACCCGATTGATCGGCCCTACGCCTCGGTTAGCTGCTCGTTCCAACGCACCGATTCGGGGTCGTCGAGCAGGTTCATGAGAAACTCGAAGGCGCTGTCGACGTCCGCGGCGCGTTCCGCCGAAACGGAATCGACGCCTCGGCTGCGCAGTTCCAGGGCGTAGCACTGGGGCAGCTCGTCCCGACGTCCCAGGGTGGAAAGGGTGTGAAGCACGTCCTGCGGCGTGACCGTTTCCTCCGCCGAGGCGATGCGATGACCGCTGAGATGGGGCAGGGCGCGAAAGCGGTAGGTTTCGCGAAGGCCTGGCACATCGACCACGAATACGGCCAGATCGTTGTGGGTAAGATCGAGGGCGTGTTCGATGCGAAGCTGCGCGTCCCCCATGAGCGTAAGCCACCAGCGTTCATGTATCGGGTGGCTCCGGCACCGTCCCAGCAGTGCCTGGGCCGCCGTGCCGTGGGCATCCCCGCCCGCGGCAAAAACCAGGACGTTGCGCGAACTCATACCAGAACGACGCTCACGGTCGCTTTATGCTTTTGAATCACCTGCCACAAAACCGAATCGCCGCCCGCAACAAACGCGCATGCCTTAGCGCGCCGACCCTGTAGTTTAGGCCATATCAGGGCGTTTCCGGGCTCCTACCTTGGTAGGAAAAAGCAAAAAGAAAACTTGAGTAGTGCAAAGGGTCTTTTAGTTGACTAAAATAGTAGGACTTACGACTCCCGCGCCCCGCGCGACCCAGCAAGGTGGAGATCCCCCATGCGATTAACAACCAAAGGACGCTATGCCGTCACCGCTATGCTCGACCTCGCCATCAACGAGGCCCGCGGTCCCATACGCCTGGCCGCCATTTCCAAGCGCCAGGGTATTTCCCTGTCTTACCTCGAACAGCTTTTCGCGCATTTGCGTCGCGAGGGACTTGTGCGTAGCGTGCGCGGACCCGGCGGCGGCTACCGTCTGCGCCGCGAAGCGGCGTCCATCAGCGTGGCGTCGGTCATTGCGGCGGTGAACGAGGACACGGACGCTACGCGCTGTGGCGGCAAGGGCGACTGTCACGATGGTGAGATCTGTCTGACACATCATCTCTGGATGGACCTGTCGGATCGTATCCACGCGTTTCTCGACGATATCAGCCTGGCCGATCTCGTCTCGCGCAGCGAAATTCGCGAGATCTCGGAGAAGCAGATTCGGCGCAGTCAGCAGCAGCCCAACGAGGGCGAGCAGATCCTCATCCGCACGGCCTGAACCCATGGGCGCCGCCTGGCAGCGTTCCGGTCGGGAAACCCTCTACATAGAGGCCGGCAGGGAATGCGACGAGGCGATGCGAGCGCGGGCCACGCGCACGCGCGGCCGGCAGGACCGGCAGGATCGGCAGGACCGGCAGGACCGGCAGGAATAGTGCAACAACGAGCGTTTCGGCAGGGGACGCTCCCAAAGGAAAGAGCTATGACACAGGACGTCATCGATCACCGCATCGGCAGCGAGTACTCGGCGGGCTTTGTCACGGATATCGAGTCCGAGACCTTGCCCCCGGGTCTCGACGAGGACGTTATCCGCTTTATTTCCGCGAAAAAGGGGGAGCCCGAGTGGCTCCTCGAGTGGCGACTTGATGCCTATCGGGAGTGGCTGGCCATGGAGCCTCCCGAGTGGGCACACGTGCACTATCCGAAGATCGATCACGACGCACTTTCCTATTACTCGTCACCGAAGAACATGCAGGACGGACCCAGGAGCCTCGAGGAAGTCGATCCGGAGCTTCTGGCCACTTACGAAAAACTCGGTATTCCTCTTCATGAGCAGGAAATGCTGGCCGGCGTGGCCGTGGACGCGGTGTTTGATTCGGTGTCGGTAGCCACGACCTTCCGGGAGAAGCTCTCCGAGGCCGGGGTGATTTTCTGCCCCATTTCCGAAGCCGTGCACGAGTATCCGGAGCTGGTCCGCAAGTATCTGGGCAGCGTTGTGCCGAAGCGTGACAATTTTTATGCGGCCCTGAACAGCGCCGTGTTCAGCGACGGATCGTTCGTCTATATCCCGAAAGGCGTGCGCTGTCCCATGGAGCTGTCCACGTACTTCCGCATTAACGAAGCGAAGACGGGACAGTTCGAGCGCACCCTTATCGTCGCGGATGAGGGCAGCCATGTGAGCTACCTCGAGGGCTGTACGGCCCCCATGCGTGACGAGAACCAGCTGCACGCCGCGGTCGTCGAGCTGGTTGCCCTGGATGATGCGGAAATCAAGTATTCAACGGTGCAGAACTGGTACCCCGGCGACGCTGAAGGCAAAGGCGGGATCTACAACTTTGTGACCAAACGCGGCGTGGCCCACAACCGCAGCAAGATTTCCTGGACGCAGGTCGAAACCGGCTCTGCGGTGACCTGGAAATATCCGAGCTGCGTGTTGCGCGGCGACGACAGCGTCGGCGAGTTCTACTCCGTGGCCCTGACCAACAACTTCCAGCAGGCCGACACCGGAACCAAGATGATCCACCTCGGGCGCAACACCACGTCGACGATCATCTCCAAGGGCATCTCCGCCGGGCGCAGCTCAAATGCCTACCGTGGCCTCGTGCGTATGAGCCCGCGGGCCCAGGGGGCGCGCAACTATACGCAGTGTGATTCCCTGCTGATCGGTGACCGCTGCGCCGCGCATACCTTCCCCTATATCGAGAGCCGCAATCCCAGCGCCGTGGTGGAGCACGAGGCCACGACCTCAAAGGTCAGCGATGACCAGATGTACCTCTGCCAGCAACGAGGCCTGGACGCGGAAAAGGCCGTGTCGATGATCGTGAATGGTTTCTGCAAGGAGGTGTTCCGCGAGCTGCCCATGGAGTTTGCCGTGGAAGCGGGCAAGCTTCTCGAGGTGAGTCTCGAGGGTTCGGTCGGCTGATGGGGTCTCCGCCGCGGCGAGGAGCCGCTGGCGGGACCGAAGCGGGACTGAGACGGAGCGGAATCGGAGCGAGAGCTTAGGGGCAGCCGAGCGGAAGCGGAGCTTAAAGAGTAGCGCCGGCCGCAGGGCACCACGGCGCACTAAGGCGCACTAAGACGCATGAAAGGGCGCATGAAAGGGCCCATGGTTAGGCGCATGAAAAGGCGCATGAAAAGGCGCATGAATTATTGCGTGACGGAAGGGGACTTCCGAGCGCAGGAGCAAAGGCAAGATGCTGAAAATTGATAACCTCCACGCCCGCGTCGAGGGCAAGGACATTCTCCGGGGCCTGAACCTCGAGGTCGGCGCCGGCGAGGTGCACGCCATCATGGGCCCCAACGGCTCGGGTAAAAGCACCCTGGGCCATATTCTTGCGGGCCGACCGGGCTATGAAGTTACTGCGGGTTCGATTCAGTTTTGCGATCAGGATCTGCTGGAACTGGAAACAGAAGAGCGGGCTCGGGCCGGCCTTTTCCTCGCATTCCAGTATCCCGTGGAGATTCCCGGCGTCAGCAATATGGAGTTTCTCAAGGCCGCCGTGGACGCCGTGCGCGAAGAGCGTGGCGAAGCGGCCCTGGATGCGGTCAGCTTCATGAAGCGGGCGCGGGAAGCCTGCCAGGCCGCCAACCTGCCCGCCGAATTCCTGAAGCGGGGCGTTAATGAGGGTTTTTCCGGCGGTGAGAAAAAGCGCAACGAGCTCATCCAGATGATGCTCCTCGAGCCTCGTTTCTGCCTCCTCGACGAGACCGACAGCGGCCTCGACATCGACGCGCTGCAGGTGGTGGCCTCCGGCGTGAACGCCATGCGCTCTCCGGAGCGCGCCTTCCTGCTCGTCACCCACTATCAGCGCCTGCTCAACTACGTTCAGCCGGACTACGTTCACGTACTCGCCGACGGCCAGATCGTTCGCTCGGGCGACAAGGACCTGGCTCACGAACTGGAAGACAAGGGCTACGCCTGGCTGGAGGATGAGGTCGCCTGATGACCGAGTTCATGCAACAGCCGCTGGCGGAAGCCAGCCGTCGCGTACCGCACTGGCTGCAATCGCTTCAGGCCCGCGGGCTGACGCACTGGGGAAGCACGAGCCTGCCCACCCGGCGCGTGGAGAATTGGAAGTACACCAGTCTGGCTGCCCTGCGCGATGACTATCATCTGGCCGACGAGAATGCACCGGCGCCAGACGCGCTACCCGAAAGCATTCGCGAGGGCTTCGGCGGGCCGCGACTCGTGTTCGTGGACGGCGTGTACCAGGCCGAGCTGTCCGACGCGATTGAACTCGCCTGCGTGCAGCTTTGCCGTTTCGATGAGGCGTCGGCAGAGCAGGCGTCGCTTATTGCCGAGCACCTGGACACAAGCTTTGAGCCCGCCGACCACGTCTTTGCGGCACTCAACACCGCTACCTTACGCGACGGTGTTCTGATCGAGATCGAAGCGAACGCGTCGCTCAATCGCCCCCTAGAGATTCTCTGGCTGGTGCGCGCGGACGAAGTGGCAACAGCGTCCAGTCAGCGCCTGCTGCTCCTCGGCGGAGAGAACAGCCAGGCCACGGTGGTCGAGCACTTCGTCGCCATGCCCGGCGCCGAGGCCAGCTTCTGCAGCGGCGTCAGTGAACTCATCCTCGCCCCCGGCGCGCGGCTCGAACACTATCGCCTGCACGAGGAAGAGGGCGATGCGGTGCATATCGGCGCCGTTCACGCCCGGCTACAGCGCGATGCTCATCTCAACAGTTTCCACCTGGCCCTGGGAAGCACGCTCAAGCGCCTGGACGTCACGGTGCGCCACGATGGTCCGGGCGCCCACGCCGACCTTAATGGCGTGTATCTGCCCCGGGGCGAGGAGCACATCGACTACCACACCACCATCGATCACGCCGTGCCGCACTGCACCAGCGATGAGGTGTTTCGAGGAATCATCGCGGATCGCGCCACCGCCGTATTCAACGGTCGCATTCACATCCATCCGGATGCGCAGAAAACCCGCGCCGAGCTGTCGAACAAGAATCTGCTTACCAGCACCGAGGCCGAAGTGAATACCAAGCCCGAGCTGGAGATCTACGCGGACGACGTGCAGTGCGCTCACGGCGCGACGGTGGCCCAGCTTGACGCGGCATCGCTGCACTATCTGCGCACGCGGGGCATCTCGCAGGCGGAAGCCGAGGTCATGCTCAGCTTCGGTTTCATTAACGAGCTGATCGAGGGCATTCAACTTACGGCGCTGCGGGACTACCTGCGGCCGCGGCTGGCGTCGCGCTTTGCCCGTGATGAGGCCCTGACGAGGCACATCCTTTGACGTCGCTGCAGCAGGTGGCGAAGCCGCGCTTCGACGTTGAGGCGGTTCGGGCTGACTTCCCGATCCTCGCCCAGGAAGTTAATGGGGAGCCGCTCGTCTACCTCGATAACGCGGCAACCACGCAAAAGCCCGATGCGGTCATCGACGCGATCGCAAACTACTACCGCCGTGACAACGCCAACGTGCATCGCGGGGCCCATACGCTTTCCGATCGCGCCACGCGGGCCTTCGAAAGTGCGCGCGATAGCGTGGCGGCGTTTCTTGGCAGCGAGAGCAGCGCCCAGGTGATCTGGACCCGGGGCTGCACCGAAGCGATCAATCTTGTGGCCTACAGCTGGGGGCGAGCGACGCTGCAGGCCGGTGACCGCGTCCTCGTATCGGAGCTGGAGCATCATTCGGACATCGTGCCCTGGCAGCTTGTCGCCGCAGAGCGGGGCGCCGAGGTCATACCCATACCGGTGACCGACGAGGCGGAGCTCGACCTCGATGCCCTCGATGCGCTCCTGGACGAACGCGTACGCATGGTCGCCGTCAATCACGTGTCCAATGCCCTCGGCACCATCAACCCCATCGAAGAGATCGCGCGCCGCTGCCACGCCGCTGGCGCCCTGCTCATGGTCGATGGAGCGCAGGCCGTGGGTCATTGGAACGTGGACGTGAACGCCCTGGGCTGCGATTTCTACTGTTTCTCCGGCCATAAGCTCTTCGGCCCGACGGGTATCGGCGCGCTTTGGGGGAGGAAGGAACTCCTGGACGCCATGCCGCCCTTCTTCGGCGGCGGCGAGATGATCGACACGGTGAGCTTCGATGGGACGACCTTCGCCGGTCTGCCCTTTAAATTTGAAGCGGGAACCCCAAACATTGCGGGAGCCATCGGTCTTGGCGCCGCCATCGATTACCTTGCGGGCATCGACCGCGATGCGGCCGCGGATCACGAGAATGATCTGCTGGCCATGCTGATGGACGGCGCGCGCGGCATACCCGGCCTCACGCGCGTAGGTGCACCGAAAAACTCAGCGGGTATATTCAGCTTCGTCATTGAAGGCTGTCACCCGTCGGATGTGGGAATGCTGCTCGATGAACAGGGCATCGCGATACGCACGGGCCACCACTGCGCCCAGCCGCTGATGTCGCGCTTTGAGCTGCCGGGAACGGCGCGGGCGTCCTTCAGCATGTACAACAATGTCGACGACGTTGAGCGACTTTTGCAGGCTCTGCGTCGTGCCCAGGCACTTTTTGCGCCGCGGTGAACCGGTGCTGAAAGAAGTAGCAGGGAGGAAGATAAGCAATGACTGTAGAGACCTTTGATCTGGCGCAGCCGCTGCAGGTTACCGATGCGGCTGCGGAGCACTTCCGTCGCAAGCTAGAGGCCGCGGGGAAGGGCGCCGTTCGCATCAGCGTGCAGGAAAGTGGCTGCACCGGTTTCAAGTATGTGATGGAAGAGGTGGATGAAGGCGCCGCCGAGGACACCAGTCTCGCGCTGCCTAACGGCGTTCATGTATTCCTCGACGAAGGCGCCGTGGACTTTCTGCGCGGCACCGAGGTTGATCTTGTCCGCGAGGGCATCAATCGCGTTCTGCGTTTCAACAATCCCAACGTGGTCGCCGAATGCGGCTGCGGTGAAAGCTTCAGCGTGGGCTGAGCATGTCGTCCCAGGAGCGCACCCTGCTCACAACGCGGCGGGCCGTGGCCGGCCGTCTCGTTCCCGTCGGTGACCCGGTCGATGTTCCGGCCGACGCGTTCGTAACGCTCACCCAAAGCCTCGGCGGAAATTACACCATCGTGTACAACGGCAACATGGTGCGTATCGACGGCACGGACGCCGACGCACTGGGCCTTGAACCCTTTGTGATTGATTTCGAGGCCAGGGGCGGCACCGAGATCGACGAGACGCAGGTCTGGCAGGCGCTGCGTACGGTGTTCGATCCGGAGATCCCCGTCGACCTTGTGAACCTGGGCCTTATCTACAGCGTCGACATCGATCGCGACGCGGGGCGCGTTACTGTGGCCATGACCCTCACTGCACCGGGATGCGGCATGGGACCGGTACTCGTCGGCGACGTGGAACACCGCCTTCGCCTCGTTCCCAACGTGCAGGACGTCAAGGTCGAACTGGTTTTCGATCCGCCCTGGAGCCGGGACATGATGTCCGAGGAAGCACAGCTCGAAACGGGTATGTTCTATTGAGACCGCGCACGGTCTCGTCGATTAAGATCCAGCCAATGACTGAACCTGCCTACGATGCCAACCCTTTCGGCACGCGCATCAGTGCCACCGACATCGTTGAGAACCTGTCCTTCTTCGACAGTTGGGAAGACCGCTACCGCTACATCATCGACCTCGGCCGGGAACTCCCCGAGCTTCCCGCCGACCGGCGCACCGAGGACCGGCTGGTTCGTGGCTGCCAGAGCCAGGTGTGGATAGACGTGGGGGAACAGGACGGGCGTCTGCAGCTGCTTGCCGACAGCGATGCGTTTATTGTGAAGGGACTGCTCGCGGTGGTGCTGGCGGCCTACAACAACAAAGATTCGAAGTCCGTTCTCGACTTTGATATCGACGCCTACTTTGATCAGCTCGGCCTCATGCAGCATCTTTCGCCCACTCGTGGGAATGGGCTGCGTGCGATGGTTGCTCGGATTCGCGATATCGCCGGTGCTTGAGAATCGGGTTTCTGTCGTTCGCAGTAGTTGAGTAACGCGGCGGTGTTCTTTGGACTGCGCGCGTTGTTCCCTGGGTCGCCTTCGGAAGACGGTGAGGCAGGTGGCCATGTCCTTCGAGCTGCTCGCGTAGCTCCAGCAGGACCTGTGCATTGTTCCAGGCACTCGACGGACGCTCGAAGGACATGGCCACCTACCTCCCCTCTTCCCGTGCCATACCCCGGCCACCGTCAGCGAAGCTAGTGCCACATTCCGACGCTGGGTGGCAGGTCGGCCCCGTTCTGCTTGAGCGTCCGTCGAGCGCGCGGTTCAGAACAGAAGTGCCGATGGAGCTACGCGAGCAGCTCAAGTAGAGCGGGGCCGGGCTGCCAGAGCCATCTACGGAGTCCGACTACGTTTCGCGAGCAAAAAGGGCCAGCACATGCTGGCCCTTCCGGATCATGGGTGATGCGAAGCGGCGCCGAAGCGCCGCTGGCCTGTCTGAGTCAGGCCGCTTCCTGCTCGAGGAGCGTACCCTTGCCGCTGTCGATCGTGATCTTGCGGGCCTTCATGGCCTCCGGGAGTTCGCGAACGAGGTCGACGTGGAGCAGGCCGTTTTCGAGGCGCGCCGATGCTACGCGAACGTGCTCCGCGAGCTGGAACTTGCGCTCGAAGTTGCGCGCGGCGATGCCGCGGTACAAAAAGTTGTTGTTTTCACCGCTCTCTTCCTGGCGCCCCCGGATCACGAGGCTATTTTGCTCGCTGGTGATCTCAAGTTGCTCCTCGGTGAAACCGGCCACCGCCATAGTGATGCGGTAGTCGTTCTCGTCGAGTTGCTCGATGTTGTAGGGCGGGTAGCTGGGCTTGGCGTCGCGGGCGACGGAGTCCAGCAAAGACGCCATACGATCGAAACCAATGGCGGAGTGGTACAGGGGTGAAAAATCGATAGTGCTACGCATGGTCATATCCTCATCTTGAGCAATATAGGTTAACGGGCCTCTATGAGCGCCCGTGTTCACTAGGTGGGGGCGGTAGTCGGGATTTCAAGACCGGTGGGGCGAAATACGCTCGGGGCCACCTGTTTGACGAGGGCAGCAGCGTCACCTGCGGCAAAGACTCCTGGCGCCGCTGTACGTTCACCGTCGAGGTCGCCGTGATTCGCGGGAGCCGCGTCCGTGAGACGCAGAAGGCTTGCTGACCCGAAAGACCCCTCGCCGTCCAGCGACCGTGCGCGACCAATAGTAAGCTGCTTGCAAGTGCTTATCGTTCACATTACGCTTTCTTACTGCGAATTCCGTCCAACCCCCTCCCGGCGACAAACGCAAGTGACTCCTGCCGAATACGCCCAGACCATCTTTGGCGACCAGCGACTGAAATCCTACGTGGCGGGCATCACGGGCTGCGCTGAGCGCGCCGATGACGTCTTGCAGGCCGTGGCGGAGAAGTTTTTGCGCGAGCCGCCGCCGGCGCGCAATCTCCGCGCGTTTATCTTCTCTTCCGCGCGGAATGCGGCGATCGACGAACTTCGCGCCACGGAGCGGCGTGGCCATCGTGAGCAGGCCTACGCCACCCGCCATGAGGCCGAGGAAGCCTCCATGGAAGTTCAGCTCGATAAGGTCCGCGGCCTCGAACGCCTGCAGTCAGCCCTGACCGAGCTCCCCTTGCTCACCCAGAGTATGTTCCAGGACTACTACGTGCGGGGTCTGAGCCAGCGAGACATCGCCGCGCGGCTTGGCCTGCATGTGTCGACCGTCGAGAAACGCCTGTCCAAGGCCCGCCGTCACTGCTACCGCCGTCTCGCGTCCCGCGATTGACTTCCCCGCTTACGGGTTTCAAGGTCTCGTACCGTCATAGGTAACGAAGCCACAGCGGGGCCAAGGTCAGTGCCTGAGCGTACGCAGCACACCGTCACAGAGAATCACCTGCGCGAGGAGGCGCTCGCTGTGCTTGAGCAGGCGAGCGACGGGGGCACCGATGATGCTGCGGCCGTGGACGCGTTCCGCGAGCGCTCACCCCGGCACGCCCGGGCCCTCGCCTGGGCCTCGGAGACGCGTGCTCTGCTTCGAGAACTTCCCGAGCGCAACTTCTCCCGCGCCGAAACGCAGCGTATTGCTCGCCAGGCCCGCTGGGCGAGGCTCACGGAACCGCAGCGCCTGGCGCCAGCGGTCGGGATGGTGCTCTGTATTATGTTTGCCGCCGCGGTATGGTTTACACGGACGCCGGAAACGGCACCCCGGGTTTCCGTTGCCAGCGTGGAGACTCCCGATACGCGCCGCTACACAACGCGAAGTTCGGGTCGAAAGATTGCCCTTGCCGACGGGTCCACCATCTGGCTCGACTGGAACACGCATGTGGAGGTGGCCCTGTCTCCGGGCTTACGGCAGGTCACGCTTGAGCGGGGACGTGCGCTCTTTACGGTCAGTAAGGACGCTCAGCGGCCCTTTGTCGTGCGCGCGGGCGGTCTGACGACACAGGTCACGGGGACTGAGTTCGTCGTCCAACGCCAACGCCGCGGTCCTGTCGGGGTCTCGGTTCTGGAGGGCTCGGTGGATGTGAGCGCGAACGACAATCGGCTCAGCCTGGTCGCGAGCGAGGCCGTCGAACTCGCAGACGGTGCGCTGGCCAGGGCCTCCATGGCCTCCAGTGACGAACTCCTCGCCTGGCGCGATGGCCGCCTGGTACTGCGCGATGTTCCGCTGGCCGAGGCTTTTCGCGAACTGGAGCCCTATACCGCCTATCGCATCGACGTAACCCAGATCGAGGGGCTGGACGCTCGCGTTTCAGGGACCTACTTCCTCGAACGTGCCAACGATGCGCTCCAGGGCCTGATCCAGACCCACCGGCTGGAGTTCTCCCAGGACAGATCGCGCCTGGTCCTCGCGCCGCCCGTTCCCACCCTGCCGGACTTCCCCTAGCCGGCATAGCTCACCGATATTTGGAATTCTCGGCGAGAGATTGTGCGTTGCAGGGGATTTTCAGACTAAGGCAATAGCCGTAGCTATTGCCGCAGGAGGAAAATTCGCTGCAACGTGCAAGATCCGGCGAGAAACCA
>JBCDIW010000033.1:0-50119 GCA_038748515.1 Pseudomonadota bacterium
TAATAATCGCGTGGCGGGTTACACCCAGGCGTCTACCAGTCTCCGTCAACGTCAGCCCCTCTACCCTATGCATCAAAAACGCGTCTCGGCGCCGTTTTGGCATCTTCCAAAGTGCATCTTCGATGATATGTAGCTGCTCTCGTACACTAAGGACGCTTTCAGGGCTCGCATCGCGACCCCGGGGAGCGAAAAAAATCTGTCTGACGTCCTCGTCGTACTTTATCCGGCTGGTGATGCTGCGCTTGTAGCTCAGCAACAGATTCCGTGCCGTACGCCAAAGGAAGCTCGGGAGATTTTCAATATCGTCCAGACGGCCTCGATCGATGAGCTTGTGGAACGCCTGATGGGTAACGTCTTCGGGGTCCGGAGGACCGTCGCCGAATTCTCGGCGCAGCGCAGAAGCAACAGACGCGGCCTGTTCCCGATAGAGCGCCTCCAAGCGCGCGTCGATTGCGGTTTTCTCAAGGAGACTGTCGGGGTCGGGTGGCGTCACAGCGGTGTCGTGAGGGAAAGACTAAAGCTTCTGCCAGGGCGCACAAAAGATACATTATAACGATCATGCTGGTTCGATATCTGAATGGCAATTTTCTGGGACGCCCCCAAATCCAAGGGTGAAGCGATCCTGGAATGCCTGTGCGAATCCGTGGTTTTCGGCCATTGAACGTAGGCTCAATGCCGATCTTTGATGGGTTTGAATTTGAGCAAGGCGGCGCTTCTGCGAAGCTAGGTTGACTGCTCGATGGTCGTGGTGGCGCCCGGCGCGTCTTGTCGCCGGCAACGCACGGGCGCAGACGCCACGAAGACACCTATTCCGAGTTCCACCATCGGCTTAGCGCCGGTCCAGATCAGTCAGGTGGTGATGGAAATCGCCGCAATCGTCCCTGCGCCGCGCGCTTTTTTTTGGCCGGAGGGTTACAGATTTGTCTGCTGCTTGGTTGTAGGGGGAGTGACAGCGAATCGATCCCGATCTTCTGACCCGATGAGGACCGCCCTTGAAACCGAAGCTTGGCGCTTTGCCCCTGTCCCGTTCCTCCCTTCGCGCCATGATAACTGCGGCGGCGCTGAGCGCGGCCTCGCCCCTGACGCTCGCCGAGCGAGAGGGCCCGATCGCAATAGAACTCGATCCTCAGCCCCTCAAGACGGCCCTCGAGGTTGTTTCAATGACCTATGACGTCCCGATCCTTGCCGCCGGTGACCTGCTGCAGGGCCGCTCCGCGCCAGCCCTGTCCGGCTTGCTGACCGGCGACAAAGCCGTGGCGCAGTTGCTTGAAGGCAGCGGACTCACCGCGCGTCGATCCGCAAGCGGTGCGATCGTGGTGGCGCTCGCGGAATCACCGCCCGAGGAAACCTCGACCCTCGACCCTCGCCGGCAGACCAACGCGCCCCCGCCCATCGTCGTCGAGGAGGTCATTGTCAGGGGAAGTCGCTTTCAACAGTCCCTCATCGACCGCATCCCCATCGATCCGCAGGAACTGCCCTATACACTGAACCGGCTTGATCGGGAGTTCCTGGACCAGCGCAACTTCAGTCGTCCCTTCGAGGTTCTTGCAACGCTTCCCAACGTCGTCTTCGGCACGGATCAGATTGGCACGGGCAGCGGCCGCGTGTTCTCCAGGGGTTTTGATGCGGACGTTCTTGTGGATAACAGAAGACAAAACGGCTTTCGCGGCGCGGGGCGGCGGGATGAGTCGTTTATTGAAAGCTATGAAGTACTTAAAGGTCCGGCGTCCATTGCCCTCGGGCCTGTGGGAACTGGCGGCATAGTCAATACGGTCACCAGAGCACCGCAAGAGGATCGGTTCTATGCCTTCGAGCTTCGGGGCGATCATTTTGGAACCTTTGAATCGGAGTTTGACCTCAACTTCGGAGACACCCTCGGCGCCGACAACATGCTCTTTCGTGTTTCAGGTGCCTATCGAAAACGCCAGTTCGATGCCGATGAGCCCTTTACGGAGACAATTGCGATCCGCCCGGTTGCTACTTTCGAACTAGGACAAGCGACAAGCGCCAAAGTCAGCTTTGCCTATGTAGAGCAGGACATAAGGCCCAATCCGGGCTTTCCAAGAAACTCGGATGGCAGCATTCCGAACGTATTCGATACCGATACGTTCACCGGGTTTCAGAATGTTCTCAACGAAACGGACGACCTTTATTTCGACGGGCAAATCGTTCATGAGTTTTCGGACGACTGGAAACTAACGGTGCGAGGAAGCCACCAGGAAACAGACGTCTCTATAGAAAACGACACTGGATTTGTCACTCTAACCGGGCTCGATCCTACCGTTCCCGTTGTCTTCTTCATCTCGTCGGGTGGCCTCACAGAGCAGACCAGCGAGGTTACGTTTGTTGACACCCAGCTTGCTTATCAGGCCGAAGCATTCGGGCAGACGCATGACTTTGTGGTAGGCGTCTCCTACGACGACGTTTTCTTTACCCGCTCTACCCTTCCCTTCGAAGGTATTGGCGGGCCACTGTTCCCGCAGGACTTTGATGAACCTCGATTTTTATCGCCCAGTTCCGGGCAGTTCAACTTGTTTGATGAGCAGGTTCTTGAACTGTATTCGGCGTTCGCCGAGGCGGCCGTTCGCCCCACCGACTGGCTGACTCTTGTGGCTGGTGTTCGCCACGATGACATCGAAATCGATAGCACTCGCGGTGGCTTTGATTCTCTGCTTGCGGAAGATGAAACCACTTTTCGCGTCGGTGCCTCGGCGGAGGTGGCACAGGGTATAAACGTCTACGCTAGTTTTGCCGAGTCTTTTCAGCCCAGCACGAACCGCTCGCAACGCGACGGAAGCCTGCCCGACCCTATCGAGTCCATTGGCTATGAAGTCGGCGCCAAGGGCTCATGGTTTGACAATCGCATGCGACTGGAAGGTGCGGCCTTCTATACCCTGCGCCAGAATCTCGTCGTCACCGATCCGAACAACGAGTTGGGCGAGGACTTTGTCGTGACGATCGGCGAAATCAGACTCCAGGGCCTGGAACTGTCTGCTGACCTGGCTCCGCTAGAAGGCCTTCACTGGAGTGTTGATATCGGTTTTCTTGATGTCGATGTGCTTGAAGCGGGCCAGGACGAAGTGACCGAACCCACCATCCCAGAATTCACGGCCAGCAGCTATCTCAGCTATGAGTTGCAGTCCACCGCGCTCGCGGGGCTAAGGCTCGGAGGCGGATTCAGGTTTAACGACAGCCTGTCCGGGACCACGACCAAAACGGACTCGTACATCATCGCTGACTTGAACCTGTCTTATCCCGTTGGTGAACATGTTGTCATGTCCTTTGATGTGCTCAACGCGTTTGATGAGCGCTATCTCGACCAATCTGCCGCCCTCGGCGATACCGTCAGATCGTTTTCAACCTTTGGTCCCCCGCGCACCTTCGTCTTAACGATGCGGGCGAAGTACTGACCGTCGCGTTCATGAATAATGGCATTGACCAAGGCTATGAATGCACGAGGCGGGGAAGCGCCGGACTGGTTGCCCAGCTCCTGCGCCATGGCATCTCTTTGTTGTTGCCCATCGGCGGTCGCATCGAACTTGCCCGAATGCCCAATGACCAAGTCCCGCTTTGCAGCGGAGCCAGTAGTCGTGGTTGAAATCGGAAATACGGCCCTAGTACTGGTGTCGGCGCTGTTGACGTTTCTTGGCGTGCGCTACGCGGCAGGACTGCTTCGGAAAGCGTTTCTCGGCGCAGCCCTGTGTTGCTTCGCGCTAAGCACGTTCGCGATCGAGGCCCATGGCGGCTTCTGGCCGCGGCTCTACACGCTGTCCTCGATCTATTTTCTCGTCTGCATTGTGTTGCCCTGGCTCGATCTACTGAGAACGCGAAATGCTCGCTAAGTCACTCGTCGCCTGTCTGTTGTCGATACCCGCAGCCTTCTCACTGGTGGGGGCGCTCGCCGTTGTGACCCCGGATACGCCTGCGGTCACAGTACCGGTGTTGATGATGGTCTTCCCCGTCTGGGTAGCCGTCGCCTGCTGCAGCTACCTGATCGAGGACACCCGGGTGGCGGCGGGCGTGCTGCTGGCGACCGCGTGTGCGTGCAGCGGATTTATCGTCACCCTTCGTACGCTAGGTTGGGCCCTGATATGAAGAGTCAAACGGTTAAGACGTTTCTCGATGTCCATAGCTGGACCGGGCTCGGCGCCGGCATGGCGCTGTTCATAGCCTTCTACACCGGCGCGATCACGGTCTTCTTCCACGAACTGGAGGCCTGGGGTGCACGCCATACACACCAGATCGGCGCACCTGCCCAATCCCGTGATGACGCCCAGCTCCTAATCGATCTCGCGCTTGAGAAGAACCCGGACGCCACCGCCCTGCTCAGCTTCTATCCCGCCCGCGACGATCACCCTGAGCACAGCGCGGTCTGGTATGAGCAGTTTGAGGACGGCACGTACAAGCGCCACGACTTCGGTCTCAGGAACGGCGAACTGGATACGAGTGGCCACGACGGCAACGCCCACCTCGCCGGATTCATCTATCGACTGCACTACACCGCCGGCCTCCCGAGGAATGTTGGCATCAACGTGCTCGGTGCGATCAGCCTGATCTACGGTCTGGCGCTCGTCACCGGAGTCCTCGTGTTCCTGCCCAACTTCCTCAAGGACCTGCTCATCGTGCGCACGGGTCGAAACAAGAAACGTTTCTGGCGTGACGCGCACAACGTGGTCGGCATCGTGTCGTTACCCTGGCACGTGATGTTCGCCTGGAGCAGCGTCATGTTGACCATCGGGATATTTCTCCTTGCGCCGTTCCAGCTTCTCGTCTTCGAAGAGAACCTGCTCGAGAAAATGGGGGAGGAGTTCGGATTCGTCGCGCCGCCGGAGAAAACCGGGCACGCGGCTGCGATGCTCTCGGTGGGCCAGATCCTGGACATTGCGGAACGTGAAATCCCGGGCATGGAGGTCACCCAGATCCGCTACACGAACTACGGCGACGAAAACAGTATGGTCTCGGTGTTCGGCAGCTTAGGAGCTGACATCCTCGATACGAACGGATCGGTGAATCTGCTCGCGGCCAGCGGGGAAGTGCTCGCCGTCTCCGATCCTCGCACCGCGTCCTTCGGCGCGACGTTCTACAACGGCTTGATCGCTCTGCATTTCGTCAGCTTCGGGGGGGTCGCCCTCAAGTGGGTTTATTTCCTGCTCGGCGTCGCCGGTGCGTTCATGTTTTACACCGGGAATCTGCTGTGGGTCGAGACGCGCAGAAAACGAAGGCAGCTCGCGCAGCCTAAAAAAACGGTGCTTTTCGCCCGCCTCAACAGCGGTGTCTGCATCGGCTGTATGGCTGGCGTCTCCGCGGCGTTTCTCGCCAGCCTCGCCCTCACGGGTATGGAGCAGCGTCCCGTCTTCACCGAGTACGCCTACTACAGTGTGTTCTTCACGGGCGTTGTCTGGTGCTTCCTGCGGCCGGTCGCGCTCGGGACCCGGGACCTGCTTCGGGCGTCTGCGGTGCTGACCGCGTTGATTCCAGTGTTTGCCGCTGCCTACGGCCAGGTGCCGTTACAGCAGAGCCTTAGCAGCGGTGAGTGGGTCAACGTCTGCATCGATTTGCTCGCGATTGCCGGCGCGGTGGCCTTCTGGCAGCTGGCACGTGCGGTCGAAGTCCGGGCAAGGTCGGGCGATGCCCACAGCGTCTGGTCCGAGCCGCCGACCGCGGGTGCGGCGAAGCCCCATCGGCGGGTCTCGAACTCGCGCAAAGAATCGGCGGTCGCTGACGCGCCGGGAATGCCTTGAGTCGGACAGCCACGCTTCGGATATCCCAATCTTCGTGCTTGCAAGGCTTGTTGCCTAGATGTGACTTCAGCGCCGAGACCGGAGCACAAGCTCGCCGTCCGGCGTCTGCTTGAGATCGATGGGAAACAGTTCCGTCAGCGTTGCCAGAACCGCCTCGGCGTCGCGGCCGTTGAACATGCCGGAGATCCGAACGGCGCCCACGCGGGCGTCCGCCAGACGGATCGCTCGTGGCTGGTGGCGCTGCAGATCGGCAACAACCTCGGCGAGCGTCGCGTCATCATAAGCTAGTCGACCCTCTCGCCATGAACCAATACGTTCCGGCGCGATCGACCTGGCCCGCTGAAGTCCATCCGCATCGTCCGCAACGACCTGCTCGCCGGAACGAAGTGCCACGCGTTCGCGATCGCCTCTGAACCGTGCGGACGGTGAAGGCGGTGAGGAGACCGTGACACTGCCTTCCGCGACGGCGATGTGCGTCGCGCCGGGCACCCGGCGGACGTCGAAAACGGTGCCCGTGACCCGCGCTTCAGTTGTTCCTGCCGTAACGAAGAAAGGCCTCTCGGGATCCGCAGCGACCTCAAACAAGGCCTCGCCGGCGTCGAGGATGACGCGGCGGTCCTCGGAGTCCGCCCGGAAGTCGAGTTCGATGAGCGTGCTCGCCGGTCCAAGCGTAATCCGGCTGCCGTCGGCCAGCACGACTTCGCGGACCTGCGCGACAGCGGTGCGGTGCAGAATCTCGGGCGGAGACGAAGGCCCGGTGCCAATTTGCAGCAGCGCCAGCAGCATGGCGAGCACAACAGTCGCTGCGAGTGCATATGGCACTGCGTTCCGTCGTCCGCTGCGCCGCTCGGACGTTGCGGCCGAAGGCAGTTCAATCGGCTCCCGAGGGCATTTCACACGCAGGGCCGTCACATCCGCGGTCCGCAGGCGTCCGGCGGTCAGCCACGCTTGCTCGATCTTGTCATAGGCGGCGGCGTTCTCGGGATCTTCGCTCAACCAATCGCCGAAGGCCTTCAGCGTGCGGTCGGAGGGCGCCTCGTCCTCCACCACCGATAGCCATTGCGAGGCGTCCGCGATGCGCGGATTCGTCGCTCTTGCCTTCCGCTGCGGATCACTCATCGTCCAGCGCCTCCGTGAGCTGCGCGAGCGCGAGCGCCACGTGCTTGCTCACTGCCGGACGGGAAATTTCCAGGCGCGCCGCTACCTCCGTGTGCGACAGGCCGTCCACACGTACGAGGAGAAAGACTTCACGACGACGATCGGGCATGGCGTGGAGAACCTTCATGACCGTGGAGAGTGATTGCCTTGCTCCTATAACCCGGTCAGGCGTCGAATGGTAACCCCTGTCGTCGGAATCCGGCTGCGCGGCGAGCTGTTCACGCCGGTCCCTGGCTCGCTCGGACTGCCGTTCGGAGAGGGCGAGATTGCGCGCGGCACGCCACAGCAGCGCTCGCGGATAATCAACGCGGTCGAGCGCGCCACTGCGCCAGAGCTTCTCAAAAGTTTGCTGTGCAATATCTTCCGGCGGCGGCGGCCCGGAACCGAAGGTCGCCTGTAAAAAGGCCACGAGTCGATCGAAATGCTCGTTGTAGAGGCGCTCAAGCACACCGGAGCGGCGATCGAGCGCGGCGTCGGCGTTCATGGTGTCGGCTTAGTCTTTCTTGATGCGTCTCATTCGCAAAAGCCTAGCACGAGCCGCCCAGGGCGAGAACAGGCGCTCACGGGCCCGTCTAAGCCTCGTGTCGCTGGAGGCGGCTTCGGCGTGCAGCGGCCGACTGGACCACCCTCATCAAGACGCCCTAATAGGCAAACTCCACCGCCAGCCCCGCGATCCGCGGCTGATTGATGCGCTGCGCCGCATTGTCGTTCACATTGATGAGCCCGGTATCGGTGTCGGCGAAGGCGTAACCGCGCGAGGTCGCGAAGCGGTCATCAAAGAGGTTGTTGCCGTAGAGAAAGACGTTCCAGTTGGACCGCGAGTAGCCCAGCCGGGCGTTGACCAGGACATAACTCCCCACTTCGTTGACGACCAGGTTCGCCACGTCGGAATACTGGCCGCCGCGATAGCTGACGTTCCAGTTGGTGTAGACCCCGGATGCGTGCTCGTAATTGAAGCCCAGGGCACCGGTCACGCTTGGAGCAAAGGGGAAGCTGTTGCCGGCGATGTTCTGAAGATCGCCAGGTACGGCGGCGAAAGGAAAGTCCACGAACTCGGTCTCAAGGAGACCCAGGCTGGCGAATACGCTGAGGTTATCTGAGGGCGTGTAGAACAGGCTCAATTCCAGACCGTACAGCTCTGACTCGCCGGCGTTCTCCACGCGCGACAGCCGCGGGTCGCCGTTCGGACCCGGGACCGTTACCTGCTGGTCTTCCCATTCCGTGTAGAACACGTTGGCATTGATCGTCAGTGTGCGGTCCCACCACTGCGAGCGGAAGGCGAGTTCGTAGTTGGTTACAAATTCCGCGTCGAATTCGTTGAGCGTGACGCCGCCCGTGGCGAACTCCACGATGTTTTGGGCGCCACCCGCGCGATAGCCCCGCTGCACGCCGAAGCTGACGGAACGGTCCGCATCGAAGCGATGCGTCAGTCCAATCCGCGGCAGGAAAGCGCTGAATTCGGCGGGACTGGCGGGTTGTGTCTGTCCCGGGATAAGGGAAGAACAAAGCGGTGCTCCCGGAATAGCCAATACGCAGTCTTCGGGATCGACGCGCACCGAGGTCGTGGTCCCGGGATTCTCGCGCTCCTCCCGGTCGTAGCGGGCGCCGAAATTCAGTGCCCACTTCTCGGAAATCTGGTAGGTGAAGTCGGCAAAAACAGCCTCGTTCTCGATACTGTTCCGGTTTAGCAGATCAACAATGAGAATAGAGTCCGGCGGATCGACGGGAAAGGGAAGCCCGAGAAAATCGAAGCTCACTATGTTCAATCCACCGCCCTGCAGTTGCTCGTCGTAGTAGTAGGCGCCCAGCCAGCCGCTCCATCGCTCGAAGTCGAACTCCAGGCGCAGCTCCGCGGCGGCGACTTCAGTCTCTCCGCCTGTCTGCGAGGGTGGCAAACCCAGGGTTTCGGGCAGACTGAAGCGCGACTCCCGAAGCTGCTCGGTTTCCTCGTAGGTGAACAGCCCAATCAGATTCCAGTGGTCCGAGATCCGATAGCGCGAATCGAGAATGAAGCGAGACGTTTCCACATCACTGAAATTTGTACGTGAGTGGGTCTCGTTACCAAAGGGATCAAAGTCTTCGAAAGCGGGATCGTCGAAGGACACGGGAGCGATAGCGAAGTTGAAATCGCCAAAGTCGCTCTCGGAGTACTGCGCCTGCGCCACGATACGCAGGTCCGGTATCGCCTCCGGCTCCAACAGCAGCTTGCCGCGAATCATTTCGTAGTTCTGAAACTGCTGCTTGTCGCCCGTGGTGACTTCCCGAAGACCGGTTTCAAAGTCCTGCTTGTCGTAGGCCACGCGAAAGGCAAGCTGGTCCTCGATGATGGGACCGCCAAAGGCCAACGAGCCTTTGAAGGTATCCTCCGTCGCCACGTGGAGACGTCCCTTTGCCGTCCAGTCATAACCGGGATCTTCGGTGCGCATGACGACGGCACCGGCGAGCGCGTTCCGGCCCTGCGTCGTGGACTGCGGTCCTCGCAGTACCTCGACCTGGCTGACATCCCAGGTGGACTGAACATTGAACTGGGCCGTTCCCGACAGGGGCGATCCATCAATGTAAATCTGCGAGGTCTGACCGGCGCCGGCCTGTCCCACACCATCCTGGTCGATGCCACGAATTGAGAGGCCCGTCTGCACGTTGTTCATGGAAACGTTGGGTGTGCGCAGCAGAATATCGTCAAGGCTGAAGAGCACCTCTTCCTCAATGCGCTCCGAGGTGAACAACTCGACCGAAACACTCGTTTCCTGGAGCGTTCGGTTTGCCTTGGTCCCGTAGACGATTAGCTCTTCCAGGCGGCCCGCGCCGAACTCTCGCGACGCGCCCGGTTTATCGGCAGCGCGGAGCTGCATCGTGTCGCCGTCGACTCTGGCCACCGTCAGCCCGCTACCGGCGGTCATACGCGCAAGGCCCTCCTCGGCGGTAAGTCGACCGTTCAAAGCCGAGGCCTCATAGCTGCTGATGTCTCTGCGCGGAACAATAACCTGCAGCCCGGTCACGACGGTGTACTCCCGCAGGGCGTCACCCAGCGGCTGGGCGGCGATGGCGAAATCGAAGACAGCGGTGTCGGCCTCGGTTTGGCCGCGCACATCAGCGCCGCCCAGCCACGATATACAGAGCAGCAGCCAAACCAGAGGCCTCGGTATGCGTCGCGGATACCGCTTCCGGCTCTGATCGAAGACCACCATGCTTTCCTCCCGACACGTTCACGCTTAACGCGCGAACCGCGCGTTTTGCCCAGAAGACAGGCGGCGGAGAGAAACCCGTAAGAAAATTTCGGAATGGTGCGCCGAGAGTCAGTCGGGCCGTTGCGGCGCCGCCGTACGGAGCACGAGCCGACTGCCAATCTGTTCTTCAATCGCAAGACCATGAGTCTGTATGAGCGCCGTAACGGCCGAGTCGGCTTTACGGATCAGAAAGGACCCAGAAACGGGCTCCTCGGCATCGAGCACGTTTGCGGTGTCGACAGCGAAGCGGCTGTAGGGCTCCAGCGCCTCGAACACCTCGCGCAGAGAGCGCCCCTCAAACACAAGAACACCATCGCGCCAGGAGCCGATCTCGTTGAGAGGACGGGACACCACGGCGCCCGGCTGGCCCCCGGACACGCGTATGGCCTGGGCGCGACCCAGCTTGACGGAGTTGGGGCCCAGGGGCTTGCCGGAGTCGGCAACGGCGACGACACCCTCAAGCACCGCCACTTCTATTTCCCGCGCGTTCATGCGGTGAACCACGAATTCCGTGCCCAGAGCAACGGCGGCCGTACCGTTGGCCGCCACGGAGAATGGTCTGTCCGGCTGTTTGGCAACGAGAAAGCGCCCCTTGCCGCGATGCAGCGTGGCGACTCGCCGCGCGTCGTCCATGCGAACTGTGACCGAGGTATTCCAGTCAAGCCATAGGGACGAACCATCGGGCAGCTCTACCGCCTCCTGCTGACCGCGGCGCGTCTGAAAGCGCTGCTCAAACACCGACGCTTCGGCAACAGGCTCAAGTGACGCTTCCGGGGCCGGGCTTCGCCAGCGATCGACGCCGAACAGCAGGGCTGCAAACAGCATGCAGACGATGGCCAGACGCTGCGGGTGATCCACCATCGACGCCGTATGACTCGCGAGCGTAAGGCGCGCCCTGTCGCTGAAACCTAGCGCTGGCGTATTCATGTGCTCCATCAATTGCCAGGCGTCCCGGGCCTGGTTGAGCGCCTTTACGTGCATTGCGGACTGCGACTGCCACACCGCCAGGCGGCGCTGAGCATCACAATCCGGCGTATCGTTCACCGCCACCAATAACGACAAGGCCTCGCTCACGAGTTCATCATTTACCGCGGCTTCACCTGCGGCGAGTCCCTCATCAGGCGTCGAATCGGTCAACGCGCGTTCCATGGTTTGTTCGTCTGGGAGCTCCATCACCTGTTATGGCCCCGGTCGCAAGAAAGCCGCCGCTAACGGGGAGACAGGGCACAGCCGCAAACCCGTAACCCCGCAGTCCGGCCGGGCAGCCCCGCTTTTGAGACACATACTCTCTCTGTGTGCAGTGGGACTCGGCCGACGACTCTCTAGCATTCCCGCACGCTCCGCTCACAGTGCGCGATAGCGCGCTTCAGGTGCTTCTCCACGGTTGACAAGTGGACCCGATACTGCGCCGCGATGTCGACCTGCTTTACACCGCGCAGGCGGTACAGCACGAATATCTGACGCGTGAGAATCGGCAGCTCCAAAAGCGCAGCGTTCAGGCGGTCGATCTTCTGGCGCGACGCAAGCACATCGTCCGGACCCGGTTCGGCTCGGGATGCCTGCCGCGCTTTTAGCTCGTCATCGCGGCCAGCCCTCGCCTGTTCGGCCAGATGGTGATTGACAGCGGCGTTCCTCGCCGCCTGGAACAGGTAAGCGCGGAGATTGCTGATGGGTGTCAGATCGTCCCGCCCGAGCAGATTCTCGGCGATCGTCTGGAAGATATCCGCCGCCACTTCGGCGCACCCAACCTGGCCGCGCAGATAGCCCTGCACTTCCGGGCGATGGGACTCGACCGCACGGGCGAAGGCGTCGGCCGGCGAGGGCGTGGGCTGCACAAACGGTCCTTCGAGCTAGCTGGGAATGATTGGCGTTCGCAAGCGTAACCGAATCGTGACGTGCCGTCTTGCGGGCCCGAGCTTCGCCAGGGTTGTTGGCTGCGGACATTGCGAGCCGATTGATGGGGGATGGCAATCGGAGCGGCCTGCCGGCGGCGGCGGTCGCTTGAAGCTGAGGCGTTGGTATAAACAGAAGTAAGTTGTTGAATTCCCGGAAAGTTAGGGGTGACGGAGGTTCATACGGATTCTACTGTTGGTCGCCGGGGACGCCCGCGACTAACCACACTTCGAGTCACCGCAGCTCAGACAGGTCACGCAGCCGTCCATCAGAATCACGGCTTTCGTATAGCACTTCATACACAGCTGAGCTGAGGGAGGAAAGCCGTCCTCAGCGGACTCTTCTCCCTTCAGCGCTTCGTACTCACTTTTTTTTTCAGCCAGGATTTGCTGCTGCGCCGCACCGAGAACCTCGGGCTGGAGCAGGCCTATGGTGATCATGTGCGTTTCGATGGCCTCTCCAATTTCGGCAACGAGGCTTGGCATGAATTTCCCGCCGCCTTTGTAATAGCCGCCTTTGGGGTCAAACACGGCCTTGAGCTCCTCGACGAGGAAGGTCACGTCGCCGCCCTTGCGAAACACGGCTGACAACACCCGGGTGAGGGCCACCACCCATTGATAGTGGTCCATATTTTTCGAGTTGATGAACACCTCGTAGGGTCTTCGGACTTCGTGGTCCGTATCCGGATTGAGCACGATGTCGTTGATCGTGATGTAGAGGGCGTGATCCGAGACCGGTGGCTTGATCTTGTAGGTCGCCCCCACCAGCATTTCGGGTCGCTCGACGTTTTCGTTCATCTGCTCGATGGCGGCACTGTCCCCCTCCGCGACGGGCGCCGCGGCCGGCGGCGCCGCTTCGGCATCGGCGGTGACAACGCCAAAACCGGTGATCTTGCCTTCGATTTTTCGAGCCATGCTCTATTCCTCGCTTTTGTATCTCGATCGGAAGTGGCTACAGCTTTCCGTAGTAGCCTTCCTTCAACGCGTCGTAGAGATTCGCCGCCGTGTGAACTTCGCCGTCGTACTCGACTTCTTCATTTCCTTTGAACTCCACCGTGCTGCCATCGCTGAGCTCAAAGCGGTAGGTGGTGTTTTCGAGATCCTCGTCGCGCACCAGCACACCCTGGAAGTTCTCGGGATTGAAGCGGAAGGTCGTGCAGCCCTTCAGTCCCTTTTCATAGGCATAGAGGTACACGCCCTTGAAGGCCTCATACTCGATGCCGGTCGGCACGTTGATCGTCTTGGAGATCGATGAATCCACCCAGCGCTGGGCCGCGGCCTGAACATCGACATGCTGAGCGGGCGTGATCGAATCGCTGACGACGAAGTAGTCGGGCACATCTTCCGGACCCGCATCGCCATCGATCAATGCGCGGTAGGCCAGGAGCTCGTAGGAAAAAACGTCGACCTTCTCCTTGGTTTTGCGCCCTTCGCGGATGATGTTGCGCGCGTAGTGATGCGCGAAGCTCGGCTCGATGCCGTTACTAGCGTTGTTGGCCAGCGAAAGTGAAATGGTCCCGGTCGGTGCGATGGAGCTGTGATGGGTGAAGCGGCAGCCCTGTTCGGCGAGCGCCTCGACCAGAGCCGGTTCTTCTTCGGCGATCTGCTGCATGTAGCGGCTGTATTTTGCGAACAGTATCCGCCCCGGTATTGGATCGCCTGCCTGGTACCCGTCGGCAACCATCTCCGGGCGCTGCCGGAGCATCGACGCATCCACGGTAAAGCTCTCCTCGAGCACCGGCGCCAGGCCCTTTTCCTTCGCTAACTGCAGACCCGTTTCCCATCCGGTAATGGCCAAGGTCCGGGATACCTCTTCCGTGAAGGCCACGGACTCAGGGCTGCCATAGGCAATGCGCAGCAGGCTCAGGGTCGAACCGAGCCCCAGAAAGCCCATTCCGTGGCGCCGCTTGCGCTCGATCTCTCCGCGCTGCTCCGGAAGTGCCAGGCCGTTGATCTCGACCACGTTGTCGAGCATGCGCGTGAAGATGGCGACCACTTTTTTGTAGCGTTCCCAGTCGAAGCGCGCCGCGTCGGTAAAGGGATCCTTGACGAAAAGCGTGAGATTGACGGAGCCCAGCAGACAGGAGCCGTAGGGCGGCAGCGGCTGCTCACCGCAGGGGTTGGTGGCCCGGATGTCCTCGCAGAACCAGTTATTGTTCATGCGGTTCACCTGGTCGATAAGGATGAATCCGGGCTCGGCGTAGTCATAGGTCGACGCCATAATGACGTCCCAGAGGCGCCGGGCCGGTACGGTGCGGTAGATTTTGCAGGCGACCAGACCGTCCTCGTTGTGCAGATAATCCGCCGCATTCGGCACGGCGCGCCAGAGCACCTGTTCAGGATCGTCCAGATCCAGTCCGTCATGTTCCTGAGCGCTTTCCGACAGAGGGAAGGAAAGGGTCCAGCCGGCGTCGTTCTTCACCGCCTGTACGAAGTCGTCGGTGATCAGCAGCGACAGATTGAACTGGCGCAGTCGACCGTCTTCCCGTTTGGCGCGGATGAATTCCATCACGTCCGGGTGATGCACGTCGAAGGTGGCCATCTGCGCACCGCGCCGCCCGCCGGCCGAAGACACGGTGAAACACATCTTGTCGAACACGTCCATGAAGGACAGCGGCCCGGAGGTGAGCGCACCGGCTCCGCTCACGTACGCGCCCTTCGGGCGCAGCGTCGAAAACTCGTAGCCGATACCGCAGCCGGCCTTCAGCGTGAGGCCCGCCTCAACATTCTTTTCCAGGATGTCCCGCATCGAGTCTTCAATGGTTCCCGACACCGTGCAGTTGATGGTTGAGGTCGCCGGCTTGTAGGCCAGGGCTCCGGCGTTGGAGACGATGCGCCCGGCGGGGATCGCGCCGTTGCGCAGGGCCCAGAGGAACTGCTCGTACCAGTGCGCCTGATTCTCCGTCTCTACGTCAGCAAGGGCTCGCGCAACGCGCTGGTAGGTGGCGTCCAGAGTCTCATCGACGGCGTCGCCGTGCGTGTCCTTGAGCCGGTACTTCTTGTCCCAGATGTCCAGAGACGCATTCTGCATGGGTACGGCGAGCGGCTGATCGACCGCATCAATCACAGATGGGTTGCTAGACATGGCGCTGTTCCTGAGCGTTAACGAGGTTCACCCGGTCCACTGGTCGCAGCGACTTCATCGCGCTCCAGCAGCCTCCCAAAAGGCTTGAGCCATGAAAACATATATTGAGAATGATTCCCATATAAATCTACATATGGATATCATCATGCGCCTCAATACCACATATAGGATCGAGTGAAGCAGAGACGCTATCGACCCGAGTGGCCTTCGCCGGTTTATCGAGCGTTGTTGTTCATCCCGAGGAGCCGCCCACCAGGAGAGACACGGACCCCGCCAACCGACAACCATCGTTCGCCCACCGTCCCATGCCGAAGAAACGTTGCCCGCAAGCTGCCTGCTTTGCTTCGATGTCCTCTTCAGGGTCCCAGCTGAGGAGCTGGAAGATCGAGTTTGATTTCGCTCGCAACGCGTTGTCGGTAGTCGTCGATCTCTTCCACCAACCACTCGCGAAGCGCCCCAATGCGTGGGTTTCCCTGATCTTCTTCCCGAGAGAGCAGGAAGTAGGAAAACTCGGAGCTGCGCCAGGGAAACAGAGGCACCAGGAGCCGCTGCCGCAGAAGGTCGAGGCTCAGGGATAAACGCCCGACACAGAGACCGATCGCATCGCGACAAGCGTTCATGGTCAGCGCGCTGTCAGAAAAGCGCATTCTTCGCTGCGCAGGCGCGCTCGCCAGGCCAGCCTCGTGCAGCCACGGCGGCCAGCTCATCCAGGGTTCGCCGAGCCCTGTGCTGCGGTCATCCAGGAGAATGCGGCTTCTCAACAACTGGCGGGGCTGGGTGTTTCGAGACTCTGCGATGAACGCGGCGGGCGCCAGTACAGTTACTGCGTCCCCGAGCAAGTAATTGGCGCGCACACCCGCGTAGGTACCGGCACCGAAGCGAACAGCAACGTCGGCATCACCTCGGCGCAGGTCGACCTGCTCCGAGACGCCATCCATGGTGAGCTCTATCCCTGGAAATCGATCGCTGAAGCGGCCCAGGCGCGGGGCCAGCCAGAGCTGGGCGAAAGACATCGGCGCCGACAGCCGGAGCGGGCCATCGACACTCGGCTGATGGAGGTCGGCAGAGGCCTGCTGAACGATGTGCAGGGCTTCCGCCACGCGATCGCGGTAACGCCTGCCCGGGTCTGTAAGCACCACACCGCGCGCTTTTCGATCAAACAGCGTGATGCCCAGCGTGGCCTCGAGTTCCTTGATCTGGTGGCTCACCGCCCCGGCCGTAACGTGGAGCTCGTCGGCGGCCCGGGCAAAACTCCCGTGGCGGGCAGCTGCCTCGAAGGCGCGCAGGGAATTCAGAGGCGGATTACGCGCTTTGACCATGCATCAATAAATCTAGTCCTTAGCATCAAAAACTATCAGTTTAGCTTATTTTTTCTGATGCTAGGATGCGCGACCTCTCCATCGGCAAACAGGAACTTCTTCATGAGCGAGGGAATACTTCATCACCTAACCGCCTTCTCCGACGAACCTCAGGGCGGTAACCCAGCGGGTGTCTGGATCGGCGAACGGCTGCCTGAGCCCCCGGAAATGCAGCAAATCGCGGCAGACGTCGGGTACTCGGAAACCGTTTTCGTCGCACCCGCCCGGGGCACGCAACGCGTCGTGCGTTACTACAGTCCCCAGTCCGAGGTAACGTTCTGCGGACATGCGACGATTGCCGCCGGCGTTGTGCTTGGTCGACGCGAGGGTGACGGCAGCTATACCTTCTCGACCGCCGCCGGCGACGTGGTGGTGACTGCCCGAACCGTTGAAGGACGAACGGAATGCTCTCTGGTGTCCGTCGCGACTCGGCATGAGTCGGTATCGGACGCGCTGCTTGAGAATGTGCTGCGAGCGCTTGGGTGGAGTCGTTCCGACCTGTCTGCTGCAATCCCGCCAGTGCGGGCCTATGCCGGAGCCTGGCACCTCGTGCTGGCTGCCGCCGAGGCTGATCGTCTTGCGAGCCTGCACTACGACTTCGAGGCGCTGAGGGAGATCATGCTCGATGCAGAGCTGACCACGCTCCAGCTTGTATGGCAGGAGAGGACCGATCTGTTTCACTCGCGAAACCCCTTCCCCGTCGGCGGCGTTGTGGAAGATCCGGCTACCGGTGCGGCGGCCGCCGCCCTGGGCGGCTATCTTCGCGACGCCGGGCTGATCGCGACCCCTGCTCGCTTTGCCATTCGCCAGGGAGAAGCCATGGGGCGGCCAAGCGACCTCACGGTCGATGTACCCAGATCGGGTGGCGTTATGGTGAGCGGCTCGGCCGTGGAGCTGCATGACCCCCACGCGGTGTAGCGCGACATATTCCACCGCTGTACAAGCCTTTGCGCCTTCCCCGAACTCGCGCCGGAGCGACGCCGCATACTCGCCTAACGAGGAAGGGCGGACAGCCGTGGAGCGCCCTTTGCTGTAGATTCGTCGTTCCGAGAGCGAGGGCAGCACCCTGCTGAATCCTCACGTTTTCGGAGACTCGGGTACGACGTTCGAAAATTGTCACCCGGGGCGACGCGCTCGGTATCGCCTACATCCTCAAATCCCGGGCCAGAAGGAGTCGCAGCTATGGCCACAGTGAAGATCCGCTACTGCACCGGCTGCCGCTGGCTACTCCGGGCAAGCTGGATGGCGCAGGAACTGCTGACGACTTTCGAAGCGGAGATCGAGGACCTCGTGCTTTCACCGGCGTCCGGCGGCTGCTTCGAAGTCTATGCAGAGAACACCCTGGTCTGGTCGCGGGGGCGGGATGGGGGTTTTCCGGAGATCAGCGAACTCAAACGGCGGGTGCGAGACGTGATCGCACCGGAGCGCGCCCTGGGTCACAACGAAACACGCACGACCTGAAGCGGCGCGCGGTTGCGGACTTCGAGGCCGTACTCCGCGGTGCCTTTAGCTGTGTCCTTGGATCCCGGGACTCAATCCCAGCGAAGCTGATTGACCGAAAGCCTGACGCCGCCGATATCCAGATCCTTGAAACGCTTTTCCCGGAGCTCTATGGGGCTGTCGAGGAGCCGATCCAGAAGATCGTCACCTTCTCGTCCCCGGGCTCCACTGTTACCGCGCTGCACCACCAGCTCATCCGAGCCCCAGCCTTTTTCGTGCCGATAGAACACCTGGGCACGCATCACTCCGTTGTTGTCCGGCCAGAGCTGCAGCAGCACGTATTCGTCAGTACCATCGGCATCAAGGTCCTGCGCAAGCAGCACTGATGGCTCACTGGTGACCTGGTACACCGATTCGGTGATCGTTCGGCGCAGCGGCGGCGGCACGTTCAGGTCCGCAGGTCGCAGGCGCATATTCGCCCAAAGCAGCTCCCTATCCGGCGTCCGGGTACCGCGTCGGGTGGGTTTTTCGATAGCCGTCAACAGCTCCGGATCGGTATCGCCCAGGTCGACTTTAAGCTTCTCGGTGTAGAGATAGCCGGGGCGGGCCAGGTATTGCCGCGAGTACCAGAAATCGAACTCCGCAAGCGCAATGTCCCCGGACGCCACGCGATCGATCTGGCTGGCCAAGGAGATCTTCCGGAAGTCGAGCAGCGGGCTGTTTGCGAGCAGCATGATAGCCAGCAGGACCAGGCTCATGGCGGTGTTGGTGCGGGCCAGATCTTCGGTCCATGCGTCGCGCTGCCGAATAACGCCAATCACGTACCCCAGGGCAAACAGTGACAGCACCAGCCAGGTAACAAACGCCCAACAGCGTTCAACCGTCCACCCGTAGTCCTGCAGGCGAAGAAACAAACCGTAAAACGCCAGCGCTGAAATGATCGGCGAGGTGCAAACGCCCAGAAAAATTCCGCGGTGCAGGACTCCGGGATAGGGATTGGCCTGCCTGCCGTCCTGGTAGACCGCATTGACGCAGAACAGCATCAGGGCCAGCAGCCAAAGAAGCAGCGCCGTGCCGTTCCCGGTGTCCCAGAGCGGTTGCAGGCCGGTGAAGGGGAGCGCGATCAGAAAAACGCTCGCCAGCGCAACGATCAGGGGCAGCAAAAGCTTGAACAGACTGTGCAGCAGCTGGGTGATGCTGTCGATAACGCGCGTGTTGCTTCTAAATAGCAGCACACCGATGCCGAAGGCGAGCGTCAGGGTCGGTACCGCAAACCAGTCTTCCCGGAACAGCCTGGAGAAGAAGCCGACCCCTATCGCATCAAACAGCGCGCCCCAGAGCGTCAGGATCAGCCAGAAAAGTAAGGCAAAAGCGCCGGCAAAAACGCCGATGAGAAAGCTTCGCCACGAATTCGTGAACAGACTCGAATAGGAGGAGAGCCCGGACCCCTCCGCCCGTCGTTGGATGTGGATGACCGCTTTGAAGCTTGCGATAAATACGGTCGCAGCATAAACACCGACGAGAGCACCGACGGGAAAGGCCGAAAAAGGCTCGGCCTGCGTACCCACGTAGATCGCCAGCAGCGCGAGTAAGGCGCTGAAAACGGCGACATCACGGGAAACGGCTTTCCAGTTATCTCGCGTGACCGACAGCAGTAGCATCAGCGGACTGATCACAGCGAGGGTCCAAAGCGGGAAGTCCCACACCGGCGCGGTGGACGGCCAGCGTTCGGCCTTGGTCGCCCCGTAGAGGTGATACAGGCAGGCACCCTGCAGCAGAGACACCCACAGTAGCGCCCGCGTCGGACGTTCCGTTTCTTCCTTGCTCATCGGCTCTTTCCCGGGACGCAGCACAAGGCAGACGGAAAGCCCGTCGCGTCTCCTAAAGCGTTACGAAATGCTGCTGTGACTGATTAATCACCTACACCTTGGATCGCGCCAGCTTGACCAATTCCACCAGCTTCGGACGGATGTCCCCGGAGCTCCCCAGCGGCGTGTCGTAGGCGTAGCGGAGGTGTTCGTCGCCGTTTGCCATATCGATGCCTTCGGGGTCGAGGCCCGTAATGCGCCAGGGTCCTTCCGATGCCTTGCACAGTCGCGTCGCGTACAGCTCCGTTGCATCCGAATGGTCATCGTTCATATGCTCAACGGCGCCTCCTTCCATGGCGTTCCAGGCAGGCCAGTCGTCGAATACGGCGACGACATCATCCGCGCTCATGCGATAGGCCTGGCCGAAACCGCCGATATAGGAGGCCGCATCGATCTTGAGCTTCCAGAGAGAGAAGTCGGCGAAATCGATGTAGATCTTCGCCTTCGGATGTCGGGCGAGATAGCGGCGCCGAGCCCGCGCGCGATCGTCTTCACGCAGCTGATGCAGCCGCCCGTCGAGGGTGATTCGCGGATGCGCCAGCGGGTCGCCCTTCCCGGGGTCGCCAAGCAGCAGCGATGCGCGGCCATCGGCGGCCATTTCCTCGCTTCTACCGGACAGCGCTGATACGGGAAAGATCGGCTGCCCATCGGTGTCGGTCGCGAGGCCAATGCGGGACACGGCGGGGGCGCCGCTCCCGGCATCGATCAGTGCCAACGCGGCATGGCGAGAGGTGCGTATAAGCGCTTTCGCCGCGGCGCGCACCTCATCGGTGACGGTGCGGAGAACGCTTGTCTCGGTGCTTCCGCCGGTGCTTTCTCCGCCGCGCTTGGAAACGCTCGTCACGGACTTCATCTTGCTCGATACCATTGCCACATCCTTTGCTCATGCATCCGGCATACAAGGGAGCGCCGATGCTTTCTGATCAGCCGACCGTGTTCTCGGCGATACGCCACAAAACGCCGGAGGGATCGCCCAGCGTGAAATCCCGCATCTTCCACGGCCGGAGTTCGACCCGGGACTGCCCTACGGCGTAGCGCTCCTCGATATCCGCGTCATGAATCGCGGACCACCATGCGTCGACATCCTCCACCAGTAGATGCAGCATGAGGTTTTCTGCGAACACCTTGTCGTAGAAATCCTGGAGTAAGAAGGCGCAGGCGCCGTGGCTGAAGTGCGCCAGGCCTCCCTCGTCGTAGCCCAGGTCAAAACCGATGTCCTGATAAAACTGCTTGGACAGTGCGAAATCTCTCGCCGGCACAAAGGCCTTCAGCTGAATCGCTCGGCGATCACTCATGCGCGTGCTCCCAGTTTTCTCCCATAGTAAGCGTTACCGCTGATGGGACAATGAGTCGAAGGAAGACCGGTTTCATCCGGAAGCCACGCCTCACGCGCAGCGAAACGCGGGGACGGCCGTCGAGGCGCGACATGCCCGACGGCAGCGGTGAGCGCTGTGCGACGGCCCGGCACGAAACCACGGATCAGGGATTAACACCGCGGGAATCGCAGCTTCTATACAGTCACCTAAGGAGAGATCGATGAGTAAGGAAAGCTATACGACGGGGCTCGGCCGGCGTCGTCAGGTCATGGGCGACGTTTTCGTGGACCGCGCGATGGACAGTGCGTCGGATTTCACCCGACCCTTACAGGATATGGTGACGGCCAACTGCTGGGGCGAAACCTGGGATCGCGATGATCTGCCCCTGGCGACGCGCAGTCTGATTACGATCAGTATTCTTACCGCTCTGCGCGCGTCAACGGAGCTGAAGGGGCACATCCGCGGGGCCCTGAACAATGGATGCAGCGTTGAAGAAATTCGCGGAGCCCTGCTGCACGCTACCGTCTACTGCGGGTTTCCGGCGGGAATAGAGGCGTTTCGAGCAGCGGATGAGGTGATTCAGACCTGGCAGGCAGCAAACTGAGAGCCAGCGGTCGAGGAACCAGGCCCGGTGGTCGGTCGTTAGTTATCGATTTTGAACATGACCTCGTTGCGACGCAGAAAGGGCAGGGTGAACGGACCGTTGTAGTAAGCAAGAATCGGCTCGCCGGAGATTTCCAGCGATCGACTTCGGGCGACCTCGCGCAATTCGTCGATATGTGAGTAGAAGTTATCGTCGCTGTGACGACCCGAGAAGCGCAGCGCCACGGCGCGATAAGGGTCTGTCGTGTACACGGTAATACGTTCATCTTCCGGCGCCGGCAGAGTGGCCTCGGTAAATTCAGACGGCATCATGAAACTGACGCGCCAGGTGTCCGATCCGTCGGAGGTCTGGGTAACGGGCACGGTCATGGCAATTTTCTGTGATTCGGCACCGGCTGAATCATCGTCTGCGACCCCGGTCTGCGTCACTGGCGCGGTCATCGCAAGCTCCTCCCGCCTCGTGTTCTTGCCGAAGATAAATCCTGCGAGAATGCGAAACGCCCGCCCCGAGGCCGTCCCACGATCGCCGCTCACTGTGACCTCGGCCAGGAGCATGGGCTCGTAGGCTCGAAGCTCGATCTCGTCTGAAAGAACTTCTTCCACGGTGTAGCGCGGACTCTCGTAATCAGCCATGACGTCGATGCTCGTGAAGCTTACAAAAGACAGGAAAGTGGCTATCAGGACGCGCGGAACGGTTCCTCGTTGGGAAGCGGAAAACTCGGGGACGGAACGCATGGGCGATTCACCTGGATGCCGTAGACGCAGGAACTACGACCCGGCGAGATCACCGGATTGGCGGCGGATCGCTATGCGCCTGGACACTACTGGCGACGATGCTTCGCGGTGTACTCTTTGGGCGTCAGCCCATAGTTTTTTTTGAAAGCGTTGACGAAGTTCGAGCTGTGGTTATAGCCGGCGTAGTACGCGACTTCCCCAATACTCTGCTTGTCGACAAGGAGCGCTTTCTTGGCAAGTTCGAGGCGCCGCCGCTTCAGATAGGTTGACAGGGTCTCCTGGTACTGCGCCTTGAATTTCCGCTGCAGCGTTCGATCGCTCATGTTCAGACTGGTGGCGATATCGCTCACCGTGCGACGGCGTCCCATCTGCTGATTCACGTGGGCCTTCAGCGAGGTGCTTACTGGCCTGGCAATCTCCCGCTCCGGGTCACTGGCGTCGCTCCTCGCGTAGAGTTCGTCCATGCACGGCGCAAGAAGCTGCAAGGTCAGGTTTTCCTTGACCAGCAGATTGGAGAACCCATCGGCCAGGTCCGCCTCGAGGAGCTGTGCGGCTTTCTCCAGAAGGAGATCCCCGGGCCGCCAGCGCAGCACCTGCTTCCTTTGAAACACACGCGCCAGAAGTCGGAAATCCGCGTCATCGTGACAGCGGTTTTCCAGCCAGCGGCGCTCCACGAACACGTTGACCTTGCGCACGTACATGCCCGCACTCATATGCCGGGTCATGACCTCTTGCTCGGTGTTCACAATCGCCGTGCAGGTGGGTAGACCACCCTCGACCTCCAGCGTGAAGGCCTCATCGGCAAAGGAAAAGCTGACCCTTCCCTCGTAGATGATGTTGAAGCTGATGCCCGGCGGCAGCTCCAGCCTCGAGCTGTTGTTCTGCTGCTCCACCGCGTCGTTGGTGTGCATGGACAGACCGCTGTGAAAGGCGTGGAAGTGGAACTCGCCCTCCATGACCGGCCGATCGGGCTCCAGGTCCGAGCGTTCCTCACTCAGACCCATGCGCCGAGGGAAGGGCCAGATATCCTTGGGATAGATGTCTGTCACCCAAAATCCCCGCAAAACGCTTCCGGATCGCGCGATTGTCGTTTGCGCATAACGGCTTGTCCGAAATTCATAGCGACTGGCTGAGCCAGACTCCTCGAGCGATGCTAACTTAAATAATAACCATTCGCAGCGAGTTTTGCTGCCAGAAACGACGGTAAACACGGGGGAAACGAGCGATGCCCAGCATCACAACAAAGGCACGGCTACTGCCGCTGGCCATACTTAGCGCCAGTACTGCGTTGGCGCAGGAAGCACAGCTTGGCGACATGACTCAAATCGAGGAAGTCGTGGTATGGAGCACGGCGGTGCAAGCCTCGTCGCTGCGCCTCGATGCTGACAATATGGCGCTGCGTCAGGCCGACCACATCAGCGATCTTCTGCGCACGATTCCCGGCGTCGATGTGGGTGGCGCGCACTCGCTGAACCAGCGCATCACGATCCGCAGCATGGACGACAAAGACCTGCTCATCACCATCGACGGTGCCAACCAGAACACCTACATGTACCACCACATGGGCAATCTGCAGATTCACGCGGACATTCTTGAGTCGGTGGACATCGACGTCGGCAACAATTCGGTGATCAACGGCCGCCTCGGGGGCACCGTGCGCTTCGAAACGAAATCCGCGCAGCAGCTATTGCGCGACGACGCGCGCTTTGGCGCCCGCATTCTGGGCAACTACTCGGACAACGCCAGCGAAAGCGTGTCCCTCGCCGGCTACGGCCGGATCACCGATGAGGTGGATTTCCTCGCCTACGTGAATCGCGTTGATCGCCACAACTACGAAGTCGGGGGCGGCCGGATACTGGACGCCGACGGCAATGAAGTCCCGGGCACCGACGGCACCGTGCGAGGGCTTGAGGGCGAACTGGAACACTCGCTGCTCAAGCTCGGCTGGGACCTGGGCAGTGATCACCGCATTGAGCTTGGCTACGAGATGTACTCGGACGATGGCGACTACAGCTATCGTCCTGATATGGGGCTGGCAACGGACGTTGCCATCGGCAGCGCCCTCGATGCGCCCCTGCTCTGGCCCACGGAGTTCACCCGCGACACGCTGACCCTGAATTACGACGGCGAGATCGGCAACACCAGGCTCAAGGTCAATCTCTTCGATAACCGCAGCTCCCTGGTCCGCGATGAAACGGGGTACGCCAGCAGCAGCGCCGTGGTGCGCGGCCGACCCGTGGCCGCCTGGGCGGCGGTCGTATCCGGTGATGCGGACAATCGCGGCATCAACGCGCTCGCCGAAAGCGAAATGGGCTTTGCGCTGCTCACCTACGGCATGGAGTACACCGAGTACGACACCGCCTACGAGGCAAGCTACCTCACGGGCACCCGGGATAGCAGCGAAGAAGAGTTCCGCCTGCTGAGCGGCTACCTGCAGGCGCGCTTTGACCTCAGCGAGTCGATGGCGGTGATCCCAGGAGTCCGCCACGACCGGACCCGCCTGGACGCCGCGCTCGCGGACGACAGCTACGACGAGACCACCGGTTCGCTGGCGCTGGAGTATCGCCCCACGGACTCGCTTCTGTTCAAGGTCAGCAGCACGCAGCTTTTCAAGGCGCCGGAGATCGGGGAGGTATTCGTCGGCGCGGGTCTGTTCGACGTGCCCAATCCTTCGATTGACGCGGAGACCGGCACCAACACCGAAGTCGCTTTCGCCTATGAAGACGCCGTGCTCGGCGCCGACAGCTTCGGCTTCGGAATGACGCTGTTCCAGACCGACATCGAAGACTACATCTACGACTACGCCCCCGCACCGCCCGAAACCGGCGCCCGGGGCTGGAAGGACAATATCGGCGACATGCAGATTGACGGCTACGAGGCCTACATCAACTACAACCTCGGCAATCTGCGCACCCTCCTGACCTTCTCCGATGCCGAGAGCGAGTTGGATGCCTTCGAAGACTACGCTGCCCTGGATGGCGCCCGCCTCGATCGACAGCAGGGGCAGACGCTGAGCCTGAACGTCGATTACACCATCGAGCGCTACGATCTGCAGCTGCACTGGGATGTGCTCAGCGTGGACGATGTGCCCGCGGGGCTGGATCTGGATGGCGCCACCTTCGACAACTCAAAGGACGGCTTTACGGTGCACAACGTTTCGGCGCGCTGGACGCCCGCCGCGTACACCGGGCTCGCCCTTACCGTCGGCGTGGATAACGTGACCGATGAGTTCTATGCATCGCAATCATCGCGGACCGGGGTGTCCACGCATCCGCTGTTCGGATCGCTTTATCTCATGGACTACGAGCCGGGACGCAACTACAAGCTCACCCTGTCCTATGCGTTTTGATCCGAAGGCGGTGAACCAGCCCCGTCCGCGCCCGGCGTCGCCCCATCCCGGCGGCGCCGAAGTCCGAGGAGCAGCACAATGAATCGCATGCTCGCGACCCGCCTGCTCACGCTTGCCCTGGCGTTGCTGGCGCCGCTCCCATCAACGGCGGCCATCACGCTGACCGATATCGCCGGACGCCGGGTCACGCTTGAACAACCGGCAAAGCGCCTTGTTCTTGGCGAGGGCCGCTTCGTGTCAGTCCTTGGTGTGCTGGGGTTGGAACACCCCATCGACTACGTGGCCGGCATGATGAACGAGTTCCGGGTGTACGATCCCACCAGCTTCGAACGATACACCGAGGCGTTTCCATCGATTGGCGACGTACCAAGCTTCGGCAATACCAGTGAGGCGACGGTAAGCGTTGAGAAACTGCTGTCGCTTCTGCCGGACCTGGCGATCTTCGGACTTAGCGGTCACGGCCCCGGAACGCAATCGCGCCATGTCATCGACAGACTGGAGGCCGCGGGGATACCGGTCCTGTTTATCGACTTCCGCCAGGATCCGGTGGCAAACACGGCCCCCAGTGTGATGCTGGTGGCGAGCGCGCTCGGCCTCGACGATCGAGGACGCGCCTACAGCGACTACTACACGCAGCAGTTGGCACGCGTCACCGACGGAGTCGGCGACCTTTCCCCCGACGCCCAGCCGCGGGTGCTTTTCGATCTGCGCGCCAGCGCCTCGACACCCTGTTGCCTGACCGTGGCCAAGGGCATGTTCGCGGATCTGGCGCAGCTCGCCGGAGCACGCAGCATGGCGACCGATATCCTGCCCGGCCCCACGGGCATGATCGGCCTGGAGACAGCTTTGACCGCCGATTTCGACTTTTATGTTGGAACGGCGATTGGTTCTGGAGCAAATCAACGTGGACGCTATGAGCATCTGGCGGCCGGCCCGGGAATCAGTGACGAACAGGCGACGGCCTCACTGCGAGCCGTCCTGGAAGAACGGGGGATGAGCGAACTCCCGGCGGTACAGCGCGGGCGGGCCGCCCTGCTCTGGCACCATTTCTATAACTCTCCGCTGAACCTGTTCGCCATCCAGGCCATGGCCAAGTGGTTCCATCCGCAGCGCTTCGCCGACTTACGCCCGGAAGACACCTTGGCGCAGCTGCTCGCGGGTTTTGCGCCGGTGGACCTTGAGGGCACCTACGCCATTTCACTCCTGGAGGAGTCTCCCTGATGCTTAAGGAAAGCAGCCAGCTTGTCGCACCGAAGGCCAGAAAGTACATGACGATGTTGAGCCGTCATTTCTCACGCAAGGTGAACGTGGCCATGTGCAGCGACCAGTCCATAGTCAACTTTCCCATGGGAGACTGCGTGATGACCGTCCTCGACGATGAACTCAATTTTCGCTGCGAAGCCGAGAATCGCGAGGCGCTTGACCGCATGAAGGGCGTTATCGACGGTCATATCCATTTGCTCAAGGAAGTGCGCGGCACGGAGCTGGAGTGGATCGCCGTGTCGTGAACGCGAAAGCGCCGGGCTCCCTACGCTATCGACAACGGCGCCGTCTCCACTGGCTCGCCATCGGTGGGGCCACTCTCGCCCTATGTGCGCTGTTTCTGGTCGATGTGGGCACGGGGCCGGGACAGCTTTCCATGGCTCGTATCGCAGACGTGCTTCGCGACTCGTCCAGCCACGGTGCGGCGGCGCGCATCATTGTCTGGGACATTCGCCTGCCGGTGGCCAGTATGGCGGTGCTGGTTGGCGCCATGTTGAGCATCGCCGGCGCGCAGATGCAGTCGATCCTCAACAATCCTCTGGCGGATCCCTTTACCCTCGGTATCTCCTCGGCGGCCGCTTTCGGAGCTGCCCTGGCGATTACTCTCGGCGCTGAACAGCTCGCTCTCCCGGGCGATCTGGCGGTGACGCTCGGGGCCTTCGGGTTTTCCCTGCTGACCACGGTGCTTTTGTACGGGTTTACCCGACTGCGGGGTGCATCGGCAGAAACCATGGTGCTTATCGGCATCGCCCTGCTGTTCACGTTCAACGCCCTGCTGAGCCTGCTGCAGTACACGGCCACGGACGCCCAGGTCAGTCAGATCGTGTTCTGGATGATGGGTTCGCTGGCCAAAGCGGACTGGCAGAAAGTCGGACTGTGCGCGCTGGTGCTCGCCATCTGCCTGCCCCTGTTCCTGCTGCGGGGCCGGGCGCTCACGGCCATGCGTCTGGGTGACGCCCGGGCCGCCAGTCTGGGCGTCGACGTGGCCCGCCTGCGCGTCGAGATCCTCCTTGCGGTGTCGCTTCTGGCCGCCACCGCCGTTGCCTTCGTCGGGACCGTTGCCTTTGTGGGACTGGTGGGTCCGCATATCGCGCGACTGATCGTCGGCGAAGATCAGCGGCTCTTTCTCCCGGCCTCGCTGCTCTGCGGCGCCCTGATCATGTCGGCGACATCGATCCTCAGCAAAACGATCTCACCGGGGGTGGTCTATCCCGTGGGGATTATCACCTCGCTTGTCGGGATCCCCTTCTTCGTGAGCCTGATCCTTGGGCGCCAGCGGCGAAACTGGCAATGAGCCTCTCCGTGGACGCGTTGCGTTTCGCCTACGGGAAGACGGAGGTGCTGCGTGGACTGTCGCTGGCACCGCTCCCCCGAGGCAGTCTCATCGCATTGATCGGTCCCAACGCCGCGGGTAAGAGCACGCTATTTCAGTGCCTCGCGGGCATCCTCAGACCCCAGGCCGGCCGCATCACACTCAACGGCCTCGACCTGCTCGACCTAAGCCGCCGCGAGCACCTCCAAAGCGTGTGCTACATGCCCCAGTCCTACGCGGCGTCCGCGGCGCTGACGGTGTTTGAGGTCATCCTCCTGGCGCGGCAGCGACTCAGCCATCAGCGCAGCAAAGCAGAAGACCTTGATCGCGTAGACGCGCTGCTCAAACAGTTTGATATCGAGGCGCTTTCGGACCGATTGATCAGCGATCTGTCGGGAGGACAACAGCAGCTGGTGTCCCTCTGCCAGGCGCTGGCACGGGACGCGGAACTGTTCCTGCTTGATGAGCCGACGAGCGCCCTGGACCTGAAGCGCCAGCTCCAGGTTCTCGGTCAACTCACAGCAGAAACCCGACAGCGCAGCGCTCTGACGATGATCGCCGTGCACGATCTAAGCCTCGCCGCACGTTTTGCGGATCACGTGGTTGTGCTTGATGGCGGGACCATAAGCGCCGCGGGACCAACGGAGGCCGTTTTCTCCTCAGGTGTAATCGAAGGCACGTTTAATGTCGATATCGAGCTGCTGCGCAGCGAAGCCAGTGGCCTTATTGTCGCGGCCAGTCTGATTTCCTAGCGGCATGAATCGGCAGGCGGCGACCGGGTCCTTTCGCCGTTCCCGGCACCGCACCCGTACAGACGCCGCACTTGTCCCGACCAATCCCCCGCGACGCCGGGTGGAACGCGTTGCGCGGGTCGGCGGCCGGGCGGTGTTCGGCTGCGATGACGACGTTTTCACGCGCGGCTTCGACGAAAGCACTAGGCACGAGACATCGGGAATTGATCGTTATCAATGTCTTCGTGTCGCCCAAGCATCATGTTGTAACCCGGTCCGGCGGTTGGCGGTTCTGCACGGAGCGACCCTTTAGGGCGTCGTATCAGGCACTGCATCAGGCGCAACCGCCGCTGGAGTTTCAGCCGCGTGTGACCCGTTCGAAGCGCGATCGGGACGACGTAGCGGCATTTTTACCACGGTGCTATGTCCCGGGAGGTTCCCATGTTTGCTCGAATGTTTATCACGGTTTTGCTGTGTGCCCTGTTCACTGATGCGGCTTCGGCGGCGCACCGCAGCTCCGCGGCAGAGGCCAAGGCGCACCTCGAGAAGGCGACGGCGTTTTACAAAAAGGAAGGGCACGACTCGGCCCTCGCCGCCTTTAATCAGAAAGACGGAGAATTCACTCAACGCGATCTCTACGTTTTTGCCATCGATACCAATGGTCGTTACCTCGCGCTGGGACTGAACCCCATGCGCGTCGGCGTCTCCATGCGTGACATGCTCGACGCCGCCGGCAATTCGCTCTACGGCATGTTCATGCGCGCCGTGGGCCAAAATCCCGATCTGGCCTCGGCGAGCTACGTGTGGCTGAATCCGCAAACCAATCAGGTTGAGAACAAGACGTCGTACCTTCGTCAGCTCGACGACGTCATTCTGGGCGTGGGCTACTACAACTGATCGATCGCTGTGATCAGGGCGTGGGCGCCAGCGCGCACCGCGTCCCTCACGCAGCGCGCTGCCTCGCGTCATTTCTCTGAAGAACAGACCATGCCGTCGCTTCAATGCATAAAAGTGATTCTTGTTCTCGTTTATAATCCGGGCCTGTGGATGACCCGCATGACAGGGAACTAGAAGCCAGCGCTCCTGAACCCGCGCAGGCTCCTCTGCGGTCCCCGTTTGCCGGGGACGACGACGAACAACGGGCCCTGGCATCGCTCTACGCCGAGTTCATGGGGCCGTTGATCGACTATCTCCGGCGCAAGTTTGGGGCCGGGCCGCCGGAACCCGAGGACCTCGCCCAGATCGCCTTCGCGCAGCTGGTCAATCGCGGTACCTGGCGCGATATTCGAGACCCCAAGGCATTCCTGCGCCGCGCTGCAAGCAACGCGGCAATCTCCGAGCATCGCGCGCGCAACGTGCGCAAGCATCTGCTCCACCCCGTTACCGAGGAACTTGAGGATTGGGGTTCCGATTTGACGCTCGAAAGCGTCTTGACTGACAGGGACCTGTTGAAAAAAATTCTGCGCTTTGTCGGGAGGCTCCCCGAAAAACAGAGACGGATCTTTGAAATGAGCCGGATTGAGGAAATGTCGATTACTGACATTGCCAAACGCGAGGGCATCAGCCGTACGGCGACCCGCAAACATCTGACGAAAGCCTGCGCTTCCGTCGATCAGTATCTGGCCAGTCTCAAGCTGTGAGCACGGGCTCGATGGAAGGCGGCGAAACAGCGACGCTCCGGGAAACCGCTCATGCCTGGCGCGTGCTGATGGCAGACGAGCCTTCGGGCGAAGATCGTCGCGCCTTCAGCGCCTGGCTCGAAGAGAGCCCGGAGCACCGGCGCGCCTATGACCGGGCGACCTCCGTTTGGGACGCCATGCGCGGCCTGAAGCTCGAAGCACGTCGCCAGCGTCGACGTCGATCTCTTAGCTGGGCCGGAGGCGCCCTCGCCGCCGGCATCGCGGCGCTTTTTGTCTTTGCGCCGCAGCTCCAGCCACCGGCCGTCGGACCCGATCCGCTTAGATTGCGCACGGCCCAGGGTGAGCTGCGCGTCATCACTCTTGAAGACAACACCGTGCTGACGCTCGGCGGCGCTAGCGAGTTACGCGTTGTATTTAACGACGCAGAACGACGCGCCGTGGTACTGCGCGGGGACGTCTACCTGGACGTGACGACCGATACCTCCAGACCGTTTGTCGTCAGCGCCGGTGCGACCGAAATACGCGTTGTGGGTACAGCGTTTTCCGTGCGCCAGGACGGCACCGGCACGGCGGTGCAGGTATCCGAAGGGCGTGTTCAGGTCCTCGGCACTCGCACCGCTGATTCCGACCCGGGAAGCAAAGCGCTGCTGAGCGCGGGACAGAGCGTCCGCGCCAGCCTTCGGGGAGAACTCGGCGCCGCCCGGAGCGTAAACGGAGACGATGTGGCGGCATGGCGCTCCGGCAGACTGATATTTGATGGAGCGCCGCTGCACGAAGTCGTCAGCACCCTCGATCGCTACTTCGCGGCGACCGTTGAGCTGGGGTACACCGTCCGGCGCGATGAAGCGATCAGCGCGACGCTAAAAACCGACGATCTCGATGGAAGTCTGGAGATGTTGTCCGCGATCTTCGAGTTGGAGCTGGATCGCGATGGCAGTCGCGTAGTACTTCGAGACCAGGATTAGGGTTCCGAATTCGCGCCACGCCGCGTCTAGGTCACTGAAACCTTTCTCAAACGGAGACCGGCTCCAGTGAACCCCTACTTTTTCACCCGTCGCCTGGACAGGGCTCGGCTCGCCGTCCTGGCCCTACTTGCGGCCGCTCTATTGTCGGCAGCGTCCGCGGCTCACGCGCAGGCGCAGCGATACAGACTCGATATTCCGGCACAGCCTCTGACAAGCGCGCTGATGCAGATCGGCCGCCAGTACGACATCAGCGTCATGGCCGAGGACTCCCTGTTGCAAGGTTTGTCCGCTCCGGCGATTGACGGAACATTCTCGGCGCTGGAAGCCGTGACCCAGGCGCTGGCGAGTTCAGGCCTCGCCGCTCAGGAGCTCGCGAGCGGCGGCATTGTCGTGGTCGCCGCAGACGCCGCGCGCGACAGCAGTCCGGACGCCTCCGCGGCATCCGGGGGCGCCAAGATAGAGGAAGTCTTTGTGACCGCGCTGAAACGCGAGGCTCTGCTGCAGGACGTACCAATGAGCCTGACGGTCTTCGACTCCAGCGAAATCCTGAGTTCCAACTTCGTGAACTTTGAAGACTACGCACTGCGCACACCCAACGTGAGCTTTCAAAACAACGGCGGAGCGGCGCGAACCCTGTTCACCATCCGCGGTGTTGGCGGGAACAACATCGCGTCGGGGACGGGCACGTCGGTGGGGATGTACGTCGACGAGATCATTCTGAATCCGACCGGGGGGCTGCGGCAGAACGATCTCGCGCTCTTTGACCTGGAGCGCATTGAAGTGCTTCGGGGCCCGCAGGGCACCCTGTTCGGACGCAACACCATTGGTGGCGCGATCAATCACGTGACGCGCAAACCCAGCGAGGAATTCACCGGTCGCCTTACCGCCGGCCTGGAGCGCTTCAACAGCTACTCTGTGGAAGGACACGTGAGCGTGCCCATCAGCGATCGCGTTTTCCTCCAGGCGTCCGCGCTGGACCGCGAGACCGACGGCTTCATCACCGAAATCAACAGCGGCGAAGAGCTGGGCGGCGGCGGTACGGGCGGGCGCCTGGCCCTGCGCCTGCTCCCCGTGGACGGCCTGCAGATTGACCTGGCGGCCATGCGCAATGAAGTCCGCTACGACGCCCTCCAGGCTGTCGCGGAAGAGAGCTTCGACCGCGGTGACTATGAGGTGCCGCTGGCGTTCATACCCGAGAACGAGGTGCAAAGCGACCTGTACTCGGCTCGAATCGAATACACCGCCGAGAATTTCAATTTCGTTTCGATTACCGCTTACAACGAGTTCGATGCGGTAGAGACCATCGACATCACCGGATTTCTCGGACCGGGCCCCGCATTTTTAACGGGCGGACCAACGCAGGAGGCCCTTTCTCAGGAGCTGCGCGTTGAGTCTAACGATGATGATGCAACGCTGCGCTGGTTGTTCGGTGCAAACTACAGCAAGACCGATGACTTGAACGCTTCGACCGTGTTTCTTGGCGATCCAGCCAATCCGGGAGCCGCGGTACTGACCCAGAGTCTGTCCGGTGAGACGGAGAACACTGCGGTGTTCGCCAGCCTCGATCTTGAGCTGGGCCGGGGCTACTCGCTGACCGCTGGCGGGCGCTATAGCTGGGACGACTACGAGTTGGATCCGGGCTCGGGCGTGGTGTTTCCAGGATCGAGCCAGGAGTTTACGCCAAGCATCACGCTCACCTACCAGGCCGACGAAAACTCACTGCTGTACGCCACCGTCTCCAAAGGCTATCGGCCCGGCGGCGTGGACACCACCGTGTTCAATAATATGGGTACAGACAGTCCTATCACATCGGAGTACGGTCCCGAAGTAGCCTGGAATTATGAGCTTGGTGCCAACGCCACGTTCCTCGATGGCCTGCTTACGGGGCGTGCGAGTCTGTTCTATCTTGACTACGAAGACATCCAGTCAGTGTTCTTCCTGCCCCCGTCAAACCTGGATACGATCACTACAAACGGCGCCGCCGCCGAAATCTACGGGGCGGAAATCGATGTTCACCTCTACCCCACCGATTACCTGCATTTCAACGTCAACCTCGGACTCCTGGACAGCGAATTCACCGACTTCGCCGACTCGCCCCAGGGAGACCTGACTGGTAACGAGCTTCCCTTCGCGCCCAATGTGAACTTCAGCGCTATGGCCGAATACAGCTGGACACCCTTCGATGGTTCAGACGCCTTCCTGCGCGCCGAGTACACCTACCGCAGCGAACAGGAGGGGCGCAACAACAACAATCCCATCGAGCAGCAGCCGGGCTACGACCTGCTTAACCTGCGCGCGGGCATCGCCTTCAAGAACTACGAGCTGGAGCTATACGGCGAAAACGTGCTCGATGAGGAATACTTCACAAACCGCCGGCCAGGACCCGTCGTAACCTTGGTTCCGGGCCGACCGGCTATATGGGGGATTCGCGGAACCGCTCGCTTCTAGATCGGAGCGCTCCCGTTCAGGGCAGTGGCCCAAACTGCAGCAGCCGGCCAGGACCGGTGTTGCAGCTACTATCTGTGGACAAGGTGCCCAAGTACTTTTGGGGCGATCGCTTAGCCGCCATAGCTCACCGATATCTGGAGTTCCCGGCGAGAGATTGCACGTTGCAGCGATGCACGCGACCCTCCGTGCATCGCCGAAGTACGCCAGTATCAGAACGTATGCTGGTACGACAGCGTAATCGACCGTCCCGGCCCCGGACGGACACGGCCCGGGATAAAGGTAATCTCACCGGCGGGGATGTAGTCCTCGTTGAGTGCATTGAGCACCTGCAGGTTTAGCAGGCCACTCCCAGCGGAGCCCAGATCGAGCTGGTAGGTCGTACCAAGGTCGAGCAGAAAATAGTCTTCCGACGGTCTCGGGTCGGTCCCGTCTTCAAAACCGTCATCGCGCTCCGCCACATAAAACAGCTGGCCGAATACGGACCATTTGTCCGTAAACTGGTAACGGGGATTGAGGGATAGCTTGAGGGGAGGTACATCCTGCGTGGAGAGCGCCAGCGTGTTTCCATCGTCGTTCGGATCCACGTCACCCTCGACATAGGTCAGGGAACCGTCAATGCCGAAACGCTCGCTCACGTTCCAGGCCGCCGTCAGCTCCGTACCCCAGATTTCCACCGGCGCCCGGGTCCGGTTGTTGAGGCCCGTGTCCGAGGCGATGCTGACCGTGGTTTCGAACTCCGACTCGGTGTAATACACCGCCGCCGCATAGGACAGGCTTCGAAAGTTGCCGCGCACACCGATCTCAAAGCTGTCGGTGATGACCGGATCAACCAATGAGGAATCCGAGATCTCCACGCCGGGATCGACGTTGTTGCCGATAAATCCAAGGGATGGAATGGCAAAGCCCTGGGAGAAGTTCGAATACACCGTGGCGGCATCGCTGACTTCATAGGCGATGCCGACATTGTACGAATCACCGTTGGCATCGCCCTCACCCCCGGGACGCTCCCCGGGCAGCGAGAACGGCGGGAAGAAGAAGACAACCTCATAGGGACCGACAACTTCATAGTCGAAGCGGTCCCAGCGCAGCCCGCCCGTGAGCGTGAGGCGCTCGGTCAGGTCGTAACTCGCCTCCATAAACAGGCCAAGGGCGTCGAGAGTGAACGGCGCTGTTTGCTCCGCCTGCCGGACGGCGTCGAAGAACCGGGTTTCGTCGAAGCCCTCTTCCGTGGAGATGGGCAGCAGACTCTCGCTGTCGACGGTGTTGTAGTCGGCGCCAACGGCCACGTTCAGCCGTTCACCGAAATCCCGCACAAAGCTCAGGCGCAGTCCTTCTTCCTCATTGATGCGGCCCGTTTGCCAAAGGCCCGGCCACTCGGCGGGGAATATCCCGGCGCTGATCTGCGGACGTATATCGCTGCCAGGATTGAGGAACTCCGAATCGCTGTAGTAGGCGAGCACGTTCAGCGAACCGCCGAACAGATCCTCGTGTTTGTAGTCCAGGGCCGCATAGAGAAATTCGTTGGTCGGCGGATCGGCGTAGCTGAATACGATATCCGCCTCCGTGGCGACGGTGGCCCCATCGGAGTTGAGCGTTCCCCCAAGCTCGAACTGGCGATCGGAGGACTCGAGCGTTGTGCTGTTGATGATCGCGGTGATGGACTGGCTCTCGCTGATGTCAAAGCGCAGCTTGCCGAAGAGAGTCGTATCTTCTGCGAAGGCGCTCCTCCCGGTCACCAGTTCATCCTCGGCGGAGAAAACCCCGTTGATGTCTTCGTAACTCGCAAACGCATACACGCTCCAACGCTCGCCGAGGCGACCGCTGACGCTCGCGTTTACCTTCGGGGAAAAGCCGTCTTCGTCGCGGGATTCACTCCCGGTGGCGTAGGCGCGGAATTGGGTACCAACGGAAAATTCCAGTTCCTCGGACGGCTCGCGGGTGAAGAACTGCACCACGCCACCGGTGGCCCCGGCGCCGTAGAGGGAGGTCGGGCCGTAGACAACTTCCACACTGCCGATGGTGAGGGGATCGAATTTATCCAGGAAGCGGGAGAAATTGGTATTCGAGGCGATCGGGACTCCATCGATCAGGAACAGCGGATCACGACCGCGCAGCGTCATCGACGCGGCACTGCCCTCGGTTACCGGCGGCGCGAAGCCGGGTACGGCTTTTCCGAGGATTTCCTGAACACTCGTCGACTGCTGATTGAATTTCTCGAGATCGCTTTCGGAGAACACCAGCGCTGAGCGGGTCAACTCGTCCAGAAACCGTTCCGTCCGCGTCGATCGCACAATAATCTCTTCCATCACCGGTACTCGTTCGGCCACATTCGTGACCGCAGTCGGTGACGAGGCACTCTGCGCCCGCACCGACGCCGGGTGAATGGCCAGCGCCACAAGGAGTGCGGTTCCGGCAAGCGACGTTCGGCGAATACAGATGTTAGCGGGTCTAAAGCCGTCGCTGGGCGGCTCCATGAAGGTCCCGCCGAGAGATTCCCCAAAAGAACCCCGAGGCGCAAAAGCGGGAAGAGATTGGTGGTCGTTCATTTCACAGGTCCTCACCTACGGCTGCCGGCCACGGCCCCGCCGGACTGATCGAAAACCAGCGGTGGCGCGCCTTACACAAACAAAGCTGACGCCACGGCAGGGGCGAGAGATGCCTCCGCGAGGCTCCCGGGAATGACAACCCTGACGCTGCGTGAGTGTAGCGACTGCGCCGCAAATATAAATGAGATTTATTAACATTACTGAAAACTGGCAAGCGCCTCAGAGCGAGTGGACCGGGATGACAAACGAGAATGTTTCGCATTACTATGCGTGGCTTGAGCAAGCCGCGAAGATCATGACTGCCAGGACTATCCTCACCAGCGCGTCTGTCCTGATGTACGGCGAACGCCTGCGCCGCCGGCTTGGCGACACCCCCGACGTCGAAGACGCCATCCAGAACGTGGGTGAAAAGCTGGTCCGCAGCGAGCTCAAGCCGGATGCGCCCTACCTGGTGACCATGCTGCGCAATGCGGCTATCGATACGCTTCGAGCTGAGCAAACCCGACGTAAATACGAAGGCGCATACGCGGAGCATCGTGGCGCGGAAGACGCCTTAAGCCCGGAGAATGCTTCTGCCGCTCTCCAATCCATGGATGCCCTGCATCGCGCCCTGGACGATTTGAGTCCGGTCAATCGCGAGATCTTTCTCCGCGCCTATGTGGACGGGCAGCCGCGCGCGCAGATTGCCGAAATCCTCGGCTTGCGCCTGCCGACGATCGAGAAGCGCCTCGCAAAAGCAAAGCGCCACTGCCTTGAGCGTCTTGCGCCCTATCTAGACGCGCCCTAGAACACGTGGCCTCCTGATCATCGCTAACCGGCTGAGGTTGGATAGTTTCCCCGGTTACGGGGAGGTACGATGAGAAACGTTTAGCTAAGTGAATCCACGGGCGCCGAGGCGCGACCTCCCATGGCGGTAACCCCACCCAAAAAAGGCGACTCCGAGCAACTTCGGGCTGAGGCCCTGGAACTCGTTGCCGAAGCCCACCGCGCGCCCTCCGAGGAAGTCCAGCTACGCAGAGAAAGCTTTCGAACCCGGTCCGCGGAGCACGCACAGGCGCTGCGGGTGGCGGAGCGCTTTCTCGAGCTCACCCGGGACATCGACACGGGGCGCTACGGCAGAATCACCGCGGCCCAGGGCCACGTCGACCTCTACCTTGCCCGGGTGGCGGAGCACGGACGGCTGCTCACCACAACATTCCTCGTCGTGCTGGCCAGCTTCTCCCTCTGGTGGATGAACACCGAACGGCTCTCGGGAGAGGCGGTTCCCACGGCGCGGATCGCCGAAGCGGTGGGCGAACGCTTCGCAACGGGACCGAGGCAGCGACGTGAGCTTACTCTCGCCGATGGATCTACAGTCTGGCTGGAATGGGACTCGGCCATTGAGATTCGCTTCCGCTCCGGGGAACGCCGCGCGATCCTCCACCGGGGCATGGCCGCGTTCAACGTGAGCTCCGACGCAGAGCGGCCGTTCATTGTCGAAAGTGCGGATGTCCGCACACGAGTTACCGGTACGGAATTCATCGTCGATGCCCGCTACAGCGACCGCGTCGACGTTTCGGTCCTGGAAGGCGAGGTCCAGGTGCGGGGGCGCGGACCGCAAATCGCTACTCTTAGCGCCGAAAACACCATCACCGTGGCGCAAGGCAAGGTGGGTCGCGTCGCGCACAGACCGCTGAGTGAGCTTGGCCAGTGGCGCGACGGCATGCTCGTCTTCGAAGATCGACCGCTGCTCGACGCTCTGCGGGCAATCGAACCCTACACCCGCTACCGCATTGATATCGATGGTGTCTCCCAGCACGAAGGTCGGGTCTCCGGCGTTTTCTTCACCGATCAGGCCGACGACGCCCTGTTCACTCTCCTCGAGACGCATCGCCTCGTCGGGGAGCGGATCGGCGCGAGACGCCTGCAGGTTCGAACTGCGTCCCCACCGCCCTAGCGACGCAAAAGCGCGCCCGTCCGGCCCCAGCCATACGGTTTCGCACCACCCCAGCCGTTAAGTACGAAGAAGACGCGGAATTGTCGCGTCGCAGCCTTCGGAGGGGCGGGCAGTGCCAGCGTATTTTTTCAGATTTCATCAACCATACCGTCGCTGGGTCTGCGCGACGTTGCTGTGGCTGGGCAGCAGCATCGTGCTCGCCCAATCCGCAGCGGAGCCCCGGTTCACCTTTACGATCGAAGCGAAACCGCTGGCGGCGGCCCTGGTCGACTTCAGCCGTGTGACGCGACAGCAGGTCTCCGCGGACTCGGCCTCCATAGAAGGCATCGCCAGCAAGGCGATCAGCGGCGAGCTCACAGCCCGAGGCGCACTCGAAGCCATGATCGCCGACTCGGGACTCGAACTCGTCACCGTTAACGGCAGCAATTTTGCGCTGCGACCCGGCGATGCGGATCGACCGGGGGCGATCTCGGTAGCCGGTATCGAAGAGGTGATCGTGTTCGGCACCAAACGGAATCTTTCCCTGCAGGACACGCAGGTGTCCGTCGCGCTGGTCACGAAGGAAGATATCGAGGAACAGGTGCTGTTCAACGTGGAAGATGTTCTGCTGCGCACCGCGAACGTATCGACCGCCGGGGGTGACCTCAACAATCTGTCGATCCGCGGCGTCACGCTCGGAGGCGTCGGATTCACGGGCACGGGAGCGACGGCCAACATTTACGTCGATGGCTCACCGAACTCCTTCAACGCCAACCAGGGCGCGTCAAACCTGTGGGATATCGGGCAGGTCGAAATTCTGCGCGGCCCCCAGTCCACAATCCAGGGACGCAACGCGCTGGCTGGCGCCATCGTGATCAGCACGGCGGACCCGATTTACGAGCTGGACGCAGATCTGCGCGTCCTCGCTGGGAACGAGAACCTCGAGCAGTACTCCGGGATGCTCAATGTTCCGCTCATGGACGACACCCTCGCCCTCCGTCTCGCCGTGGACTATCGGGAGGTAGATTTCGAGGTCCTGAACGTCGATACGAACAACAACACCAGATTCCAGCAGGCGCTAACGGCCAGGGCAAAACTGCTCTGGGAGCCCACGGACAAGCTTCGCGTCGAGTTCGGCTATCAGTATGTCGACACGGAGTTTGGCGAGTTCAATCAGACCGTCGCGCCGGGTCCGGTGGGAACACCGGAGTTTGACGCCTTCGATCCCTTTGGCGACATCACCTATGGATTGCGTGAGCGCTTCGAATTCAACGAGGTGAGTCGCACAATTCTGGATATCAACTACGACCTCAATGCGCACTGGGATCTGTACGCGCTTGCTACGTTTGAGAACTCCCAGCGTGATACCAGCTTCGGTGCTCTTGGCGATGGCGACGCGCCGGACGAAACCTATCAGTTGGAGCTGCGCGCTGCTTTCGACTACGGACGCCTGAACGGCTGGATCGGTGCCTACTATTTTGACACCAAGGGCTCCTTCCAGAGTCTGTTCAGCTTCGACACCACCGTGTTCGGCCTGCCCAGCGTGCCGTCAGATGCCGTGATCCTGTTCGATACGCAGCAGGAAGACTCCACGGAGAACCGCGCGATTTTTGCCGATATCACCTACGAACTGAACGACCACTGGTCGATAAACCTAGGAGCGCGCTACGACGAGGAGGAGTTCACGGACACGGGCACCGCCGGTGAAACCACCGCGATCCCGGAAACCTGCATCATCGATCCCCTGGTTCCGGGGATCGGTGGTGCACCCTGTACCGCCCTGTTCCCGCCAACGCAGGACAGCCCGACCACCGCCGAGTTCGACGCCTTCCTCCCCCGCGGTGCGCTGATCTACCGCTTCAACGAACTGCAATCCCTGTCCTTTACCGTAGCGCGGGGCTACCGGGCCGGGGGCAGCTACCTTCGAGTCGTACCCGGTGAAGCCGTGGAACAGCTCACCTTTGACCCTGAGTACCTTACAAACTACGAGCTTGCCTACCGATCGCAGTGGCAGGACAGAACGCTTACGCTCAATGCCAATCTCTACTACTCCCAGTGGGAAGACCAGCAGGTGACGCTGCCTGGCCCATCGGGGCTCGTCTTCGATACGCTGATCCTAAACTCCGGGGAATCCGATATTTATGGCCTGGAAATAGAGCTGCGGAAGACGTTCAGTGAGCGCCTGGAAGTTTTCGTCACGGCCGGTTTCGCGGAAACGGAGTTCAAGGACTTTCCCTTCGCTGTGGATAGCAACGGCAACCCCGCCAATCCCGAGAATCCGCGCTTTGCCAACCTCGCTGGCAACGAGTTCAACAGCGCACCGAACGCATCCCTGGCCCTGGGTGTCGCCTATGAAGACCCCCGGGGGTTCTTTGCCAGCGGCAACGTCAGCTACGCGAGCAGCCAGTTCTCCGACGTCACCAACCTTCCGGAAAACGAGGTTGGCGATTACACCCTGGTCAACGCGCGGGCAGGCTACCGCTGGCGCACCTGGGCGGCCGCGCTTTTCGTGAACAACCTATTCGATGAGCGCTTTGTGACCCGCCAGGGTTTGTCCACGGTGAATACGGGTACCGGCGTGGTCGACCCCAATACGCAGCCGTTTTTTGTGGTGAACGATCCGCGCGTGTTTGGCCTGGAGCTGCGCTACTCGATGTAGACCAAGGGTATGAGCGCGGACCCGGGAAGCGCGGGCCGTTGGGAAGCGCACTTCGATGAGGACAGACTCAAAACCGAAGCGTCACCGGTGCAACGAACCTTTGCTTAGCGCCGGGTGCCAAATCCCATCTCGAGTTCGACCCCCAGCACCCGCGGCCGGTCGTAAGAGGCATAGGAGTTTCCGTCGAAGCCAAAGGCAAAGTTGTCGAAGGCCGAGCCGCTTTCAAAGCGCTCATTGGTGGCGTTCTCGAGAAACCCGCGAACGGTCCAGCGGCCCCGGGTGAAGCCTGCCTGGAAGTTGAATACCTCTACCGGGTCGCGGATGAACCGGTTGCGCTCGTCCAGGGCGGTCTCGCCGATGGCGCTGACCTCAGCGCGGGCGAAGAAGCCGCTGTGGTGGTCGTAGCGCAGCGCGATATTGGCGTCGTATTCGGGGACTAGCTTGACCTGGTTTCCGCTCAGGTCCTCCACGGAGTTGGGCATCAGACGCGTGTACTCAGCATCGACGTAGCCAAAGCTCGCATTGAGCGTCAGCGCGTCGGTCAGATCGTACTTGAGCTCAAGCTCCAGACCGACGTTCTCAATCGATGAATCGGAGGCTATGAACGAAGACGACAGCACCTGCCCCTGCTCGTTGGTGATTACCTGGATTTCCTGCCAGTTGTCACCGTCGATGAAAAATATCGCCCCGTTCAGGTAGCCTCTTCCGTTAGCGAAGCTCGTCTTCGCGCCGATCTCATAGCTCCAGATTTCCTCGCTGTCAAAGCTTATGAGGTCGTCCGCGACCTCTTCCTGAGCGACGGTAAGATTGAAGCCGCCCGGAATGTAGCCCTTCGCGGCGCTCGCATAGAGGGTGAGGCGCGACCCCTGCCGGTAGGTGATCGCCAGACGTGGCAGAAACTCCTCAAAGGTTTCGGAGAACTTGAGATCCTGGAAGATCACGTTGCCCAGAGGGCCGAAATTCAGCGTACCCGCGGTCTGGTCCGTTTCCCGGCGCGCGTGATCGAAGCGCAGTCCTGCCGTGGCACTCAGGCCGTCGATACCCAGGCCCAGCGTTGCCGATCCAAAGATCGCGACATCCTCGGAGTTGTTTGTCTGGGGGGGCGCAAAAGCAAAGTCGTCGAGGGTACCGGTGCCTACGAGGGTGCCGACCAGCACCGTCTCCTCTTCCCGGTAATAGGAAGTGCCCACGATGTATTCAAAGCGTGTGCTCTCGGGTGAGGTGTAGCGCAGCTCGGCGTTGAAAATCTCCTGTTCAAAGATAGCCGCGCCGGCCGCCGTCGGCAGCGCTGTGAAGTCGAGATCGTTGCCCCGGGAGTCTTCGTCCTCGTCGGCGTAGGACAGGGCTGCGTCGAGCTGTCCTACGGGCAGGCGATAGGTTGCCGTGAGGGAGCCGATGTATTCCCGGTGCTGCGAGTCCTTTGGCGACTCCTGAAGCAGCTCGAAGCGGCCGATGCTGGCACCGTTGTTGAACATGCTGTACGACGCGTCGTAGAGGGCGCGGTCCTTGGGCAGATATTCCTCGTCGAAGATTCCCGGTGCATCTACGTCCAGAAAGATGGCACTGGCCTTTACCGTGAGTTCTTCCTTCGGCTCCCAGATGAGGCGGCCCTGGAGAAACAGTTCGTCGATCTCGCCGCGTTCGCCGATGGACGACGCCTCATTCGGAAAGAAGGTGTCTTCCTGCGATACCTTGAAGGCCAGGGATCCGGCCAGACTGTCATCGACGATCGGACCCGCGAAGAAGCCGTCCAGCGTGTAGGCGGCATCGCCCTCGTAAAACGCGGTGGTGGCACGAATGTTCCCTTCAAAGTCGTAGCCCGGTTCCAGCGTATTGACGAGGATCAGCCCCGCCGTGCTGTTCGCGCCATAGAGCGTGGACTGCGGCCCGCGCAGCACTTCGATGGAACGCAGCCGGTTCATCACGGCGTTGTCGAGCTCGCGAAAGGGCGCTCCGTCGATGTAGATCGCGGCCCGATTGACGATAAACGGGTTGGACTCGATGCCGCGGATCGAAACGAATACGGAACTCAACTGTCCACTCTCGTTGAATTGAACGTTTGGAGCCAAGTCATCCAGGCGGCGGAAGTCCCGAAGCCGAACGTTGTCCAGGTCGCGTTCCTGGAACACGGTCATGGAAACGTCGCTGTACTGCAGCGTGCTTTCCCGCTTGGCCGCCCCGTACACGATTACCTCTTCGACGTTCAAAGGCTCCGGGGCCAGGCCGGCCAACTCCTGCTCATTCTCAGCGTTGGCTGCAGCCTGAACCAGCACATAAGCACCGTCCGCCGTCAGCTGCGCGACGATCCCGCTGCCGACCAGCGCCGCCTCGAGGGCTTCGCCGGCACTGTAGGAGCCGCGCACCGGCGGAGCACCCAGTCCCCGGACCAGGGCATTGGGCACCAACACGTCGATGCCAAACGCGTTCGAGATCGCGATGATGGTCTGATTCAGGGGCCCTGAGGGCAAATCAACGAGCCGCTCGGCTGCGTCTCCGTTGCCAGCGCTGGGTGACTGTGCCCAGGTCATCGGCGTCTGCATGACCGGAATGCCGACACACAGGCTCAACAGTACCGCGCGCATGGTCACGGCCAATAAATGGAAATGCGTCACCTCAGTTCCCCCTGGTAGCAGTTCCGGTGAACGTTGTCGTTCACTCATCTACTGCTAGGACAGGTGAGCGCGGTAAATCGGCCCCAGAGGTGCAGACTTTTTTATTTTGCTTTACTTGCTTGGGTTGTCTTCCCAGCGAATCCTGATCGATTTCTCAGAACGTTCTATCTGAACTGGAAACGAGAGGCTGAGCATGTTCAGGGCCCGCTCCAGTTCGCGTGCGTCGAAGGCCGCGGTAAGCCGTGCATCCTCGGAGCCTGCGTGAACACCCTCCAGTATCAGGGTTTGCGGGTGGTAGCGATCCAGGTCCGCGACAAGTTCTCCGATCGTCGCATCATCGTAGATCAGACGATTGCGCCCCCAGGCACCCACGTTTTCCGCTGAAAACGGCTTTACTTCGCCGAGGCCGCTGGCGCGAGTTGCCGTCAGGGCCTCGCCTTCGCCAAGGTGTTTTGCCGTGTCGGGGGTGGCGCTGTTTCGATCGCCCGCCTCCTTCAGAGTCACTTCAACGCGTCCCTCGGCAACGGCAACGCGAACGACACCACCGTTATTGCGTACATCAAAGCGCGTACCCAGGGCGGTGGCCTGGACGGCGCTCGCCGTCACTACGAACGGCCGCGCCGCATCGGGGTAAACGGTGAAGAGCGCCGATCCGCGATGCAGTTCAAGCCAGCGTTCCGTTGCACTAAGGTTCGTGGCCAGCGCGGAATCCGCGCCGAGGGCTACGGTCGATCCATCGGCCAGTGCAAAGGAACGGGTTTCACCCACCTCGGTCGTGTAGCGGGCGTAGGTGGGTACTGCCCCGGGTGGTACCGTTTCAGGGATGAGCAAGACAAGAAGCGATGCCGCAAGGATGGTCAAGCCCGCGATCGCCGCCGCTAGTGCCCAGCGTTCGCCGGCGTGATCCGCTGCGCAACGTGTCATGAATCGCGGGTAGGACTTGGGGCTGTCCTGTTCTTGCTCGGCCAGCGGCACCTCCGCACTCATCTCCGGCGGCATGAGATCCACATCGATATCCGACCGCGCGAGTTCGCCGAAGGCGCTCCAGTAGGTCACGGCGCGGTCATAGGCTTCTTCGTTCAGCGCGCTTTCCCGAAGCCAGGCCTGGTGCTCAAGGCGCTGTGTGGGTGAGACGTCTTCATCCCAGATGAGCGACCGCCACTCGTGGGCGGCGCGGCTTCGCTCGATGGCCGCTTTATCGATTCTGCTCAAGATGCTCACCTTCGTTCTTTCGCCGGAGTTCCAGCTCTATCTCGTGGGCTGCCCGATTAATGTGCCTGCGCGTAGGCGAACGCGCCATACCCAGACGCCGCGCGACCTCGGCCACGGACAAACCCTCCACGCGATGCAGGATGAAAGCATGACGCCGCCGTTCGGGCATGGCTCGCAGGGTGTCGTTGATAGTCCGCAGTTCTTCTCGCGCCGCGAGTTGGCTCTCGACGGCCGTGCAGTCCCCCCGCGTGGGAAAGTAGAGGTGCTCTATCTCAAAATCATACTTCGAGCGGACCTTCTCGCGTTCGATCGCGTTCAGGAAAGTGTTTCGGGCGATGCGCCAGAGGAATGCCTTGGGGTTTTCAACATCACCGCGGTCTGCCCGGCTGAGAAACTTTTCAAAGGACTGGTGTGCCACGTCTTCCGGATCCGGCGGTCCGTTCCCGAAAGTCTTGCGCAACGATGCAATGAGGCCGCGGCTGTGCTCGCGATAGAGGCCGTCCATCTCGTCGATCTGGCGACGCCGCCTCTCGTGGGGCCCGCCGCCAGCGGGAGCCACGAGCGCTTCACAGACGATGGGCACAGCTTCCTCCACGGTCATTCAACCACTCCCATGACGCGAGTTGCGCATCAGCGCGCCGCTCTGGGGCCGGCGAGCAGCTTATTCGCCGACAGCCTACAAATGAGAATTCTTATCATTGGGTGCAGTGTAGCGCTTGTCTACCCATCGTTGGTCGAGGGCGTAGCGATAACCACATTTTCAGGAGGGTTAGTGCCATGCGATGCGGCGATCGCATGCGGAGTCGGCCATCGGCCGGGATGCCGAAGCGATAGACGCCTCGACCTAAGTACCGCTTCTTGAGCCTTGCGATGGCAAGCTCATTAATGATAATAATTCCTATTTGAGGCCTTCCGGGGATTGTCGCTGAATGCAGACGACTACGAGCCATCACATCACCGAATGTTCCGGAGAAACGCATCGCCAAAGAGACGCGAGCACCGGCTTTCGCTTTCTCGCCCCGGAGCCGGAGCACAGCGGCAACGTCGGAGAAGTCTGGAAGTCGGAAAGCTTTGCCACGGAAGCACGCAGCCTCAGCACAACTCTGGCACCCGGTCTTCACGTAGCCTGCGGCATGGCCAACGCGCGCTCCCAGGCCCGGCACGGCGATCTTTTTCAAGCCTCCGGCGCCACGTTTGCGCTTGCCTACTACGACTCGGCCCAGGTGTTTGACACGCAGGTTGAGGCCGGCGATGTGAGCTGCGTGGGCGTGTACCTTCCCGACGTGCTGCTCGATGACGACGCCGGTCGCATAGTCGAGAGCATTCGCACCGTGGACGCCGCGCTTATACAGCGAATATCGCCTACCGTTTCGGAAGTGGCGAAACGTCTGACCGCGCCGCTGCCCGGCGACTACGGCGAGGCCGCCTGTCGCCTTGTGCTGGAAGCCCGCGGACTCGAACTTCTCGCTGCGGCACATTCGCTGTTTGTCGATCCCCGGCCAGCCCCCCTGTCCCAGCGTCACCAGCGCATCGCCAGCGACGCCAGCGCTTACATCGACGAGAATCTTGCGCGGAAGATCACGATCTCCGAGCTCGGGCGGGCCGTCGCCTCCAGCCCGAGAACGCTCACGGAGGCTTTCCGTAAAACACACGGTGAAACTATCGCGTCGTATGTCACACGACGCAGGATGGAACACGCCTCTGCGCTGTTGCGCGCGGGCCACAGCGTGTCAGCCGTTGCGGATGCCGTGAGCTACAGTCCCAACGCGTTCAGTCATGCCTTCCGCCACTACTTTGGCCTGAGCCCCCGAGACTACGCCACCGCCTGACAACCCGGGCGCACGTCCGTCGGTATGCAGATTTGCCGACAGCCGTTGTATTCAGGCCCACTTGCGTAGGTCCAACTGCTTATTCGTCCCCAACCGCATTCCATAATTCGTGGACTTAAGTCCTGGGGGAAATCCATGATGATCCATCGCAGGTGCGCGATCCATCGACTCGGCCTTGCGATTGCTGTGGCACCCATACCGCTCTGGGCGCAGGCGCCCGCCGACGTTGACTCCAGGGAGATTGAAGAAGTGTTCGTTTCGGCAACGAAGACCGAAACGACGCTGCAGGACCTGGACCTGTCGGCGACGGTCCTGAGCCGCCAGGATCTTATCGACGCGCGCGTGACGGATATTCGCAGGATCGACGATCTCGTTCCCAACGTGCAGTTCAACGACACGGGGCAGATCGGCGCCGTGTACATCTCCATCCGCGGCGTCGAATCGAACCCCTTTATCGTCAACCGGGCCGCGGTGTACATCGACGGCATTCCGTTTCGTGAACTGAACAACTCGGTGCTTGCGCAGCTCGACGGCGTTGAGGTTCTGCGCGGGCCTCAGTCGACGCTCTACGGCGCGAACACGTCCTCCGGTCTGGTGCTGCTAAAGACGCGGGCGCCGAGCGACGAACGCATCGCGGACGCGACGCTGACGGCCACCACCTTTGGCAACGGCGATTCCCTGCAGCTCACCGGCTTTCTCGGAGCGCCGCTGGTGGGCGACTCCCTCGTAGGCTCTCTGTCTTACCGCTTCACCGATGCGGACTACTACGTCGAGAACATCGGAGCGACGCCGCAGGGCCCAGGGCAGTTTGACGAGACGTTCCTGCAGGGGCGCCTGCGCTGGGAACCCAACGAAAAGCTCACGGTCAACGCCACCGGCTACTACATCGACACCGCCGCGCCGGGTATCTACCGCTTTGACGGCTACCCCGTAGAGCTGGATGCCTACAACGCAATCTACTCCGATGGCGCACTTTTCGATCCGGCCAATCCCTTCAGCCCTCCCCCGGTGAACGGAAATCTGCGCGCGGACGACTTCAGCTTCGTCAACAACGCGCCCAAACGCGCGGAGATCGAAGAATTCGTGTTCGGTCTGAGCGCGACGGTCTACATGGGGTCGGGAAATCTGGACCTGGCGTTCAGTCACCGCAGCGAGGAGATCGCCGACAAGGGATTTGATATCGACAACACCAACGGCCCCTTTCTCGCCGGTGCTCAGTTTGACGACGTAACGGTCACCACCGGTGAAATCCGCTTCACGGCCGATCCCGTGAACGGGTTCAGCTACAACGTCGGCGCCTCGTTCTATTTAGAAGACGAGAAAGAAACACTCGCGTCGCTGGTCGGCGGCGGCGGTCTCGACGACTTCATTCGCGCGCCGGAACAGGGCGTGGACAGCCGCGACTGGGGTGTATTCAGCTCCGTGAGCTATTCCCCGCAATCCCTGGATCGTCTTACCTTCACCGCCGGGCTGCGCTTCGACAGCGCGGAGCGAACCACGACCCAGCAGGCCGGCGTGTTGGACCTGGGCTTTTCCCAGTTCTTCTTCCAGGAACTCGACCTTAACGACACCTTCGAGGAGCTTCTTTACCGCTTCGCCGTGCGCTACGAGCTGTCGGAGGACCTCACGCTGTACAGCAACCTCGCCTCCGGCTATGTGCCGGGCGGCTTCAACATCGCCGCCGCGGAGGAGGACGCCCTCGAAGATGTGGTGCGTTTCGGCCAGGAGGAACTCATCAGCTTCGACGCCGGGCTGCGCTGGCGAAGCGCGGATCGACGCAAGAGCTTTTCCACGGCCGTGTTCTATCTGGAGGCCGACAACTGGCAGGAAATCACCGCTCTCGAGGACGAAGAGGGCAACGTCATCTCCACATCGATCGTCACCTCCCGCGCGGCAATCGAGAGCATGGGCATCGAATTCGAGGGCAGGGTCCAGTTCGATCACGGGCTGCTGCTGACGGCAAACCTCGGCTTGATCGACGCCGACTACACGGATTTCGCCGGCCAGGGCGCTGACCAGGTGATCGGTGGTCCGGTCAAACTCATCCCCGACTACGATGGCAACGTCGCCCTGCGCTGGGCCTTCGCCGGCGGATGGTTCCTGCGCGGCGAGGTCAACCTGATCGGTGAAATGGCGCTGGACGAGGGTATCCGCCAGGGCTTTGACGCCAACGCACTGGCGACGCAGGAGGCCGTGGAGATTTATGGTTTGCAACTGGGCTGGGAAGGAGAACGCTTTTCAGCGCGACTTTTTGCGGAGAATTTGACAGAAGAACGACGCTTCAGTGGCGGAGCGTTTCCGAATGCGTTCTTCCCGAATGACGGTCTTCTGTATGGCGCTATCGACGCTCCACGGGTGGTCGGTCTGGAACTCAACCTCTCACTGTAGGCGCCTTCGCAATGAGGTAGAGGTTTTTGCCCGGCGGCAGGAGCTTGCGCTGCCGGCCTGAAGTCGTGGGGCTTCGATCTTCGCCATAGCGCAGCGGAATCGGGCCGGTCCAGACCTAGGCCTGGAAGCTTAGGGCGGCGACGTGTTCAGTGCCCTGCTCCCGCGCTGCGAAAGTCCAACCCATGCGCTGGGTGATCTTCTTGACCAGGGTCAAACCCAGGCCATCGCTCAGGGATCTATCCGCGCCGGTTGCCGCTGCACCAACACCGTTCCTTACCGTAACGCCATGGTCCGTAAGCTCGATCAGCACCTCACCTCCGTCGCTGTGCTGAAAGGCGTTCCGAATAAGGTTGGCCAGAGCGATGCGCGCAGGCTGCGCCGCCAGACGCACGGAGAAACAAGAGTCCGGCACTTCCAGTCGATAGCTACGACCTTCCAGCAGATAGACGTGTTCTTCGGCGACCTGCTGGACCATCGCTTTCAGATCAACGTCTTCCTCGTTTTGCTCGGCAGGCTCTTCTCGACTCAACCAGAGCAGCGTGTCCACGAGCTGCTGCATGCGGTCGGTGGCACGCCGTATACGGCCCAGCGGCTCGCTCTCGCTGCCGCTGCGCCTGCGCTCCAGATCCAGGTTTGAGCGGATGATGGCGATGGGCGTGCGCAGCTCATGGCTGGCATTGCGCACGAACTCGCTTTCCCGCTCCAGGGCCTTGGAAATCCGGGCAAAGGCGCCCTGGAGTTCGCGACCTACGTCGTCGAACTCGCCATAGCCAAAGCGTGGATCGTCCTGCGTGGCGCTGGATGGGGAGAGGCCCTGGGTCCATTGA
>JBCDIW010000034.1:0-44373 GCA_038748515.1 Pseudomonadota bacterium
ACTATTCCATGACATATTTGCGGAATCTTGCCAAAAATCCTTTTGAGTTTTCTAAGAATCCCCCGTGAAAAAGAGACCAGATATGCTGCTCGTCCTGGCCGCAAGCTTCGGCCTGGGCGTGATCCTTACCCTGATGCTGCCCGCGGCATCGGGCCCGACGATCGCCGCACCGGCTTCCCCACTCCAGGCCGGCGTAATCGGCCTGCGCTAGCGAGGCTAGAGCGCAGGCGCGGTTTTGCCGTGCCGGCGCACTGAGTTAATTCCAAGGCTCGTACACCGACGCAGATTCACCCAGGGTGGTATCGGAGTAGTGCGAGACTCCGCGCCCTTGGTGATCGTGCGTCGTCGTCCGGCTATGCGCTATTCAGTACCGGATTCAAAAACGATAGACCCGTTCTTCCGTGACAACCCCGTGCATGGGAACGTCCCAGCCCGATCGCAAAATCTCCAGGCTGTCTTCGCGCTGGCACTCAAACGCAAGGCCCAGGCAGTGGGAAGGCCTTGCCGATCTCTCCTCCAGGTACCGGTCATAGAATCCGCCGCCCATGCCAAGTCGGAAGCCTCGCGAGGTCCAGCCGACGAGCGGCAGCAACATGAGCTCCACGGAATCGGTTACCGGAACTCCGGGCGGGGGTTCGCCGATGCCGAAGCGATTTGAAACAAGCGTCTCGCCCTCGCGCCACAGTCGAAACTCCATCCTTTTTTCGAGCACGGCGGGAAGGTACAGACTTTTGTTCGTCGCCCGCGCCGCGTGAACGATGGGCAGCGTAGGCACTTCTCCATCTGCGGCGAGATAAAGGGCAACGGAATTCGCACCGTGCCAGGCATCACAGGCCGACAGGTTCGCACAGATCCGGGCTCCGGCCTTGAAAGCGAAATCCGCATCCAAGCCGCGGCGACGTTCGCGAAGCCGGTGGCGCCAGCGGGCCCTAGCTTGCGCAGTATCGTTCTCCGTCACAGGGATAGGGGCTCGAGACAGGCGTTTCGTGCGGACGCACGCGGGCGACACAGTGCTGATGAGATCCGCCGGGCTTCACAGCCACAAACCGCAGCAAATGATGGGTCGACACCGGCTGTTCCGGTTGGGCCTGCGGCATCAAAGTGCCCGGGCGTGCCCACGGCACTGAGAACGTAGCAGGCCGCTGCGAGGCAGCCTGTCGCGAAGCGGGGTACAGGATCGCCGATTCTCGGACAGCAGATGCATGAAAAGCACGTGCTTGGAGAGCGGGATCGTGGAGAGCCAGGTCGTGTAAAACCGAAGCTTCGACAACAGGTTATCAAAAAGGGGAAGGTGTGATTCGGTACCCGGCGCACCGCTGACAAAACTGCCCTTGAACCCGACGGTTCAAGGCGGTGGCTTCCACACCACTTCAGGCTTCCCGGTCGTGGCCGGACTTGCACACCAGCGGCAATGGTCGCCCCCTAGTAAAGCATTATCGGCTCGAGGACTGTAACGTCTGGCGCATGCGCCAGGGACCGGACCTCAGTATAGCTGAAAGGCTGCCATGTCGCCGTCCATGCGCGTTTTCAGCCAATTTCCAATTGTCTCAGCTGGTGCAGAGCTTCATCGAGCTTTGCATTAAGTCCAGCGACACTGCGCGCTTCGGCAGCGCTCAGCTCAGTCGGTGCCTGTGACGCCGCCGCGGGTGTCGTTCCCGACCCCGATCCAACGGCCGCTTCGTCTCCAGCTTCCTCGGTGCCCCCTGCCTTAACCCCGTTTCTCGTTTGCAATAACTCGTGGCTGATGTTCAGGGCGGCCATGACCGCGATACGTTCGAGCCCTATTACCTTGCCGGTGGAGCGGATGGCGCGCATTTGCTCATCGAGGTGGCGCGCTGACAACAGAAGCTCGGCCTGCTGTTCTGGCGGGCAGGCAACCTGATACTCCTTATCCAGTATCGTGACCGAGAACGTGCCGGCTTTGCTCAAGATGCGGCCTCCATGCTGCGCAGTCGTTGCAGCGTGGCCTCGACACGAGCCCGGGCCAGATCGTTCTTCGCGATCAGGTCGCGACGTTCCTGCTGAAAGTTGAGATTTTCTTCCTTCAGGGCGCGGTTTTCGCGATTCAGCTGCGCGCACAGGTCGATCAGTTGATCGATCTTGTCTTCGAGAGCCTTGAGGTTCTCGGGAGTCTTGGCTTCAGGCATGCGGGCACGACTTGCGCGGCGCTTTGGGGAGCGGTCAATATAGGGATCGGTTTTCGCAAGGTCAACGACGCTGACACTCCGGGGCTGATGCATTGTCCATTCTCGATCCACATCCCGGTGACGCCGCGGGTATTTCCTTTGACGAAGTCGCCAACGCCCTACTGGAACAGGGAGAGCTCGTTTCTCCCGCGGAGCTCCACGGCTGTCTGTGCGGCCTGTTGGGCGGTGGCTTTCAGGGTGACGACACGGCTCTCCTGACGCAGCTGGAAAAAACTCTGGATACCAGCCTGCACGGGTCGCTCGCCGATGCCGTGAGCGATCTTCGGCGCATGGCCATCGCCAGCGTTACGGAGGGCGATTTCGATTTCATCCTCCTCCTGCCGGACGAAGACCTTGAGCTTACGCAGCGCGTCGCGGCCATGGCCGCCTGGTGCCGAGGATTTCTCAGAGGCTTTGCCGAGGCCAGGGTCAACGCCGATGCCGCAGGGCAGGCCGTGGCGGCGGACAGCGCCGAGGCCCTCAAAGACTTCGCCGCCATCGCCCAGGCCGCCGCCGATGACGACGACGATGACGACGACATCACCGAGCGCGAGGGCCAGTACTTCGAACTGCTTGAATACCTGCGCGTGGCGGCGATGAACGTGCTCATGGATGCGCAGGCCGATGCCGCGAGCGCGTCATCGTGACCGGTTCCAAGCGGGTTCAGGCCCCACCGACCAGCCAGCGCGTTGCTCCGGTGGCGCGCACGGAATATGCCCGCCGGCGGCGGGTGCTGATGGAGTCTCTCGAGCCGAACAGCATCGCGATCATCCCCGCGGCCTCCCTGGCGATCCGCAGTCGGGACACGGAGTATGCCTTTCGCCAGGACAGCGACTTTCACTACCTCACGGCCTTTCCCGAGGCGGATGCGGTGGCCGTGCTTCTTCCCGGTCGAGTACACGGCGAATATGTACTGTTCTGCCAGGAAAAGGATCCCCTTGCTGAACTGTGGCACGGGGAGCGCATAGGCGCTGAAGCCGCCTGCATGCGCTTCGGCGCCGACGATGCTTTCCCCCTAGCCGATATCGATGACATCCTCCCCGGACTCATAGAAGGGCGCGATCGGGTCTACTATTCCATGGGCCGCAGCCGGGACTTCGATGCGCGCATCATGGCCTGGGTAAACACAATCCGCGCCAAAGAGGCGAGCGGATCCGTGCCGCCGGGGGAGTTCACGGACCTCGATCATCTGCTGCACGAGCAGCGCTTGTACAAATCCGCCGCCGAGCTCCGTCAGCTTCGCCGCGCCGGCGGCATCAGCGTTGCGGCCCACCTGCGGGCCATGCGCCAGTGCCGTCCCGGGATGTTTGAATACCAGCTTGAAGGCGAACTGCTCCATGAATTCACCCGCCACGGCGCCCGCCATGCGGCGTACCCAAGCATCGTCGCCGGGGGCGCCAATGCCTGCACCATGCACTACACAAAGAACGATCAGCGTCTGCGTCGAGGCGATCTCGTTCTCATCGATGCCGGTTGTGAATTTCGCGGCTACGCCTCGGATATCACGCGGACCTTCCCCGTCTCGGGTCGCTTTACCCGGCGTCAGCGGCAGGTTTACGACATCGTCCTGGCCGCGCAGCAGGCGGCCTTTGCCGCCATAGCGCCGGGGCGCGGCTGGAACGCGCCCCACGATGCGTCGGTGGAGGAAATAACCCGGGGCCTCATCGATCTCGGGCTGCTTCGCGGCAATCTGCGCCGACTGATCAAGCGCGGCGCGTACCGGCGCTTTTATATGCACCGGGTCGGACATTGGCTGGGCCTCGACGTTCACGACGTGGGGGATTACCGACCCGGGGGCGAATGGCGTCAGCTGGAGGCCGGGATGGTCCTTACCGTTGAACCGGGTCTCTATATTCCGCGAGACGATCGCGACGTACCGGCGGCCTGGCGCGGCATCGCCGTTCGCATCGAAGACGACGTTGCCGTGAGCGGGATGGGGCATGAATTGCTGACGCCAGGTCTGCCTCGCACAACGAAGGAGATCGAGGCCTGGATGCAATGAGTACGCCGCAGCATCTTCTGATTGCCGGCGGAGGAATGGTCGGCATGAGCCTGGCGCTGCTGCTGGATCGCGCCGCTCCGGCGTCCCTGAGTATCACCCTGGTTGAGGGAGTGGCGCTGCCCAGCGCCGATACTCCCTCGGAGCCCTATCACCCCTCTTTCGACGCGCGCTCAACCGCGCTTTCCTATAGCACGGCGGAAATTTACCGCCGCCTTGACCTCTGGGACGAGCTCCTTCCCGGTCTGGGGCCCATACGCAGTATTCACGTTTCCCGCCGCGGCCGACCGGCCAGTACGCGGCTGCTCGCCGAAGAACAGGGCTGGGATTCCCTGGGATGGGTGGTGGAGAACCCCTGTCTCGGCCGCTGCCTTCTCGCCGCTGTGCGAAGGAGTCCGCGGCTGCACGTTCTTTGTCCGCGGCGAGTTCAGAGTGCGTCCGCCGAGCCCGGCGGTATGTGCGTACGCCTCGATGGCGACGAGGAGGTCCGCTGTGACCTTCTGGTGATTGCCGACGGGGCGGAGTCCGCCCTGCGCGATCGCCTGGGCTTTCTGACGCGCCGGAAGTCCTACGGTCAGGACGCTCTGGTTACCAATCTCGCCTTCGAGCGTGATCACCTGGGCTGCGCGTACGAACGCTTTACGGCCAGCGGTCCCCTGGCGCTGCTGCCTTTGCCGGCGACGGCGCAGGCCGACTATCGCATGGCGTTGGTGTGGACGTTGCCGCCGGAGGACGCGCGGGAGCTGACCGCTGCATCGGAAGAGGACTTTTCCCGAGCCCTGCTGGACGCCTTTGGCGAGCGCCTCGGCCGGGTTACGCGGGTAGGCGCGCGCCACGCCTATCCCCTGGCGCTCACGGAAGCCGTCGAGCAGGCCCGGCGGGGCTGCGTCGTTCTGGGTAACGCGGCTCATGCGCTGCATCCGGTGGCGGGGCAGGGCTTCAACCTCGCGCTGCGCGACGCCCATGCCCTCGCCGAAGCGGTGCTGACCGCGGGAGACGCAATCGGCGATACGCGCCATCTCAATGCCTATGCGGCAGATCGCAGTCGCGATCAGGAACAGACCATTTTTGCCAGCGACAGCCTCCCCGCTCTTTTTATGCAAAGCGATCCCATTTTCTCCCTGGGCCGCGACCTCGCGCTCGCCGGTCTCGATCTGTTCCCGGTCCTGCGCCGGGAGTTTGTGCAGCAGGCCGCAGGTATGGCGGCTCTCCAAAGCGGCAATCGCGGTTCACTTTCGTGATGGTGGGCACAGCATCCGACACGCTCCGATCGGGTGTTGGCCCGGTCCGGGGCCCGGTCAGGCGCGGCGGTTCCGGCCATGGGTGAAACAACAAGTCCCGGCGCGGCCGATATCGCCATCATCGGCGGTGGAATTGCCGGCCTCGCGCTTGCCGCGGCCCTGAATGACAGCGGTCTGAGTATCACGGTCATCGAGGCACGCACCCTACCCGGGGCTCCCACAGGCGACGCGGTAGCAGACTATGATGCGCGGGTCAGCGCTCTGACCGCGCGCTCTATTGCTTTTCTGCGCGACCTTGGCGCCTGGGACACCGTTAAAGGACAACGCTACTGCGCCTATCGCCACATGACCGTCTGGGATGCGGAGGGTACGGGGCGTATCGAATTTGACGCCAGTGAAGTCGGTGCCCAAAGCCTCGGCAGTATTGTTGAGAACAGCCTTATCGTCAGCGCTCTGGCAGAGCAGGTGCGGCGTCTTCCGAGCGTCGATCTGCGTAGCGACACGAGCCTGGATACGCTTGAAGATACGGGCGACGGAATGCGGCTGCGCTTCGATGATGGAACGAGTCTTGTCGCCGGCCTGCTGGTTGCCGCCGATGGGGCCCTCTCGCCGGTCCGCTCGCTCCTGGGTATGCGCACACGGGAATGGGACTATGGTCACCGCGCAATTGTGACCACGGCGGCCTTCGAGGCGCCGCATCAGCACACGGCCTGGCAGAGATTTCTGCAGAGCGGTCCGCTGGCGCTGCTTCCCCTGGGGGGGAGAGACGACCGGCTGTGCTCTATTGTCTGGTCCATTGAGGAAAATCGGGCGGACGATCTCCTGGGGCTTGACGATGCTGCCTTCAGTGCGGCGCTGACCGAGGCGAGTGAGGCCGTGCTTGGGCGCGTCTGCGCCTGTGCTCCGCGCCGGGCGTTTCCGCTGCGCCAGCGCCACGCCGTCGACTACGTGATGCCCGGCGCAGCTCTTGTCGGAGATGCGGCGCACACGATTCACCCGCTGGCCGGCCAGGGCATCAATCTGGGGCTTGCCGATGTGGACGCGCTCGCTCAGGAACTGCACCGCGCGCGCCGACTTGGTCTCGAACCGGGAGACATCGCCGTTCTCGGGCGCTATCAGCGGAGCCGCAAGGGAGACAACCTGCGCATGATGGCCGCCATGGATGGTTTCAAGCGCCTCTTCGGCAGCGACGCCCTGCCGCTGCGCTGGCTGCGCAATACGGGGATGCGCGGCGTAGCCAGCCTGCCCGCCGTGAAACGACGCATCATTCGCGAGGCAATGGGCGCGTCCTGAAGCTCACCGCTGGACGCGGGGCGGGTGCGGCGGCAGAATCCCGCTCGTTCGCCCCTCTCAATCACACACGGAACAGCGAGGTCATGCCATGAGCCAGGTGCCAGCCGAACTGCGTTACGCGCGCAGCCACGAATGGGCGCGTGTTGAAGACGACGGTACCGTCACGGTCGGAATCAGTGACCACGCCCAGGAGGCGCTGGGCGACGTGGTGTTCGTGGAGCTGCCCGAGGAGGGCGCCGAACTGGCTGCCGGTGACGAAGCCGGCGTGGTGGAAAGTGTCAAGGCGGCCTCAGATATCTATGCACCCATCGGCGGAACGGTGCTGGCGATCAACAGCGTATTGGAGGACGTGCCGGAGACGGTGAACGGCGATCCCTACCAGGACGGCTGGTTTTTCCGCTTGCAGCCGAGCGATGTTGGCGACGTAGAAAGCCTCCTCCTGGATGCCGAGGCGTACCAGGCGCACTGTGACGAGGGCGCCTGAGGCCTTCGCTCAATTCGTCAAACCAGGGGCAGGGGGGTACTGCCCTGGCGCAGCGTGAGACCTGGCCAGTTACGTGCGCGGCCGACTGCCGCGAGCTTCTCGTCCGGATCCACCAGTACCGGGAAATCCACGATTTCGAGCAACGGCAGGTCGTTGTGTGAGTCGCTGTAAAACGTCGCGCCCCCGAGCTCGGCCTGCTCGACGTCGAGCCACTCGCGCAGCCGCGTGACCTTGCCCTCGCGATAGGTCAGCGTGCCTGTGGCGCTGCCCGTGAAGCGGCCGTCCTTAATTTCCACGGCGCAGCCCAGCAGTTCCTCGATTCCCAGGCGCCGGCCAATGGGACGCGTGACAAATTCATTGGTGGCCGTGATGATCAGGAGGCGGTCACCGCGGTCGCGATGCCCATCAACGAGAGCCTGCGCGGCCGGCAACATCAGTGCTTCGATGCAGGTGGCCATGAATTCCTCCTGCAGATGGACAACACTCTCGGGGGTCTTTCCCGCGAGCGGCTCCAGGGCAAATGCCGCGTAGGCGGCAATATCGAGTTCGCCGCGCTGGTAATCCTCGAAAAACAGGTCGTTCGTCGCCCGGAAGTGCGCGGCATCAACCAGGCCACGGTCGCAGAGAAATTCGCCCCAGAGATGATCGCTGTCACCGGCGATGAGCGTGTTGTCGAGATCGAAAATTGCCAGTGCCACGCGCGCTGGGCCCCCGCCTGAAAAGGGCCAGCTTACGAGGCGCTCGCGGGCGCAGCAATTCTCAGTACCCCGCGTTTGTGGAACAATCGGAGAAAACAACGATTCCCAGGTCACTATTTCCATGCTCGATGCGCAGGGCTTTCGCCCCAACGTCGGTATTGTTATCGCCAATCCCGCCGGACGTCTGCTCTGGGCCCGCCGCGTGGGAGGGCGCGACGCGTGGCAGTTTCCCCAGGGTGGAATCCATGTGAGCGAGAAGCCCGAGGAAGCGCTGTTCCGGGAACTGAAGGAAGAGGTGGGCCTGGACGCCGGATCCGTGGAGATACTCGGCTCCACCCGCGGCTGGCTGCGCTATCGCCTGCCCCGCCGTTACCAGCGCAAGGGGCAGAAGCCGGTCTGCGTCGGCCAGAAGCAGAAATGGTTTCTCCTGCGCCTATTGGCCGAAGACAGCGCGGTTGTTCTCGATGACAACCCCAAGCCGGAATTCGATCACTGGAAGTGGGTGTCCTATTGGTACCCCCTGAACCAGGTGGTGTACTTCAAGCGTGAGGTTTACCGCCGGGCGCTTCGCGAGCTCGCTCCTCCGCTGCTCAAAGTCGTCGACGCAGGCGCGGGCTGATGCTCGAAGTCCTACGCAATATCGTTCTGGAGCTGAACGCCGCTGACTCCCTTGATGTCGTCCTGCGCATCATTGTCTCGCGGGTGCGCATGGCCATGGGAACGGAAGTCTGCAGTGTCTACATCCGGGATCGAGCCGTTGAGCGATTCGTTTTTCGCGCGACCGAAGGCCTGAATAGCACTCAGATCGACAAGGCTTCTCTGGCTCTGGGAGAGGGCCTCGTGGGTCTCGTCGCCGAGCGGGAGGAGCCGATAAACCTGGAGGACGCGGAGCAGCACCCGAATTTTCAGCTCTTGCCGGACATCGGTGAGGAGCCGTTCCACGCTTTCCTCGGTGTGCCGATCATCCATCAGCGCGATGTGCTTGGGGTGCTGGTGGTTCAGCAATCGAGGCGCCGCCGCTTTGACGAAAGCGAAGAGGCATTCCTGGTCACGCTCTCTGCGCAGCTTGCCGGTGTCATCGCCCACGCCCTGGTAACCGGCGACGTCCCCGTCGAAGGGAGCCCCGAGCGCGACACGGTCTACACGCGCATCAGCGGCGTCCCCGGCGCGCAGGGTGTCGGCATTGGAACTGCGGTAGTGGTATCACCGGTGGCGGATCTTTACGCCGTGCCGCGACAGCACAGCGACGACCGGCGGGCGGAGCTGCGCGCGTTCAAGCGCGCCCTCGCGCAAGTGCGCATCGACATCGAATCGGTGGCGGAAAGCCTGCGCGACAAGCTGAGCCCGGAGGACCTCGCCCTCTTCGATGTGTATCTCGGCATTCTCGATGACTCAACCATCGGTGGTGAAGTCGCCGGTCTCATCAAGTCGGGGCAGTGGGCTCAGGGTGCCCTGGCCCAGGTGATGGTGGAACATATCCGCCATTTCGAAGCGATGGAGCACTCCTACCTGCGCGAGCGTGCGGTGGACGTGAAGGATCTCGGCGAGCGCGTCCTCGGCTATCTACAGGCGGAGCAGCGCGAAGATCTGGAGTATCCGGAGCAGACAATTCTGGTCAGCGAGGAACTCACCGCATCGATGCTCGGGGAGATTCCCCGGGAACGCATTGCCGGGATGGTGTCCGTGCACGGGTCCGGCAACTCCCACGTCGCAATTCTTGCCCGCGCCATGGGAATTCCCACGGTTATGGGTGCGGTGGATCTGCCCTACACGCGCCTGCGCGACATGTCCGTGGTCGTGGATGGCTACAACGGCAACGTTCATTTGAACCCCACGGCTCCGATCCTGCGTCGCTTCCGCGAAATCGCCGACCAGGACGACGAGATCAATCGCGATCTCGAGGCGCTCCGCGGCCTGCCCTGCGTGACGATCGACGATGAGCGCGTCGCCCTGTGGGTGAATACGGGGCTCATGGCAGACGTCGCGCGCTCGCTCGAACGCGGCGCCGAGGGCGTTGGCCTGTACCGGACCGAGGTTCCGTTCCTGATGCGCGAGCGCTTTCCTTCGGAAGAGGAGCAGCGCCAGATCTACCGCGAACAGCTCGAAGCGTTTGCGCCCAACCCCGTCACCATGCGTACGCTGGATATCGGCGGAGACAAGGCGTTGCCCTATTTCCCGATTGAAGAAGCCAATCCCTTCCTCGGATGGCGGGGCATTCGCGTAACCCTGGATCATCCGGAGATTCTCCTCGCGCAGCTCCGCGCCATGCTCAAGGCCAATGCGGGCATCGGCAATCTGCGCATACTTCTGCCCATGGTCAGCAACGTGCCAGAACTTGAAGAGGCCCTCGAGCTTCTGCGCCGCTGTCACCGCGAACTCGTCGAGGAAGGCATTGATACGCCCATGCCCCTCGTGGGCGTCATGGTGGAGGTTCCGTCGGCGGTCTACCAGGCCCGGGCGATGGCTCGCCGCGTTGATTTTCTTTCGGTCGGCAGCAACGACCTGACCCAATATCTGCTGGCCGTTGACCGTAACAACGCCCGCGTTTCCGATCTATACCACGCCTTCCATCCCGCGGTGCTTGAAGCCCTGGCGCAGGTCGCCGACGGGGCGCGTGCCGAGGGCAAGGCCGTGAGCATCTGCGGTGAGCTGGCCGGGAACCCCATGGCGGCGAGTCTGCTGCTCGCCATGGGCTACGAAGTGCTGTCCATGAACGCCACGAGCCTGCCGCGTGTTAAGCGCGCCCTGCGCGCCATACGCGCCGCCGACGCCCGCGCCCTGTGGGAAGACGTCCGGGGACTGGACAGCGGTGACGCGATTCAGGCTCGCCTCGATGGTTTTCTCCGCGAGCGGGGCCTGCAGCAGCTGGTGCCGGAGCCCATCGACTAGCCGGGAACGGGCCCGTCGACCATGCATATGCCGCCGCTGCCGACAGCGGCGCCCGTCTCATCAAAACGCGTTTCGCAAAGCTCCCGCCGATCGCCCTCCAGGTAGCGAAGGGTGGTCTGGCACCGCGTGCCATAGACCGGGGTCACGATGAACTGCGCGGAAAGGGCGGGCAGCATTGAGTCGCCGAACTCCGCCAAGTCCTCCTCCTGCGCCCGCTGGCGACTCGCGACGCAGTGATTCAGGTCCTCCGCCGTGGGGAGAGGCGGCGCCGAGGCGAGCTGCGCAAGGCGCTCCCGGGCAAGAACGAGCTTGGGCCAGGGCACATCCAATGCAGCGTTACTGAGTCCGTAGACGCCGGGAGTCAGGGCACGGGGCGTACTGCCCGTTTCTCCATGGAGATACCAGAGCGATTGCCCGTCGCCGATCAGCAGATTGAAGCCCTGGTAGTCGCCAATGCGGTGGGCAACTTCACCGAGGTAGGATTCGGCGGGAGTTCCGTGGCGCAGGAAATCCGCTGTCAGCTCACCGCGCGAGCGAGCTGCGGTACCGACCTTGCCCCCGGGGTCTCGGATATTGGTGACCGCCGCAAAGCGCCCCTCTTTTCCAATGCCGATCCAGGTGCCTCCGGCGGTCACATCCCGTCCCGCGAACACCCCTGGCGCATCGTCCCAGAAGTCCGCCGCAGCAGCAGGCCGCGCGTGAAACTCGTCGCGATTGGCCACCAGGAGGAGGGGGGCATCGGCGCGCATGCGCCAGGCGAAGGCGATCAGGCACACAGGTCCGATCCACCGGAGTCTGCTGCCGGTCGCGGGTGCCCGGGCTCAATATGCATGCGTTTCCTTGGGCTGGCGGCCAGATCGATTGTGCGTGCGCCGGGCCTGAACGATAATAGCGCCGGAGTCGGTCGGGTCGGCTCGCCGCCGGGAGCGCCTCTTCGCGGCGCACTGCCCCGGCCCATGTGTTCACCGGCTGCCCTGCGCCGTTCTCCTGTGTCTTTGATGGACCTCACCTCTCGCTATGCTGACCTACCCTGTCATCGATCCCGTTGCCGTGTCCCTGGGCCCGGTGAAGGTGCATTGGTATGGCCTGACCTATCTTGCCGGTCTGGCCTTCGCCTGGTGGCTGGCGCTGCGTCGTTGCAAGCGGCCGGATTCCCCGCTTGCGCGCGAGCAGGTCGATGACCTTATATTCTACGCTGCCCTGGGCGTGGTTCTCGGTGGGCGCTTCGGCTACGTGCTCTTTTATGGAGGTCAGCGACTCGCCGATGATCCCGGCTGGCTGCTGCGCGTATGGGAAGGGGGCATGTCGTTTCACGGCGGTTTTCTCGGCGTAATCATCGCCACCTATCTCTATGCCCGACGCCAGAGAATCTCCTTCGTTTCGCTGCTGGATTTCGTAGCCGTGCTCACCCCCGTAGGCCTGGCGCTCGGTCGACTGGGCAATTTTATCGGCCAGGAGCTCTGGGGAAGGCCGACCGAGGTCGCCTGGGCCATGGTTTTTCCGCGTGATCCGCTTCAACTGCCACGACACCCCTCGCAGCTTTACCAGTTTGCCCTCGAGGGAATGTTGCTGTTCTTTATCGTGCTCTGGTTTGCCCGCAAGCCCCGGCCCGTCGGCGCCGTTGCCGGGGTCTTCGCCGGCGGCTACGCAATTCTGCGTTCCTCTGTGGAGTTCTTCCGTGAACCGGATGCCCATATCGGCTTTGAGGCTTTCGGCTGGGTGACGCGGGGCCAGCTGCTGTGCATTCCCATGTTCCTCGTCAGCGCCTATCTTTTGTGGAGCGCCTATGGCCGCCGGCGCTGAGCGCGGCGCCGGCTCTCCTCCTACGCTCTGATCGGGAAAAGGAATGCGTCAATACCACGACCTGCTGCGCGATATTCTGGAAAACGGCGTGCGCAAGGATGATCGCACCGGGACCGGGACTTTGTCCGTGTTCGGTCGCCAGTTTCGTCACGACATGGCCGACGGTTTCCCGCTGCTGACCACGAAGAAACTGCATCTGCGAAGCATCATCAACGAACTGATCTGGTTTCTGAGCGGGGATACGAACATTGCCTGGTTGCAGGAGCACGGCGTGTCTATCTGGAACGAATGGGCAACCGAGTCCGGGGAGCTTGGGCCCGTGTATGGCAAGCAGTGGCGTGCCTGGCCCACGGCTGACGGCGGCGAGGTAAACCAGATCGACTATGTGCTTGACTGTCTCCGTCATCGCCCGGACAGCCGGCGTATTCTCTTTCACGCGTGGAATGTCGAGTACCTGCCCGACGAGAGCCTCAGCCCGCAAGATAATGCCCGGGCCGGTCGCATGGCCTTGCCGCCCTGCCACCTGCTCTACCAGTTCTACGTTGCCCGCGGTCGCCTCTCGGCGCAGCTCTACATCCGTTCCAGTGACAGCTTCCTTGGCCTGCCCTTCAACATGGCAAGTCTCGCCACGCTCGTGCTCATGCTGGCGCAGCAGGCGGAGCTTGAGCCCGGAGAGATCATCGTCACCACCGGCGATTCGCATCTCTACGTCAATCATCTGGAGCAGGTTGAGCTCCAGCTGTCCCGCGAACCAAGGCCTTTGCCGCAGCTGCGTCTGCTGAGACATCCCAGGAGCATCTACGATTATCGTTTCGAGGACTTTGAGCTGTTCGACTACGATCCCCACCCCCACATCCCGGCACCCGTGGCCGTATGAACGCGGTCTCCCTCGCGGCGATTGTCGCCGCGGCAGACAACGACGTCATCGGTCGCGACGATGCCCTGCCCTGGGATCTGCCCGCGGACCTCGCCTACTTCCGCCGGCGCACCACGGGCAAGCCCATACTCATGGGGCGGCGCACATTTGAATCCATAGGTCGACCGCTGCCCGGACGCAGCAACATCGTTATCACGCGCAATGAGAACTATGAGGCGGAGGGTATCCGCGTCGTCGCCAGCGTCGAAGAGGCCCTGGAGGTGGCCGAACAGATCGCGCAGATTGACGGCAGCGAGGAAATCATGGTGATCGGTGGGGCGGAGATTTACGCCCTCGTGATGCCGCGTCTGGATGTTCTATACCTCACAAGAGTGCACGCAGAACCCACGGGCGACGCCTGGCTGCCGGAGATTCACTGGGATTCCTGGGAAGAGCGGGAGCGCCAGGAGCACGCCGCGAATGGCGCGCATCCGGCACACACATTCCTGACCTATACGCGCCGCTAAGGCGTGATCCGGGCCTTTGCCCCTGGCAATGTTACCTGGAGCGATAAAAGCGTTACCCATATACCCAATATAGCAGCGAGACCGGGTTGCTCCCGTAAATAACTCGCGCGAAGGCGTCGGCAGTATTTGAAAAGCAACTTTTTATCTGGTTACATCGACGATCCGTCCTACGACTTTTGCGCTGCTGAACGCACCCAATGGTCAGTGGGTATAGCGCTCCATGCTCCCAACGCGGTCAGGGGATCAGGGCGCTGGGTGAGACGCTGCTTGCAGCGTCTGGTGTCGGTGGCGGAGAAGTACTCCCGGTGATGCCAGGGAGGTCGTGTTCCAGGCGGGTCCAGACATAAACCATCCAGTCGGTAACGGATGGTGTTCAGTCGGCTCCCGAGAGCGTCCAGCCCATATTTCTCAACCTGAACGGGGACTCCCCGGCGGGGTGGGATTTGTGCGCCAGACGATCTGGTACGGATCTGCTTTGGATTTAACGAGCCCGTACCCCGGATGGGTATCCAGGTTCGCTTGGGGCCCCGTTAACGGCCCCTTGGCACTTAGTGTGGTGATTAACGTTTTAAGGAGTTCTTCACAGAGCCGAAGACGAGGCCGAAAACAAGGCCGAAGACAAGGCCGAATCGTTCACACAGCAGGACGCGTTCTCAGGGATTGTGCTCGAAAACTGTTTCCGGGGAACACAAATTGCCGCCGACACATGCAAGTTAGACAAAAGTTACGTCCTCATTCACACCAGCCGCGTACAAAAAGTTCACCTTCTACACCTCTCGACACAGGAAGCACCGTTCCCATGAACAGCTATCGAATGAAGAATGTGCTGCTCGCTGCCACCGCCTCGCTCGCCACAGTGGTTGGCGCTTCGGCGGTTGCGCAGTCAGGCGCCATCGATGAAATCCTCGAGGTCAGTTCGGCCAAGACCCAGGCGGCGCGTGAGTCGCAGGCCCGGGTGGACCGCCTCGCTGACGAGACTCGCAACCTGCTCGATGACTACAAGACAGTCATGAAGCAGATCGACGGTCTCCGGGTGTACAACGCGCGTTTGCAGCGCCAGATCGACAACCAGCTCCGGCGCATCGCCGAGATCGACGACTCGATCGACCAGGTCACCGTAATCCAGCGGCAAATGACGCCGCTCGTGATTCGCATGATCGAAGGGCTGGAGCAGTTCGTCGAGATGGACGTGCCCTTTAACCTCGATGAGCGCCGCGAGCGCATCGAGTTCCTGCGCACCAACGTCGATCGTTCCGATCTGACCGTCGCCGAGAAATTCCGACAAGTGCTTGAGGCCTACAACATTGAGCTGCAGTACGGCCGCGGCTTCGAAACCTACTCCGATACCATCGATCTGGGCGCCGGTCCCCGCGACGTCGACTTCCTGCGCGTCGGACGGATTGCTCTTGTCTACCAGTCCACCGACGGAGCCGAAGTCGGTGTATGGAACAACGAATCCCGATCCTGGGAACCCCTGCCCGCCGGTGACTACGCGAACGCAATTCGTAAGGGCGTCCGCATAGCCAAGAAACAGGCCACCATCGATCTTCTCGACATGCCCATCGCTGCACCGGAGGCGAATTAATGAAAGCTCTGAACAAGATATTTTCAGCGCTGGCCTTCAGCAGCGCCCTGGCCGTCTCCGGCTACGTAGCGGCACAGGACGAAGCCGCCGAACCCGCGGCACCGCCGCCCCCGGATCCCCGCGAAGTTGCCGCGGAAAACCTCAATCAGCTGCTTGAATTCGTCAAGCAGGGGCAGGTTACCGACGCGAGCGCCAACCGCCAGCGCGAGCAGCGCTTCCAGGCGGCCCGCGCTGACCAGGAACGCCTTCTCAACGAGGCCGAGGCGGAGCGTACTCGCGAGGAGCGTCGCTCAGCCCAGCTTGAGGGCCAGTTCAACGAGAACGAAATTCTGGTGGCCGAGAAGCAGGAACAGCTCCGCGAGCGCCTGGGTGCCCTCACCGAGCTCTTTGGCCACCTCACGGCGGCGTCCGGTGACCTGGCGTCCAACCTTGAGGTGTCGCTCGTGTCGGCGCAGTACCCCGATCGTGGACTGTTTCTGGACGAGCTGATCGACAAGATGAGCACTTCCGACCGCTTGCCGAGCATCGAAGAGATCGAGCGCGTCTGGTATGAAATGCTCCGCGAGATAACCGAGACCGGTAAGGTCGTTGCATTCAACACGGAAGTGGCGACTGCCAGCGGAGAGCGCGCGCCCCGCGAAGTCGTTCGAGTCGGCGCCTTCAACGTGATCGATACGGAAGGCAACTACCTTTCCTACGCCAACGATCACCTCAGCGTTCTGCCGCGCCAGCCTTCCGGCTCCTACACCGGCTGGGCCAGTTCTCTAGCCAACTCAAGCAGCGGCACGCAGCCGTTCGGAATCGACCCCACTGGTCCGACCGGGGGTTCTTTCCTCGCAGCTATCATCGACAGTCCGACCATTGAGGAACGCTGGCACCAGGGCGGCTACGTGGGCTACGCCATCACGGCGGTTGGTGCCTTCGCTTTGCTGCTCGCCCTGTTCCGCCTGGTCGTGCTCACCGGTGTCGGTTCGCGCGTGAGCAAGCAGCTCAAGACCGATCGCGCTACCGACAACAATCCGCTGGGCCGGGTGCTCAAGATTCACGAAGACAACCCCGACATGGACACCGAAACTCTCGAGCTCAAAATGTCCGAAGCGGTTATGCGCGAGACGCCGAAGCTCGAGTCTGGCCTCACGCTGTTGAAAATCATAGCTGCTGTAGCGCCTCTTATGGGTCTGCTCGGAACGGTGACCGGCATGATCATCACCTTCCAAGCCATCACCATCTTTGGTGCCGGTGACCCGAAGGCGATGGCCGGCGGTATCTCCAGCGCCCTCATCACGACGGTGCTTGGTCTCCTAGTGGCTATTCCAACAGTACTTCTGCACACGGTTGTCAATGGGCGTGCCCAACGGATCATCCACGTGCTGAACGAGCAGGCGACGGGCATCGTTGCCGAGCACGCCGAAGCAGCGCACAAATAAGCGGAGGTCTGCCATGGGCGGCTTGCTCGAAACGATCTTCGCGTTCATGGACAAGGGCGGAAACGTCCTATGGCTGATCGCGATCCTCGTCTTCGTAATGTGGACGCTGATATTTGAGCGCCTCTGGTTCTTCAGCTTTGTCTGGAAGAAAGAGGTGTTCGAGGTGATCAGCACCTGGGAAGAACGCTTGGAACGGAAATCCTGGAACGCCAAGCAGGTGCGCTCGCGCCTGCTTTCCGTGGCGAAGGAAGACATCCAGGCCAACCTTCCCGTTATCACGACTCTGGTGGCCCTGTGTCCGCTGCTGGGACTGCTGGGCACGGTGACCGGCATGATTGAGGTGTTCAATGTCATGGCCGTGACCGGCGGTGGCGACGCCAAGTCCATGGCGGGGGGTGTGGAACGCGCCACAATCCCGACCATGGCGGGTATGGTCGCGGCCCTTTCCGGGCTCTTTGCCAACACCTACCTTCAGCGTATCGCGGATCGCGAGCAGGAACTGCTCGTGGATCAGCTCACCTCGGATCACTGATCCGCACTACGGATACAAAGATCAATGCGCAAACTCGCGAAAGAACCTGAAGAAGAGAGTGCAGATATCGATCTCACGCCGATGCTCGACGTGGTCTTTATCATGCTTATCTTCTTCATTGTGGTCGCCTCCTTCATCAAGGAGGCTGGCATTGAAGTCAATCGCCCGGATAACAATCAGTCGGACCCCTCGGACGCACAGAGCATCCTCGTTCAGATTCGTTCCGATGACCAAATCTGGATGGAAAATCGTCGCGTCGATGCACGCGCCGTACGCGCCAACATTCAGCGCTTACTCGCTGCCGATCCGGAGCAGCCCGTGAGCATCAAGGTGGACAAAGGTGCGACGGCCAACACCGTGATCGACGTCGCCGACGCCGCCCGGGAAGCAGGGGCCGGCACGGTTAACTGGGCAACAGGGGTGCGAAAGTAGATGGTTGCTAAAGCCAAAAAGGCCGCTGACGACGAAGCTGGCAAAATCGACCTCACGCCCATGCTGGACGTGGTGTTCATCATGCTCATTTTCTTCATCGTGACCTCCTCGTTTGTCAAGGAGCCCGGTGTCGAACTGTTCAAGCCCCAGGCCAGCACGACCGAAGCCTGTGATCGCGGCACGATCATTTTTGCAGTTGATGGACGTGGAGATATCCACTACAACAAGAACAAGGTACCCCTTGAGCGCGCGGTTCGTCTCGTGGAGGTCGCCAAAAAGGAAGCACCGCAAGCCAATTTGGTAATACAGGTGGATCAAGATACGCCGGCGTACATTGTGGAAGACCTTTACGATGCGGTAAGGCCTTTGCTGACGGCGCCCCCCTGTGTTTCCACCGACGACGAGTGAGGGAGAAGGCTTATGGGTAATAGCATTGTAAGGTCATTGATTGGGGCCCTTGTCGCGATTCCAGTGGCCTGTGGTCTGTTTCTGCTCATGCAGAGCCTGATCGACAAGGATTACGAACAGGAAGACACCAAAGCGCGCAAGATCGCGGATATTGTTGTCCCGGAGCGCGAAATTGAGGTGAACACCAAAGAGGTCAAGCCCGAGAAGGTGGAAGACCCCGAAGAGCCGCCGCCCGAGCTGCAGCCGCTTGAGCTTGATTTCGACACTGACATGGATGTTGCCAACCTCGCTCCGGCAGCCGCGGTCAGCGTGGATATAAGCACCAGTGGCATGTCTTCTGGCGATGGTGAGTACCTGCCGATCGTTAAGGTCGCGCCGATCTATCCGCGTCGCGCGCAGACTCGCGGCATCACCGGGTACTGCATTGTCGAATACACCGTGACTCGCAGCGGTTCGATTCGCGATCCCCTTCCGGTGGATTGCGTGCCGTCCGGGGTGTTTGAGCGTGCGTCCGTGAAAGCGGCCGAAAAGTTCAAGTACAAGCCACGCGTGGTGGATGGCGAAGCCATTGAGGTGGCGGGTGTGCAGAACAAGTTCACCTATGAGCTCGAGCAGTAGCAGGCGCGGAGATAGCATAGCGAAAGCAGTGTAAATGGACGCGGGCGCGTTGGACCGCAAGGCAACAACTCACGCATTCGCCGTGCGTTGCCTGTCCGGCAGACTCGCTCATAACGGCAGGGTTGGACTTATGAAAACCATGACGATAGCACCAGTACGAAACGTAGGGCGTATTTTCGGACAGCGTTCCGGAAGCGGATCCGGAAATGATTCCGGGACTGATGCCGGAAAGAGCTCCGGAATCCGCTTCGCAAACAGCATCGGCCTGACTACGGTTCGGCACACCGGTCGGGCGCTACTGTTTGCGGCACCGCTTACCCTGGCGCAGTTGGCGCTTTCGCCGACACCCGCAGGACCCCTCCTGGGCGGCGCGCCGGCGGCACAGGCGCAACAGCAAGAGGGCGGAGCGGCCAAGGAACAGGAAGTTCGGCGCACCCCTGCCCTTCGCAACAAGGTTTACGAGAAACTGGCGGAAGCCCAGGCAGCGGCCGAAGCCAAGGATCTCGATACCGCGGCCAAGGTTCTTGATCAGATGATTGCCGGGCGTCGCGACAACGAGCTCAACAGCTACGAGCTTGCGAACGTCTATAACCTTTATGCGTTTATCAGGTATTCCCGCGAGGACTACACTGGAGCGCTGCAGGCCTATGAAAACGTGGTCAAGCAGCCTGACATCCCGCTTGCCATGGAAGTAAACACGCGGTTCACCATTGCTCAGCTGTACTTCGTACAAGAGCGCTGGCAGGACGGTATCGACGCCTTGCTCAAGTGGTTTGACATGACGACCACGCCCAACGCCAACTCTTATGTCCTTCTGGCCCAGGGCTACTACCAGCTTCAGGACTACGATAAGGCGCTGAAAAACGTACAGATCGCCATCGCGGATTTCGAGGGTAAGGGCAAAGTCCCCAAGGAACAGTGGTACAACCTGGCGCGCTTTCTCTACGCAGAAAAGAACATGATCGCCGAGGCGACCCAGGTACTGCGCGATCTCATCACGTTCTACCCCAAGAAGCAGTACTGGGTGCAACTGAGCTTCATGTACTCAGAGCAGAATGATGAAGCCAAGCAGCTCGCCACCATGGATACCGCCTACGTGCAGGATCTCTTGGACAAGGACGGTGAGTACCGCAACATCGCATCGCTCTATCTGAACGCCGACGTGCCCTTTAAGGCGGCGGGCATTGTCGAAAAGGGTCTGGATTCTGAGATCGTAGAAGACACGTCGAAGAACTGGGAGCTTCTCGCCGGCGCGCTCCGGCAGGCGCAGGAGGTGGATGCCGCCATCCCCGCCATGGAGACGGCGGCGTCGAAGTCGGATGATGGCGAGCTGTATGCACGCCTTGGCAGCATTTATCTTGACGCTGACAAAAACCAAGAGGCGATCGATGCCATCAACAAGGGTCTCGAGCGCGGGGGCGTGAAGCGCCCTGACAATGCGCGTCTTGTTCTTGGAATGGCGCATTTCAACCTTAAGCAGTATGCGAAGGCGCGTGATGCGTTCCGGGCCGCCGGTCGCGACGAGCGTTCAAAGAAGTATGCGACGCAGTGGATTGCCTACATGAACTCTGAGCTTGAGCGTCAGCGCAAGCTGGCCGAGGATACGGGAAACTGATCGGAGTGCTGTTGTTCAGGCACCTGGCCTGATCTCAAGGGTCCTCGATCCGCACTGCGTCGACGTGGTGCCAGGAACTCAGCTTTGCAACCCGCACTGGAAACAGCGCGGGTTTTTTTATCGTTATCGTTCTGCGTCTAATGTGCGAATACGCCACGATCGCACGCAGAAACCCAGGGAGCGTTCCGGTGGTTACGGTGTTTGGATACACGACCCCGCGACTTGCTGCTGACTCAAGCGCGTGGCGTCGGCGACCGGAGGCGTTTGATTTTCGCTCAACCGGCCTGTGCATGACTGTTACTTCAAAATGAAGATAAACAAAGCGGAGGAATAGAATCAGAGCGGCGAGCGATATCTCACGCGCCTTGCCGACATGGATTCATAACACGGATTCATAACACGGATTCATAACACGGATTCATAACATGGGCTCGTAACACGGATTCATAACACGGATTTATAAAAAAAGGGCGCCGTGAGAGGCGCCCTTGCTGTTTGCAGCAGCTCTGTCCATATCTGCGGCTGCACTGAGGCCGAACCGCCGGCGGCAAACTCGGCTAATCAGAGCTAGCCTTGGAGCTCAACGTGCCTGTCTCAGACAGCAACCACGTTCTCAGCCTGGGGGCCTTTCTGGCCATCGGTGACGGTGAATTCCACCTTCTGGCCATCGGTGAGGGTTCGGAAGCCGTCACCCTTTATTGCGCTGAAGTGAACGAAAACGTCCGGGCCGCCCTCGCGCTCAATAAAACCGTAGCCTTTGGTTTCGTTAAACCACTTCACGGTACCGGTTACTGTCGACATACAAATTACCTTTGAGATTACGCTTGTCTAACCTAACTGTCGCTTAAAGGCGACAGTCTAGAGAGTGCTACCACCGGGATTGCTTGTTTACTCACAGCTACTCTCGTCAGACACGTAAACCGATAAATCGCAACGACTTCAAAACACCGGGCTTTGCAAAACGATGCACCATTAGGTCGCACTGTTATTACAAAAGACGAGGCTTGCTGAAGCAGGTATGGCGGAAGATCGGGGAAATAACGATTTCTTGCTTTGTAACGCGTTCCAGATGAACCTGCTGCTAACCGCAGCCCCTTAAGTGTAGCACTACAAAAAGGCAATGAAAGTCACATCGGCATAAATGCTGAGAATAAATAGCTATAGTCATACAGCCAGAATTTTGAGGATGTTTGTCGCGCCGGGTTGTCCCATGCTTTCCCCGCGGGTGAGGATAAGCGCGTCTCCCTTTTCAAGAAACTTCCCATCGCAGAGAAATTCAATTGCATGCTGCTCAAGGTTTTCGTCGGAAAAAGAGCTGGCATCAAAATAAAGCGGCACGACGCCGCGGCATAAACTGAGGCGGGCCAGTGTTCGCGCATTGCTCGACAGACCGAAGATAGGAAGACCCGAACTCAAGCGAGACATCAGTAGCGGCGTAGTGCCAGACTCCGTAAGGCAGGCAATACCACGCACACGACTGAAATGATTGGCGGCGTAAATCGCCGCCATGGCAATGCTTTCCTGCGCTGAATTAAAATGCCGCTCGACTCGGTAGCGTGAGGTGCGAGCCACCGGGTGTCGCTCCGCGCCCAGCGCTGCGTCCGCCATGCTGCTGACGACCTCAACGGGATACTGGCCGACGGCGGTTTCCGCCGACAGCATCACGGCGTCTGTGCCATCGAGAACCGCATTGGCTACGTCGAATACTTCGGCACGCGTTGGCATGGAACTGCTGATCATCGATTCCATCATCTGAGTCGCCGTGATCACCAGCCGGTCCATACGCCTGGCCCTGGCGATCAGGTCTTTCTGAACGCCGATAAGCTCGGCGTCGCCGATCTCCACGCCGAGGTCTCCTCGCGCCACCATGATGCCGTCGGATTCGATCAGAATGCCGTCGAGCACGTTGTCATCGGCAACGACCTCAGCTCTTTCAATCTTGGCGATAATTGCCGCGCGATGTCCCTGCTCCCGGAGCAGGTCTCGGGCGTGTTGAATGTCGTACAGGCTCGAGACGAAAGAAACGGCGAGGTAGTCCGGCTCCAGCCGGCCGAGCCCGGCGATGTCCTGCAAATCCTTTTCGGTTAAGGCTGGTGCCGCAATACCACCGCCCAGCCGGTTGATGCCCTTACGTGAGCCCAGACGACCTCCAATGGTGACGGTGCAATCCAGAGCCCTCGTTTCCACGTCGTCGACCTGCAGGCGAATTCGCCCGTCATCCAGCAGGAGGACGTCGCCACGCTGCAGGCTTTTGAGCATGGGCAGGTAGGTGAAGCTCACGGTACGCTGATCGCCAGCTTCATCACCGACGTCGGCATCGAGGCGGAAGCGATCGCCCGTGGCGAGATCTACACCTCCGTTGGCGAAGCTGCTGATGCGGATCTTTGGCCCCTGGAGATCCGCGAGGATACCCACATAGCGATTGTGGATTGCCGCCTGCTGGCGGATGCGGTTAGCCACAGCCTCGTGGACGGCGATGTCGCCATGACTCATATTCAGGCGGAACACGTCCACTCCAGCCTGCACGAGGCGGCCGATCGCGTCGGTGTCGGAACTGGCCGGGCCGATGGTGGCGACGATTTTCGTGCGGCGCAGGGCCGGCTTACTCATGCGTAGACCTTTTTTCAATCAGCGGGATCGCGCTGCTTCAGGGCGTCACGGCACCGACGGCTCAGTCCGGCGACAACGAGAGCGTAGGACTGATCGACCATGCGCTCGACCTCGCCGCGGGGAATACTGCCGTCGAGAAGCACCGTATTCCAATGGCGCTTGTTCATATGGTATCCGGGGAGCACGGAACTAAACAGATCGCGCAGCATGAGCGCTTCATGGGGATCGCATTTCAGGTTCATGCGGGCGACCCCATCGCTTTGGCCCAGGGTTGCGAACATCTTACCCGCCACTTTCATGACAGCGACCCCGGGGCCAAAGGGATAGTCCTCGATCGCGGCCGGGCACTGCAGGAGATAGCTGCGGGCTTCGTCGTAGTTCAAGAGCCGCTCTCGCTGAAGCGATCCCTAAGCTCTCGGCTGCGATCGGGAAAGTCCGAGAACAGGCCGTCGATACCCAGCTCCCGCAGAAACAGGTGGTGCAGATCCTCAAAGCTCTCTATGCCTTCCGGCAGCTCATCCGCGCGGAAGGTGTAGGGGTGTACGAGAAGCCCTCGCGCATGCGCTCGTTCGGTCAGGTCCGTCAGTACCGCCGTGCCGCTATCATCCCGGCCCCGATACAACTGCATCAGCCACGGGCCGATGGCATCGGCATAGCTGCGAATGTCATCAAGGCCTGCATCGCTGCGCAGATAATCGAAGTCCACGTCACCGTCCTCAGCCCAGGAGTTTTCACCGATGAGTTGTACGAGGGGCAGCGTGGTAGCCAGTTCCTGGCGCAGATAACGCAGCGTATCGGGTTCGAAACTTTGCAGGAAGACCTGGTCGGCACGCCGATCCCAGCCGCTCTCCCGCAGTACGCGCATGACCGCGGCCGGCAGATCCTGCCCTTCGCGGGCGTGAAATGCGCTTGCCTTCATCTCGATGTATACGCCGGTGCGCATAGCGCGGCTGCGGTTAAGGCCCTCGATGAACGCCAGTTCCTCCGCGAGTGTAGGCAGGGCAGCCAGCCCGCTGCCACCGGGGAAGCGTCCGGGAAACACAACGTTCCCGTCGCGGTCGCGACGTTCGTGTACCCGCAGCTGACGCAGTTCGGCGAGGTCAAAATCGATGGCATAGAAGCGTCCGTCGGCCCGGGCACGATCGGGGAACAGATCGGCGACGTCGGTGGTGGCATCGAGGTGTATGTCGTGGATCACCACCGGCACGCCGTCGCGGCTGAGGACGACGTCCTGTTCAATGAAATCGGCGCCCATGGCATGAGCCAGGGCTTTAGCAGGTAGGGTGTGCTCCGGTAAGTAAGCGCTTGCTCCGCGGTGCGCGATAACAATTGGCCGTCTGCTACTCACGACATCGACGGCCGCGTCATCCGGCCAGCCGGGAGCGCCAAGCGCCAGCATGGCCCAGAGGAGCTTGGCCCAGCGTCGCGAGCGGCCGGCCGCTCGTCCACGACGCGCGGTACGGCCCATGGCACGCCCTATTTCTTGATCTGCATGCGAATGTTCTTCTCCGTCGCCGCGCCGTAGGGCGGCAGGAGTCCCGCGATTTTGGCCACGTTGAAGCGCGACTGCCGGTAAATGGCCTTCGCGTGACTGAACTGACGAAATCCGGCTTCCCCATGGTAGGCGCCCATTCCGCTCGGACCGACGCCGCCGAAGGGCAGTTCCTCCTGGGACACGTGCATGATGACGTCGTTGATGCATGCACCCCCTGACGTGGTCCGTGTAAGCACGGCCTCTTCCTCATCGCGCTGATTGCCGAAGTAGTAGGCGGCCAGCGGACGAGGTCCGGCGTTCACGCGCTCAATGGTTTCGGAGAAGTCGCGATAGGTGATCACGGGCAGGAGAGGGCCGAAGATCTCCTCGTCCAGAACTTTACTTTCGGCAGGAGGGTTAACGATCAGCGTGGGTGGCATCTTGTAGCTGCCCTGCTGTTTGGAAAAATCTTCCGCGGCCGGATTGATGGTCTCCAGCGTCGCGCCCAGTTCCCTGGCGTCGGTGACATAGTCCGTGAGTCGGTCGTAATGGCGCTGGTTGACCACGGAGGTGTACTGCGGGTTATCCAGGAGCGTGGGATACATCTCGGAGGTTATGCGCTTTAGCGTGTCCACCACTTCCGCAAGACGTTCCTCGGGAACCATGAGGTAGTCCGGCGCGAGACAAATCTGACCGGCATTCAAGGTCTTGCCGAGCATGATGCGCTGTGCGGCGAGGTCCAGGTCGACATCGCGGGACAGGATCACCGGCGATTTGCCGCCGAGTTCCAGGGTAACGGGAACGAGATTGCGCGAGGCCGCGGCCATGATGTGCCGGGCGATACCGGTTGCACCGGTAAACAACAAATGATCGAAGGCCAGGCCCGAGAAGGCCTGACCCACCTCGGGCCCGCCGGGGAAGATCGCAACTTCCTTCTCGTCCCAGGCATCCGCCACCATCTCGGCCATCAGTTCGGAGGTCGCCGGCGTGTACTCCGACGGCTTGATCATGGCCCGGTTGCCGGCGGCGAGGATGCCTGCCAGGGGCCCAAAGGTGAGATTGACCGGGAAGTTCCATGGCGAAATCACACCCACCACGCCGAGGGGCTGGTACTCAACGCGCGAACGCCCGCCAAGGAGATTCAAAGGAAACATCGTGGGTCGCCGCTGCGCTCGCATCCAGCCCTTCACGTGCTTCATGGCGTGCTTCAGAGGCCCCACCGATGCGGCAACATCGGCGAGCAGGGTCACCTCCCGGGGACGGCAGCTGAAGTCGCTGTTGAGCGCCTCGATTAGACGATCCTGGTAACGAATGACTACGTCGATACCACGCTCGAGACGGTCTCGGCGAGTTTCAACACTGACGGCGCCCTCCTTCACGTAATCCGCACGCTGGGCGCGCAGCACGTCAAGCATCTGTTGTTCTTTATCGGAAACGCCTACGTTGGTTTGCGGTGCATTCAAAGTGAACACCTCAGTTCAGTCTGCTTGTCGAGAGCGGCAGTATAGGCGTTCGCCGAAGGTCTTTTTAGGGCGCGGACTTGAGTACCCGTCAACGATACGGTGACGTTTCGACTAGATTTGCCGCCCACCGTGTTGTCAAGTTTCGTCTCGGGGTGCTAGAACGTCGCCCCATGAGCGCAGCACCGGACGATGATCCGCGAACGCCGTCCCCGCCCTACGGCTATTCGCGACCCTGTACCCTCGATCGCGACGAGCAGATTCGCGTTGTGGCGCAGTTTCACGCGCATCGCATTCGCCCCAATCGCATCGCGTACCGCATGGGCATCGACATTGCCCTGGTTGAGGCACTGATCGCCGGTGAGGAGGAGCCCGATCGCTTCGCCGCCCTGGTGGAGAGCTTCCGCAGTCAGCGCTACCGCGACCGGATGCGCGAATCGACAGCACAGCGCGGCAGTCAGCGCTTTGAACTGCAGCGGGAAATAGAGCAGGATCGCAAGCGCGAGATGGAGGCCGAACGCCTTCGGCGCTCACCACGCTGACCGGCCGGACCCGGGCGCCAGCTCCAGCTTACAACGCCATAAGAAGTGAACAGCCTATGAACCCAAGTCTTCGCACGCTGGCCATCGCGGTCGTACTCAGCGTTTCCCTGTACCCGGCTGCCCAGGCGGCGCATCACGATAAGGATGCCGGCAAGGATGGCCCGGCGATGGATAAAGAAGTCCCCGAACTGCTCCATGCTGTAAGCCAGGGCACGCTGCGGGTAGGTGGCTCAAGCATCGACTACACGGCTACCGCTGGAACGCTGGAAATGCTCGATGAGCACGGCAAGCCCGTCGCGCATTTCGGATACACGGCCTACGTCAAGGATGGAGCAGACCGGCAGACCCGGCCCATTCTCTTTGCGTACAACGGTGGGCCGGGCTCCGCATCCATGTGGCTGCATATGGGCATTCTCGGTCCGCAGCGCACGGTGGTTGAAGACACGCAGGTCAACACCATCGGTCCCTTCGCCCGTACGAACAACGAGTTCTCCATTCTCGACAAAGCCGACCTCGTGATGATCGATCCGGTCGGTACTGGCTTTTCTATTCCGGTGGGCGACGCCCAGGGCGAGGACTTCTGGGGCGTCGACAACGATATAGAGTCCGTATCCAACTTTATCGCTCGCTATGTCTCGGACAATGGCCGCTGGCAGTCCCCCAAGTATCTGCTCGGCGAGAGTTACGGCGGCATACGTTCCGGGGGCGTCGCCTACGAGCTGTTCAGCAGGCACTCCATCGCCCTCAACGGTGTGATCCTCGTATCGCCCTACATGGACTTCATCGCCGGTAACAACGGCGCCGCGAATGATCTGGCCGATACCAATATCCTCACCACCTTCGCAGCCACCGCTTGGTACCACGAGACCGTTGCCGATCGGCCCGCGCGCCTCGAGGACTTCCTTGCCGAGGCCGAGGCCTTTGTGGAAAACAGCTACGCCCCCCTGCTTCGCCGCGGCGCCAGCGCAACGCCCGAGGCGAGGCAGGAAGTCCTGCGCGGTCTGGAGCGATTCACCGGCATCAGCGCCGATTACTGGGACCGCGCGAATCTGCGCATGAGCGAGTCGCGCTTCACCAAGGAACTGCTCCGCGACCGCCGTAAAACCGTGGGCCGTATCGATTCGCGGTTTGTGGGCGATGCGATCAATCACATCGCCGAGACGTTCCGCTACGATCCGTTCTTCCCCGCCGTCGGGCCAGCCTTCATGGCTACCTTCAATGACTACTATCGCGAAGAGTTGGGGGTGAAAACGGCGCGGCGCTACATCGGCTCCGCTGGCCTCTACGCCGATTGGGATCAGCGCCACCAGACCCCCGGCCTGGGCCGCGTGCCCATCGCCAACACGGGGGTGGATTTGGCCTGGGTTATGTCTCAGAACCCCAACATGCGCCTGCTCGTGCAGCAGGGCTACTACGACCTCGCCACGCCCTACGGTGCCATGCAGTATTTCCTGAATCATATGGATATACCGCCGAAGACGCGCGACAACATCACGGTGAAATACTACGAAGCGGGGCACATGATGTACGTGCATCCTGAATCCATGGGACGCTTCGCCGCGGATCTCCGCGAGTTCGTCCGGGAGTAGTACGGCGGGAGTGGTACGGCGGGAGTGGTACGGCGGGAATAGTTCAGCGGGAATAGTACAGCGGGAATAGTACAGCGGGGCCTGAGACGGGCCGGCGTCTCTTTGTATCACCCTTACACGTAACGCGGGTTCCGCTGCATACTGGCGCGCCCGCCGGATTTGGAATACGACGACATGATTTTTGAGGGAGTGATCCTGGCCCTGGTGGCCGTTGGGCTGCTGTGGCTGTGGCTGCGCAAGCCCACATCGAAAAAGCCCGGGTCGAACATACAGCGCAGTGCGCCACCCAAGGCTGCTGCGCAAGTGGACAGCGTTTCGAAGGCGGCGCCGGAAGCCGCGCCAGAGTCCCTGCGCGCCATACCGGATGACCTGGAACACCTGCGGCTGCGTCGCCGCGGTGAGCTCAAGGAAGCCGAGCAGGCCGCGGTGCTGGAGGTATGTGCCGCCATGCCCGAGCCGCATCCGGTGCAGACGCAGATGGCCGGGGGCCTGGACACGCCGGAGGAACTCACCAGCGCCGTGGTTACCGACGCGGGTCTTACGGCGTCGATTCTGCGCACGGTCAACTCCGCGGCTTTCGCGCTGGCGACACCGATCACCAGCGTCCAGCACGCGGTGAACTATCTGGGCGTGGGCGTAGTAAAGGGCCTGGTCGCCCAGGCCGTGGTCTCCGACAGCGCCGTTGATGCGACTCCCGAGCAGCAGGCGGCCATGGCGCGGATCTGGCAGTCGGCCTGCTGCGCCAGCGCCCTGGCGCAATCGCTCGGACAGGAACTCGGGTTGTCTCGACCGTCGATTCTGGCGACGAAGTCCCTGTTCTTTAACCTCGGGGATGTCGCCATGGTCCTGGGTTTGGAGGGTGCTACCCAGTGGTATGCGGAGGGCGTAAGCATCGTCGACCGGATCACGGCACAGCAGCAGAGCAGTGGCGCTAATACGGCGATCGTTGGCGCCGCTCTGGCGCAGGAATGGAACCTGCCGGTTGATCTGGTGGCGGCCATCGAAACCGGCTTTCTTCCGCTCGTTACGAAGCCCGGAGAACATCCGATGGACGGGGACAACCTTCGCAGCAACGTGATCGTGTATTTCGCGGGGCGTATCGGTGAAATCATCACGTACCGCGGCCTGCGCGATGTGGGGGAGCTGCAGCTCGATAGCGACGAGGATCCAGGCCTGTTTCATCTCCCGGGCCATCTGGAGAGTGCGGGCCTCGGGCGTGCTAAGACCTTGCTCAGCGACCCGTCGTTCCGCCGTAAAGCCAATCGGCTGGTCGGGGCGATCGTCGCCTAGCCGGTTCGCTGACGACCGCCTGGGAAGGCGGGGGAACGCGCGTCAGCCGGTACGGAGTTCAGCGCTGGCAGACCTCCCGGAAGCCGGCGGCGACAAAGGGAATCATGTGATCGTAGGCGGCCTGCAGGTCGTCGGAGCGGCACAGTCCGCCGGACAGGTTGTCGATGCGCTTGGTCTGGGCAAGGGTTAGCGTCAGGGCGCCAGACAGATTGTGATAGCACCAGTAGATGTTCTCAGGCCTCGCGCCCGGCAGCGCCTTACCCAAAGCCGCGATGAACTCATGCACAAGATCATCGAACAGGTGGGACATCATCCGCGGTCCCCAGTAGGGCGAGTTGTTGATGTACGCGATCAAAGCCAGGTAGTGGCGCCAGCCCTCGTCACCGGTTTCCTGGGCAAGTTCCAGCGGTCGCAAAAAAGCCTCGATGATCTGCTCGACGGTGGGTCCCTCGTCCCCCGCGGTGGCCTGGCTGGCGCGTAGGGCCTGGCGGCGGGCATCGTTAAGGGATGCGGCGCGGCGCTCAAAGACTGCCTGAAACAGATCGAGTTTCTTGCCGAAGTGATAGTTGGCCAGGGCAACATCTACCTCGGCGCGCCGGGCAATCTGGCGCAGGGTGACTCCGTCGAAGCCGTGCTCAGCAAAGAGTTCTTCGGCGGCGTCCAGTATGCGCTCGCGGCGCGGAGCCGTCGTCTGACCCGTTGGCGATGGCTGCGACACAGATTTTCCTCTTTCAGCCTTTGTTATTTTCAACGATTGTTGAACATTCGCCATCGCTCCGCAAGAGCACGGCCGTCAGAAGACCGCTTGATTTTTCAACGCTTGTTGAATAGCCTGCTCTGCCATAACAACAACGCTATGGACGACCATGACTCCAGAAGTCTTCAAATACCTGATGACCGGTTGCTATGCGCTTCTCGTTTATGGCCTGTCCATAGTGGGAATGCGCCGCACCCGAAGCGTCGAGGGGTTCTCTATCGGGAACAAGGACATGAGCCCCTACGTGGTGGGCATCACGCTGGCGGCATCGATCGCCTCGACGGCAACCTTCGTGATCAACCCGGGCTTTGTTTATGCTCATGGTCTTTCCGCCTACCTGCACTTCGGCGTCGCGGGATCGCTCGGGATACTCAGCGCGTTCCTGGTGCTCACCCGCGGCTTCTTGCGTCTCGGGGAGAGCAACGCCGCGCTCACGATCCCCCAGTGGATCTACTATCGCTACAACCACCGCGGCTTCAGCCTGTTTTTTGCCTTTATCAATCTGCTGTCGATCACTTTCGTTGTCTTGATTCTTGTGGGCTGCAGTCTTCTTGTCACCGGGCTTTTCCCCCTTGAACAAAAGACCGCCCTGCTGCTCGTGCTGCTGTTCGTATTTTCCTACGTGCTGATGGGCGGGACCTATGCCCATGCCTACACAAATACGCTCCAGGGCGTGATGATGTTGGGCGTCACTGTGCTCCTGTTCCTCCAGGGCCTCAAGTACTTCGGCGGCGATCCCATGGCAAGTCTGCGGGGCGTCAGTGATCAGTATGCCCAGGCCTTCAACGCTGGAAGTTCGCTGTACTTTGATTTTTTCTCCGTCTTCGTCAGCGGCTTCGTCGTGACCTTCGCGTTGATGCTCCAGCCGCACATCCTTACCAAAGTGCTCTACCTGCGCAGCGAGCGGGATATCGGAAAGTTCATCGGCACCACGGTGGTCGTAGGTACGCTGTTTACGCTCATGCTCATGATTGGCTTCTATGCCCGCCTCGCCGGTCTCGAGATTGACGCTCAGGACACGGTGGTACGCGAATACCTCCTGCACGAGTTCGGAACATCGATCCTTGGGGAGTACGCCCTGGTGTTTATTTTCATCACGCTTCTCGCCGCGGGGATGAGCACGCTTGACGGGATTCTTGTCGCCCTGTCCGCCATGGTCGTCAACGACATCGTGCAACCGTTGGCCGGGGATAGGGCCGACGGCCTGGTGTTATCGCGCTGGGTACTCGTTGCGGTCGGAGTGATCGGCATGGCCCTGGCCTGGAATCCACCGCCGCTGATCGGACTTTTCGCCCAGAAAGGCGTTTATGGACTGGCGGCGGCGTCCCTGGTGCCGGTGCTGTTCGGCGTGCTCGTGCGTCGCCCTATCCCGCTCTGGGTCGTAGCCGGCGCCGCGGCAATCGGGCTGGCGCTGCACCTGATCTTCAATCTCGCCCTGGGTGTGGCCAACCCCGCGATTTCCGCGACCTACGGCATCCTTGCCTCGCTCCTCTTCGGCCTGCTAGGCCTTGCAGTAACGCGGCGCGGCGTCCTGAGCGGAGCGAACTGAGCTCGAGGCCTGCGGCGCGGAGGCCGTCCGCGGACCCGGGCCGGGCCTCGGTCGCATGCCCGTGTTTTTGCGCCTGCCACATTCCACGCCTTGACAATTCAACAGCCGTTGAATAACCTCATCTTATTCAACGGCTGTTGAAAAAGCCGCTAGATGTCGCACCGGGACACACGGTGCCCCCATAACTCATAACGCAAACAGGTGTCCGCTATGTTGGTATCCAGACCCCGAAACGTTCTTGCTGCGTCCGTGAAAGCCGTATCCCTTGCCGCGGCGGTGGCCGCTACGCTGCCGACGGCTCCGCTGGCCGTTGCTCAGTCGAGTGGGGCGACGGTCCTCGAGGAAGTGACCGTGACCGCGCGTCGTCGCTCCGAGAGCCTTCAGGACGTGCCGATCGCCGTGTCCGCCATCTCCGGAGACGAGCTGACCCTGCGCGGTGCCCAGGACATCACGGAAATCGCCCAGGCGGTTCCCAGCGTGACCCTGGAACCGTCGCGCGCAACGAACACAACGCTCACCGCCTTTATCAGAGGTGTGGGCCAGCAGGACCCCCTGGCCGGTTTCGAGCAGGGAGTGGCGCTCTATCTGGATGATGTCTACCTGGCCCGGCCCCAGGGCGCGCTCCTCGATCTCTACGACGTCGAGCGGGTCGAGGTGCTCCGCGGACCGCAGGGCACGCTGTACGGAAGAAACGCCGTGGGCGGTGCCATCAAGTACGTGACGCGGCGCCTGTCAGACGATCTCAACGTGCGCCTGCGAGGAAGTTATGGCCAGTACAACCAGCAGGATCTCGTCGGCACGGTATCGGGAGCGGTGTCCGAGGGCTTCCGCCTCGGGGCGACCTTTGCTTCGTTCCAGCGCGACGGTTTTGGCGACAATCTATTCACCGGTGTGGAGCAGTACGACAAGGATATCGTCGGCTATCGCCTTTCCGCCGAGTGGGAGCCCACGGAGTCGGTGCTGATCCGCGTGGCCTACGACAACACGGACGATCAGTCCTCCGCCGTCGCCGGCTGGCGCCCCTTCCCCGGCGCGGTCAGCGGCATCCCTTCGCCCCGCGATGTCTTCGACACCAATGCCGGCGCCAGCACCCTGCCGTCCACGGCGGGCATCAACGGCAACAACCAGGTTGAAGCCGAGGGCTGGAGCGCGTCCATAGACTGGGATGTGAACGACCAGATCACGCTTCGCTCGATCACCTCAGCCCGGGAGGATTTCACCGAGTCGGTTATCGACTTTGACAGCCTGCCCTCCGACGACTTCGACGCGCCGGTCATCTACGATAACGAGCAGTTCAGCCAGGAGTTCCAGCTGCTCTACAACGCCGATCGCTGGAATCTGGTCCTCGGTTACTACTATCTCGATTCGGAAGCCGCCAACGACTTCGACGTGGTTCTGGGGCAGATTATCCCCGGCGGACTGACGGCCTACACCGGCGGTGTGATTGAGACCGAGGCCTGGTCCCTGTTTAGTGACCTCACCTATGAGCTCACCGATCGCCTGTCCCTGTCTGTCGGGGGTCGCTACACAGAAGATGAGCGCCGCGCGGACGTGTTCCGCGCCAACTATCTGGGCGTCGGCTCGCCGGCCTTCGGCGTTGAGGACGCGGTGCAGATCGCCGTCAACTCCGACTATGAGGCCGACCGGACCTTCTACGACTTCTCGCCGCGCATCAATCTGAGCTATGCGGTCAACGAGGACCTGATGGTCTACGGCGGGTACAGCGAAGGCTGGAAGGCCGGGAGCTTCGATCCGCGCGGCGCCAACTTCGCCACACCGGCCGTCGAAGAAGGTTTCGACGACGAACAGCTCGATTCCTGGGAAGTGGGATTCAAGGCAACTTACCTCGACGGTCGCGCCACGACGAACGTTGCCCTGTTTTACAGCGACTATCAGGACATGCAGATCCCCGGCTCCGTCGGCGTGGATACGGATGGCGATGGCGTCAATGACAATTTCGTGGGTACCGTGACCAATGCCGGTGAATCAACAATCTGGGGAATCGAGATCGAGGGCAACGTGCTTCTCACAGAAGCGCTCTCGCTGCAGTACTCCGCGAGCTTCCTGGACGCGGGCTTCGATGAATACATCGTCGGCGGTATCGATGTGTCCGATGACCGCGCTATCCAGAACACGCCCGAGGAAATGGTGTTCGTAGGCGTGAACTACAACATCCCCGCCTTCAGCGGCGATCTGTTGCTGACCACCAACTATTCTTACAAAGGAGACATCCAGCAGTTCGAGATCGCCAACCAGGACATCGACCAGGAAGCGTACGGTATCTGGAACGCCAGCGTGGTCTGGACCTCCGCCTCCGATACCTGGCTCGTCGGCTTCCACGGCAAAAACCTCGCGGACGAGGAGTACGCCACGGCGGGTTACTGCTTCGGCTTTGAGGACTGTCCCTCCGCTCTCGGAAACGAAGACAACACCACGGTCTTCTTCGGACCGCCCCGCACCGTATTCGCTACCGTCGAATACCGCTTCCAGTAAATACTTGCCCGAGCCGCCTCTTGGGGGCGGCGCGGGCCTTTTTATTCGGAGGCCCCTCTCATGAGCGAGTTTCCTTCGCCTGCCCCCCTGCTGCCTGAAATCCTTGCCCTTCACGGTCGCTGGCGCGCCGAGCGTGACGCTGTTATCAGCGGCGACTCCCGCGTCAGCTGGGCCGAATTCATAGCGGACAACCATCGCCTGGCCCACGGTCTGCGGGCCGCGGGCGTACAGACCGGCGACCGCGTGGGCGTCTTCATGGCTAACGGCTACCCGATGCTGACCACTCTCTTTGGCACGCTGGTCGCGGGCGCCGTTAGCGTACCCCTGAATACCTCAGTCTCCGACGAGGCCGTCGTCGCGATGCTGAACGATGCGAAAGTCTCGGCGCTGGTTGTCAGCGCCGCGCACCGCGAACGCTTCACCTCGCTCCGGGGCCAGCTGCCGGAAGGAATACTATTCTTTTGCGATGAATCGGCCCCGGGCTGGAGACCGCTGAGTGAGCTGCAGCGCGATCAGCCTTCCAGCGTTCCGGCGATCGATCTCGGCGATGATGCGCCCCTGAACATCATCTACAGCTCCGGCACGACGGGTCTTCCCAAGGGCATTCTGCACACGCATGCCGGGCGTCGGGACTGGGCCTACGATCTTGCGATCGCCCTGCGCTACCACGGCGCCGCGCGCACGCTGCTGACCATCGGTCTGTATTCGAACATCTCCTGGGTAGCCATGCTGTGCACGCTTCTCGCCGGCGGCACCCTGATCATCCATGAGCGCTTCGACGCCGATGCGTTCCTCGACACGGTCGAGCGCGAGGGCGTCACCCACACGGCCATGGTGCCCATCCAGTTCCAGCGTGTGCTGGATGCCCAGAAGGCAAAGCCACGACACCTGGCGAGCATGCACGCGATGATGAGCTGTGGCTCGCCCCTTCACGAAGGCCTCAAGCGGGATATCTTCACCACCTTCCCCTGCGGCATCATTGAGCTCTATGGCCTGACCGAAGGCATCATCACGACTCTCGAACCCGAAGACGCCGAAGGCCGCTGGGCCTCCGTTGGCAAACCGCTCCTCGGTACGGATATCCGGATCGTCAGCGACGATGACCGCGTCTGCGCGCCCGGTGTTTCCGGAGAAATTGTGTCGCGGGGGCGCATCACCATGCCCGGCTACTGGCGCCGGGAAGATGCCAACCGGGAAGCCTGCTACCGCGACGAGCGCGGCGTAAGCTGGCTGCGGTCCGGGGATATCGGGCATGTCGACGCCCAGGGATTTCTCTATATTGTCGACCGCAAAAAAGACATGATCCTGTCCGGCGGCCAGAACATCTATCCTCAGGACATCGAGGCCGTGCTGGTAGAGCACGATCTCGTGGATGATGCCGCGGTGATTGGCGTGCCCAGCGAGCGCTGGGGCGAAACACCTCTGGCGCTCGTGGTCTCGAAGGTTCCCGCTGTCGACCTGTGCGAATTGCTCAGCTGGGCCAATGCGCGCCTGGGAAAGCAGCAGCGCCTCGTGGACTGCATCGCCCTGGACGAGCTTCCGCGCAATCCGAATGGCAAGATACTGAAGCGCGAGTTGCGCGAGATTTACGGAGACAAAAGCTATGCCTGAAGACGCGGGTGACTACAGGGACCACTACTACCGCAGTGCCGACGGTCTAACGCTCTATGCGCGGGACTATCCGGGACCGGCGGAGTCGACGCTCCTCCCGGTACTGTGTATGCACGGACTCACGCGCAACTCCGCCGACTTCAGCTGGATCGCCAGTCGTCTGGCGAAAACACGCCGCGTGATCAGTGTGGATCAACGCGGTCGCGGCCGTTCCGACTACGATCCCGTTGCCTCGAACTACACGCCCGCCACTTACGTCGGCGATATGTTCAAACTCCTCGACGAACTCGGTATCCAGCGCATGCTGGTCCTCGGGACGTCCATGGGCGGGCTCATGGCCATGCTCATGGCCAACATGCAGGGGCAGCGCTTCGCCGGCATCGTCCTCAACGACATCGGGCCCGACCTCGATCCCGTCGGCCTTGAGCGCATAAAGAGCTATTTCGGCAAGCGCCGCGACATCAAAAACTGGGACGACGCGGTGGCCCGGACTCGAGAGGTCAACGAGGTGGCCTTTCCTAAGTACACCGATGAGGAATGGCTGCGTTTTACCCGGGGCCTGTATATCGAGGAAAACGGTGTCCCGGTCCTCGCTCACGATGCGGCCATCGCCGAGGCCCTGCTGAATGCGGATTCCAACGCCGTGCCTCCCGATCTGTGGCCGCTCTTCCAGGGTATGTCCGCCATACCCATGCTGGTCGTCCGTGGCGAGCTGTCAGATCTCCTGGCGATGGATTGCATCGAGAAAATGCAGTCCATGAGCCCAACGCTGAAGGTCGCCCAGATTCCCGATCGCGGGCATGCACCCATGCTCGATGAACCTGTCGCCGTGGAGGCTGTGGAAGCGTTCATTGCTGAAATCGACGCGGCCTGAAACGAGACCTTGTCAGCACTCGTCGTGGCGGCGAGACTGTAATGCATGGCCTATACCCGTTTTGACCGCTGGGTTCAGATGTCCGGTGCCCTCGGTATCGTCGCCGGTCTGCTGCTCGTAGGCCTGGAACTGAAGCAAAGTGCCCTACTTGTGCGTGCGGAGCTTGGCTCGGGAAGCATGACCTATCGTCAGAACCTGCTTTCCAGTGTGCGTGGCGAGGATCTTGCGTCTGCCCTGGCGCAGGCCATTGACGATCCGGCCGTCGTCTCACTGCAGCAGCAGGTGATTTTGGACGCCTGGTACGACGACGTGCTCGGGCAGGTCCTTCGCCAACGCTACCTGCTGGGGCTCGACGTGTTCAAGGACCCGCTGGAACCCTTCGCCAGGACCCAGGCCCGGGTCTATTTCGGCAATCCCTACGCCCAGGCCTGGTGGCGGCGTAACCGCAGCGGCTACCCAGAGGCGATCGTGAGCGTCATGGACCCGGTCATCGACGGCATTGATCCGCAGCGGGACCTCCGCGAGTTCGAAGCGCTCCGGGCCGACGCGGCGCTACTCCGATCGAGTTCCACGACACCGCCCGAAGCTCGCTGAAGCGCGAGCGGGTCGGATCAGGGCGACGGTCCTGCTACAGTGCGGGCCCCCGTTTGCAGGAGTTCCCATGCGCAGGATCATCGTCGGTATCAGCGGAGCCTCGGGCATCGTGCTGGGTCTGCGCGCCCTTCAAATGCTGCGTGCCGCAGACGTGGAGACGCACCTGGTCATGAGCAAGTCGGCGGAGCTGACGCTGCACCACGAGATGGACCAGAGCGTCGATGATCTCAAAGCACTCGCCAGTGAGTGCTACCCGGTGAAGAACGTGGGCGCGGCGATTGCCAGCGGATCATTCCTCACGGACGGCATGCTCATCGCGCCGTGCTCCGTGCGAACCATGTCCGAGATTGCCACGGGGGTTACGTCAACGCTGCTCACCCGGGCTGCGGATGTGGTGCTGAAGGAGCGGCGCCGCCTTGTGCTGCTGGTGCGCGAGACGCCTCTGCATACCGGGCATCTGCGCACCATGACGGCCCTGTCAGAAATGGGCGCCGTCATCGCGCCACCGGTCCCGGCCTTCTACACCGGCGTCGAGACGCTCGATGAATGCGTGACGCAGAACGTCGGGCGCGTGCTCGACCTTTTTGGTATCAACGATACGTCTACCCAGCGCTGGAAGGGCTGAGGAGTAGCAGTGACTGAGAAGCCCGTCGCGGGTCGCCGCGCCGCGGTCCTGCTCTTCGCCGTTGTTCTTCTCGACATGGTCGGCTTTGGGATCGTGATCCCGATCCTGCCTTTCATTACGCCGCGCCTGGGTGGCGACGAATTCGACATCGCCCTGATCATCGCAAGCTATGCCGTGTTTGCGACGCTGGTCGGGCCTCTCTGGGGTCGACTCTCGGACCGATTCGGGCGCAAGCCCGTTCTCATGCTCTGCACCGTGGGCGCCTCGGTCGCCTATCTGCTCCTGGCTCTGGCCGACACGCTTTGGATGATCTACGCGGCGCGGGCTCTCGCCGGGCTCATGGCAGGGAATTTTCCCGTTGCGTCGGCAATGATGGCTGACGTGACGCCGCCCGGGGAGCGAGCGAAAGGTATGGGCCTCGTTGGTGCGGCCTTTGGTATGGGCCTCGTCCTCGGACCGCTGCTCGGCGGGCTTCTCGCCGGTCCGGACGGCAGTTTCACCCTGCCGTGTCTTCTCGCTGCTGCGATGTCCGTATCGGCGGTCCTGGCCGCCTGGCTGTTCCTGCCCGAATCGCGCTCTGCTGAGGCGCGAGCGGTACCGGGAAGCTCCGCGGGTCTGTGGTCGATTTTGCGCGAATCCCAAAGCCGTCTCTTGATGCTGCAGTACCTACTGCACACCGGTAGCATCAGCGCGATCACCTACCTCTTCCCGCTCTGGGTGTATGCGAAGCTCGATTGGGAGGCGCGCGAGGTAGGCATCGTCTTCGGCGTCGTCGGCGCCATCATGGCCATAAATCAGGGCGTGCTGATGGGCCGGCTGGTCGGGTTCGCCGGGGAGGTCAAGATCCTTCGCGTATGCACCAGCCTTTTCCTCGCTGGCGTATTCCTGGCCACGTTTGCCAGCGGCGCTTTCGCGATGGTGGGCTCGCTCATCCTGGCCCTGGGGGGAGCAACACTGTGCATGCCGATTCTCAATGCCATGACCAGTCGACGCGGCGCTATCGGTGACCGGGGCCGTCTCCTCGGCGCAGCGAGTGCCGCGGCGGGCCTGGGCCGGGTCTTCGGTCCCATCCTCACTGGCGCGCTGCTGACCCTCGGCGGATTCCGGCTCGCCTGGGGTTTGCCCCTGCTTATGGTGCTGTGCTACTGCCTTTGGGCCTACAGCCACTGGGCCCGGCGCGAGCCGCCCCTGCACAACGCCGAATGAGGCCGTAGAATCGCCGCGCTCATCGCACCGCATCAATCGACAATAAACAGAGGCATATTCATGGCAAATTCGCTTTTCGATCTCAGCGGTAAAATCGCCCTCGTCTCGGGAGCCAGCCGCGGCATTGGAGAAGCCATAGCGCGGCTCCTCGCGGAGCACGGCGCCCACGTGATCGTATCCAGTCGCAAGCAGGAGGACTGCTCCGCGGTCGCCGACGCCATCACCCACAATGGCGGCAGCGCCGAGGCCTATCCATGCCACGTCGGCCGTATGGAGGACATCAGCGCTGTCTTTGATCATCTACGTCGCAGTCACGGACGCCTGGATATCTGCGTAAACAACGCGGCTACCAATCCCTATTTTGGCCACATTCTGGATACCGATCTCGGCGCGTTCACAAAAACCGTGGATGTAAACATCCGCGGCTACTTTTTCATGTCGGTGGAAGCGGGAAAGATGATGAAGGAGCAGGGCGGGGGCGCCATCGTGAATACCGCCTCGATCAACGCCATCCAGCCCGGCCCCATGCAGGGCATCTATTCCATCACCAAGGCTGCCGTCGTCAATATGACGAAGGCCTTCGCCAAGGAATGCGCGCCCCTGGGCATTCGCTGCAACGCGCTCCTGCCGGGGCTGACGAAGACCAAGTTCGCCGGTGCGCTTTTCGAACACGACGATATCTACAAGGCGGCGATGGAGAAGATTCCCATGGGTCGGCATGCGGAACCCGAGGAGATGGCGGGTACGGTGCTCTACTTGGTCTCTGATGCCAGTAGCTATACCAATGGTGAGTGCATTCTTGTTGATGGCGGGATAACCATCTGACGTTTGTTCCGTCTACCTTGCTAGAGGTCTTATACCAAGTCGTCGCTTATCACCCTGCAAACCGCGAGGCGCGCCGCATTTGCTGCAGTCGCTGGTGGGGAAACGCTCCTTCCGCAAACGCGCCACGCCTCGCTTAGGCCGTGGATGCGTATGAGCACGTCGGCGTGGCACGCTGCAAACCGCGAGGTGCGCCACATTTGCTGCAGTCGCTGGTGGGGAAACGCTCCTTCCGCAAACGCGCCACACCTCGCTTAGGCCGTGGATGCGTATGAGCACGTCGGCGTGGCACGCTGCAAACCGCGAGGTGCGCCGCATTTGCTGCAGTCGCTGGTCGGAAAACGCTCCTTCCGCAAACACGGCACACCCCGCTCAATGCCGTTCGAGGTTCGAAACCTGAGCTGGGTACCCAGTGAGCTCGGCTTGGCACTGAGCAGGGTGAATCGGGCGCTGATTCCGTAGCGAGCGTCCCCCCTCTCAGCGAGCGGAGGGAGCGGCGTCCGGTTCACCCGGCCACGCTCGCTCCGTCGAGCCTTCGTCGAATCGGGACGAAACCGACCGAGGCGCGCCGCGTTTACTGATTAAGTCGATTGGTCGAATCGAATCGAATCGAATCGAACCGGAGCGAAATTCGTCGCGTGGCGCGCCGCGTTTACTGCAGTCGCTGGTGAAGAAACGCTCCTTCCGCAAACACGGCACACCCCGCTCAGCGTCGTCCAAGGTTCGAGATTGAGGACTCGGTCGCCCCTGCGCTCCTCGTGGCACTGAGCAGGGTGAATCGGGCGCTGCTTCCGGAGCGAGCGTCCCCCCTCCCAGCGAGCGGAGGGAGCGGCGCTCGATTCACCCAGGCGCTCGCTCCGCCGTGCCTTGGTCAAAATGGGAGGAAACCGAGCGAGGCGCGCCGCATTTGCCGCAGTCGCTAGAGGAGAAACGCTCCTTACGCAAACGCGCCACACCTCGCTCAACGTCGGAGTTGCGGACGAACTGAGTTTTTCCGACGCATCGCGAAGCACAGGGCTGGGTGAACCGGGAGCGGCTTCCGGAGTGAGCGTCTCCCGTTTCAGCGAACGGAGGGAGCTGCTCCCGGTTCGCCCGGAACCTCGCTACAAATGAGCAAGATCGACCGAGAGCGGGTGACTAACCTGCACGGAGGTAGGGAAACCCGCCTTCCTTGATGTACAGGTCACATTGCTCTACTCCCTGCGGCGTAAGCGAGCTGCCCGGCGGCAGACGCAGCCAGGCGTGCTGGCGGTACTCGTTTTGTTCGTCGCAGAAGCGACCGGAGAGGACGAACAGTTCAACGCCCTGGGGAAAGTTCAGCACGCCCACATCACTTGGGCAGGTCCAGCGTTCGAGGCGCATGTGGTCGCTGAAGGGTTCCTGGGCGTACAGCTTCTTCCAATAGACGCCGGGACGGATGCTCGAGCGCCACTCGCTCTCGGTTGTGTCCAAGGAGACCTGGTGGCGCTCCGTGCCCGGGAACTGGCGCAGCTTTACGAACAACAGGCAGCCCGGTTCTGAAAAAGGCGCATGTTCAAATCCCTCGGGATTGAGGAGGTAGGTCCCGGCGGGCCAGTCGCCCTGCTGATCGGAAAAGACGCCCTCGAGCACCAGGATCTCTTCGCCCTCGGGATGCGGATGGCTTGGGAAAGTACTGCCCGGTTGATAGCGCACTATGGAGGTGACCTGGCCGCTCTCGGGGGCGCCTACCAGGTGCAACCGCTTGCGGAGGACTTCGCCGCCCGGGCTTTGCGTCCATTCAAGTTCGTCACTGTTTACAGCGATCTGGCGATCGAGTTCGCCGTTTAATGCGCTGGCTGTCATATTGTTTACCGTAGCTAATTCCGCGTCACCAAAGGGTGTGTCAGCGACCGTAGGCTCGCTTGTTGGTGAATCGGTGACGTTGATTTCTGATCATTATTGTACGCCTAGCACCATTTCCCTGATCAGCATCACGGCTTCAGCTTGAGAAGGCGCCGGGCGAGCAGCTAGAGTGTCTCCATGGCCAAGGTTCTTGTTACACATTCGCTTCCGGGCAGCCGCTTCTGGGAACTCACCGAGGAGTGTGACGTCAACGTCTGGATGGGGCCCGGGTTGCTGTCTCCCGAGGCTCTCAGGGAAGAACTTGTTGATTGTGAGGGCGTCCTTTGCATGCTCACGGATCGCATTGATGCGGCCGTTCTCGATGCCAACCCGCAGCTGCTCTTCATCTCGTCTATGTCGGTGGGAGTGGATCACATTGATGTGACAGCCGCCAGCGCTCGAGGTATCCCGGTGGGCAACACGCCCGGTGTCCTGGTGGAAACGACCGCGGACGCCAGTTTCGCACTGCTCCTGGCCTCGGCAAGACGCCTCGTAGAGGCTGACCGCTTCGTTCGCGGTGGACACTGGCGCAAGGAGAACGCCTGGTCGCCGGATTTTTTCGTTGGCAAAGATGTGGCCGGCGCCACCCTCGGTATCGTCGGTCTTGGGGCCGTGGGTCAGGCCCTTGCGCGACGTGCCAGCGGCTTCGGAATGAACGTGCTGGGCTGGAATCGCAGCCCGCGCGAAATCGCGGGCGTCCATGCTCTGGACCTCGATGAACTGCTGCGTGAAAGCGATTTCGTCTGCATATGCGTTGCGCTGAACGAGGAAACGCGCGGACTGATCGACGCTCGCCGCCTAGGTCTGATGAAGTCCGACGCCGTGCTTATCAATACGGCGCGAGGCGGTATCGTCGACGAGGCGGCGCTCGCTGAAGCCCTGAGTCGCGGCCGCCTGGGTGCCGCCGGTCTCGATGTCTTTGAGCGCGAGCCGGTTCCACCGGATCATCCGTTGCTCGGTCTGCCGAACGTCGTGGCAACACCGCACATCGGCAGTGCCACCCTGGCGACGCGGGAGAAGATGGCAGACATGGCCGTGATCAATACACTGGCGGCCCTCGCGGGAGAGCGCATGCCCTCCTGCGCTAATCCCGAGTGCTACGAATCGAGCTGAAAACCATGCGGGAGCGCCTGTTCCCGCCCGCGTAGACCGGCGGGAGGTGGGCGGCCGCGGTGAAAGGCCCGCGGTTGGCGGGGAACGTCTATCACCAGCCCGAATACGCAAATGAATGATCCTGTTTCCCTTCCCGAGCTGCTCACTCGCAGCACTCCGGAAAACCGCATCGCTCGCTGTGCTCGGGGGCGCGACGTTTACGGCAGCGGTGATCTGCGCTGGCTCTGCAGTCCCCCGGGCGCGGTGCAAAGCGCCCTGGATCTGGCAAACCCGCGACGTCCGGTGCTCGCCAATCACCTCGCCATGACGCTGACGGCGGCCCTGCCACCGCGCGTCGAGCGTATCCTGGACCTGGGCACAGGCTGCGGTGCTCTGCTGCGCTTCGCCCGGTCGGCACTTCCTGGCGCGGAAGTCACGGGCGTTGAACAGGACCCGGCGATGCTGGAGATCGCCCGCACCCACTTCGCCCTGCCTCCCGATGAAGCCGTCATCGTGGCCAGCGCCCGCGACTACCTCGAGAGCCGCCGCGGCGCCTGGGATCTCGTGCTCAGCGATTTGTTTGACGGTGTCCGGGAGCCGGACTGGCTGCTCAGCGAAGCTTTCTGCCGGGCACTCAGCGCCGCCCTGACCCCGAACGGGGTAGCCGCGCTCAATCTGCTCCCGGTCAAAAAGGAGCGCCTCGAAACGCAGCTGAGGACGGCGCGACGTTACTTCCCCGGCACAGGTCTGCTTCGCGCCGGCGATCAGGACAACGTTGTACTGGTCTTAGCTTCGTCGCCTTTGGATAAACAGCGCTGGGAACAGCGGCTGCGGGGTGGGGCCGGTTTCGACTTTGGTTCGTCGGCTCAGGCGATCTTTGGCTCGCTTCGCGTCTTTAGCTGAGTCCATCGTTTGGTCGAATCGAACCGGAGCGAAATTCGTCGCGTGGCGCGCCGCGTTTACTGCAGTCGCTGATAAAGAAACGCTCCTTCCGCAAACACGGCACACCTCGCTCAGCGCCGTTCCAGGTTCGAGACTTGAGCCAAAGCACTCTGTGAGCTCCTCGTGGCACTGAGTAGGGTGAATCGGGCGCTGCTTCCGGAGCGAGCGTCCCCCCTCTCAGCGAGCGGAGGGAGCGGCGTCCGGTTCACCCGGCCACGCTCGCTCCGTCGAGCCTTCGTCGAATCGGGACGAAACCGACCGAGGCGCGCCGCGTTTGCTGATTACATCTTTTTTTTGAATCGAATCGTGTTGAATTGAGCCGGAGCGAAATTCGTCGCGAGGTGTGCCGCGTTTACTGCAGTCGCTGATGGAGAAACGCTCCTTCCG
>JBCDIW010000035.1:0-42393 GCA_038748515.1 Pseudomonadota bacterium
AAGCTCAGGTGCCGCCAGGATTAGTTTTATGTCGGGGTCTGAATTGTAGTTTTGAACGTGCATCCACAGGTCACAAACATGAGCGCCATCTTTGCCCGAAACAAACACGTCTCCATTGGCATCTGAGCTGAGCGTCCACGGCCCCGTAGTATGTCCATCGAATTCACTCACGGTCTTCACCATCCTGTTGCGCTGTTTGCATGGCTAGCTCTAGAGCCTCTTCCGCTGTGCCGGCGTCGGGAAATCGGTACTCTGTTTCATCGTCATCCTCGTCATACCAAGTAACGGCATAGCCATTGCCATATAGACGAACCACCCGAGCCTCCGTGCGCAGCATCCATTCCAACCGCTCCCGATCCTTCGCCGCCCCTTCCAGGTCAGCGGTAACTTCATTGAGCCTCCCCTGCAGCACTGAGACGGTGGATTGGAGGTGCTCGATGCGATCCGCTGCCCACAGGATGGTTTCACCGTCTGCGCCGTTGCCAGACTCACGCGCTAGCTTCTTGAGAAATTCCAGAGCGCCAGCATGGTTTAAGCCCCTGTAGCGTTCTTCGTAGCTCACGTCACTCACAATTACCTCCATGTGAACGTACACCGGCCATCCTGGACGGCTTGCCGTATGTCCTCGATGCTCTCGAACTGCACCAGAATGGCCATGGGATGCCCTGTCGCTACCTTAGAGGCACCTGATCCAGCGGGATCGTCTACCGTGTGGATGTTGCCCTGCATGATCAGCTCGCCGCAGATTGCGTCTTCGTCACTCACATCGGGTCCCTCTCTCTTTGTAGGGTGAGGTGGGCACGTCACCTGGGGATCGGTGGTACAGGTGGCTTTATCTGAGGTGTTAGATGGCCCAGTCATCGGCTTCCGCTTCCTCCTTCGCTGGTGGTGCGGGTTCCCGCTTCTCAATAACGCTCCACATCCTGAGCGATGCCAGGCGCGCCACGTTGACGACCTCCTCGTTCGTGAGCGTCGCTGCGTTGCGCTGAGGTTTGGCCGGCCGATGAACTCTGCAAATGAAGTGCATGCCGTCGTGACGAAGTAGCAGCACTCCGCTCTTCTCGGAAGGCAGGCACTCGAACAGCTCGTCTTTCCATATCTCCGCTGGCATTGCGTAGTAGTGCTTCCAGATGCGTGGAGGCCAATCGGTAGACCATGTGCCGGCACGCACGTGGCGCTTCTCTTGATCACAGAACTCCCATCGGTCGCCGCCTTGCCATTTTCCCTTCTTGGCATCGGCCTTAAGGTCGGATCGGCTGATTTTGATCTCTACATCGACAAGCCGCAGGTTCTTGGACACGGCCAGAAGGTCGGCTTCGTAGCTGGCAAAGTGGCAGTTTGGAACCACCACCAGGTAATCGCGCCGGAAAAGATGGGTGTTGAGCAGCGATCCGATGCGGCCCTCTGTCCATTCGACGCTGACGGGATCCGGCTCTTGGCGGCGAATGATTGCCATCACTCTCCCTCCACTGGGGGTGCGTCCGCAGCAGCGGCGCGATCCAGGCGTTCGATCTCAGCGACGATCAGTGCTCCAGCCTTGACGAGCATTCGGCGAACGGTCCCGGGCTTCCACCACCTGTTCCCCCACGGCCAGATTCTCCCGGTGAGGATCGTGATAGCGATGGCAGTGTCGTCGCTGCTTGAGTACAGCTGTTTAGATGCCGCCGTGGCCGCGTAACAGGCAGCAGCTGCACACAATTCGCCACCGTCGTGTGAGTCGTCGTGCTCCGGAGTCCAGCGCTCCTGCTCAATCTGCCGCTTCCGCTCTGCGGCGATGTCCTCGATCGCTTTGCTCATTGCTCAGACACCGCTGGGGGTGCGTCCACTTTCGCCAAAGCGTTCTCGCAAATACCAAGGGCGAAACCTTTAAATTGGTCTGCGCACGATCCGTTGTACCCATGTATCTTTCTGATGACCAACAAGAGAAAGTCGCGCTGAGCTTTGACGCTCATCGGCGCAACCGCGCATTCTGAATCGCTCATCCCACCACCCCCAACGCCGATAGAAGTAGATAGGGGGTCATTGCTCTTCCCGCGCTTTGTACTTCTCGACTTCGGCGTCCTGAATCTCCTGGTAGAGGTGCGCCAGCTTGGTCTTGATGAACTCAATGAGGAGGTCCCAGAGATCTCGTGTTGCATGCACCACCATGTTGGTGGGCCAGAAGAGAATCCAGTACGCGGCGCGGTCCAGGTTTTTGTTGATGGCGCACTCTTCGACTACATCATCAACGCTCCGCTCATTGCCGAAGACGGTTTTGGTTCGATGCTCCAGGCGATAAGCCACGAACCTGCGATACCGCCAGAACGACCAGAGAAGGCCAACGATCGGATAGGTTGGCAGCCACCACCACTGCGGTCGCACACCCGTGAGAAGCATCAGCGATGCGGCAGCTATGACGAACAGCAAATACGTCCAGCCGCTCTCGTGGTACTCGCTGATCAGTAGCAGAAGCATCGCCCCGCCGAAGAACCAAGGGCTGACCAGAACGCCTAATAAAAATGCAGGTATCACTTCCATCACTCTCTCCTCACGTCAGCGCTTCCAGGTTCGAACCACCAGCGCGCCCTGTAGACCCGGCGGTGCGTTCCTTGAACTCCTTATTCGCCTGGCCATAAGCGGCGAGGATCGCGACGTGCGGCTCACTTGCGTAGCCCGGGTCCTGGTGATTCGGCCCGGTGGAGTCCGGGTCAATCTCCTCAAGGTGATCTGCGTAGGCGCGCAGGGCCTGCGCTACTGTTGTGGTTTCTCCGTTCATGTCGCTGTCCTCGACGGTGCGTCCGCAGGCCTTTGAGTCTGCAAAGCCTTCCAGCTTTCTGGAATGAGTGCGCCGGTAGTTCCCCCGCCGCTTTCAAACCAAGCCAGCCAGTTGTTGAGAAGACGGCGCAGATTCTCGATTTCGCGGGCAAGCTCTATCTCACGGGTGTTGCGTGCGCCGGTGAACTGAGACCATTCGAGATACAAACGGTCCAACGTTTCGGTCTGCGGCCTTTCGGTCGCGGCGCTTTCTTCTGCCACGCCCTCAATAAGTTGCCTTGCGGTTATGTCTGCCATATCTCTACCTCACGTAAATCTAGAAGCCATCAACACAAGTCACTCCTCGCAGAAAAGCCCGCATTCCGACTGCATGTTCGTGAGCGGGTCGCCTTGGGCTTCGGCTGGCAGGTCGGTAAGAAAAACCCGATCGCCTCTATATCGGGCTAGACGAACGCCGAGCCTGGCGGATTGCTGCGCTCTCGCCGCAAACACGCCGGGGTGATGCTTCCGCACATGGTTCCAGTAAGTGGGGCTGGTGGCCTTCACGCACCCGATGCAGTTGGCATTCGGGTATCCCATGGCATACACGGCAGGCAGCTTGATCCCCGCCTCTACAAGCCGAGCGAAGCAATCTGGCTTGGTGAGACGGGCGTCGATCAGCACGGGAAGCACATTGTCCCGCTCCGTGACCTTGAATCGCTCAAACCGCGCCGACTCCTCGTAGGTAAAGCCCAGTACGTGCCAATCGACGGGGTTCGCTGCCTCCCATTGCCGGCGCGCTTCCTTTTTCAGCTCTAGCGTGCATGGCGCCCCATAGGGCGATGACATGAACTGCCGCTGTTCCCACACGTCGACAGCTGAATGGCCTGGATACTTGGGGTTACACGCGGTTTCGATCTTGACGCCTAGCCACTCGGCGACATCGTCAGCGAATCGGCGGTTGTCGGGGTCCTCCTCAAGCACCGGTGAGTTCACGACTCGCACGGTCGCATCGGGGTATTGCCGTAGCGTCTCCTGCACAGCAATCGCACTGGCAGCGCCGCAGGAAAACCAGACTGCAATCGTCCCGCTCACTCTCATACCAATTTCGAAGCCACCAACACGGGCACCACGACCACCAGAAAGAGTGCTGCGGCCACGTAGGCCCATCCCAGCCTGGTCAGGATGGGTATGGGTTGGGTGCGGGGGCTTGTGGCTCTCATCTATCGCTCCAACTTCTGCTGTATATCGGCCAGCCACTTGTTCTGCGGGCCTGATAGTTCGTAGTGGGGATCTCGCTGGTCTCGAGCGCGCATCCCGTTGATGAAGTCCCGATCTTTCTTGCTGAGTCGGCGCTCCTGTCCTAGGGCATTGGTGACGATGAGGCGCTGGCCGTGGTTCATGCGGCGATCCTCGCGGTGCCCAACTGGTCGCGGACGTTCGCTCGCACCAGCGCCTCGACGACCGGCGGGCAGACACTGTTTCCACACTTCGCCACCTGTTCGGTGATCGTGAGCGGTGTTCCGTCCGCGGTGCGGTCGTGGATGTAGTCGAGCGGAAAGCCCTGCGCCGCGTAGAGTTCGTGCGGCTTCAGCATTCGCATGCCGATGTCGATGATCTGGTAGGGCTCGCCGTGGATCAGTACCAGGCCGAAGCGGGAGCGCGCGGTGATGCTGTGCAGCGGCTCGTTCGCGGGGCTGCCGATGTTCGTGCCGTAGTATTTCAGCAGGAACGCGCGCACCTCTCCGACATGCCCGCCGCCGGCGGTGATCGTCGGCATAGGCTCTGTTACTGGCTGCCCGAACTGGTTGTTGCGGAGCTTGACTAGGTTGCTGGTGACCAGCTGGGTCTGGCAGCCCTTCGTGGTGGTGGTGGGTAGTGGTGTTTCCACCGGGACACCGACCATGCCGCCGAAGTGTTTTGCCAGGAACGCAGTGCACAGAGAGAAGTGACCGCCCTTGATGCCGGCGACCTGCGTGCGTAGCGGCTCCTGGGCATTAAAAACCCGCTGCGAGCTGGCGTTGGCGTGCTCAGTTAGGAACGGCGCCAAGGTGGCGTCTACGATCGCGCCCTGGCTCCCGGCGGCCGTTACGGTCCAGTAGGGCTCCAGAGTGGACCGTATGCGTGGGTCCTGACCAGGCCGCTCACCGTTGCGGGTGTTGATGATGAAGGGCTGCTCAGCTTCGATCACGAAGCGCTGGATGCCCTTGGCGATGCGACGCATGGTGTTCTCGGCCAGGGGCCGCTTCCGAGTGAAGATCGAAGGGCAGGGCACAGACCAGTCGATGATCTCGGCGGCCGTCCTGTACGGGTGCTCTCGATCGGGGCCATGGGTAGGCTCTGGCCATACGATCGGCAGGCCGTCCCGGCGTGCGATCAGGAATAGTCGTTTCCGGATGGTGGGTGCGCCGTAGTCGCAGGCCCGCAGCTGCTGCCATTCGACGGCGTAGCCCAGATCCCGCAGCTGACTGACGAATCGCTCGAAGATCATGCCGCGGCGGCGCTTGCACGGTTTGCGGGTGCGGGTGAGTGGTCCCCAATCCTCGAACTCCTCGACGTTCTCCAGCATGATGACCCGGGGCCGCACCAAGCCGGCCCACTTCAGGACGACCCACGCCAGGCCACGAACCCGGGGGCTCACCGGCTTGCCGCCTCGAGCTTTACTGTGATGCGTGCAGTCCGGAGAGAACCAGGCCAGCCCCACCGGGCGCCCGCCGACCACCTTGCGCGGATCTACCTGCCACACATCGTCCAGATAATGCGTCGTCTGGGGGTGATTGACGGTGTGCATGCTGATTGCGGTGGTGTCGTGGTTGATGGCGATGTCCACCGGCCGGCCCATGGCCATCTCGATCCCGGTGCTCGCGCCGCCACCGCCGGCGAAGTTGTCGACTAGGAGCTCGTCGAAGGACAGACCAAACTGCGTGCTATGCCGATACGCCCCCGGGTTCACGCTGCGTCCTCCCACGGCATGACACCGCTCTCTACGTAGTCGCGGATGGTCTGTGCCACGAACTTCATGATTCGGCTCCAGCAGGTCGCACGAGAGCCTCAAGTTCCGCGAAGTAGGCAAACTTTTCGGGCGCAGGAGCCGGACTGTTGGATTCGCTGTAGAGCCACTCGTTGCCGTTCCAATAGATCTTGTCGAGGTGCTCGTTGAAGCAGGTGCGATCAATGAGTGGTGATCCGTCGTCTGGTGACAGCCAAATATCCGCAGGGCCTTCATCGGCACGTGCATCTGGCACGTCTACCAAGCATCGAATGCGTTCAAGAAGCGCCGGCGTTGCTGCTACGAGCGAAACGCTACGCTTTGTAGGAGAGTTGATCCGACCGAACCGCGCGAAGACGTTCTCAACGAGGTCAGCGCTATCACGCATCACGATCAGCTCACCAGCATTGACGGAATACCATCTCTCAAAATTGCGCCACGTTTCCTTCACGTCAAAGCGCCCCAGGCGTTCACCGTTGATAGTCAGCGAACGAACCGGCACCTCAAGCGCCTCTAACTCCAAACCGTTCATGCCTAATCCTCGCTCTAATCCAGTCCAGCCACGCATTGACCTGTCTCTCGTAGTACCTCGCCATCATCTGTGTGACGTCTCCGGGAGTGGCCTGTGCTTCCCGCGTGCGGTGCACCAGGTGTAGGAATTCGGAGTCGTTCACGAGGCCTCCATGACTTCGGCGCTCAGGCGGATGCCGCGCTCTCGATCGCGTTCAATGACGCCCGGGCCAGAAAGCCGGGATAGGTAGGTGCTGAACGTCCCGCCAGATGCCGCGAGGCCCAGCTGGTTCGCCAGATCGTCACGAGAAGTCCACGCGGGGTATGCGGTGATGAGCGCCTGGACCATCCGATCGACGGACTTGAGTCGACCCGCCCACCAGAGGGCTCGATCAGATCCCGGCGGGGGTGGGACTTCGACAAAACCCGCTGTATCGATCCCTTCCTGGGTCGCGAAGTAGCGTCCGTCTCGCTGAACGATGAATCCGCCCTTGCGAAGCCTGCTCTTGTAGGTGCTCCAGGTGCCGCTCCCTCGCTTCAGGCCGGCAGCGACGCTCCACTGCGCCTCCGTCAGGCCTCCGGGATAAATTCCGCAGAGCGCCTTCAGCGGTTTGCGTTCGGGACCAAGCTTCTGGCCCTTTTCAGCCGGGGGTGCGGCGGCAGCCGCTGGGGCTTGCTTTGAGGTGGCGTTCACTGCCGTGGAGGTACCGCCTGCCGGCACTGGAGACGAAGACACGGCGGCGCGGACGTTGGCGATCGTAGCCTCAGCAGCCCGCAGTTGCTCTTGTGTTTGTCGTAGCTCTTCCGTCAGCTCCTGAATCATCTGCCGCAGCGTGCTCGCGTAGCGAGTAGCGTCGGTGTCTGCTTGTTGCTCTTGCCCTTCGCTGGCTGCGACAGCATCGCCGAGCAGGCTCTCGACGCCTGAAAGATCGATAGAAGGCAGCGCGACATCGGCGCGCGTCTCACCGTGCTTGGGGGTGCGCCCGCTGTCGTAGGTGGTGAACATCGGAAACTGGACGCGCTCGAGGAAGTCCACCGCAGGGACCCAGGCCATCGCCTCGCCAACGCTGAGCTTCGGCAAGGTGCCGATGATCTTCTTCGCCTCGTCCGGATCGTGCGCGTTCAGCCAGTCCTGAATGGCTTTGCGGTCGTGGGGCGCCACCATCCGCATGGCGATGAGGGTTTCAGCCTGGCTTAGCAGGTTCTTGTTGAGGATCTGCGGCCGCTGCGTGAGCATCCACATGAATATCCCGCGCTGCCGGCCAAGGCGGATCAGCTTTTCCATGGAGTGGAGCAGCTTCGCCATGTCCGCAGGCACGGTCTGAGGTGCCAGCTGGTCGGCCTCGTCGACGAACAGCGTGAGCGGTGCCCGGTTGTGGCGATAGAGCGCCTGCGTGAATCCCAGCATGAAGCGCCGCATGGCTGCCTGAGACGGGAATTCCGATATGTCGACCAGGCACGACAAGTCATGCTTCGCGACGGTTTCACCCAGGGTCGGACCCATATGTTCGGTGAGCTGGACGTCGCCATGCACACCGCCGAATATAGGAATTTCGAAGTCCGAGGCCGACTGGTCAGGGTTCATGCGAATGCCCCACCAGTCCCCCTTGGGATCGATGACGCAGCACCGGTGGCCGGCGGTGAGCTCATGCTCGAGCAGGGACCGGCCTGCCCCGGACTTTCCGGCGCCGCGCCGGCCGAGAATGGCGCCGCAGTCTTCCATGGCTTCAGCTGGGACAGGCAGCTTCACAGGGGAATCTCCGCTTGTGTAGCCCGGGCTTTCTCCGCAGCTCTGAGCACGTCATGGGGTTGGCCCACGAGTTCGATGTCGTTGCCGCCGGCAAACCGGATGACTTCGCGCCAGGCGCGGTCCAACGTGCGACGCAATGGGTAGTCGAGCGGGCGCCCGCCGACCTCCCTGTGCCACTTCTGCTCGGCCCAGTGCAGGAGCGCTGCCTTGTTCTGGTGCTTATGTAGATTTGTCTTCGGTGGTGGTGCCGCAGGCTGGACGTACTCACCGGCATCGACGACTCGAAGAAGCGCGCACGGTGTCTGTCCTTTTCGTGTCGGCTGAGTCTGGCCGCACTCGCAGACCAGCCCGGCATCGAGCAGCTCGCGGACACGTCCCGTGACGCTGTTGATCGGGATTCCGGAGTGGGTCACGACCTCTTGTCGCGTTGCCTTGCCGAGATACTTGATAGATGCCCAGACCTCACGCCGGCGGTGCGGCAGGTTGTCGACCATGGCGGCATACGCTGCCCGGGAATTCCCATGCATGCGGTGCTCAGCCATCGGAGGTGCCCCGAAACACGAGCACGCCTTCCTCGATCGCCTTGCCGAGGGTGCGGGCTACCCATTCCCACTGCTGAGCCCAGAGCTCCGAGTCCTGGCCGATCTGGTCGTGCGCGCCCCGGGTCAGCGGCATGGCTGCCCAGTCCGGAGCCGTGAGCGCCATTCCGCTCAGGCCACCGACACCGATGATGTGGTGCGGGTCGTCGGCGGGAAGCCCGGTCATCATGCAAGGCTGCGTCTTGACCCAGTCGAGATAGGCGCGGCACTCCCAGCGCGGGTTCGGCTTACCCATGCGACGTTTCTTCCTGGCGCGCCTGGGCATGCGCGACCTTTTCATGCCGGTGGTGCGCCGCAGGGGCGTCTTGCGCTGGGGAGGGCCGGACCGCTTCATCACTCACGCCGCAGCGCCCTTGTAGATCACGCCATAGGCCTGGAGCACCCTGGCTTCGGGATCGATGACGTGGAAGATGATTCGCCGCTCTTCGATGAGCAGGTGGAGGTGCGGCTCTTCCGCCAGACGGGTGTAGTGCTCGTCGGTCAGACCGAGATCCTTCAGAGAGGTGGCGGGCACCACCTCAACACTCGCGGCGTACTCCAGATCCTTGGTGATTTTCTTGGCCGCGTATTGACCGTTGTAGAACTGAGGATCTGCGAACTCGCCGCCGCGACCCGGGAAGCAGACGATGGCGGTGCCATCGCAGGCCACCGCGTCGCCGTCCAGGTTGAAGGGGTCCCACGTCCAGGGTTCGCCGTCCATGCTGGTCGCAATCCAGTCTTCCGGGCGCATCACAACCACTTCCACCGACCGCGCTGCCACTTACTCACGCGGCCTTGCGTCCGCTTTTTCGAACGGCGATCGCGTGATTTTTGGCGCACAGCTGTGCCGCTTTCTGTCGCTGAGCCTTCACCTCGGCGACCAGAAGAATCCTTTGGGCTTCTCGGCGTTTCAGCTTCCAAGGGGCCACCTCAGTGCCTCCCCAATGATCTGCGAGAGGGCAATGGCGACGAAGAACCCAGCGAGAAACGAAGCGACGAGTTCCGCGCCATGGTTGAACCTTTCTTGCGCATCGTCGTGCTTCATGCGCGAGTTCCATATGTGAGAACCGCGACGTGGAAATTGCGTGGAGCCTTCGGGTCAGAGGCCTTTGCGCCGAACTCTCCCGCGGCATTCGCGGAGATGGTCTCGACGAGGAAACGCTGAGAAAACAGCAGAGAAGCGCAGATTGATGCGGTCATGTGCCATGTCCATTCGATTGGGCATAGCAAAAGAATAGCTAAGCTATTATTTCAGGTCAATAGCTTTGCTATTTTTAATTGTCGGTCGGATGGTGGGAAACTCGAGGCGCTGGCTTAGCGGCGCTGAGTAGTTTCATCGGCACATTTCGTCAGCGAATGTTTGCCTGTCGCGGATTATCTGGTTGTAATAATTCTCATCGCCCGCTGTGTATCCAGAGCGCTTAACCTGGCGCCATCGGTCTTGGGCGCTGGCCAATCTACTCTGGGCTCGCCTACATGAATCCTCTTCGATTTGCCTGATCTCTCTTTCATACCGGCGATCGATTTGGTCAAACCGGCGTTGTTGTGCGTTTTCCGAGTAGACTCTTCCCGCCTCTGCGCTTGGAGGTGCACTGCTATTAGTGGGAGCGACTTCTACGGTTTCGGCGGACTCTGAGCAGGGGCGCTGACTAAAGACTGTTTCGCCATTCTCTCCCTCGCACTTAAAAACTGACTGTGCACCGGCGTCATCAACTGAAAAAACGGCACACTGGAAAAGAATGGCAACGAGCGGTCGTTTCCATCTCTGTGTAGTCATTCTCAAAGTCCTCTCATGAAGTTTTCTTGTCGTGCGGCGCGTGTCACAAAGCCCAACGTGTGCATATTTCTCAGTTTGATAAAGGCTATCTTCCTGTCTAGCGTTGATTGCCTACGGATATGAATTGCAAGAAAACTCTCGACACGCGCAGCCTGCTTTGAGGTGCAGGGGAAGCTCGAAAATCTAGGAGAAGCACTCAAATCCGGTCTCCAAATTCGACACGTGAAGGAGCAAAGGTGTCTAGGAAGCGAGAGCTGATTGAATGCATCATGGTTATTTACCGGATGGCCGATGATGCGAAGAAACAAGCAATGTTTACTTCGATGCAAGACCTTTGCGAGCGCTCTCAAGGACGCGCTCCGCAAGTTGAATCTGATCAGCTTCGTCCAGAGTCGCGGCGGTTGTCGCCAAAAACTCAATGAGCTTATCCGTGGATAATGTCTCCATCATGGAGTACATCGCTGCCTCGTCTGATTCAAGAGTTTTTGCAACATACGTTGGAGCACCGATCGCTGCAGGGAATTTCGCCTTTGGGACTAGGTAATCTGGCACAGCGAAGCCCGGCCCCACAACAGCCGGATCAAAGCCGAGCATCGACGCAACAAACTGAACGAACTTCACTGGCATTCTCGTGTCCTGCTCAGGTGACAAGTACTGCCAAACCATGCCTTGCGTATATGGTTCTCCTTGAATCGCGACCCCAGCAATTTCACCAAGCCGCTGCTGCGTTAACCGTCCGTCGTTTGATTTCTCCCACGCTTTTTTGTTGCGATCAAAAGCCTTCCGAAAGCGCTCTTTTTCCGCCCGTTCTTCGTCAGTAAGTGGTTTGCGTTTGCTCACGCGCATAGTGAATAGCCCCGCTAGTTGAACAGCAAACAGCACAGCTATTGACTTGCGCGAATAGCAGCGCTATTTTCTCCGTCATGGAGAAGCGCTCACTACAGGACTACGTCGAAGAACATGGGCAAACCACCACTGCGAGGCGGGCAGGCCTTACGCAGGGTGCGATCTGGCAAATGCTGAATTCGGATCGCCAGATATTCGTTGATGAAGACGGGCAGACGGTGTCGCTCAGTGAGCTCAAAGAGATAACCAAGCGCGCCGACGCCGCTTAGAAAAATTCAGACCACTAAGCCGAGACCGCTCCTACAGCGGTTTTTTTTACCCCGAAGGGGACCGTCAAGTGGAGTCAATAATCTTGAGCGGGATTGACGGACACCAACCACGCCTCGATCTGAAGGTAGTCAGAGACCCGGTGCCAGCCGTGTCTATGCAGGTGATTAGGCAGCAACCGAGCTACTCCGCGGCGATCATCCTGTGTGTCCAGGCGAGTGGTCTCAACCACGACCAGATCTGCGCCGAACTTGAGATAGATCCAGGCCATTTCAGCCGGATGATGAAAGGCACGGCTAACTTCCCCGACAACAAACTCGTTGCACTGATGGAAGTGTGCGGCAACGAGATCCCGCTGATCTGGCTTGCTGATCACCAGGGCTATCGTCTGGAGCGGCTCCAGTCCGCGCTTGAGGAAGAACTGGCGCAGGAACGCGCAAAGAATGCGGAGCTCGAGCTGAAGCTCAGTCACTTCGCTGAGTTTGAGCAGCTTCGAGCGGGCAGGGCATGACGATATTCGCTGCTACTGCAGAGTCCCTTGATCCGGATTGTCCAACTCATAGCGCCCCGGTTCGCGTGACGGGTCTAACTCGGAGAGAGCTACTCCGCAACGTGATTGCGGCCGCATCGCGGGTTCCAAGATCTGGCCCTCTGCTTCTGCGTTTTCAGGATCGTCGCTGCGCAGCTGTGCATAGCGCCCGACGACTTCGACGCTCTATCGACGCCGAGGTGCTCTCATGAGTGACGAGCACCGCTTCCCGAAGTCGTACCAGCGTGCTACCTGGCGCGGCTGCATCCCTGGTGGAGACACCGAATCGATTGGCATATCGCTTGATCCTGCAGGAGGTGGGCCTCCAGCGCGTTTCCGGCTGTCTACGTACGACGCTCGAAGGCTAGCGGACGCAATCTACGCCTGCCTTGCCCGCACCGGATCCCACTCCCCGATTTCGTCAGGCAAGCCACAGGTTGAAGGATCGACGCCGGAGGAGGGGAAGAACGTATGACCCCCTGCGAGGTCATCCAGAGCGGTCTGAGCGGTGGCGTAGCACCCGAGATCTTCGTCATCGAAGTACGGGTGCCATCCGTCCCTGAGCTGCCAAATGTAAAACGTTCCTTTGCGTGTCTTGTAGCGAAAGCCGCGCATCGAATCTCTCCGCTGCTGTTGGTGTGGTGCTCACAGCGTACCGGAGGATCGCTTCACCTGCGCAATGGTGTGACGGCCGGGAAAGACCGGCGCCAGATACCAGAGAGGCGGCCCACGAGGGGAGGTGTGCTGAGCAGTAGAGCATGGGGAGACTGCCGGACGAGCGTAAGCCCATGCACCCTGGCGCCGCCGCACAAGGGGCGACACCTGCACAGTGGTGTGACTGCCGTGAGAGCGCGGCACCCAATGCAAACCCGGCGGATCGTATGCCGTCGGCCTGACCTGGTGCGGGGCATCGCCAGTGGACCGACACCTGGTCGGCGTGGTGTGACAGCCCGGAGAGACGGGCACTTAATTGAATCGACGCCGGTGTGCACAGGGTTACATCGAGGCGTGGCTTCTGGGAGAGAACGAGCAAGTGCACCCGACCAGCAGCGGTGTCACGGCACCAGATTGGGCGCGAACGTCCGTGCGTCCACACAGCCCGTGAGCAAAGCCGTGGGGAGAACCCGCCCCGCATCAGACGTGACAGCCGGAGAGACGGCACCTATTCCCAGGGCAGCTTTGCCCGGATGAATTGGTACAAGAAACACATCGGCGACTACATGCGCAAAGCCGGACGCCTGTCGATGGTCCAGCACGGCGCTTACAACCTCCTGATGGACAGCTGCTACGACCGCGAAGATTTCCCCACGAGGGATGACGCGATCGAGTGGACGTGGGCATCAACAACGGAGGAGGTGGAGGCTGTCGAGTTTGTGCTCGGCCGATTCTTCACCCTGGGGCAGGACGGCAAGTACGTCCAGAAGCACATCGCCGAGGACATCGCGGAGTATCGCGGAACGTGCCAGAAGAACGCCGAAAACGGCAAGAAGGGCGGCAGGCCAAAAAAAGCGAATCGGGCAAAGAAGAAACCCAAACAAAACCCAGTGGGTTTTTCAGACAAGCCAGTCGGAAGCGACCCGCCTCCAGAAAAAAGCCTAACCAAGAACCAAGAACCAGAAACCACCAACCAGGAGCCAGGAGAACCGGAGCACCCGCCGGACGGCGTGTGGCCTCCTCCTGCGATTGGGGTGGGTGACTCGTCAGCTGATCACGGTGCACCGGGGGAGGTGCGCCCGATCCCCGCGGACTTCGCGTTGACCACGGATATGCGCGATTGGGCGAGAACAAACGGCCTTGAGCACATCGATCTGACGGTCGCGACCCGCGAGTTCGTCGACTACTGGCGCAAACGAGGCGATGCAAAACCTGACTGGATCCAGAAGTGGCGCGACGACATGTTCAAAAAAGCCGAGATCGGTTGGGGCCACAAAGTGGTGGGGATGAATTCGCCGCAACGAACGCGCGACAGGACCATAGAACAGGATCTGACCGACACCAGTTGGGCGGAGCGCGAGGGATGACTGAGACAAGCCGCAAGACACTTCGAGAACGGATCGAATGCCAGGCGATGTTCCGAAGCGGCGAGCCGTTCAAGGTGAGCACACTCGCGGACAAGGTCCGTGCGCCGATCCACGACGTCGCAGACGCGCTGGACGCAATGCGCGCCGAAGGCAGGGTCGGCCGCCAACGCGCGCGCAACGGTAACCGCAAGGACTGGCGCTACTACGGGATACCACTGTGCAGCAAAGCGCAGATGCTCCTGCGGCGGAAGTGGACCCCGGGGCTGCTGGCGGGGGTGGGTGCACCATGAAACTCCGCAGAACCGATTCCTACCAGGTGGGCGGCACCCACTACAACGATATGGCGATCCAGCCCGTCGTTCTCTGGGATTCATACCTACTGTTTGGCCATGAAGCGGTGATCTCCAAGTATGCGTGCCGGTGGAAGAGCAAGGGCGGCAGGCAGGACCTAAGCAAGGCGGTGCATCACTGTGAATTCTTGCTGGACTCAGCGGCCCGCGCTGGAGAGGCACGCAGGCTCCTCGCCGAGCACTTCGATATGGGAAAAATCATATCGGTTGCCGAATTCATTGATGCCAACAGCATCCCGGGCCACGAAGGAGAAGCCCTCATCAACATCTGCCAGTGGGCGATGTCTGGCGACGAAGGTTTCGTCCGAAACGCACGCAACGCGATTATTGAGTTGATCCACGTGGAACGCACGCGCAACCAGGAGCGCCCCCGTTGAGCAGCAATTACGAAAAGGTTGAAATCGGCGATGCGACGCTGTACCGCGGCGACTGTCTGGAAATACTACCGATGCTCAGCGATGTCGACGCAGTCATCACGGATCCGCCCTACAGCAGCGGCGGCGCGTTCCGCAGCGATCGCGTGCAGAAGACCTCGGACAAGTACGTCCTCACCGGCACGCTGGTACAGCGCCCAGAGTTCAGCGGCGACAACCGCGATCAGCGCGCCTTCGTGGAGTGGTGCTGTATCTGGCTCGGCCGCGCGTTGGCGGCCAGCAAGCCCGGATCCGTGGCTTGTCTGTTCACGGATTGGCGGCAGCTTCCCAGCACTACAGACGCTTTGCAGGGCGCCGGCTACGTGTGGCGGGGGCTTGTGCCTTGGGATAAAACACCTGCCTGCCGGCCGCACGTGGGACGGTTTGCCTCACAGTGTGAGTACATTGTTTGGGGCAGTGCGGGCCCACTCCCGCAGGAGCGCGGGGTTGGGTGCCTACCTGGTCTCCTTTCTTGCGCCGTAGAGCGTGACAAAGAGCACATCACGCAGAAACCGCAAAAGATGGTTGAGCAGGTGCTCGAGATTTGCCCTGCAAGTGGCACTGTCCTTGACCCGTTCCTTGGTAGCGGCACGACAGGCGTGGCCTGCGCGAACCTAGGACGCAAGTTCATCGGTATCGAGATCGAGCCCGAGTACTTCGACATCGCGTGCAAGCGAATTGAGGGCGCTCATGCACAGGGCAGGCTATTCGGATGAGTGTTGCGTTCGAAACGTCAGCCGCCTCGAACTTCCTTCAGCGCTGCGGCAACCATGAATGGCGATCGCCGAATATTCTTGCTCTCGGCGTAGTCGTCAATTTCCCGCAGATCGCTCCGCGAAATCGAGAGATTGACCCGCTCTTTCTTTGTGTCGAGCTTGTCCACGTTGATGTCGATCATCGCCCAGGTACCGCCTTCGTATTCCCCGGCCTCTTCGAGTTCGACGAGTGCGCTCAGATCGGTAGGGGTGGGGATTTCCATATCCTCGCCCTCGCAGTAAACCTCAACGGCCTCCTGGACGCTGTCGGCGATGTCGCTCCAATCATCGACTGCGGTAAAGCAGCCGGGGAAGTCGACGATGGTGGCGCCATGGGCGTGGCGATCATCACCTTGATGGATGTAAACGGGGTAGAGCATGGGTCCTCCTTTGGCAGCTCACTTCGGTGGCCAGTCCCATCCGGCCTGCCGGTAGATGCTTCTCAGCGTCCCCTTGGGGAAATCCTTGCGGGGGTGGGGGACAACTACGTGGCCTGGTTTGCTGGGGTGCTTGAACTTTTCGTGGTCACCCTTGCCGCCCACCTTGATCCAGCCTTCGGCTTTGAGTTTCTTGATGAGCTGCTTGCTGTCCATGTGTTTAATTATACACACTCCTACACAAAAGTACACAAGAATACACAAGAAATTGGGATTTTTTTCTTGGCGAGATTCATCCCAATGACGGCTCCGCCCCGAACCCGATCCTGCAATCAATCCAGATCAATCACACACGTGAGCAGGGGGCCCAATGATTCAAAGACTTGACCGATGGCGCGGGATTCTCGGCAGGGACTGCGATGGCAAACCCTTGCGCTCAGGCGATCCCGTGGTGGTTGTGCGTACCTTCTCGAACCCGCACCTCGTCGGTATGCACACGCGTGTAGTTCGTCGCGCACAGATTGAAAGTTTCGTAATCACCGATCTCGAATGCGACACACCGGGCGCCTTTTGGGGGTTTCGCTCCGACTGCTTGCGCATCGCCAAAGATCGCGACGCTTCCTGGGAAGACATAGCAGCCGCAACGGGATGGACTCCTCGCAAAGTTCGCGAGCATAAAGCTGACCCTGTCGAAATAACCTTCGAAATTCCCGTGGAGTATGCCCCGACCGCAGAGGCCCGCATCCGTGAAGCGCTCGATAGCGCAATTAGGCAACAAGCCGCCGAACTACGCCGAAGAATGCTCGGGCAAAGCTATCCGCGATGACTGAGACCAGAATCGTCGTCCCGTTCCCGCCGTCTTCCAACCACTACTGGAGGCGAGTGACTATCAAAGGGCGCCAACGCGTGCTGATCTCCAAGCGGGGAAGGGAGTACCGGACCCAGGTTTACGGCTACTGCCTACAGCGGAAGCCGCGCAAGAAACTGCACGGCACTCTGGCCTGCACGCTCGACCTGTATCCACCAACGGCCGCGGTGCGGGATTCGGACAACTTCTCCAAAGCGCTGCTCGATGCTCTGACCTATGGCGGGGTCTACGAAGACGACTCGCAGATTAAAGACAAGCGAACTCGGATGTTCCCCAGGGTCCCGCCAGGTATAGCGGTCATCACTCTCTGGAACATAGAGCCCCTTGAGCTTCCGGAGGTGTTGCCCCGCCTATGAAATTGATTGCCAACGAGGAAACGCGCGCGCTGGCGATCGACACCCTGACGGCGCGGATACGTAGGCTGCGGGCGGGCTTTCCCGGCGAGGAACGCGAGCATTTGTCGGGCACTGCGAGCCGTCCCAATGAGGAGATTGAGCAGTGCTTCAAGCGAATCGACATCATCAGGGCGCTGGGATGAATGCACACGCGGCGCAGGAGGTGCTACAGGCCTGGGGCCGATCATCTGGGGGTGAGATCCCTGAGCGTCTGTGGTGGCCTAATGCTTCAGCCTTCGCGCGGAGAATGCAGAAACCCCTAAAACGCAAGCGCGACCCAAAGCTATCTGCGGGCCTAAGACTTAGCGACGACGAGCACCTGCTGATTGATCGCGCCGTTGCGGGTTTGCGCTCCAATGACAGCACACAACACACTGTGATCATTCGGAGTTATCAGGACGGCGCAAGCGATACCGCGATCGCCCGCGAACTCGGATTGTCGTGCCAGCGGGTGACGGCGATACGCCGCAAGGCAGTGCAAAGTATCGCCGATCAGATCGACGCCGAAAAAATCGTATAAATACTTTCCACGCGACTCCGCCCGAGCGCTATATTTCTGCCAAAGTCGCCAGAAGTGACACGGAAGAGCCCGCAAGAGTTGCGGGCTTTTTTGTGCCCGGCGTTTGAGATGGACGGAGGTGAGCCGTCCCCCTTAGCGAGCACGCTAGGTATGAGTTAGGAGACTTCGCTTGGCGTGCTCGCTCTTTTACGTGTTGGGAGCGCCCACAGCATGAACGACGAACAGCGCGGCCCTGATACCCGTTATCGCTCGCGCAAGTTCGTCGTCACGTGTGCGGCTGGTCTACTAGCTTCGATTTTCCTGGCGGCCGGAAAGATCACCGGCGATGAATGGACCAAAATTTCACTGATGTGCCTGGGTGCCTACACCGCGGGCAACGTCCTCGCTGGGCGATCAGCCGCGAGGGCATGACATGGCTACGGAGAAAACAACCGTCGTGCATCACTCCGTCGAGGTTGGTGCGGCGAGCGCTGCGAAGAACGCCGTCATCGTTAGTAGCGGCGTCTCTACGATTGGTGGCGCCTGGGCGTGGTTGGGCGATAACGCGCCGCAGTTCGGAATCATCATCGGCCTCGTCGGTGTGTTGCTTGGCGGCGTGAGCATGTATCGCCAAGACCGCGAGCTGAAGCGCATGCGGCAGAACTACGAGCGAAGTGAGGGCAGTCAGGAATGAAGCTTAAGCCCGGCACCAGCACTGTAGGTCTGAAGGGATGCACCACCCTCGCGATGTTTATCGTCGATGGCGTCGTTCTTCGTGAGTTGGGGCACGAGGCCACGTTTACCCGTGTCACGGAACGCGTAGAGGGTGAAGTCGAAGGGTCTCTGCATCCAGAAGGGTACGCATTCGATCTCCGCACCTGGGACGTCTGCGAGCCGGACGGAACGCAACTACCAGACGAGGTGAAGCAACGCCTTGCCAAAGCTATTCAGGATGAGCTCGGGCCCGAATGGCAGGTACTCGTGTTCGAAAAGCTGATTCACGTCGAGTGCGAGGCCGCCAAGGCAAGGCTCTTAAGTGAGCGGTCAAGCGATGCGCAAATACAGCCAACTGAGTTTTTGATCCGCATAGACGGTGAAGGACTCGGAATTCACCTCGAAACATGCTTTTCCAGAATCCTGAACGAAATTCGGAGCAACAGATGAAACGCCGCCTATTTCGGGTTGTACTCACGCCGCTGGTTTTACTCGCTGCAGCGACAGCTTACTCTCAGACCACCATCACAATCGACGCGCCGTTGCCACCTGGTAAATTCGTGGTGAGCCCAGCGGTCGTGCCGCCTCCGCCTGAATCTGATCCGGAGCCCGATTCCGGCCCCGGACCGGATCCCGACCCTGATCCAATGGCCCCAGAGGTGCCTGATCTAGGCGCGCGGGGACAAGCGCAGAACAACGCGTACAAGGGCCCGTATGCGCCACCCGTCTCGCTGGTGCCTGATCTGACCTACCTCGGCGGCTTTCAGCTTGAGGCCGGAGAATTCGGCGGATCGGACCTGCTCGCAAACAAGGGCGCATTCAGCGTGTATCACGGCGAGGAATTCGATGAGATCGTCATCGCTGGCAATCGCAACAAGGGCCGCCACGTCGGCACGTACCGAATCCCGGCGCTCGCGCAGAATCCCGCAGACGCAATTGCGCCAAATGAAACCCCGTTTATTCGCATCGCTAACGTCCAGGGCCAGCATCTGACGCAAGCCTTCAAACGGCGGAATCCGGATACCGGCGAAGAGTGGTTCCTCGCAAGTAACGCGATTTTCTACACAACCAAAGACGACGATTGCAATGTGTTCGTGTTTAAAGCCGACGGCACGGGCCCGAAAACCTGCTACGCGGTGTGGGCTGGCTCCGAATGGGCCGGCCTGAAGCGGCAGCTATATTCCGGCAGCATTTTCGAAGCACCGGACAGCCTGGCCGACGCGCTCGGCGGGCACTATTGCATCCATCCCGAGCACTGGCTGAACAACATCAGCCGAGTTTCCGCGGGGCCAGGCCTGTCGTGCTTCGACATGAACATCCCAAGAACCCCGACGACGATTCGCGTCAATCTGCTGATGACCTATCCCTACGATCAGACCGTGGGGCAGCACGGATCAAGCTCGTTGGGCTGGGAGCCTGACGAGGGTCTATGGCGTCCCATCCAGCGGCAAAGTAATCCGATTTTCGGCCGACTGGCACGGTACGAGGGCTGCTTTTTCTGGGAGCCGACCGACGCTTATGTGTGCGTCGGCACCAACGGTGGCCAGGAATACGGCGACTGGTACGGACCCCGGGGCAATCAACCGAAGACGCATGTGCAGCGGGGCACCCACACCGGCCATCCCGACGAAATGCCGACCGGTGTCACGGACCCAAACTGCGACCCGTCAGTGCGTGGAAAACTAGGCACGCCTCGGCTTTGCGTACCGCAGCGCGCGGGACAGCTGCGCGGGCTGCGCGACATGAAGCCCTACGTCTGGGTGACGCGGATCTCGGACATTCTCGACGCCGCGCAGCCCTGGAGCCCTGAACCCGTCGAGTGGGGTTACCTCAACAGCTACGTCGATAAGCCCGTCGCTTTTGTATCCGGCGCCTACTTCGATGAACGAGAAAAGCGGCTTTACATCATCCACGGGCCGGGGATCGTGACGGTTTACCAGGTGGGCTAAATGCCTTCGATAGTCCAACACGCCGGCGGCAGCAGCGCACGTTCCGTCACTTTTCCGTCGGCGTGCACGGCGGGGAACGACATCCTCATCATGGTGTGTGATGGCACCACCGGGTCCGATCCGACCATAGCAGGTTACACCCCGTATTTTGAGGCTGACGGCGGTGGCCCGGCAGTCAAAGGCAATATGGCGCTGTTCCGGCGCATCTCGGATGGGACCGAGCAAACCACGCCAGATTTTGTCGGTGGATCGGCTCGAGCCGTCGTTATCGGGTTAGAGGTCGAGGGGGCCGATTTCGACAACCGCGTTGTTACGGCGCGAGGCGCCTTCGCGGCTTCGGTGGTGTCTCCGCTGACGCTCACCGTGTCGGCGCCGGCAGACGATACGCTCGGGATCATATTTTTGGGGTCTGCGGCCAATGTCGATCAAGTCGACGCGCAAGCGCCTGCAGTTCGCTTGCGGCGGCACCAGGCCACCAATAGCCCGCAAGAAAACTGGCCGACCGGCCTTTTGGGCGCCAACCCGACGCTATACGCAAACGGCGCAAGCATCACGCTCGGCGTCACCGACACCGTGCCGACGAACAAAACGTTGTACCTGTTGGCGTTGCCGCCTGCGGTTGGCGGTAGCGTTCCTACTCTCTCCGGTGCATCGGTGTCTGGCCTGACTTCGAACAGCGCCGATCCTGAAATAGCGATTGCAAGCTGATGGCTGACATTTACTGGGCAATCTATCCGAGTGCGCAGGCAGACCCTGTAGCAGCAGACATCATTGCTGGAACGGTTTCGAACGGGGTGCACTCATCTGACACCGCGCCTGGCGTCGACGGAGCTTTCGCCGGATCCACTATCGACAATTTGTCAGCCAGCACTGAATACAAACTCGCCGCGGTTTGGAGCGATGGAGCGAACAACAGCAACGTGGCCGTTTCTTCGGCCTTCACTACCCTGGGGGTGGTGGGCAAAGAAGTTGCACTACTATGCAACATTCGATCCTTGGTCGGCGCAGAGATAAACGTCCTCTCGAGCATCAAAGCGTTGGCTGGAGTCGATCTTCAGATCCTTAGCCGTGTAGCGTCGCTGGTCGGAACGGACGTGCAGTTGCGTTCCAATATCCGTTCCAGCGTGGGCATAGAGATCCAGGTCCGCTCTGCCATCCGACAGTTGGTGGGTGCCGATCTCACCATCCTGTCGAACATCGTCTCGCTTTCGGTCGTTGGCGCCTCGCTCCCAATCCTCAGCAACATCCGTGAGAACGTCGGTGCCGAAGTGGCGCTGCGCAGCGCGATACGTGAGACGGTCGGTGCGGACGTTGCGCTTATCTCGAACATCCGGCAACTGGCCGGGGTGTCGCTCGAGATATTAAGCAATATTCTCCAGACCGGAACCGTCGGAATCAGCCTGCCAATCCGCTCGAACATCCGCGAAACCGTGGGTGCAGACCTCCAAATCACGAGCGCGATTCTCAACACGGTGGCAGCCGATGTCCCGCTCCTATCACGAATTCTTCAGACCGTAGGGGCCGATCTAGAGATCCGGTCCGACATACGGGAGCTCGTCGGTGCGAGCTTGGAGATTCGGAGCCAGATCCTGGCCGACGTCGTCTTCCGATCCATAAAGCGCGACGGCGGCATAACGCTGCAACAGATCGTGCAGAGAAACCTAATGGTCCCAGTCGACCAGAACACCCACTAGGAGGGAACTATGCCTATTGTTGGTTCAGACCTCGCATACCGCTTATCCGGTGGTGCGAGTAATACCGATGCCGCCGCTTCGCTGGGCGGTGCAATGTCAACCGTTGGGGGTGGTCTCATCACTGGGGCCCTTAACGATCTGTTTGACGACATAAGCGGCGATGAAAGTGCTGCTGGTGATACTGAGTATCGCTGTATGTACGTTCAGATGAACAACGCCACACTAACCTGGACTGCGATCAAAGCCTGGCTAACCGCTGAGTCTGCTTCCGCAGGGTCCGAATACGCTGTTGGTCTTGATCCTGCCGGCGTCAATGGGACGGCTACCACGATCGCAGACGAGGAAACCGCGCCGGCAGGCGTCACGTTCTCGCGGCCGCTCGATAAGGCGAGCGGTCTCTCCATTGCAGACATGGCTCCCTCGTCCTTCGCCGCCATCTGGGTGCGTCGCGTGATCACGGCTGGCGCGGCCGCAGCGAACAGCGACGGCCCCACGCTCCGCGTTGAAGGCGATACAGGGGCGTGAGTTATCGCTCCGCAATTCGGCAGGGCGACGCGCTGATCTGGGCCGCCCGTCCCAACACGCTGGCAGCCGGGGAGAGTATCCCCTCTTCGTATGCGTGCCGGGCGGGTGTGTTTGAACAGGACGGCACCGTTCGTGTAGAGCCATTCGATGTCACGGACAAGGGGCAAGTGGATGGCGAGGAGCACTTCATCGTTGTGGTTGGCAGACAACAGACGGCCGCGCTGGCGCCGGCTGACTACGAACTCGCAGTGCAAATCCACAACGACGCGGTGTCGCCGCCGTACTCGGACGAGGAGCCGGTGCTGGTGCGCGTCACTCAGCAGCGGATACCGATTGATGCGTGACGGGTCCTCCTGGAGCTTGCGCCACACGGGGTCGCGGACTCGCGGTTTTCGACAAAATTGCGCGCCCTATGGGGTGGTGGTGGTGGCCCCCGGGGCCCCGGTGCCCGGGCCATGCCCACCGCAGAGGACCTGACCGGGGTCAGCGAACGCAGACTCGCCAACAAGGCGCAGGCCGCCGAGTTCTTCGGTGTATCGGTCAACACGATTGATCGATGGATACGGCGTAAGTGCCCGGTCGTACAGCGCGGTTCGCTGGGCAAGCCCTGGGTGCTCGACCTTCTATCGATCGCCGAATGGAAGTTCACGCGAGGGAGTGATGAGGCCGACGGCGAAGACGACGACCAGATTCCACCGGAGAAGCTGCCGCCAGCTGACCGCAAGGCCTGGTACGAATCCGAGGTCAAGCGCCGCGCGATACAGGAGCTTGATCGCGAGCTTATCCCGGTCGCGGAGGTGGAGCGGACGGTATCGACCGCCTTCGCAGCCATTGCCGCGGACATCAAGTCATTGCCTGACAACCTTGAGCGCCGGCACGGCTTCCCGGTGGAGCTCATCGAAGCGCTCGAGCAGGGCCTCTTTGGCGCCATGGATGCCCTCGCTGATCGCCTCGCCAATCTGACGATCGCGGACGACGAAGAGTGACGCAGTTCGCCGCAGCACTGCCGATTGTTCACGAAGCCGCGCGTGCGTTTCGCGCGGCTCAGCGGCTCAGCGTTGCCGAGGGCATCAAAAACTCCCTCGTGATTCGTCAGCCTGGTGGCTTTTCCGGACCCTGGGACGCGCGTGAAACTCCTTACATGGTCGAGCCGGTGAACTCACTCGCGAGCCGCGTTCACGACGCGGTGTGCTTTGTCGGACCGGCGCGTACCGGCAAATCGATGGCCATCATCGACGGCTGGGCTGCTTACAACATCACGTGCGACCCGGGCGACATGCTCATCGTCCAGATGTCGCAGGACAAGGCCCGCGAGTTCAGCAAGGTCCGCATCGATCGCGAGATCCGATACAGCCCGCTACTCGCGGAGCTGATGAGCCCGCGCGGTCACGATGACAATACGCACGACAAGCTGTTTCGCCACGGAATGTGGCTGAAGATCGGCTGGCCATCCGCAACGCAGCTGTCCAGCAGCGACTACCGCTACGTGGCGATGACGGACTACGACCGGTGGCCGCAGAACATCGAGGGCGAGGGCCCCGGGTTCCCGATGGGTCGGAAACGCACGCAGACGTTTCTTTCGCGTGGCATGGCTGCCGTTGAGTCTTCGCCGAGGTTCGATGTCGAGGATCCGCAGTGGCGGCCTTCGACGCCTCACGAGGCACCGCCGGTCGAAGGCATCCTCGGGATCTACAACACGAGCGACCGGCGTCGCTGGTATTGGCGATGTCCGGATTGCAAGAATTACTTCGAGGCGGCGCCGGGCATGTCGCTTTTTGCGACACTGCCGAGTGAGAAGGAGCTGCTGGAGATCGTCAGATCCGCAGACCTGGCCAAGATGGCAGACGATTACTCCGAAGTCGTTTGTCCGCACTGCAGTGTTCCAATTCATCGCCGGCACAAGGCAGAACTCAACAGGCTGGAAACTGCCCGGTGGGTCGCCGACGGGCAGACTGTCACCAGCGATGGCGAAGTTCTTGGCGACCGACCCGCTGCGCGGATCGCTGGGTATTGGATGGGCGGTGTCGCTGCGGCGTACCAAAGCTGGGATGGCTTGGTGCTCCGCTACCTCGAAGGACTCCGGGACTACGCGCTCACCGGGTCGGAGCTGCTCCTCAAATCCACCACGAATCTCGACCAGGGCACCGCCTACACGCCGCAACACCTGAAAGCGGACAAGGACGCGCAGGCCGAGGACCGCGCCGAGGAGCTGGAGCGGTACCACGTGCCGGATAAGGCTCGATTCGTGATAGCCACCGTGGACGTGCAGGGCGGCACAGATGGCCGCTTTGTCGTGGAGGTCCGCGCATTCGGCGAGCACCTGGAATCCTGGCTGGTTGATCGCTACATGATCCGGCACACGGAGCGTAACGGCGAGACGGCGCAGGTCGACCCGGGCGGGTTCCCCGAGGACTGGGACCTGCTTACGGAGAAGGTCGTCAACTCGACCTACAAAACGAGTCTGGGGAGTGAGCTCCGCGTTTACCGGGTCGGCGTCGACACCGGAGGCGAGGAAGGTGTTACTGCAAACGCCGTTGCATGGTACCGACGGCTGAGAAAGCAGCAACTATCCTCGCGGGTGCTTTTGCTCAAAGGCTCAAGCCGCCGCAACCCTGAGCGACCGATGGTGAAGGGGCACGCCCGGACCAATGCCGGCAAGCCCATGAGGGACCTGCCTCTTTGGCAGCCGGATACCAATTACTACAAAGACATCATCGCGGCTTCGCTTCGCCGCACCGTCCCGGGCCCCAGCTATTTTCACCCAGCGAATTGGCTGCCGCTGTCCTACTACGAAGAGCTGCGGGCGGAGGTGCGTCAGCCCAATGGCACCTGGAAGAAAGTCCGCAAGCGCAACGAAGCGCTCGACCTATGGGTGTACGCATTGGCGGTCTGCGAGTCGCTGGGCTACGGCGCCAAGGGCAAAAAGTCCTGGGATGCGCCGCCGCAGTGGGCCGCGCCGCTCGCTGATAACTCTGAGCTGATCTCGAGCGAACAGCGACGAGCTGAGCAGAAGGCAAAGAAACCGGCGAAACGCCGCAGTAGCGTGGCGCGGTCCGATTGGAGCAGCCGGCTGTGAGCTTTGGCAGCACGCTGGTGGCCGCCATTAAAACCGGCTGCGAGATGGACGACGAGAAGGCCAAAGCGTTGGCCGCGAAGATCATCGCCGGTGGTGCGGAGAACGGTGACGCTGGAGCGGTTCTGTACTGGCCGCAGCGGTTTGGCTACCTCAACACGAAAGAGCGCGACGCCGCGATTCGTGATCTGTTCACTGGTCGCAATCTCAGGGAGATATGCCGCGAGTTCGAAGTCTCGCCGGCCACGGTCTACCGGGCCATCGGCCGGGGATAAATTCTCATTTCTATCTAAAATGAGAACGCAGCAACGGTGATCCTCGCGTCTTGAGGAGAAACGTTGATGCTGCAGTTTCGCATTGTCGCCAAGGCCGACCCCAAGGCCGCGGCGGAAATCTACATCTACGGTGACATCGGTGAGGCCTGGTGGGAAGAAACCACCAGCGCTATCCAGTTCGTTAAAGATCTTAACGCGCTGAAAAACGAAGAGATCACCATCCGGATTAACTCTGTAGGTGGCAGCGTCCCCGACGGACTCGCGATCCACAACGCCATCCAGCGCCACCCGAGCGCCATCAACATCGTGATCGACGGCATGGCAATGAGCATCGCCAGCCTGATCGCGATGGCCGCGCCGTGCTCCATGGCGGAAAACGCCGTCCTGATGGTCCATGCCCCGATGCGTCGAGCTGTTGGGAATGCCCGCGATCTGCGCATTGCCGCCGACCAGCTGGACACCTGGGCGCAGGCCATGGCCGTCAGCTACGCCGCCAAGTGTGGAAAGAGCACCGACGAAGTGGTCGCCGAGCTGCTCGACGGCGAAGACCACTACTACACCGCCGCCGAAGCGCAGGCCGAGGGCTTCGTGGACGAGGTAACGGAGGCGGTTGCGATCGCCGCGACTTACCGCGTTCCGGACGCTGCGGTTTCCCGATTCTCAATCCCTGATGCCGCGCTCGCGGCGCCTTTCACTATCAAGCCCGCGCGAGCGGCGCAGTCTGGAGGTTCCGTCATGGACCGTATTGAACAAATCCGCGCCCTATTCGCGCAGCACATGGGCAATGCTCAACTCAAGGCGCTGTTTGATCAGCTGATTGCCGACGAGGCGATCACCGTCGAGGCCGCGAAGGCCAAGCTTGACGCCGCGTTGGCCGCCGCGAATCCGCCGCCTTCCGCCACCGGTGGTACGGCCCCGGCGGCCAGTGCGCCCGCCGGTGCCGCGCCCTCCGCGCCGTCTGCCGAGCATGCTCCCGAAGCCGTCGCCGAAGGTGTCCGCCTTGAGGCCGAGCGCCGCCAGGGCATCGAGGCCGCCTTCCAGCCGTTTGCGCGCGATGAGAGCGTGACCCAACTCCGAGCGCAGTGCTTGAACGATACGGCCGTCACCGTGGCTGTAGCGAATCAGCGTCTGCTCGCGGCTCTGGGCCAGTCGGCCGAGCCTGCAGCGGGTCACGTTCGCGTGCGGGAGAACCCGGAGCGCGAGAAGTTCCAGGAAGGCGTCGTTGCTGCAGTCCTCGCCCGGGCCGGCAAAGCCGACGACAAAACCCGCAAGCTGGCAATGGCCTCCGGATTCCACAACTTCACGCTGATGGAGCTCGCAAAGGCCTCGCTGGTTCGCGCCAATGTCGACTTTAGCGCGATGAACCCCCAACAAATCGCCCGCGCCGCGCTTACGCAGTCCACCAGCGATTTCAGCGTGCTGCTCGAAAACGCAATGCACAAAGCGCTGCTGATGGCGTACCAGACGGCCGGCGATACCTGGTCGATGTTCTGTCGCACGGGTTCGGTATCGGACTTCCGGGCGCACGGTCGCTACCGGACGGGTTCGATCGGGAACTACATGACCGTGACGGAAAACGGCGAATACGAGAACGTCGCCATTCCTGATGGTGAGAAGGGTTCGATCACCGCCGCTGATACCGGTCTGATCATCAATCTGACGTACCAGATGATCGTTAACGACGACATCGGTGCGTTCCTGGGTCTGGCCTCAGATCTTGGCCGTGCCGGTCGGCGCACGGTAGAGGCCGCTGTGTACGCGTTGCTGAACGAGAACAGTGGCCTCGGTCCGGATATGGGCGACGGCAATCCGCTGTTCCACTCCAGCCGGTCCAACGTCGGAACAGGCGCGGCGCTGACCATGGCCAGCATTGAGGCTGATCGTGTCGTGATGGCGTCGCAGCAGGATGTGGGTGGTAATGACTTCCTCGACCTGCGTCCGTCCGTATGGCTCGGCTCGCTGTCTCAGGGCGGCCAGGCCCGGTCAATCAACGATTCCCAGTACGACCCCGATACGCCGAACAAGCTGAACAAGCCGAACATCGTTCGCGGGCTCTTCAACGAAGTTGTCGACACTCCGCGGCTCAGTGGGACTCGCTACTACCTCTTCACAAACCCGGCCGACGCTCCGGTGATCGAGGTGGCGTTCCTCAATGGTCAGAGCGAGCCCTACATCGTGATGGAGGAAGCGTTCACCAGCCGCGGTGCACGCTACCGCGCAACGCTCGACTTCGGGACCGCTGCCATCGACTACCGCGGCGCGGTGACGAACGCCGGTACCGCCTAATCAACCTTTGACGCAATAGGAGCCAGCCATGGCTACAAATTATGTGAGTGAAGGCCGCGTGATCCAGCACACGCCCTCGTCAGCCATCGTGTCCGGCGCAGTTGTGGCCATGAGTGGTCTGCTTGGCGTGGCCCTTGGGGACATTGCAGCCAACGAGGCTGGCAGTGTGCAGATCTACGGGGTTTTCCGATTGCCGAAGGTCCCCGCCGCCGTGATCGGACAAGGCGATCGCCTCACCTGGGACGTCTCCGCCAATGCCTTTGACGACGCCAACGCGACACCGGCCTCCGGTGACATCACCGGACTCTCGGCTGTCGCTGTGAAGGCCGCAGACAACACCGTAAGCGTGGTGGACGTTCTCCTCACAGGTCTGCCCGGCACCGTGAACTGATGAGCCCGTTCGCCGCGGCGCTCGCCCGCGGCGTCAACGCGCTCTACGCCAAGAAGGGAGAGCCGGTCACCTACACGCAAGAGGACGACTGGACGACCAACTGCACCGCGGTGGTGAGCCGCGATGTGGCCCGCTACGGCGACGTGATGGAAGTCAATGCGAGCACGGTCGACGTGCGCATCCGGATAGCAGATCTCCCGGAGCGGCCGCGACGGGGAGAGCTGATAACGATCGGCGACGACTGCCTCACGGTCGGCACTCTGATCCGCTCTACGCAATTCGAGCACAGGTTTATCGCGTCATGAGCACAACGCAGGAGCGCCTCGACCGATACATCACCGCCGAGCAGCAGATCCTCGAGGCTCAGGAGGTGCGAGGTGACGACACCACGCATCGCATGGCCGAGCTCCAGGAGGTCCGCAAGGCCATCAAGGAGCTGCAGTCCCAGGTGGCCCGCGAATCCTCGCCGCGTGGTCTCCGTCACAGCCTCGCGAACTTCAACCGGTAGCGCTGTGAATCCCATCGACATCGCCGTCGCTTACTTCAACCCGCAAGCTGGGCTGAAGCGACGTGCAGCGCGTGAGGTCCTCGCACGCTACGAAGCGGCCGAGCCTTCGCGCATGCGCAAGTTCTACCGTGAGCGCGGAAACCAGAACCAGATTGTGCAGAAGCACGGCCGCGCGCTGATCACGCAGACGCGCCACCTGGTGCGCAATCACGACCTTGCCCGCGGCGCTCTCCGCACCATGGTGAACAACGTCGTCGGTCCCCAGGGCATCGGCATTGAACCGCAACCGCGCCGGCGCGACGGATCGATCCACGAGGAGTACGCGGCACTGCTCCGTGAGGCTTACCGCGACTTCTGTCTCAAGCCGGAAGTCACGCACCAATTCACCATGAGCCGCCTACAGCGCGCCGTGGGGTGGTCGTGGTTCCGCGACGGCGAGCTGTTCGGGCAGATGGTGCAGGGACTCCGTGCGGATCTGGATCATGGCACGCGCGTGCCGTTCTCGTTGGAAATGTTCGAGTGCGAGCACGTCCCCTGGGATCTGGAGAACGAGTCGGAGCGGATCTCCCAGGGGATTGAGCGCAACGCCTGGGGCCGCCCGACCGCGCTGCACGTGTACCGGCGAGATCCCTGGCGAACGCAATACATGCCCCTCGGCGCCGACACGCGGGTCATTCCCTGGGATCGCGTTCTCCACATCGCGTCTCTCGACCACCTCGGGCAGATGCGTGGCGTTTCCGAGTTTGCCAGCGTCATCACGCGCCTCGAGGACATCAAAGACTACGAAGAATCCGAGCGCGTTGCCGCAAAAGTCGCCGCAATGCTCACGGCCTACGTCAAGAAAGGCAATCCCGACCAATACGAGGAGACCACGTCAACCGAGACGCGGCAGATTGACATGAGCGCCGCCATGATCATCGACGACCTGCAGGTGGGCGAAGAGATCGGGATGATCGACTCGAAGCGGCCGAACCCCAACCTGGTGACGTTTCGTCACGGGCAGCTGCGCGCTTTCTCGGCCGGCTTCGGTACTAGCTACTCCAGCACGTCGAAGGACTACAGCGGTACTTACTCAGCGCAGCGCCAAGAGCTGGTCGAGCAGCACGTCCACTACGCCGTACTCACAGATGAGTTCGTCGGACTGTTCCTGCTCCCGGTTTGGCAGCGCTTCGTTCCGCTCGCGCATCTTTCTGGCGTTGCGCCGATGCCGGCGGACCTCGATCCCGGCACCGCGGACGATGCGCTGTTCGTTGGCCAGGCGATGCCCTGGATTGATCCCCTGAAAGAGGCCCTGGGTTGGGAGGCTCTGGTCAAGGCCGGTTTCGCAAGCGAAGTCGAGGTTATCCGTAAACGCGGCGGCAACCCGCACGACCTCCTGCAACAGATCAAGAACTGGCGCGAGAAATGCCGAGAGGAAGGGCTGGTGTTTTCTAGCAACGAAGCCGCTCTCGAATCCGCCCGCGCTGCGATCTCCGGGGAGGTGTCGCAGTGAGCACCTTTGAAGTCAGGCTGAACCAAGACCAGGTGCAAGACGCGATCTCGCTGTTTGAGTTCTTCGGCGGAAACACGCCAGACGCACTGCGAATTGCGATCAATCGTACGGGTCCGAAGGTCAAGCAAGCCGCCAGTGTCGAGATTCGAAAGCAAGTGCGGCTTCGAGCGGCATACGTCAAAGACGATCGCCAGCTGCGGTTTATCAGAGCCACTAGGCAAAAGGTCACGGGACGGCTGCGCGCGAACTCACGTGGAATATTGCTGACCCGCTACTCAACTGACCCGCTTATTGCATCCCAGGATCGTGCCAGTTGGTTTAGGCCGCCTCCAACTCCCGCTCGGGGCATACGCGTAAAGGTCAAGCCCACCGGTAGCACCAAGGTCATGGAAGGCGGCTGGTTCTACATGGTGCTGCCGAACAGCAGGGCGCTAGCGATTGTGCGCCGTCGTCCAAAGGGAAGTCTGGGTCCGCAGGGAGGAAAGATCGACGTCGCATACGGGCCATCAGTTTCTCAGGTGTTCGGCAACGAAACCCGCGACCGATTGCTGCCAAAAGCGGAAGACGATCTCAGCACGGAACTCCTACGCGCAATGGGCTTCCTGCTCCGCAAGCAGTCTCCCAGGGAGTAAGCCATGCCTGTCTCAATCAAAGACCAGATCACCGCGGCCGTTCAGGCCGCCGTTGGGGGCGAGTACGGATTCCCGGCAGCCGATGACAAGCGGGACCTCCCTTCGACCCGGGTCGTCGAGGACGACGAGACCTCGAGTGACAGTGCCTACGGGTACTCAGTCCGCCAGCTGCCCTTCGTGATTGCGAAAGCCGAGGTTCCGGTCGACCGCTTACCGAGTCAATCACGCGAAGAGTACCAGGACGTGATGCGCGCCCGCTGCAACGAAATGCAGGCCTCCATCGAGGTGGCGCTAATGGCTGATCCCACCGTGAAGAGCCTGGTCGAGAGCATTGAGTACACCGGCGGATCAATCGCGATTGAGCTTGGCCAGCTTTGCTTTGCCGAGTCCGAGTTTCTAGTCACTTTCCACACGGTCAAGGGCGACCCCTATACGCAGTAGTCCCAAAGGAGCACTGAACCATGTCAGATCTACTTGAATACGAATCCGGACAGACCTCTCAAGCTTTCGAGAAGATGTCCGACAGCGGCGACGCGACGACCTTCGAAGCGTCATTCGATCCGATTTCTCGCGCAACGAATCCTGTCGTCGCGCCCTACGGACTCGTGAGTGGCGGCAAGGTCACTCCGACCGCGACGAACAACCAGGTGGCCGTCGCAGCGCTGACGGTACAAGCGCCAGGTATGTCCGGGGCAGATGCGGACGGCATCGTGGCGGTGAATTCCGGCAACCTCACGATCACGCGCGCGACCGCCTCTGATACGCACTCAATTACGTCGATCACGGTCGACAACTCCGGCGCGCTTGCTGCTGTCGCCGGAACGGACGGCACCAGCTTCAGTGAGACCCGCGGTGCTGATGGCGGGCCTCCCTTCATCCCGGTGGATTCGATCGAAATTGCGCAGGTGCGGACGACGTTGTCCGCCGCCGCCGTCGTCCTTGCCGAGGAGATCTTCGACTCACCGGGGACGCACACCGAAACCGTGCTTACGCCGGTTGTTTCTTCGATCAACTATGCTCTGGGTACCGTTACCTTTGCTGGTGCACTGCCTGCGATCCATACCGGGGGATTCCCGAAGCAGGTGTGGATCAAAGGCGCCACGCCGATCTTCGCCACGGTCAACAAAGCCGCGGACTGGGTGCCGGCTGAAAACACTTTCAGCGTGAGCTCGACAGATACCTACGACGGCCCGGTCGGTTCGTCGTCGACATCTCTCGGACAGGCCTCGTTCAGCATGATTTTGGAGGACGGAATCAGCGATCCGATTCTGCTCCAAAAGGGCAATAACATCTGGTTCCGGTACCGCGCGGACCGCGACCAGACAGCGATTCGTCAGCTGACGCAGGGAATTTTCGGGGTGTCACGGACAAACCCGGCCGGCGGTGGTTCAAAGGTCGCGTCGTGCACCATCACGGCCGAGTCGGCGACTGTCGACCTGACGAGCTGATATGGATACCGCGCGATTTGTCAGCGCCTCTTTCAAGCCGAGAGAGGCGTCCGTTGCGGTGCCCGCGCTTGCTGAGTTTTTCGAGGAAGGGGAGGCGGCCGAGTGGAAAGTCCGTGGTCTGACGGGCGCAGAACTTGCGCGCGCGAAGTCAGCCGACCAGACCATGAAGAACATGAAAACGCTGGTCGAAGCCGTCGCTACGGGGAACAACTCCGATGCCATTAGGAAGCTGGCGGGTGTGGTCGATGAGGGCACGCCGCCGGATTTGACCTACCGGATTCAGATTCTTGTCGACGGATCAGTAGATCCGTCGATCGATGCTCAGCAGCGCGACGTCGCTGTACGACTCGCTGAAGCCCATCCAGTGATTTTTTACCAACTCACGTCGCGGATTCTCGAACTCACTGGCGAGGGCCAGGAGCTGGGAAAGCGCGGCAACTCTGGGAAGACAACTACGTCCGCAACGTCGTCCTGATCTGCGGCGAGCACGGGCGATTTTTGTTTGAGGCACTGCCAGACCTATTCCCAGAGGGTCGCGTCACACCGCTCGAAATGAAGGTCTGGGAGTTGTACTGGGAAGAACGGAAAGAGGCGATGAACAATGGCTGACGCGCAGCGCGTGATCGACATTGTCCTGAATGGCGTCAATCAGACGGATGCTGCGATCAACGGTGCGATTCGCAACCTTGACGGTTTCTCGGGCAACGTCCGCCGCGCCACACAACCTTTCGCCGACTTCAACACCGCCGCGTTAAAGTTCGAAGCCGCTCTGCTCGCGACCGGTGTGGCCGCTACGGTCGCCGCACTCGCTGTGTCCAGCGATTTCAGCGCCGCGGCGGCGGACCTGCAAAAAGTCCTCTCAGACACCGACGATCTTGAGTTCTACAAGGATCTCGCGAAAGAGACCGGCGCAGCCTATGGGGTGAGCGCCACCGAAGTCCTCCAGTCCATCACGAACTACAAGCAGGCCGGCTTCACAGCTCAAGAGGCCGGCATTCTGACTAAGTCTGGTCTCGACCTGGTTATCGCCGGCGGTGTCGAGGCGTCACGTGCTGCCGAGCTTCTCGTATCGTCAATCAAAGGTTTCGGTAGCGCGGCCGGAGATACCGGCGTCACCGTAGACCTGCTGAACTCCGTATCCAACGAGTACGCGGTTTCCGTTGACCAGCTGCTCGAAGGCTTTGCGCAGTTCTCGCCTATCGCTCGATCGGCGGGCCTGTCGCTGGAAGAAACCATCGGGGTCCTGACACCCGGGATTGAGGTTTTCCGGTCGGGCTCTGAAGTCGCGAACGCCTTGCGCACGTCGTTCCTCCGCCTGCAGGACGACTCCGAGCCGGTGACTGCCGCCCTGGAGCAGATCGGAGTAAGCCAGCGCGACGCCAATGGCGAACTGCGATCAGCACGCGACATCTACTTCGACGTCGCGGCGGCTTTCCAGAATGTAGATGACAGTCAGAAGGCCTACTTAGCGTCGCAACTCGTCGGCATCCAGCGCTCGTCACAGTTTGTGGCGGTCACTGAGGGTCTTGATCAGACGCTACGCATTTCGGGGGAGGGCTTTGAGTTCCTCGGCTCGGCGGCCAAAGAAGTGGCTGTGCAGCTGGCTACGGCTGAAAACGCCGCGAACCGCGTTGGCTCGAACTTTACGAACCTGCTCATCGACATCGGTTCGCCGCTCGAAGATGAGTTTGTGCAGCTGGCCGACGCGATCTCCGCTGTGTTCTCTACGCTTGGCGTATCTGTCCAGGACGGTCAGCTGGACGAGATTGTCAGCTTTGTTGAAGCCAATTTCGATCGCCTATCCCAAGCGGCTGAAACCGTCGCTCAGAATCTGCCGGCCGCACTTGAGCAGGCCGACTTGTCCGGATTCATTGATGGTCTGCAAGCGGTAGGCGAGGCTGTCGGAATCGTCTTTGACGACATTGATCTTTCCACTGTCGACGGTCTTGCTCGAGCAATCGAGTTTGTCGGTGGGGCTTTCAACGCGCTCGGACAGTTTTCGGGTGGTGTGATTGAGGAGTTTGCTCCTCTCTTCGATCTGTTTTCGGACATCGCGGTCGGCGCTGCCGATGCCGGGGAGGCCTTCCGAGAGCTAGGCAACATCTCGGGTCTGTTGCAACAGATCAATCTGTTCGCTGGCGCCGTGGGAGGCCTTACACCTGTATTGCAGGGACTCGTGGCGGTGATCGGCCTGCGCCAAGGCGTCGGCCTAGTCGGCAACTTCGGGAGCCTTATCAATGTGCTTACCGTTGCGGGGGGCGGCGGCGTCGTAGGTGCGCTCACCGGACTGTCAGCAGTTCTCGCTGCAGGCGCAGGTGGGGTAGCACTTGGCGAAACTTTAAACCGCTTGACTGAGTCGCTGACCGGCGCATCTCTGTCTACGCGTCTCGTTGACTTCCTGGCGGACTTCAATCCAAAGCTCCGGGAGTTGAATGCACTTGCGGATGATCTGAGCAGCGACACCATTCTGCCGGCTGTGCCAGCCGATCAGGTAGAGTCGTTGTCACGTGCAGCCGTAGCGGCTGCTGACATCGTACCTGCATACACTGCGGCGTATCAGGCAGCGCTTGGCCTAACACCTCAGTTCAGCTTGCTCGGCGAAGAATCACTGCGTCTTGCCAACAATCAACGGCTGCTCAACGACGCTGCCGCGGAAACGGCACCTATCCTGTTTGATCTAGGTGAGTCCTTTGCTGGTCCATCGGAAGAAGCCCTCGCATTGAATGATGCGCTGCAAAATAGCGCGAGCACGTTTTCGGTTATCGGAAGCGAATCTGCCACTGCGATCACTAGCCTTGACGCACTCAAAGACGCGTCAGCCGAGTTGCGCACTGAACTCGCTGTCGCGGCTATCGAAAGCTCTGGTGCCATCCGCGTGGCTCAGATAGAGGCGGATTCCGAGCGCGCGATCGCCGCATTCGACAATATTTCTGCGAGCGTCACCTCGACCGGCGACGTCATCGGCGACCTATTCGGATTGTTGGGCAACGACAACATCAGTCGGTTCGATCAGCTTGCCATCAACCAACAGATCCGCAGTGAAACTGAACAGCGAGAGGAGCTTTTCAGGCTGCAGCGTCGTCTACTCTCAGAAGAGGCGAGACTAATCAATGCCCGCGCTAGATCGCTTGAGCAAGGCACATCGACGATCACTATCCAGGGTGATGGTCTGGCGCCGCAGCTTGAGGCCTTCATGCTGGAAATGCTGCGGTATGTGCAGGTCCAAGTCGCCGCCGATAACGGCGAGTTCCTACTTGGGCAGCTCTCATGAGAGTGCAAATCGTGTCAGCGACCTTCGACCTGCTCGGATACCTCCAGATCGACCCTCTGCGCGATCAGGAGTCTGCCCCGTTACAGCGTCGTGTGTCGAAGTCTCGAACTCTGGACGCCGACGTGTCCGTTAGAGACCGCGGTTTCACGCACGGCGATCGCACATTCACCTACGCCTACAAACCGGTGAGTGAATATCACGACTCCATCGCGCGCAGGCTCCTCGAAATCCATCCGCGGGTCTACATCGGCAATGTCGAAGGCGTCTTCGAATGCGCGCCGTCCGAGTTCGATGATAGCGCCGAGGAGAACACGTTCATCTTTGAAGTCATCCGGAAACTTACGGAGTAAGCCATGCCGGCTCCACCAGAATACTTTTTTGACGCATCGGTCCTGATTGCCTCCCACACGCAGCTGCTGGCTCTGATCGATGCCGGCAATGGCCAGGGCAAGGTCAGGCTCTACGATGACAGCGACGTGCTGCTCTGTGAGATCGCGCTTACAGATCCTGCTGGATCTGTAAACGGCGCCACTGGCCAGCTCACGGTCACCCAAGCGACTCAGGGCAACCCAGTCGCAGGCGGTACCTGCACCTACGGAACCGTTACCGACAGCGACAACAACGTGCGCGCGACCTACCCGGTGCAGGCCGGAACGTCCGCAGTGAGCGGTTTCCTCGTCATCAACTCTGTCGCAATCGTTATCGGCGTACCGGTCACCCTGGCTGCAGCCACCTTCGGCTGATCCGCCGTGAGTTTTGCCGATGTAATCATGCTGTTGCCGCTGAGCGCGGACTTCAGCGATCTCTCGGGAAATCAGACCGTCACGTCGATCGGCGTGACCATCGACGCGACCCAGTTCCAATGGGGCGCAGCGTCCGGCGAGTTCCTCGGGATTAATGACAATCTCGACTGCAACGTTCCAATCCTGCCAGAGTCCGGCAGCTGGACGTTTGAGTGCTGGGCCTACGCGGACTCGACCGCACCAGGCATTACGCAGAACGTTATCCTTTCGCAGTACGACGTCAGTCCGACGCCTGGTCGGACGTTTCTGGGCCTTCGTGGTGGCAGTCTGTCGCTGTTCAATCCTGTCGATGGCCGCTCCGACGCCGCCGTCGCTTTCCCGGTTGGTCAGTGGGTCCACGTCGCTTTCGTCCGTGACGGCAATGAGATGCGCGTCTATCAGGATGGCGTGCGGGTCATCACGCAAGACTGGACCGGCGGCATCGTGTACCAAGGCGCGAGCACCATCATCGGCACGCGGGACCATGCAGGGGCGCTGCAGGGCGAGTCCTGGGACGGTTGGCTACAGGACATCCGTGTGCTGTCCACGGTCGCCTACGACGCGGACTTCTCGCCGCCCACGGGCCCATTCACGGGCGGGCTCGGGCAGTCGGGCGATAATGTCATTCTGTCCTCACCGCCGGCGCTCGGCGCTCCCTCACTTCGCGCTATCAACCTCAACAGCCTGGTCGATCCCGACTTTGCCGATGTCGTCACGCTCCAGCATTTCGACGGTGCCTTCACCCAAACCGCATCGCTCGTCGCGCTGTCTCAGTTCGGCGGCCTGGTAACCACCTCCGGCACAGCGCTTTTTGGTTCCGGGTCGACAGTGACGGGCTCGTCCGGGCAGTATCAAGAGGGCGACGGCTTCGACTGGTCGTCGGACTTCACGATCGAGTGCTTTGTGAACGTCCCGGCCCTGGCGGGCAATGCTGCTGTGATCATGGACTCACGGACGGCCGGTGCACCTACTGAGGGCCTGACGTTTAGCATTCTGAACGACGGCCGTATCAATTTTGGCTATGTGATTGGTCCGACCAGCTTCGCGAGAACCACGACTATCGCGGTCTCCGCAAACACCTGGCATCACATCGCCATGACCTACGCATCCGGCACGATGCGGATGTTCATCGACGGCGTTCTCGGCGACAGCTTCAGAGCCGATCAGGCGCACGCGACTCCCTTCCAGTTCGCCAACACCATCGGGCGCTTTTTCCACGACCTCAACGCCACGGCATCGCGGATGCTCGCCTATGTCGATGATCTAAGGGTCAGCCGGATAGCGCGCTACACCGCCGCATTCACGCCACCGACGACAGCGTTCCCCGATACCGATCAAATACCCTCAAACTACGAACTGCGGCTCGCGTCACCGCCGGCGCTGGGCCTGCCGGCTTTCCTAGCGTCGAACACCGGAGTCTTGCTGCGATCGCCTCCCGCGGTCGGTGCTCCCCGCTTTCGCGCGATCAATGACTTTACGGCGCAGATCGTCGACGGTTCGGATCGCTACGTGCTGCAGATCACCGGCAATCCGGTGCTTGAGGTCAAAATCCGGAGCTGGCAAGGAACTTTTCAGATCGGCCGCCAGTCGTATTTGCAGGCCGTCATCCCTAACCCCGAAGAGATTGCCGACCAACTTGCTGCGCGCCGCGGCATTGAATCCATGCAGATCGTGCGCCGGGCTACGGCATCGTTCGGCCCCGTCGAGACGTTGATCGCGTCGGCGCCACTGGAAGCAATCAACCTGGCGCGCGGCCCGATCAATTCATCGGCGACGGTTTCTGGGTACAGCGACGAATTCCTAACCGCATCCGAAAACACGCTGCGCGAACTGACCGGCATCCGATCCGTCTTTTCGACCCTGGGCGGCGACTCGCGGATCCGCGCCGATGTCGACTGGTTCATTCAACCGGGGCAGCGAGCCAGCGGCGGCGGTATCACCGTCGACGTCGACTTCATCAACTACTACGTCACCGACAACGGTGACGCTTACATCGACGTCGGCAGTCGTGGGGCGGGCTAACGTCCTGCAGGCGCTCGGCGAGGGCGAGTACGTCATCGGGATCGACTACGGCACGCCGGAGCTCTCCGCGCGCATCGATCAGATTAATCAGGAAATCGCGTCCCTCGAGGCGCAATCGCTTCAGGCTCAAGCCGAACTCGCCGCGATCGATGGTGACGCAGCCGCCGCACTGGCTGCGCTTGATGCGGCAATCGCGGTGCTAAATGCAGCGTCCGGCGATGACTTGGAGCCAGCTGTTGACGCCGTGAATCGAGCTGCGGTCGACGTGGCTCAAGCGACCCAGCGCCGTGGCGACGTCCGGTCACAGATTGCGACGTTCACGCTTCGGATTGCTGATCTGCAGGGGCGGGCGGCACAGCTCGCGTCGCAGGGCATTCTCGAAATCAAGCAGACGTGGTGCGTTGACTACACGATCGAGGCCGAGGGCGAGGTTTCCACGATTGAGATAAACGGCGAGCAGCCGACAATTCTCGTCGCGCCCGGGGGCGATCCGACGGTGATCGGCGATGGCGAAATGCGCAACCCGCTGGCGATGTCTGCGGCGGCCACCTACTACAACGCCGCTATTTTGCCTGGCTGGCAGAAGTTCGAGCCAACCTACCGCACAGGCGTGCTTACGGCCATTGACCGCGAAGCGAATACCGGCGCCGTCGACCTCGACACCGCCAACAGTTCGGCGCAAAACCTGCCGATCAATCAGAGCAGCACGCTACAGGACGTCGTTTTCGAGTACCTGACCTGCAACAACCGCGCGTTCAGTGTCGGTGATGAGGTCGTCGTGATGTTTGAGGGCCAGCGCTGGGATCAGCCCAAGATCATCGGTTTTGTGAGCAATCCCAAGGCCTGCGGGCCGCCGCGCGTCATTATTCCGCTGATATTCAACGGCGAGATACTGCGGGAGGTGACTCCGCCAGGAGGTCGGCCAGGAGGCGGCGACGGTGGCGCGATGCTGCTCGACCTGCAATGGTCGGAGTACGTCTCCGGTTCGATACTGGTTCCGATGCCCGGCGATACTCCGCCGCCGTTCTGGGATGCGGCCATCTATCCATCGCTGGCGACGACGGTGCTCTTCGGTTTCAGCATGGACGCCGCCCCTGCAGGGCTGATCACTTCGAACGCTCAGTTCGGCGGACTCGGGTCCTTTACGTTCGATGAGGACTACAGGCTCGCTGGCAGCTATCCAACTATCACGACCGTGGTGCCGCCAGAGTTTCAAACGTCGCGAATCTTCCCGCGTCTCGGCGGCGCCGGCTTTGAGTCAGAGGATTTTGTGTTCATCAGCTTCGATGAGTTCAGCATCACCGGATTTGAGCAGCAATCGCGGATATACATCGACCCCGTAGACACGGAGGAAAATCAGGCGGCGATTACCGAAATTGCTGCCGCGCTCTCGCGTTACTTCAGCGGCATCCCGAGCAGCATCACGGTAACCGACCCCGACGGCAGCAACCCGATTCAGTACGACTTTGATCGGTTCTACGGGGGCATCGAGTCGTGGCCCGACTACGACAATTTCCCGTCCACCTTTGGCGGCCTGGCTCTCGGGTATCGACTGCCTTCCGGCTGACCGAGGCTACAGCCTTACTATCACGTCGCTGCTCGCCCAGAGGGCGGGGATAGGGTACTTGTCCTGCGGCCTGGTGGCTGACCAGATGATTCCGATCCGCCAGACGTCGTCATTGACCGTCTTGGCGGCCTCTACCAGTGCGGAGAGGGGAAGCCCGTCGACCGCGGTGCAGTCGTACCATCGAAGGATCAGCAGGTCGCCAATGTGGCCGTCTTTACGGGGGAACGGGATCCGACCTTGATCGCGGTGCGTGTCGCGCCAGTCCTCCCAGGAGGTGATGGGCTGGTGGGGTGAGATGACGGCCATGGGCCGCAGTTTTACAAGAAATGGGGCGGATTATTCCAATCCTATGATTCTGCCGCCACCGTTTAAGTCCCCGCGCTCGGCTCTTCGTTTGGCACCAGCGAGTACTCTCTCACGATTTCCACCAACTCGTCGCTTCGTTCATGGCTGCGCACCAGAAGTGAGGCGGTGACGGTCGGCGACGAGCTGGCCGGCAGATCGATCTGCAGTCGAGTTACTTCACTGGTGTCCAGGCCTAGCGCCTTGGCAATCCTCCTGCCTAAATGGTCCATTATCGCTGCTCCGGTGGCTGTGAATTCTCGGCGGTATTTTCGGCGGTGAGGTGTGCGGATGCGGTACGTTGCGGTACGATGATTCGCGTAAGTGGTTGATTTATATACAACCTATCCACTCACAAACGCTCACAAAGTGCGGGGCCACGAATTCGAGTCCCGTCCGCTCCGCCATTTACTCCAATATTTGGCGCTTTTCAGGCGATTTCTCGCGTCTACCCATCATTTACCCATCACAAATTTCGTGACCTGATACCGGTAAAGGGTCGGCAAAGGTAAACACCCTACCTTGAGCGTTGACGCAGATCGATTCAGTCGGCTCTCCCCAATTAACGGGGGACAGACCGTTTCTCACTAGACCCTGTTGATGATGCCATCCCATCCACAATGGGTCATGACTCTCAGTCTGTAGTTCTCAAAGTTCCTGAACCCGTACGCTCTCCGGGTCATCATCTCCATCTTGTTGTGGAAGCCCTCCGTCGGTCCGTTGCTCTTGCTGAATCGCCACATCATGACGATGGGCTCGAGCCACGACGTCAGGGTTTTTGCCAATCGCCGCAGCGGGCTGTGACGCAATTGCTCGATCAGTTCCAGCAGTTCAGGCAGTTTCTTCTGAGCCGTTTTCTTCCTCAAATTTTTGAGCAATAGCAGCTCATTGAGACGCTGCTTGGCCTGGTAGAGCGCGGCCAGGACGGGGTAATTGTTAAGGTAGCGTTGCAGCTTCTCCCGCTGCTCTGGCTTCAGGCGCCACGCATGGCGCCGCATGAGGTTCAGCAGACCGCGGTTTCTGCGCCCTTCAGGATGAACGTCAGACCAGGCTTTGAGGAAGTGCTGGTTGACCAGTCGAATGACGTGGAACCGATCGGCGACGATCTTGGCGCTGGGGAAGTACTGCTGGGCGATGCTGCGGTAGGTCTCGGACAGGTCCATGACGATGAGTTTTACGTTGTCCTTGCCCGGTAAGCGCTTCAAATAGGCGCTCAGACTGGCCTCAGAGCGCCCGAGGCGCACATCAAAGACCTTGTTGCGACGCAGGTCCACCAGCGTGGTGGCGAAGCCCCGCTTGCGGGTGAAGAAGTGCTCATCAAGGCCCAGGACCTTAGGGCAGGGCCGGTTCGACATCTCGGAGACGCGTCGTTCGCAGTGGCCGTGATACCAGCGCTCGGTGGTTGCCGCGCTGATGCCATGCGTGCGCGTCAGCTTGGCCTGGGTGACCCCGCCGTCGTGGGTCTCAAACACTTCGAGGCGGAACGCCTCTGAGGCTCGGTAGCGTGGCCTGACACCCTTGAATCGGTGGCGGAAGTAGCGGCCGCAGCGAGGGCAGTGGTACTTGGGAGCTTTGAGATACAGGGTGATCAACTGATTGCCCTGACGCGTGTGTTTTAGGGTTCGTGACCTGCCTGGGGATTTTCGAGCCACCTGTTACTTGAGAGACTGGCCCTCGCCAAGGAGCGAGTGTCATGAGAAGCAGTCGGTTTTCGGAAGAGCAAATGGTCCGGATTCTCCGCGAGGCGGATACCGAGCCGGTGTCC
>JBCDIW010000036.1:0-31301 GCA_038748515.1 Pseudomonadota bacterium
GCGCTCGCTCCGTCGAGCCTTCGTCGAATCGGGACGAAACCGACCTTGGCGCGCCGCGTTTGCTGAGTCCATCGCTTGGTCGAATCGAACGGGAGCGGAATTCGTCGCGAGGTGTGCCGCGTTTACTGCAGTCGCTGATGGAGAAACGCTCCTTCCGCAAACACGGCACACCTCGCTAAGCGCCGTTCGAGGTTCGAGACTTGAGCCAAGGCACTTTGTGAGCTCCGCGTGGCACTGAGCAGGGTGAATCGGGCGCTGCTTCCGGAGCGAGCGTCCCCCTCTCAGCGAGCGGAGGGAGCGGCGTCCGGTTCACCCGGCCGCGCTCGCTCCGTCGAGCCTTCGTCGAATCGGGACGAAACCGACCTTGGCGCGCCGCGTTTGCTGAGTCCATCGCTTGGTCGAATCGAACGGGAGCGGAATTCGTCGCGAGGTGTGCCGCGTTTACTTCAGTCGCTGATGGAGAAACGCTCCTTCCGCAAACACGGCACACCTCGCTCAGCGCCGTCCGAGGTTCGAGATCGGGGCCTCCGCGCTATTGCCCTCCGCGTGGCACTGAGCAGGGTGAATCGGGCGCTGCTTCCGGAGCGAGCGTCCCCCCTCTCAGCGAGCGGAGGGAGCGGCGCCCGATTCACCCGGCCACGCTTGCTCCGTCGTGCCTTCATCGACGTAGGAGAAAATTGAGCAAGGCGCGCCGTGCGTACCAGAGTCGCTGGTGAAGCAACGCTACTTCAACAAACACCACATACCTCGCTCGGCGACAGACGTCACTCGGTAAAGCAGGCGCCGCGTTTCAGCGGGCCGGAGGCAGGGTCGAGAGCCCATCGCGAACGGCCCGCCGCACGGCACTTTCGCTGACGCTGTTGGCATCCTCCATGACCTTGCTGATTCGCACCCGCCACAGTACCTCAGTGGCTCTCGGATCCACGAAGGCGACCAGCAGGTTGCCCATTTCCTTTACGCCGCTCAGGGCGTAGGCGTTATCGACGGTAGCGCCGTCGGCCTGGCGATTGATCTGGGCCGAGGGGTAGGGCGTGACGTTGGATGCCGTGGTTGCAAGGCGTCCGTCGTTGATGCTGCCGGCGGCGAGGTATTCGATGAGGAACTCGGCGTTCTCGCGTTCAACGAGCTGGTAGCCGAGTTCACCGAGGCGCTCCTCGATGGCGCGCCGAATCATGGGATCGGCCTGATAAAGGCGATCGCGGGTGTGACCGCGCTGCTCCAGGGGCTCGCTGCGCCAGGCGTAGCTTTGATAGCCCGTGGCCTCAAAACGCGACGTGTCATCGGGAATCGTCTCTATGCCGCTGCAGGCGGCGAGGAGTGTGAAGCCGCAGGCGACAACGGTGTTCTGGTACGAGAGGCGTGTCATGAGAGGTCCGCAGATTGGCAACTGGCGGTCATGGTAGCAACACGGCTGACGCAATGCAGAGGCCGGCGTCGCTCCCCGCGGTGCGTCTGCGTTACCATTGCGCGCCGAAAATAATATGGAACAACTATGGAGTTTTCGCTCAGCGACGAACAGCAGGCCTTCGTCGACGCCGCCCGCGCCTTCAGCGAAGCGGAACTGGCACCTAAGGCCGCGCTCTGGGATGCCGAGAGCATATTCCCCAAGGACGCCCTGGCTGCCGCGGGGGAGCTGGGGTTCATGGGCATGTACACCCCCGAGAAGGCCGGAGGGCTCGCCCTGTCGCGGCTCGATGCCAGCCTGATCGTGGAAGAACTCGCCCGGGGCTGTACGACCACCACGGCGTTCCTCACCATCCACAATATGGCGACCAGCATGATCGGCCGCTACTGCACGGAGAGTGTTATCGAGCAGTGGTGCCCGGGGCTGGTCAGTGGCGAACTTCTCGCTTCCTATTGCCTGACGGAACCGGGTGCGGGCTCTGACGCCGCTTCCCTGCGCACCCGCGCCGAACGGGACGGTGACGACTACGTTATCAACGGCAGCAAGGTGTTCATCTCCGGTGCCGGCGAAACCGATGTGCTTGTCGTCATGCTGCGAACCGGTGAAGCCGGCCCCCGGGGCATTACGGCGGTTCTCGTTCCCGCCGACAGCGAGGGCATTGGCTATGGAAAGAAAGAAGAAAAGATGGGCTGGAATGCGCAACCTACGCGCGCCATCAGCTTCGATGATGTACGGGTGCCGGTGGCCAATCGCCTCGGGGAGGAGGGCCAGGGCTTTGCCATCGCCATGGAGGGTCTCGATGGCGGGCGCATCAACATAGCCACCTGCAGCATCGGCACCGCGCAGCAGGCGCTCACGGAAGCCCGGAACCACGTTGGCGAGCGGCGTCAATTCGGGCAGGCCGTGGCGGATTTCCAGGCAACGCAGTTTCGTCTTGCGGATATGCTGACCGATCTCGTAGCGGCACGACAGATGATTCGTCTCGCCGCCTGCAAGCTGGACGCCAAGGACCCGCAGGCGACCACCTACTGCGCCATGGCCAAGCGCTTCGCTACCGATGCGGGCTTCCGCATCTGCAACGATGCCCTGCAGCTATTCGGAGGCTATGGATACATCCGCGAGTATCCCCTTGAGCGCCACGTACGTGACACCCGCGTGCACCAGATCCTGGAAGGCACAAACGAGATAATGCGCGTAATCGTCGCGCGGCGGTTAATGATGGACGAGGCACTGGAGATGATTCGATGACGGCAAGCAAATCCCCGAAGCTCAAGCTTGAGATCCAGGGTCACACTGCCCTGGTGACGGTCGACAACCCCGCGGCCAATACCTGGGACACCCAGAGCCTGCCGGCGCTGCGGGACCTTGTACTCGATCTGAACGATCAAGCTGATGTATTCGCCCTGGTGGTTACCGGTGCTGGCGATAAGTTTTTTTCCGCCGGCGCGGATCTGAAAATCTTCGCCGATGGCGACTCGGACGCGGCGGCCGAAATGGCGCGGCTCTTTGGCGAGGCCTTCGAAACCCTGGCCGACTTCCGCGGTGTTTCCATCGCGGCGGTCAATGGTTTCGCCATGGGCGGGGGACTCGAAGTCGCCCTTGCCTGCGATATCCGCATCGTCGAAGAGCAGGCAAAGCTCGCCCTCCCCGAGGCCCGCGTTGGCCTCCTGCCCTGTGCCGGCGGCACGCAACGCCTGGCGCGTCTCGTGGGTGAGGGCTGGGCCAAGCGCATGATCCTCTGCAACGAGCGAATAGACGCCACGACGGCGGAGCGCATAGGACTTGCGGAAGAGGTCGTCGCCCCGGGCGGCTCCCGCGCGCGGGCTCTCAAGCTCGCCGAACAGGCGTCACAGCAGAGCCCCAGCGCCGTTTCGCGCTGCAAACGGCTTATTCACAGCGCCCGGGACAAGGCCATCAGCGACGGCCTGGCCGCAGAGCGTGATCTTTTCGTTGAGCTGTTCTCAACTGCGGATCAGCGCGAGGGCGTAAACGCCTTTCTCGAAAAGCGGGAGCCAGAGTGGAAGAACGCCTGAGGCCAGCCTGGCCATCGATCTACCGACCCGCAAGCCTGCAGTACAAGGATTCTCATGACTGAACCCGCAATCCTCGCCACCCGGGAAGACGCCGCCGCGGGGCGGATCGGACGCATAACGCTGAACAGTCCGGGTACGCTGAATTCCCTAACCCGGGACATGGTGGACGCCATTCAGGACACCCTCGATAGCTGGCGCGACGATGCCGGCGTTGCCCTGGTGTTCATCGACGGCGCTGGTGGGAAGGCCTTCTGCGCCGGCGGCGACGTGCAGGCCCTGCATGCGTCCGCGGTGGGCACTCCCGGGGGACCCTGCGACTACGCCGAGAGCTTCTTTGAGCGCGAATACCGCATGAATTACACGCTGCACACCTATCCCAAGCCCATCGTGTGCTGGGGTCACGGTATCGTCATGGGTGGCGGACTGGGGGTCATGGCCGGTTGTTCGGAGAGGATCGTTACCGAAAGCACGCGCATCGCCATGCCTGAGGTCACCATTGCGCTTTTTCCCGACGTGGGAGGAAGCTGGTTCCTGAACCATATGCCCGGATCCAGCGGTCGCTTTCTGGCGCTCACTGCGGCCTCCGTGAACGCGGCCGACGCGCTGTTCTGTGGCCTGGGCGATCGCTTTATTGCGGCATCACAAAAGGACGCGGTCTGGGACTCGCTCCTCGCTACGGCGTGGACCGGGGACTCCCGCGAAAACCGGGCGCGCCTGCGTCATCTGCTTCATGAGGCAGGCGAGCGACCCGAGGCGGAGCTGCCGGCGGGGCAGGTACAGCCACACCTCGCCACGGTAAACGCTCTCTGCGATGGCGACGACGTGCACGATGTCATCGACCGGATCCTTGCCCTGGAAACCGAAGATAAATGGCTGGCCCGGGCTCGCGACGGCCTTGCTCACGGCTCGAAGCTTGCCGCCCTGTGGATCGATCGCCAGCTCTGGGAGACCCGCCACGCCTCGCTTCGCGAGGTATTCCAGAGCGAGCTGCAGCTGGGCACAAACATCGTGCGTCACCCGGAATTTGCCGAAGGCGTACGCGCCCTGCTGATCGATAAAGATCGCAATCCGAGCTGGTCCTTTGCCAATTCCCGGGACGTACCGGAAGACCTGCTGGACGGGTTCTTCCGCGCCCCCTGGGCCGTGAATCCCCTGGCGGACCTGCCCTGAGACGCGACGGCGAGGCTCCGCGCGGCAGCGCGACGCAGACGTAGAGCAGCAACAACGAGAGGAACGCTATGAGCGGCGAAGAAACTGGGAAGGTCGGCTTCATAGGCCTGGGCAATATGGGTGGCCCCATGGCCATCAATCTCCTCGGCGCCGGCTTCAGCGTTCGCGTGTTTGATCTGTCGCCCGAGGCCTGTGCCGCGGTAGCCGGCGAGGGCGGCGAGACCATGGCGTCGGCGTCTAAAGCCGCGGAAGGCGCGGATTATCTGATTTCCATGCTGCCTGCTGGCAAGCATGTGGCGGGTCTCTATCTCGGCGATCATGGGCTGCTCGCCACGCTGCCGTCGTCCGTTACCGTACTGGACTGCTCCACGATCGATGCGGCCACTGCGCGGGAGGTGGGTGAAGCTGCGGCGAGCAAGGGCATTGGTTTCCTCGACTCCCCCGTATCCGGCGGCGTCGCCGCGGCCCAGGCCGGAACGCTTGCCTTTATGTGCGGCGGTGAAGAAACCGTGTTCGCGGCGGCGCAGCCCGTGCTGAACGCCATGGGCCGGGCAAGCTTTCACGCCGGTCCCGCCGGGGCCGGCCAGGTGGCCAAGGCCTGCAATAACATGCTCCTCGCCATACACATGCTGGGCAGCTGCGAAGCGTTGGCCATGGGCGAGCGCCACGGCCTGGACCCGGCGCGCCTGTCAGAGATCATGCTCGCCAGTTCCGGGCGCAACTGGTCCCTGGAAGTCTATAACCCCTGGCCTGACGTTATGGAAAACAGCCCCGCGAGCAACAACTATGAGCCGGGATTCATGGTCGACCTGATGGATAAGGATCTCGGCCTCGCGATGGAAGTCGCCGGTGCGGCCGACGTGGATAATGCCATGGGCCGCCTTGCCCGGGACCTCTTCGCGGAGCATCGCGGCGAGGGGAACGGGGCGCGGGACTTTTCCTCGGTGCTCGAGCGCTACCGTAAGGGCTAGTATCGCAAGGACTGACGCCGCCAGGGCTAAGCCATGCGCGAAGCGGCGCGGGGCGGATCAGTAGTGCAGGAACACGCCTTTTTCATTGAACCACCGTTCGTCGATTTCCCAGCGCACGGCGGTAACGTCACTCTGGCTCTCCACCAGCCGCATGGCGTGGCCCTGTTTCTCCGCGAGGACTTGCTGCGCAGCGAACATGGAGGGGTCGTCGACCGCGGTGCGGCTGAGTTCGGGGAAGGCCGTACGCAGAAAACGCATCGCTGGCACTTCCGCCGAGCGCGGCGATCCCATGATCGCAATGCCCTCCTCGATGCGAAAAACGCGGAACGTGTAGGGATAGTCGCGCAGGTCCGCATCGTCCGCGAGCAGGGCGTTGATCTGGTAGACGCGCTCGTCTCCGCTCAGCACTATGTACAGGATGACCGCGGTGACTATGCTGCCAAGCACCATGAGGTACCGTTTACCGAAGCTGTCCATACCTCTGAGCTTCTACTTTCTAAGACAGCTGTCGATGCTCCCACGGCCTCCGGTAGCCCGCAAGCACGCGCCCCGCTTCTGACAAACAAGCGACGGCTCGGCCGATCTCGGCGCGCAAACGGTTAACGACAGGTCAAAATGAGTAGCTCAGGCCCAGCTGAAAGGTGAGCGGCTCATAGTCGAAGTCGCTGAAGCGCCCCGAGATGCCTTCGCCCTCAAGATCAATGCCCGTTACGCTGCCGTAGCGAAGCTCGCCGTGGGCTGACCAACGCTCATTGAGCCGATAGTTGCTTCCCACGAAGACCTGGAAACCGACGTCGCCGTCGCCCGCGTAGGATTGCTCTGGACCATTCCCTTCCAGATCGATGTCGATTTCCTGGATCCAACTCAGGCCCGCCCCAAGGTAGGGTTCCCAGGGGCCGCGTTTATTGAGGTAGTAGTAGCCGTTCAGAAAAAATGTGTTCGACGCATAGTTGCCGTCATCAAATCCGGGACCCGCGGCGAATGTGGTCTCGCTCCCGTTGCTGCGGTATTCCCAGGCCAGCTCTACGGCCAGTCGAGGTCCGTAGCGATATCCGAAACCTGCCCCCGCTGCGAGTCCTCCGTCTGCGCTGACATCAACCGAGTCCACCAGGGGACCGGCGGTCGTATTATCAAACGCGCCGCCTGTGTCGGAGAGGCTGCTGTAACCGCGCCACGCGCGCGCAAACCACCCGGTCTCTCGGTCTTGCGAAGCGTCCTGCGCCACGGCCGGGCAGGCGGAGAGGGCAAGGGCCAGCAGGCCCGTCGCGAATCGGGCGTCGGCGCCGATCAGCGGTGTTGAAGTTTCTGGCTGTGACATGGATTTGCTCCCTGATCGAGTTCATGAAAGGCATGGGGCCTGTGCCTCATGCACTTCAATCTACGATCTGCGGGAGCGCATAAGTGTATGATTTAGAAGGTTTTGTATGAGCGGGCGCGTTTTTGTACGAACGGGCAGGGAGACGTATGAGCGGGCCCTTTGATATCGGTGATGTGTCGCCGCGTCGCTACTTTGCGGTAGTCGCTATGGTACTGGGCCTGCTGTTTGCGTTTGTCGCCGGTGACGACGACAGCGGCCCGGCGCTGTTTGGCAGCCTGGTGATCTGGCAGCTGCAGAGCTTTGTTCCGATGCTTCTGCTCCTGGCTTCCCACATGGCCTGGTCATGGCTGCCGCTTTTCGATCGCCAGGGACCGTGGCTTCAGCTGCTGATCTCCGGTCTTAGCGGCGCTCTGATGTTCTCGCCGCTGGCGGCGCTGCTGGATCACTATCTTGAAGATGTGGAGACTGCCTTCGGTATGCCAGCGATCGTCAACGAGGCTGCGAGTATCGCGCCGCCCATCACCTTCGCCTGGATAGCCATCAACGCGCCTTTTGTTCTCGGATTGCGTCTTACCAATACGGGCCGGAACGTGGTCGCGAGCCGTGAATCGCGTCTATCGGATCGGGCCTGCGCGAAAGGGCCCGGGCTCGGTGACGGGGACGGACGGGAAGCTGGCGTCGCCCAGCGGTCGGTCGGAACGGAGGAAAACGCAGAGCATCACCGATCCGAAGCCGGCGCATCGCGGCCTGATCACCGGCAGTTACCGTTTATGCGATTGGTAGCACCGACCATGCGCGGTCGCGTCATCTACCTGCAGGCTGAGCTGCACTACCTTGCGGTGGTCACGGAGCACGGCCGCAGTCTGATTCTCTATAACCTGCGCGATGCCGCAAATGAACTCGCCGGTGAAAGCGGCCTTTTGACCCACCGTTCGTTTTGGGTGGCGGTGCGGTCCATCCGCGATTTCCGCCGACGGGGTCGTCAGGGCACGCTCCGCATGGAAAACGGCGACGAGATACCGGTGAGCCGTCGTCGCATCCATGCCATCAGCGAAGTGCTCGGCAAGGCGGATGGCGTCGCCTAGGAGCTGGACGATGCCTCGACCGTGTCCTGCTCCTCATCCTCGGGTGCTTCCTCAAGCTCGCCGGGCTCCTCAGTTATGCCGACTAGCGCCTTCGCCGCCTCAATTAGACGCTCCGCATCGTAAGCGCTGGTATCGAAGAGGGGAGCAAAGCGATCACTGCTCAGGTAGTAGCGCTCGATTTCCGGGTTGTCGAGCACCAGCAGCTGCTGCGTATCGGGTCCACTACCCAGACTGATTCGCAGCGCTTCGCCGGCGGCGCCGGCGTCTTCATCGTCGTCGGCGACCAGACCCGACACACGCAGTCCTTCAAGCACCTGCAGCAGCTGCTGCATGGCTTCGTCGTCGACGCTTTCACCATCATCCCGCCGCCAGCCTTCGCCTTCGCGGACAAAGCGCAGGTCATAGAGTTCGAGAGAGCCAAGATCGCGCTGCGCCAGTAGTGTTTTGTCGAGCCAGGGTCCCGTCTCCACCGGAGCGTCATAGCTGTTCAGCTCGATCATGTAGATGTTGGCGTCGCCCTCACTGCGCGCGTGAATCTTGCGGAAGGCTGGGGAAGTGCCGAGGTACGCTGTACGCTCTTCGCTTCCCGCGCCGAGGAGCACGCGGCGCTCGAAGTCGTCATCACTGAGTTTGAAGCGTCGCGCGGCGCTTTCGCTGGTTGCGATGGCGAGGCCCGGGTCGCGGGCGAGCGCGTCGGTCAGGGCGGAGACCTTTTCGCTGTCGGCGGGCAAACCGCCGGCCAGGTTCCAGGCGCCGTCGTCGAGGTTGAGCACTACGCTGCCCCCCTCGGCGTCGGTGACTTCGATACGGTCGATGTTGTCGAAGGCAAATCCCGGTATCAGCGCTCCGGTGATCTGTTCTTCGCCCTCGGGCCAGTAGAGAAACGCAACGAGCCCGGCCTGCAGCAGCAGCATGAGGGAGAGCAGGCGGATCATGCGATGACCTCCGCAAGACGAACCGCGCGCCGGGCGCGCACCACGCGCCAGCCAAGGTACAGGAAGGCAAGGATCACCAGAGCCAGCGCGTAATTGCCGTACTCGATGGTGGCCTGGGTCTCCCGTGGCAGGGGCGGCAGGGTGCGGTTGAAATGCGCCCGCGAGCGGATGCTGGTCAGGCTGCTGTCTTCCAGGGCCCAGTCCACGGCATTGAGAAGGAACTCAAGCGGTCCGAAGTACTGCGTGCCGGAAGCCGCGATCACTCCTGAGAGCACCTGGTCACTGGCGAAGTCATTCGACGCCACTAGCAAAAGGCGTGCGGACGCGGGGGACTTGCCCGTCAGCGCAGTAATGACCGGTGCTGGGGCCTCGTTTTCCTCGCCATCAGCGGCGGCTGGCGCCAGCTCCGGTGCCGCGTCGAAGTAACTGTCGAAGACCCCCTCGGAAAGAAGCGCAATGCCTTCGCGTTGCGTGCCCTCGGGACCGGGCTGATCCCAGCCTCCTCCATCGGCGGTGGGCATGACATCGGTTCGGGCCGACTGCCAGGAGCCTTCGGAGCTGCTGAGCAGGGTGGTCAGCGATCGGCCCTCGGCGCTCTCTCCCGAAATGGCAGACGCCCATCCTACGGTGAGCTGAGGGAGACCGCTGGTTATGGGATGCGTGCCGTTCAGTCCGTCTTCGCGTACGTCGATGAGGTAGGGGTAGTCGACGAACTGCATGTCGCGGAATTCGTAGCCTCCGATGCGCCGGACTACCGGGACTGGAAAGGAGGCGTTGCGTTCATCAAGGACCAGGGTCTGCGACAGCGAAAGACCGTGGTGGACAAGCCAGTCCTCGAGGCCGCTGTTCACACTGCGCAGGCTCAGCGAGCCACCCTGGGTATTGATGGACCAGGGTGAAGTCGCGAGAACCACGGTTCCACCGCGCATCAGGTACTGATCGATGGCGAAGCGTTCTCCATCGCCGAGGTTCTCCGGTGCCACGACCAGGAGCAGATCGGCGCTGCTATCGACGCTGCCGTCACTCAGATCCTCCATGAGGATGGTGTGATCTTCACTGATGCTCTGCTGCAGAGTGCGGAAGCTGAGCCCCTGGGGCGGCATACCGGGCATCGATGGGGGAGCGCTTGGTAAGGCCAACGCCACGCTGCGGGTGAAACCGCTGGCAAAGCGTCGCAGACCGGCTTCCAGGCCGTCGCCGAATTCCTCGGGATCAAAGCTGCCGGTAGGAAGCTGAATCACCTGGTGATCGTTTTCCAGGGTCAGGTAGAAGTAGAACTCGGCTTCGTCCCCCAGCGCCGCGATCATTGGCCGAAAGTCCCACTCCTCTACGATGCGATCAGCGACCGCGCCGCCCTGGGCCTCGGGCTCGATGAACTCCACACGGAATTGACCTCGATGCTGGGCCGCCAGCGTCTCGGCCTCCGCACGGACCGCGTCGCGATAGTCGATAAGAAGCTGCGGCAGCAGCTCGCCCGCCGACACGTAGGCGCGGAGGGTCACGGGACTCTCGATCTGATCGAAGAGGTCGCCACCGCTGCGGTAGCGATACAGCACATCGCGGATTGCCCGGGTTACGTCGAATTCCGGGTTGCGCAGCACAACTTCGGGCTCTCCGCTCATGGACGTCTTCACTTCGATGAAGTCGGCGAAGCTCAGCGTCTCGTACTCCCCGCCGTACTGCACCAGCACATCGAAGTAGGCATTAACGAGGGCGGACTGATAGCGATCCGCGACCTGGAAGGGCGTGGCCTGGATGTTGAAGTCTTCGTTGGCCTCCTGCTCCGCCGCCGCATCCTCGGCGGGGTCGACAAACTCGACGCGCACGCCACGGCCGGCGTTTACCGCGTATTCCCGCAGCAGGTCGCGCAGCTGGGGTACCAGCGGCGCCAGGAGCGGGTGCGAGCGCTCGGAAAAATAGCCGCGTATGAGAAGCGGCTCCTCGAGCTGGCCCAGGAGCGCGCGGCTCGCTTCCGAGAGCGAGTAGAGACGACCCTCGGTGACGTCGCTGCGCAGCGGCAGGCGATGCAGCCAGAGACCCGCGAGAATCAGGTTGGCGATGAGCAACCCGACCCCCAGGCGCCAGCTACGGTGTCGGGTATTGCCTGCCCGCGTCCAGCGCCCGCGCTCTAGCCCGTAGACGTTCAGGGCCAGGAACGCGATGCTGATGGCGATGTAGTAGTACAGGTCGCGAAGATCGATCACTCCCCGGGTGATGCTCTCAAAGCGCGAGCCGGAGCCCAGGAGGCGCAGCACCTCCGCCGTGGTGCCGCCGAAGAAGCTGAGCAGCAGATCACTGCCCGCGAGGTAGAGCAAGCCGCATACCGCGACGCTGCCTATGAGGCTGACGATGGCGTTGTCCGTACGCGAGGACACAAACAGACCCGCGGCGAGGTAGGCGAAGCCCAGCAGCAGGGTCGCCAGGTACGCGGCGAACACCGGTCCCGCATCCAGGTTGGCGATGGACCCCACCGTGAAGGGCAGGGGCAGCGTGGCGAGCAGGGCTACGGTGAGCACGGCCGCACAGGCCAGAAACTTGCCGATGACAAACTGCCACAAAGGCACCGGCAGGGTGAGGACGTGTTCGAGCGTGCCGCTGCGCCGCTCTTCGCTCCAGCTGCGCATGGTCAGGGCGGCGCAGAGAAAGATCAGTAACAGCGGCATCCATTCGAACAGCGGCCGGACGTCGGCGATGTTGCGCGAAAAGAAGGATTCCACCCAGAAGAACGTAAACAGGCAGACCACCATGAAGCTGGCCAGGAACAGCCATGCCACGGGCGATGCAAAGAACAGCTGCAGCTCTTTGCGCGCAACCTGAAAGAGTACGCGATCACTGGCCATGCTGGCCTCCCGCGCTTTGTACGGCCTCCCGGAACACCTGTTCCAGGTCCCGCTCCTCGGGCTGAATGCGGAACAGCCGTGCTCCGCTTTCCACAACGATGCGGCTCACATTTCCCGAAGCCGTATCCATACTGGAGTCCTCGTGTATCTCGATGCGTAGCGCCAGCTGCCCGGTTTCAGCTTCGCGTGGGAGTAGTTGAACAACCTGGGGTACCCGTCGCAGTGCCGCGCTAAGGTCGTCGGATTCATCGCTGCAATTCAGCAGCAGATGCCGGCTTTCCCGAAGCGACGCCATCGGTGAATCCAGCGCCAGGCGCCCGTCAGCGAGAACGAGCACGCGGTCGCAGAGTGCTTCCACTTCCTGCATCACGTGCGTAGAGAGGATCACCGTCGCCTCGCTCGCCAGCTCGCGAATCAGAGCTCGCATATGTTCGTTCTGCTCGGGATCCAGGCCGTTGCCCGGTTCGTCGAGGATGAGCAGCTTCGGAGCACCGAGGATCGCCTGCGCCACGCCGACGCGCTGCTTGAAACCGCGCGATAGCTGGCCGATGGGGTCGAGGAAGCGCGCGCCGAGTTCCGTGGCGTCGACGCTGCGGCGAATGGAGCGGTGTTTTTCCGCGCCCCGAAGTCCCTTGAGATGGGCGGCATAGTCGAGGTAGTCGGCAATGCTCATCTCGGGGTAAACGGGGAGATTTTCGGGGAGGTATCCGAGACTCTTCTGAATCTCGCGAGCGTTTCCATCGATATCGAGACCGTCAATCTCGATGCGGCCGGCGGTCGGTTCGAGATAACCGCTGAGCATTTTCATCACGGTCGTTTTCCCGGCACCGTTGTGGCCGAGAAGGCCGACGATCTGCTGGCCGTCGATGGAAAACGATACCTCGTTGACCGCTGCGGTCGTGGCGTAGTAGCGGGTGAGCGAAGTGACGTCGATCATGGCGTGTACATCTGGTCTTGCGGGTTGTTTGCTTGCGGGTTATGGGTTGTGAACTGTCGTTGCCTTCGCCGCATTGGTTCTACGCTGGTTTTTAAGGGGTTTTTGTCAAAAACCGCGTGAGCCTAGCCCGAAGGCAGCAGGAGTTTAGCAATAAACACCAGTAAGACAAGAGTGAACACGCGGCTGATCCAGCGCTCGCCGCCACGCACCGAAAAGTGCGCGCCCAGATAGCCCCCGACCGCGTTGCCGAGGGCAAGAGAGAAGCCGAAAACCCAGTGTATGGATACCGCGGATGCGAAGATCGCGATAGCGATGAGGTTGTAAACGAGGGCAATGAAGACCTTGTGCATATTGGTACGCACGAGGTCGAGCCCCATGACCCGGTTCAGGATGGGCATGAGAATGAAGCCGACACCGACCTGAATAAATCCGCCCCAACAGCCGGCGCCGAACATAAGCACGTGGCCGAGCACCAGGCGCCGGCGGGTGAGAGGCAGACTCTCCCCCGGCCGACTGCCACTGGGCAGCTGCATGAGCACGAGAACGCCGATCATGACGAGAGCGAGTACGCGTTCAAACCACACGCCATCGAGACGCACGCCAACGAGGGCCCCCAGGATGGCACCCGGCGTGGCCGCTGCGGAAAGCGTGAGGCTGAGGCGGAAGTCAGAGAAGCCGCGGCGGAAAAATGTGCGGACCGCGACTATGTTCTGCGCAATGATTGAGATGCGATTGCTGCCGTTGGCCTCGGGCCCGGAGAGACCCAGAAACAGCATCACGGGAACGGACAGCAGCGAACCCCCACCCGCCATGACGTTAAGAAAGCCCGCGGCAACGCCCGTGCCGGTCAGAAGCAGCACCTGCCAGAGTTCGACGTCCACGCTAGCTCAGGTCTGGAATCATGCGGGTGTTGGACGGGAGACCGGTTGACGCCGCCCCGCTGGCGCCAGCCCGTAGGGCAGATGCATCATCCCCTCAGTCGTCACCCCAGGGTTCGCGCATGGTGACGAACTCCTCCGCGGCCGTCGGATGAATACCGATGGTGCTGTCGAAAACGGCCTTCGTGGCACCGGCCTTCAGGGCGATGGCCATACCCTGGATGATCTCGCCCGCGTCCGGTCCCATCATGTGCACTCCGACGACCCGGTCTGTGGCGTCATCCACGATCAGTTTCATGAACGTTTTCTCGTCCCGCCCGCTGATGGTGTGCTTCATGGGCTTGAACGTCGACTTGTACAGCGTGATCTCGCCGAACTCCATCTGCGCTTCGCCCTCCGTGAATCCCACGGTGCCAATATTCGGTTGGCAGAACACGGCGGTGGGGATGAAGTCGTAGTCCACAGGTTTTTCAAGATCGCCAAACTGCCGTCGCGCAAAGGACATCCCTTCAGCAAGGGCGACGGGCGTGAGCTCCATGCCTCCGATCACGTCACCGAGAGCATATACGCTTGGCTCCGCGGTCTGGAAATGCTCATCGACCTGGATGGTGCCGTGGCTGGACAGCTTGACGCTGGTGTTTTCAAGACCGAGGCCCGTCAGATTCGGACGCCGTCCAATGGCGCTGAGTACGGCGTCCACTTCCATCGTGCTGCCGTCCGTTAAGGTGGCCTCGATGCCGCCCGCGACCTTCTTGAGGCTGGTGACGTTAGTTTCGAAGCGCAGGTCCACACCGGACTTGTGGATTTCCTGGGCCGCGTGCGCCCGGATGTCGCTGTCGAAGCCGCGCAGGAACAGCGGGCCGCGATAGAGCTGCGTCACCCGCGAGCCGAGGCCGTTGAAGATGCCGGCGAACTCGACGGCGATATAGCCGCCGCCAATGATCAGAAGCCGCTCGGGAAAGCGCTCGAGATCGAAGATCTCGTTGGAGTCCACAGCGAGCTCATTGCCGGGAAAGTCGCCCTTGTAGGGCCAGCCACCGGTTGAGATCAGAATCTTCTTGGCGGTGAAGTGGCGATCGCCCACGGCGACGGTGTTGGCGTCAACGATCCGGGCGCGACCGTCGATGATCGTCGCGTCGACGCCGTCGAGAAGGCGGCGATAGATCGCGTTGAGTCTCGATATCTCGGTCTTCTTGTTGTCCCGAAGCGTCGCCCAGTCAAAGCTCTGGTCTGTGCTTGACCAGCCAAACTCCCTGCCGTCCGAGAAAGCCTTGCCAAACTCCGAGGCATAGACATAGAGCTTTTTCGGCACGCAGCCGACGTTGACGCAGGTGCCTCCCATGTAGCGGTCTTCGGCGATGGCCACCCGGGCACCAAAGCCCGCGGCCATGCGCGCGGCACGCACGCCTCCGGAGCCTGCTCCGATGACGAAGAGATCGTAGTCGAGATCACTCATTGCTGTTCCTCCTGGGGCGCGGCATTCTAGCAGCAGCCCGTGTTCCTTAGCGGCCCTGGGAGTCCTCCCCCATCGGACACGGGTGCATCGGACCACAGTTACCACGAGGAGTTCATGAAGCCTTTGCGCACAGCCCTGCTGCTGCTCGTTCTTGGCCTCGGTGCCTGGGGTGTTGTTCTGGCCCGCGGCGAGCTGCAGGTGGTAGTCGGCTACAGCGCGAAGCAGCTCTGTTCCGGCGTCTTTGTCTCAGGACTCTCCGAAGCCTTTCTCATCGAGACAGACATCCTGCCGCGCCTGGCGATCCTCGGCCCGGCGCGGTCCTGGCTGAGCTTACGCGCCGACCGGAACGCCGGTTTCGCCGAGGCCGGCCTGCTTGGACTTAGTGCGCGCGCCGTTCACACCGGTTCCCGGGGCTGTGTACTGCACGGGCAACTTCCTGGAATGCAACCGAATCCCCTACCGGAGCCTGGGGAAACCGTTCCCGTGCCGCCAGCCTTGCAGGGCGCCTACGAGGCCGCCTTCCGTGAGCCCGTGGGCGCCGGCAGGAACACGCTCGCGGTTCTCGTTTCGCAGGATGGCGAGCTGATCGCCGAGCATTATCGCGAGCCGGTTGACGCCGCGACCCCCATGCAGGGCTGGTCCATGAACAAGAGTCTCATGGTGACGTGGATCGGGATGCAGGCGGAGGCGGGCAGGCTCGATCCTACCCGTCGGGTCGCCGACCTCGACCCGTCCATTCCCGTGGACACGGCAACGACCATAGGCGTCGATGAGCGACTGACCCTGCTGCATCTCCTGCAAATGGAGAGCGGTCTGGACTTTGCGGAGATTTACGGGCCCGGCAGCGATGTCACAAAAATGCTCTACCGCAGCGACACCATGTGGACGGTACCGGCCGGTGTCGGACAGGAGTTCGCTCCGGGGCAGCGTTTCGCCTATTCAAGTGGTGATACGGTCCTGGCCAGCCACCTGTGGCAGCAGTCCCTCGATGAACCCTATGAGCGTTGGATCGAGACAAACTTCAGCATGCCGCTGGGCATCGCGAGTCTCGTCGCAGAACCGGACGCCAGCGGAACCCAGGTCGGCTCAAGCTACATTTATATGTCGGCTCGCGACTGGCTGCGCGTCGGGCAGCTGTGGCTGGATGCCTGGCACGGCAGGGCGGAGCTTCTGTCCCAGGGGTGGTTGCGCGCCTCGGTGAGCGCGCGACCGTCGGACAGCCGCGGTCGCTACGGGCGCGGATTTTGGCTGAACACTGGCGGCGTCGCCTTCGCCGGGCTCCCCGAGAATCTCTTCTTTGCGTCGGGCAACTCGGGCCAGTACGTTGTGGTGGTCCCGGAATGGGAGCTCGTGGTGGTGCGACTCGGGCTTACCGCGGCGACGCGGCGTTCCGGCATCGGTGAGTTCCTTGGCGCGCTTGCCGATCTGCAGCAAACCGATGCCCTGAAAAAGCTAAAAACACACAGTGGAGCCGAGAGTCCATGAATTCCCTGAGCCTGAGCGCAATTTATCGCTACCCTCTGAAGTCTGCCCGGGGGCACAGCCTTGCCCGTGCGGACATGGACCGCTTTGGCCTGCACGGCGACCGTCGCTGGATGCTGGTGGATCCATCGGGACGCTTTGTGAGCCAGCGCGACCTTCCGGCGATGGCGCTCCTTGAGGTTGAGCCACTGTCCTCGGGTCTGCGGCTGGTCTGGGACGGCGAGAGCATTGATGTTGAACAGCCGGACTCTCGCGGGGACTGCGTGATCAGCACGGTCTGGGAAGATACGGTGGTGGCGCCGGTGGCCGACGGCAACGTCAATAGCTGGCTCAGTGAGCGGCTCGGTGCAACGCTGCGCCTGGTTCATTTCCCGGAAACCGCGCTGCGAGGCGTCGAGCCCGGCTACGCGCCGTCGAGCCAGCTCGTGGCATTCTCCGACGGATATCCGCTGCTGGTGATTAGCGAAGCCGCCCTGGATGAACTCAACGAAAGGCTGCCGTCGCCCGTCCCCATGGACCGCTTTAGACCCAACCTCGTGATTAGGGGAGCCGAAGCGCATGCCGAGGACGGCTGGCAGCATATCCGCATCGGGGACGCCGAACTGCATCTCGTAAAACCCTGTTCGCGCTGCGCTATCCCTTCCGTGAACCAGCAGACCGGTGCTCGCGACCCGGATATCAACCGGGCCCTGGCCGCCTACCGTCGCCGCGACGGCATCATTTACTTCGGTATGAACGCCATCGCCGCCGCCGGGGCGAGCTTTCGTGTCGGCGATGCGGTCGATGTCCTGACCTGAGCTGTCCAGCTACAATCAGTCACTAAACCTCACCGCCTCCCCACCGCCAAAGAGAGGATTTTCCATGTCCGGCACGTCAGTCGGGCGCGTCCTGCGCCTGCTCGCCCCCTTTGTGTCCGCCTGTGTGTTCGGCGCCCTGACTCCCTCGGCCCTCGCTGCGGATCGCATCGAACTGAATGACGGCTCCGTGATTTACGGCAGCTTCGAGGACGCCGACGGCGGCAAGGTCAAAATCGAAACGGCCTTTGCCGGGGTACTTGAGATAGATCAGTCGCAGATCCGATCCATGAGCGTGGAGTCGGAGCTGGTCCTGCAGATGGAGGACGGCAGCATTCTCGAGACACCCGGTCTGCGCGTTGACGGCGAGCGACTGCTTCTGGCGGAAGAGGCGGAGCGCGCCTACGCGCTCGCGGAGCTGACCCGCATCAACCCCGAACCCTGGGAACTGGGGAACGGCTACCGCTTCAACGGTCTCGCCAGCTTTGCCTTCAACAGTCAGCGCGGCAACACGGAACTCGACGAACTCGACTATCGCCTCGAACTGCGCTGGGAAAGCCTGCGTGATCGAATCCGCTTCGATGGTTTCGGCGAAGTGGACGAAGCGCAGGGAGTGAAGAACGCCGAGAACTGGACGGCCCGCCTGCGCTATGACCGCGTTCAGACCGGGGACTGGTACTGGGGCGGCGGCGCGACGGTGGAGCAGGACCTGTTTGCCGATCTGGATCTGCGAACAACCGTCGGTCCCTACCTGGGCCGCAAGTTTTTCACCGACCCCATTTTCGAACTCGAGGCCGAAACCGGTCTTGCGTACATCTCGGAAGACTTCATCAGCGGTGTGGACCGTGACTACGTTGGTAGCACCTGGGATGTTCACATCAACAGCAACTACCTAGGCGGCGACTCACGCCTCTACCTGGACCATCGCGGCGTCTGGAACCTCGACGAAGCCGAAAACGTCGTCCTCAACACCACCATCGGCATCGCCATTCCGTTGCTCTACGGCATCGAAGGTGCAGCGGAGGTTACCTGGGATCTGAATACTGGTGCCGTTGAGGGTACGGAAGAGCTTGATGAGACCTACCGGCTGAGGATTGGCTATAGCTGGTAATTCATGAACTGACAGTGCCAGATACACGAGGACTCGCGCTGGGACGTGACCGCTGACGGGTCGCCAAAAAGCGGCCATCCATGGCCAGGCTCATCTCGCGCCATCCAGGCGCTCGGTGCCCGTCAGCGGTCACGTCCCAGCACAAGCCCTCTGCTCAGTGCCAGTCGACGTCGATATACCACGGCTCTGCTTTAGACCAGGCACCGTTTACATGGCGCAGGGCCTGCCACTGCTATGCATCAGACCTCGCTTACGCGCGTGGCAGGTAGCGCAATGGCACACTTGGCGGCCCGCATAAACATGGTGCATAGCGCTACACAGGACGCACTGCCCGTCAAATGAGCAGCCTGTGGTGCCCGGCATGGCACGTGAGGAGAGGGCTTGGTTTGGGGTTTTGCTTCTCGCGGGTACCGAGCGCCATGGATGGCGCGAGATAAGCCTGGCCATGGATGGCCGCTTTTTGGCGTCCCGCGAGAAGCAAAACCCCAGGCCGAGTCCTCGGTTGCGAAGCTCAGAGCCGAGCTTTACGAACAGCTGTTGCTAGATTGTCGAGCAACGGAAGCGTCTCATCGAGGGACAGACAGGCGTCCGTAATGCTCTGGCCGTAAGTGAGCGTTTCCCGCGGACCGATTGGTTGATTCCCGCCAACGAGGTGGCTTTCGAGCATGACGCCACGGAGCGCCGGCTGCCCCTGCTCGATCTGGTCGCAAAGATCGGCTACCACGAGCGCCTGTCGGGCCGGATCTTTTTCGCTGTTGCCGTGGCTGGCGTCGACAATGATGCCGGGCTCAAGCTCCGCGCCGGCCATTTCGGAGGCGGCTGCCGTTACGGCGCTTGCGTGATAGTTGGGCCCGCTGCTCCGGCCGCCGCGAAGAATCAGGTAGCTGTCGGGATTACCGCGGGATTGGAGGATAGCGGGCGTGCCTTCGCGGGTGAGGGATGGGAACCAGTGGCTGTGGTTGGCGCTGCGGATCGCGTCGATGGCCACGCCCACATCTCCCGAGGTCGCATTCTTGAAGCCGACGGGCATGGACAGACCCGAGGCGAGCTCGCGGTGAATCTGGCTCTCGACGGTGCGCGCGCCGATGGCTGCGAAGCTCACGAGGTCGGCGTAGTACTGGCCGAAGGTGGTATCGAGGAACTCGTTGGCTGCGGGGAGGCCCAGGTCCGCTACGTCGCAGAGCAACTGCCTGGCCATGCGCAGCCCCCGGTTGATGTGGAAGCTGCCATCGAGGTCCGGGTCGTTGATGAGCCCCTTCCAGCCCACCACGGTGCGCGGCTTCTCGAAATAGACGCGCAGCACGGGCAGCAGCGCGTCCTCCAGCGTTCGCGCATGGGTCTTAAGCCGCGCCGCGAATTCCAGGAGCGCTGCGGGATCGTGTACCGAGCAGGGGCCCACGATTACGACGAGCCGCGGGTCGCGCCCCGCGAGGGCGGCGGCGATGCGCTCGCGGGAGTCGGCGATCAGCTCCGCCCGCGCATCGCCCAGGGGCAGCTCCGCCGCCAGCACCCAGGGCGTGATCAGAGGCTGAGCCTGGCGAATGCGGACGTCGTAGACATCGCGGCTCATGATGGATTTCCCGTCGCTCGACGTGATTGGGTGTTCGCGGCTTGGGTGGAGAATGCAGACATGCGCGGAGTCTGCGTTCGGGCTTCGCCCAAGTAAAGTGAACAACCACCAGTCGCCGCAGCGCGTATCGAGCAGCAAACACATAGGAGCCTCGCATGCCGGAGGGACCGGAAATACGGCGCGCTGCCGACCGCATCGCCAAAGTGCTCGTCGACCAAACGATCGAAGAGGTGCAGTTCGCGTTTCCCCAATTACAGCATTTCAGCGAGGTGCTCGGCGGTCAGCGCGTGATCGATGTCGAAACCCGGGGCAAGGCACTGCTCACACACTTCGATAACGACTACAGCATCTACTCCCACAATCAGCTCTATGGCGTCTGGAAAATAGCGCGCCGGGGAAAGATGCCGGCGACCAAGCGATCGCTGCGTCTCGCGCTGCATACCGCAACGCATTCCGCGCTGTTGTTCAGCGCATCGGACATCAGCGTCTGGGCGCGGGACGAGCTCGGCATGCATCCCTTCCTAGCGCGTATCGGTCCGGACCTGCTGTCCCGGGATCTTACGTGGAAAGCGATCGCGGCACGCCTTGAGGACCCCCGCTTTTCGGGCCGATCTCTGGCCGCGCTCTATCTCGACCAGCATTTTCTCGCCGGCAGCGGCAACTACCTGCGTTCCGAAATCCTGTTCTGCGCGGGCCTGCACCCCCTGCGGCGACCCGCCGAGCTCAGCCGGGGCGAGCGCGGTCGTCTGGCCCGGGAAACGCTGGAAGTGACGCAACGCAGCTACGCCACGGCGGGAATCACGCTTACGCCACGCCTCGCCGCTCGCCTCGCCCGCAGCGTAAAGGGCTTCGAACGACGCCGCTTCTTTGTTTTCGCCCGCGACGGCAAGCCCTGCTATCGCTGCGACAGCCGCGTGAAGAAAGGCACCATGGGCAGCCGACGCATCTACTGGTGTCCCGAATGCCAGGAGGCGCCGTGACTCCGGGACAAAAGGATCTCTGGTTCCTGCCCCTGGGCGGCTGCGGTGAAATTGGCATGAATCTCAACCTCTACGGCCACGACGGTGCCTGGCTGATGGTGGACTGCGGAATCACCTTTGAGCGCGAGGCGGGCCGCACGAGGCCGCGGCTGCAGATGGCGGACCCGGCGTTTATCGCCGATCGCCGCGACGCTCTCGCCGGCATCGTTCTCACGCACGCGCACGAGGACCACATCGGAGCCCTGCCGCTGCTCTGGGAGCGCTTTCCCGTCCCGGTTTACACGACACCTTTCACAGCCGAGGTGCTGCGCCGCAAGGCGGCCGGCCGCGGCGGTCGCGTACCAGAGACGCTGATCGAGTGCCTGCCGGGCGAGGACATCCGAGTAGGACCGTTTGCTTTGCACTGGCTGCCCATCACGCACTCAACGCCGGATACCTGCGCACTGCACCTGCGCTGCGCGGCCGGCAGCCTGCTCCATACTGCGGATTGGAAAATCGATTCGGACCCCGTGGTCGGCCCCGCCTTCGACAGCCGCCTGTTCACGGCTGCCGCGGCGCAGCCCCTCGATGCCGTCATTTGCGACTCGACGAATGCCACCGTGGCCGGACACTCCGTGAGCGAAAACGCGGTGCGCGAAGGACTGCGGCGCGTCATCGCGGACTGCGGCGGTCGCGTTGTCGTCGCCTGCTTCGCAAGCAATGTGGCTCGCCTCGCGAGTCTTGCCTGGGCCGCCGAGCGCACCGGGCGCTATCTCGGGCTTCTCGGGCGTTCCCTGCATACGATTCACTCGGCGGCGGTGACCACGCGTCTGCTGCACAGGAGCGAGCGCCTCATTGCCCCGGAGCATCTCGGATACCTGCCGCGGGAAGAGGTTCTGGCGGTCGCAACGGGAAGCCAGGGCGAGCCCGGCGCCGCCCTTTCCCGGCTCGCCGCGGGAAGTCATCCCGCGCTGGAGCTGGAACCGGGTGACACCCTGGTGCTCAGTTCGCGAATCATCCCGGGAAACGAAGAGCCCGTGGAGCGGCTGCTGGAGCGCTTCCGGAGCCTGGGCGTGCGTATTGTCGCCGACGCAGAGGACGCAGAGACAGCTGCGCCGGTCCATGCCTCCGGACACCCCTGCGCCGACGAACTGGCGGCGATGTACCGCTGGTTGACTCCGCGCCTGGCCGTTCCCGTCCACGGTGAAGAGCGGCATATGCTCGCCAACGCGAAGATTGCGCGAGCGAACGGCGCTCAGCTGGCGCTTACCGGTTCCAATGGTGATCTCTTCTACGTCGCCCCCGAGCCGGGGCTGCGTCGCCGCGTCGCGCCGGTGGGGCGCCTGCAGCTGGACGATGAAGGACGCCTTGTCCCGCTGGCGAACGGTTGATTCAGCTTTGCGCCAGCTCCTGGCGCCGCCGCTGGCCCCTCAGGATTTGCCCGATTTCCCGGTCGGGCGATCGGGATTTTTTGCATCGCCCATGAGCACTCGATCGTAACGCGAGCGCAGTTTACGGTGATCGTCGACGTCCTCGAGACGACTCAGGCGATCTGCCGGGGGCTCGCGCTTGTCTTGCTTTTGCGCCCGTGGCATTGCGGCGGCGCGGGCTTCGCCCTGCTTGTCGCCACTCTTGCGGGGTCGAAACTGGAAGAGCACGAAGGCCAGGGAGCCGTAGACGATCACCACCTTGGCGATCAGGGCGTAGGCGAGCGACTCGGGATGCTGGGATTCAAGATAGACGCGCAGGTCTTCGTAGAGCAGTGAGGTGACGAAGGCAAATAGCAGTATCGCGATGGAGCGGAACAGCTTGCCGCGATGCTTGCCAAGGAAATACAGCAGCGACGAGTATTTCACCAGGCGAAACAAAGACACGCGATCAGATTCCGATATTGATGCCCAGGAGCAGGGCGACGATGCCGAAACCCTTCCAGCCGATGCCGGACCAGATTTCCTTCTCCTTTTCGGCTACGAGGTATTCGAGATCTTCCTCGGAGTAGTCTTCCTCATTCCTGCCGGCGTGAATAATGTCCTTGCGCACCTTGGCCACGGCGGACGCTCGCAGTCTTTTGCGCAAGGCTCGCGGCATACGCGGGGATCCACCGCCGGGAGACGCCGTAGCCACCTCGTCGCTTTCGCTCATCACAGCTTTCCTCTTTTCTTGACCTGCAAAGCATAGTCGGCGGCCGTGCACAGGTACACCGCGGCGTCTTGGCCTGCGGCGAAACGAAATGCAGCTGGGATGAACGGAAGAGCGGTGTCGCAGTAAATCAACAAATATCCGTTACAAAACGCGTACAACTCCCTAAACTGAAGGCACCGTCGTGTCGACACACCGGGAGACAGTGAATGTTGGAGAAGGAACTCGCCCAGGCCACGAAGATGGCCGAACAGGCAAGCAAGCGGGTAGAGCAGCTTCGTCAGAAGCTTCTCAAGGAAACGGAGCGCGCTCACGATCGCGCCAAGCGTGACCTTGCATCGGCCAAGAAGAAATACTCAACCGCGAATGCGCGGTTGAAAAAGGCCCGAGCCGCCTTTAGCAAGCGCAAGACCAGCGAAAATCAGAAGCGCGTGGAAGAGCTGGGTCGTCAGGTTCAGGAACTGGCCCAGACCGTGAGCGATATCGCCAAGGCCGCCTACGGGTATGCCGAGAAGCTCATTCCCATGCGGGCCGATCTGGCTCTTGAGGCACGCAAGGCGCTCGCCGCCGAACGCGCTGCCGCGATGGTAGAGAAAGCCGCGAACCGGCGCGCGAAGCTCAAAGCGAAGGTCAAGGCCAAAACCGCATCCAAGAAGAAAGCGCGGGCGACGGCTTCCAAGAGCGCTGCGGCGAAAAAGAGCGCTGCGGCGAAAAAGAGCGCTGCGGCGAAAAAGAGCCCTGCGGCGAAAAAGACCGCTACGGCGAAAAAGGCCGCCCCAGCGAAGAAAGCCGCCAGCAAGAAAAAGGCCGCCAGCAAGAAAAAGGCGCCCAGCAAAAAGAAAGCGCCGGCCAAGAAGAAGACAGCCGCCAAGAAAACCGCGCGCAAAAAGCGGGCCGCGTGACGCGGACGCCGGGCCTGTCCTCACACCCGGGCATTTCGCTCGCTGAGACCTGAGGCCCGGTCGCCCCCGGCGCTGGTAAACCAGCGGTCCGGACACTTATCTACGCGGTTCCGAGCCGGGGCCGCACTACTCCGTTTTTAAACTCTCCCGCTTCGAGCGCGTCGGTCCTTTGTGCTTCTATCTTCCAGAGTAAGGCCGTTGACGCAAAGCTGCTGGTTGTACGCTCCGGCTCGCCGCGTTTGAACGAATCAGGGTTCGAGGTCGGGAGCATCGCTCAAACCGACCGCGCGACGCGCTTCGGCGTGGCGCAGTTCCTGGTTCGCGATCATCCGGTAGGTCAGGTAGTAGCGGAAGATGTTCGAGACGTACTGCACCGTCTCGCGACCGATTTCCTCAGCCGCAATCAGCTCAACATTGTCGAACCATACGTTCGGATCATAGCCCTTGTCGGCCGCGCGTCCGCGCATGCCAATCATGCGCCCGGGGCCAGCGTTGTACGCAGCCAGTGAAAGCAGGGCCTTGTTGATGGGCGTGATTTCCGGATCCGTGAAATAGCGATTCCGGAGGAAGTCCATGTACTTGATGCCCGCGTGGATGTTGTCTTCGACTTCGTGGATATCGGGGATGCCGACGTTGCGATCAGTGGCGGTTGCCGGGAGCAGCTGCATCACACCAATGGCGCCCGCCGCACTGCGCACGCTCTGATCAAGGCGAGATTCCTGGTAACCCTGGGCCGCGGCGAAGAGGTACTCGATGCCGTACTGTTCTCCGTAGCGGCGGAAAATCTCTTCGAGGTTATTGAAGCGCGCGTAGTCTTCCTCGCTAAGTGCGTTGGCCGCCCAGTCGAAGTCGCGGATGTAGCGATTGCGCAGTATGTTGCCGATAAGCGTGCCTTCGCGGTTTTCCCTGAGAAACGCATCCACGGATGCCTTGAGCTGTGGACTCTCCTTGCGCATGGCCCAGGCAATGCGTCCGCCCTCGCGAAACACGATGTCTCCGCGTACCCGAATATCCTCGAACACGCCTTTCCAAAGCTGCGGCTTGTAGTCGTCGACAACGGCCCAGGGCAGCAGCCCCGCATTGACCATCTCGATGAGGTCATCATCTTCCAGGGAGCCTGGCAGCGCTTTGATGAGGATCGGATCCAGACCCTGAGTCGCAAAACGCTCATTCACCGCGTCAACGCTTTCGCGATAGCTGGAGTCTTCGCGCAGGTAGATGATTTCACCGGCGAGATCCTCGATGCCGGTCAGTTCCGGCGCCGAAGGCCCGGTCACCAGAACCTCGTTCAGCGGCTTGCTCATGGGAATGCTGAAGTCGACCAGCGCGCTGCGCTGCGGGGTAACGGTCAGACCCGCCGAGATCAGATCTCCGCGCCCGGACAGCAGCGCGGGAACCAGTTGATCCCGGGCGACGGGTACGACCAGCACGTAAACCTTGACGTGGCCGCGGCCCAGAGACTCGTTCAGGTGATTCTCATAGCGCGCGGCCATTTCCGCGACGATGCCGCGCCCCTGCCCATCTTCAAGGAAGAAGCGTCCGGGCGAATGCACGGTCAGTATGCGAATGACTCGCGCATCCACGAGCTTGTCCAGATCGCCGGTTCGGATCCGCGCCGGCAGATCCCGGAGGGGACCGACAATGCGCAGCGAATCCGGGTTTCCGGATGCCGCCGCCTCGTTGGGCGATGCCTTCAGAGCTTCGCGATTCTCCCCGGTCGCGGGGGAAAAGACGGACGCGGTTTCCTGCGCCGGGTCGGAATCCTGAGTCGCCACGGGAGTCCCGTCCGAAGACTCCGGAGCTGGCGGCAGTGGGCTCGCCTCCGGGGCGCTGGATTCTCCGCAGGCGATGATCGCCAGGAAGGCGGTAAGCAGAGCGGTATATCTAAGCATGGTAGGGAGCTCAGGGTTTTCGCTGTAGTACGCGTCGGCCTCCTATTCTGCCACTGTTTTCGTTCGCGGACTCCGCCGTGCCCGGGAGAGCGATGAGGTACTCGATGGGGAAGTCGAGGTCATCGCGGTCCTGGTCGAGTACCACGGTCAGCGGTTGATCAATGGTGAGATAGGCGCCGCAGGCCTCGCCGGCGTCGCAGATCAGCAAATCGTTGTCGAGGTCTGTTCCGGCGAAGATCAGATAGCTCCCCGCCGGTACGGACGGGAACTGGAACCGGTACGTGCTGCCATCGCGAAGGGCGATCGCCTGATCCACCGGTTCGTCCGTGGCCGGATCCAGGAGCAGAAGGTAGATTTGGCCCAGCTCCGATTCCTGGGAATCGGTGATCGAGAGCAGCACGCGGATCGTCAGCTCGTTCTGTGCCGAGCTCGCAATGAGCGTGCCTTCATAAACCCCCGGCGAAAGCTCTTCGCGTTGAACACGTACGTTGTACAGCCCCAGACCGTCCTCATCGACGTTAGCGGCGGAAGGCACCAGCCAGCTTTCCACGCCGCGCAGCTCCACATCGAGGAGTTGACCGCCGCCGGCGTTGCGCAGAATGACCTCAAGGCGCGTCGCCGTACTGCCGAAGTTAAGAGCCTGGGTGGACGCCGCCAGGCGTGGGTCCAGCTCACTCTGGGCGCCGGCTTCGCGCAGCGCAGCATCGACCGCCTTGCGCGCATTGATCAGACCGTGCCCGTAGCGATCATCGCGTCCGGCGGCGCCGAGGTCATCGGTCAGATCGCCGTTGGAGAGCAGGCGATCGAAGTCGTCGGCGTCGAGATCCGGGTTGAGGCTTTTCATGAGAGCAAGAACGCCCGACACATGGGGTGCGGCCATCGACGTTCCGCTCAGGAACGTGTACGCAAACTGCCCGTCGGAGGCGCCGGTGCTCAACACACCATCCGGATAGCCGTCGCCATTGAGATCGGCGCTGCCGTCGCCCCCCGGTGCCGCGACGTCAATGTTGCCGCCGGTGTTTGAATAGCCGGTGATTTGCTGTTGGACGTCGACAGCGCTCACGGAGATAACGTTGGCATAGCTGGCCGGGAAAGCCGGGACGGTGCTGCCCTCGTTCCCGGCGGAGGCGACCACGGCGATGCCGCGGCTCCGCAGTTCGTTATACAGCGCCTGGCTGCTGGGGCTGAAGCCGCCGCCGGCAATGCTGAGATTGACGATGTCGGCAGGACGCGCGGGCAGAGTAGCCGAATCGTTCGTGAGTCCCGCCGCGTAGCGCACTGCCTGATTCACGTCGAACAGCGTGCCGCCGCTCGCGGTCAACGCCCGCAGAGGCATGACCCGGGCGCCGAAAGCCACCCCGGCAACGCCAATGCCATTGTTACCGGCCGCGGCGATCGTCCCCGCGACGTGGCTGCCGTGAAAGTTGATGGCCGAGGGATCGCCGCCGCCGACGCTTTCCTCCGGGTCAGGATCCAGGCCGTCGCCATCCGCGGCTTCGTCGGCGTTACTGATGAAGTCGAAGCCGTCCACGAGCTGGCCGCTGAGGTCGGGGTGATTCTGCAAAATACCCGAGTCGACTACGGCCACTACTACGTCCGAGGAGCCCGTGGTGCTGTCCCAGGCGCCGGGAAGGTTGATCAGCGGATAATGCCATTGGAATGCATAGGCTTCATCGTTGACCGTGGCCTGGGGGTACACGCGGTAGTTCGGCTCCGCCGTCGCGACGCCCGGTGTCTGCGCCAGCTCTTTGATGCTGATGAGCGTTTCCCACAGCTCGGCTCGCTGCCGGTTGATGAAGCGATCGCGGCGGAAGGCCTGGGCGCCGAGGCGATTCCGCCGTATCTCAGGATCGCGCTCGCCAAGGTCCATGCGCACCCGTCGCGAGCGCCGCGGTCCGCCGCCGATCTGCCGCATGCGCATGCGGCGCTTGATCGTCTGCGGTATGTCCTGCGCGGCATCGGGTCCATTCCGGTAGCGCAGGATCGCTTCGCCCGGGACCACCTCCGCATAGGACTGACTGACCGGGGTGAGACTGGAGCCGATGGTCAGGGTGTAATTCGTGGCGCCGGCAAAAATCGACACATTGACGATATAGCGGCCGGACGACGGCACGGTAATGCTTTCACGCTGGCCCGTGGACACGGAAAAATCGACCAGCGCTCCGTCGCTCGAAAACAGATAGAGATCCGCATCGGCATCTTCGAACTCCGCGACCAGGAGGTCGAGGTTCTGGCCCTGAAGCATATCCACAGCAAAGTAATCCTCGCGGTCTCCCAGTACAAGGGAGCGCCCTTCGGCGCCTTCTCCGGGCGCATTAACATAGCCGCCGAGGGTCGTTGGATTGTCGATCCGCTGAGGGCTGTCGGGATCGTCATTGCTCAGCAGTTCGTTGAAGGGATCGTTGGTATCGCCGTCGAGCGCCTGGCTCGCCGACGGGAGGAGACGCCCGCTCACCGTAACGAGCTCCGCGGTGACCCGTGGTTCCACGGTCACAGTCACCGAATCGCTGGCGGTGGCGCCGTCGTCGTCCGTGACCGTAAGGTTGAAAACGAATTCCGTCTCCACATTCACATCCGGCGCGGTGAAGGACGCCAGCGCGCTGCTGACTCCGGTAATCTCTACCGCCGGACCGTCGCTCTGGGCCCAGGCAAAAGCGGTGATGCTGCCGTCGCTATCGGTGCTTGCGGAGCCATCAAGCTCCACGGTGTCGCCGGAGCTGACCGGGTCGAGGGAGCCGGCTACTGCGTTGGGAGCCTGATTTACCGGCGGAGGGCTGGTGCCGCCACCGCCTCCGCCCCCACCACCGCAGGCGGTGAGAAACGCGGCAATGGCGCAAGACCAAAGCCAGGTTCGCGCAGTTGAAGAAGCGGTGTACATAGTCAGGCGTCGATCTCGGTTTTCGTCATGGGCGCAGCAGGATCTTTCCGAAGTGCACGCCGCTCTCCATGTACTCCTGGGCCGCCGCGGCCTCCTCCAGCGGGAATTCGCGGTCGATGATGGGTTTCACGGCCCCGCTCGCAAGCAAAGGGAACAGCTGTTCGTTGATCTCCTTCAGCATGCGCGCCTTGTCGTCAAAGGACTGGGCTCTAAGCGTCGAGCCGGTCATGGTGAGCCGCTTCATCAGGAGAGGAAGGAAGCTCACCTCGCAGGTGAAGCCGCGCTGGAACGCTATGTTCACGATACGCCCCTCGGGGGCCGCAACGTCCAGGTTCCCCTGCACGTAGTCACCGCCCACCATGTCCAGGATGACGTTGATTCGATCCCTGAGGCCAAGCTTTTCGAGTTCAGCGGCAAAATTTTCGCTCCGGTAGTCGATACAGCGCGTCGCTCCCAGTTCTTCCACGCGAGCGCATTTTTCCGGGCCGCCGGCCGTGCTGAAGACCTCGACCCCCATGCTTCGACAGATGGCAACGGCGAGTGTTCCGATGCCGCTTGCACCGCCGTGAATCAGAGCGCGTTCGCCGCTCTTGAGCCGTGCGCGCTGAAACAGGTTGTGCCACACCGTAAACAGCGCCTCGGGCAGACCCGCCGCCTCGCTCATGGTGTAGGCATCGGGTATAGGCAGAGTCTGGCCTAGCGGGGCGATGGCGTGACTGGCGTAGCCCCCGCCGTGGACCAGGGCGCAGACGCGATCGCCGCGCTGCCAGCCGGACGCTGCTTCCCCCTGCGCTACCACCGTGCCCGACACTTCCAGACCCATCACCGGTGACGCATCCGCGGGCGGGGGATAGAGGCCTTTGCGCTGCATGAGGTCGGCGCGGTTCAGGCCCGCTGCGTGAACTTCGATGAGGATTTCATCGGCCCCGGGCTTCGGCGCGGGCGCTTCCCGCAGCTCCAGCGACCGGTCTTCCTCATTGATGTGAACGTAGCGGCAGGTGAGGTGATCATCGGTTGTCATGGTGGTCCACTCTAGCGGCTTGCGAAGTGCATGATTGATCGACGGGAAGATCGCACTGCTTCGAACCTCGCACAAGTTCCTCGCCGGGTCTTGTACGAGTTGCTAGGCTGCGCGTTTTTCGGATTCGCAGGTCGCAATGCTAAAGCTCAAGAACACGCTGTTTTTCATTCTTGCAAACATAGTCGTTGGCCTGTCGGCTGGCGCCAGTTGCTATCTGGCTTTTGCAGGGCCCGGGAGCGCACGAAGGCTGGGTGCGCATATAGGTGGTGAGGGAATCAAGCGACTCCTTGTCGTCACCGATACGGCCCTTCGCGAGCTCGGTCTCGTAGACCGCGCTCTCGAAGGCCTCGCCGACTCCGATGTCGATATCGAGTTTTACGATGGCGTTAGCCCCGACCCCGATTTCGACCAGGTAGCGCAGGGCACGCAGATCCTGCGAACACACCGAAGCGAGGCGATTCTCGCCATCGGCGGCGGATCCAGTATCGACTGCGCCAAGGTGATCGCCGCCTGCGCAAACAGCGATGACGACCCGCGACGGTGGATTGGTCTTGGCAAGGTTAAACATGAGGTATTACCAATTTTCGCGATTCCTACAACGGCGGGCACGGGTTCCGAAGCAACCATGGGCGCGGTGATTTCCGAGCCCACAACACACGAGAAGGGCGTCATTACCGGCCGCACTCTGGCCGTATCCGCCACAGCGCTGGACCCATCGCTGCAGCTCGGCATGCCCAAGCCTATTACTGCGGCCACGGGTATGGATGCTCTCACCCACGCTGTCGAGGCCTATATCTGCCGCTGGGATCGCGGAACCTGCCGCGAGGATGCGAAGCGCGCGATTCGTATGATCTTTGCCGCTCTGCCGAGGGCCTACGAGGCGGGCGAAGACCTGGACGCCCGGGAAACCATGGCCCTCGCGGCCTGGTACGCGGGCATTGCCATCAATCAGGTCAATGTCGGCACCGTGCACGCAATCGCTCACAATCTTGGCGCAAAGTACGGCATCCCCCACGGCGTCGCCAACGCAATGGTGCTGCCCTACGTTCTCGAATACTGCTTTACCGAGGCCGCTCCGGCTCTCGCTGAGCTGGCCGAACTGATCGACGTCTGCAACGCCGCCGCGAATACCACCGAAAAGGCCCAGGCTTTTGTCGATGCCGTGGTAGCCCTGCGCGATTCCGTTGGCATTTCTCCGACGTCCGAGCTGGTGCGGACCGAGGACTTCGATGATCTGGCTACCGCTGCGGTGAAGGAGGCCGTGATGTACTTTCCGCCCAAGTTGCTTACGCCCGATGGGGCGCGGCGCATCCTGTCGCAGGTCGCAGGACACTAGCTTCAGACCCACAGACGCGTGTTCGACTTGCCGGGTCAGTGTCGCATTAACCCGGCGTGACCTGAGGCATTGCTGCGCTCCGCTGGGATGGGGGACGCTGCGCTCCGCAACACCTCAGGCCACGCCTGCGCTGTGCCCGAGCCGAGGCTTCAGCCCCGCCAGTTCTGAATCTCGCTCTTGCCTGAGCGA
>JBCDIW010000037.1:0-28171 GCA_038748515.1 Pseudomonadota bacterium
ACCTGGGACCGCCTGACGCCGGCGGAAGAGGTCATGCGGACCATGGACGATCTGGTGCGCTCGGGCAAAGTCCGGCACGTCGGGCTGTCCGATGTTCCGGCCTGGTATGCCGCCGAAGCACAGACCGTAGCGCGTTTTCGCGGCTATGAGCCCGTCTCCGCTCTGCAGCTGGAGTACAGTCTCACGGAGCGCAACATCGAGAACGAATTCGTCGACTTCGGCACGCGCCACGGCGCCGGCATCATGGTCTGGAGCCCCCTCGGCAGTGGTCTGCTGTCCGGGAAATACAAGCCCAGTCAGGGTGGTGCGGGCCGGGGCGAGGGAAGACTGGCGGCGACCGCCGATTCCGGGAATCCCGCCTTCGAGAAATTTACGGAGCGCAACTTTGCGATTGTGGCCGAACTTGAAAAAGTCGCTGCCGCGGTCGATCGCTCCATGGCGCAGGTCGCGGTGAACTGGGTCGCGAATCGACCCGGTATCGCCAGCGTGTTGGTCGGAGCGACCAAGCGACATCAGCTGCAGGACAACCTCGGCGCCCTCGACTTTGAGCTGCCGGGAGAGCTTCGGGAACGCCTCGATGCCGTGAGTGCTCCGGCAAAGCCCTTTCCCTACAACTTCTTTGGCCCCGAGCTTCAGGGCATGTTGAACGGCGGAGCCACCGTGGGTGACAAACCCGCCAGCTACCTGCCGGACCGTAGCTTTGGCGGCGCAGGCGCATGGGTGGTTGCAGCGGAAGAGGCCGTATGAGCACACATGTGCGTACAGCGTTGGTCACCGGGTCCAACCGTGGGCGCGGTCCAGTAAATCGCGCGCCGGCTTGGGGAAGCCTGAGGTCAGGATTGTGGCTGAGGCTCGACGAGCCGCTCGCCCGCTGCACTGACGGCCGATCATTGCATCCGCGATTGATTGGGCACCGCGAAATTTTGGTGCCGACCCATTCATTTCCGATGTGGCGCGCGTGTACCCGGCGAGGTCTACCCACCGGGGGCGTCAAAACCAGGGCGACGCTAGCGCTTTTCGATGCCGTTGCCTTCTCGTCCCGCCGGAGCCTGCACTCCGAATAACGGCCAAAGAATCGGCACCCTCAGAATCACGCCGTGCACCAGCAGCGCGCAGCCGAGCACGGTGCCCAGCAGTACGCCGAGCGCTTCCACAGGTCCTGGTAGATCCTGGCCTATGAGGAGCCAGGCCAGCGGCACAATCAGGCTTTGGTGGAGGATGTACCAGGGGTAGACGGCCTGGTTGGCCACGGGCAGCCAGCGCCAGGGTCGATTCAGCCAGGCTGCCCCGAAGGCCAGAATCGTGAGCAGGGCTGACCAGGCGTAGATCGCCTGGCTCGCGTCGGAAATTGCCCGCCAGTTCCAGTCGGGGAGGGAGGCAGCCGATTCGGGGGTGAGAACCCGGCCGAGGATTCGAAGACCGAGGTACAGAACTGCACCCAGCGCAAGCACCGGGAGCAGACGAAAGCGAAGCTCAAGGAGGCTCGCCCAAAACCCATCGTGGCGGGCGATGAGAAACCCAAACAGGAATACCGCGCCATACCTGGCATGGTTTGCCCAATCCCCGATGAACGCCTTCGTATCGCCAAACGCCGGCTCGAGCCAGTAGCTGATCGCGAACCATAAGGTCATGGGGACAAAGATCACGAGGGCGGCCCCTACGCCCGCGGCCCCAGTGGGGCGGGCGACTTCCAGGCCCCAGCGCCGGCACAGTTTTCCGGCCAGTAGCAGGGGGACCAGCAGCAGACTGTAGGCCCACAGATATGGGAGATACCACAAGTGATTCCAGGTGACGCCGAATTCGGCGCCGGCGAAGCCGCCGTCGGGCCAGGGTCTGAGCTGCCAGTAGCGCGCGAGGAAGGCGGTGAAGTTCGCATCAAAGGCGCCGTTCTCGCGTGCTTCGATCCAAGCCTGGATCGGTACGATCGCGAGCATGCCGAAGATCAGCGGGATCAGTAGCATGCGCGATCGCCGCAGGGCCATGCGCAGGGGCTGACTGGCAGCGCGACTCAGGCCAAGGGCAATGCCTGAAATCAGAAAGATCAGTGGCATGCGCCATCGGTTGACCGCGATCATGGGCCATTGCAGCCACTCCCACAGATGCGGACTCTTTATATGGAAGTCCCAGTCGTACACATAGACCATGCCCACGTGATACAAAATCAGCAGAGCAAAAGCACCGGCGCGAAGGGCATCGATGTCATGGCGGCGGCCATTCACTGGAAAATAGCGCTCCCGGGTCTGGTGTTCACGATGCCTGTGCACTCATCGGGAATTTGGGTTCGAACACGCAAACGCCACATTTCTTCCTATACCTGATTAGAATGCTCGCCATGCGGTACCTTGAGCAGAACCCGTCACGGCGTTGCTGCATGTCGAGTTCACGCCTTGTCGGGAGATAGGCAGTGTCAGCGGACCCCACGCCAGCAGTCAGTTTTTTACAGCGGCTCAGCCGCATCCTGAGCGCACCCGTCCGATGGCTCTGGTACCTCCTCCGCGCCGGCCTCCGTCGCCTGCGCAGCATCTTTGCCGCTCTTCTGGTCCTCTGGCGTTCCCTCGGTCCGCGCTGGTTTCGTGGCGTCTTGCTGCTGATCTTGCTGGCCGTCTCGGGCTGGCGGGTGCTGGCCACCGTTCTCTCGCCTAATCTAACCATCGAAACGGTGAGCCGTCTGCACTATCTCAACGAGGGGTGGAGCGACGAAGATCGCGAGCGCTACTACCGTACACCCCAGGGCACGGAGCTGCTGGGGCTGCCCTACGACTGGCTGGTCAACCTGGAGTTGCCGCTCAACGAGCAGCGTCTTGCCAGCGCTGAAACGATGCGTGGCTGGGGGTTTATCGTGGATCCGGGGCAGAGGGCCGCTCCCCTGAATCCAGGAAATCTTCCGGTCGGAATGACACGCCACGTCGATCGCAACGGCGGTGCGGACAGGCTCGATCTCACCTGCGCGATGTGCCACACCGGCGAACTGCATTACCAGGGCGTGGCCCTGCGCGTGGATGGTGGCCAGGCGGTGCAGAGCATCTCTACCGTAGCCCGGGGAGAATTCATCACCACCCTCGGCGCCTCTGTGCTGGCGACTTACCTGAACCCCGCGAAGTGGAAACGCTTTGCCGATCGTACGGCGGGCGCCGATTCCTTTGAACGAGCGCGGTTGCGGCGCGACCTGCGCGCGTTCCTGGGCACGCTCAAACGTTTCGGAACGGGTGTCGGTGCGCTGAAGTGGTATCCCGTTACCGAGGGCCGGGGCCGCACGGACGCGGTGGGACGTATCGCCAATGTCGTCTTCGGCTGGGACCTGGAGCAACCGCAGAATTACCTGCCGGCAAATGCGCCGGTGAGCTATCCCTTTATCTGGGACATCTGGCGTTTCGACTGGGTGCAGTACACCGGCTTTACGAATCAGGCCATGGCGCGAAACGTGGGGGAGTCCCTGGGCGTGCTGGCGCCCATCGATTTTGTCGACACGAGTGGCGCCGTACTCCCGGAGAGTCAGTTCGCCCAGACGACGATCAACATCCATGGCATGCGCTGTATCGAAACCGTCCTGCGCAAGCTCGAACCGCCGCGCTGGCCCGAGCACATCCTTGGAGAGATCGATATCGCCAGAGCGCAACGAGGCAAGGACATGTTTGCCGAGCAGTGTGTTTTCTGCCACGGCCCGCATCGCTCCCAGCCCTACGAATGGCCGCTTTCATCGGGCCCCGGGGTCAATGTCCCCGGTCAGCTTGCAACCAACTGGGCCTGGGACAATTCCGGGGAAGTCACACGGCAGGATGGAAAGGCGTACCGCGTCGACTGGCGTTCCGCGCTATGGGCTCTTCCCTGGATCGACACCGAGGTCATTGGCACGGACTCTACGGCCGCAGACAACTACGTGGATCGCCGCTATGACGCTTCTTTGCTCGTCCCAGGCTCGGACCCCGTGAACGCCGGTGACGGTTTGCAGCTGCTCCTCAACAGAGTTGTTCCCATCCTGTATCAACGCAGTGGTGTGAGCGAAGCAGAAGTGGCGGACTACGACGGCCTCAACGTGCCCTTTCGTATCAGCAATCGCCGCGCCTACAAATCGCGGCCGTTGCATGGCGTTTGGGCGACACCGCCGTTTCTCCACAACGGTTCCGTGCCGACCATTCACGCTCTCCTGTCACCGCACCGGGCGCGGCCAAGCACGTTCTACATCGGGAACCGGGAGTATGATCCCGGCAAGCTCGGCTACGTCACCGAAAAGCGCCCTGGCAGCTTTCTTCACGACACGCGTATACCGGGGAATGGCAACAACGGGCACCTGTTCACGGACAGCGACGTGCCGGGCCGCATCGGCCGTCGTTTAAGTGAGAACGAGCGCATGGACTTACTCGAGTACCTGAAGGTGTTGGGAAATCCAGACTTTTCGGAACGCCTCGGGGGTGATCCTCAAAACTGGTCACGCTACGCGCCGGCGCCCGAGCATCCAGCCGATGAAACAGCGTGCGAGCATCCGGCTAGCCGGAGCGGTCATGCGGTCTAGCGTTCTCGCTTTCTCCCTCCTGTTGCCGACACTGTCAGCAGGTGCTGACACGGCGGTGCGTGACAAAGAGCTGACCACGCTCCTGTCTTTTGGACTCACGCTCCCGGAGGCATCGGCGGTGGCTTCATCTATGTCCTCTGCGCGGCAGATTTCTCAGCGCGCCGAGGCGATCAACGGAGCGCCCTTTCGGCGTGACGCTCATGCGAAAGCCACGGGCTGTGTGCGCGCCCTGTTCGAAGTGAACGGAGATATCCCGGAACGTTATCGCCACGGTGTTTTCGCAACACCGGCCCGCGCCTACAAGGCCTGGGCTCGTTTCTCCAATGGTGACATGCTGGTGCAGCCCGATGGCAAGCCGGATGCCCGGGGCATGGCGATCAAGCTCATGGGGGTCGACGGCGAGCGTATCGCCCAGGAGCTCCCGAGCCGGGGCACGCAGGATTTTATTGCCACGAATACCAAGGCTTTTTTCAATCGCAATGTCTTCGACTACGCCGAAGACATGACCTACCTTGCAAAGCTCGAGCGCACGCGCTGGTTCGTCAGCCTCTTTCCGCCGCGCCTGCACCCAAAGCAGCTCTATCGCGCGGTGCAGACCGTGTCCTCGAAAATCGACAATCCTCTGCAGGCGCAGTACTACTCCATGCTCCCCTACCGTCTGGGCGCCACGAACCTCAAGTTCTCCATGCGCAGCTGTCCGGGAATGACGTTCCGCCCGGCCGAGGACAAAAGCGCCAGCGATTATCTAAGCGTCGAGCTGGAGCACAGTCTGAGCACAGCGGGCGCCTGCTTTGATTTCCTCGTGCAGCCGCAGGTGAACGGCAGCTACATGCCCATCGATGACGCGACGGTCATCTGGTCCGAGAACGACTCGCCCTTTGAACCCATAGCGCGCATCACTATTCCACCGCAGCGGATTGGTGGGTCCATGCAGCGGGAGTTCTGTGAGGACCTGTCGATGAATCCCTGGAATGCGGTGGGGGATTGGGAGCCGCTTGGAAGTCTCGGCATCGCCCGTCGAGCCGTTTATCACGCCGTATCGACCTATCGCCATGATAAGAACGACGTGCCGTTCCAGGAGCCGAAGAGCTGGTGTCTCCCCGGCGAGCGCGGCCCCTGCGACGAGGGCGAAGCACTGGTCATGAGTCACCCGCGCTGGCCTCTGCCGCGGACCTTCGATCCTTTGTACCGTCCTCTCGATCGTCCTGTGGCTGGCGAATCCGACGAGTAAGCCCGCCCCGGAAGCGTTTTGGTGGTGTTTGTGAAAACCAGAGTTTATCGCCTGTGTCTTTTTCTGCCGCTCTTGGCGTCGGCGCTCGCCGGGTGCTCCGATCACTATGCGGAAGTAAGCGCCGAGATAGACTTCGATGATGTCCTCGACTACGCGCTCAGGTCGCAGGCCGCCTACGATTCAGCGGAGGTTATTCGCAATACTTATCCACGAACGATTTATATCGGGCAACCGGAAGGCACCGACGTTCTGTACTTTGTGGAGAACAGGCGCTGGCGTCGGCGCCAGATTGTGACTATTCGCGGTACCGACAACGTGGAGAACATATTCGAGGACCTCGCCTACCTCCGGGCGGAAGACAGCACGCTGGGGATACCCGTTCACCGGGGTTTCGATCGCGTCGCACAACTGATACTGAAGGACCTCAAACCACACCTTAAGCGCAATCACGTTATCCACGTCACCGGCCATTCCCTGGGGGCCGCCGTCAGCACGCTGCTGATGATGTATCTGGACAAGGAAGGTTATCGCGTCGGCAGCTCCGTGAACTTCGGTCAACCCAAGTTGACAAACGGAGACGGTGCAGATGCTTTTGCGCACCTGCCCTTACTGCGCATTGTCGACGGAAACGACCTCGTACCTACGCTGCCCACGTCCACGCCGCTCGACTCGATCGGCGGACTCTATACGCACCTCGGATCGGAGGTGACCCTACTTGATGGTGCCTATTTCGCCTACCTCGATCAGGAGGAGGCCCGCTCCAGCTCCCGGGGAAATTTCTGGAAAAACCTGGGAGAGGAGAGTGCCAAGGCCCATGAGATGGCCAATTATGTGGCCCGAATCCAGGCCAAGCGCGAGAAGAGCGAACAGGTGCCCTTCGAGCACCGCGAGCAGTATCTGGAGACCCACAGCGGCACGGACACCGAGCACTAGGCTGGGATTTCCGACAATCTAATTGAGAATCAATCTCAATTAAGGTATGATTTCCGCATGGAGATCTCAGCGACAGAAGCGCAGGCACCACATCCTTCGATTCGTCGCCGGCTGATGCTCGGGATCGTGCCGGGTCTCATGGCCTTCTCCATGGGCCAGACGGTGCTCTTCGCCATTGCCGGGCCCGTTTTTCGCGAAATCGGTCTGGGTGAGGCGCAGCTCGGCATCATGATTTCTTCGGCGGCGGTCGTGTTGATGCTCGCATCCGCCGTCTGGGGTGCGGTCTCGGATCGATGGGGGCGCAAGGTGTCCATCGTCTGCGGACTCGCGACCTACGGCGTACTCAGCGTCGTGTTTGCCCTCGTGATGAATGCGGGCCTGGACGGAGTGCTCGACTCCGGCCGCGTATTTATCACCCTCGTTGTCCTGCGTCTGCTGATCGCGGCCTTCGGCGCGGGCATACAGCCCGCCGCCGTGGCATTGATGGCGGACAGCTCATCGCATGAGGAGCGGTCGTCCGCTGTCGCGACCGTGGGTGCGGCATTCGGTCTTGGAATGATTCTGGGCCCGGCGTCGGCGTCGCTGTTGGTGGGCATCGACGTTCTCATGCCTCTTTACTTTGTCGCAGCGCTGGGTCTTGCCGGATCGGTCGTGGCAATCACCGTACTGCCACGCCACGTCGCTCGTCCCCCTGCCACCGCCGAGGGCCGAGGCACGCTGCCACTGGCGGCCCTGTCGCCGCTGATTGCGAGCATGACATTGCTTTACCTCGGCATGTCCGTTGTTCAGCAGACGCTCGCTTTCAATGTTCAGGACATTTTGGGCACGGACAGCGTCGCTACGGCCCGACTGGCAGGCTTTCTGTTTCTCGCCGTCGCCGTCGGCATGCTCGCCATGCAGGGGGGCGTCATTCAGTTCTTGAAACCTTCTCCAAGATTGCTGCTGATGCTTGGCGTACCGGCGATCCTTCTCGGGCATATCTGCTACGCCTTCGCGGACTCCTATGCGCTGTTGGTGCTGGCCCTGGCAACGATGGGAGTCGGCTTTGGTCTCAGCTCGCCGGCCATCAGCGCCGCGGCTTCAATCCTGACCGGCGTGGACGCGCAGGGTCGCATTGCCGGCGTTATGCAAGCGGCCATGGCCGGAGGATTCGTCGTTGGCCCGATCCTGGGGACCACCCTCTACGAGATTGAACGCGGCTACGCGGCGCAGCTCGCCCTCGTCGTCGCCATCGCGGCGAGCGTGCTTTTGGCTGGCTGGCTGTTGCTGCGCGGGGCTGCGCTTGGCGCGCCGCGCGAAGGAGCGCCGAGTATCAACAATGGATGACACGCTTACCGAAAATCGATGAGCCCCCCGGCTGAAACGGAGGAGGCCGCAATCGTGCAAAGCCGGATGCTCACTCTGGGTTCGTCGGGTACGTCGGGAAGCGCGGACGTCAGTCCAAAGGGCGATCCAGCGGGCTTCCTGGCTTTCCGCGACCGCCTTCGCAAGCACGCCATGCATCTCGCGGCGACGCTGGCGCTGCTCGGCGCCCTGGTGCGCGGTGTTCCTGCGCTTCTGTCCTCTGACGAACTGCGCCTGGCCACCATGTCGCAGCTGGTTATGGGGGTCGCGATGATCGTATTCCTGATTCTATGCGTTCGATCGTTTATCGCGGCCCGGCGGGCGCTGGAAAGCGAGAGCTGAAGCCAGGGAGGGTCACCCGCGCCAGGGGATTCGCGGGGGCCTGGACGGTCGCTAGGGGAGCAGCGTGTTCACACACTCGGTGGCCCAGGATTCGGGCGCTGCGAAGGGCTTCTTCGTCTTGCCCATATGTACCCGAACCATCGGGATAAACTCCCACATGCCCAACAGTTGTACGGCCAGATCGTCCGCGCTTCTGGTGTCGTCTACAGCCTCTATCTCCTGACCCTGGCGAATAAGCGAGGCGAGGTGCGTGAGCGTCGCGCCGTAGGCGGCGTCGTAGAACTTACTCGCCGCTTCATGATTCTCCCGTGCCTGCTCGTACATGAGTTGGGTGAAGCGAACGATCTCTCTGCGGTTCAGGAACCGCAGCAGAGCCGTTCCGAAGCGTATGAGTTCGTTGCGAAGCGCCTCGCGTGTGTCGATGGGTACGGGCTCGGGCGAAAAAAAATGCACGGCTTCGGCGCTGGTGACGGCGACGAGGATGCCCGCCATGTCCGGAAAGTACTTGTAGATCGAAGCCTTCGATACCTTCGCCTCGCGGGCGAGCAGGTCCGTGGAAACGTTCTGAAAACCCTTTTCGAAAAACAGTTTGCGGCCAGCCGCAACGATTCGATCGGCGGGGCTGCGGGTCTCTGGCAGGGTCTTAGTGCTCATCGGTCGCTCTTCCCTCGTGCGAACTGGCCCGTCGCAGTGTACGTCAGCCTCCGTTGATCTAAAACCTGTACCGTACCGTACTCTTTAATAATACGGTACAGTACAGTACTACTTAGACGATTCGCGCGCGATGACTATCATTTTTTGGGAGGGATGGCTGTGAAAAATAGGGCAGGAGAGCGCCTTGGCCGGGCCATTGCGGTGGCGTCGATAAAGGCCCGATGGATCATCGTGCCACTGCTGATCACTCTGAGTCTCGCTGTCGGCTACGGTGCGTCCAGCTTGAAGTTTGCGGGGGACTACCGCGTCTTCTTTGGTGACGACAATCCGGACTTCATAGCCAGTGAAAACGCGCAGGCCACGTTCGGCAAGCCAGACAGTATTACCTTCGTCCTTATCCCTCGTGATGGCACGATCTACACGACGGAAACGCTGTCTGCCGTACACAAGCTGACAGAGCTCGCGTGGACCCTTCCCTACGTTTCGCGAGTCGATAGCCTGACGAACTTTCAGAATACGCGTGGGGTGGGCGACGATCTCATTGTTGAGGATCTTGTCCGGAATCCCGGTGTTCTGAGTGACTCCGACGTTGCCCGGATACGAAATGCGGCGAGATCGGAGCCCCTGGTCAACGGTTTTGTAGTCTCCAGAGACGACGCGGCAACCATCGTCAACGCCACGATTCAACTGCCCAGCGATGTCCCGAATGTTGCTAGCTCCACCCAGCACAAAGCCCGAGCTCTGCGGGATCAGATCCTGTCGGACCATCCCGGCCTCGATATTCACCTGACCGGAGTTGCGAGCTTGTCTGCTGCCTTTGAGGAAGCGGGGACCGCCGACTCGAAAACCCTTATCCCGTTGGTTTATCTGTTTATCCTTCTGGTCATGCTGGTTGCGCTACGCAGTGTGAGCGCCGTGGCTTCGTCTTTGCTGCTGATTCTGCTCGCCACGCTGGTAGGTGTTGGCGTGGGCGGTTTCAGCGGTGTAGAGCTGACACCCATATCCCTGGCTTCCCCCACAATTATTCTGACGATCGCGGTAGCCGATGCGATTCATGTTCTCGCTGCAATTCGGATGACGATGCGCGCGGGCGTCGCGAAAACGGAGGCGGTTGTTGATGCCTGTGCAGTCAATTTTGTGCCGATTGGCATCACATCACTCACGACGGTCGTGGGCTTTCTGACGCTCAACTTTTCCGACAGCCCGCCCTTCCACCATCTTGGAAACATGTCCGCCGCCGGCATCGCAGCGGCCTGGCTGCTGTCCGTTAGCTTTCTTCCGGCGACACTCGCGATACTGCCCCTGCGCTTTGATTCCGCGGCTGCACCGCGCGGCGTACGTCCTAGCCTCATGGCTGCTTTGAGTGAGCTTGTAATCGCCCGGCCCGCCGTTGTCACGGCGTCCAGTCTTATGCTGTGCTGTATCGCCATTGCCTTTATCCCGGGCATGGCAGTGAACGATCAGTGGTCGAAGTACTTTGATCGAGAGCTCGAGTTTCGTCAGGCCATCGACGCCGCTGATCCCTATTTCGGCTCCGACACGGTCGAGTTCGTTCTGGATCCAGGCGCACCGGGTGATGTCGCAAACCCGGAGTTTCTTCGTACGGTCGACGCCTTTGCCGCATGGCTTCGGGAGCAGACACCCGAGGTTGTGCACGTCTTCGCCATCTCGGACATCATGAAGCGCGTTCATCGCAACCTGAATGGCGACGATCCTTCGTTCTACCGCATTCCCGATCGTCAGGCGGAAGCCAGTCAGTACCTTCTGGTCTATGAACTCTCGCTACCCTACGGCCTTGATCTCAACAATCGCGTCGACATTGACCGTCAATCCACGCGAATCACTGCGACCCTGAGTGACCTTTCGACCACGGAGACCAAGGCGTTTCTTTCCCGGGCCAGGCATTGGTTCGACGAGAAGGGCAACGGCTACGAACTCCACGTGACCGGGTCCAAGGTGCTTTTTGCCTTCGTGGCGGAACGCAATATCGAAGCCGTCTTTGAGGGCGCGCTGTACCTCATCGCTGCCATTTTTCTCATCCTCGCAATAACGTTTCGCTCCCCTGCTATCGGTGCCCTGAGTATCGTTGCAAACGCTCTCCCCCTATTGACAGCCTTTGGAGTCTGGGCACTGCTCGTCGGAGTCGTCGGGTTCTCCGTGGCCGCCGTGGGTGCCGTTGCTGTCGGCCTGATCGTGGACTATTCGGTGCACTTCCTCTCGAAGTACTACCGGGCCGTGAAGACCGACGGGCGTAGCGTCGAGGACGGCATTCGCTATGCCTTCGAAACCGCGGGCGTCGCCATCTTTCTGACCACGGCGATCCTGGTAGCGGGATTCTCGATCCTGATGACGTCGGCTTTCAAACTCAACGCCGATCTGGGTCTGCTTACGGCGATTTCCCTTGTGCTGGCGATGATTATCAACTTCACGCTCGTACCCGCCCTGTTTGTGCTCACGGCTCGCGCCAAAGGTACTGCCCCCAGACCGTCACTCTGACTTTGCACACAGGCGTTTCCCGCCGTGCCTTGATTTCAAACCAGGAGACATCATGTACCCAAAAACGACCGCTAAGCTCACCCTTGCGCTAAGCCTCCTGCTGCCCGCGATAGCAACTGCCCAAACGCTGGAAGAACTGCAATCCCCGGATCCTGCGGTGCGCGGTTTCGCCATTGCCCAGCGCGCCGATGTCAGCGACACCGGCTTCGGTGCCTCCACGGTGGTACTCACCATGACGCTCGGAGATTCCCGGGGTCGCGAGACCACGCGTGATCTGCAGATTGACACGCTCGAAAAGAAAGGGGAGGGCAACGGCGATTGGTCGGTAACGCGCTTCTCCTCGCCCCCCGATGTTGAAGGCACGGCGCTGCTGTCCCAGGCGCGAATTCTCGAAAGCGACAGGCAGTGGCTCTACCTACCCGCCCTCCGTCGTGTGAAGCGCATTTCGTCAGCCAACAAATCGGGGCCCTTCGTGGGATCCGAATTCGCCTTTGAAGACCTGACGGCGAGCGAGCTGGGCAAGTACGCGTACACCTACCTCGGCACGGAAACGCTTGAGGACGGCAGCGTGGTAGACAAACTTCGCTGCGACCCGCGCTATGAGCGCTCGGGTTACACAAAGCTCTACTGCTACTTCGATACTCAGACGTTCCAGGCGCGTCGCCTCGAGTTTTTTGATCGCGGCGATCGCTTGTTCAAGACCCTCGATCTTCTCGATTATCGGCGTTACGACGGCGGGTACTATCGCTCCCATCGTCAGCGCATGAAAAATCACCTCACCGGTAAGACCACGGAACTGCGCTTCGAACCCTTCGATTTCAGCGCCGACCTTGATCGGCGGGACTTTGAGCCTGCCGCGCTCCAGGCGTTTTGAAAGCTGAGGTTCCAAGGACCGCGTTCTGCGTTCTGATCGCGCTGCCCTTGCTCTTGCCTTCGCCGGGCGCACAGTCTCAGCGCCTGCGCTGGACTCCAGAGCTGGCCTTGGAAAGTCGAGGGTTCTTCGACGATCCTCAGTTCGAAGATCAGTTCGCGGGCGCGCAGAGCGCCGTCATCCTCACCGGCAACCTTCAATGGACCAGCGGGGACCGCAGCGTTCGTGCTGCCTTCGAACCGTTTTTGAGACTCGATTCGCGAGACAGCAAACGCAGCTACGCCGACCTGCGGGAAGCCAGCGTGACCCGTCGTAGCGGTGAGTGGGACATCCTCGCGGGTGTTACCCGGGTCTTTTGGGGCGTCGCTGAGTCGCGCAACGTCGTCGACGTGATCAACCAGTTCGATTCTGTCGAAGACTTCGATCAGGGTGAGAAGCTGGGTCAGCCCACGCTTCGCCTCGGACGACGTCTGCCTTTCGGTCGTGTGGAGGCGTACTACCTGCCGTATTTCCGCGAGCAGCGACTTCCGGGGCCAACGGGGCGGCTGCGCTTTAACCCGCCGGTAGACATGGAGTCAGCACGTTACGAGCGATCGGGCGGCGAGTGGGCGGGCGACGTTGCGCTGCGTTACAGCCATAGCCTTGGAAGCTTTGATCTGGGCGTCCACGCATTCTACGGGACCTCCCGCAATCCGGTACTCGCACTGGATTCCAATGGTGACGCATTGATCCCCGAGTATCAGGAACTCAGTCAGGCCGGCGCAGACATGCAGTACACCCGGGGAGCATGGCTGCTGAAATTCGAGGGTGTCGCCCTCGCCCTCGGTGGAGAATCGTTCCTGTCCTCCGTTGCGGGACTCGAGTACACGTTCTTCAACGTAAGGAGCAGCGGGGCCGATATCGGCGTCATCGCCGAGTACCTCTACGATGGAAGAGAGGGGTTCGACCTGCCGCCCCAGGTTTTCGACAATGACCTTTTCGCCGGCATGCGCGTCACCGCGAACGATTCGCAGGATACGGAGCTGCTCGCTGGCGTCATTCGCGATAGAAAGACACGTGCGGTGATTGCGTCGCTGGAGTTCCAGCGGCGCCTGGGAGCGACGACGCTCCTCGAAATCGAAGGTCGGTACTTTGATGGCGCGGACGATCCGCTCGTCCGGGCCTTCGATCGGGACAGCCATATCACACTGCGCTTGACGCGCTACTTTTAGCCCCGCACAACCTCGCTGTGCAGTGGAGCTTTTCCCGGACAGGGACCGGGAGACCGTGGCTTCCGCGCACCCTGGTGCCGGACAGCGTACGGCCTCAGCGCAGCCCGCGCCGCGTGAGCTCGGCCTCAGCGTCCACGTCGCCCTGGGCCGCCGCGCGACTCAGCCACTTTCTTCCGGCTTCGTCATCCCGGTCTACGCCGCGGCCATCGAGAAGCGCCAGTCCGTAGTGGTATTGGCCTACCGCATAACCCCGTTCGGCCGCTTCGCGCACCCAGCGCGTGGCCTCCTCGGGATTGGGATCTGTTCCTAGCCCCATCTCATAGAGATGCGACAGGTAGACCATGGCGCCTGGCGACCCGCGCTCCGCGCAGGCCTTGAAGAACTCCAGGGTGTCGTTATAGCTGTCAGTCTTGTCGAGAATATAGGCTCCGTAGCAGGTCGTGCCGGCACGCTCGGGGAAGCGCTGCAGCAGGTCCATGTAGTGTCGTTCCGAGTAGTCGACGGGATTCAGGACACCGTGGGCGTCCGCGTCTTCCACGGCGTACTGGGCTTGCGCGCAGGTCGCGCCAAGGAGTAGCACCGCACTGATGGGGCCCCGTAGGCTGGGGGTACGAGCCATATAACCTCCTCGCTGCTTAAAGCACCTGCGCCACGCCGTGGTCGCCGGCTACGCTGATTTTCCGGTAGCGGCAGGTGCCGCGCCGGCGTTGAAAGGGGGACACGCCGAGTAGCCATATTCGAACGATGTTCTGGGCACCGCCGCCGATGATTGATTCGTAATCGGCTTTGATGTCTCGTTCTTCCGACATCCAGCGACCAAAGTCCGCGCGGCCGCTGCGCTGCACCACATGGGTCTCGATAGCGTTCCATCCCGGCAGGGGGCAGCGGAACACCAGCCCGGGCTCCAGGCCGACGCTCCACAGGTAGGTGATGTCCTGGCCGTCGTCAAACTCGACTCCGATTGAAAGGTAGTCGTGCGTCGCCGCACTGTTTTCCGGATGCAGCGATGGGAGTTCGTCGACCAGCCAGTCCCAGCGGAGTTTCAGGGGTTCCGCCAATGACAGCTCAAGCGGCTTGCGAAGAATGGAGACGTCCTTATGCGTAGAGCACGCAATTTCAGGTCCCTCTTTTCCGTCGTAGAGGGTGAAGATGCCGGCTTCACCGAAGGAGAAGTGGTTTTCCCAGCCTTTTGGGGTAACCGGTGGCGACTTCAGTCGATCGATTTCCTCGCGGATGAGTCCGGCGATGTCACCCTCCGCGGCCATGCGCTCGAGGCCTTCGATCGGGTCGACGTTCCACGCAATAGCGACACCGTCGATGAATCCGTCACCGGCGATGTAATCTTCCTCGGCGGTCCACAGCTCGCCTTCCGCATTCGCCCAGTCCGCCGCCGCCCGGGCCACGCGCAGTTCGCCGTCACGGTCCGCGGTGAAGGTTCCCGTGTTGTGCATCGGGTTGAACATGGGCCCATCGGCTACGCGCGCGTGCAGCACGAACCCGGGCTCGAACCAGATGTCGGCCTCGCGAGACACGTACCAGCGTCCGCCGAGCAGCATGGTTACGGGTTGATCTTTTTTCACGTCGAGGAGCTTCAGGCGCCAGGGGAGATCGGCAGGGGTTATGCGAAAGGTCTCGATGCGGCCGAGCTTGCTACCACCAGCCTGGCGAAAGACGTCCTTCATGCGTTCGGCCGGCTCGCCCGCCGGGAACAGCCCCGCGCTCGCTACACCGGGAATCGTGGTAGCAACCCCGGTGGACGCGGCCGCGGACAAAAAATGGCGCCGGGACAGCTTCCGATGGTGAAGGCAGCAAGGCATACCGTCGCTCCAGTTGCTCAGGTGTAAGCAAGACCTTAGCGGCGGGCCCGGGCCGGTGGGTCAGCCTGGTGTGTGCGTTTTGTAAAAAGTTTGTAAGGGCGGACACGCCTGGGCGACGAAGCGCTTCAGCTTTCCCGTTGTCCCTCGTAGCGATAGCCCTCGCCGTGGACCGTGCGAATCAGCCTGGGATTGGCGGGGTCCGCTTCAATCTTGCGGCGCAGTACGGAAATCTGCTGGTCGAGCGCCCGGCTGCTCGGCAGGTAGTCGCGGCCCCAGCAAAAATCAAACAGCGCGTCCCGGGTGACGACCTTCCCCTCGCGCTGCTTCAACAGCCAGAGGATAAGCACCTCGCGGCGGGAAAGCTCTGCGCTTGCGTCCTTTGCGCTGGCTCGCAGCGCCGCGGCGTCGACGCTGAGGGTCCCGAAATCAAAGCGATCCGGCGGTTCCTGCGTTTCTTCCGGGTCCACACGGGCGGTCACGATTCTGCGGCGAGCGATGGCGCGAATCCGTGCGATCAGTTCCCGGGGCTTAAAGGGTTTGACAACGAAGTCGTCAGCGCCGAGTTCCAGCCCCAGGACGTGATCGAACTCCTCTCCCTTAGCGCTCAGGAACAGGATCGGAACTACTTCGTCGAGCTGCCGCATTCTGCGGCACAGTTCGAAGCCATCCAGTTTTGGCATCATCACGTCGAGCAGGCAGAAGTCCGGCGACGCCAGTTTGAACAGAGCAAGACCCTGTTCTCCGTCTGATGCCGTGAGCGTTTCGTAGCCTTCACTTCGCAGCAGAACAGAGATGCCCTCGCGAAGGTTCTTGTCGTCCTCGACGATGAGAATCTTCACGCTTCAGCCCTTGCCTCGAAATATCGCCGTTACTCGGAGTCCGGGCTCAGCATCGTCGAGCTGCAGGCTGCCACCGTTTTCATCGAGCATGGCGCGGACTGACTTAAGACCGAGTCCCGAGCCCCGGGCTTCCTCAGGCGCCGCGGCGAGGCCGGGGCCGTGGTCGCGGACAACCAGCTCCAAGCCTTCGCTACGGGTCCGCGTCGTTATCTGAAGCAGGGAATTGGGGGCAAACTTGCAAGCGTTCTCGATCAGGTTGAACACCACTCGCTCGAAGGCCGAGCGCTCTGTTTTGAAGTGAGAGGCGTCGGCTGAGACTTCGACGCTGATTCCCGCGGCGGCGAGCTTGGGTTCGAGGGAGGTCAGCAGCGCGGCGATCACGGTATCCGGGGCGAACTCGGTGTCCGATTTTTCAGTCTGAGCACCCCGCGCAAGTTCCACCGTGTCGCCGGCGATTTCATCGAGGCGCGCGAGCTCCTGCTCAATGACATCGGCATAGGACTGAATCTTCGCGTTGTCATCAGCTTCGCGTCGAATCAGGTCGGAGTAGAGGCGGACGTTGGCCAGGGGTGTGCGCAAATCGTGGGAAAGAAAGGCCGCAAGTGCCACGCGTTCCTGACTGCGTGACAGCTCGGCAGCCTGGCGTTGGTAGAAGTGCCACACCAGCAGTAGCCAAAATGCGCAGAGGGGTATGCCGGCCAGGATGTAGGGAGACGTCCATAGAAGGGACTCTCCGCGGACCGGGCCGCTGCCGATGAGGCTTAGGCGCCATCCGGCCATCGCGTCTTCCAGGGCCGTGTCGGATTTCATACTCTGTGACGACTGTTGAAGAATCGCCGGGCCCGGCTCCGCAAGCTCGAGGAACTCACCGGTGGCGTCGATCAGTGCGACCCGCCACTCCGGGTTGCGCATCTCGAAATCGGTGAGCAGGGATCGCATCAATTGGTCAGTGTCGTCCTTACCGATCAGCGCACAGGCCAGCCGCCCTCCCGTCAGCAGCCTCCGGCACAGAAAGAAACCGCGAAGGCCGTCGAAGTACAGCCAGCGCCACGATTCGCCATCGGCGTAGGCCCGCGAGACAAGTCCGCCAACCTGACTGGAGAGCCGGTTGAACAGCAGCACCTCTCCCGGTGTGGACGCCACAGAGTCTCGCGGAGGGTAGACTCGATCCCGCCCCTCATACACCAGGGCCAGCTCGGGACTTCTGCGCGTGACGAGGCCGCGAAGCGCGTTGCTGTATTCCTCTTCGGAGTCAAGAATCCGTTCCACGGCGCGCCACTGCCCGGTGGCAAGCGCCATGAGCTGCGCTTCAAGTTCGCCCGCGAGCTCCCGCTGCAGGCGCGTCGCCGTGGCCCGAAGTTCCGCCTCCTTGCGCAGTGCTTCGCCCTGGAGGCCGCGCAGGCTGAGTAGCAGTACGAGGACGACGGGGAGAAGCGCGAGGACTGCGACAATCGCCTTATGGCGCCCACTTAGAACGCCGGTGGAAGTGTCGATTGTCTGCGCGGCCTGGCTCACGATGCGCAGCCTAAGGGTGAGAGCGACCTACTGGCAATACGCAGGGAGGGCCCGGCGCCGCGTTCGGGTGCACAAGCCGCAGCCCCCAAGCGGTTCAAGCTCGCCCTCGAATCCGGGGTCCGAATTGCCGTGCTCGATCCCTACCGTACCCGTATGGCCCTCGCACTTACCGACGCCGGCGGGGAGCTGCTTCGCGATGCGCGACAGCTTCTGGACGATTGGGAGGCGCTGGCGGAGCGTCATCAATCCGCGAAAACGAAAATCGAAGGCAAGCTGAAGGTGTTCGCGCCGGTGGCTCTTGGACAGCAGCACGTGGCGCGCATCGCCTGCGACTTTCAGGCTGAGCACCCAGGTGTCAGTCTGAATCTGGAGTTGGACGACCGGGCGATTCGATTCGCGGAGGAGGGTTGTGACTGCTGGATCAAGGTCGGCCCGGTGCCCGACGATACGCTGATCGTACGCCCGCTCGGACGGGTCGAGCGCTTGCTCGTCGCGGCGGCGCAGCTCCTGCCCGGGTCGGGCCGCGGACTTACCCCGGGAATGGTAGAGAGTCTGCCTATGGTGTCGCTCGATCCCTTTGAAGGCGCTCGTGTTCCTTTGTCGGATGGGAGGTGCGAGCGTCTGCTAACCCCTGATGTGAGGATGAGGACCAACAACATCTTTGCCCTCAAAGAAGCCGCGCTGGCCGGCATCGGCATGGCGGTTCTCCCCGAGTGGTTTATCGCACAGGAGTTGCGCGAAGGCAGTCTCGTGGATCTCCTGCCGAGGTGGCGCGCACCGTGGCTGGACATTCACGTCGCCTACCTGCCGGCGCGGCACCAGCCCCGGAGGTTGCGGGAGTTCCTGAACTCGATGAGTCATCACATACCGAAGATCGACGGAATACGGCCGTCTTTAGGCTAGATCGGGGTGTTCCCGGTTAGAGTGAAAGGCATTGGCTATCGTGTCGCAGCTTTGACCAGATCCAAAGTGAGAGGATCTTAGCCAAGCAACAGGCACCCCCGTATAACCGCACACACAGCGCGGCGAAGAAAACGAGACTCCTGCATCCGATCGTCCTACCGGTCCAGCACCCGAGCACGGGTCGAAGAAGATGGCTCCGTTTCTGCCCTCATGCGCTCTGAGCTGCAGCTCCATGCCTCGCGGGCAGGGGTTGATGGCCACGAATCGATCCTATAACTCCATAACACCAGGGAAGATTGTGATGACCGTTCTCCTCCGCGCGAACAGCCCTTCGATCCGCCGTTCAATCCGGCGGGGGCCCGAATCCCGCTACGTTCTCGATCAGGGCCTTGAGTACGTCCTGCAGACGGTCGGCGAACCGCTGCTAGCGTCCGCTAGGCCAGTCGATGTTCGTGTCTAAGGGTTCTGAAGGTATGGGAGCCGTTTTGCAGCGCCCCGGTCAAAGGCGAGTGAGGCGTCCTAACCCCGAACCCCGTGCCGATACGCTACCAACGAGACGGACCTTGGAAGCCACGCCGGACAGAACGTCGGAGTTCGGAGCTTTGGAACGGGCCGTCGACGACATCTCCAACCAGATCTGCCACATCGTCGACGGTCACTTCGACTTCACCGTGAGTTCCTCAAGCGATCACGATGCGGCGCAAAAGCTTGCGATGCTCCTCAACCTCCTCCTGGAGCAGGCCCGGCGAAGCACCGATGATCTCAAGCGGACGAACGCGCGCCTGGAACTGAATTTGAAGGAGCGCACCGACGAACTCGACCTTGTCCTCAAAGGTTCCGGCGATGGCGTGTGGATCTGGGATATCGTTGACGACCGCATGCGTATGTCGGAGCGAGGTCTTGAGGTTTATGCCGACAAGGAACTCCCGCGCATCAGCGATTCCAGGTTCTGGTACGACCGCATGCATCCGAAGGACCGGGTCTCGGTCATGAACGATCTCGTACAACACTTCAAGCGGCGTACACCAAGCCTACGTACCGAATGTCGTATGCGTCGGGCAGACGGCCAGTATCGGTGGGTGAGGCTCAGCGGCGTCGCCAGATTCTCCGAGTCCGGGCAGGCGCTGGTCATGGCTGGCACGCAAACGGACATCTATCGCCAGCGAAGCTTCGACCCTGTTCTCGATCTCCCCAATGAGAGCTGGTTCGTGGAGACCCTCGACGATGAGTTGATCCTGCTTCAGCCGCTGGGCATGCTGGTCATCGAGATCGACCAGCTACAGCAGCTTCGTGACGGCCTCGAGGATATCGAACTCGCGGAACTGCGCCGGGAGGTGGTCGATCGCGTGTCTCGATCACTGCCCTTCAAGGCGACGGTCGCCAGCCTTGCGAACATGCAGCTTGGGGTCAGTTTCGATGCGGAAAGCTCCCTCAACGATCCACGGAAAGTAGCCGATATCCTCCTTGATGAGTTTGACGGGAACTTTGAGTACCGCTCACAGAGTCTTCGCCTGACCCTCTCGATCGGCTCCTTCAAACTGATACCTACTGCGGTGACGGGCGCGTCGCAGGCGCTCAAAAACGCTCGCCAAGCCCTGCGCCAGGCAAGAGCCAGCGGCGGCGCCCGGGTCTGTGTGGTGGGTGACTCGCGCGACGACGACGCAGCGCTCGCACTTCAGATAGAGTCGAGCGTCCGCCAGGCCCTGGCTCAGGACCGGGTCATACCGTTCATGCAGCCCATCGTCGACCTTCGAAGTGGCGCCGTCAGAGGGTTTGAAGCGCTCGCAAGGGTTATCTCGGTCAATGGCGACGTCATCAGTCCTGGGCGATTTCTGCCCGTCGCTGAGCAGAGCGACCTGATCTGTGAAGTGGGTGATCGCGTCTTTGAGCATGCCCTTGGCTGGCTGGCGTCACGTATTGAGACGGGAGACGTCAGCGAGCAGGTCACTGTTTCCATCAACGTATCGGGAAGACAGCTGCTGGCCGATGACTTCGCGGAGTGCGTGCGCGAATTGCTGGATCTGAACGGGCTTGGGCCGGGCAGTCTCAAGCTTGAAGTGACGGAAACCGCTTTGGTACAGGATTTCGACGCTGCGACCTCGGTTTTGAAAGCCCTCCAGGCCGAAGGTGTGAAGATCGCCCTGGACGATTTCGGTACCGGATACTCGTCCCTGAGCTATATCCGCGAGCTACCGGTAGACGTGCTGAAGATTGACCGTGGGTTCATATCCGATGTTCATCTCAGCGAGCGCAAACGGGCAATACTTGAAACAGTTATCAGTCTTGGCCATGGCCTTGGTCTGGAAGTCATCGCTGAGGGTATCGAGTCTGTGGAGGAAGAGCGCGTTCTGCAGCGGCTCGGAGTCCACATGGGCCAGGGGCACCTGTACGGCAGACCCAGCGAGAACGGGCTTCTGCTGCGTCAGTCACCGCAGTCAACATTTGTAAAGGCGTAGTTCGCGATGAATGCAACGCAGCTTTCCGTTACTGATCAGGAACGGATTGAGACTCTTCAAAGCTACCACGTGCTTGATACCAGAGCGGAGGACAGCTTTGATCGCATAACGCAGCTCGCATCGCGGATCTTTGACGTGCCCATCGCGGTCATTTCACTGGTCGACAGTCACCGCCAATGGTTCAAATCCAAGACAGGTCTAGAGGCCTGCTCCACGGACCGGGACATCGCGTTTTGCGACCACGCTATTCGCCAGGACGATATCTACGAGGTCCTCGACCCGACGACCACGCCGGAATTTCGCAACAACCCGCTCGTTACGGGATCGATGATGAACATCCGCTTCTATGCGGGCATGCCTCTTCGCGCCTACAACGGCGATAAGTTGGGGACGCTCTGTCTCATCAGCGAAGCGCCGCGCTCGGCGCTTACGGAGAACGAGCGTTTGATGCTGAAGGACCTCGCCGCGATCACCATGCACCAGTTGGAGCTGCGGCGCGCCAGTCTGAACTCGATGAGCCTGGTCGACGAAGCAATGCGGGACACCCGGCTCTCGTCCGGCTAGTTCCGCCGGGTACCAAGTCCCGGCGACGGCAGACGGTGTACGCAACCGAACGGAAAGTCGTCTAGGCGTGCTTTACCGCGTTTACGTAGTCCCACACCTTGGAGATGGCCACCGACCCTTCCCCGACCGAGGAGGCGACGCGTTTGACCGAGCCGCTGCGCACGTCACCTACGGCAAATACGCCGGGCGTCGAGGTCGCAAACGGTGATTCCGCGCCGATGTCGGCGCCGGTGCGCACGAACCCATTCTTGTCGAGTTCTACGAGACCCTGGAGCCAGCTCGTCTTCGGTGCCGCGCCTGCCATAACGAAAAGGCCGCAGGCGTCGAGCTCCCTTTCCTGTTCGGTCTCGCGATGTCGAACGGTCACGCGGTCGAGTTCCCTGTCGCCGTGGAGTGCCGACACCTGTTCGTGAAAGCACACGGTGATCTTCGGGTCGGCGTCAAGACGGCTTGCCAGGTAGTCCGACATGGAGGCCGCAAGACTGGCGCCACGAACGATGACATGCACGTGCCCCGCATGTCGGCTGAGAAACATGGCTGCCTGCCCGGCGGAATTTCCGCCGCCGATAATGACGACCTGCTTGTTCCGGCAGTGTCTTGCCTCGGATTCGGTGGCGGCGTAGTAGACCCCGTAACCCTCGAAGTCTTCGAGCCGCTCAAGGGGCAGTTTCCGATACTGAACGCCCGTAGCAATTACGATGGATCGTGCCCGCACCTTTTCTTCGTCGTCGATGGTCGCGAGGAACGATCCGTCATCTTCTCGCCGGACACAGCTTACCCTTCGCGGCATGGCGAACTGCGCACCGAATTTCATGGCCTGGACCTGGCCGCGCCACAGGAGATCGGCACCGGATATCCCGGTGGGGAAGCCAAGGTAGTTTTCAATTCGAGAAGAGGTTCCCGCTTGACCGCCGATCGCGATTTCATCCACGAGAAGTGCGGTGAGTCCTTCCGCGCCCGAGTAGACGGCGGCCGCAACCCCCGCCGGGCCCCCGCCGACAATCAGCACGTCGTAGGTGCGGCTTGTGTCGACACCGAGGTCGATGCCAACGAGCTTGGCGACTTCCCGGGTTGTGGCCGGCTCCACCAGACGATCCGGAGCAAAAATCACCGCCGGCTTGTTCGGTTCGGCACCGCAGGCGCTTGCCGCACAGGCGGCCTCGTCCGAGTCCGTTTCAAGGATACGAACTGGGATGCGGTTGCGCGCGGCGAAGGCGGCAATCGAGCGCATGTTCCGGTCGGCCTCCGTGCCGATGAGCGTGAGGCTGCTGTCGCTATCTTCGAGAAGGCGCCGCCGGCGCGCGTTGTAAACCTCGATCACAATATCGCTCATTTCGGGTATGCGGGCCATAAGGTCGAGCATGTCCTGTCGCGCTACGGCGATGGCCCGGGTTTGCTCGGAAGCCCGCATGCCACGGGTCCAGCTTCCCCCGTACAAAAAAGCCATCTCGCCGGCGAACTGTCCCGGGCCAAGACCATGATCCAGGTAGGGCTTTTCCGTATAGGGGTCGACCAGATCAATGCGCCCCGTTTCCAGAAAGAAAAACACATCCATGCGGTCACCCGCCCGGGCCATATAATCTCCCGTACGCAGCTCGACTTCTTCGCCGATATCTCGCAGGGCCTCGATGTGGTCGGGCTCCAGCGGCGTGCGCGGGCTGTGTCTAAGATCCTGTGCGAAGGATTCCATGCGAGCTCCTGAAGTTTGCGAGCCTTGCTGCTCTCAAGTGATACGTTTTCTACGCGCTGTTTCGGTTAGGTGATTTGCGAGCGCTGCATAGATCCGCTCTGGACCAGGCCCAGGCGAGGTCAGCGATCGACATCGATAGAAAGATGGTTGAGCGCGAAGACCTACTCTGACTCAACGGTGTTTGGAGACAAACCTGGTAGCCAGGTTTCCTGAAGATGAACCCAGGCGATGCCACGGGGCGTGCTCGGATCCTCTCTCAATAGAACGGAGCTCAGCCTTGCCGTGGTTCCACCCTCTTCGAACTGCCACTCTTCATAAGTGAGCAGAGCGAGGGGTGGGAGCAATGCGCGGGTCTTGATGTTTCTGATGGCGATCGAAAACGACGCCTGTCTGGATCCATGAGCGCCGCGCAGCGACGCAACTATGGTGTCGCGGTCAGAGTGAACGCCTGTTGGTGAAATGATCTCGAAGTCGTGGCCCATGGCGGCGCTGAAATTCGAATAGGCCCCGTCCGTTTCAGGGAGCGTGCCCGCAAGCCACCCTTCGATCACCTCGTGGAGCGCGACCACTTCCCGGTGGCTGCGCTGTTCAAAGTCCGGAGTCTCGGATGAAGCTTCCGTGGTCAAGAACATAAGAAGCGTTGCAACTGTCATGCGTCTACAGAATAAGGACATGTTACTCCTCTACCGGGTACGTTACGCGTACGCATGTTGCTCGCATCGTCGATGCGTTGGCTTAAACAGACTACCGGCCTGGCGGAGTAGACGGAAGTGATTTGATTGGGGTTGCTATTTTGTCCCGGAGTTTGAGTCATATGCTGGCTTAACGCGCGCGAACTCCTGTGGCCAAGGTGAGAGACAGTCGGGTCAGATGACACAACTCTATAGGCTCTCTACAACTGGCTTTCCATCGGTGTCGTATCTCCAAACGTTCGTTCCTGGAGCCACATTTCCAGCCGCTGCTGCCGTCCTTTCGGTTTGCTTTGGGCGGTGGGGCACGTCAGAGTTTGCCTTAAAGAAATTAGATGAAGTAGGGCGTGCCAATGCCTCTTAGCAAGCCCAAGTTATCGGACCGGTTTTACACTTGGCTCCAAACCAACCGTAAATGTTGGCGTTTGGTGGCTACGAAACTTTCAGCGATTGTACTTGCCGCTACGCTGGCCATGGCTGCGAGTTCAGAGACACGCGTAGCAGAGGTTGGAGACTTTATCGTTGTTTTCGCTGAGATATCCGGCTGTCCCAGGTTTCCGGGCATTATCGCAGCGCCCGAAATTGGTGAGGATGGAGCGATCCACTTACCCCACCTTAATCCGATTCAAGTCGCTGGAAGTACTGAACGCCAGGTTTTCGAGGAGGTTTCTCTGGCTATAGCTACTCAGCGGCCGGATCGAGACGTCCCTTCATCGCTGAGAGTTGATGTTTTAACCCAGTATGAATTCGCTGATTTGCGAGACTTGTATTACGTAAGCTTGCACTACCTTGCAAACGACCGGTGTGACAAACCAGCGTCGGAAGAGTGGAGGCTTTGGCGCAACCGCTGGAACCAAGAGTGGCAACATATGGAGCATTTAAAGCGGCTTGAGCGTGATCGTACAGCGGCTTTATCACTTGCCCAGTCAAGACAGCAAGGGCGCTTCGCGCCGGGTGGTTCGCTGCGCGGTCTCTCCAGCCTGAAGCCTTAGGTTTCTTCCTTGGGATTCGCCGAGATTGTGGTGATCATCATTGTTGCCGGACTTGTGGCCTTCGGAAGGCTCTGCCGCCTTATCGTCGAAGCAAACTCTCCTCAACGTGGTGTCTATCTGTGCGCACTGATATTGGGGGTATTGTTGGGCTTCGGACACTTCGCCGAAGCGGGCTTCCTAGAAGCCGGTGCGCCGGAAATCTTGGGAAAAAACAGGCGTTTGTTCTTCTACGGATATCTCTTATCAAGTTGTTCGATTGGACTTTTGTTGACCTACATCGGAGCGAGCGTACTTGTCCGTACCAGTCTGTTGAAGCGTTCGTCGCAAAGTGAGCAGTGCCATGCGGACACCGAATCAGCTAAGGCCGCAAGGGCGCCTCGGACTGGGACGCCCGCTTCGCGGTCGCTCCGACTTGAAGCGCTAGGCGCCGCGGAGAACATACCTATGAGTGAAGACCGGGAGAAAAAGCCGAGTCAAAATACCTGGGCGTCTTCGTCGAACCTGCCAGAGGATCATCCTCTCAAAACGATGTCGCAGGAAGAGCTTCGTGCTGAGATGCGACGATCCCAGAAGGATTCCGTCGCAATACAGCTGGAGGCATTTGCAGAACCTGAGAGTTTGCAGCACATAGCGCGTTTCTCCCGTGGGTTGTACCTTGCGCTGGTAGAGGAAGGGTTCAGTGAGGATCAAGCGCTCGAAATCGTCAAATCCATCGGTCTTCCAGCTCGGCGTTAAAGTGCCGCGCCACCGTTTAGGGGAGTGTGCTCCCGTCACTCGTAAGGTGCCTAACGGTGCGCTTCGCACTCGAATGGCTGCCCGTTGCCCGGTGCGTTGGTCGTGCACAGAGCAACTAATGGCGCGACGGCGTTAAACAGAGGGCAATCGTGTTTGATCATGTGAAATTTGGCGTTCGCGACTTTGCGCGGAGCAGAGCGTTCTATCTGAAGGCGCTCGAACCCATTGGGGTGACTGTGGTGACGGATTGGCCGCCAAACGGTGCGGAGCTTAGTCAACCCAATGGCAAGAGTTCACTGTGCCTGTACCAAACGGTCGAGAGGCCCGCGCATCTGCACATAGCGTTCGTTGCCAAAACCCGGTATCAGGTCGACGCGTTTTATCGTGCCGCTCTCGACGCGGGCGGGCTGGACAACGGACCGCCGGGACCGCGTCCTCAGTATTGTGAACGGTACTATGCCGCCTTCGTGCTTGATCCGGACGGACACAATATTGAAGTGGTCTGCCATGAGGCCGATACCTGACGTGACTAAGATATCAGGCGTCAAAAGAAACCAGCCGGGGGCGCACTTGACGACAACGAACGCATGCGCAAGGTCGGTCAAACCGCTACGCGCCCGGCCGGCGACAAGAGGCGTTTGGTGGTCTAATTGCTAATCAACGCGCTCATTCTCTTTCTCGGTGCATTTATTGGGGTCCTGGTCGGCTGCGGTATGGCCGGTTATCACGTTTCGAACGCACGAAAGCTGGCCGCGCCGCTTGCTTTCGCGTTGCTCTGTGCCGTTCCCATACCTATTCCAATTCCCTTTATCGATATCGTCCTGCCGTTGGTGGCCCTGTACGTGATCCTCATGGACGATTCATTCGAGCGCTCCAAAGTGAATAAGGTCTTTGGTGTTTCGTTGGTTTTCGCATGCGGCGCGATTTTCATTGTTTATTCATACAGCAGCCCTGCCGGTGTGTAACGCGCGAATCCGGCTAACGGGATCGGGCTGACCGGGCTGAAAGGACAATCCGCCTTGGATTCCTCAATCCCCTACTGCCACGGCTTGAATCGTCAAGACCTGCGATGAGTCATGAGAGCCAGATCGTCGATTGGTTGCAACTGAGGTCGGTCGGAATTCGTGGAGTCCATCGGATCGTTTATCTTTACGATCTGGAGGACAACGATGGAAAGAATACCGAGGGCATCCTACACGCCGGAGTTTCGGGCTGAGGCCGTGAAGCTGGTGGAGTCGACGGGCATGTCGGTGGCGAGGGCTGCCGATCAGCTGTCGATTCCCAAGAGCAGTCTCAGTAACTGGGTACGCGCGGCCCGAGCGGGGAAGCTGAAGCAGGTAGGTGAACATCAACGCGCACCTACGGAGCTGGAGATGGAGTTGGCGCGCGCCAAGCGTGAGCTCGCCGAAGTCAAACAGGAGCGCGACCTGCTAAAAAAGTTTGCGGCGTACTTCGCGAAGGAATCCCGGTGAAGTACGCGCAGATTCACCGGCTCAGACATGAACACTCCGTCGTCGCTATGTGCCGCCTGCTGGGCGTATCTGAGAGTGGTTACTACGCCTGGCGCAAGAGGCCTCAATCGCCACGGGCAAAGGCCAACGCGCGGCTGGCGCTGGAGATCAAGGCAGCTCACGAGCGTACCCGACGGACGTATGGCCCTGAGCGTCTACAATCCGAGCTTGCTGACAACGGCATTCGCGTCGGTGTTTATCGCATCAAGCGAATGCGCCGTGAGCAGGGCCTGCGCTGCAAGCAGAAGCGACGTTTCCGCGTAACGACGGACTCGAAGCACACGCTGCCTGTAGCACCGAACAGGCTTGCCAGGCAGTTCTCGACCGATGCGCCCAACAAGGTCTGGGTGGCGGACCTCACGTACATCGACACTGACGAGGGCTGGTTGTACGTGGCTGGCATCAAGGACCTGTTCAACGGTGAGCTTGTCGGCTACGCAATGTCGGAGCGGATGACCGTTGACCTGACGGAGACGGCACTTCGCCGTGCGATCGATGCCAGACGACCTGGCCCCGGTCTCATTCATCACTCCGATCGTGGCAGTCAATACTGTGCCGGCGCTTACCAGAAGCTCATGCGGCAGCACCAGATGCAGGCGTCAATGAGCCGCAAGGGAAACTGCTGGGACAACGCGCCGATGGAGAGCGCCTGGGGCATCCTAAAGTCAGAGCTTGTTCACCATGACCGCTTCTACACGAGAGCAGAGGCGCGAGCTGCTATCCAGGAGTATATTGAGATCTTCTACAACCGGATCCGGAAACAAGCGCGCCTCGGTTATTTATCACCGGTACAGTTCGCTATGCAGCACCGCCATAGGCAGGCGGCACATTGAGCCGGTGGGCTCTACGGAAATCGACCGACCTCACA
>JBCDIW010000038.1:0-24658 GCA_038748515.1 Pseudomonadota bacterium
GCTGGGTAGCAGACCGGTGCCGTTCTGCTTGAGCGTCCGTCGAGCGCCTTGTTTAGGGCCGCAGCGCCGATGGAGCTACGCGAGCAGCTCAAGTAGAGCGGGACCGGGCTGCCAGGCCTGTCTACGGAGTCCACTTAGAAGCGATGACAGGCGATGTAGCCTAGGATGCTTCGCCCGGCTCAGGGAAAACGGTGGGCACCGCCTGCGCCTGCGACATTGCGCTTGGGCAAAGCGAAGGGACGTCGGGCCTGCAAACGCCGGGCAGACTCGGACTCAGGCTTCTGCCTCGGCTTCTTCCAGGCGATGCGACTCCGGGACCACGTCGTCCGGCTGCGGCAGCTTCGGTAGCGGCGAACTGCGCAGTTCTGTCCCCGCGCGGAAAGCGGCGGCCGCGGCCGCATGATCGCCGACCGCGGTGAGCAGCCGACCGAGTTCCAGGCAGACCTCTTCGCTCGGCTTCTGCGCATGGCTGCGCTCAAGGTAATCGCGGGCGCGGGTCCATTCACGTTCGACCATGGCGAGGCGTCCGAGGCAGAGCAGCAGCGCCGGATCCTTGGACTGGCGCTTGAGCCAGCCCTCGGCTACCGCCAGCTGTTTGGTGGCAGACGTCCGGGGTACGCGGCCGTAGAGTTCCACCAGGGCCGGCTCCCACTGTTTCTTCAGTCGCTTTACGATTTCCTTTTCAACCAGCGCCGTCTCGTCGCACTCCAGCAGCGCCTCGAGATACTTGACCTGAACTTCCGGGCTGTCCTGCAGCCGCACCGGATAGCGCCTCCAGAGCGCCTGCAGCTCGTTTGCGTTGGCGGTCACCGCGGACTTCTCCAGAAGATCGTCGTAGACGCGCGCTTCGAGATCGTCGAGCTCTACAGGGCCGGCGACGCGATGGCGACGCAGCTCGGGCAGGAGCTCCGCCATCGCCTCGATATCGCCGAGGCCATCGTAGGTTTTACTGAGAAGCTGCAGAACCTGCGGGTTGCGCCCGGCGTTGTCGCGGGCGCGCTCCAGACTGCTGAGTGCCTTTTTGTAGTCACGCTGCTGTAACTCAAGCTCGGCCTGCGTCAGGTCCACGGCAACGGACGCATCGGGGTAGGCCTCCGCCGCCTGCACCAGGTAGCGCCGCATGGCATCGGGTTCCTGCAGACGCTCGCTGGCCCGGGCCGCAAGCAGGTAGTTGTTCAGCGGCGCCTCGCTATAGCGCGCTCCGCGCAGCAGCTGCTTGCGCGAGCGCAGCCAGTTGCCCTCGACGAAGCTGACCAGGCCGCGATTGGTCAAGCGCGCCGACTGCTGCGAGCGCCGCGTTCCCGCCCAGTTGAGCACGTCCGCCGGGCTGGTAAGCAGCCGGTGAAGGAACCGCAACAGGGTGTACAACAGCAGCACCACGGTCGCGATCAATACGATACCGACCCAGAAACTGGTCTCCACGGTGTAGCCGCCGTAGGCGATGAGAAGATAGCCCGGCTCCGTTTCGATCAGCGCTACGATGCCGACCCCCGCGAAGAGCGCGAGCAGGCATATGATCAGCAGACTTCCCATGATCTCAGGCCCCGCTGGCGGCGAGGCGCGCTTTCATGGCCTCGGACAGGGCGTTCAGTGACGCCGTGAGGTCGGGGAGCACCACCGCGATCCGCTCGTCGCGGAGGCGGCGCAGTTCCTCGGTCATCGCCTGGGCCGCCTGCTGGTCGGCCTTGAAGAACTGCGTCACCCAGCCCTCCGCCCGTTCCAGGCTCTGGCGATAGAGCCGTTCATTGCCCGACAGCATGGCCACCTGCGCCTGCTCCAGAAGCATGCGCATGTTCTGCCGCACGAGACCCTCGTACTGCGGATCCATGAGCGTCTCAACCGGAACATCGCGACGACTCACCACGATGTACTCGGACAGCTTCGTCACCGCGGCGTCGAAACCCTGGGTCAGGCGGCTCTGCCAGGTCTCCGCGGGCTCCACGGCCGCCGCCTCGGAGCGCGTGGGCAGCTCGAAGAGCACGAGCGCATCCGTTTGTCGTATCAGCGCTTCCAGGCGCAGATAGAGCCCCTGCATATCGAGCCGGGGTACGGCGCGCACGGCCGCCGTGTCGCTGGCCACGGCTTCACGCAGACCGTGCAAATTAGGGTCCGCAAGCTCGCGGAGGATGTTATCGGCACTGCGCAGCAGGGCCTCAGCGGACAGCGTGTCTCCGGTCATGATCAGGCGCTGATTGGCCAGGCGGAGCAGATACTGGACTTCAGCGATCTGCCAGGCCTTGCGGTCTTCCACGCTCAGGTCACTGAGACGCTGCTGCTGGAGGCTGAGCTGATTTTCCTGGTCCTGGAGTGCCGAACGCAGGGATGCCAGTTCACCGTCGAGTTCGTTGCGGATGGTGCCGCTGCGCTGCGTAACATCGGCGGCGAGGCGCTGGGCGGCGCGTTGCTGATCTTCCTCGGCGCGCTGCTGGCGGGACTCGATGCCCTCCAGCTCGAGCTCGATCTGGCGCATGAGATTGTCGCGCATCTGATCGAAGGTTTCCGTATCCTGGCCCGAGGTGGATTCCAGGCCCTGCACGCGCTGCAGGATGGACGCCTCGCGACGCTGCAGATCGAGAAGCTGCATGAAGCCGCCGGCGCCGATGAGAAGAACCAGAATCAGCGCGAGCCAGGCAACAGGCGTCGCTCCCGAACGCTGCGGTGGAGGACTGGCGGTAGCCTGCACCGGCGCAGGCGGTGGCGCGGGAGACGGCGCGGGGGGTGCGTTGGCCGAGACCGTCGTCGCCGGCACGTCGGCGGGTGTTGGCACGGCGGCACCGGAGGATTCGCTGGTCTTGTTATCCGACGTCGATGCCTGAGCGGCGTCGCTGGCGATATCCGTTCCGTCGCCGGACCCGGTGCCGCGGCTCCCGGACCCGGAATCCTCAGCTTTGTCTCCGGCCTCGCCCGCGGAGTCGGCGTCGTCGGATCCGACCGCTGCGGTGGCTTCGGCTTCCTCGGCTTCCCTGGCCGCGGCTTCGGCGGCCGCGGCTCGTGCGACCTCGATAGCGTCGGCAGTGGTCAGTTTTTGCGCTCCCGCCGCGGCTTCTGGAGTTGCTCCGGCGGTCGAAGCGGCAGCGGAGCTATCGTCGCCGCCGTCAGGCTTCCTGTCGTCAGTCAATGCTGTATCTCCCCAGGGCGCCGCTCAAGCCAGCGCTTTGCCGCCGCCCGCATGGCAGCGTCCGATGCGTTTTCAACCGTCTCCACTCGCTCCCAGCCCAGGGTGTGGGCTCGCCGGGCGACCCGGAGCGAAGGCACAAACAGCGTCGTATCCGTTAAATTAGTTCGTTCCCGGGAGCGAAGCAAACGGCTCAGCAGTTCGAGGCCCTCGCCGCTGCTGACCAGCAACAGCTCCGGCAGTTCATCCCCAAGGAGGCGATTCACCTCTTCGGGCGGATACGATACGGCGACGCGTCGGTAGCAGGGCAGTTCGTCCACGCGCGCCCCACGCTCACGCAGCGTTTCTGCGATCAGTGTCCGCCCGCCTTCTCCGCGCACAAGCAGACAGCGTTCACCGTCGATGGCCTGCAGACCCTTCATGGCCAGCAGCCCCTCACTGCTCATGTTCTGCTCCGGGCTCTCCGCGCGAAGACCCGCTTTGCTAAGCACCGCCGCCGTGCTCTTTCCCACAGCCCAGTAGCGCTGCCGCACGGGCCACTGGGGCCAGAGATCGTCAATCTTCGATGCGCCGATGCTGGCGGCGTTGGCGCTCACGAAGATTACGTGGGCGTAGAGATCGAGATCGAGAATTCTCTGACGGACCTCGCCGGGAAGCGGATCAATCTCCTCAATCGCGATCAGCGGAAGATGCAGCGCCGTCCAGCCATCGCTTCGCAAACCCTCCAACAGGCTGTCCGCCTGCCCGTGGGGACGCGTGACCAGGACACGCTGCTCAGCGCCCATATACCTCGGCGAGAATTTCCGCCGCACCCGCCGCCAGCAGCTGCTCGGCGACGTTCACTCCCAGGGTCTCCGGTTCACTGCGCGGACCGCGGGCCTGCGCTCGCAGCGCCTTCGATCCGTCCGGTCGACCGACCAGACCGCGCAGCCACAATTCATCGCCATCGTGCTCGGCAAACGCGGCGATCGGTACCTCGCATCCACCCTGCAGCCGGCGATTCAACGACCGCTCCGCGAGAACCCGCTCGGCCGTGGCGCCGTGATGCAAGGGAGCGAGGAGTTCCCGGGAACGCTGGTCGTCCATGCGCAGCTCAATCCCCACGGCGCCCTGTCCCCCGGCCGGCAGCGAATCCGCGACCGGTATGCGCGCACGGATCCGCTCTGCCATCTCGAGACGGATCAGACCGGCGCAGGCGAGAAGAATGGCGTCGTACTCCCCTTCATCGAGCTTTCGCAGGCGCGTATTGACATTGCCCCGCAGGAAGCGGACCTCCAGATCCGGTCGCCGTTCGCGAAGCTGGCACTCCCGGCGCAGGCTGGATGTGCCCACGACCGCCCCCGCCGGCAGTTCGTCAATACTGCCGTAGCTATTGCTGACAAAAGCATCGCAGGGTTCCTCGCGCTCACAGATAACGCCCAGCTCGAGACCCTCGGGGAACTCCATCGGTACATCTTTCATGGAATGCACGGCGATGTGCGCGCGGCCGTCCAGCAGAGCAGTCTCCAGCTCCTTCACGAACAGGCCCTTGCCGCCGACTTTTGCGAGCGGGACATCCAGCACCTGATCACCACGGCTGGTCATGCCCAGGAGCTCCACGGAGAGACCGGGATGCGCTTTCTTCAGCGCGTCGCGCACAAAATAGGCCTGCCACAGCGCCAGGGGACTTTCGCGGGTGGCGATGATGATGTCAGAAGACATGGACAGGCCTGAGTGTCAAAATACGGATAATAGCACCTCCTCAAGCCTCGCCGGCGATCGCGGCCTTGACCGCGGCGACGTGGCGACGACTGACCCGGGGCCGCTCTTGGGAGTCCCCGAGTTCCACCATCCAGCCCTCGTCATCGCGCAGCAGGCGCCGCACATGGGACCGGGCGACGAGCGCGTTGCGATGCACGCGCAGAAAGCGCCCTTCAAACTCCAGCTCAAGTTCCCGCAGCGATTCAGAAAGCAGCAGTTCGCCCTGCGGAGCACAGGCGCGCACGTATTTGTCCTCGGCGAGAAAGCAGCGCACGTCGGCGACCGGGAGGGCGTCAACGCCGCGGTGACCGGCGCTGGTGATCATGGACCGTGCGCCGGCGGCGACGCCGAGGGCCGCAAGCTGTGCCCGGTTGACGCGCACCGCGGCCTGCAAAGCGTCCTGCAGATCGCGCTCCCGAACCGGTTTGAGCAGATAGGCCGCGGCCTGGTGTCGAAGGGCCTCCAGGGCGTACTCGTCGTAGGCCGTGCAGAAGATGATCGCCGGCGCGTCTTCGAGGTCGAGCATCGCCCGGGCGACCGCCACCCCGTCGAGACCGGGCATGCGGATGTCCAGAAAAAGAATGTCCGGTCGCAGGTCGGCGACGCGTTCGATGGCACTGCGTCCCTCCGCGGCTTCGAACAGCTCGGCGTCGGGACGCAGGCGCAGCAACAGGCGACCCAGGCGCTGCCGTGCCAGATCCTCATCGTCGACGATCAGAACCTTCACGCGGGCTCCGCCTCTCGTACTGGCACGCGCAGCTCGGCGACATAGGAATCACCGCGCTGCTCCGCGAAAAGCCGTCCCTCGGTGCCGAACTGCGCGTCGAGGCGCTGGCGGATGTTGTCGAGGGCCATATGCTGGCCGCTCCCGGCGCCGCGGGCGGGGACGCTCGGGAGGGGATTTTCGACGCTGGCGACGAGGCAGCCCTGCTCCCGGCGGGCACGGAGACGAATCTCGCCCCCTTCCGGGCGCGGCGCAATTCCGTGGTAAACCGCGTTCTCGACGAGGGGTTGGAGCAACAGCGCCGGAAGGGGCAGTTCATCCACGCCCTCCTCCACCTCCCAGCGGACGCGCAGGCGCTCCCCGAGGCGCAGGGTTTCGAGATCGAGGTACAGACTGCACAGATGACGCTCCTGCGCAAAGCTGCTGTCGCCGCCGGCGTCTTGCAGCGCAGCGCGAAACAGTTCCGCCACGTCCTCCACGGCCTGCTCCGCTCGCTCGGGTCGCACGGCGATAAGGCTGGCGATACTGTTCAGCGTGTTGAAAAGGAAGTGCGGCCGGATACGCGAGCGCAGCGCATCGAGGCGCAGCTGCAGCTCGCTGCGCTGCTGCACGGCAACGCGCTTCTGCAGGTAGGAGTAGCGCAGACCGATGGCGGCGAGAATCACCGCAATCAGCACGTTGCGCACCACCATGTCGAGAACGGGCGGATCCTCGCCGGAAAGCGGCGGCAGCAGACGCTGGGCCAGGAGGCTGGACACGGCGACCACGGCAGCGACCACGGATAGGCAGGCCGTCGCTGTGAGCGCGGGCCTCAAGCTGCGTAAGCGCTCCCGCAGCGCACAGATCAGCGCCAGACAAAGCAGCGTGTTCCACTGCACGAAGAGCGATGCCGTGGCAAAGGCCCGCCAGTCAAAGGATGCGAGGGAGCCCAGGGCGAGGACGTGCAGGAGCACGACGAGCTCGGCCAGCAGGATAGCGAGCAATACCGCTGTCGGCGCGCACAGATCGGGGATAAAAAAACCGTCTTCCGGAGCACCCGCGGGCGCGGATCCGATGGGTCGCGATTGTTGCATCGAACAGCTCCTGGGCGCCCGGCGCAGGCGCGCGCTGCGGGTATACTGCACGCCGCGCGCAGACGCGACAAGCGGTGCGCCACCACGGCAAGGAGACTCAACGACCATGGGCGACAAAAACGCCGGCAGCGCCCTCTGGGGAGGTCGCTTCAGCGAGGCAACGGACTCCTTTGTGCAGCGCTTCACCGCCTCCGTCGGCTTTGACCGGCGCATGGCGCAGCAGGATCTGCGTGGCTCCCGCGCTCATGCGCGCATGCTCGCCGACGTTGGCGTGCTGAGCGCGGCGGAGCTTGCGGATATCGAGGCGGGCCTGACAACGATCGCCGAAGAGATACACGGCGGAACCTTCACCTGGTCGATCGAGCTTGAAGATGTGCATATGAACATCGAAGCGCGGCTGACGGCTCTCATCGGCGATGCGGGGAAAAAACTGCACACCGGCCGCTCGCGCAACGACCAGGTGGCCACGGATATCCGGCTCTACCTACGCGACGCCATCGATGCCATCGCCGCTGAGCTCACGCGACTCCAGAGCGGTCTGGTGGACCTCGCCGAGGCCCACGCCGCAACCGTCATGCCCGGCTTCACTCATCTGCAGGGCGCGCAGCCCGTTACCTTTGGTCACCACCTGCTGGCGTGGAATGAAATGCTGGAGCGCGATTACGGTCGCCTGCAGGACTGCCGCGCACGCATGAACCAGTGCCCGCTGGGTGCGGCGGCGCTCGCGGGCACGAGCTACCCCATCGATCGCCACAGCACGGCCGCGGCTCTGGGCTTCGACGCGCCGACACGCAATTCGCTGGACTCGGTGTCCGATCGCGACTTCGCCATCGAGTTCTGTGCCTTCGGTGCCCTGCTGCTGACCCACCTGTCGCGAATGAGCGAGGAGCTGGTGCTGTGGACCTCGGGCCAGTTCGGCTTCATCGATCTGCCGGACCGTTTCTGCACCGGTTCTTCCATCATGCCACAGAAGAAAAATCCGGACGTACCGGAGCTTGTCCGGGGTAAGACCGGGCGCGTGAACGGTCACCTCGTGGCCCTGCTGACGCTCATGAAGAGTCAGCCTCTCGCGTACAACAAAGACAACCAGGAAGATAAGGAACCGCTTTTCGACTGCGTGGATACGGTCCTGGACTGCCTGCGCGCCTTTGCGGATATGGTGCCGCACATTGTGCCGCGCACGGACCGGCTGCGCGCCGCCGCCGGCGAAGGCTTTTCCACCGCCACGGATCTCGCCGATTACCTGGTGCGTCGGGGGCTGCCGTTCCGCGATGCTCATGAAGTCGTTGGGCGTGCCGTTGCCGCTGCCGTGGAACAGGCCTGTGACCTGCCGGCTATGGACCTGGCAACGCTGCGCGGCTTCTCCGACCTGATCGAAGAGGATGTGTTTGAGATCCTCACCATTGAAGGCTCGGTCGCAGCGCGGGACCACACCGGCGGCACGGCGCCGCGTCGCGTGCTCGAGGCGGCACGCTCGGCCCGCGAGGCGCTCGTGCAGCGCCCGGATATGGGCGGGGGCTGAAGACGCGGTCAGTCGCGCACTGCGTCTCGCCTGAGCAGTGAAAGCGGCGCTATACTGCGCGTTTTCGCCGAATCTCCATGCCTCCCCACGCCCATGTCATGCAGCGGACCCCGGTCGCCCGCGTCTTTTTTATTGCCCTGGGCTTTGTGCTGATCGCTGCCTGTGGTCAGACCGGGCCGCTGTACCAGCCTGAACCCGAAGAGCAGCCGGCGCCGACCGCGCCTCCCGTGGCAACCCCCGACCCCGGGACCTCGGATCCGTGAGTAGCGACAGCCACATCCGCCGTGAAAACGGGCAGCTACGGATCGAGGACGTGGCCTGCAGCGATATCGCGGAGCGCTACGACACGCCCTGTTTCGTCTACTCCCGCCGTGCGATCGAAGAAGCGCTCACGGCCTATCAGAGTGCGCTTGCAGGCTGTGATCACCTTATCTGCTACGCCGTAAAGGCGAACTCCAATCTCGCGGTGCTCGACCTGCTGGCGAGACGCGGCGCCGGCTTCGATATAGTGTCCGTGGGCGAACTCGAGCGCGTCATCGCCGCCGGCGGTGATCCCTCCAAGGTGGTGTTCTCGGGCGTGGTAAAGCAGCGCCATGAGATGCAGCGGGCGCTCGAGCTTGGTATCCGCTGTTTCAATGTCGAGTCCGCCGCGGAGCTCGCATTGCTGCGCGAGGTTGCCGCCGGGCTCGGACGCCGTGCACCGATCTCGATTCGCGTTAACCCGGACGTCGACGCACGCACCCATCCCTATATTTCGACCGGCCTGAAGGAAAACAAGTTTGGCGTCGACAGCGTGGAAGCGCTGAAGCTGCTGCGACACGCCGCGACCCTGGATGAAATCGAGATCGTGGGTCTTGATTGCCATATCGGCAGCCAGCTTACGGACGCCGCACCGCTGCTCGAAGCCCTGGAGCAGCTGCTGCTGCTCATAGATCATCTGCATGAGGATGGCATCGGGATTCGTCACCTGGATCTCGGAGGTGGGATCGGCGTTCGCTACCGTGATGAGCAGCCTCCGGCCGTGGGCGCCTACCTTGCCGCCGTGCGCGAAGCCGTCGAAGGCCGCGATCTGTGCCTGGTCTTCGAGCCGGGTCGCTCCATTGTCGCCAATGCCGGCGTGCTGCTCACCCGGGTGCGCTTCACGAAGGAGACGGAGGCGCACAACTTCGCCCTCGTGGATGCGGCGATGAACGACTTCATCCGGCCGGCGCTGTATGAGGCCTGGGTCGATATCCGCTGCGCCGATGACACGCAGGCCCCCGAGCGCTGCTGGGACGTTGTCGGTCCGGTCTGCGAGACCGCGGACTTCCTCGGCCGGGAGCGTGACCTGGCCCTGGATGCGGGCAGCCTTCTCGCGGTATTCGGCGCCGGAGCCTACGGTTTCGTCATGAGTTCGAACTACAACACGCGCCCTCGCGCCCCTGAATTGATGGTCGATGGCGACACGGTTCACCTGATTCGCGAACGCGAAACCGTAGCGGACCTGTTGCGCGGTGAGCACCGCCTGCCGACCTGACCGGGGCATCAAGCGAAAACCATATGTCCATCAAGTTCACCAAGATGCACGGAGCGGGAAACGACTTTGTCATGCTCGACGGCATCAGCCAGCGGCTGAAGCTCAGGCCCGACGACATCCGCCGCATGGCCGATCGGCACAAGGGAGTAGGCTGTGACCAGGTGCTGGTGGTGGAGGCCCCCGGGCGGCCCGACGCGGATTTCCGCTATCGCATCTTCAATGGCGACGGCACCGAAGCGGGACAGTGCGGAAACGGGGCGCGCTGCTTCGCGCGCTTTGTGAGGCATCGCCAGCTTACCAGCCTGCGTGAGATGGTGGTGGAGACATCGGCGGGTCTGATGACGCTGCGGCTTTGCGACGCGGATGAAGTGGAAGTCGAGATGGGTGTCCCCCGGTTCAATCCCACAGAAATTCCGCTGCGAGCGCCCGCCGAGCAGCACGAATACGAACTGGAGGCCGCCGGCGAGGCCTTGCGCGTCGGCGCCCTTTCTCTAGGCAATCCGCATGCCGTGCTGCGTGTGAATGACGTGAACGACGGAAGCCTGGAGCGCCTGGGCGCTGCCCTGGAAAGCCATGAGCTCTTCCCCCAGCGCGTGAACGCCGGCTTCGCCGAGGTCGTTGCCCGGGATCGGCTTCGCCTGCGGGTGTATGAGCGTGGCGTGGGGGAAACCCTCGCCTGCGGCTCGGGAGCCTGTGCCGCCGTTATCCACGGCCGCCGCATGCACTGGCTCGATGAGCGGGTGACAGTGGAATTGCCCGGCGGTAAGCTCGCGGTCCGTTGGGCGGGCGATCAGTCGCCGGTATACCTGCGCGGCCCGACGTCGATCAGTTTCGAAGGTAGTTTGCGTCTCTGAGACAAGGCGCCAGAGCTGCACAACGGCGCCGCGAAGCGGCATCCAGGCCAGACACAGGACTCCACGTGGAAGAAGACGATATTCACGATTTCCTTATGCAGAATCCGGATTACCTGCAGCGTAATCCGGAGCTGCTCGGTGTTCTTCATATTCCCCACAGCACCGGTTCGGCCGTGTCGCTGGTCGAACGCCAGGTCAGTGTTCTGCGCGAGCGCAACGTGGATCTGCGTCACAGGCTCCGGGACCTGGGCCAGGCGGCGCGAGACAACGATCAGCTGTTCGAGGACACGCGGGCCCTGGTTCTCGCCCTTCTCGAAACGCGTGACCTTGATTCCTGCGAAGCCGCACTTCTGAGCGTGCTCCGGGACCGCTTTGCGCTGGAGTACGCGAGCCTCATGCTGTTTGACGATGCCTTCGCGGAACAAACGGCCCTGCGTCGTGTCTCCCGGAGTGATCTGCGCGCGGAGGTCGGCAGCCTGCTCGGTCGCGGCGGTACCGGCTGTGGAGCGCTTCGCGCCGAAGCCTTCGCATTCCTCTTCCCCGCTCATCGGATCCTGGGATCAGCGGCGGTCGCCGAGATCAGCCTGAACGGTGAGTCCCTCGGTGCCCTGGCCGTGGGCAGCGCCAGTGCCGCCCACTACAGCGAAGATATGGGCACGCTGTTTCTCGAATTCACGGCCGAGGTGCTCGCCAGGCTCCTGGTCCGCTTCCGCGGTGCCTGAGGCGGCTCAGTAACGGTGTCCTCGGGGAACCCAGGAACACCCTCGCTCGAACAGGACATCGGCGCCTTTCTCGATCAGCTTGTCCAGGTCCGCCGTCTCTCGGCACACACGGTAAAAGCCTATCGGCGCGACCTCGGCGACTTTGCCCAATTTTGTGCCGATGCCCGGGTCAAGTCGGCCGGCGAGGTGCGCGAAGCCCACATCCGGCAGTGGCTGGCCGCGGCCCACCGCCGCGGCCTTGCACCCAGTACGCAGCAGCGCCGCCTGTCAGCCCTTCGCGCATTCTTCACCTGGGTTGGGCGCGAGGGCGGCGAGCGCCGCAATCCGGCCGCAGCGGTGCTCGCGCCGCGTAAGAAAAGGCGTCTTCCACGAACCCTCGAGGCGGATGAACTTGGGGCTCTGCTTTCCGCCTCCAGTGATGATCCGCTCACGCTTCGCGATCTGGCCATGGCGGAACTCCTCTATTCTTCGGGGCTGCGTCTCGCCGAGCTCAAGTCGCTGAATCTCAGCGATCTCGACCTGGGTCAGCGACTGGTCGTTGTAACGGGCAAGGGACGTAAAACCCGCAGCGTACCCGTGGGCAGCGCCGCCCTCAGTGCCATCGAGGCCTATCTGAAGCTTCGTCCCCCGGCCGGAAACGCCGATGGCGAACGGGCCCTCTTTCTTTCCCGGCGCGGCCTGCGCATCAGCGAGCGCTCGATACAGCTGCGCCTGCAGCGCCTGGCTCAACGGGTCGGCCTCGGCCGAGACCTTCATCCCCATATGCTGCGCCACTCCTTTGCCAGCCATCTTCTTGAATCCAGCGGCGACCTGCGCGCCGTGCAGGAACTGCTCGGCCACAGCGATATCTCGACGACACAGATATACACGCACCTGGACTTCCAGCATCTCGCAAAGGTCTATGACTCGGCACACCCGCGGGCGTCACGCCGCGATGGCGGGGAGAAAAAATAGTGAAGATCCGCGTCATTACTTTCGATCTGGATAACACGCTCTGGGACGTCGAACCGGCGTTGCTCCGGGCGGAGGAGGCGCAGCGCAAATGGCTGCTGGAGCATCGCCCGGGCACCATGGAGGCGGTGGATCACGACGCGCTCTGGACCGTGAAGAAGCGGGTGTGGAAATCTCATCCGGAGCTGGCGCACAACGTGAGCGCGCTGCGGAAGGTGCTGCTGACTCAACTGCAGCTTGACGCCGGCTATGCCGAATCCGAAGCACGCCGTGGCGCGGACGCGGCGTTTGAGGCCTTCCTTGAGGAGCGCCAGCGGGTAGAGCTCTACAGCAACGCGCTCGCCGTGCTGGAGGTCCTGGCGCAGAACTATCGCCTCGGCGCCCTGACCAATGGCAACGCCGATGTCTTTCGTACCGATGCGGGGGAGTACTTCGACTTTGCCTACCTGGCGGAGGAAGTCGGCGCCAGCAAACCGGCGTCAGCGCTCTTCGATGCCGCCCTGGCGCGCACCGGCGCCGCTCCGAGCGAGGTACTTCATGTGGGCGACAATCCGGAGCACGATGTGCTTGGGGCATTGGCCGCGGGTATGCGGGCGGTATGGCTGAATGCGGGCGACCTGTCTTGGACACACGAAAGCCAGCCCGACGCGACCATCACTACCCTGGATGAGCTGCCCCCTACCGTCGAGGGACTGCAGCCGGACTGAGTGGCTGCCCGCCCTTCAGACGAGGGTCGGGGTGCTTCAGTGGGCGACGGCGCTCCCTCAGTCGCTGAAGGCGTAGTCTCCGAATTCAGGGCAGTCTCCCGGTTCCGGTTCCTTTGCCTGTGTTGGCGGCTCGGGTGTGGCGACGGTCCAGCACTGATCGAAGATAGAGCAGTAGCAGTAGCTCAGCGACACCTCACCGCCGAACACCGCCCGCTGTAGCGCAAGTGCGAGGTCACGGCGGTCGGTGCGAAACGCTGTCACGGACTCGCCCGGAGCAAGAACCCGCCGGGAAGTACTGCTTTTTCCGTAGTCGCCGCCGAGCTCTGCCGGCTCGCCCAGCAGCGCGGCGGTCATGGCTTCCCAACTGCCCACCGCGTCTCCCCGATAGCTCAGCTGCATCCCACGCATGCGCGCCGGACCGACGCCGACATTGTTGAAGGACAGGGAAAAGTGGGCGCTGTCCGCGTCGCTGCGATCCTCGATCATGAACTGTACGTAGGGCCACACGGAGGCGGCACTCTGCTGACGCACGGCCTGCGACTCGTTCAACGCGGCGTAGAGCGCGACGGCGCCGGTAAACACGCCGGCCAGGGAGAGCAGGGTCTGAAGGGCGGTCAGGCGCAAAAAGCTGCGCTGGATGTCCGCGATGGCGTCCCGCGCGCCCCGCTCCTCCTCCCCTGCCTCGGGGTCGGGCGCGCCGGGGTCGATTCCGGTCACGGACTGAACGGGGCTCAGATCGCGTCTTCGCCCGTTTCCCGCGTTCTGATGCGGATCACTTCTTCAAGCGACGAGACAAAAATTTTCCCATCGCCAATCTTCCCGGTGTTGGCCGCGCCGATAATCGCATCCACGGCGCCCTGAACCTGCTCCTCGCCCACCGCCACCTCGAGCTTGATCTTGGGCAGGAAGTCCACAACGTACTCAGCGCCCCGGTACAGCTCGGTGTGACCCTTCTGGCGCCCGAAGCCTTTCACTTCGGTTACGGTTATGCCCTGTACGCCAACTTCGGCAAGAGCGGCCCGGACATCGTCGAGCTTGAAGGGTTTGATAATCGCTGTCACCAACTTCATGGCGCTGCCTCATAGTCAAAGCGATCCCGATAATAGGGAGTGTTGCGTCGAACCTGCAAGCCTGCCCCGGCGAACTCTGGGGGCCCCGCATTCCGACCAATGCAGGCATCTGGCACCCGAAAGCCGGGCGATGGGTGTCCGTGCTTTTGATTGCCTGCGCGGTTCAAATCGTGGCTGGCTTCGGAAACCGGGGAGGCAGGTAACGGTGTCCTTTGTGCTGCGTGTGCCGCTCAGTCTGTGTTGGACTCTGGAAGACGGCGAGGCAGGTGGCCATGTCCTTCGAGCTGCTCGCGTAGCTCCAGCAGGACCTGAGCATTGTTCTAAGCACTCGACGGACGCTCGAAGGACATGGCCACCTACCTCCCCTGCTCCGTGCCACACCGGGGCCACAGTCGGTTTCGCTAGTGCCACATTCCGACGCTGGGTGGCAGGTCGGCCCCGTTCTGCTTGAGCGTCCGTCGAGCGCGCTGTTCAGAACAGAAGTGCCGATGGAGCTACGCGAGCAGCTCAAGTAGAGCGGGGGCGGGCTGCCGGAGCCATCTACGAAGTCCGAAAAGAGGCAGTGACTTGCTGAGGAGTGAGGGTAATGTGGGCGAGCAGCTTAAGTAGATCGGGGCTGGGCTGCCTGAGCGCTCAACGAAGACTACGAAGAGGCGGCGACAGACACAAAAGCCGGCGAAGCCACGCGAGCGGCTTAAGCAAAACGGCGCCAGGCGGTGTGCTTATGCGGCGAGGCCGACAAGCTTCGCGGGCAAAAAAAGGGGGGACCGTAAGGTCCCCCAAAAAACGCATCTCACAATGCGCCCGCAAGTCGGTTTCAGCTATTCACGAATTCCGGGTAGGCCTCGAGACCACACTCGGAGATGTCCACTCCTTCGTATTCCTCTTCCTCGCCGACGCGGATGCCCACCACCATCCGGATCGCAAAGAAGACAATAAAGCTCGCTAGGAACACCCAGGCAAAGATGGTTGCAGCGCCGATCAGCTGCCCGCCGAAGGAGGCGCCTCCGTCATCGGTAAGCGGGTTCGTGACGGGAACCAGCATCAGTCCCAGAAGTCCCACCACGCCGTGGACGGATATCGCTCCGACCGGGTCGTCGATCTTGAACTTGTCCAGGGTGATGATTGAGAAAACAACCAGGATGCCGCCAAATGCGCCAAAGAGAGTGGCCAGGGCCGGGGTGGGCGTCGAAGGTTCGGCGGTGATGGCGACAAGCCCGGCCAGTGCTCCGTTCAGAGCCATGGTCAAGTCGGCCTTCCCAAACAGAAGCCTCGCTGTGATCAAAGCGGCGACAAGACCGCCGGACGCCGCGGCGTTCGTGTTCATGAACACAACGGCGACCGAATTGGCGGATTCGACACTGGCCGTTGCCAGAACGGAGCCGCCATTGAAGCCGAACCATCCCATCCAGAGGATGAAGGTACCCAGGGTGGCAAGGGGTAGATTCGCTCCCGGTATGGCAACCACGGAGCCATCGTTACGATACTTCCCGGCCCGGGGCCCGAGCAGGAGAACGCCAGCCAGGGCCGCGGAGGCGCCGGCCATATGCACGATGCCTGACCCGGCGAAGTCGGAAAAGCCGAGTTCGCCAAGATTGTAGATTCCGAAGACGTCGTCGCCGCCCCAGGTCCAATTCCCTTCGAGGGGATAGATAAGGCCGGTCATAACCACGGCAAACAGCAGGAAGGACCACAGCTTCATGCGCTCCGCCACGGCGCCGGAAACAATTGACATGGCCGTGGCGACGAACACTACCTGGAAAAAGAAGTCCGCTGATGGCGCGTAGGTGCTTTCACCCTCGACACCGTCGCCGGTGATGCCACCGAGAAGGGCCGACCCCAGTTCCGGATACATGATCGAGTAGCCGCACAACATGTACATGGTGCAGGCGATGGCGAAGAGGGCCACGTTCTTGGTCAGGATCTCGGTAGTATTTTTGGAGCGCACAAGGCCCGCTTCGAGCATGGCGAAGCCGGCGGCCATCCACATAACGAGCGCGCCGCAGACCAGGAAGTAAAAAGTATCGAGCGCGTAGCTCAGAGCAAAAAGTTCGTTTTCCATAGCAGTCACACTTGCGCAGTCATACGGGTTCGCATATTCCGACGGCTTGCGCCAGCTAGAGCGCCTCTTCTCCGGTTTCGCCGGTTCGTATGCGGATAACCTGCTCGAGGCCAGCGACGAACACCTTGCCGTCGCCGATCTTTCCCGTATTGGCCGACTTGGTAATCGATTCAATGGTCTGCTCGACCAGGTCGTCGGGGACGGCCACCTCTATCTTTACTTTCGGCAGGAAGTCCACGACGTATTCGGCACCGCGATACAGTTCCGTATGACCCTTCTGACGGCCGAAGCCCTTTACCTCAGTTACCGTGATGCCCTGCACACCGATTTCGGACAGGGATTCGCGTACGTCATCAAGCTTGAAGGGCTTAACGATCGCCGTGATTAATTTCATGCTTCTCTCCAGACCCAGGGTGACGCTGTTGCGGCGTCTATCGCTCCGCCTTCGTTCTACTGCGGTCGCTGCGATGGCGACGTGGCGTTCAGCTTTCCCCAGCAGCAAGGTGTATGCCACGGAGACCTTCACGGCCAAAAACAGCAACTTAGCCTGGCGCGCAGGGCCTGCCAGGCGTGGCCCTGAGCTTGGCCGGACGACATGGTGCACCAAAATAGTGCGATGCACACGAAGAGTGCCCCGCGAAGTGCTGTGACTCCACCCAGCCATCCACTACACTCGGCGCACGCACGTGAGGAGTACGCATGGCTATCAAACCACCGCCCATCAGCGAGGTAATGCAGCAGGTAAACGAGCTGGTCGGCCCCAAGGGTTTCGCGGACGAAGTCGACCGCAACGCTCGCCAGCTGGTGCAGAGTGCCTTGCGAAAACTGGATTTCGTGAGCCGAGAGGAATTTGATGCGCAGTCGGCGGTACTTGAGCGAACGCGGGCGAAAATCGCCGCGCTCGAGGGCGAGCTGGCGGCGCTCACCGATATGCTGAAGCGCCTGGAGTCGCAAAGCGGCGAAGAAACGCCGCGCTGATCCCGCCGATCGGCGATTAAGCCATGCGGGAGCGCAGGGACGCGCAACCGCCGAAAGGGACTCAAGGAGGAGTCATGAGCTATGCCCTGGTCCGATCGCGGGCCAGCCGGGGGCTGGAAGCGCCAGCGGTTCGCGTCGAAGTGCACCTCTCCAGCGGTCTTCCGGCGTTCAACATCGTCGGCATGCTGGAGACTGCGGTCCGCGAGAGCCGCGACCGTGTGCGCAGCGCACTGATCAATTCTCACTTCGAGTTCCCCGATGGCCGGCTCACCGTCAACCTCGCCCCGGCGGACCTCCCCAAGGGTGGCGGACGTTTTGATCTGGCCATCGCCCTGGGCATTCTTTGCGCGTCGGACCAGCTTCCCGCTGAGTGTATTCAGCAGGTCGAGTGCATTGGCGAACTGGGACTGGACGGCGGACTCTGCGATGTGCGCGGCTGCATCGCCGCCGCGATCGCGGCCACGCGTGCCGGACATCGTATAGCCCTCCCCGTCGACGCCGCGCGGCGCTGCCACATCGTGCCGCAGATCCGCAGCCTGGGAGCGCCAGACCTGCTTTCGCTGTGCGCCGTGCTCCGTGGTCATGGTGACGCCGCGCACGGGCCTGCACCGGCAGAAGAGAGCGAAAGTGACCCGGTTGCTTTCGTCGTCACCGATCTCGCTGAGGTGCAGGGGCAGCCGCTGGCAAAACGGGCGCTGGAACTCGCCGCCGCCGGGGGTCACAACCTCCTCTTCTGCGGCCCACCAGGCACGGGTAAGAGCATGCTGGCCAGCTGCTTACCCGGCATTCTGCCGGCCCCGGACCCCGAGGAGACGCTGACCATGCATGCCCTGACGGACCTGCGGGGTGCGCGGCTTCAAGGTGTGCAACGTCCATTCCGGGCACCGCACCACAGTGCCAGTGCCGCCTCTCTCATCGGCGGAGGCAGCATCCCGCAACCCGGGGAGATTTCTCTTGCGCACGGCGGCGTGCTCTTTCTGGATGAATTGGCTGAGTTTCCACGCAGCAGTCTCGACATGCTGCGCGAGCCGCTGGAAAGCGGAGAAATCCACCTGGCGAGAGCGCAGTGCAGCGTGCGCTATCCCGCACGCTTCCAACTCATCGCGGCCATGAACCCCTGCCCCTGCGGCTATGCAGGCGACGCGCGCCGACGCTGCAGGTGCAGCGCGGCACAGCGCCTGAACTACAGCGCCCGCCTGTCAGGCCCTCTTCTCGATCGCATCGACCTGCAGGTGCGGGTCACCCGCGACGAGGAATCGTCATTGTTCGACGAGTCGGCGGAGGAAGGTTCGGCGCAGGTGGGTGAGCGGGTACGTCAGGCCGTGGCCACGCAGCGGGAGCGCCAGGGCTGCAGTAACGCCCGGCTGGCCGGAGGCCTGTTGCTTGAACACTGCGGGTTGAGACGAAACGAAAAAAAGCTGCTGGACGACGCGTCGCGACAGCTGCAGCTCTCGCGACGGGCAATACACCGGGTGTTACGCGTCGCCCGCACGATTGCTGATGTAGAAAGGCGGAACGACGTCCGAGAACTCGATCTCCAGGAAGCCCTGGCCTACCGACAGATAGTGGCGGAGCGCGCCTACTGAGCGCGCTTACTTACTGTTATCCACCATGAAGTTGACGGCCGCAATGACCTGATCATCGGAGAGGTCGGCGCGGCCGCCCTTGGCCATCATCGCTGTGCCGGCGACGCCGTTGATGCCGCTCGAGTGCAGAACATCGATGCCCTTGGCAATGCGCGGCGCCCAGGAGCCGGCATCCCCCACTACCGGAGCACCGCCAGCGCCGCTGGCATGACAGGCGAGGCAGGCCTGGTTGTAGATCGCTTCACCGTCGATAGCCGGTGCGGACGCGACCGTCTGTGCAGCGGCACCGCCCGCCGAGGAACCCGTCGTTGGAGACGCCTCTGCGACGGCTGCCGGCGCCGCGGGGCTGGCCGCAGCCGGGGCAGCGGCTACGGGCGCGCTGGACAGGGGCAAACCGCCGCAGTTTTCGCCCTGCAGACACACGGTGCCTACGGGCGCGATTCGTGCTTCGATGTCGGCGCGCTGCTCCTCGGTCAGGTCCTGGGCGTGCACCATGGCAGCGGCGGCCATGAGCAGGAGCAGCTTGGCAATTTTCGGCAACACGGGTCTTTCCTCTTTTCCGGGGGCGCGCATTATAGCTACGGGACACAGGCCATCAAAGATCTGTCACACGAGTGTCAAAGAGCTGTCAAAGCATCAATAAGTGACCGGTAATGCCTCTGATTCGCAGTCGCAAGAGCCCGGCAAACGTTCCTGCTAGCATTGCGCTCGCTTACACCCACTGGGACCGCCGTCGCAGCCCTCATTGGCACGCGACGGCGTTCCATGCCCGAGGCTGACCCATTGCACCTATATACCTATGCATCTGCCCCGAACCCGCGCCGCCTGGCCTTGTTCCAGGCGTACAAGGGCATCGAGCTCCCCGTAACAGAAGTCGATATGCGCGCGGGAGCGCACCGGGAGGCCGCGTTTCTGGAGGTAAATCCCCTGGGCACGCTGCCCGCGCTGCTCACCGAAGAAGGGGTCCTGCTCACGGAGGTGATAGGCATTTGCGCCTACCTGGAAGAGCATTTTCCCGAGCGTCCGCTGCTGGGCCGCACTGCGCTGGAACGCGCCCTGGTGCTGAGTTGGGATCATCGTGTATTCGTTACGCTGCTGGAAGCGTTTGCCGAGATGCTGCGCAACCGCAGTCCGGCCTTCGAGAATCGGGCTCTACCGGGTCCCATCGACGTAGCGCAAATTCCAGAACTCGTCGACCGGGGCCGAAAACGCTACCGGGCGGGACTGCAGCAAATCGACGACGACCTGGGAGATCAACTCTTCCTTTGCGGAGACGCGATCAGTCTTGCCGATATCAGCCTTCTGGTAGCGATCGAGACGGGCAGCTGGGTCAGAGAGAGCCTTCCCGACTCCTGCGAACGACTCAAGACCTGGTTACAGCGCTGCCACGAGATCCTCGATTGAGGGGTTGTATCCATGTTCGGCACGACGGCCCTCCCCGACGGGGGCGATCCCGGCGCCGCGATCTTCATCATGTCGCAAGGGCTCGAGGCCCGTCACCCCGAGCGTGTGCGTAGTGCCCGGAGCACGACGCTTCGGACTCCGCGGACTTGCTTTCCTGGGTTCTCTGCTGGGCGGCTGCGGCGCTTCGGACCTGGACGGGACGCTGCGCAACTACCTGACCCGACTCTCGCGGCCTCTCGGCATGGAGGCGCCGGCGCCGCGAGAAACGAAACAGTTGCAGGCTCCGCGAGCCGAGGCTCTGCGGCTCGATTTTGAAGACAGTGCGCTGGACGGCCTCGACTTCCTCAAGCTGAAGGGCTGCGCGCTGCAGACTACCGTGGCGCGGCGCAACAGCAGTCTTGGCCGCGTTGCACCACCCTCGCAGCGCTTGCTCCTGGACCTCGCCTTTCTTCGCGACGCGCCGGCCTGCAGCGAGACGCTGGCGGAACGGGACGAGAACCGATTGGCGACGTTTATCGCTCAGGTAGCGCGACAGAAACGGGACCAGCTGCCGCGGCGAATCTTCAATGCGACGCTCGGCGGCCTCGAGTACCGGGATTTCTGGCGCAGCGGAGTACCGCGCGGAAGCTATCCCGAAGACACAAGCAGCGCTGTGATGACGGCGCTTGAACAGATCACGGCGAACGCCGAGCGATGGCTTGACGGCGACTTCAGCGCGGACGATCGCGACTTTGAACTTGCGCTGGGAACCATTGGCCAGGGCGACGGTGGGGAACTGCTGTGGTCCCTCGGTCGTCAGGCGGCCTGGCTCGAATCGGCCAATGGCGTCATCGAACATCGCCTCGAGCGCGGCGAGCTGTGTCGGGCGGGCATGCGCCCGAATGCGGCACCCATCCTTCGTACCGTCGTTAGCAAGTACTTTATTGGGGAAGTCCAGCCGTCCTCCGCTGCCCTCGCGCAGCGCTATCACGGGCTTCTGCCCCCGATAGCCGCCCTGGAAACGCGCCTGAAAGACGTATTACCCGAGCCCTACGTTGCCTGGCAAAGGCAGCGCGACGCGTCTCTTGCGTGGGCCCGCGCCGCTCCGGCTACCCACGTTCGTCGCCTGCAGGCGCTCCTCGGCCCTTGCTATGCTGAATTTTCTCCCGAAGATCCCGACGACGCGTACTGACCACCCCATGGACGACGAGCAACGTAAGAACGACGCGCCCAACGGCTCACCGAAACCCGGGAAGCTGCGCGTCTCGCTGAGCAATGAATGGCACGCGCGGCCCCTTATGGTCATGGCCGCACCGCTGCGCTGCTCGCACATTGTTTGTCTGCGCGGTGATGCGAGTCTTGCCGAGCGTCGCGAACTTTTCGCCGAGTTCTGTCGAGAGCAGGGGCAGAGCGAACCCAATGCCGAGAGCCGCCACCATTCGATACAGGTCGGCAATTGCTCGCTGAAATGGGAAGGACACTCGGAAGCCGACGCCTACTCGCTGCTCGTACCCGGCAACGGCGAACCGCCCTTCGCGGCGCCGGCGCTGGATTTTCTCGAAAGCAATATGCGAGCGGACCTGGAAGACGCGCGCTTCATCGGCGTACACATCGAAGTGCTCCCGGACGATGGCCAGGTCATCGAAGAGCGTCTCGGCCGCATACGCAGCCTTCTCGGTGCCACACAGGTGTATGGCGGGAGCTTCTCCGACGGGCTCGGCGAGTTGTGGTCGTCCTTCCGCCTGGACGCCGATGGATTTCAGCGTCTCGTAGTGACGGACTTCGGCCTCGGTGAAGCACGTCTGTCGCGCTATCTGCAGCGCATCCTGGAAATAGAGAGCTATCGCCTCCTTGCGATGATGGCCCTGCCGGCGGCGCGGCGCGTGATGGCATCGCTCGGGCAGCTGGAGATTGAACTCGACGACGTGATGTCGGAGCTATCGCACCACGAAACAGACCCGGCGCAGGAGCGACAGCTCGAACGCATAACTCGTATCGCGGCGCGCGTGGAACACGTTGCCGCGGAACACGCCTATCGCTTCGCCGCCGCCCGGGCCTACAGCGGTATTGTCGATCGTCGCCTCAGCGAACTCGCCGAAGACCGCAGCGGTGCGGCGTCGCGGTATACCACCTACCTGACCAAGACCCTGCAGCCGGCCATGCGCACCTGCGAGGCCGTGGAACGGCGCACTCAGGAGCTCGCGCAGCGCATAACCCGCGCCACGCAGCTGCTCGACTCCATGGTCGACCTGGACCAGAAGAAGCAGAACCAGGCCATCCTACAGCGCATGGCTGAAAGCGCCAGCTCGCAGCTGCGCCTGCAGCAGTCCGTGGAGGGCTTTTCGATCTTCGCGATTACCTACTACGCGGTCGGCTTACTGGGCTACCTGTTCAAATCCGGCAAGGAGTTGGGCATGCCTCTCGATCCCGGATTGCTGACGGGGCTCAGTGCGCCCTTTGTGCTCGGCGTTGTCTGGTGGTCCGTGCGCCGCGTAAAGAAGCAGCTCAGGCCCTAGCCGGCATCGCTCTGCCGCGCTCCGAAGCAACACCCCGGCGAGTTCTCTCAACCGGGTAATGCCCGTTTGGGATGCATCCCGTTCGTCATACCCATAAAAGGAGGATGAATCGAGTAACCCAGCATTCGTTGCATGTCTTCGGAGAGCCCGGTGACGGTTTGCGTCGACATGGACAGGAAGTAGTTTTCCTGAGTCCGAAGGAAGGGCTCGCAATACTGAGCCGTCAGCGCCAGTCGACTCGCACCGCTGCGATTCTCCCCTCCGCCGTGCCAGAGATTGCCGAGGAAGAGGATGCAGGACCCGGCGGACATGACCGCCTTCACGCGATGGTCCGCGTCTTCGGGATAACGGTCTTCGCTCCAGAGATGGCTGCCGGGGATCGCGACGGTAGCTCCGTTGTCCTCCGTGAAGTCATCAATGGCAAACACGGTGGCGACGCTCAGGGCCGGGCGCGGTCGCGGCCAGGGGTAGAAGCTGTCATCGAGGTGCAGTGGCTGGGCGGGCGATGCGTCGAGGATGTTGATCACCTGCGCCTGGGAGAGAAGATAGTTGGGCTGCAGGAGCCGGTCGAGATGCGCGAGGATCAGCGGGTGTTCAATGAAGGCATCCGCGCTTCGCAGCTTTTCCGGGAGGCCGTAGATTCGCTGAGTGCGTTCGCCTTCAAAGGAATTGCGGCCGAAGTGCTGTAGATGGTCCTGAGTGTCCTGGCGGAGCGCGTTTAGCTGAGCGTCACTCATCAGATCCGGGATGATTACGTAACCCTGAGCCAGGAGCGTTGCGTGCTGCTCCTCCAAAACCATCGGATCGACTTCTTCCGCCGCGGCGCTGTGCGTTAAGCGATGGGTACGGGCCAGATCGACCTTCGCGTAGTCCCGGGCGTCTTTTATCTCCCGAAAGCGCGGGTCATCGCGACCGCTCGGCACCTTCGAGCCGGCGTTTTCAATTCTCTGCTGCATCACTTCTTTCCTCTTTTATCTGCAGTCCGGCGCGCAGGAATCGCCAGATGTCCCGGTTAAGATCTCCGGGCTTTTCCACACCGCCTTCCTGAAGCGCATTGACCACGGCCGAACGCATGGCCCCGAGCACCATCGCGGCAAGCAGCGCGGGATCGTCTCTGCTGCCTACGGTTCCGCGACGCTGTCCGTCGCCGATGTTCCTAGCACCTTCCGTAACCAGCTTTCTCCATCGCTTTGCCTCAAGGGCGGCCACGGCGGGAGTCTGGCTCAGCTTGTTCATGAGCGTCGGACCCAGCGGGTCCTCAGTGAGAAAAGCGATGTAGCGCTCGCTGCGCCGGGTTTCGCGTTTTTCCCAGGCGTCGATCTCCGAGAAGTTCGCCATCAGAACCTCGGCCTCGAGGCGGTCATAGAAATCATTGACCACGGCTTCCAGGAGCCCTTCGCGGGAACCGAAGTGGTGGTACGCCAGTCCCTGCGAGACTTGCGCTTCCTTCGACACCCAGGACATCTCCAGCGCGCCCTCGTTTCGGGCCAGAAGCTGTGCTGCAGCCTGCAGTATGCGTTGGCGGGTTGCTCCGGCGTCGCGGCGACGTCGCGGCGCGTTCATGATCGTGTTCGCCTCATGACCTGAATTGTTGACCCTTATTGAATTGAAGTCAATTTAATAGGTTGCCTACGATGTTGCTCGTCGCGCCTATAGAGCTCGGATGAGATTAGCAAGCAAATACTCACTTACACATAAATTATTGAATTAATGAATTTTTTCGAATCGATGCGCACCAAGAGGGTACGAGGAAAGGCAGCGGGTGTCGGACTGCAAGAGAAGCGTATAGGCCCAGAGCCTAAGTCATTCGCGAACGGCCGGAGAGATAGCAATGCAGAAATTGGTCGGACTGGGCTGGCATGGTGAGGGCGGGCCCTAAAAGCGGCATGAAGCTGGTACCATGCGCGCGTTCCGCCCGTAGCTCAGCTGGATAGAGCGCTGCCCTCCGGAGGCAGAGGTCAGAGGTTCGAATCCTCTCGGGCGGGCCATAAAGCTCAAGGTGCTTTCTTGGCACATGGGTAACAGTTTATTCCGAGGACATGGGTAACACTTTAAGAGCGAAGGGGTTCACCCCTACGGGCTCTACTCGGTTCACTGTTCTGTCGAAGAATCCCAGATCATACTCCATGAAGCTGACGA
>JBCDIW010000039.1:0-21468 GCA_038748515.1 Pseudomonadota bacterium
ACGCTTGAGGCGTGCATTCTCCTTCTCCATCTGGCGCAGGCGTCGAAGATCGGCGGCTTCGACTTCACCGTAGCGCTTGCGCCAGGTATAGATCGTCTGCTCACTGATCCCATGGCGCTTGGCCACCTCGGACACCGGCTCTGTATCCGCCTCGCGGAGAATCCGGACCATCTGCTCTTCCGAAAACCGACTGCTTCTCATGACACTCGCTCCTTGGCGAGGGCCAGTCTCTCAAGTTACGAGTGGCTCGAAAATCCCAAGGCAGGTCAGCTGTGCTGGCCATGCGCAAGGCGTTATTCATCGCCCTCGGCCTTCGATGCGGTGGCGACACATGATTCTGGAAGGCAACGAACGCGGCGGGGCGAAAAATCTGGCGCTGCACCTGCTCAAGGATGAAAACGATCATGTGAACGTGCATGAGCTGCGCGGCTTCATGTCCGATGATCTGGTGCCCGCACTGAACGAGATTTACGCCATCAGCCAGGGCACGAAAGCGAGGAAGTTCATGTTCTCCCTCAGCCCGAACCCGCCGCAGACGGAGCGGGTTTCCACGCAAGCATTTCTCAGCGCCATTGAACGTATAGAGAAGGACCTAGGACTATCCAGCCAGCCCCGCGCGATTGTCTTCTATGAGAAAAATGGGCGGCGGCACTGTCATGTCGTCTGGTCGCGCATCGATGCCGTGGAGATGAAAGCCATCAAGATCGACTATTACAAGCGCAAGCTTATGGACATCTCCCGCGATCTGTACATGGAGCATGGCTGGAAGATGCCGCGCGGGTTCATGAACTTCGCCGAGCGTGATCCAAAGAATTTCAAACTGGCGCAGTGGCAGCAAGCCCGCCGCGCCGGTAAGCACAGCCGCGACGTGAAAGCGGCCTTTCAGGACTGCTCGGCCGTCAGTGACAGCGTTGCCTCCTTCGGGCACGCCCTGACCGAGCGAGGCTATATGCTTGCTGTGGGCAGGCGCGGATACGTGACCATCAACGAATGCTGCGAGGTCTATTCCGTTCCCCGCCAGCTCAGAAAGGGTACCAATAATAAAGACGTCATCGCCAAGCTCGGTGAACCCAAGGGGTTGCCAACGGTGGAGCAGGCCAAGGCAGCCATGGCGGCAGCACTGGCAAAGCGGCTGCAAGCCTTGAGCCGAGAGCAACACGCAGCCATTGCGCAGCGCCAGCAAGATATCAAGAAGCTGCTTGTTGACCTCGTTCAGCGGCAAACGTCCGAGAGACAAACGCTGGATTCTGAGCATGCTCAGCGAAACATCCGGGAATCAAAGGCGCGACAAGCACGATACAGCAAGGGCCTGCGCGGCCTGCTGGATCACTTTACTGGCAAGCACCGCCGCATCCGGGAGCAAAACGAGCGCGACGCGTTGGCAGCGCTGGAGCGTGACCGCCGTGAAATGGATGCGCTGATCTTCGCGCATCTTAACCAACGCCGGTCACTGTCGCGCCGCATGGACCGACTGGAACAGCTCAGGGAGGCCAGCGCGGAGAAGATCAAGGCAGATATCGGGCAGTTTCAGGACATCCGCGAAGGACGGCAGGATGTTTTAGATCGGATTTCGAGCAGCAATGAACGTGGCCGTGCCAGCCCCTCATTGGGGCGGTAGCCTGTCAGGCTAATTGTCGCGAGCGAGAATCGATCCAGAAGGGAGTATCGGGTCAGATTGCGCGTTAGACCGTAAGCCGCCGTTCGAGATATTGAACACATTGCTAGCCAACTGTTCGCTTTGGCAGGTTTTACGGGCTCAGGAAAGCGATTAATCGGCTAGCGTGTGCGGGTGCCGGCGCGGCGAGAGTGATCACTTTGTTGGCATAGTGTTCACCCGGCTCCAAAGCGGACGCGTTAATCTTGGTTACTTCTGGCAGCACACGGCCAAAAGCGGAACGAGGTCCATATCAAAAGATAAATCGTTTCTAACTTTGCGCCTGCGGCACCATGATTGTTGCATGGAGTATCTGCAGTTTCTCTACTACATTCAGAGCAGTGCTTCGATAGCAGACCCAGAAGAGGATTAAGAAATGCGCCCATGTACGAGGCTTGCCTTCCCCCACCGGAATCGCGACTTGTGCACGCGTTTCGGTATATTGAGAATATCTAGCACGAGGACATGTGAGCACGAGTTCAAGGCCAAAAATCGCAAGTGTACGAACGTTACTAAGAAGCTTCAGCTAGCCGCGGGCTCCATTGTCACTTTCTCTCTGCTTTCTATGTCGGGCTGTACAGGACTATCCGGCTCGTCAAAATCCGAATTGATAGGGACCCAGCTTGAAAAACATCGACCGATTGATTCAAGGCTCGAGACGCGTCAAAGCAATTCAGAGGAACGTCGACCAAAGCTGTGCCTGGCATTGTCCGGCGGCGGTGTGCGGGCAGGTGCGACGTCACTTGGTGTACTCCAAGGACTCGCCGATCATCTCAGCGACTTTGAGTATGTGGCAAGCTCGTCGGGCGGCGGATATCCGGTTTACGGCCTGCTAATCGACCACTTACGAACAGGAGCTGACCCGAAAGATCTTCTCAGCGATGGAAGCGACTTCGCAAACAACTCCGAGAAGAATTCCAAGTTCATTACAAGAACCAATATGGCTGTTGGAGCACTTGGGGCTTTATTGTTTGCTGTGCCGGATACAGCGATACGGCTGATGGCCTCAATAGTGCCGGCGATGGAGGAACAGAATGTCTATCCAGGCTACGGTACGATTGCGTATTCAAGTAGCATTCGACGAACGTTTTCGACTGCGCGAAACCCATTCAAAGACTACTACATCAATGATTTGAGCGATGATTTTCTTGACCAGTTTCCGTATCCTATCTTCATCACTTCGGTATCGCAGGGTAGAGTCGCACCAAAGCCCGGAATGAAGTTAGATGGCGATATGATTTTCGAGGTAACTCCACGATGGCTTGGCTCTGATTCAACTCAATACCTGACGAACTACCCATTCGATCTAGATCTAGGTGCTGTCATTGCGGCATCGGGCGCTGCCATTGACACGCCAGGCTTCAAGGATGCCGATTACAATATTGGTGTGCCGTACATACTAAAACTACTCGGATTTTCCATTGGCGTCTATCTCGAGTATCCCGAAGAATCAAACGGCATTTACCTCAGCGACGGTGGATTTATCGACAATCAAGCCGTGCATCCGCTGATTGCCCGGAATTGTCAAACAATACTCGCCCTAGACGCCACTTCAGACGAAGATCTCACTTTCGAAGGCTGGCAGAAGGTCAGTGACAACCTTGAAACGCTAGATAGCGGTTTACGGCTCAGTGATCTAGCCGCGTCCGATGGTACTATCGTCAAAGTAGGCACGAGCAATGGCAGCGTATGGAATCTCTCGGATCATGTCTGGAACGGCAAGATTGAAAGTGATCTGAGCGATGAGATTATTGATTTGTGGGTTTTGAAGCTCGGATACGCTCCCCGTACAGGGTACAACGAAGCAATCGAAACGTTTGCAAGAACTAATTGGAAGTCACGGCCCTACAATAAGATTCCGCGTTGTTTTTTCAGTAAGAAGGGCAGCAAAACGCGTTGTGCTTTCCCGGCCGAGTCGACAATAAATCAGTCTTATTCGTATGAAGAGTTCAGGGCTTATCGTCTCCTAGGCAAAAAAATGGCTGAGCTTTGGCTGGAACAATCTTCGCGATTGAGCGACGGCAACTCACATGGCCCCGCAGGCGCTATATCCGAGCCCGAAGAACCCGCTCGGTTTGTGTGGAAGTGAGCCGGTCGCGAATCGGCGTCTTAGCGGCTGCTTTCTCGAGAGCGGACGCTCAACAGCAAGCGGTCAAGCGCCTGCTACCGGCCGAGGCCGCGTGAAAACTCCCGCTGAAAAGTAAAATACAACTTTCCAGTGAAGGGGTGAGGAATGAGCGGCTTCATTGAAGGCGAGAATCGCCAGCAAAGCACTCTGTTTCCCGAACGCGTCGATGATTACGTCGAAGAAGACAGCGTCGTTCGCGTTGTCGATGTCTTCATCGATCGACTCGATATCTCCGGGCTGGGCTTCAAAACAGAACACGCCGATACCGGCCGTCCGGGCTATCACCCGCGCACGATGCTCAAAATCTACCTGTACGGGTATCTCAACCAGGTGCACTCCTCACGGCGCTTGGAGCGTGAAGCCAAACGCAACGTAGAGCTGATGTGGCTAACGGGCCGGCTGTCGCCCGACTTCAAGACCATCGCTGACTTCCGACGCAACAATGGCGAGGCGATCCGCCTCGTGTGTCGGGAGTTTGTGATGCTGTGCCGCAAGCTCAATCTGCTGGGCGATACGCTGGCCGTTGATGGCAGCAAGTTCAAAGCGGTGAACAACCGGGACAAGAACTTCACGAAGGCGAAGATGAAGCGCCGAATCGCCGAAGTAGAGGCGAGTATCGAGCGGTATCTCGATCAATTGGACGAGGCCGACGAATCCGCACCCGCCGAAGACCAGCGCCCGATCAAAGACAAGGTCGCCGCACTCACGGAGGAGATGGACCGGCTAAAAAAGTTCGAAGTCCGGATGCTTGAAGCACCGGACGAACAAATCTCCCTGACCGACCCCGACGCCCGTTCCATGAAGAGCCGCGGCGCTGGTATCGTGGGCTACAACGTGCAGGCGGCGGTGGATGTCGAGACGCACGTGATCGTGGCGCATGAGGTGACGAACGCGGGCACAGTCTGACGTCAGCTCGGTCCGATGGCCAGGCGGGCTAAAGAGGTGCTCGATACAGGCAACCCAATAACCGTCATTGCTGACCAAGGGTATTACCGCGGCGAAGAACTGCTGGCCTGCGAGGAAGCTGGTATCACGGCCTACGTCGCGAAAGCCGATACCTCGGGAAAGCGCAGCAAGCGCGAGTTCACACGCAGGCAGTTCCGCTACATCCCTGAAGATGACGAATACATATGTCCCGCTGGTGAGCGTGCGATCTACCGCTTCACGCGCACCGAGAGGGGCAAGCAACTCCGGCGTTATTGGTCATCGGCATGTTCACACTGCTCGCTCAAGTCCAAGTGCACGCCGGGTGACTACCGTCGTATCAGTCGTTGGGAGTATGAGGGCGTGGTTGAGCGCGCTGAATCCAGGCTCCGAGGATACCCGCAAGCAATGATGGTTAGGCGAGCAACGGTGGAACACCCGTTTGGCACGTTGAAACAGTGGATGGGATCAGTGTTCCTCACCAAGCAAAAGCATAACGTGAGCACTGAGATGAGCCTGCACGTGCTGGCTTACAACATGAAGCGGGCGATGAACCTGGTTGGAGCGAAAGCGATCCTGGAAGCGATCTGACAGGTTCGCTCGCCTCGAGAAAACTCGACCTTTATTGCCCTGCTGAAAGCGAGTTTTTACACGGCCTCGGTCGATAACGGAAATCAGTAATCTGGGCAGCCGAATGACCGTTTTCGAGAAGAGACCAGGCCGATCCTGAGGTCGTACCTCAATGCACTGTCTCGAAATCCTCCGCCCCTTTCAATGCCTCCTCCGCAATCGCCTGGCAGAACACTCCCACGTCCCTCGGAGTCGTCTCGAAGCTCTCGACATAGAAGTGCACCGCCGAGCACAGCATGAGATCTACGGAAGTCTTGAAAGAGCCAAGGAAGTTTCGTACGCCTGTCCCATGCGCGGCGGCGGCGGAGTGGATTCTCTGCCCAAATGCAGCGCGAGGTCGTTTGGAGGTAGGTATGGGGGGATAGCGCCCAGAATATTTATAAGCTATTGTTTTTATTAATATTCTGGCGGAGAGGGAGGGATTCGAACCCTCGATACGTTTCCGTATACACACTTTCCAGGCGTGCGCCTTCGACCACTCGGCCACCTCTCCGGAGGGCGCGCAGGATACCGAATGCGTCGACTGGACGCCAGCTTCCTGACGCGGGAGGATTCGCGCTCGTATTACTCCGGAAGCTGTCGATGCGCTTTGATCAACGCCCCCTCACCCTTTCCGATTTCCGCTCCTTTGTTCTTGCTGCCGCATTCCTTGCGATCGAATACGTCGGGACAGCTACTAATACCATCGCGGCTGAATCAGGAGCTATTCGCGAAGCGGTAGGCCAACAAATCGAGTCGAATGGCCCGGCAATGCTCGGCGAATTCCGCGATTTTCTCAAACTCCCCAACGTCTCCAATGTCCGCCCGGATATGGACCGCAACGCAGAGTGGATCGAGGACTACATCGCCAAACGCGGCTTCACGTCCCGCACCGTGTCTGCGGGCCGCGCTCCCTATGTGCTGGCAGAAAAGATGATCCCCGGCGCGACACGCACGCTGCTCGTGTATGCGCACTTTGACGGCCAGCCGGTAGAGCCAGCCAACTGGGCAACACCACCTTTCGAACCGACGCTGAAAAACGACGGTGAGGTTCTGCCCTGGTCGGTCCTCGACGATGAAGAAATCGACCCCGACTGGCGCGTCTACGCCCGCTCGGCCGGGGATGACAAAGCACCGGTCATTGCCCTCATGCACGCGATCGACGCCCTGGACGCCGCCGGCATCACCCCTTCGGTGAACATCAAGCTCTTCCTCGACGGCGAGGAGGAATTCGGTAGCCCCACGGTCGCGAAGATCCTCGCGGAGCACGCGGACTCGCTGGATGCGGACCTGATGCTCTTCTGCGACGGGCCCATGCACCAAAGCGGGCAGCGGCAGTTGGTCTTCGGCGTCCGCGGCGACATCGGGGTGCACCTCACCTCCTATGGCGCTGCACGACCGCTGCACTCGGGGCACTACGGCAACTGGGCGCCCCACCCGACCGACGCGATGATGCGGCTGCTCGCAACCCTCAAAGACATGAACGGGAACATTCTCGTTCCGGGTTACTCCGATGAAGTAGTACCGATCAGCGAAGCGGAGGCCGCGGCGATTGCGGCAATGCCGAGTGTGGACGCGCAGATGCAGGACGAGCTGGCGCTCGGCCGGGTGGAGGGTGAGGGACGGCGCCTTGAGGAGCTGATCATGCAACCCGCGATCAACATCGTGGGCTTTCAGGCCGGCGGCGTGGATACGCAGGCGCGCAATATCATTCTGCCGACCGCGCAGGCCTCGCTAGATCTGCGTCTCGTCAAAGGCCAGACCATCCCAACGATAAAGAAGGCGCTGGAGGCGCACTTCCGCGAGCAAGGATTCCTGGTTCTGGACCGGGAGCCCACGCTTGAGGAGCGCCGCAACAACCCTGGAGTACTGCAGGTGAACTGGGACGGCGGCTACCCGGCCTATCGCAGCGATCTGGACGGGCCAGAGGCGCGGAAGCTGGCGACGATTCTCGAAGCTTACGAGGGCTCGCCGCCCCTCCTCACGCCAACCATGGGCGGCAGCCTGCCCATCCACCTGTTCGATCAGGCGCTGGATATGCCGATTATCCTGCTGCCCATCGCCAACCACGACAACAATCAACACGGTCGCGACGAGAACATCCGCATCGCCAATCTGTTCTCAGCGATAGGCGTGTACGCGGCAATCCTCGCGAACTACTGACGCGGCTCGGTTGAGGCTACGGTCTCAAGCACTCTTCTCCATGGTCATGCGCGACATCCACAGCAGCGGCTTTCTCGGCACGAAGGGCACAATCCCTTCGAGCAACACCCGAAGCTTTGGGTCGTTCACGGCGACCAGGCGCCCCTTCATCATCGCCCGGTAGCCGCACTTCGCCACGGAGCGCGCGTCCGCGGCGAAGTCGAAGCCGCGGACGCCGTCCAGGCTGGCGACTTCCTGGAACTCGGTGGCGACCGGGCCCGGACAGAGCACGGTAACCGTCACGCCCGAGGACTTGAGTTCGTTCGCGATGGCCTGGGAGAAGGAGTTCACGTAGGCCTTGCTGGCGTAGTACACAGCCTGCAAGGGCCCGGGCAGGAACCCGGCCGTGGAGCCCACGTTGAGGATGCGTCCCGTGCCCCGCTCGACCATGTCCTGGGCCACGAGATGCGTAAGCTCGGTGAGGGCGTTGATGTTCACCTGCAGGATGGTCATCTGGCGTTCCAGCGTCGACTCGTGGAACAGCCCGTGGGCACCCAGGCCGGCGTTGTTGATAAGGACGTCGATATCGAGATCCCGTTCGCCGAGTTTCGTGTAGAGAATCTGCGCCGCATTTTTCCTGGCGAGATCCTGGACGATCACGTCGACCTGCACCCCGTGCTCGTCGCGCAGCGCTTCCGCCAGTTCGTCCAGCCGGTCTTTGCGCCGCGCGACAAGAACGAGATCACCGCCCTTCTCGGCGTGAATCCGGGCGAGCTCCTCGCCAATGCCTGCTGACGCTCCGGTTATCAGCGCTCTATTGCTCATGGTTGTGCTTCCACCGTTGGTTCATTGATATTCGTTTGTCGCGACGCGATCACAGCCAGAAGAGCCTTCGTTGGGTTTGGGCTCAAAGGGGCTGACTCTCCGGCCATGCACAGCCGGCGTCGACCCTACTGCCGGCTCATCCGCCGTCGCGGCGCCGGCTTGTCTTCGCTGCAGCGCCAGGGAGAGATATCGAGTCCGCCGCGCCGCGTGTACAGCGCCTGCACGGACAGGTAAGACGGCGCCAGCTGGGTCAGGAGGTCTGTGTAGATCCGCTCGACGCACTGCTCGTGAAATTCCTGGTGGTTGCGATAGCCCAGCAGATAGGCCAGCAGGCGCTCGCGCTCCGGTGCGGCACCTCGGGTCTCGATTACCACGGTCGCCCAGTCGGGTTGATCGGTCACCGGGCAGCGCGATCGCATGAGGTGGGTACACAGGCGCGCGCCGGTGTCGCCCGCCGACCGCAGCGATGACGCATCGGGCGCATCCGGCACCTTCACGACCAGATCGTCCAGGCACTCGGCTTCCAGCATGACGCCGGCGATCATGGAATCATCGGGCCCCAACAGCTCCAACCCGACGGACGCCTGGGCAACGGCGCTCAGATCCTTTTCGATGACCGCCCTGGCCTTCTGAGGCGATTTAAAGCGATGGTTATTGAGCGAGTTGAGGTAGAGCTTCATCGACTTCGACTCGATGATGTTCGCGGAGGTCGCGGGGATGTCGATCACGCCGGTGAACATTACCGGCATGCCCGTCGCCGAGAGCCAGCTCAACTCATAGGCGTGCCAGATGTCCTCGCCATGGCCCTCAAAGCGACCGCTCGGCAGACTCGAGCGCGCATGGGCGCGGGGGACGGGAAACAGGAGGCGAGGATCGTAGCTTTCGCTGCCGGAAACCTGCTGTCCCAGCAATGGACCCTTGTCGTGTGTCTCAGGCATACGCGTAGTTGAGACCCCAATCGCTGCGCCGATTCACTGCCGAAGTCGCGTACCGCTGTTGAGCAGGTACATGGAGTAGCTGAAAGCGACGATGGTGAAGCCGCCGAGCATGGCGAAGGCGAAACCCACCGACACATCGGCCACGCCGAGCACGCCGAAGCGGAACGCGTTCACCACGTAAACCAGGGGATTGAGTTTAGAAACCGCCGCCCAGAAATCGGGCAGCAGCTCGAGCGAATAGAAAACGCCCCCAAGATAAATCAGGGGCGTCAGCACGAAGGTCGGAATGATGGAGATGTCGTCGAAGTTGTTGGCGAACACGGCGTTGATAAAACCCGCCAGGGCAAAGAGCACGGACGTGAGCAGCACGCCGAGAAACACAACGGCGAAGCTGTGAATCTGCAATTGGGTAAAGAACATGGAAACGGTCGTCACGATCAGCGCCACGAGCAGCCCGCGAATCACGCCACCGACGACATAGCCCATGAGGATGATGTAGTTCGGCGTCGGCGAGACCAGCAGTTCCTCAACGCTGTGATTGAACTTGGAGCCAAAAAACGACGACACCACGTTGTTATAGGAGTTGGTCACGATCGCCATCATGATCAGCCCGGGCACCACGAACTCCATGTAGGTGAAACCGCCCATATCGCCGATGCGCGATCCGATCAGCGAGCCGAAGATCACGAAATACAGGCTCATGGTGATGGCGGACGGCAGTAACGTCTGCGGCCAGATGCGGATAAAGCGGCGGATTTCCTTGCGCAGGATGGTGCGAAAGGCGACGTACTGTTCACCAGGACTCAAGCGGCTTTCTCCAGCAGGGTGACGAACATTTCTTCCAGGCGGTTGGCGCGATTGCGCATACTGACCACGCGCATGCCGGCACCGTCCAGCGCCGCAAAGGCGTCGTTCAGATGCTGACCCTTCTCCACTTCGATCTCGATGCTGTGCTCGTCCACGCGACGCGTCGGGAAGTCCGCGATGCACAGACCCTCCGGTACCGGATCCGCAAGATCGATGATGAACACCTCGCGATGCAGACGGCGGAGCAGATCGCGGATGGAAGTGTTTTCGACGATGGTGCCGTGATTGATGATCGCGATATTGCGGCAGAGGGCCTCGGCTTCCTCAAGGTAGTGCGTGGTGAGGATGATCGTCGTCCCGCTGTTGTTGAGTTCCGTGAGAAAGTCCCACATGCCGCGGCGCATTTCGATATCCACGCCCGCGGTGGGTTCGTCGAGGATCAGCAGCTTCGGCTCGTGAACCAGCGCCCGCGCGATCATCAGGCGACGCTTCATACCGCCGGACAGCTCACGACCGGATACGTTGCGCTTATCCCAGAGGCCCAGCTCTTTCAGGTACTTCTCGGCGCGTTCGAAGGCAAGGGGTCGCGGCAGGCCGTAGTACCCCGCCTGGTTGGTCACGATATCGAGGACTTTCTCGAACAGATTAAAGTTGAATTCCTGCGGCACGACGCCGATGTACTGCTTCGCCGCCGGAAAATCGTGGTCGATGTCCACACCGAAGATCTCAACGCTGCCGCCGCTCTTGTCCACCAGGGAGCAGATAATGCCAATGGTCGTCGACTTGCCCGCCCCGTTCGGCCCCAGTAGCGCAAAGAAATCCCCCTGCTCCACCGCGAGGCTGATACCCTTGAGTGCCTCGAAGCCGGTGCCGTAGACCTTGCTCAGGTCGCTGATACGCAGCGCCGGGGTCGACGCCGCGGGCGAATGCTCGGGGCTCGGCACGGGAGTGTCAGGCATGCTGTTCCTCGTTGGACTGGCGAGTATGAGGTGATAGCGCGGGCGCGCATTGTAAACACTGCAGGCTGGCGGGAGAACCGCGTATGGACGATACGGACTTTCACGCCGAGCAGATGGGCCAGTTTACTGCCCTCGCCGAGCGCATCGCGTCCGTGAGCACCCGGCCCGGCGGCGAGCCCCTGGCGAGCGTCGCGGAGACGCTGCAGCAGCTCAGCGCGGAACCCGGTCGAATCATGGACGAGGCCCCGGCGCTGATCGCTCGACTCCTGACCACCGCGCCCCAGGTCGCCGAGTTTGTACCCCGGGATCTGCTCTGGTACCTGGGTGGAGACTGCCTGCACTACATGCCCGACGACGAGATCGAGCGCTTCACGCAGCTCGATGAGCAGCGCCGCGATGCGATGGAGCGCGGCGAGGTGTTCAACTGGCGCGAAAGGCGGGCGCAGCTGCTCGGTCTGCAGTAATTCGAGACGTCTGGGCGGCGAGAACCGGCGTTGGTTCCGGGTGCCTTTCGAACCGCTCGGCGCACCGACTCCAGGGCGCTTTCTGCGACCTGTTCGGCTTGACGCTATTCACCGCCGTCCCTACAATGCGCGCCTCCTGACGAGGAGCCTCCGTCCCCTTCGTCTAGTGGCCTAGGACACCGCCCTTTCACGGCGGGAACAGGGGTTCGAACCCCCTAGGGGACGCCATTCGCGGGAATAGCTCAGTTGGTAGAGCGCAACCTTGCCAAGGTTGAGGTCGCCGGTTCGAACCCGGTTTCCCGCTCCAAGTCTCCCTCTCCCTCCGCGTCTTTGATCGCGTAACGGATCACATCCTGAATCGCGTCCAGGCGGTGTCGTGCGGCTCTGTCGAAGCGACCACGCCGTAGTGGTTTTTGAACAAACTCTCCTGAGCGCGCCTACGCGCACTGACACGGCGCTGAATAGATGGGCAGCGCTAACCGCGGTGCGCCGACCAGCAATCACGGGACCCTGAATCGATGACTCAGCGCCCGAGCGCGGCTACCTGCGGCAAAGTGAAGAAGTGGGGAGCGCGAACGCCGCGCCTCAGCCCGGAATCGACATAACCAGCTTGATCAGCGTGGACTGTCGATGGGTATCTGTTTTGGCAAAGACTGAGTTAAGTTGAACACGCGCGGTGCCCACGGAACGGCCAAGCAGTTCCGACGCCTCCTTTAGGGAAAGGTCATCCGCCAGGCAGTCGACCAGCTCGGATTCTGCCGGCGTGAGACCGAAGGTATCCTGCAGAACTTCCACGGCACCGAGGCGATAGGCGGCGGGGTCGCAGAGCGTTACGAGGACGGTTCGCCGCGTGGGAATCGTCGCGGTGAAGTGCTCTTCGGTCACCGGCAGGTACTGCCTCATTTCATCCAGTTTTTGCACCTGGAGCCGGTTGACCACAAGCACCAAGCGCGAGCGACCGTGCTCGCCGCCGATCTTAACCGCATTTCTGCGCGTGTCGACATCGCCTTCGGCGAAGGCCGAGGCGATCACGCTCCGAAGGCGCTCGTCATCGACTTCCGTGGCGCACCGGAGCCTGGAGTCTTCAATCGACAGGCTCCCTGAATCCGCCATGACCGCCCGGGCTTCGCTATTGCAGTAGGCGGTGTTCAGATGCTCATCAACGATAAGCAGCGGCGTTCTTAAGCTGTCGAGCACCGTCTCCTCGATGGCATCAAAGCGTGCGGCGCTAATGAACTCTTTATGAATCGTAGTCGCCCTTTTTATATGCGGCACGTAGCGCGCCAGCCAGAGTTCGTCGTCGCCATCGAAGTGGGGCTGCGTCGCTTCACGGTAGACACCCAGCACCGAAAACTCATCGAGGCCGTCATCGATCACCACGGTCAGCAACTGATCGATACCCATCGGTCCGCGAAGCCGTGTCTGCATCTCTGACGTCTGAAGCGTACGCGGGTCTATCGCACGCCTGTCGGAAAACACCTCGTTGCTGTGCTTCGTCCCGTACAGATACACGGGATCTTCGGCGACGCAGCGCTTCATCTGGTCGACGCCGAGGTTCAGCGAATAGGGATTGAAGCCGTAACCGCTGGTAAAGGAGAACTTCTGATCGTACTTGCTGAAGTACATGATGTGGCCCTTGCTCGCATCGAGCTCATCACACAGAGCCTTAAGCACAACGGGCCAGAGCTGGGGTTCGAGGCTCGCCTCGTAGATGAGGCCCACGCTCTCAGAAAATCGGTCGATCGTCGTTGCCATAGCTCTCCTTCGCCAGGGCGAACGGCTTTCACGCGGCTACGTCCATATATCACATGATGTATGGCGCACCCGGGACTCCTCAAGACAATAGGGGTTTGCCGTCGCACCTTCCACCCCGCTCAACGCCTCGGGACGGCCCGGTGTAGCCACGGTCGTCGCGGACGAAATTGATATTGCAACGTCCGCCCAAAGGCGCAAAACTCGATAAGATGGTCGTTTACGGGGGAAAGGTTAGGCGGCCAGGCTAGGTGGCTAAACTGGGCGGCCAGGCAAGACAAGACAAGCCAAGACCAGACAAGAAAAGCCTGAGATTCAGAGGAGCTTTCGAAAACCATGAAAAGACTCGACGTATCGCAGTTATTGGAACTTTGCAAAGAAATTGGTGCGGACGAAGATCAGGCACTGACCGACGCTCTGTTCTCAGCGGTGGACCAGCTGGCAACGGCGGCCGCGGATAAGCTTGGCGTCACCGCCTGTGGGGTAGAGAACTCGGATCTGGGTGTGCTGGCATCCTTCGCGCCGAAGGCGGACAGCGACCCCTGTCCGGGTCTACTCGAGTCCTTTGACGACGAAGGCGAGTGGCAGGTCGCGCCCCGGCGGACACTGCTGGTCTGTGATGAAAACCACGACCAGACCCGACTGGCGAGCCGTGCGGTGGAAAACCTCGGCGTGAGCGTAGTCGAGACTCATTCGGCCGACGAGGCCTGGCAGGCCTACCAGCAAAACCGCGTGAATCTGGTGATCGCCGACACCGGCTTACCGATTGAACACGGTGTGGACCTGCTGAACAAGATCGCGGCGCTGGAGGGCTCCCGGGGTCACCGCCGCAGAGTGCCCGTGATTACCATCTCGCGGGATGCGGGGTCGGATGCGGAAGCCGGGGCGTCTTCGACGTCGGAGGCTGCGGACCGGCAGCACAAGCCGCTGGACTGGGAGCGACTGGGGCCGGTGATCAGCGAGCTGTGTCAATCGCTCTGACCGCGTCCTACCCCCGCCGTTACGCGGCCCGCCTTAGGCGCGGCGGTGAAATAGACATCAGCTAGCGGTGGCGCGGGCCGCCCGCAGGGCCGTCACCAGGCGGTGAGCCTCCTCACCGCCCAGCGCGGGCTCGCCGCCTTTTCCGCAGCCACCCTCCGACCATCCGCGCTCCCTCAACAGCGCGCTTACCTCACGCCGAAGGGGGTACTTGCGACGTAACCGGTCAAATCCGGCCGGCCGCGCCTCTCCCGGAACCTCAAGCAGCTCGCGAAGGCGCTGATCGTCACGCCTGGGGTCATACACCGAGTGCATAAGCGCTGCCGGCGAGGCTTTCTCCGGCCAGGCCGGGGGCAGACCCTCCACTTCCGGCGCCTTGAGCGACACCGCTGCGGAATCCACGAGACCGGCGGCGCGGGTCGCCGCCAGCAGAAGCCGCACGGCCTCCCATTTCGCATCCCAGCTGTAGCCCGCGATGTGCGGGCTTGCGATGTGCACGGCTGGACTTTGCAGCAGGCGCCAGTCGATCTCCGGCTCGCCCTCCCAGACGTCGAGAATCAGCTGTGGTGAAGCGCCGGATTCAACACAGGCCAACAGCGCCTCATTGTCCACGACCGCACCGCGGCAGGCATTGACCAGCCACTGGTCCCAGCTCATCCAGGCGAGCTCAGCCGCCCCGAGGAGATGGCGAGACGGCCAGGGCTGGCGACTGTGAAGTGAACTGTGCAGGCTGACGACGTCGCATCCCAGCACGGACTCAAGGCTTTCGAAGTTCTCCGCTGCGGAAGACTCCGCCGCCACCCAGGGATCACAGAGGCGGAGCTCCCAGCCCATGGCCCGGGCGAAGGCCGCGAGACGCCGGCCAATGTGGCCGTAACCGACAATCCCCAGCGTTCCGCCGGCGCAGAGCCGCTCCCAGGGTTGCGCCATCGCCAGGAGTGCGGAGATCACGTACTCGACCACGGCCATGGCGTTCGATCCCGGGGCGGCGGCAAAGGCGACGCCCCGCGCCTTCAGTGCCGCAACGTCCACGTGTTCCAGGCCCGCCGTTGCGCTGCCTACAAAACGCAGACGGCTGCCGTCGACCAACGCGGCATTCACGGGCGTGACGGAGCGCACCCAGAGCGCGTCGAAATCGCGAACGGCCGCGGCATCAATCTCCCGACCCGGTGCCTGCACCACCTCGATCTCCGGCGGCAGCGCCTCTAGTCCCACCATGTTCTCGTCGGCAAGGAGCCGCATCAGCCGAGTTCGTCAATGGTGAAGCGCAGATCTCGGGCGCGAAGACCAGGGCGGAATTCATCGCAGAGGGCGTCAAAGAAGCGCTGGGCCCGCCCGGGAAGCCCGTTCCGGGCAAACTCCCGCGCCGCGGCCAGCACGGCTTCCGCGAAGCGTCGGTGGACCTCCGGGTCCGGGGGAGCGTGCAGGTTGTCCAGGCTGATGCGAAAGGGCAGCCCGCAGGCCTGGCTGAAACACCACTCCAGGGCCTGGGGCCTGGCCTCCACGGCCTGGAACGCGTCCTGCCCCGCGCGGTCGCGGCCATCGGGTTCGTACCAGTAGCCGTAGTCTTCCAGCGCCCGGCGCGCTTTCCCGGCGATGCACCAGTGAGCGACCTCGTGCAGGGCACTGGAGACGTAGTCACTGCGGGCGTGGATCCGGGCGGGACTGTTTGGTCCGAATGCGCCTGCGGGCGTGTAGAGCGGCTCGTCCGCGCCCGCGCACAGCTCCGTCCCTTCCTCGGCAACGAAGAGCCGGTTGAACAGGGCGCACATCACGCCCGCGGTCACGGGCGGTTCAGCCACCCTTGCGCAGGACATACACCCATTCACCGTCTGCGTTTTCCTGGCTTAGGAGCGCATGACCCAGAAAGCGGCAGAACTGGGGAATGTCCCGCTCGGTGGTGGGATCGGTGGCGACGACGCGGAGCTGATCACCATCCTCCATTTCGGCAACGGCCTTGTGCAACAGCATCACCGGTTCCGGACAGCGCAGGCCCCGCGCGTCGAGTTCCGCCACCGTGTCCTCGCTCATTCCGCGGACTCGCCCAGGAGTTCGAGCGCCCGGTCACGGCTGAGCAAATCCCAGCTCTCGCTGGCGATGTCGTAGATCAGTTCCACCTCGCCCCCGGATAGACCCTCACGCAACGCGCTCACGCGATCTTCCAGCGGCGTTTCGCGCTCGCCGTAGTCCGTGCCGTCACGACTGGCGAACTCCTCGAGCAAACCCTGGAGCGTGCCGGGGGCAAGGCGGGTGATGGGAACGCGGACGAGCTCGGCCATGATGAAGCGCGGTGCGGCTCAGCTCGCGGGCTTTACAAATTTCAGCGTCATGCGGTCGCTTTCACCCACGGCCATCCGGGCTTCGCGATCCGCCTCGTCGCCCCGGAGCGACGGCGGCAGCTCCCAGACGCCGCCTTCCCACTCCGCGGTATCCTTCGGGTTTGCATTGATCTCGGATTTATCGGCCAGTTCAAAGCCAACGGAGCGCGCGGCCGCGATAACGTAGTCCTCGCTGATGTAGGCCGTATCCTTCATGCGTTCCTCATCGCGGCCGTCACTGGCGCGGTGCTGTACCACACCGAAAACGCCGCCGGGCTTGAGGGCATCAAAGACGGCGACCAGCGTCTCGGCAAGCACGCCCGAACCCATCCAGCTGTGAATGTTGCGGAACGCCAGCACCATATCCGCGCTGCCCGCCGGCGCGATGGTGACTTCAGTCGGTGCATCCAGGGTCGTGAGCATCACCTGGCCATACACGTCATCGTTGTCTCCAAGCTTCTGCAGGTAGCGCCCCAGGGCACGGCGACGGTAGCCGTTGCCGTTCACGTCGTAGTGCGCCGCGTAATAGGTACCGGACTCGGCGAGCAGCGGTGCGAGCACTTCGGTGTACCACCCGCCTCCCGGCGACAGCTCGACCACGGTCATGTCTTCTTTGAGGCCGAAAAATTCCAGGGTCTCACGCGGATGGCGGAACTCGTCCCGGGCCGCGTTCTGCTCGCTGCGGTGTTCTCCACCCAGCGCGAGCTCCCAGTTGGGTGCAGCCATTGAAAAAGGAGCGGCGCCAAAACACAGCGCGACAAGCGCGAAAGCGACGCGGCAAGGGGATACAGCGGGAGCGTGGTAATTACGCACGGGAATCTCCATAGGTGTGGGGTCGGCGGGGCGCTAATATACGCGCAGACCCCCCGAAAGTGGAGCACCGACGGTGACCATCCGCGTCTTGATCAGCTTTTTCAGTGACGACCGCCCCGGCGTCATTGAGGACCTCAGTTCCGCTGTGGGCGACTGCGGCGGCAACTGGCTGGACTCACAGCTCTCGCGGCTTGGGGGCCGCTTCGCCGGAGTTCTCCAGGCGCAGGTTCCCAGGGTCGAACAGGAACGGCTGGCCGCAGACCTCGCCGGGCTGTCCGCAAAGGGCATTACGGCCACCGTGACCACGGCGGGCGATGCGCCGGCGCCCGTTGCCACCACCCGTCATATCACGGTGCTGGGGCCGGACCGTCCCGGGATCGTGCACGAGATGACCCGGGCCCTTCACGCCGGCGGTTTCAATATCGTGTCCATGGCGACCTCGGTGGAGACGGCGCCCATGAGCGGTGAACCGATTTTTCGCGCCGAGGCGCGCATTGAAGTTCACGAGGGCAGCCGGCTCGACGAACTCGAGTGGCAATTGGACGCCATGGCCGAAACCATGACCCTGGAAATCGACATCGTCGACGCCTAGACATGATGGTTTGACCTACCCGTCCTCAACACACGTGGGTTAAGTTGGGAATGGGAAGGTCAACCCATCATGTCTAGCGGCGAGGACGTTTAGAGAGCTTCGGCAGCTAGAACCGCCGCTTGAGAAAGAGAATCAGCAGGCCGCACAGCGCCGCGAGCACGGCAAGGCCAAGCACGGCCATCAGTATCAGGATCAGCTGCGCCAGCAGGTTGTTCACATCCACGCCCAGCTGCGTCACCGCCGCCCAGAGCAGTACACCCAGCGCGGCAACGCCGAGCAGCGTGGTACGCGCGGTCGAACGGCGCAGAAACGGGAGCTTCACGAGGTGCTGGCGCCTCGCGCTTCGATATCCGGCGTAGGTGAATCAACCTCGTCGTTCTGCGCCCGCTGCCGCAGCAGGTGATCCATGAGCACGAGCGCCAGCATGGCCTCGGCGATGGGAGTTGCCCGGATGCCGACGCAGGGATCGTGACGCCCCGTAGTGACAACCTCGATCGGCTCTCCGCTGTGATTGATGCTCGCCCCGGGTTGGCGGATGCTGGACGTGGGCTTGAGCGCCATGCTCACGGTGATGTCCTGGCCGCTGCTGATACCGCCGAGTACGCCGCCCGCGTTGTTGCTGAGGAAGCCCTCGGGGGTCATCTCATCGCGGTGCTCGCTGCCGGACTGGGTAACGGATGCGAACCCCGCGCCGATCTCCACAGCCTTGACCGCATTGATGCCCATCATCGCCGCGGCGATGTCGGCATCAAGACGATCGAATACCGGCTCTCCCAGCCCCGGCGGCACACCCTCCGCGACCACGTTGATGCGCGCGCCGATGGAGTCGCCCCGTTTATTCAGCGCGGCCATGTAGTCCTCCAGCTCCGGGACCTTGCTCGCATCGGGGCAGAAAAATGGGTTGCGCTCAACCTGGTCCCAGTCGAACTGCTCCGCGGCAATAGGGCCAAGCTGCTGGAGGAAACCGCGCACGCGGATGCCGTGCAGCCCAAGATACTTTTTCGCGATGCCCCCGGCGGCAACGCGCATGGCCGTCTCCCGCGCGGAGGAGCGCCCTCCCCCGCGATAATCCCGGCGGCCGTACTTGTGCATATAGGTGTAGTCCGCGTGGGCAGGGCGAATGCGCTCGGCGATGTTGGCGTAGTCGCGGCTGCGCTGGTCCTCGTTCTCAATCAGCAGACCGATCGGTGTCCCGGTGGTGACGCCTTCGAATACCCCGGAAAGGATTTTCACCTCGTCGCCTTCGCGACGCTGCGTGGTGAAGCGTGACTGGCCGGGTTTACGGCGATTGAGATCGTGCTGAAGGTCCTCGCTCGCCAGGGGCAGCCCGGGCGGACAGCCGTCGACGATGGCGCCGATCGCCGGGCCGTGACTCTCGCCGAAGCTGGTGACCGTGAACAACCGGCCGAAGGTGTTGCCTGCCATAGCTGGATACCCCCAAGGGAAGCCTCGATTATAAGCCCTGGCCGGTGGCGAGCGCCCGATCAATGCCGGGAATCTCGCTCCGCTGCAGCAGCAGGACGCCGTGTCCACCGTCGCTGAACTCGAGCCACGTCAGGGGGAGCGCCGAGAGCAGACTGTCCAGGGCCTGCCAGGAGTTTCCGAGCTCAAGAAACAGCAGGCCCTGCTCGGTAAGCTGCGCCGCGGCGGTCGCGATAATCCGCCGGGCGTGATCGAGACCGTCGATGCCGGAGCCGAGGCCCAGGGCCGGCTCCGCCGTGTACTCCTTCGGCATCGTCGCGAGGTCATGGGCGTCTACATAGGGTGGATTGCAGAGAATGATGTCGAAGTGTTCGCCGGCCAGCGCCGCAAAAAGGTCGGACTCGACCAGGCGGGTGCGACCCTCGATGCCGTGACGTCGCACGTTTTGTCGTGCCAGCGCGAGGGCGTCGGCAGACAGATCGGCCAACACCAGCTCTAGCTCCGGTAGCTGCACCGCCGCGGCGATGCCAATGGCTCCGCCGCCGCAGCAAAGATCTAGGAGCCGTCGGGGGGGCGCACCGCTCCACCAGGGGCGAAAGTCCTCTCGGATCACCTCCGCCAGCGGTGAGCGCGGCACCAGCGCTCGCTCATCGCAGTCGAACTCCAGCCCCGCAAACCAGGCACGACCCAGGATGTACGGCAGCGGTAGGCGCGCCTCGATACGCCGCTCCAGCCAGTTCGCTGTACGCATCTGCTGTTCGGCACTTACCGGGTGCTCGAGCACCGTGTCATCCGCATCCACGGGAAGATCGCAGGCCGACAACACGAGAAGCACGGCCTCGTCCCAGGCATTGTCCGTACCGTGTCCAAAATACAGATCGGCAGCTTCAAGACGCGCGAACACGTTTTCAAGGAGCTCCCCCAGGGCGACTGGCAGTACTTCGTTGCCGGGGTGTTGTTGGTCAGTTGTCACCATCGAAACACGCTGAAGCTGATCCAGGGGCCGTCGGCGCGGAAACGCACCGCATCACAGTCATCGGGGCGATGGGAGAAGGTCTCGGCGATGTTATGTAGCTTGTGCGGCGACCCGTTAACCCGTGAAGTATGGCTTCAACTTCTTCAGTTACGTCACTGAGTATCGAGTGACTCTCCACGGCGCGGATGCAGAGGGCGACGCATCGACTCCAGTACGCGTCGTTTCCTTGCGAGGCGTGAGCACCCGTTCTTGCTCCTGCGCGGCTTCTGGCGTGACGTCCCGACTCAGGTTGCCGGAGCGAGGCTGAGAAACTCCACGTGCACAAACTGCCGGTCCGCGCTGCGGGCGGAGCCATAGATCAGAACCCGGTAGGCACTCTCTTCTCGCTCCAGCGCGTAGGCGCGATAGAGCTGGGACGCCTGGGTCCCATACAACAGCCGCTCGCGAAAAATGCGATTGGCCCACTGCACGCTGCTTCCACAGGACACACCGCCACAGGCGAACAGCAGCTCGGCCGAGGGATCCGCCCCGAGCTGCGCCTCAAGCTCGTCCACAAGCTCCGCCGCGGTGAAACCGGCATCGAGCTGCCAGGTCTGCGCGAGTCGTTCCCCGCTCACGCGCTCACTCTCGCGCGGTGCCCAGACGCCCCGCACCTTCTGCACCGCACCCAGCGGCACCAGATAGCTACGCACCGCCCCTTCCCGGAGAGCGCCGAGGGGCTGCAGGTAGTCGTACTCCTGCAGATCCAGGATATAGGCCTCAGGACCGACGTTCTCTTGGGGGATCGTCGAAACCGCAACGAACATCAAGCATATTCCGGCCACGGAACTGGAGACGAACCTATGGCGCGAGGATAGACGTCGCGGGGTGCTGCGTGCGGGGTAAGAGGTGTATCGCATGGGCAAAACTATACCGCGACTGTGGGACGTCTGCGCTAAGTAGAGCGTGCTTTTCTGGACACGCTTGGCAATACCCGAGTCTGGATTTCGACGGTGCTCGAAAGCACTGGCGCGGAATTCATCGCGAGTCGGGTCTTGGTTCAGAGTGACGCGCGTGGTAACGATGCTTTTTCGTGGTACGCGCCGGTCGCAGTGGGACAAGCCACTACGCTCGCTGGGAGGGGGGACGCTCGCTACGCGGCTTGTCCCACTCCGCCCTCGCCTCCTC
>JBCDIW010000040.1:0-19598 GCA_038748515.1 Pseudomonadota bacterium
GAGAGCAGCTACATATCATCGAAGATGCACTTTGGAAGATGCCAAAACGGCGCCGAGACGCGTTTTTGATGCATAGGGTAGAGGGGCTGACGTTGACGGAGACTGGTAGACGCCTGGGTGTAACCCGCCACGCGATTATTAAACACGTTGCACGGGCTGCTGACGACATAGACCGGGCGCTTAACGGCGAGAACCCGGGAGACGGCTGATGGTAGAGCCCGGCGGGCAATTCCCCGAACACGTCAGGCTCGCGGCGATGGAGTGGCACATTCGCATCGCCGATGGCGGTATGAGCGAGGCCGAACGAGCGGCGTTTGAGACATGGCGTGCCGCCGACGGATTGCATGAAAGGGCCTATGATCGGGCGGCTCGGCTCTGGTCCGCTTACGGAGAGTTGGACGCTCAAGCGATGAATCCCGCGTTGTTTGACCGGGAGCCAATCCGCTTACCCGCACATCAACGCCAATTCTGGGCGAGCAGAATATCCGGTGTGCAGCCTGTGAAATGGGTGGCCACCTTTGCGGGTGTTTTGCTCCTTTCCCTCCTCGTCGCACAAGCCTGGCTCAGCACTGACGGCGACGGCCGCGCCGCCTCCCCGACCCGTAGCTATGCCTCTGATATCGGCGAGGTGCGCCGACTGGTCCTCGCAGATTCCAGTGAGATGACATTGGGACCTGGCACTCGTGTCGAGGTCGCGATGACGGGTTCGGCGCGAGCCGTCCGGCTTCTCAAGGGTGCCGCGGTATTCAGGGTCGAAAGCGATCCAGATCGGCCGTTCTACGTGGAGGCCGATCGCTTTCGAGCACGCGCGGTCGGGACGGTGTTTGACGTTCGAAACAATGGTGGTGTCATCCGCCTGTCCGTTTCCGAGGGTGTCGTGGAGGCCACGCATCCCTACGCTCCGGGACAGGGAGCCCCGGGACTGTTGAAAAAGGAAAGTCTTTCGGCGGGAGAACTCCTGCATGCAACCAGCGAGACTGGTCTATCGCCGATCTCGGTCTACGACGTAGCGGACTTCGCTGCCTGGCGCATGGATCGGCTGCGCTATGACGATGCTCCCTTGACCGAACTCATAGCCGATGCGAACCGCTACGCCACGCCTCCCATTGTGTTGGATGCAAGCTTCACCGAGGCGGCCAACATGCGGGTGACATTCTCCTTCAGCGGCAAGCGGGTAGATCGCATGCTGGCCGCCCTCCCCAAGCTCTTTCCCATCGTGGTGGACACCTCGGATCCGAGCCAGACGGTGATCTCTGAAAAGCCATCCCCCTAGTTTTAAGGGCCCGTAGTTTTTTTGTTGGGGAACGGGTCGCGTTTCGACCGGTTCACGCGTCTATCCCTAAGTCGCGACAAGACTTTCTACTCTGCCAGCGAATTGGGGGTATTCCTTGGACTTCTCATCACCTCGACGAATGCGAACGATCCTCCTGGCCTGGCTGCTTTTAGCCATCGGCCTTGGTGCCGGGGAATCACCGCGCGCCCAGACGCCGCCAACCGGTCCACTTGTCGAGGTTGACCTTCCGGCGGGCCCCCTTCAGCTATCGCTGAACGCCTTGGGAGAACAGGCGGCGGTGGACGTGTTCGCACCCGCGGACCTCGTGCGGGGCAAGAGCGTCGCCGCCGTATCGGGAACGATGGTCCTTGAGGAAGCGTTTGAACGCATTTTCGAAGGCACCGGACTGGTCGCGGTCCTCGATGAAGATGGAAGCTACCTCATACTCGCGCAACGCGAGGTGCAGCCCTCGTCATCCCGGGACCCGAACACCAACAGTCGGCCTCCGTTGGCTGTCGAGGAAGTGGTTGTGCTCGCCACCAAATCCGGCGTCCCACTCTTCAAAACGCCGCAGGCGGTAAGCGTTATTGATCGCGAGCAAATCGAACAGCTCTCGGCCCAGAGCGTTGGGGAGGCGCTTCGCTACACCCCGGGCGTGCAGAGCGAATTGGGCGGCCGACGCAACCGGGATTTCCTGGTTATCCGAGGTTTTTCGCAGAATGGCTTTGCCTGGCGCGATGGGCTTCGCCTTTCCGCGATCGATTTCCCCACGGCGCAGGAAGTGTGGGGTCTGGAGTCCATCGATATTCTCAAGGGGCCCGCATCGGTGCTGTACGGTCAGATTGCCCCGGGCGGTCTGGCCAACTACCAGAGCAAGCTTCCCACGGGGAAGCGGCTCCTCGACACGCAGATTGTGGCCGGATCCTATGGCCTCATGTCGGCCGCCATCGATATCGGCGGAAATTTTGATGAAGCGGGTGAATGGCAGTTCAGGATGCCGGCCCTGTATCGCCAAAGCGACGACCCCATCGACTTCGTGGAGCGGCGCAGACTGTTTGCCGCTCCATCAGTCACCTGGCAACCCAACGACAAGTTCGATGTCACCGTATTTACCCAGTTCCAGGAAGACGAGTTTGACAGGCCTGTGTCTTTGCCGGTCAGTGGCACCATCGAGCCGAACGCGAACGGGCGTCTGCCTTTGTTTGGCTTCCTCGGCGAACCCGGCCTGGGCCCACAAAAAGAGCGGCTGTCCCGGTTGGGGTATATCTTCAATTATCGCTGGAGCGAAGGGCTGACCTACCGGCAGGTGGCGCGCTACAGCAGCAGTCGCAACGAACCGGGCAGCATTCGCGCAGCGGGATTCCAAGCTGACGAGCGAACGCTTAATCGGAGCTACGCTGGCGACGACCTGTTCCTCGACTCCTACGCCATAGACAACCAGCTCGAAGCCGTTTTTGAATCAGGTAGCTTGAATCATCGGGTCCTGATCGGCATCGATTACTTTGCCGAAACCTACAACGCCGACTTCGTGTCCGGCAGCGTCGCGCCGATCGACGCGTTTGCGCCCGTGTACGGCGCTGAGGTCACCGTCGATCCCAATCCTTTCGTCTACAAGGAGAAATCGGACCAGGCTCATCCCTATCTGCAGTACCGACTGACGGTAGCGGACAAGATCGTTGTGGTGGGCGGACTGGGGTATGGCTGGACTCGTGCGAATGGCTTCGTGTTCGGCGATGAAAACAACGATGAGACCGTCGATGCCGTAGTCGGAAACGCGGCGCTCATGTACACCACCGAAAACGGTCTTTCAATCTACGGCAGCTACGCGGAAAGCTTCCGACCGCAGCTGGGAATCTCGCCCCTGGAAGATGGCTCGCGGCCGGACCCGTCCGAGGGCGACCAGCTTGAGCTGGGCCTTAAGTGGGCGCCAACGAACGGCCGTTTTAGCGCGACGCTGGCGATCTACGATCTCACCCTCAGCGATCTGCTCCGCTTCGTGCAGCCCCCGGACCGCACTGGCTTTAATGTGGTTGATGGGGACTCACGACACAAGGGGGTCGACCTCGAATTTAACGCTAACGTCGCGAGCTTCCTCAGTCTGCGCGGCGGGTACTCCTACATCGAAGCAGAAATCACGGGCAGCGTGACGGGCCGGGACGGTCTGACACCCCCAAACGTGCCCGAGCACTCGGCCGCCGTCTTTGCGACCCTCGATGGAGGAATTGCAGGCCTGCCGGGGTCGAACATCAGCCTCGGCGCCCGCTACATCGGGGAGCGTCGGGGACAGGGTGTGACAGACCGACTGCCCAGCGCCTTTCTCGTCGATCTCGCGGCGAGATACGCGTTTGGACGCTATGAGATCGGTATCAACGTGAACAACCTTCTCGATCGCCGATTCTTCGCGGGGGCCAGCGGAGGTATCAATCCCGGTGATCCGATCATGGCTTCGCTCGTCCTGAACGCGAGGTTCTAGCGGTCCGGAGCGCACAGCTCGTGTCCGATTTTTGCCACTGTCACCGTACAGAGCGCCAGCTTCTCCACGGTTGGACTCGCCTACGCAGGCCTTCGATCAGAGTCGAGGTACAGACGACAGGACCCCAGTCGCGCTTCTGGAGAACCGACACATGACCGATCTGCTCAACGTCACCGGGCTGAACAAGAGTTTTGGGACCAAGTCAGCCGTTTCGTCGACAAGTCTTGCCGTCGAGCCCGGAACGATCGTCGCGCTCCTGGGCGCTAACGGTGCCGGGAAGTCGACCACGATCAAAATTCTTGCCGGCCTCGACGAGGCGGACAGCGGACGGATTACGCTGACGGGGCGCGACGTTTCAGAAGACGCGTTTGCGCGGCGGGTATCCACGTCCTATCTCCCGGAGCAGGTCGCTTTGTACGATGAGCTGAGCGGGCGTGCGAATCTTCGGCATCTATTGGATATCGCCACGCAAAAGGTCTGGCGGCCCGACGAACTCGAGGCGCCGCTGAGCGCTTCTGGACTCGCACGAGAAGCGTGGGACAAACCTGTCGGTTCCTACTCGAAGGGCATGCGTCAGAAGGTCGGCCTGGCCCTGGCACTCGCTCGCGAAGCCAGGCTCCTTCTGCTCGATGAGCCAACCAGCGGACTCGATCCCTACGCTGCCGCGGAACTCGGACGCGCCTTGACGGAATTTACCGGCGCGGGAGGCGGAGTGCTCATGGCGACCCACGACGTTTATCGAGCCGCGGAGATCGCGACCACTATCCTAATCATGGCGAAGGGCCGCGTGATCACCGCCATTGATCCACGCAGTGCCTCGCCTCGCAGCATCGAAGCGCAGTTTTTTGATGAAGTGGGCGGCGCTCTTCAGTCTGAGGAGGCTTGCTGATGACAGCGCTGCTGCGTTTGGAAGCGGCTTTGTTCATGAAAGATCGCGCGCTCCAGCTTGCGCTTACCATCCTTGCGGCCCTGCTGGTAGCGACCGTGCTTACCGGCGCGACTTCGGAGGAAGAGCAGCGCACTGCGTTTTTGCAGGCGTCCGAGCGCATTCACTACGAATGGCAAAACCAGCCACCGCGTAATCCGCACGGAGCGGCCCATCACGGCCTGTTCGTCTATCGCGGGCAGGCGCCACTCTCCAGTATTGAGTCGGGAGTGCTTTCTCATCAGGGAGCGGCCCTGTTTCTTGAAGCCCACAAGCGCAATCAGCCATACCTGTCACCGGCCGCTCTTCGCCTGGCGCCTGCCGGCCTGAGTACGGACAAACTGCTCCCACTCCTCCACATCGCCGGTGGCCTGGCGGCCCTGGTCATCGGTCTACTCCTTGGCTCGCGCGATCAGCGGCGACGCACGCTGCCCATGCTGACGTCTGTCGACAGCGGGCAGGGACGCCTGGTCGCGCAAACGATCTTCGTCGTTTCCCTGATTGCTGTCGGCGGAAGCGTCGCAATTCTGCTTTCCTTTTTCACTGTGGGCCCTGGCGCTGCGGCGCTTCGCCTCATCCTTACAACGGGCCTCAGCATCCTGCATCTTGGGGTGCTGGCCGCATGCGGCGTTGTGGGCGGCGCAGCGATGGGCTCCCGGCCGGGCGGCATCGCCGTGATCGCGCTCCTCTGGGGTTTGGGCGCGATCGCCGCGCCGCGACTCCTCGGACTGATCGCAGAGTCCCTGATTCCCACAACGCAGATCGGCTATGAGACGCAGCTGGCGGCGGATCTGGAAACTGTTATGAACGCGCATGGCGAGAGCGATCTGAATGAGGTTTTCAAGAATCGCGTTCTCAAGGAGTACGGCGTGGACAGCGTCGACGATCTGCCGGTGAACTTCGACGCGCTGCTGATGCAGGAAGATGAGTATCAGCGGGCACCCGTCTATGAGGCACGGCTTGGGGAATTGGCGCGCCGTGCCCGGGCGCAGGATGCGATCCGCGCTCTTTCCTGGCTGCTTTCTCCAACCCCGGCCATGCTTGAAATCAGTGCCCGCCTGTCCGGCGCACATTTCGAGGCTCAGCTTGCCTTCGACCGCACGGCGGAAGCGTATCGCCTGGAGGTCGTTGAGGAACTCAACCAGCACATGGCCGAACACTCGCGCACCGGGGACTGGGACTGGATACCGGACGATGACTACTACGGGAGCTTCGAGCCGTTCTCGCCGCCTGCGCCGGATCTGTGGGCCGACATCAGGGCAGCCGCAATTCCCGCTTCCGCCATAGTGCTTTGGCTCCTAGCCGCGGTCGTCGCTCTGAACTTTGCCTCGAGGAGGCCCAGGTGGGTCCGCTGATCCGGCTCGACTGGGCGTTGCTGAGAGCGTCCTGGCCCGCCAGGCTGGCTGTCCTTGTCTTCGCGTTGGCTTCCACCCTTGCCGTGGCTGCCGGGCTGCAATGGCAGGATCGCTACGAAGCGGTTGCCGAGCCCGAACGGCAGCAGGTCCGCCAGTCCGCGGAAAAGCTGTATTCGATTTTTGATGGTATGGCGGATGGCACGGTCACGCCCTTTGATCTGCGACGGCCGCAGAACGAATGGCCTCTGTTTTCCGAGTACGTCTTCGATCCCCAGGACCCCTACGCGGCGAGCTTCTACTATCAACAGCTGGCTTATTTGCCGCCCGGCCCCGTGATGGCACTCGCCCAGGGGGTGACGCCGCTCCTGCCCAATCACGTGTTGATCTACACGCAAAGTCTGAATGTTCTCTTCCAGCCCGGCGCTGCGCCCGAGCGCACCAACCCCGCGCTGCTGGCGCTCGGCCGCTTCGACCTCCTTGCCGTAATCCTGATCCTGGTGCCGCTGATGGCCATCGCCATACTCCACGACGCCAAGGCGCGCGAGAGAGAGGCCGGTATCTTTCCAATGTTGCAATCTTTGGGCGTTAAAAGCAGCGCGCTGTTCAATAGGAGGCTGGTCTTCCGGGGCGGACTCCTCCTGGCGATCGTCGCGCTCTCGGTCATTGTCGCCGGGGTTGTGAGCGGCGCCGCTGCCGGGCGTCTTGCGCTGTTTACGCTGATGGCGTGCATTTATGCGTTGTTCTGGGCGGCAATCACCGGTGCCATCGCCGCGAAATCCCGCAGCGCGGTCGGTTCGGCGGCGCTTAGCCTCGCCCTGTTTGCAGCGCTGGTTCTGGTGGGTCCGGGCGTGGCAGAGAGTCTTGCCCGGCCCGACGGACTGCTGAAGCCCCGTGCGCTCGTCGATGCGGAGATACGAGCCCTGGCCCGGGAATGGGGACCTGCGGACCGCGATGACGATCGCATTCAGTTTGTGGCGGAAACCTATTGGGGCCTCAACGGCGGCGTTTTCCCCGATTGCGCCGATTACCGATACGCGTTCGAGGTTTTCTCGAATCGGCGCCTGGCCGATCAGGCCTTCAGCGAAGCGCAGGCTTCTGCGCACGATGCCACGACGTTACTGGATAGACGACTGGACGCCCTCGCCGTGCTCGTACCCCCGCTTGGCTTCCGACGGGCGATGGAAGCCATCGCGGGCTCGAGCGCGGCTCGTGCCCAGGCCTTCGAGAGGAGCGTCGTTGATTACCACGCACAGTGGCGCGATCGCGCCACCGACGACCTCATCAACTGCAGGCGGTGGGACCGCGCCACGTTTGATCCGGCACCGGCCTATGTATGGAAAGAACCCGACCCGGGCCCGACCACGCTGGCTTATGCCTTGGCGGGACTGCTTCTCTGGACTGGACTCAGCCTGTTCCTGGTGTCTCGAACGAACGATTAGAAGCCGTCTATCCGTGCGGCAGCCTCTGGCGTGAACGGCAGGCAAGGACGAAGCGTTGTTGCATGGCAATCAGATCTATTCAGCTAGGCGTTTTGTCCGCACTCATCGTCTCCACCACAGCGTTTGCCCAGAGAGCCGAGGAAAACGCCGTCACCTCCGCCAACGACGCTTTTGGCAGGCGAGTCGGAAGCGAGCAGATAGGTCTTTATGGCCCCGGCAACGTCCGGGGATTCTCCGCCATCTCCGCCCAGAATGTTCGTATCGAAGGCCTGTACTTCGATCGACAGGCGCCCTTCACTTCGGCCATCGAGGAGTCCTCGTCGATCAAGGTCGGGATCTCGGCCCTCGGCTATTCCTTTCCGGCACCCACCGGCATCGTCGATTACTCCCTGCGCCGCGTGGGTGACGGCCAGGTCATCAGCGCTCGCGCGGGCTTTGGCGATTTCGTGGCGCCCTTTCTTTCCGTGGACGCCGCGCTCCCCCTGACATCGACGCTGGATCTCAATATCGGCGTGGGTTTTGAGGAGTTCGCCACTTCGGACGGATCCGACTTTTACGTGGCGCGCTACGGGGGCGTGGCCCGGTGGCAGCCGACCGAAAACCTGGAGTTGGCCGGTTTTTATGGGCGCTACGACTACTGGGATGAGGAACAGGCGCCCACCTACTTCACCGGCGGATCGTTTTTGCCGCCGCGGATTGCCCGCGGCAAGTTCTTTGGACAGGATTGGGCCGAGTGGGCCGGACACGCGCAGAACTACGGATTCATGGCGAAATCTGCCTTTGGTCCCTGGGAACTGAACGCCGGGGTGTTCAATTCGCGCTTTGCCATCGACGACTTCGGAGCTGCCCTGTTCACCAACACGCAGCTCGACGGCATCGCCGAAAAGCGTTTTCTTCTCGGTGAAAACCAGAGAGACGCATCGACCTCCGGCGAGATCCAGATCATCCGAAACTTTGTTCATGGTCCGCGCTTGCACCGAATCATAGGTTCGCTGCGCGGACGCCGCGTCAACAACGATTTTGGCGGGTTCGATGCCGCCACCCTGGGTCCCGGACCTATCGATGTCACGTCGAATGAGCCCGAACCCGACGTCAGCTTCGGTGAATTGACCGAGGACCGCATTCGACTGTGGACCGGCGCTCTGGGCTACGAGCTGCGCTGGAAAAACCGCGTCGAACTGAGTGCGGGCGTACAGCGAACGTCTTATGAACAGACCGTAACGCTACCCGGTGAGCCCGGGACCTCAACGAATGACGATCCCTGGCTTTGGAACGCCTCCGTGGCGTTTACCGGTTTAGAAAATCTCGTGATCTACGCCGCGTCCACGCGGGGGCTCGAAGAGAGCGGCACTGCACCGCAGAATGCCGCCAATGCGAACCAGACGCTTCCCGCGCTGCGAACGGAGCAGGTAGAATCCGGTATTCGCTACAGCCTGCCGTACAACATGCGGCTGGTGGCGGGCTTCTTCGACGTGCGAAGACCGTACTTTGAACTGGACACCAGCGACAGCGTTTTTCGGGTGCTCGGCGAGGTTCGTCACCGGGGGGCCGAGCTTTCTCTGTCCGGGTCCCCAACTCCGGGTCTGGACCTGGTCTTCGGGGCCGTTCTCCTTGATCCCCGCGTCACCGGCGAAGCGGTTGACGACGGACGGTTGGGTAGGCGACCGCTCGGGCCCATTGAAACGGTGCTTGATGCCCGGGTGAATTATCGTCTGCCGGGGTTCAACAGGCTGTCTCTCGATGCGGGCATTGCCTACACCGGCGATCGCGTAGCTCGCCTGGACAACACCCTGGAAATCCCCAAAAGGACAATCATCGACCTGGGGGCCCGCTATCGCTTCCAGGTGGCAGGGGCACCGGCGCTTTTGCGTGTGCAACTTGGAAACCTGACTAACGAATTCGGGTGGCGCGTATCCAGCGGTGGGGGTTTTCGCTATGAGCCCCAGCGGCGGTTGTCCATGACGCTGACGGTGGACTACTAGCCGTACCGCGGAGCCACCCAGGGATCGCCTGACAGGCCCGCATTGCTGAGCAGGCCAGCCAGATACTCAGTCGATCAAGTGCTGAGGACGCCGGCGCCGACGATGTCTTCGGGCCAAGCGACTTGTTTTTCGAACGATAAACCAACCATCGCGATCTACACACCCATGGCATGGATTAGTCACTGTGAGGAGCAGCTTCCGTTACCGCAGCTATAAAGTCTAGTTGAAGTACTTGCTGAGAATGATGCCGTACTCTCGCGGAGTCCCCGGAAGGATCCCCACTCCTCCAGTACCCGAGTCATCAAACCGGGAAAGGACATAGAATTCATCGGTCAGGTTTCGCCCGTACACACGCACGTCGAAACTCTCGGAGCGGTAACCGAAGGACGCATTGACCAGGAAAATGTCGTCGGCACCAAGACGCTCGCGATTCTCAATGTCTGAGAACGAGCTGTCCTGATAGGTGGCATTGGCCTGGAGGTACCACTTGTCGGAGAAAAAGTGCTCGCCCCCGATTGCCACGGTCCAGTCCGGGGACAGCGCGAAATCATTGCCCGATATGTCCTTCCCAATCACGCCGTCGACTTCACAGTCCGGCAGCGTGGGCTCGATAGAACTGATGCTGCAGAAATCATCGAACTCAGTATCGGCATAGCCGATGCTCGCATAGAGCTGGGTCCGGTCCGTGGGCGTGTACGACGTTTCCAGCTCAAACCCCCAGATCGTGGACTCACCGGCGTTTTCCGTTCGCGTGTTGAACTGGTTTCCATTGATGGGAACGCTGAGCTGTTGATCCGTCCACAGACCGTAGTAGGCGTTGGCGTTGACCGTGAGTCGGTTGTCGAGCCACTGCGAGCGCAGCGATAGCTCAAAGTTGTCGATGTACTCGGGATCAAACTCGTTGATCGTGCCACCAAACTCAAGCTCGGCACCGCCGGCTCGATAACCTCTTTTGTAAAAGGCGGATACGCTGATATCCGGTGTCAAGGAATAGGTCACGCCAAGCTCAGGCAGCAGCGCGTCAAATTCTGCCTCTGTTGAAATATTGGTTGGTAACAGCAGCGTATTGAGTGCTGCGTTCACCGCAGTAACACCACCGGCAACCGCGGCGCCGAGGCCAGGTTGAATCATCTCGGCCCGTTGAGCTGCTTCCGCCGGGTCGGTTAGCGGAGTTGAGGGGTCAAGTGTGATTACACTCTGGCTGGCAACGCTCGACGTTTCACGATCGTACCGAAGCCCGAGCGAGAGCGTGATCTTCTCGCCGAAATCCTTCTCCCATTGCGTGAATAAGGCGATATTTTCGCTGGCGTTGTCACTGAAGGATTCCTGCCCGACATTGAAAGCATCGGGATAGAACGGAAGCAGAAATTCCGGCACCCCGGCCAGCGCCGGTCTTATAAACGACTGGACGATGAATGCACCGTCAGACTCATCATCCAGATAATAGACACCGACGACCCCGCGCACCGTCTCGCCCCGATAGGAAGCCCGAAGCTCCTGCGAGACATTAAACTGATCCGTCGGGTTGACTACGTTGCCGCCATCGACTTCGGTCAGATCGTTGTCGGTGAATCGGTCGTAGCTGCCATCCGAAAAGGCGGTGATGGATTGCAGGCTCCAAAGATCTGAGATCTCCCACTGCAGGTTCAGCGAGCCGGTCGTTCCTGTATAGGAGAATTCATTGAGGTCGTTGGAGGTGGCCTCAAAGCTGTCGAGCGGCTCACCCGGCCTTGCGATGTAGGCGCGCTCACCGTTTTCACCGTCAACGTGCTGGAGGGTAGCGATGGCGCGGAAGCTGTCCGCGGGCTCGTAGACATAGCGCGTACGAAGCGTCGAGAACTCTGTGCGGGCATAATCGTCGGCTCCCGTTGTGATGTTATCGACGTAACCCTCCGATTGAGAACGCTCGGCGGCGACGCGCAGGGCGCTATTGTCCGTAATCGGAACATTCACCATGCCCTCAAGAGCGCCGGTTTCGAAGTTCCCCGCTTCCAGCCGGATCGCTCCCTCGAATTCATCCAACTGCGGTTCAGCTGTGCGGATGACCATCGCTCCCGATAAAGCGTTGCGACCGACGTTGGTGGATTGCGGGCCGCGAAGAATTTCGATCTGCTCTACGTCCCAGAGATTCGGAGAAATGAAGGTCACCGCATTGCCGGTCATCGCCACGTCGTCATAGAACGTCGTTCCCAGATCGCCGGTTCCCCCGAGCGCGAAGGAAAGCCTGGAGATGCCGCGGATGCTGATGTTGAACGTCCCGCCGGATGTGATAGCGACGTTAGCAGCCTGGAGCAGCACATCTTCAACTTCGAGAAGCGAACGCATTTCGAAGTCTTCGGGTCGAAAAACGGCCACACTCTCTTTCGTGTTCTGCAAGGACCGGTCGATTTGCTGGCCGGTGACGACAACCGTTTCCAAAACCGCCGGGGAAGCGCCGTCGTCTTCCGGCGAAGCTCCGGAGGAATCCGCTGAGTCGCCCGTTGAGGCTTCGGCGTCGGTCCGGACAACAACGAGCGCACCGCTCCTTGAGCGCCGGTATGAAAGTCCCGTGCCCCGCAGGACGCCCCTCAAGGCGCCTTCTGAATCGTAGTTGCCCTCGACCGGCAGCACCCTTCGCCCGGCGATGAGATCGTCGGCAACCATGATGTTTACATCGTAGGCCGTTGATACGGCATCCAGCGCCGTCCGCAAGGAGCCTGCATCAATGCTGAACGGCCGGACGTCGGCGTTCTCAGCGATTGCTGGACACCCGGAGACCATGCCAGCCCAAAGGCAAAGGGCGACACCCTGCCGGGCACGCTTTACTCCCTCGATTCGCTTCATGACTCCCCCCGCCAAGCAGTGCTATGCGACTGCGTCTTAATCGCATTTCTATGGGTAACGACAAGGTAGAGCGGCTAATCCGCACCATGCGGCGCGAATTTGTGTCGATTTCTGGCCGAGCGCCTAGGGGAGGGGCCGAATCGTGATCGTTCCGGAAGGTGTTTCCTGAACGCTGACTGGCAGGATATCCGGTAGCGTGCTCATCATGCCGCGGATGTCGCTGCCATCGAAAAATGCCGTTACGCGAGCGTCTCCAAGGGTGCCCGTGTCGTCCTCGACCGTGATTTCAAGTCTGGCGTGACGCCGCGCATCGGCGACGAGTTCGCCAAGTGTGGCTCCCGCATAGACGAGGCGCTTGACCTGCCAGGCGGCGACCGCAGCGGTTGAGATCTCCTCTACGCCGCGTAATCCCTCGGCTCCGGTCGCGGCGATCTGCTGCCCTTCGGTAAGCGAGACCTGCGCTTCCACGCCAGAAGCATTGCCGGCAATCACGATGGGGTGACTGATCGCGACCTCTCCTTCAGCTACCGCTACCCGAGCCACACCGCCGTTGTTTCGTACGTCAAAGCGGGTGCCGACGGCGGTCGCCCGGAGCGATCCCGCGGCAACGGTAAATGGCCTCGTCGGATCGGATGACACGTCAAAGAGCGCGGCGCCGGAGACAAGCACAATTTCGCGACTCCGGTCGTCGAAAGCCACGGTGATCGTAGACTTCGCGCCGAGGGTCACCGAGCTGCCGTCGGCCAGCGTCACCGTCTCGAGTTCGCCAACGTCGGTGCTGAACTCCAACGTTTCAGTTCCCGCTGGCCGTGACGCGTCATCGGACGTGCCGGTCATCACGATCGCAAGGATCGCAGCGAAAATCACGCTCGCAGCCACGCCCGCCATACGTACCGGTGAAAGCGTTCCAGTGGTGCTCGAAAACAACCAGTCTGGCAGCCGCTCACGCCACGAAAGCCGCATAACTTTTGGACCAAGCGTTTCGGCGTCCAGCGTACCCATGGCCTGAAACAGAGTCTCTGCCCTATCGAAGGCGGCCTCATGGCGCTGGTCGGCTTCTATCCAGGCCCGAAACCGTTCCTGCTCCTCCCGGGATACCTGCGGAAGTGCCAGCGCCGTTCGCCACTCGTGAGCAGCACGCCGGATATCACGGTCTTCTTGTCGCTGTACGTCAGTCACGGTGCTCCGACAGCCGCTCGTCAAGATCAGCCATGGCGCGGGCGATGTGCTTTCTCGCGGCTGTTTCACCGACCCCCACTTCGCGACCGGCGGCCGCAACCGACATGCCGTCGATACGATGCAGCAGAAAGATTCGGCGGCGTCGCTCCGGCATGGCGAGCAGTGCTTCTCGCACTACGTTTAGCTGTGCTTCTGCCTTTACGACTCTTTCAGGACCAGGATCCGCACCTTCCGCGGTAAAAAAAATGTGCTCGAGTTCGTAGTCGTACCGCGATCGCACCGCCTCGACGCGTCGCTCGTTGTAGACCAGGTTCCGCGCCGTGCGCCAGAGAAAGGCTTCCACATTGACGATGTCGTCCAGAGAAGGGCGCTCGATCAACTTCTGGTAGGCCTGCTGAGCGATGTCCTCTGGATCCGGGGGGCCTCCACCGAGGTGGCGACGGAGCATCGCGGCCAGCGGTCCAATGGTCTTGTGATAGATCTCCGCGATACCGTCCGAGGCGGCGGGTTTCACCGCGTTCGCAGCCTCTGCCACGGCGGTGCTTGTCGAAGGCTGTGCGTCGGCGTCTTTTGCACCGACCGATGTGGACAGGGAGTCCGTGCTCATGCGCAGCGCTTCATGGTGAGCGAGTGACAGTGGGTCAAGCGCCGCTGCGCAAGGTGTACTCACCCAGCGAGACACTATGAACGATTCTCATTGAGCGAAGAGTGTCATTTCGTTTGGACCGGTGCAATTGCAAACCAATTCACCGCTTATTGCTTCAAGGAGAAAATTTCGCATTTGGGGTGACCTTTCGGTCGTGCGAAGCGTCTTTATAGATAGAAGGGAGGATCGTTGCCAAGGCAGCGCCATCGCAGCTTGAGTTCGAAGCGGACCTGGGATGGACCTGCTTTGATCAGTCCGCGGGCGACGCGGACATTACAGCGACTGCAAGCGTGGAGGGAAAAACGCGCCGATGACAAGAATCTGCACGGACGGGTACGGGCTGTGAGTCAGCTCGTTGATCGGCTGAAGGAAAAAAGAATTCGAGTGACGCCGCAGCGCGCGCGAATCTGTAAGGCCTTCGATGACTGCGACGGCTTTCTTCACCCCCGGGATATCCATGAGATTGTGGTTTCCAGCGGTATCAAGGCCTCGATCAGTTCGGTCTATCGAATTCTCTCGGAGTTTGAAGCGGCAGGTTTGCTCAAAAGCCGCGAGTTTGCCGACGGTCGCACAAACTATTGCCTCGCATCCCGGGGTACGGCGGGCTTCCTGATCGATAAGCAAACCCGGGAAGTCATTGAGATTCGCGATAAGGTGCTTGAGCGGCGACTGCAAAAGGTTGCCGCTGCGGCGGGTCTCGAGTTGGTCGACTACGACCTGAGCCTGTTTGGCGAGCTGAAGTCAAAGCGAAACAGTCGTCGGGTCTGACGGCGGCGCAGCTCCCGGACGCCGAAGATGCACGGGGTCCTGTTTATCCCCCGGCCATAGGGCAACACAAAGCCATGCCCGGCTTGCCAATAGCACGTCACCGGTCACGACGTTCTGAAGCCATCAGAACCCTCAGAAACGTGCTTCCAGAATCACCCCGAAAGTCTGCGGCTGCCCAAGGTTGCCAATCCACTCCTGTGGAGTACCCGTGCGGTTTACCGACAGCAGATAGTCCTCATCCAACAGGTTTTCGCCAAACACATAGGCTCCCCAGGTGCCTGCGTCGTAACCGAAGCGACCGCCCAGGATCGTGTAGGCATCCACGACGGAGGTTTCGCTGTTAGGAATGAGGGAGAAATACTCACCCACGTGGACGAGATCCAGGGTCCCGGTCCAGCCGTCCGGATGGCGCCAGGTGCCGCCCAGGGCGGCTGAGAAAGCGGGTGAGAAGATGAATTCGTCTCCGGTGGCGTCCATGCCGAAGAGCGCAAAGTCCAGGAATTCAGATTCCTGAAAAGCCGCCGACGCGTAGAAGGACCAGCGTTCATCGAGGGTCCACAGGGACTCCAGTTCCAGGCCGTAGAGTTCGGATTCACCGGCGTTGTCGACGAAGCGGATGATTGGGAAAGCGGGATCCGGCGTGACACGAATCTGCATGTCGCGGTATTCGATGTAGAAGAGGTTCACGTTGACGAGCAGGCGCTCCTCGAAGAGGCTCGCGCGAAGGGCCAGGTCGAAGTTATCGCTGAGCTCCGGATCAAATTGCACTTCGGAGTTGTCCGATGGATCGAAGCTCGTACCGGCGGGGCGGTAGGCCTGTTGAAAAGTCCCGCTAATGCTGAAGCGGTCGTTGATGTCATAGGTCAGTCCCAGCTTTGGCAGCCACACCGTATCGCTGCCGCTGCCAACGAAGATGGACTCCTCGTCGGGAATAAAGGGGACGTCGGGTTCCACGTCGGTGATGGCGAAGTTGGTGAATTCCCGCTCCTCGCTCTCGAAGCGGCCACCCAGGGTCACGGTCAGTCGGTCACTGAGGTCATATTCGAGCTGACCGTAGACCGAGATGTTTTCGAAGGCCTTTTCGAAGCCATCATTGCGAAAGAAAAGGAGCGTCCCGATCCCCGGGATGGTCGTGATGCCCTCAAGGCTGCGTTCGAAGTTTTCCTCGACATCGGCGTAGTAAACGCCGGCGATGCCGCGCAATGGGCCGCCGTCGTCGTAGGTGAGCTGAATTTCCTGGGACAGGGTACGGTCGTCCCCCTCTGCGGGTGCCGCCAGTCCCAGCCCACCGGCGGTGTTGGGGTCGACGGTGGTCTCCGAGTTCAGCTTGGTGAAACCGGTTACCGCGCGCAGGCTCCAGGCATCGTTCAACTGATAGTTGAGCATCAGCGAGCCCGTCGCGACCTCGCTTTCGCGGATGTTTACGATCTGCGTTGTTTTGCCATCGAAAAAGTCCGGTCCGGACACCTGATTGGTACCGCGCTCGCCTTCGACGTAGGTGATGCCGAGCACCGCTTCCAATCGGTCGTTCGGTGTGAAGCGCAGCTTGCCCCGGACGAAATCCCGGTTATTGCGCCCCGGATCGCCCGAAAATGAACCATCGTTATCGAACTCCGTATAGCCGTCGTTTCTTATCGTCTCGATGGCAAGGCGTGCGCCAAGCACTCCATCGACGAGCGGCCCGCCACCGGCCAGGGAGAGCTGTTCGCGGTTCAGGTCCGTGGCGACCAGCCGCGCCCGGGCGTTCCACTCGTCGCCGGGACTTGCCGTGTTCATGATGACCGCGCCCGCCAATCCAGATCGACCCTGCGTCGCCGTTTGTGGCCCCCGAAACACTTCCACCTGGCTGATATCCCAGGTGCTCAGCACGCCGTTGCCGACCGCCGATTGAGTCTGGACCGCGCCGTCGATGTAAATGGCACTGGTGGGAGACACGGGGTCAAAGGTGCCGTTGCCAATACCCTGCTGGTCGATGCCGCGGATCGACAATCCGTTGCCGTCGGGCAGCATGCTCACGTTCGGTACGCGCTGCAGCAGTTCGTCGAGTTCCAGGATCACGCTGTTTTCCATACTCTCCTCGGTGAGTACGGCCACGCTCGATACGGTGTCGGTGAGACTGCGATTTACCCGCTCGCCGGTCACTACCACAGTCTCGATGGCCATCGGGCCCCGATTGCTCTCGCTGCGGCTACTGCTTGCCTCGCTGTTACTCGCCGGCGCGTCTGCCTTGGCCTCGACCACATAGGCACCGCTTGAGGCCAGCCGGACCTCAAGTCCCGATCCGCTCAGCAGAGCGCGGAGCGCGTCCTCAGGCGTAGACGCCCCGGCAATCGGAGCGGCCCGGCGTCCCGTCAGCAACGCTTCCGGCGCCACGATGTTCACCCCGAAGTGATCGGCGACCCGGACAATGGCGCGGTTGAGATCCGTTTCGTTGAGGTTGAGCGTTGCGCTCTGTGCCTGCCCCCACGGACTCGCGGCGACCAGCAGTACGAATGCGGTGATTCTCGTTAAGAAGAAGATAGCCGAACGATACGGTCGGCTGATGATGCGGCGTGTCATGTGTATTCCTTGCTGCAGGAGCCGGGGGCAGCCAGGGTGCTACTCCCTCTGGGCCAGAAGCTCTGGTGTTCGGCGCCTGAGACCCCTGAGCGAGGCGGAATGACACCCCGAGACGGAAAAAATCAGAATTTAGCGACGTTGACGGAGGTAAACACCGTCCGGGACGCCCGGTTCCAGAGTCAGAGGGAAGATTTCCGGCAGGGTTTGCACCAGCGAGTCCACGTCGTGAGCGTCGAAGGAAGCCGTGATCCGCTGACGCCGCGTGCGCTCATCCAGCGGCCCAAGCTTGATCGGGTAGGTCGCGTGGCGGCGTGCGTCCGCGACAATTTCCTCCACGGTGGCGGCCACGTATACCAGTCGACCGCTTCGCCAGGCACCGATGGTATCGACCGCTACGGGCTGCGCCGAGGCCATGCCGATGAGCGCGCTTGCGGCGATCTGCTCTCCGGCGCCGAGTACCTGGGACGCTTCCGTCGCAACCGCGGCGACGCTACGGTCGGGCGCGAAGTTCACCTCCACCGAGCCTTCGGCCACACCCACGCGAGCCACCCCGGCGCTGAGGCGCACGTCAAACACAGTTCCCAGGGCGCGAGCGGTCAGAGCACCCGCGGCGACGCTGAAAGGACGAGCCGGATCGGGTTTTACGTCAAACAGAGCCGCGCCCCGTTCGAAGATGAGATTGCGGCTGTGCTCGTCCATGCGAACAACGATAGAGCTCGCCGCACCCAGGGTGAGCTCCGAGCCGTCGGAGAGGATAAAGACCCGGACTTCACCGGTATCGGTCGCATAGCGCTGCGACGGGACCGCCGGAGACAGCAGCTGAAGATCGGTGATCAGCGTCACCACCGCGAGGGTGGCCACAGCCGCGAAGGAAGCCACCGGTAGAAGAATCGCCGGTCGCCTCCAGTTTTCCATCACCTTCTGGATCCAATTTCGCTGTCTCGCCGGTGACGAGGAATCCGAGGAGCGAACGCGGTCCGCGTCGACAACCGCAAAGGCGTCCCACAGCGTCTCCGCGCGCGCGTAGGCGGAGGCGTGGCGCTCGTCGGCACCCAACCACAGCTCGAACTCGCGCCGCAGATCGTCCGTGGCCTCGTCCTCCAGCAGCAAACGCCACTCATGCGCCTGCGAGATAATGATGTCGCCGTCACCTGGGCGGCTAATGCTCATTCCCGGTCTCCCCCTGCAATCGCAATAGACAACGATCCAGTTCGGCCGCTGCGCGGGCGATATGCTTCACGGCGGCAGTGCGGCTTACGCCAATTCGCCGCGCGGTCTCGGCCACGCTCAAGCCTTCGAGGCGGTGCAACAGAAAGGCTTCGCGGCGACGCTCCGGCATCTGTCGCAGCTGAGCCTCGACGGCATCGAGCTGTTGCCTTGCCTGTAAGACCCTCTCGGGTGCGAATTCGACACCCTCACAGGCAAAAAACAGGCGTTCGATCTCGAAATCGTTGCGATCCTTGATGCCCTGGGCGCGCTTCTCTTTGAGCAGTAGGTTGTTAGCAGTACGCCATAAATAGGCTTTTACGTTCTGAATGTCGTCCAAACCGGTCCGGGACAGCAGCTTCTCAAACGCGAGCTGCACGATGTCGTCCGGGTCCGGCGGGCCATCGCCGAAACGCTTGCGCAGGTAGGCGGCCAGCGGCGAAAGATTCTGGCGATAGAGCTCGACTACATCGGAACCAGGCGGTGCTGTGGTCGCGAGAGTCTGGTCAAGCGAAGGGTTCGATGCCGCCGCGGGCGCATCCGAGTCGGGCTCAGCAGCGGCAGGACCCTCGGAATGCCTGAAATCGAAGCGGGCGCGCCGCATGCCGGAGACTCGTGGGCAAGATTGGCGATGCTAACGGCAAGAGATAACAGGCGCAAATGATATTCATATGCATTAAATTATGCTTCCTACCCGAGAGGTGACAACGGCGATTGCAGTTCGGCCGCGATCGGGCGGCGGTTCTGCCCGCGGTGGCGCGCGACATGGTGCTGTTGTATACCGAGGTTCACGAATGCGCCCGTGAGTGCTAGGGCCTGTCAACACTACCTACGGTGGCCCTGTTGCGTCAGAAATAGCGCCAGGCTAGGCGCGAGGAGAGAAGTTTGGTGGTTCCAAATGAACGAGGAGTAACGACGACTGGCGCTATTTCTGACGCAACCCAAAGGGCTGACCCTGTTTTCGCGCCCA
>JBCDIW010000041.1:0-18890 GCA_038748515.1 Pseudomonadota bacterium
CGCCAGAGACGGTTCGGCCATGCGTCTTGAGGGCACGATTTATTACCTCGCGACGGGAAAGGCCGCGCCCCTGCGAGGAATCTGGACGCCGCTCGAGGACGGACGCGTACGTCAGTTCTTCGAACAGGAGAACGAAGACGGAGAGTGGGTGGCCTGGTTCGACGGCTACTATCAGAGAAAGCCCTAGACACACTCCTCGACGTGCAAGGCGGGCTGCGGCAGCGCCCCCGGCAAGAATCGAGACCTGGCGCTCGGACCCGCGTGGGTCCAGCAGCCTGGAATCTGCGAACCGGTGATCGCGTGTCTAGTAGTTAAGGGAAAACTCGACGCCAACGATTCTCGGAGAGTCAATTGATCCGTAAAGCATGCCGTCGGTCGGGAAGACCGCGTTTGGAAACCCAGTGCCGCTGATACGGCGCTCATCGCTCAGGTTTTCGCCAAAGAAACGCAGGGCCCAGGTATCGGCCTCATAGCCTAACTGCAGTCCATACATCTCTACGGCTTCCTGAGTGTCGAGCGCACCAGCGGTGAAACCACTGCGGTCACCTTCGTCCAGGGCCGTATCACCGATGAAATTGATCTCTCCGCGGATGAAAAAACCACTGGAATGCACGTAGCGGGCCGACAGGTTGGCGTCGAACTGAGGAATGAGCTTGACCGGGTTCCCGACCACCTGGTCCGCGTTTCCGCGGGCGAAATCGGTGTATTCGCTTTCCACCCACCCGAGGTTCCCGGTGAAGGTAAGCTCAGCGGTCGGCTCCCACCGTCCCTCGATTTCAAAGCCATAGCTTTCTATCGCGGCGTCCGATCCCACAAAGGACGTGGATACGATATTCCCGGCCTCGTCGAGCAGGGCCGCGATTTCCTGGTAGTTGTCGGCTTCAATAAAGAAGACAGCGCCCGCTAAAAAGGCGTCGCCGCCTTTAGACTGCCATTTGGCGCCGAGCTCGTAGCTCCACAGCTCCTCCGAATCAAAGCGTATGACATCGTCCTGGAAGCCGTCCTGGGCGGCGGTGAGATTGAAGCCACCGGGCAGATAGCCCTTGGCAATGTTGCTGAACAGCGTAAGCCGATCCGAGGGCTCGTAGCGCAGCGCGAAACGGGGAAGCCAGGCGTCGAAGGTGTCTTCCAGCTGCAGCTCGTCAAAGAGGAACACGGCAAAACCCAGGTCAAGCTCACCGGCTCGCTGGGTCGTTTCTCGCTTCGCCCTATCGTAGCGCAGGCCGACCGTCGCGGTGAGCTCCGGCAGCGCCTCGGGCCTGTAGCTGAAGGAGGCGAAAACGCCGACATCGTCGCTGAAGATCGCCTGCTGCGGCGCGTAGTCGAAATCGTTGAGCCCTCCGGGGCCTACGATCGACCCCAGAGACCTAACGTTGTCTTCGGTGTAATAGGAGGCACCGACAAGGAAACTCGCTGATCTTTCCATCGGCGTGGCAAAGCGAAGCTCCGCACTGAACAGTTCCACGTCGTCAAGCTCGGCACCGGCAAGGAAGGGCAAATTGGTGCCGTCGATATCGAAGCCGCGATCGTCGATATCTTCGCTGCGGTAGCTCAACGCCATGTCGAAGCTGCCCGCGGCGGCCTCGTAGCTGGCGCTGATTCCGCTTACGACCTCGTCGATCTCGGCGCGTTTCGGCGCGTCGTGCGGGAAGCGATAGTCGCTGGCACGCAGCTCGCCGTTCCAGGGTCCCGGCGCGGTGGGGTCCGTTGGGTCGAAGAGAATACCGTCGCCGTAGACTTCATTGTATCGATCCACATCCACGGGAAAGCCGTCGAAGCGGAAAATACCCGGGGCATCGGTGTCGATGACGTAGCCGATAGCATTTACCGTCAGCCTTTCGTTGGGCGTCCAGTTTAGACGGCCCTGAAGGAAGAGCTCATCTATCTCCCCCGGCCCCTGGGGCGTGGCGCCAATATTCTCGAGGAAGTAATCCCGCCGGGAGTAGCGGAACGCCAGCGAACCCGCGAGTTTTTCCTCAATGAGCGGACCGCCGATAAATCCTTCGGCCTGATGAGCGTCGCCGGTATCGTAGGTTGAGGACGTGAGCGTCGCATTGGCCGTGAAACGTTCTGTGGGCTGACGCGTGTTGATCAGGATCAGTCCGCTTTCGGTATTGGCTCCGTACAGCGTCGATTGCGGTCCACGAAACACCTCCACCGACTGGAGCTGGGTGAGCACGGAATTACTCAGGTCACGAAACGGAATGCCGTCAATGTAGACCGCCGCGCGGTTGACGATGAACGGATTGGACTCCACGCCGCGTATGGAAATGTACACCGCGCCGAGGGGACTGGAGTCATTGAACTGTACGTTCGGCGCGAGATCATCGATGCGGCGGATGTCGGTGACCCGGGCCGCGCGCAGATCGTCGGCGCTGAGCACGGTCACCGAAACGTCGGCTTCCTGGAGCGTGGTGTCCTGCTTCGTGCCGTAAACAACGACCGACTCTATCCTGTTCTCGTCGAACTCGGCGCCCTGCGTGAGGGCGTCCGACGACGCGAGCAGGGCCGGTATCCCGGCAACCCACCCAAGTGATCGCAGTGACATGTTCCCGCCAGTGAGGCAAATCAATAATGCGTCTCATTTTCATCAAAAACTCCTGACAGCATCAAGCGCAGGCGCCTTTGCCTGCGGGAAATTCGTGTTCGCGATCCGGAAGCCGAATGGCGCGAGGCTCATCCCTGGATGCGGCTTGGCGGGTAACCGTAGTGGCGTCGAAATGCGGTGGAGAACGAACTCGGCGTATAGCCCAGCTTGATCGCGACAGATTTCACGCTCGCACCCTCGGTGAGCATAGGCAGCGCCTCCTCCATGCGGCGTCGGGCAATGTAAACACCGATACTCTCGCCGAAGGCACGTTTGAAGGCCGCCGTCATCACGCGTGTATCGATGGCCTGTTCCTGAGCGAGTTTCTCAAGGCTGAATACCTGCCCAAGATCCTGTTCGATGTGCTCCCGCACCGCATGCGCACGGTGCAGATCGACAGATCGGAGCTTCAGACGATCCGGATCTTTGAGTCCTTCAGCAACCACGGCGATGAGTTCCAGTGCCCTTGCTCGGAACACGAGTTGCCTCGCGTCTCCCTGGAACCAGGGATCGATGGGAAGCAGCAGGTTTGCGACCCGGCGCGCGGCTCTGCCGTCAATTACCGTCATGGGGCCGCCGCGCATGGACTTGATGATCGCGCTCAGGCACGGGTCGCTTTCGACAGCATTGAGGTCGCTGATGTGGATACCGAAGGACCGGGCCATGCCCGCTCGTACCCGGGTCTCGAAGAGCGCGCCATCCTCAGGCGCAACGAAACCCATGATGATCGGGCACTGCGATTCGAACCCACCGAAGGCCGGGTTGTGCGTCCAGATATCAGCGACGCCAAAGCTCAGATGCAGGCCACCGGGCACCTCATTCAGCAAGCGCAGGTCCGCGCCGTACTCGCGGATCGACTGCCAGATTACGCCGCCGGCAAGCGGCGCCGCCTCGAACGACGAACCGGCTTTTTCGGCGATGATTTGCAGAGCGTCGGTCACTACAGCAGCTTAGCTGAACGCTTCGGGTGCTGACCATGCCCCGCCAGCGGCCGGCCGCGAGCCAGAACTGAGACCAAGGCCCGAACGGCCCCCTGGGGTTACCATGCGGAGCCATCCAAACCAGTGGCGACACCCGCGGGCGTCCACCGGCAATTCTCGACAGGCCATCCGGTACAAGGCGACCATTTCCTGGAATGACCAACACTCAAGAATTCAGCATCGACGAACTGCAACGTCTATCCCAGGCTGCCTCAAGCCCCGGCGGTCTTGAACAGATCAACGAAGGACAGACGCTTGACGACGCTCGCCTCGCGGGAACCGTGCGAGGATTCCCGCTCCGCAAAGGACTGTCGCTACTCTATTCCGAGCTGACCGCAAAAAGCGACTTCAAGCTGGAGGGCAAGATTGACGCATCGCTCAATATCATCATGAGTTCCGGCCCCGATGCCTACGAGATCCGCCTTCCGGGTGGCAACTATCAGCGATTTTCCGGCGAGCAGGCCCTGCTCGTATCCGTGACTACCACCGCGGATCTGAACGGCATCTATGTTGCTGGTCGTTCAAACCGCGCCGTGCGCCTGCGCATATTTCCGGATCAGCTTGAAAACGAGACCCTCGCTCAGCTCGCACGGGACCGCATACACCCGCCCAGGATTGAACGCTTCCCCTACTTCGCTGAACTGTCGTCGGTGGTACCGATGCTGGCAGGACCGATCGGAGCCTCTTATGCCGGACAGCTGGCGGCAGAGAGCCTGGCTCTAGATCTGCTGTCACGACTGCTCCTCCTCGACACAACGACCGACATCGCGGGGACCGAAAAACTCACCAGCGCCGACCGCGTCAAGCTATTTCGCGTGCGGGATATGGTCGTGGCAGATCCGGCTCGGGATCATCGTCTCAAGGAACTGGGAGCGGCTGCGGGTATTGGCGTGAGCGCGCTCAAGGCAAAGTTTCCCATGCTCTTCGGTCAGCCCGTTATCAGTTTCATGCGCGATGTGCGCCTCGACAATGCGCGGAAGCAACTGGAGCGGGACGGCATCACCGTGAGCGAGGCAGCCCACGGCGCGGGCTACCGTCACGTCAGCACCTTTTCGACGGCGTTCCGGCGACGCTTCGGCGCCCCGCCCAGTCGCTTTAGAAAAAACGGCCGAAATCCAAAATCTTTCGGCTAAGGGCCTAAGCGATACCGCATCCACAGGGGAGCGGCTGCGATAGGCTGCAAATGAGAATCAATCGGCGTAGGACCGTGTCCTAAGTCGACCGCCGCCACGGTTCTTCGAGCACGTAATCGCTGCCGCATCAATCTGGGGTCCAGGCCATGAAGAAAAAACATCATCGCGACGGCTGCCGCGCGCTTTACTGCGTGCGCGCGGTAGCCGCGGCGGCTGCCTTCGCTGCTGGCGATTCTCGTGCGCAGGTGCCACCTCCAGGTGTAGACCCAACGAAAATTGAAGAAGTGCGGGTAACCGCAACCAAACGCGACACCACGCTGCAGGATGCGGACGTATCGGCGACGGTACTGAGCGCAAGCGCGCTGAGAGATGCCCGCGTCACCGACATTCGCCGCATCGATGACCTGGCGCCCAGCGTCCAGTTCAACGAATCCAGTCCCCTCGGCGCTGTATTTATCTCGATCCGCGGTGTCGAATCCAACCCCTTCATCGTCAACCGGGCCGCGGTTTACATCGACGGCATTCCGTTCCGGGAACTGAGCAACTCGGTGCTGACCCAGCTCGACGCGGTGGAAATTCTCCGCGGCCCGCAGTCCACGCTTTATGGCGCCAATACGGAGAGTGGCCTGGTATTGATCCGCACGAGACCGCCGGGAGAAGAACTGGAGGCGAACATCACGGCCACGGCGACCAGCTTTGACACCGGCGAGGCCTACCAGCTTGAGGGCTTCATCGGCGGACCGATCGTCGACGCCTTGCAGGGATCGATCGCTTTTCGCCAGTCAGACCGCGACTACTACATGGAGAACATCGGAGCGACGCCCCAGGGCCCGGGGACCGTGGATGAACTGTTCGTGCAGGGACGCCTGAGGTGGACACCAAACGCTGCGTTCACCGTCAATGCAACGAGCTATATGATCAACACGGATGCCCCGGGCATCTACCGCTTCGATGCCTTTCCCATTGAGGTGGACGATTACAACGCCGTGTACTCCGAAGGCCGGCTTTTCGATCCGAGCAACCCCCTGAGCACACCACCGGTAAACGGTTCGCTGCGTGCCTCAGATTTCCGTTTTGTAAACGATGCACCCAAGCGTGCGGAGATCAGGGAACGGGTAGCCGGCGTGAGCGCCGACTACCGCCTCGCGTCGGGAACGATCAATGCGTCGATCAGCTATCGCTCCGAAGACCTCGATGACCTGGGTTTTGACATCGACCGGAGCAATGGCCCTTTTCTCGCCGGCGCATCAATCGATCCCAAGGAGCTCTGGAATGCCGAAGTTCGATGGTCATCGGACGACGACGAGCCCCTCGTGTACTCCGTCGGTGCGTCCTACTACACCGAGACCGACACGCAGCGGCTTGGCTCGCTGATCGGCCCTGGTGATCTTCCGGACTTTGTCTATTCACCAAAGCAAAGCAACGAAAGCGAAGATCTGGGTCTTTTTGGCTCCATCAGCTACACGCCACCAGCCATGCCCAAACTGACCGCTACCGTTGGTCTACGCTACGACCGCGCCCACCGCGAGACCTCGCAGCAGGAGGGCGTGCTCGACCTTGGCTTTACGCAGTTCGTGTTCGATGACCTGGCTCTGGAGGATACCTTTGAGGCCTGGCTGCCGCGCTTCGCAATCCGCTACGAGGCGTCCGACTCACTGACCGTGTATTCAAACATCGCCCGCGGCTATCTTCCCGGCGGTTTTAATCTCGCGGCGGCGCAGGATGGCTTCGTTGACCAGGTAATCGAGTACGACGCCGAGAGCCTTTGGAGCTTCGACCTCGGGGCACGCTGGCGCTCCAGCGATGGCCGGATCTTCCTGGGTGCGGCCGTGTTCTATGTGGAGACCGATAATTTCCAGGAGATTTCCGACCTCGTCGACGAACAGGGCAATGTCGCCTCCACATCCTTTATCGGCGCCGATGCCGCCACCGAAAGCTATGGCCTTGAAATCGAGGGACAGTGGCTGGCGACAGACCGGCTCAGCTTCACCGGGAATCTGGGGATCATCGATGCGAGCTACACCGACTTCGGCGGCGCTCGCCGCGAGCAGATCATCGGCAATCCGGTAAAACTGATCCCGGAGTACGACGCCAATCTCGCCGTGAACTACGACCACCCGACGGGACTGTTTGTTCGTGGCGAACTGACTATGCTTGGAGAAACGCGATTGAATGAGGGCCCGCGCCCCTTTCAGATCGGAGTCGACAATCGCCAGAAAGCCGTCGAACTGTTTGGCGTACAGGTGGGTTATCGCACGCCGCGCTGGTCGCTGCGCCTGTTCGCCGAGAACATCACCGACGAGCGTCGCGTCAGCGGTCTCGGCTTTCCCAATGCCGTTTTCCCTACCGATGGCGTTCTCTATGGCTCCATTGATCTTCCCAGGGTTGTGGGGGTAGAGCTGGATCTGAGCTATTGAGCAAGCATTGCTTTGACCGGGCCGCCGGGCTGGTCAAGACACGGGCGGATCCTTCGGAAGCGCAGATCACGTGCTAGCCTTTACCGGATGCCCAGCGACCTTCGACCCTCCCCCGACACGGTTACGACCCGCGAAGCGTTCGAACGGTGGTACTGGTCGGTCGATCAGCTGGAGTCCTTTTGTGAGCGCCTGGCCTTGCGAAAAACCGGATCAAAGGCACTCCTGCGGGCCCGCGTTGCCGCCGCCCTTGCCGGCGAAATCCTAAAGGAACCGGGAAAGCCGGGCCGCAAAAGCCGTTTTCAGTGGAATCGTGAACCGCTTGGCATGGATACGATCATCACCGACTGTATTACTTTCGGACCCAGGGTGCGTCGCTTTTTCAGCGATGCCATCGGCCCCGAATTTGTTTGTCACGGTGACTTCATGACCTGGGTTCGTTCGAATCCTGGCAGGTCGCTCGGTGACGCCGTCGAAGCCTGGTGGGCGCTGGAAGAACGGAAATCCGACCCGGGTTTTCGTCGCGAAATTGCTTCGTGCAACAACTACCTGCAATACCTGCGCGACTTTCGCGACGCCAATCCCGGGCACACCCAGGACGACGCTAAGAAGTGCTGGGACGCTAAGAAGATTCGGCCGGCCAGGGATGGCTTCGTCGTCTACGACGCTAAAGATCTCAAGTTTCTGATCTAGCTCGATGCACCCGCCTGCCGCGGACCCTCGTCGCGGCAGCGACGCCCCGCGAACGGGCGGTGCCGTTCACGAGGCTACAAACGCCGACGAGCTTGGGTCGCAGGGTAGAAGCCGTCTACCCGATTTTCAGAAGTTCGATTTACCCAGACTCAGAACGTTAGGCTGTACGCCACCGACAGCGCACGACCTGGCGCCCCGGCAACACGTGGAGCGAAAATCGGGTTGCCGATATAGGTCTGGCTGGCCGGCGTAATGTAGGTCTCGTCCAGGGCGTTCGTGAGCTGCGCGCTGAGCGTTCCCGAGAATACGTTCCAGTTCAGACCCAGATCCAACGTGGTATAGCCGTCGATTTCATAGAGATCGACGCCGTCATCGAAGGCCCGGTCCCGGTCACCCACCACCAGCAGCAGGGCGTTCAGGCCCAGATCGTCGGTGAGCGACCAGCGCCCGTTCAGCGTGAACTTCCACGGTGGTATGTCGAGGGTCGTGAGCGGGACTTCACCCTGGGGACCATCGCCGTCGGGATCAAAGTCCCCTTCTCCCCAGCTTACGGTCGTCAGCAGATCCACGGACGGCAGCGGTGCCCAACCGAGCACGGCTTCAAAACCATAGTTTTCCTGCGGCGAACGGTTGTACTCACCCTGGTTGGTCACCGGATCGTAGATGAAATTCTGGCCGAGCTCCGAATCCGCGAAGTAAGCCGCGAAGGAGTAACGCCAGACGCCCACGGCGCCGCGCAAACCTACCTCGTAGTTGTCGACCACCTGCGGAGACACGGCCTCATTGCTGCGCAGTTCCTGGTCCGGCGGCACGATCCCGGCAACCTGGGACAGGCCGGGAACCTCAAAGCCCTGGCTGATGTTGGCGAATAGGCTCGCCCAGGTGAAGGCGTCCCAGGTAACTCCGATGTTCCACGCGTCGCCGTCGCTTGCCCCGGCGCCGCCGGGGCGGCTCACCTGATTGCCGTTGCCGTCCAGCGTCGTTTCAAAGATACGGGTACCGGCACCAATCTCGAATTCGACATCCTCGTAACGAAGGCCGCCGGTGAGTCGCAGCTTGTCGCTGACTTCGTACTCGATCTGGGCAAACACGCCCCAGGTTTCCAGTTCAAAGGGAAAGAGGAAGAGGCCGTCGCGCACCACGGTACCGATATCACCGCTTTGGTCAAAGTCCGGCGACAGGGAGTACACCTGGGCGTCGCTGGCGCGGGACTGCTCGTCGCGGTCAAAACCGAAGATCAGATTCCAGCGCTCCGCAAAGGGCAGAGCGAACTGAGAGCGAAAACCGCTGCCCTCATCCGCGAAACTCGCCGTGTAGTTGTCGGGCCAGCCCTGGGGCCAGGTCGGCGTTGCGGCCGGCGCGCGCAGATCAATCAGTCCAATGGCGTTTTCGTCCTCGCGATCGTAGTACTGCACGAGCAGCGAGCCGCCAAACAGATCGCTGTTCGTGTAGCTGATGTTCCAAAAGGTTTTCTCGTTGAATGGAGACAGGGGACTGGGCCCGCCGGCCGGCGGATTCGGATTGATCTCCGCCGTCGCGCGGCCGTCGTCCTCAATCGTCAGCAGGGTGGCCGGGCGATCCGTCTCAAACTCGGTGAAATTGTAAAAGGCCTCAATGCGCTGGCTGTCGCTGATGTCAAAGCCGACTTTTCCAAAGTAGAAGTCTTCATTGGTGAACCCGTAGAACACCGGATTCACCAGATCCCCTTCCCCGTCGATGATTCCGCGCTGCCGGTCATAGCTGTAGTTCACGAGATAGTCGAAGCGACCCAGGTCGCCGCTGGCACCGATGGTGGTCTTGTAGCTCGTGGTATCGCTGTCGGCGAAATCCTCGAGAAATGTCGTGCTCTGCACGCGCAGCCGGAGCTGGAAGGGATCGCCTTCCGCAGGCTGCTGGGTGAAATACTGGATCACGCCGCCGGTGGCGCCACCGCCGTACACGGACGTCGGTCCGTAGAGCACCTCCACGCGGCCAATGATCTCGGGGTCAAACTTAGCCAGGGCGAAACCGCCGTAACCGGTCCCTCCGTTGTATTGAATCGGGACGCCGTCAATCAGGTACTGCACGTTCCGGCCGCGCAGCGTGAGGGTGCGATCGATGTCCGTCACTGCCGGAGGTCCGAAGCCGGGCACGCTGGCACCCAGCAGGTCGGCGATGTTGGAGGTTTTCGCAAGGTTCTCATCGATCACGAGCTCGTCGAGCACAATGACCGAGCGCGCTATCTCCGGAATGCGCTGCGGACGCCGGTTTGCCGTGACCACAACCTCTTCGATGGCATTGCCGCGGCTGTCGATCTGCTGCTGCACAACGCTGCCGCTTGCTTCGGTCTGCGCCTGAAGCATTGCCGGCACTGAACCGAGGGCGACGGCGACACCAGCTAATGCGAAGGGTGGTAGGGGTTGGCGATTCACAACGTCGGGCTCCTTGGGAAAGGCCGCAATCGGCGACTTTAGTGTACGGCGTACACTTTAGGCGCCCGTCGATGCTGCGTCAATGAGAATGACTACTATTACTACCTATGGGCCCTCGCTTTCTGGCCGTCGGCGCGTCTGCGATTCTTTGTCTCAGGGACGGACCGTACCCGGGGTCCAGGCTCAGGGGTTCGAACCTCGCAAGCCTTGGAGCGACGGGAGCTCGGAACCGAACGACGCGCTAATCGACGCCGTGTTCAGCGTGTGGAAACCCCGGGTCGGAGCACCGTCGTGGGTGCCCCCAACGACGGCTCCTCGAAGAGCGGACGAAACTCACCTCGCGCCCAGCCCGCAACCTGATCATCCCAGTGCGGTGATGCGATGTTTCCTGAAATCCCGGGAGTGAACGCCCAGCGGGAGTTCGACGGATCGCCGAGATCAGCAATCAGACGAAAGGTCGCGCCGTAGGTGTGCGCAAAGTTAAGCCCCTCAAGCAGATGGTCGACCGGCACGCCTTTGCGTTGCATGCTGCCCTGATTCAGCACGCTCTGGCCACCGGGCGTCGCGACACGAGTCCTCAGACTGGTGCCAAGCCAGGGAATGTAGTCCCAGGAGTAGATGGCTTCGAACGACGCCACATGCTCATCGCGCCAGCGCCAGGCCCGCATGTCTGTACCGTGCGCCGCACTCAGGGCCGCAACGGCGTTCTCCAGCGCAGCGCTGACCGCTTCGCTGCAGCTCTCTGTGCGGGTCGTAGCGGGGTGATCGCAGACGGGATCGCCGGCGTCGAGAATCCGTCCAAGCAGCATAGCCTGGGCGTGGCGCCGCGCTGCGGCTGGCCCCCAGACGTTGATCAGGCGCTCCTGTAACGCCGCCGCAAGGGCCGCGTAGAGTAAGGGCTCGGGAGCATCCAGGTTCATCCTGTAGTCCCAGGGCCGCAGAAATGCGAGCGCGTCGCTCGCGATGCCGTCACGGACCTGCAGCTTGTGAAGACGGGGAAGCAGGTAGGCCGCGGCTTCGGAGTACACATCGAGCTGCATGGCGGCTACGGAATCGGGCGTATGGCGTTCCCGTGCCGCCATGAGTGCCTGCGCGCGTAGCACCCGCCAGGGCGGTGCAAAGCTATCGCCGACGCGGAATGGGTGCCGCGGACCGACAGCGCGGCTGTTCGAATCGGCGATGGCGCCCTGACTCGGATTGAAAATATGCGGTAGATCTTCAAAGGGAACGAAGCCGTCCCACGCGCCTTCGCCGCGCCAGGTGTGAGCCAGACGCTGCCCGCGCCAGTCACCGCTGGCGATGCGGCGGGGCAAGCGCGCAGCCATCTGTACGCCGATGTTTCCCCGGCGATCGGCGAACGCGACGTTGTTTGTCCATTCATAGGCGTGAAGTGCCTGGCGAAACTCGGGCCAGGAGCGTGCCTGGCTGAGCTCAAGCAGCGCTTTGATCGTGGTCGAACCTGTGACGCTCGCGACGTCCTTGCGCACCAGCACGTGGCCTCCCCCAAAGCGCCGTTCCATGATCGAGAATCGCGCGTTAGCATCCGGCGACGCTCCTTGGTCCCCCAGGAAGTCGTCACTGACAACGACGCCGTTGTGCGTGCGCCTGACCTCGATCTCGCGCACTGCTCCCCCGCGCAGGACAAAGGTCTCCGTTTCATAGGCAAACGCTTCCCGCCCCCCCGGGGTCAGATAGCGGCCTGGAGCTGCGGGATCGACGCGTTCCACGAGGTAGTCGACGGTGTCCGCAAAAAGGTGGGTCATGCCCCAGGCAATATGGCGATTTTGTCCGAAGGCCACGGCGGGAGTGCCAATCCACGCACCCCCCGCAATCTCGTTGTCCGGAAGCGACAGGCGCACAGGGTAGATCAGCGATGGCGCCTGGATAGGCAGATGTGGATCAACGGCGAGAATGGGAGCACCGCTGACGGTTCGCTGCGGGCCAAACACGAAAAAGTTTGTGCCGCGGGAACTCGGCTGATCGGGAAAGCCACCGGAATGCATGGATGGATTCCCGACGTCGCCATAGAGAGTGGGAAACTCCGTCGGCAACGGCGCGAGAAAGAGTTCGCGCAGCGCCGCCGGCAAAGCGTCATCGAGACGGGCCAGCCGAAGCTCCCGATCGCCGTCGGAAGCGGTTTCCGCGAACAGGGTAAATGCGTTGTTGATATCCGACGCCGTCCAGGGCTCGGGAACCATACCCGTCAGAGCCCACTCCGGAGATCGCGTCGCCTCACCGCTTGAGATCGCCAGGTTCACGCCGTCCGCGAAGGCCTGAAACAGCTTTCGAGTCCCAGGATCAAGGCGCTCTTCGGAGCGCCGGGCGACTCGCGGTAGCTGCGCGCGGATGCGGTAGTTCACATCAACGCTGAGCAGCGTTTCGCCAAACACTTCGGACAGGCGGCCCGCGACGGCGAGGCGCATGACGGACATCTGCCAGAAGCGATCCTGGGCCTGAACGTAGCCCATGGCGACGGCGGCATCGTGCAGAGAACGGGCCCGGATGTACGGGACTCCGGCGCCGTCGCGCGAGATGGTTACAGCGCTGAACAGGGCCGCGCTCTCAAGCTCCCGCTGGTAGTTGGGAAGCGTGTCTCGAAGCCAAAAATGGGTGCCGAAAACAAACAGCGCCGCAAGGACGGCAACACCGAGCGCTACGCGTTTTGTCCTCTTCCACCGGCCGGTGCCCGGCGCGGATGAGGGCTTAGAGCGACTGGCTTCTGGACTTCTCAACGAGCTCTAGGAATGAGACTGCAGCTCGTACTCAATCGCGGCAAAGATGATGTCCAAGCCGCGCACGGCGCGCTCCCGCAGCGAGGTATTGAGAAACACGTCCAGTATTTCCGGATCAGTGATGCGCGAGTCCGATCGCAGAGCTTCGGCCGCGAAGTTCTCAAGCCCCGGGCTCCCGTCCCGCCTCTCCTGATCCAGGGTCGCTGCCTGAAACAGCATCAGGGACATAGAGTGCAGAATTTCTGCCGCGCGTCGCGGCGGCAGACCCAGATCAACGAGGAAGTCGATAATAACGTCCGTGAGACGAATTCGATTTGGAGAAAAGGTAGTGCCGCCGACGATCAGCTGTGCTGAACCCGGGTAGCGAACGACCACGTCGTAGCAGTGCAGACAAAAGCGCATCGCCCGTTTACGCCAGGAGCCACGACGATCGTTGAGCTGGCGAAGCGCCTCGTCACTCAGAACCTCGGCCAGCACCGCATCCACAACCTCTCCGAGCAGGGCATCGCGGTTTTCAATATGGCGGTAGACAGCCATGGGCCAAACATCCAGCTCGTTCCCCAGGTCTCGCATGGAGAACTCCATACCCTGCTGTCGCGTCAGCTTGAGCGCCTGCTCGACGACGCGTTCCCGCGTGAGCTTCTTCGATCGTTGCTTCGCCGATTTCTGGGTCAAGGATGCCCGCCGTTGAGAAGGGAATTTTCTGGCGATGACTGCGGACGTTGTTTTACCACGAAACTGCCGAGGGTTATCCCGTTCGGTGAAGGAGCCAGCGCGCGTACAAGGCCGCGAACTGCAGCCACATGCCGGCACCGCGGATCTGCAGTCCCTCGCCCTCGAAGCTGACATCGCCCTTCGGGGTGCCGAGACGGAGTTTCATGTAGTGCTCCCCCGCCTGGACCTTTTGCTCGATCCCCAGGGTCGAGAACACCGAATTGAGCCGATCGGCTTCGGGGTGCCACAGATCAAGTCCCTGGTAAACCGGCCCCGGCTGCTCACTGAGCAGACTGGTGCGCGCGCGCCATTCAATGACGTTGGGGCAAACGCTCAGAAAACCGGGTCCGATAATCCCCCGCTTGAAGCTGATGTGCAGATCTTCATAGCGCGCTTCCTGCTCGACGACTCGCTCTACCGGTGCGCCCGCATCCGCGGCCGCTTTCTCGAACGCGACGAAGTCCCCAGTGGCGACATACCAGAACAGCGGGCGAGGCCGGTCCAGGCGCTTCACGGTCTCGATGAACGGATTGAACGATCGGTATAGGGGATTGGGACCAAGCACTTCAAGAAAGCGGTCGTGGCCCAGAGGCAGCGCCCCGCTCCAGTAGAACGTGTCGGGATTGGGGTCGCGCAGGGTCGGCTTGAAGCCCGTAAGCTCCGCGACTTCAGCAACTCCCTTGCGTGTATCCGGCACACAGAGGGCGATGTGGTCGAGAGAGGTGCCGCCCCGATCGATGACGAGACTCATACCTGTGCTCCCATTTCACTGCAGATCATCGCCCTGAACTTCGGACGCAGGCAACGAAAGTCACAGCGGCTAGATTTCGGCCGCATCGACCTAGAGATCGGCTCGGAGGGAAAGCGTGAACGCGCGCGGCCCCTCAAACAGATAGGCGCCGTTGCCGGACACGCTCCATCCGAAGGTGTCGAACAGATTGTTGACGCGGCCGCGGACAACCAGCGTTCGGTCCCGCACGGTGACCTGGCGACGGAAACCGAGATCCACGAGGGTGCGCTCCGGCACCTTAACTTCGCCCAATTCGTCGCCGTTCTCCTCGCCTCGGCTGGTCACCCCGAGATCGAAGGACCAGCCCGGCGCCCAGCGCGGGCGGTAGTCCAGGTCCACCGTACTCACCCGGTTGACGACCCCAACGGGGTCCGGCGCGAGCGCGCCTTCGTCGACCGCTCCACCCTTGAGCGTCGCGTCGAGGAACAGCGTTCCAAACACCATTTGCAGTTCCGGCGTCAGGGCACCGGCCAGCGAAACCTCGACACCTCGATTGGTCACGGTGCCCCGTTCCACAAAAAATCGGTCTTCATTGAGCCCGAAAAAGGGTTTCTCGATCGCGAAAACGCCGGCCACGGCAGTAAGTTCGCCGAAGCGCGCACGCAGCCCGCCGTCGGCCTGGCGCGTCTCAATTGCCGGAGGGGCCTCGTTCCGATTGAGTGCGATGGACGGTGCAGTGGGACTCTCTTCGAATCCAGTTACGTAGCCGCCATAGGCCACGAGCCAGGATCGCAGCTGAAGCGCACCAGTAGCGTTGTAGAGCCAGGGATTCGATTCCGACAGCAGCGGATCGGCGCCAGGGTCTGTCAGAACGCGTTCGTAGTCCGTTCTCTGGGCACCCAGATTGAGCTGGCCGACACCGCTCCAGCGCAAGTCGTAACTCATGCCGGCGGTCAGCTGTTCGACCTCTTCACGACTGCGCTCACCAAACGCCACGTCTGGCTCTGGCACGACTGCCGATTCGTCGACGCGCCCTTCCCCCAAATCGATGTCGACGCCTCCGCCGAAGCGCCTCGTTCGCAGTCTCCCGCGAATATTGAGGGAAACATTGTGAAATCGATCTCCCGCACCGAATTGACGCGAAACACGGGCCTCCAGGGAATCGGAAACCGAGTCCCGTGGTGGCCCCAGAAAAGCGAGTCGCCGGCCGCTGGCATCAGCGCTTACATCAGTGAAGAACTGGCCGGCCTGCCGGTCAGTCTCAGAGGCGGAGTGGAAGACCCCGAGACTGAAGTCCGCGAATTCGGATTCAAGGTTTGCCACGAGACCCGCGTTGTAGTCGTCTATACCAATCTCGACCCAGGGCTGGCCCACAAACGTACGCCGCGGCACGCGCGGCGGAATGCTTCCGCGTTGTGGGAAGTAGCGGGGCGAGAGCTGGTCCTGGAGGGTGGCCTGATGATCTGCAAATACGGTGACCTCGATGCGCTCTGAGGGCTGATAGCGAAGAGTGCCGCCGATGCTCGCAAACTCGTCCGTGGTGCCGTCGCCGAGTTCAAAACGGTCATAACCGACACCGCCCGTGGCTTCGAGGCTGCCCCCCGAAGACCGGCCCTGGAGATCGACGGCGAAACCGTAGCCGCCATACTCATTGAGACGCAGAATGACACTTTGGGTCGGTTCCTCCGCAACCCTTCGCAGGGAGAAATCGACGATACCCGTGGGCGCCGGCAGCAAATATCCCTGCGCGGAAAGTCCTGCCCGGATGGAAGAGCCGCTCACAAGGCGCCCGCTGAAGCCGGCCTGCCGGTCAATAAACAGGCCTTCAAGGCGGATATTGCCGGCGCTCGTGGGGCTGAAACCGCGAACATTGCCGGAGCTGTACAGGCCAATCTGCTCTTCGCCCACGCTGGCGCCAAAGGCGTCATCTGCGGCGCGAACCACGTTCTCGGCGGCCCGTTGCGCCGAGACTTCGACCGCGCCCAGCGCGCAGCCGAGCACGACTCCGCTGGCAAGGGCACTGAACCGTCGGCGAGCGGCCTGAGCCGTTCGCGAACTGGAATGAGTATGGAGTCTTCCCGTGAAGCTCAATGAGTGCACCGTGTACCGCAGGACGTGCTGCTCTGAGGGCCCGTAAGATAATGAGTTGCAATTGCGATTACAACGGACAGCCGGAGCCGCGACCTCTGGTTAGCGCTCCCGCTCTGCACCGCGGTGCGGGAGCACCCTAGAAAGGCCCCATGGCATCCAGCGACTGTCCCCAGAACCCGGACCAGAGGCTCTCGCCAAGCACGAAGAACACGGCATCGCCATCGAAGATGGCCCGCGGTCGGGCCTCGACGTAGTTCTCCGGCGTGATTCGAAGTACGCCAACTTCGAGCAGCTGCGCCCGGGCCGCGATCGCCTTGTCCTGGACTTCAAACTGGTAGAGGCGCTCTTCCTGCACAAAGCCCGACTCGGTTGCAAGGCTCGCGCTCAGCGGCACACTGAAACGGTCCGTGCCATCCACGTCGGCGAGATAGGTGAATGCGCGACGATCGTAGCGCGCCTCGCTGTAGCCCCACTGCGCATCCGACGCCAGGATACTCACGGAGCGCGATTCGGGCTGGCCAGGGTCGGAAACATCGAAGAGCTCCACCTTTACGCGCCCCTCACCGTCGTCGCCGATACCCAGCAGCAGTTCATCGCTCACGGGATGCAGAAGGTCGGAGAAGCCGCGCACTTCAAGTTCGCCGAGAATTGCCGGTGACCCAGGATCGGCCAGGTCGATAACGTAAAGGGGATCAATGCGCTCGAAGGTGACGAGGTAGGCCCGTTCGCCGACGAAGCGCACACCGAACAGGTCTTCGTTGGGTTTGCCGATTGCGGTCTCGGAGCCTTCCTCCGGTAGCTGGGCAAGCACCTGAAGTTCGGGACGATCCTCGGCAAGCCGCAGCGTCCAGAGCCGATGATCGAAAGCATCGTCTTCATTGCCGGTCCAGCGCGTCGTGACCAGGCGCAGCACGCCGTCGCGCTCGCTCATGCGAAAGTCCGGCTGTCCGCGACCGGTCAGGCTCCCTCCGACGCGGCCCGAGCCTTCATAGCTGAGCCCGTCCGCGAGATCGATGCGATGGACAAGCGAGTCCACGGCCTGGGGATCATCGTAGATCGTTTGCGCGATATACAGAGCGTTGGGAGAAACGTACACGCCGTCGGCAGGCTCCGCGTAGCACAGCACATCGCTGATTCCCGGATTGGTCGTGTCGATACGCCAGACCGTTGTGAGGACCGGATAGCCGGACGCTTCGGGCGCAAGTTCGTTGTCCGCATCCGTGACGAGACAGTCCTGCGCCGTCAGGGCCGCCGTGGATTCCCCATTCACGCTGACCGCGGGCAACAGGTCCTCGGCTCGTAGACCGTCGAGGATCGCCTGGTACTCTGCATCGTCGCTCTGGGTAATTCTCGGACCGTAGACGAGATCCGGAATATCGGGAACGTGGCGTGTTACCAGGACCAGACTGTCTCCCAGCAAACGGCTCGTAACCATGGCCCCTTCCACGTCCAGCCGCCACTGTTGGCGCGGGTCAGCGGGATTCGAAACATCGAACAAAACGACGCTGACGTCTTCAGATCGCCAAATAGCGATATCCGTAAAGCCGCCACCGTGCTGTCCCCACCAGGCGCTGCTCATCAGTGCTGTGAGGCGGTCTCCCGTCACGTAGAGACCTTCGACCGTGTCTCCCTCGTCAAGCTCCACGGCACCCAGCTCGCTTGCGGTCGCGCTACCGGGGTCCGTGCCCAAAATGCGTATGCGACGCGGACCCGGATCCGGTGGCGGCGGAGGGAGCGCGGCATCTGCAGCGATGGGTTCAACAAAGAAACAGCAGTCAAACCCCCGTGTAGGGGCAATAAACAACCGCTCGCCGTCGTACTTGACGACATCGTGTTCGTCTACCGTCGGCTCCAGGCGATAGGTCGTCGTGAATCCGCTGGCATCGAGACCCGGTGCCGGCTGTGCCACGCCCTCACCGCCTGTGGCTGTGCCACTCGGCACGGCCAGGCTGCGCCTGAAGGCATCGACGAACGCGTCATCGTCGGCCGGAGGAATCAGAAGGCCGGTGGGAGCGACGATGACGGGGGGCGGATCGGGAGTCGCGACGCCACCGTTGCCGCCTCCACCACAGGCTGACAGGCAGAGTAGAACGGCTGTCAGGAGCGAGTAGCGCGTGGCAGGAAAGAAGCTGGCAGGCATGCGGGTGCACCTCTCTAGGGCCTGTTAACACTACCTACAGTGGCCCTGCTGACCCTGTTTTCGCGCCCAGCAAGGCAGGAATCGCGCCGTGTGGTGGGCCCACATAAGCGATTTCTAACGCCGCTGGGCGCGAAAACAGGGTCAGCCCTTTGGGTTGCGTCAGAAATAGCGCCAGTCGTCGTTACTCCTCGTTCATTTGGAACCACCAAACTTCTCTCCTCGCGCCTAGCCTGGCGCTATTTCTGACGCAACAGGGCCACCGTAG
>JBCDIW010000042.1:0-18109 GCA_038748515.1 Pseudomonadota bacterium
CGTTGAGATGGTGATGCCGGGGGACAACATCCAGATGGTGGTGACGCTGATTGCGCCGATTGCGATGGAAGACGGTCTTCGCTTCGCGATCCGCGAGGGCGGCCGCACCGTGGGTGCTGGCGTGGTGGCCAAGATCATCGAGTAAAGCGTCGATACAGTCCTCGTGGTCCTGGCGCGCCGCATTGGTGGCTATTCACCGAGCGGCCTCGCACCTGGTCTACCGCGGCGACAGTGTCTGAGATTTGGAGCCGAATCCTGAGATTCGGCTTTGTCGTCTCATAAAGAGTGGCGGCACGACGAGTAACGGTAGCAAGCGGTAGCAAGAGTGACGGCACTGGGAGTGACGGCGCCGAGAGATATAGGCCAGTAGCTCAATTGGCAGAGCAGCGGATTCCAAATCCGCAGGTTGGGGGTTCGATTCCCTCCTGGCCTGCCATCTCGCGACGGGCCTCGCGACGAGGCGGGGCAGTCGGCAATGGCAGCGTGTTGAGAAAGACTTGGGTATGACAGGAAAGGTGATAACACCGCGATGAGCACAGACGCACCGGTAAGCCGGTTCGATTCCCTGAAATGGCTGGTCGTAACGGTCCTGGTCGGCGTGGCGGTTGTGGGCAACAGCTACTTCTCCAACGAGTCGCTGCTGTACCGCATCCTGGCGATCGTGGCGCTTGCGGTGGTTGCCGGTTTCGTTGCTCTGCAGACCGCGAAAGGCGCGTCGTTCTGGTCCCTGGTGAAGGGGTCGCGAACGGAGATTCGCAAGGTTGTCTGGCCGACCCGCCAGGAAACCGTGCAGACCACGATGATCGTGGTCGCGTTCGTGCTGTTGATGGCGCTGATCCTCTGGGGACTCGATTCGTTCCTGGGTTGGCTGGCGTCGCTGGCCATCGGCTGAAGAAGACGGACTTCAAATGGAAGATATGGACGGGAATGGCGAGACGAATGGCGGTGCGGCCGGCGGTGCAGAGCAGCCTCGGATGGCCATGCGCTGGTACGTAGTGCAGGCCTACTCGGGCTATGAGAAAAAGGTCGCTACCGCCCTCCAGGAGCGCATCGATTTGCACAGCATGAATGACCGCTTCGGGGATGTGCTTGTCCCGACGGAAGAGGTCATCGAGATGCGCGCGGGACAGAAGCGCAAGAGCGAGCGGAAATTCTTTCCGGGCTATGTGCTGGTGCAGATGGAGCTCGATGACGAGACCTGGCACCTCGTTAAGGAAACACCCCGCGTCCTCGGCTTCATCGGCGGCAAGGCCGACGCGCCCTCGCCGATCAGCGACGCCGAAGCCAATGCGATTTTGAATCGCATCGAGGAAGGCACCGAGGCGCCGCGGCCGAAGACCATGTTCGAGCCCGGCGAAATGGTCCGCGTTATTGACGGGCCGTTCAACGACTTTAATGGTGTCGTTGAGGAAGTGAACTACGAGAAGAGTCGCCTGAATGTGGCGGTTCTGATCTTTGGCCGCTCCACCCCGGTGGAGTTGGAATTCGGTCAGGTCGAAAAGGCTTGATCACTGCCGCCCTGCGCTGAGCGAAGCGTTTGGCGGAGTGAAAAACGGCTGCTTGCGGAAGTTCGCAGCCATCCAAGGGAGGCCGTTGTGCCTCCCGTAATTCGGGGTTGACCGGCAGCCAGGCCGGCACCCAGGAACGGGGAGGTGAATCTCGACCCGAGGTCGACGGTCATCGCTTGGACCCACGGAGACTATCCCATGGCAAAGAAGATCGAGGCTTACATCAAGCTTCAGGTACCGGCCGGCCAGGCCAACCCGAGCCCGCCCGTGGGCCCGGCCCTCGGCCAGCACGGTGTGAACATCATGGAATTCTGCAAGGCGTTCAACGCCGATACGCAGGGCACGGAGCCCGGCCTGCCGATTCCCGTGGTGATCACCGTTTACAACGACCGCTCGTTTACCTTTATCAAGAAGACGCCGCCCGCGGCCGTACTTCTTCGTAAGGTAGCCGGTATCGCGAAGGGCTCCGGCGAGCCGAACACCAACAAGGTGGGTAAGGTGAATCGCGCCCAGCTTGAAGAGGTGGCGCAGCAGAAGTGGCCGGATCTCACGGCTTCGGATATGGACGCCGCCGTGCGCACCATCGCCGGCAGCGCCCGTTCCGCCGGTATTGACGTTGAAGGGGTGAACTGATGGCCAAGCTCAGCAAGCGCTTAAAAATGTTTCGCGAGAAGGTCGACGCGAATCGCTCCTATCCCCTCGATGAGGCCGTGGGTCTTCTGAAAGAGACGGCAACGGCCAAGTTCAATGAGACGATCGAGGTCGCGGTCAAGCTCGGTGTCGACGCCAAGAAATCCGACCAGGCGGTGCGTGGAGCGACGACTTTGCCTCACGGTACGGGGAGCGATGTTCGCGTCGCGGTTTTCGCACAGGGCGATAACGCGGACAAGGCGACTGCCGCGGGTGCCAATTTCGTTGGCATGGAAGAGCTCGCCGAGCAGGTTAAGGGCGGCATGATGGATTTTGACGTTGTAGTCGCTTCGCCTGACGCGATGCGCGTCGTCGGCCAGCTCGGTCAGATCCTGGGTCCGCGTGGCCTCATGCCCAACCCCAAGACGGGCACGGTTACACCGGACGTGGAAACGGCGGTCAAGAACGCGAAAGCCGGCCAGATGCGTTTCCGCACGGACAAGAACGGCATCATCCACGGCGGCATCGGCAAGATCAGCTTTGAGGCGGATGCGATCCGCGGCAACCTCGAAGCCGTACTGGCTGATCTCAAGAAGGCCAAGCCGGCGGCAGCGAAGGGTGTCTACATGAAGAAAGTCACGCTCTCCACCACCATGGGGCCGGGCGTGACCATCGATCAGGCTTCGCTGGATCTCTGAACGGATTCAGCGGGTCAGGCCATGCTTCGACGCCTGCCGCAAGGCGAAGTTGAAGCGGGCTCATCCACGGAGGGGTGAGTGACGGCAAATCTATCGAGAGCGTCGCAAAGCGACGGACTCTCGTGGGACTGCCCTTTGAGGTCTCTGTAACGCGGTTGTTTCTTTCGGGCCGATGCCCGAAGCCAACAGGCCAGTAACGCTGGACTGCTGGGACCACCCGTCGAATACGGAAGACCATCAAAGACCGTAGGCGCGTTGCTTGCGCCCCGACGTCTTCATGACAGCTTCAGGAAAGCTGAATGTAAGCCAAGGGACATCGCAGGCAATGCTTAATCGCGGCAAAGCGCTTTGCGCGGCGCCAAAACCTACGCAGATGGCTGAAATGGTGGGGCGGTAGCGCTGGTCGCGAACGTCTTGATCGGGCCTTGCTCTGTCGTCACTGACGAGCCGGGAAACCGGACTTCCACCACAACGGGTGGCAGCGGTATCTCTACGGGGTGCCGCCGCTGAAACAAGCAATCCAGGAGTAAAACCAGTGGCAATTGGACTCGAAGACAAAAAAGCGATCGTAGCTGAAGTTAACGAGACTGCCACCAGTGCCCTGTCCCTCGTCATTGCTGACGCACGTGGTGTGTCGGTGGACGGGATGACGGCGCTGCGGAAGGACGCTCGCGAAAACCAGGTAACGCTGCGCGTTGTGCGCAACACCCTGGCCAAGCGCGCGCTCTCGGGAACGGAGTATGAGTGCATCAACGACGCGCTCGTAGGCCCCTCCCTGTTCGGATTTTCCATGGAAGATCCGGGCGCCGCGGCACGGCTTTTCAAGGACTTCGCGAAAGACAACGAGGAATTTGAAGTCAAGGCGCTGGCGGTAAGCGGCCAGATGCTGGGTGCGGAACAGTTGGATGTGCTGGCGAAGCTGCCGACGCGCGAACAGGCGCTGTCCATGCTGATGAGCGTCATGAAGGCGCCCGTCACCAAGCTCGCACAGACGATGAACGAAGTACCTGGAAAGCTGGTGCGCACGCTGGCCGCAGTACGCGATCAGAAGGAACAGGAGGCAGCCTAGGCATTTGCCCGGCGCCCTCTAACGCAACAGTCCACGGCCTGCTCGACTATCCACAGCTCGCCTCCGCGCATGATGCGCCGGCGGTGTGGGGAAACGGCAGGAGAAACGGGCTCGGGACAGGCGGTGAACCGCTTCATCGAGCTTTAAGTATAGGAGTATAGACCTCATGGGTATGTCCAAAGACGACATTCTGGAAGCCATCGCCTCAATGAGCGTGATGGAAGTTGTTGAACTCATCGACGCCATGGAAGAGAAGTTTGGCGTTACGGCGGCTGCAGCCGTTGCCGCGGCTCCGGCCGCTGCAGCCGGTGGCGAAGCCGCCGCTGCTGCTGAGCAGACTGAGTTCGACGTCGTTCTGACCGCCGCAGGCGAGAAGAAAGTAAACGTGATCAAAGTGGTTCGCGCTGTTACGGGTCTTGGCCTCAAGGAAGCCAAGGGCCTTGTCGACGGTGCACCGTCTCCGATCAAGGAAGGGGCTTCCAAGGAAGAAGCCGAAGATGTCAAGAAGCAGCTCGAGGAAGCCGGCGGCTCCGTTGAGCTTAAGTAAGCTTGATATTCGACCGGAGTTCGCTCCGGTCTGACAAAGGCTGGCGGGCCTGGGGCTCGCCGGCCTTTTCCTGCTTAAGCAGGCTCGATTGTGAGCCGCTGGCAGGCTTCCCGATTCTCGCGTCGTGCCTCGTCACGGCCAGGCATCGGGACCCGAATTTTCGCGCGGCGTGATGACCGCGTTCACAGCTCCGGGGAGTACAGATGGCCTACTCGTACACTGAGAAAAAACGCATCCGCAAAGACTTCGGCAACCTGCCGAGCGTCATGGATGTTCCGTTCCTGCTCGCGATACAGCTCGATTCGTACCGCAAGTACACGCAGCAGGATGTGACTGCGGATGAGCGCCAGGATTACGGCCTGCACGCCGCCTTCAAGTCGGTCTTCCCCATCGTGAGCTACAGCGGTAATGCCGCCCTTGAGTACGTGGACTATCGCCTAGGCACTCCCGAGTTCGACGTGGCTGAGTGCCAGCTGCGCGGCGTGACCTACGACTGCCCGATCAAGGTGAAGGTGCGCCTGATCATCTACGACAAGGAAAGCTCCAACAAGTCGATCAAAGACATCAAGGAGCAGGAAGTCTACATGGGCAAGATCCCGCTCATGACGGACAACGGCACCTTTATCGTGAACGGCACGGAGCGCGTGATTGTTTCCCAGCTGCACCGTTCGCCGGGTGTGTTCTTCGATCACGATAAGGGCAAGACGCACAGCTCTGGAAAGCTGCTCTACTCCGCGCGGATCATCCCCTACCGTGGCTCCTGGCTCGACTTCGAGTTCGATCCCAAGGACCTCGTATTCGCCCGCATCGACCGTCGCCGCAAACTGCCCGCGACGATCCTGCTGCGCGCCCTCGGCTACGACTCCGAGGAAATCCTGGCGATGTTCTACGACTTCAACACCTTCACGACGGACGAAGAAGGGGAATACCAGATCGAGCTGGTGCCCGAGCGCCTGCGCGGTGACATCGCCGCCTTCGACATCAAGATCGGACGCAAGGTCATCGTTGAGCGTGGCCGGCGCATCACCGTGCGCCACATTCGCGAGCTCGATGAGGCCGGCGTTACTCAGCTGCCTGTGCCCGCCGAGTATCTGCACGGTCGTTCACTCGCGAAGAACGTGGTGGATGAGGCGAGCGGCGAGGTGCTGTTTGAGTGCAACACCGAACTCACGGAAGAAGTACTGGCCAAGCTGGGCGAGGCCAACATCAAGTCCGTCGAAACGATCTATACCAACGAACTGGACTGCGGTCCGTTCATTTCGGACACGCTGCGCCAGGACACCACGCGCAACGAGCTCGAAGCCCTGGTAGAGATCTACCGCATGATGCGCCCCGGCGAGCCGCCTACCAAGGAGTCGGCGGAGAACCTGTTCCAGAACCTGTTCTTCTCTTCGGACCGCTACGACCTGTCGGCCGTGGGACGCATGAAGTTCAATCGTCGCCTTGGTCGCGACGAGATCACCGGCGAAGGCACGCTGTCCAGGGAAGACATCGTGGACGTGCTGCAAACGCTCGTCTCAATCCGCAACGGCAAGGGCATGGTCGACGATATCGACCACCTGGGTAACCGCCGCATCCGCAGCGTTGGGGAGATGGCCGAAAACCAGTTCCGCGTGGGCCTGGTGCGCGTTGAGCGAGCGGTGAAAGAGCGTCTGTCCATGGCCGAGAGCGAAGGCCTCATGCCGCAGGATCTCATCAACGCGAAGCCGGTGCAGGCCGCGGTGAAGGAGTTCTTCGGCTCCAGCCAGCTGTCGCAGTTCATGGATCAGAACAACCCGCTGTCGGAAGTCACCCACAAGCGCCGGGTGTCGGCTCTTGGTCCGGGTGGCCTGACCCGCGAGCGCGCGGGCTTCGAAGTGCGCGACGTGCACCCGACGCACTACGGCCGTGTATGTCCGATTGAGACGCCGGAAGGTCCGAACATCGGTCTGATCAACTCGCTCGCGGTCTACGCGCGCACCAATGAGTACGGTTTCCTTGAAACGCCCTACCGCAAGGTGGTGGACGGCGTGGTAACCGACGATATCGCGTACCTGTCGGCGATCAATGAGGCCGATCACGTGATCGCTCAGGCCTCGGCAAGCCTCGATGACGACAAGCGCTTCGTGGACGATCTCATCGCCGTGCGTCACCTGAACGAATTCACGGTGATGCCCCCGGAGCGCATCGACTATATGGACGTGTCGCCACAGCAGGTCGTGTCCGTCGCGGCCGCGCTCATTCCGTTCCTCGAGCACGACGACGCCAACCGCGCCCTCATGGGCTCGAACATGCAGCGTCAGGCCGTTCCGACCCTGCGGAGCGAGAAGCCTCTCGTGGGCACGGGCATGGAGCGCTTTGTCGCCGCCGACTCCGGCGTGTGTGTGGTTGCCAAGCGTCCGGGTGTTATCGACTCCGTGGATGCGAGCCGCATCGTGGTGCGGGTCGACGACGCCGAGGTTGGTCCCGGTGAGGCGCCGGTGGATATCTACAACCTGACCAAGTACGTGCGTTCAAACCAGAACACCTGCATCAACCAGCGTCCCATCGTGGGCCGCGGCGACGCGGTGTCTCGCGGCGATATTCTCGCCGACGGTCCGTCGATCGACATGGGAGAGCTGGCCCTCGGCCAGAACATGCGTATCGCGTTCATGCCCTGGAACGGCTACAACTTCGAGGACTCGATTCTCGTCTCGGAGCGCGTGGTAAAGGAGGATCGCTTTACCACGATCCATATCCAGGAACTCACCTGCATCGCCCGCGACACGAAGCTGGGTCCGGAAGAGATTTCCGGCGATATCCCGAACGTCGGTGAGGGCGCTCTGTCGAACCTTGATGAGTCCGGCATCGTGTACATCGGCGCCGAGGTTGACGCCGGTGATATCCTCGTCGGCAAGGTCACGCCAAAGGGCGAGACGCAGCTGACCCCGGAAGAAAAGCTCCTGCGCGCCATCTTCGGTGAGAAGGCTTCGGACGTTAAAGACACCTCGCTGCGCGTGCCGTCGAGCACCAAGGGCACGGTTATCGACGTTCAGGTGTTTACCCGCGACGGCCTCGAGAAGGACGCTCGCGCGAAGCAGATCGAGAAGAGTCAGCTCGACGAGTACCGCAAGGACCTGAAGGAGGAGTTCCGCATTTACGAAGAGGCGACCTATTCCTTCCTGGGCAACCTGCTCAATGGTGCAACCACGGTCAGCGGCGGCGGTCTCTCCAAGGGTACGAAGCTGTCAGCGGCGGTCCTCAAAGAGCTTGATCGCGATCAGTGGTTCAAGCTCAAGCTCGACAAGCCCGAACTCAACGAGGCACTGGCTTCGGCACAGCAGCAGCTTGAAGAGCAGAACAAGCAGCTCGAGGAGCGCTTCGAAGACAAGAAGCGCAAGCTGCAGAGCGGCGACGATCTCGCCCCCGGCGTGCTCAAGATCGTAAAGGTGTATTTGGCGGTCAAGCGTCGCATCCAGCCCGGCGACAAGATGGCCGGGCGTCACGGCAACAAGGGCGTGATCTCCGTAATCATGCCCGTCGAGGACATGCCCTACGACGAGCAGGGAGAGCCCGTGGATATCGTGCTCAATCCCCTGGGCGTGCCGTCGCGCATGAACGTGGGACAGATTCTGGAGACGCACCTCGGTATGGCCGCGCACGGCCTCGGTCGCAAGATCGACGAGATGCTTGAGGAGCAGCGCAAGGTCAGTGAACTGCGCAAGTTCCTCGAGAGCATCTACAACAACGGTGCCGGTCGCGCAGCGGACATTGCGGGCCTTTCGGATGACGAAGTCTTCGAACTGGCGCGCAACCTGTGCCGCGGCGTGCCCATGGCCACACCGGTGTTCGACGGTGCGGCGGAAGAGAGCATCAAGGACCTGTTGGAGCTCGCCGACATGCCGGAGAGCGGGCAGTTCACCCTGTACGACGGCCGTACGGGCGACGCCTTCGATCGGCCGGTCACGGTGGGTTACATGTACATGCTGAAGCTGAACCATCTTGTCGACGACAAGATGCACGCACGCTCCACCGGTTCCTACAGTCTCGTCACGCAGCAGCCGCTGGGTGGTAAGGCGCAGTTCGGCGGCCAGCGCTTCGGTGAGATGGAAGTGTGGGCCCTCGAAGCCTACGGCGCGGCGTACACGCTGCAGGAAATGCTGACGGTGAAGTCCGACGACGTCGCCGGTCGCACGAAGATGTACAAGAACATCGTCGATGGCGACCATCGTATGGAACCGGGAATGCCCGAGTCCTTCAACGTGTTGGTCAAGGAGATCCGCTCTCTCGGTATCGATATCGAGCTGGAAAGCGAATAACGCGACGCACACCTAAGGATTCGGTGATCGGGCGGCCCTGGCGCTAAAGACAGGTCTCGCCCGGTACGGCAAAAACACCTCGTGGAGGATATGCCTTGAAAGATTTGATTAACCTTCTTAAGTCCCAGGGACAGTCGGATGAGTTTGATGCGATACGCATCGGCCTCGCATCACCGGATATGATCCGCTCCTGGTCCTTCGGTGAAGTAAAGAAGCCCGAAACCATCAACTACCGGACCTTCAAGCCCGAGCGCGACGGCCTGTTCTGCGCCAAGATCTTCGGGCCCGTGAAGGACTACGAGTGCCTCTGCGGCAAGTACAAGCGCCTCAAGCATCGCGGCGTTATCTGTGAGAAGTGCGGTGTTGAAGTCGCTCTGGCCAAGGTGCGCCGGGAGCGCATGGGCCACATCGAGCTGGCTTCGCCCGTAGCGCATATCTGGTTCCTCAAGTCGCTGCCCTCGCGCATCGGCCTGCTGCTGGATATGACCCTGCGCGACATCGAGCGCGTGCTGTATTTCGAGTCCTATGTCGTTACCGATCCGGGCATGACGACCCTCGAGCACTCGCAGATGCTGACCGACGAGCAGTACTACGAGGCCATGGAAGAGTTCGGCGACGAGTTCACGGCCAAGATGGGCGCCGAGGCCATCCAGGACCTCATGAAGCAGCTCGACATCGACAGCGAGATTGCGCGCCTGCGCGAGGAAATCCCGCAGACGAACTCCGAGACCAAGATCAAGAAGCTCTCCAAGCGTCTCAAGCTCATGGAAGCGTTCGCGAACTCCGGTAACAACCCGGAGTGGATGGTTCTGAACGCGCTGCCGGTGCTGCCGCCGGATCTGCGTCCGCTGGTACCGCTGGACGGCGGCCGCTTTGCGACCTCCGATCTGAACGATCTGTACCGCCGCGTGATCAACCGGAACAACCGCCTCAAGCGGCTCCTGGACCTCAACGCGCCCGACATCATCGTGCGCAACGAGAAGCGCATGCTTCAGGAAGCCGTAGACGCACTCCTGGACAACGGCCGCCGCGGCCGGGCCATCACCGGTTCCAACAAGCGCCCGCTCAAGTCCCTGGCCGACATGATCAAGGGCAAGCAGGGCCGCTTCCGTCAAAACCTGCTTGGCAAGCGCGTCGACTACTCCGGTCGTTCTGTGATCGTGGTTGGACCGGCGCTCAAGCTGCACCAGTGCGGTCTGCCCAAGAAGATGGCCCTGGAGCTGTTCAAGCCGTTCATCTTCGGCAAGCTCGAAGCGCGTGGCCTCGCCACGACGATCAAGGCCGCCAAGAAGATGGTCGAGCGCGAGCCGCCGGAAGTCTGGGACATCCTCGCGGAAGTCATCCGTGAGCACCCGGTGCTCCTGAACCGTGCCCCGACGCTGCACCGTCTCGGCATCCAGGCGTTCGAGCCCGTGCTCATTGAAGGTAAGGCCATCCAGCTGCACCCGCTGGTGTGCGCGGCCTATAACGCCGACTTCGACGGCGACCAGATGGCGGTTCACGTACCGCTTACCCTGGAAGCCCAGCTCGAAGCGCGCGCCCTGATGATGTCCACGAACAACATCCTGTCGCCGGCCAACGGTGAGCCGATCATCGTGCCGTCGCAGGACGTGGTACTTGGTCTCTACTATATGACCCGCGAGCGCGTAAACGCCCGCGGTGAAGGTCGCGTGTTCGCCGACTACAACGAGGTGCATCGCGCCTACATCACCGGCGAAGCCGAGCTTCAGTCGCGTGTAAAAGTCCGTATCAAGGAAGTGACCTTCTCCGAGGAAGGCGAGCGCCAGGAGCGCAGCGCCATCGAGGAGACGACCGTGGGCCGTGCTCTGCTCTGGGACATCGTGCCCGAGGGCATCCCCTACGAGATGGTCAATCGCCCGATGGCCAAGCGCGCCATCTCGCAGATCATCAACGAGTGCTACCGCGTGGTCGGCCTCAAGTCGACGGTGATCTTTGCGGACCAGCTCATGTACACGGGTTACGAGTACTCGACGCGCTCCGGCTCGTCTATCGGTGTCAACGACTTCGAGATTCCCGCGGAGAAGGCCGAACTCATCGACCAGGCCGAAGCCGAGGTGAAGGAGATCGAGGAGCAGTACGCTGCGGGCCTCGTGACCCAGGGTGAGAAGTACAACAAGGTCATCGACATTTGGTCCCGGGCTAACGATCTCGTGTCCAAGTCCATGATGCAGGGCATCTCCAAGGAGACCGTGGTCAACCGCGACGGCGACAAGGAAGAGCAGGACTCATTCAATTCCGTGTTCGTGTATGCGGACTCCGGCGCCCGGGGTTCACCCGCCCAGATCCGCCAGCTGGCGGGCATGCGCGGCCTCATGGCCAAGCCCGACGGCTCAATCATCGAGACGCCGATCACGGCTAACTTCCGTGAGGGTCTGAACGTACTGCAGTACTTCATCTCGACCCACGGTGCCCGGAAGGGTCTCGCGGATACGGCGCTCAAGACCGCCAACTCGGGTTACCTCACGCGTCGTCTTGTGGACGTCGCGCAGGATCTCGTGGTCACGGAGCCGGACTGCGGTACGGACCGCGGTCTGCTCATGACGCCGGTGATCGACGGCGGCGACATCATCGAGTCTCTCGGTGATCGCGTGCTGGGTCGTATCGTGGCCAAGGACGTGATGCGTCCCGGCACGGACGAGGAGATCGCGATTCCCGCCGGCACCATGCTCGATGAGCGCTGGATCCGTCGCCTGGAAGAAATGGGTATCGACGAGATCGAAGTACGTTCGCCGATCACCTGCGACACGCGCCACGGTATCTGCTCGGCCTGCTACGGTCGTGACCTGGCTCGCGGTCACCGCGTGAACATGGGTGAGGCCATTGGCGTTGTCGCGGCCCAGTCCATTGGTGAGCCGGGTACGCAGCTGACGATGCGTACCTTCCACATCGGTGGTGCGGCGAGCCGGGCGACGGCGCAGGACAACATTCAGATCATCAACGACGGTACGGTTCGACTGCACAACGTGAAGACCGTGGATCGCACCGACGGTGACCAGATCGCCGTGTCCCGGAGTGGTGAGCTGTCCATCCTGGACAAGGTCGGTCGCGAGCGGGAGCGCTACAAGCTTCCCTACGGCGCGCTGATCAAGAAGGTGGACCACACGGAAGTCACCGCGGGCGACATCGTTGCCACCTGGGACCCGCACACCCACCCGATCATCACGGAAGTTGCGGGTACGGTGAAGTTCTCCGGCATGGACGAAGGCATCACGATCCGTCGTCAGACCGATGAACTGACAGGTCTGTCGAGCATCGAGGTTATGGACCCCGCTGAGCGTCCCGCGGCGGGCAAGGATGTGCGTCCGGCGATCACGCTGGTCGATGACGCCGGAGAAGAGCTGTGTCTGGCGGACACCAACGTTCCTGCCCACTACTTCCTGCCTGCGCAGGCGCTGGTAGGCCTGGAGGATGGTTCACGCGTTGAGGCCGGTGACGTCCTGGCGCGTATCCCGCAGGAAGGTTCCAAGACCCGCGATATCACGGGTGGTCTGCCGCGGGTTGCGGACCTCTTCGAAGCCCGCAAGCCCAAGGAGCCGGCGATTCTCGCCGAGATCTCCGGAACCGTGTCCTTCGGTAAGGAGACCAAGGGCAAGCGGCGCCTGGTGATCACTCCGACGGACGGCAAGCCGCTGCCCGACGGTTCGGACCACTACGAGTCCCTGATTCCGAAGTGGCGCACGCTGTCGGTCTTCGAGGGTGAATCCGTGGAGAAGGGCGAGATGATCTCCGAGGGTCCGCTCAGCCCCCACGACATTCTGCGTCTCAAGGGCATTGCGGAGCTGGCGAAGTACATCGTCAACGAGATCCAGGAGGTCTACCGCCTCCAGGGTGTGAAGATCAACGACAAGCACATCGAGGTGATCGTTCGCCAGATGCTGCGCAAGGTCGTGATCACCTCGCCGGGCGATTCGAGCTTCATCAAGGGTGAGCAGGTGGAGTACAACACCTTCCTGGAGGAGAACGAGCGCCTCCAGGCCGAGAACCTTGTGGCCGCCGCCGGGGAGCGCGAGCTCCTGGGTATCACCAAGGCGTCCCTGGCGACGGAGAGCTTCATCTCGGCGGCCTCTTTCCAGGAGACCACCCGCGTCCTCACGGAAGCGGCGGTCACCGGCAAGCGCGATTATCTCCGTGGTCTCAAGGAGAATGTCGTGGTCGGTCGTCTCATCCCAGCGGGAACGGGACTTGCCTACCACGAGGAGCGCAAGCGTCGCTCCGAGGAAGAGGGCGAGCTCATGGTATCCGCCGAGGATATCGAAGCAGCACTCACGGAGGCGCTGCAGGACAGCACCGCCGAATAAATCGAGCGATGCTCATTCACGAGGCGGCCCCCGGGCCGCCTTTTTTTGTCTCCTGTTTTTGCCTTCTGAATTTAGCCCGACCGATTACCCAGGTTTTGATTGACGCCGCAACGACATGGCCTACCTTGCATAGAGCGCCGTGCCATCGTCGGCCGAATTCAAAAAAGAATACTAAAGGGGCAATCCATGAACACAGTCACGTGCAGCGCGCTCATGAGCAGCGCGGTCCTCGCAATCACATCTCTCCCATCGCAGGCAGACAACCACCTTCCCGCGCCTATGCAGTTCGCGCCGGCGGAGCTGATGGTCTGTGAGTATATGGACGGAAAAGGGCCGCAAGACCTCAGGCGTCTGACGGCGGCGTTTAGCGCCTGGGTGGCAGAGTACGACAAGGACTACTCCTACTGGATGGTATGGCCGGAGTTTCATGAGGATGACTCAGAGTGGGACGTGGGTCTCCTGGGCGCCTGGACCACCGGTGCGGGTTTTGGCGCCGGCTATGACGCCTGGGCCTCGGACCGCGGCGATGTCGGTGACACCTTCGCCGAGGTTCTTGACTGCAACAACACAATGGCCGCGGTCACGCCGATTCTGGTGCCGCAGGAAGCGATGAGCTGGGATAGGGGAACGCTGTGGTTTCAACGCTGCACCCGCGCGGACGGCGTGCAGCTCGGTGACGCGGTGGCTGCGCATCGCACGGCCAGTATGGCCATGGCGGAGCTGGGAGAAACGGCCGCGTCCTGGGCCTTCGTACCGGTGCTCGGCGCGGGTGATCCGGACTTTGATTACTATCACGTTCAGTCCTGGGGCAGTCACAGCGCCATGGGCGCGGCGTTCGATGCCTACTTCAACAACGGCGGGTGGATGGGTGTGACGGCCGCTCTGGGAGATCGCATGAACTGCGCGACGCCCAATCTGTACGCCTGGCGACTCATGCACGGCGGTCTGTCGCAGGCGGGGAATTAAGCGCGGCCGCTGATTCGTTCAGCCGGGGCGACCGAGGAGTCGCCCCCGAGCGCATCGCGCCCGAGGTCAGGATCCCATCTTCCGCCGAGAAACGCCCGCATTGTCTCGGGGCGTTCAAGGGGGTCTGGAGAGACACGGTCACGGGTCCCTGATCTCCGCCGCCGAAGGTCTTCGGGCACACTGGCGGTGACGCGCGCCAGATGGCTTCAGGCCCCTCTGCTTGGGGCGAAGACTTCCTGTTGACGCTCTCCAGCCGCGTCTATAGAATGCCGCCTCCTTTTTGCAGGGGCAGGTAAGTGCACCTGCTCCTTGCCCTTGGTGCGTATCCCTCTGGATCCCGGCAAGACACGTGGAGACGCGTAAGTTCCCTGTGAACGGAACGCGACTGGACGTCGTCGTAGCGGTTAAAGCGGCGGTTAATGCGGCGTTAAGCGTGGCGTTCGGCGCAGCGAGGACCGGAGCGGAACCAGCGCTGATCAACGCCGTGGTGACGGCGTCGCGCCTGGATCTGGAATCCCGAGGGCAATGCCTGTAACACTGCTGGAGAACGCAAGTAATGGCAACAATCAATCAGCTGGTGCGCAAGCCGCGCAAGCGCAAGGTCGAAAAGAGCGACGTACCGGCGCTTCAGGGTTGCCCTCAGCGCCGCGGTGTCTGCACCCGCGTGTACACCACGACCCCGAAGAAGCCGAATTCGGCGCTGCGCAAGGTCTGCCGTGTACGTCTGACCAATGGGTACGAAGTGTCGTCCTACATTGGCGGTGAGGGTCACAACCTGCAGGAGCACAGCGTGGTGCTGATTCGTGGTGGCCGCGTGAAGGACCTCCCTGGGGTTCGCTATCACACCGTGCGCGGCAGTCTGGACACCTCGGGCGTGGCGGATCGCAAGAACGGGCGTTCCAAGTACGGCGCCAAGCGACCCAAGTAAGGCTCCGGTTCCAAATCGGGTTTCACCGCCCGAATTCAGACAAACAAACGAGAAGCAACCGGGTGCCCGTCACCCGATGACAACGTAGTAAGGCCGGATCTCTGCCGCCCCCGCCTATTCGTGGCAGGTCGGTATCCGGATAACCTGAAGAAGAAAGGATGTAACCATGCCAAGAAGACGAGTGGTGGCCAAGCGCGAGGTGCTGCCTGATCCCAAGTACGGCAACGCTACGCTTGCGAAGTTCATGAACCACGTAATGGTCAGCGGCAAGAAGTCCGTGGCCGAAAGCATCGTGTACGGCGCTCTGGATATCGTGAAGGATCGCGCCGGCAAAGACCCCATCGAAGTGTTTGACGAGGCGCTGGAGAACATCGCCCCGATGGTCGAGGTGAAATCGCGCCGCGTCGGTGGTGCCACCTACCAGGTGCCGGTCGAAGTGCGTCCTTCACGCCGCGTGGCACTTTCCATGCGCTGGCTGGTCGAATACGCCCGTAATCGCGGCGAGAAGTCCATGCGCCAGCGTCTTGCCGGCGAGATCCTCGATGCCTCCCAGGGCAAGGGCAACGCCGTGCGCAAGCGCGAAGACGTGCACCGGATGGCGGAAGCCAACAAGGCCTTCTCGCACTTCCGTTTCTGATCCAGACCAACTTTTACTAACGAGGACATCAAGGTGGCTCGCAAAACCCCGATTGGTCGTTATCGCAACATCGGCATCGTCGCGCACGTCGATGCGGGTAAAACCACGACGACGGAGCGTGTGCTCTTTTACACGGGTCTTTCTCACAAGATCGGTGAGGTTCACGACGGCGCGGCCACCATGGACTGGATGGAGCAGGAGCAGGAGCGCGGCATCACGATCACGTCAGCGGCCACGACCTGTTTCTGGCAGGGCATGGATCAGCAGTTCGATCAGCACCGCATCAACATCATCGACACTCCCGGGCACGTGGACTTCACCATCGAGGTGGAGCGCTCTCTGCGGGTCCTCGACGGCGCCGTCGTGGTGCTCTGCGGCTCCTCTGGTGTCCAGCCCCAGACCGAGACCGTGTGGCGCCAGGCCAACAAGTACGAAGTCCCGCGCATGGTATTCGTCAACAAGATGGACCGCGCCGGTGCCGATTTTCGCGGGGTAGTTGAGCAGCTCAAGGAGCGCCTGGGTGCAAACCCGGTTCCCCTGCAGATGACTATAGGCGCCGAGGACGAGTTCAAGGGCGTGGTCGACCTGGTCAAGAACAAGGCGATCATCTGGTCCGAAGACGACATGGGTATGACCTTCGAGTACCAGGATGTGCCCGCCGAGCTTCAGGATGAAGTCGACGAGATGCGCGAGTTCATGATGGAGGCGGCCGCCGAGGCCACCGAGGAACTGATGGAGAAGTACCTCGAAGACGGTGAGCTCACGGAAGACGAAATCAAGCTGGGCATCCGCACACGGACCCTGGCCAACGAGATCGTGCCCGTGATGGGCGGCTCCGCGTTCAAGAACAAGGGCGTTCAGGCGGTGCTCGATGGCGTGATCGAATTCATGCCGGCGCCGACCGAGGTCAAGGCCATAGAGGGCACGCTCCTCGACCGAGAGGAGACCGTGGAAGAGCGCGTGGCGGACGACGACGCGCCTTTCGCAGCGCTCGCGTTCAAGATTGCCACCGATCCCTTCGTCGGCACCTTGACGTTCTTCCGCGTTTACTCCGGCACGCTCGAGAGTGGCACCTCGGTGTACAACTCCGTGAAGGAAAAGAAGGAACGCGTCGGCCGGATGGTTCAGATGCACTCCAACTCCCGCGAAGAGATCAAGGAAGTGCTCGCCGGCGACATCGCTGCCGCCGTCGGCCTGAAGGACGTCACCACGGGCGATACGCTGTGCTCGCAGGAGCAGCCGATCGTTCTTGAGCGCATGGAGTTTCCGGAGCCGGTGATCTCCGTGGCCGTGGAACCCAAGTCCAAGGCGGACCAGGAAAAGATGGGCATCGCGCTGGGCAAGCTCGCCCAGGAAGATCCCTCGTTCCGCGTGAAGACCGATGAGGAAACGGGCCAGACGATCATCTCCGGCATGGGTGAGCTGCACCTCGACATCATCGTGGATCGCATGCGCCGTGAGTTCAGCGTAGAGGCGAACATCGGCAAGCCGCAGGTGGCGTACCGCGAGACGATTCGCAATACCTCGGAGATCGAAGGCAAGTTCGTGCGTCAGTCCGGTGGCCGGGGCCAGTACGGTCACGTCTGGGTGAAGTTCGAGCCCGCGGAAGACGAGGGCGCGGAAGGCCTGGAGTTTGTCAACGAAATCGTTGGCGGTGTGGTCCCGCGTGAGTACATCCCGGCGGTGCAGAAAGGCATCGAGGAGCAGATGCAGAACGGCGTACTCGCCGGCTACCCGCTGCTCGGGCTTAAGGCGACGCTCTACGACGGATCGTTCCACGACGTGGACTCAAACGAAATGGCGTTCAAGATCGCTGCGTCGATGGCGACCAAAAAGCTGTCTCAGGAAGGCGGTGCTGTCCTGCTCGAGCCGATCATGAAGGTGGAAGTAGTAACGCCGGAAGAGAACATGGGTGATGTGGTCGGTGACCTGAACCGTCGTCGCGGTCTCATCGCGGGAATGGATGAGAATCCCTCGGGCAAGGTGGTAAACGCCGAGGTGCCCCTGGCAGAGATGTTTGGCTACGCCACCGATCTGCGCAGTGCAACGCAGGGTCGCGCGACCTACACGATGGAGTTTTCCAAGTACTCCGAGGCGCCAAACAACATCGCCGAAGACATTATCAAGAGCAACCAGACCAACTAACCAACGCTGATTGGAGAGGTGAAGCAAAGTGGCAAAGGAAACATTTGAGCGCGATAAGCCCCACGTCAACGTGGGTACGATAGGACACGTTGACCACGGCAAGACGACGCTGACGGCGGCGCTGACGCGAGTTTGCTCGGAAGTGTTCGGTGGCGAAGCGGTGGCGTTTGACGGCATCGACAACGCACCGGAAGAGAAGGAGCGCGGCATCACGATCGCGACCTCGCACGTGGAGTACGAGTCGAACGACCGCCACTACGCGCACGTGGACTGCCCTGGCCACGCGGACTATGTGAAGAACATGATCACCGGCGCGGCGCAGATGGACGGCGCGATCCTGGTGTGTGGCGCCACGGACGGCCCGATGCCGCAGACGCGCGAGCAC
>JBCDIW010000043.1:0-14696 GCA_038748515.1 Pseudomonadota bacterium
CTGCGTTGGCCGGATGTAGAAGCTGTAGCCGTCGTAGCGCGCGTAGGACGCCTGAGCGAAGGCCGTAATGTTGGGTGTGAGTTCGAAATCCGCGCGTCCGAAGAAGCTGTCGCGGTTGTCCTCGGCGGCCAGGGAGTTGGTCCCGCGCATGGAATCCAGGAGCGCTTCCCAGTCGCCGCCGATCATCCACTGCCCCGTCACCTCGCCATAGGCAAGCTGGTTTGGCTGTCCCCCGAGCCCAAAGTAGGTGCCAACGAGGCCGGTCGGATCGTTACCGGGCCCGTTGCCGTTAACCAGGTTGATGATTCCGCCGGGCGCGTAGGCCTGAATTCCGACATCATTGGTCACCAGGAAGCGGGGCTGGCCCGGCTCGCCGGCACGCGGGTTGTTCACGGCCTGATAGCCATCGAGATTCCAGTCCCGCGAATCGTAATGAATTCCCTCGGAGCGGAATAATTCCGTATCGAAAATGAAGTGGCCGCGTCCGTCGGCAAAGTCCAGGCCCCCGGTGAAGCCAAAGCGTCCGTTTGGTGCATCTCCGCGGCTCGTTTCGCTGTAGTCGGCGCGGGTTTTGAAACCGGTGAACTCTTTGTCGAGGATGAAGTTGATGACGCCGCCCACGGCGTCGGAGCCGTAGGCCGCGGACGCGCCGCCCGATACCACCTCAACGCTTTTGATCAGGCCCTGAGGCATGGTGTTGACGTCCACCTGGCCGGTGGAGCGGGACGGGACGTTGCGCTGGCCGTCAAGCAATACCAGCGTCCGCTGCGATCCAAGCGCGCGAAGGTTCATGTCTGCAACCCCCGCGCCTCCCGCCGACAGAGATCCAGAGCTGGTTGAGGAGTTGCCGCTGCCCTGGACTGAAGGCAGCGTGGCGACGAAGGCATCGATGCTGGGAGCGGCCTCGGCGTTGATCTCCTCCTCGCCGATAACGGTGACCGGTGTGGGAGTGTCGAACCCGGTCCGGTTCAGGCGGGAACCGGTCACCACCACTTCCTCGCGCAGAACGTTGCCCTCCTGCGCAAATACCAGGCCAGGCAGCGTTGCGCCCGTGGCCGCTGCGCAGGCCAGGCTCAAAAGACGATGTGTCGGAAAAAAAGATCTGTTTCGCATGCAATCGAACCCCTCGGGTACTGTCCCCAGCTTCGTTAAACCTGATGCTTAGGTCGCCATGCAGCGCGGCTCGTCAGGGGCTCCAGGAAACGCGGGCAACCAAGGGCGCCGTGTCCTGGGCTCTATTCCGGTGCGCCATTGCAATCGGACGTAAGCACGTCTTGGTCGGCAAGACCCATGCCAAATCCCCTTGAACACCGGCGAAGATGCGGCCGCAATAGCGTTAAAGACCGCGAGCGGGGTGCCCAATGCGGCTTAGCTACGCGGCCTTCAGGAAATACACGGGGTGTACAGGCGTACGATTTCGTGAAGGAATTCGCAGGCCCGTAAAACGATGCAAAAAGTACGGGAACTTTAATACCAAGGTACTGTCGTGGTGCCCCGCTCTACAGCAGCGCCCCAATTTGGGACAGTCCTGTTTCGCGCTCTTCGTTCTTTTTATAAGTGCCCTTACAGGCTTCAAAACCACTTTCGGTAGTGCTTCTGAACGTTCAGAGCACCGGTGACGGGTGCCACTCTTGAACGGCTTTGCACCCTACCTGGCTCTTCTCCCTCTGGCCCTGGCCGAACGGACCGGTTCGGTGCGTCGAACTATGCCCCAAGCACTTTCGAAGGACGCGGGAAAGCATTCCTCAGAGCAATGCCATGGAAAAAACGACGCAGCGCGCCGGAACATCGCTTCGCACGCTCGCCCGTATTACGTACAGTTGTTCGCACTATCGGGCAATCGGTGGCATATTTTTTGTATTGGTCATCCGAGGGCCTGCATAAGCAGGACGACACAAGCGCTGGCCGGCAACGTCGCTGGACCCGCGATCGCAGAGAGGTGATGTACGTGAACCCAGGTAAAGCCCCCCTTCGACAAACTCACTTCAAGCCGATCGCGCTCGCAGTTATGGCAGCAACGGCCTTATTAAGCGGCTGTGGCGATGAAGAAGCGTCCGCGCCCGCCGCCGAGGTCGAAGCTACGGTAACGACACCGGCGGCTCCCACGCTCGGCATACGGGTCACCGGCGACGAAGAACTGTCGATTGACATGAGCCAGATCCACAACCCGGAGCTGGAAGAGATCTTTGCCTACATCGACGAAAACATCGACGAACACGTCCTGAATCTGCGCCGCTGGATCGAGCAACCGAGCATCTCGAACACCGGCGAAGGCATTCAGGAATCGGCCTACATGGTCAAAGGGTTCTTCGACCAGCTCGGATGCCAGGAGACTCAGGTCTACGACGTTGGCATCACCGAATGGGGACAGCAGGGAAACCCGGTCGTCTACGCCAATTGTGACGAGGGCGCCGAGAAAACGCTCGCCGTGTACTGGATGTATGACACCATGCCCGTCACGCAGCCGGGGCTATGGAAAGCACCTCCCTTTGAAGGGCGGCTCGTCGAGCAGGAGCCCTACGCGAAGGTCATGATTGGCCGTGGCGCGACCAACTCCAAGGGGCCGCAAATGACACAGCTCAATGCCCTCATGGCCATCAAGGCGGTGACCGGCAAGCTCCCCGTCAATCTCATCTTCGTCGCGGAAGGCGATGAAGAGCGCATGTCCATCGGTTATCGAAAGTTTGTCCGCGATCACCCGGAACTCTTCGCCGAGGCCGACGCTATGTACCGTTTCGGCCGCCAGGGTGGGATCGGCGGTGGTTCGGAAGGCTGTGTATTCGTCGAGTTGATCACGAGCGGCGAGGCCTGGGGCAAGGGCCCGACCTACAGCAACATCCACGGCGGCCGCAAAAGAGCCGTCGATGCACCGGCGTGGCGACATATCAAGATGCTTACCACGCTCGTGGACGAGACCGGCAACAAGGTCATGATCGACGGCTTCTACGACGATATCGAACCGATGTCCCCCGCCGAACTGGCCAAGCTTGAGAAGGCCGCGGAAAACATCGACATGGAGATCGCGGCGAAGAATCTCGGCGTTGCGAAGTTCATGTCCGACGACCCGCTGGAGTATCTGAAGCTTGCGCGCTATGGAACGTCGATGAATCTCGACGGCATCTGGGGCGGTAACATGTTCGAAGGCGGCTCCGGCGCCATTCTGCCGAACCGCATCGTTTCGAAGCACAACTTCCGCTACGTTCCGAATCAGGACGGTCTCGATATCGTCGACAAACTGCGCAAGCACCTCGACAAGCACGGCTACGAAGACGTCGAAATCAATATCGTCGGCGACGTACCCTGGGCCAAGCGCAGCTACGACAACGAGATCACCGCGGCCGTAAAGCGCATGTACGACAGCTTTGGCGTCCGCTACGGCGAACCGCTCACGGAGGTGGAGTCCATCCTCGGCGGCTACTGGCCGGCCTATCTGTTCGCGGGCGACGTACTGGACATTCCCATCGTCAGCGGCCAGGTCGGAAGCGGTGGCAACGCCCACGCGGCCAACGAGTATTTCGTGATCGAGGGTGCCAAGAAGATGTACGGCATGGCCGCCGGAGAGAAGTCCGTCGCCACCGTCCTTTACAACTACGCGGGCTTGAACGAACCCCCCGAGATGGCCCAGGCAGAGGACGAGACAGCCGCCGAGACCGCGGCAGCCGCCGCCACTTCCGGCGACGACAACTGAGCGTGACGTGCCTGGCACCGCGCGGCCCGCGGCCGCGCCCACGGCCTTATCAACGAAGGAGATTCGTCGCATGGCTCTGATCAGTCTCAGCAATGTCGGTAAGACGTACGAGATGGGATCGAACCGCGTGGACGCGCTGCGCGACGTCTCCCTGTCGATCGATGCGGGGGAGTTCGTGTGCATCACCGGGCCGTCGGGCTCCGGGAAATCGACGATGATGCACATCCTCGGCTGCCTGGACCGGCCGACGCGCGGCAGCTACGAACTCGACGGCCAGGAAGTCGCCGCCATGACGCCCGAGGAACTGGCCGATACGCGCAATCGACGTATCGGCTTCGTGTTCCAGGGATTCAATCTGCTGCCGCGGACGTCGGCGCTGGAAAACGTCGAGGTGCCCCTTCTCTACTCCCGATCCCATCCCAATACCGCAGAGCGCCACCGGCGCGGTCTGGAGGTACTGGAAGCGCTGGGATTGAAGGATCGGGCGGACCACCATCCCAGCCAGCTCTCAGGCGGACAACAGCAGCGGGTCGCCATTGCGCGGGCCCTGGTGAATGAGCCGTCGCTGATTCTTGCCGACGAGCCCACGGGAAATCTCGACAGCGTCACCAGCGTCGAGGTCATGGGCACCTTGCAGAAGCTCCGTGAAGAGCGAGGCATAACGATTGTGCTGATTACGCATGAACCGGAGATCGCGGCCTACGGAACGCGGGTCATCTCTATTCGCGACGGCGTGATCACGGAGGATCGTCCGAATCCGGCACCGCAGCTTGAAGCAGCGGCCGCCGCCGTCGCCGGAGCCTAGGACCCCGGGGCCGCCGCCATGCAGGCCATCCGTTCGCAGGCCTCGCTTGCCGTGCAGGCGCTGGGTCGAAACCGCACCCAGGCCGTGCTTGCCCTCGTGGGCGTTGTGGTCGGCGTCGGCGCGCTGGTGACCAGCCTTGCCCTCGGCCGCGGTGCCCAGGCGGCGATTCGGGACCAGCTCCTGGCCGCCGGCGTCAACATGATCATCGTTACCTCCGGCAACTACCAGGTGAAACAGCCCGGCGCCGGCGACGCGCCCGCTGACCATGGCGATCTACGCCGCCCGCAGGACTTCGAGAGCTTTGTGGCCGGCTCCCGCCGCCTCCAGCGCCCCGGTGGCCCCGGGGTTGTGGCGGCCTTCTACAGCAGTCTCCGCCCGGCACGAGGCGGAGTAAGCGGTGGAATGAACTGGGAACTGCGCCCCGCTCACTTCGAAGACGATCCCATGGCCGTGCACGATCATCCCACGGCCGCGCAGCGCCTCGGCGATGCCATGGCGGGCCTGGGAGCTGCGGCGACGCTTTCCATAGACGATGCCCGGGCGATCCGCAGCGAACTTCCCGGCGTCGAGTTTGTGGCTTCGGGCGTTCATGAAAACGCCCGGATCATCGTCGACGACGCCGGGGCTAAGCAGTGGTTCACCCGGCTCCACGGTACCGAGGCCGAACTGCCGGTTATACGCCGCGGCTGGGTGTTTCCCTTCGGGCGCTTTTTGTCACCCGCCGAAGTCGACGAAGCCGCGCAGGTCATGGTCCTTGGTCGAGTGGTCGCCGACCGCCTCTTCGGAAAGGACGTGGACCCCGTCGGACGCCGTGTACTGATGTGGAATCAGCCCTTTGAGGTGGTGGGCGTCGTCGGCAGCAGCAGCTGGGCGGCGCAACCCGCACCGGGCGACGATCAGTTCGATGCGGTCTACCTGCCGGTGAGCACCGTCCACCGCCTGCTCAACCTGAGCAAGCTCAATACCATCACCATCACCACGAAAGTCGCAGGGGATACGACCGCCATTGCCGGGGAAATCACTGACCTGCTGCGCCGGCGACACGGCATCAGCGAGGAAATGCCCGACGACTTCACGGTGCGCACACAGGCGGAGCAGGTCCTGAACAAGGGACTTCCACCGGAGCTGGCACGGGTGGTCTCGGGCAACCTGGCAAGCGTCGACAGCCTGACCATGGAACAGCTGGCAAGCTCTATGCAGCGCTCCAATCGAACGCTCCTGGCCCTGCTGGCGGGGGTCGCCGCCGTTTCCCTTCTCGTCGGCGGCATCGGCGTGATGAATCTGCTGTTCCTGTCGGTCACCCAACGCACCCGGGAAATCGGCCTGCGCATGGCCATGGGCGCCCGCGGTCGCGACATCGCCGCCCAGTTCTTCGTCGAAGCGCTCGTGCTCTGTGCCGTCGGCGGTGTGCTCGGCGCCCTGGCCGGCACGCTTGCCGCCTATGGCCTGGAGGGCGTGCTCGCCTGGAGTACCGACGTGTCCCCGGCTTCTGCCGTCATCGCCGCGGCGGTCGCTCTGCTACTCGGCATCTTCTCGGGAGTGCTGCCCGCTCGTCGCGCGGCAAAGCTCGATCCCATCACCGCGCTTCATCACGAATGACGAAGCCTCGCAGGGAACTCAAGACCATGTTCTCAAGCAACACCGGCGCCGCCGTCCTTATTCTCATCGCGCTGTTCCCGATCGTGGGCAAGGTCACGGCGCAGGATGCGCCAATGGACCAATCGGCCATGGATCACTCGTCAATGGATCACTCGAAAATTGGCCAATCGTCGATGCCGTCCACACCCAGTGATGAGATGCCCGCCGCGCATGGCGGCGGTGGCCACGGTGATCACAACCCCAGGTTCGGGGGTCTGGTGCTGATGTACGGTGGCCTGCTTCATTTTGAGCTTGTCGGTCGGCCTGAAGGCGGTGTGGAGCTGCATCTGAGCGACGAAATGCGTGTGCCCATGCCCGCGCTGACGGTCACGGACGTCACCGTGGAGATCGAACGGCCGGACGGCTCTTTCGAGAGCGTGTCCATGTCCCTGAGCGAAGCTGGAGACTTCTGGCGCGGACAGAGCGCGCCGCTCACGGATCAGGAGCAGACCACCGTCCACCTCGCTTTTGTCGCCTTCGGAGATCCCTATGTCTATGCGCTGCCGCTGGCGGCACTGCAGCCTGACACGTCAGCCGGCAGATCAGGAACCGACGCCGCGACGCTCGCACTAGGACCGCAGGACGCAGCGTATGCTGGTTAACCTTGGCATGGCCTTGAAGGCCCTCTCCCGCAACCGACTTCAGGCTTCGCTCACGCTGAGCGGCATGGCGATTGGCGTCGCCATGGTTGTCATCGTTGCGGGTCTGGGGCGGGGCGCTCAGCTTCGCATCGAGGATTCCATTGAGCGTGCCGGACCGACGCGGATCAGCATTCGAGCCGGAAACTTTCAGCCGACGGCCATCGCGGCGGCGGCCTTCGAGGAAGGCAGCGGTGGCGGCCTGTCGCAAGGAGGCCTGGGTGGAGGCGATGGCGACCCCTCCCCCGGGGACGCCGACGCCATCGCCGTGACCCTGGCCCTGCGTGAAGAGAAGGAAGCCGCGGCCCGAGCGGCGGCGGAGATGAAAATTCGATCACCGGCCGGGCCTTTGAGCCTCGGTGAGCTTGAGGCCCTGGGCACCGAAGTCGCCGACGTCCGCGCCGTGGCAGGGAGCGTCGTCGCCAATGTGCGCCTCGACGAGGCTGTGGGCCGCCGCGTGCGAGCGGTGCGTCTCCACGGCTACCAGGAAGCCTGGCCCGACATGGCGGGCTGGCGCGTCCTCAGCGGAAGAGCCATCTCGCGATCGGAACACGCCGCCTCCGCTCCGGTTGCGGTCCTGCCAACGGCGGCCGCCGAGCGACTGTGGCCGTCGGAAGAATCACTGAACAAATCACTGCGCATCAACGGTCAGGAAATCACCGTGGTGGGTGTCGTCGCTGCCCCGGAAATCGATAATGGTTTCGTGCTCGTTCCCGACGTCTTTGTGACCCTGGCTCTTGCCCAGACCCTGGCGAAGCGGACCGAGCTTGATCGCATCGACGTGCGCAGCGTTTCCGTGGCCCGCACTACCGCGGTGGCGGACGACATCACCGACACGCTGCGACGTCTCCGGGAGCTGCCGGACGACACGCTGAATGATTTCCGTGTGGAGACACAAAGCGCGGCGGCCATGCCCGGTCTGGGCACGGATCCGCGGCTGGCCATGGCGGTGCAATCCAATGTTGTCGAATTTGAGAAGGCGTCCTGGGAAGAGATGGCGCGAAGTCTGCGCCGGGCGGGACAGACGTTTACGCTGCTGCTGTCGGCCGCCGCTGCTGTTTCGCTGCTTGTCGGTGGCATCGGCGTCATGAACGTGATGCTGGTGTCGGTAACGGCGCGAACCCGCGAAATAGGTCTGCGTATGGCCATGGGCGCCCGGGTGCGGGACGTGCTCACGCAGTTCCTGGTGGAAGCCGTAACGCTCGCGCTGCTCGGGGGCGTTCTGGGGCTTCTGGTGGGCGCTTTCGGACTCTGGGCCGCGCGTCGCGGTTTCGACTGGGCCACCGCCCTGTCCGTCGATATGCTCCTGCTCGGCATCCTGGTGGCCGCTGCCACAGGCATTGTCTTTGGCTTCGGGCCGGCGCGCCGGGCCGCGCGTCTCGATCCGGTCGTTGCCCTGCGCAGCGAATGAGCGAACGCGATGCCGCCCTACACCATCATCCCCATCGATAATCCGTTCGAGGCATGCCTTAAGTGCGCCAGATGATCCCCAACATTCGCCTGGCCCTGCGCAGTCTGGCGCGCAATCCCCTGCGAACCGTACTCACCATGCTCGGGATTGTTATCGGGGTCGCCGCCGTGCTGACCATGATCGCGCTGGGCACCGGTGCCCGGGGATCCGTCGCCGACGAAGTGGGCTCCGCGGGTACGAATCTGGTCTATGTGAAATCCGGGAACTACACCCGCGGCGGGTCGAGCGTCGGCATTGTCTCCGGGGCCGGTGCGGCGACGACGCTCGTCGTGGCCGACGCCGAAGCGATCGGCGCCGAAATCAGCGGCATCCGCGCGTTCAGTCCAATCCTCGGACTGCGCAGTTTCGTCACCAGCGACAGCGGCGAGCGTGCTTTCGCCCGCATGCAGGGCGTGGCGCCCTCCTTCGAGCGCGTACAGGGTTGGTCGTTCCCGGCCGGCGGCATGTTCGAGTCGGAATCTTCCAGCGGTGCGGTTCTGGGCGCCTCTCTGGCGGCCAAGCTCTTCGGCACGGCGGAGGCGGCGCCGGGTCAGCTACTGCGAGTGCGCGGTCTGGAGTTTACGGTGAGCGGTGTCACCGACGACCAGTCCGATGACTACGCGGACGTTCTGTTCGTGCCGTGGAAAACCCTGCAGGCCAGCATGAATATCGCCCACCTCGACGGCATTACCATAGCCGCGGATAAAGCGGGCGAGACCTCGCGCATCGCCGACGAGATTCGAACCCTGCTCCGCCGGCGCCACGGCATAAGCGGGACGGGTGCGGCCAGCGGAGGCTATCTGGCGTCCCAGGGCGGCGTCGGCGGCGTCCCCGACGATTTCACCGTTGAAACCCAGGCGGCCCAGGCCCTCACCCAGGGCCTGTACACGCCCGCGGCCGCCTTCGCCCTGGCCAACCTTCCGCGTCTCGACGAGGTAACCCTGGAAGAGATGGCCGATACGCTGGACCGCGCGAGCGACACTATGACGGCGCTCCTCGCTAGCATTGCCGGTGTCTCCCTCATCGTCGGTGGTATCGGGATCATGAACGTTATGCTCGTGTCGGTGACGGAGCGCACCCGCGAGATCGGCCTGCGCATGGCGACCGGGGCTCGCTCGACCGATGTCGCGCTGCAGTTCGTCGTCGAAGCGGTAACGCTGAGTCTGATCGGGGGAGTCGCGGGACTGGTGCTCGGTCTGCTCTCTGCATGGCTGGTGGGCTGGTCCCTGGGCTGGCCTGCCACGGTGTCACCGGCTTCCATGGGGCTGGCCATCGGGATCGCCGCCACCGTGGGACTTGTGTTCGGCAGCTATCCAGCGCGCCGCGCCTCGCGCCTTAATCCCATCGACGCCCTACGTACGGAATGAGCCCGCGCCGGGCCGGTTGGCGCCGGGCCCTGATCCTGAGCGTTCTTTTCGGACTGAGTGCCTGCGGTTCGGAGAACCCCGAAAAGCGCCTGGATCGCCTCGCCACGCGCTACATCGAGTACGCCATGCACCTCGATCGGCTCCGCCCCGGAGAGATAGATGCCTGGTTTGGTCCCCGGCGCTTCGATACGCGCGGCACGCCCAGTGACAGCAGCTTTGAAGCGGTCGCTGAAGGCGCCGCGGGCCTGCGCGAGGAAATCGCGGCCGAGACTTCCGAACGCGGGAAACGCCTGCAGCGAAGGGTCGAAGAACTCGAGGCCGTGGCCACGTATCTGGCGGCGCCGACGAAGCTGAGCTTTGCAGAGCAGACCCGCGCGCTGTACGACGTCTCCTGGACTGAAGTCGCGCGAGCCGATATCGATGCCGCCCTGACGTCCATTGACGCGGCCCTCGCAGGTCGTGGAAGCGTTCGCGCTCGCATGGCTGCCCTGCGCCGGCGCCTGGTGATTCCCGCCGAGGAACGACAGAAGGTGTTCCAGACGGCCATGGAAGAATGTCGTCGCCGGACCCTGGTTCACTGGGATCTGGGCGCCGAGGAAGGGGTGGACCTGCTCTGGACCCGCGATGTCGAGGCCGCCTGGCATCGCTTCGACGGCAGTGGCCGAAGCACGCTGCAGGTGAACCCGCTGGCCATTGCCACCATCGACCAGGCCCTCGAAATTGCCTGCCACGAAACCTATCCCGGGCATCACGCGCAATTTGTGCTGTTTGAGGCGGAGGCTGGCGATGTCGGCCTGGCGCTGGAGGATCAGCTGGTATTGCTGCGATCACCGGCCTCAGCCTTTCGTGAGGCAGCGGCAATGAACGCCGTCAGTCTCGCTTTTTCTGCCGAGGAGCGTCTGCGCTTCGAACGTGACGTTCTCTTCCCCCTCGCGGGCCTTGACCCGGCTGATGCGGAACTGCTGCAGCAGCTCCGCCCCCACCTCGCGCAGCTGGCCCTGGCCGTACCTTTGATCATTCAGGAGCACGAGGATCGCGAGCTGTCGGATGCCGAGGCCATCAACCGACTGCAGAGCGAGGCGCTGGTCGCCAGTCCTCGCGCGCTGTTTGCCTTTGCCCACGACGTTGGCGCGTTGCTCGCAGGCTACACGATCCTCCATGCGGAACTGACCTTCCGCCTCAGTACCCTTCCTGAAAACGACGCCTGGGCACAGCTCCGCGGCTGGTTAGGGCGGCCGGATACCTGGCGCAACGACCCACCGCCTGCGCGGCTCTAGCCGCGGTATTTCTCAGCTTCAGACCGGGTCGTAACGACCGAGAAGCACCTCCGAGAGATTCATATGCAGCGGTATTTCAGTGTTGAGGTGATGCCAGGAATACGGAACCCGTATGTGCGCCGTACCCGGGATAGAGTTCAAGGCGCCGAACCAGTCGATACCCCCGAGATACTGGTATACCCGCTGAAGCTCGTCGGGTAGTGCGACTACCGCACCGGCCGTAATGATCTTGAGGTTTCGGAAAGGCGTGAGCGCGTCGGGCCCCTGCAGATCGCGGAGCTGATTGAAGGCGAACGCGATCGAAAGGCAGCCCTTGGAATGGCCGAGCAGTGTTTTGATCTCCCGGCCGTCGTCATACAACAGGCGCAGCAGCGTGCGCGTGTCCCTGGAGCAGCGAGCGATGATCGACGCGCGCTCCCCTTCGTTTGCCCTGAACCCACCACGACGGGGCTTCGAAACCCAGGTGCCGAAACGATCGCGTACGGCCTGCGCGCGATTCGCAGCGCCGAAAAAGAACCAGCCGCCCAGCGCCTCCTGCACGATGTCCGCCATCCCGTACCCGGCCACTATCGCGCCCACGGGCTCGTTCAAATGATTGGCCAGCGTACGCGCGAGAGCGGCGGCGCCAACGTCGGAGCTTCCCACGCCGGCGATTGCGAAATGCCGGACAAGGTCTCCCGGCGTCGCGATCATGGCTTCGTGGTCCACGTGTTTGCGAATGCAAACCTCGCCCGCGCCACCCCCGGGCAGCACCACAAGGATCGACCCTTCCTCATTCCGCTGCGAAGCCAACCAGTCGAATTCCGGCCTGGAAAGAGCCCCGACGTCGTAGAACGTCCAATCAGCGAGCGTGTTTCGGCGCTGAAGGAGCGACACGGTGGGGACGACGAACGAACGCGCGTGCTTCATCATGAAACAGATCCTGTCTTCAGTTCGGCTTTGCTAACAACGAAGCAATTGATGTGCCGCGCCCCTCGATGACGCCCTTCTCGACGGTGTAGCGGGACACTCCTAAGCTCCCGGCGTCGCCCGGCAACCGGTCACTCAGTATTGGACCGCGGTCAGTATGCTAGCCTCTAGGAGAGGTATCGAGCCGGAGGAAAACTCGCGGTGCGACGGCAGATTTGCGGCCGCTTTATCCTTTGGGGTGTGCGCATGTGGTGTTGCGCATCCTGTTTCCGGGCGATTTCACGACGTCTGGCGTCAGTGCGCCGCCGTTGCAGCAAAGATCGTTCTGGAATTGCACTTCACGCCGTGCTTGTTCTATTCGCAGCGCTCACTCCGTATATCGCCAAAGCCGAGCAGGCTGACATCGCATGGGTGGCGCGAGGCGAATTCTGCGAGCCAGAAACCGTCCTGCCCCTGCCAGACCGCACCCTTCTCGTCTCCAACGTGTGCGGGTTTGGTGAGGCCGGCACCGGCTTTCTCTCGCTGCTTGCTATCGATGGCACGGTGCTTGAATGGCGGATCGTCGATGAGCTCGACGCGCCGCTTGGGATGGCGACCGCCGGAGATCGGCTCTACGTGGTCGACAGCAACCGGATCCGGGTATTGCGAAGCTCCGACTTCTCCCAGCTATCGATATTTGCCCTCGACACGGCGGTCGCCAACGACATCGCAGTGGCCGAGGACGGAACGGTATACGTGACCGACACCGCTCGCGGCAACGTGGTCATCGTCGATAGCGAAGGGAAGCATTCGATCCTGGGGAAAGCGGGACAGTTTCCCGGCGCCAACGGCATCCACATCGACGATTCCGATCTCTACGTGGGCGGCGAACGCCTCTGGCATGTCGATCTCCGGGACAATGCGCAAAAGACGCTGGGCCCCACCTGGGTTCGCGACATCGACGGCATTGAAATCGAAGCGGACGGCACACTGCAGCTCACACCGGTAGGTGGGCCACTGATCCGGCTGGGTACGCCTATCCAGGTCCTGGACGGAGAAGGTATCAGCAGCGCCAATCATGGTTATGCCGCAGACATGGGGCTCGCCTTTATCCCCACCGGCTTCGATAACACGGTTATTGCCATCCGCGTGCCACCGCGTCCCGAGCCCTGAGCTGTTCGAAGGTTTTCCCCGGCATCAACGCTGAAACCTGACACCGGGGGTCCTGGCCGCCAAAACAAGGGGTGTTTGGGAGCTTGGGGGAGGCACGTCACCGTACACCCCCTCCCCTTACGCGGCAGCTCCTTGCCCCCCGTATGTAAGACCGGTAGCTACGCCTGCGTATGCCGGGCGTCCGCCTCCACTTCACGGGTCCGGTTGCCGAGGGCGTACAGCGCGAGGGCAAGCACCGACATACACGCCGCCACAACAAACGGCGACCCGGGAAAGTAAAACAAGGGCGTATCACCAGCGGTGAGTGTGAATAATCCGTTGTAGATCACCGGCGACAGAATCATGGCGACGGAGGTCAACGCCGAAAGCCCGCCCTGAAGCTCGCCCTGAGCGTTTTCGGGCACGCGGGAGGACAGATCCTGCCGCAGGGCCGGATCCTGCATCGTAGTGACCAGCGCCGTCGTTACCATCACGTAGACAAACCAACCGGCACTCGCCATCCCGATGCCGAACAGCGCCAGGACTTCGACAAACAGCGCGAGGCAAATGGCCGTGCGAAGCTGGATGCGCGGAAGTAGGACCTGGACAACGACCGCCTGGGCAATGAATGAGACCACCCCGTAGTAGGCGATGGACCACCCGATATCGCTTTCACTCCAAAGAAACTTGGCTTTCGCCACGTAAGACCATACGGTCGGGTAAACCCACGACGACAGCGTCGCGAGAAAATACACGGGCAGCAAGGGTCGGATTCCCGGCGTACGCAGCAGTCGGAAAAGGGTTCCGAAGGTATTGGCTCGCGACCATGAGAATGCCCGGCGCCGCTCGGCGGGCAGAGACTCTTTCACGAACAGGAAGCCAAAGGCGGTATTGAGAGCGGCAACAAAGGCGCCGGCGAAGAACGGGTAACGCACGTTCATGTCGCCAAGAATCCCGCCAATAGCCGGCCCCATAACGAAGCCCGCCCCAAAGGCAGCACCGATGATGGCGAAGCGCTGTCCACGTTTCTCCGTCGGCGTGATGTCGGCGATGTAGGCGTTCGCCGTTGAAAACGTGGCGGCAAAAACACCGGCCAGCGCCCGTACCACGAGGAACCAGGGCAGTGTCTGCACGACGGCCAGGAGCAGCATATCGACGGCATAGGCGCTGAGCGAAACGAGCAGGATAGGCCGACGCCCCAGTCGATCAGACAATGCGCCGATAACGGGCGAACAAAAAAATTGCATGACCGCGTAGCTGGCAAGCGCTACACCGCCCCAGAAGGAAGCATCAGCGAGGTCACCGCCGCTTAGCTCGAGCAGCAGTGAGGGCATGACAGGCGCGATTAGCCCCATGCCCATGGAGTTGATAAACGCAGTCGACGCGAGGAAGACGAGTGCCAGTCGGACCTTGGATGTTTCTGTCATACCCTGCTCAAGCATGTTGGTGTTTTTCCACCCCATAAAAGAGGATATGTTCGAAAGCGAGCCTCATTTGAGTCAAAGCTGCGATCACCCGCGCCAAAGGTCTGACGCTCAAGTCAACTTAGCTAGAGGTTCTGAACGGAGATTATCGCTGAACGCTGTACTATCAGAGAACTGATCCGACTTTACGCGCGCGATTCGCGCCATGCAGGATAGGGGATTTCGCGTTGAGCTTTCGGACACATAGGTACCGTTTTATTCCGGGCACATAGGTTACACATTTCGGCATTTGGAGGGCTCTCCAGATGCCTTGGAATGAGTGTAATCACATGGACGAGAGGCTTCGTTTCATTGCCCGCATCCTCGAAG
>JBCDIW010000044.1:0-13600 GCA_038748515.1 Pseudomonadota bacterium
GCCGTCGCCGGTTTCTACAGCGATGCAATCGATCCCATGGGCGAGCGCTTCGCCTACGCCCGCGGGCAGAATGCCGGCGAGATCAGCGGTCCTCCGATTGTTCTCATGCTGGGTAACCACTCTTCCGGAAAATCGTCGTTCATCAACTATTTGCTCGGTGACGAAGTTCAGAAGACGGGCCTGGCGCCCACCGACGACGGTTTCACCATCATTGCCTACGGTGAAACCAGCGACGATCGAGACGGCCCGGGTCTGGTGAACAATCCAGAGTTGGCCTATACCGGCCTGCGTCATTTCGGCGACGACCTGGTCAAGCATCTTCGCCTCAAGCGCCGCCCCAACGAGCTGCTGAGGGACGTCACCCTGGTCGACAGTCCGGGAATGATCGACGAGGCCAAGCACGAAAGCGGCCGGGGGTTCGATTTCCCCGGCGTTGTGCAGTGGTTCGCCGAACGGGCAGATGTAGTGCTGATGTTCTTCGATCCGGACAAGCCCGGCACGACAGGGGAGACGCTGCAGGTGTTCAATCAGAGCCTGCGCGGCATCGACCATAAGCTGCTCATTGTTATGAACAAGATGGACCAGTTCCGCAGCCTCCACGATTTCGCCCGGGCCTACGGTGCGCTGTGCTGGAACCTCGGCAAAGTGATCCCGCGAAAAGATCTGCCCATGATCTTCAACACCTTCGTCCCGGTACCGAAACAGCCCCCGGCCGCGCTGCCCACGGAAGATTTCGAGGAGGCACGGGAGGAACTGGCCGAGGAGGTTCGCCGCGCGCCGGCACGGCGCGTCGACAATATGCTCACCCAGGTGCAGAACTTCTCCGAGCGCCTGCGTCTGCACGCCCGGGTTTTGGATGCCGCCGCCCGGGAACTGCGTTCGTACCGGGACCGTATCCGCTTCATCGTGCTGCTGCTGACCGCGAGCTCAGGCGCTGCGGGCGCCTTTATGTTTTCATCCAGTGGCTTCTCGGAGCAGTCGCTGGGCCTGATCGGTGCTGCTCTCCTGTTCGGCGTTGGTGGCTACTACCTGGGCTCTGCACTTACGCGTTCGCGGGAGCAGCAGCTCATCGCCGGCCTGGAAGACACTTCCCGCCAGCTCTACGCGCGGGAGATGCTGCAGCGCGAACGCAGCGACGATATCCAGGAGCTGTGGAACGTGATCGCTGAGCGTACGCGCCGCACGGCGACGGAACTCGGTCTCTCCAGTATTCCGAAGCTGCGTGCCCGCGAACTGAGTCGGCTGGACGAGGTGATCGATGTGAAGATTCCAAAGCTGCGCAGCGAACTTCACGACAGCCTGACGCGGGCGGCCGAGCCCGCCGCGGAGGCGAGCACCTGACCGCGGCACCGCGCTGCAGGTGTCGGGGGCATCGACGGATGCCCCTTGAGTGCTTAGAACTCGAAGCGCACGTCGGCGTAAAAGTAGCGCCCGTAGTCGGTGTGGGCATCGGCGAAGTACCCGAAGAAACGGTCCGCCAGCGGCGCGCGCTCGTCGGTGAAGTTCTTGACGCCCAGGCGTAAACGCGTGTCAGTACTTGCGAGCCTGAAGCGGTAATCCGCGTTCAGATCGTAGGTAGTAAAGGACGGAACGTTGTAGCGCGTTCCGTCGTCCAGAGTCAGCGAGCTCTGGTAGAAGCCTCCAATCCTGAAGGCGCCGAGTCCCGCGCCCCAGTCTCCCATGCGCCAGTTCAGCCGCGCCGAATGGCGCTCGTCCTGGTTGCCATCGCGGTTTACCAGATCCGCAAACCCCTCCACGGGGATACTTGCGGGGAGCACACCGCTCTCCTGGGCGTCGACCAGGAGCTGTGCATCGCCGGAGGCCGTCTGCTCGAACTTATCCAGGAAGGCGCCGTTGTAGCTGAAACGGAAGGCGCCGAACTGCGTGTCGATATCGTAGTAGACGCCGACGTCGAAGCCGCGGGTTGTGCGCGTGTCCAGATTGGCGTAGCGGTCGTTGATTCGATTGACGTCGCCGCCGGGGCAAATGCCGGCCTGGGTGTAGGCGGCGGTCTGGTCGTCATCGGCGGCGATGCGTTCCACCGCGGGATTGAAGTTCAGGCTGCAGTCGGCGAGACCCGCCTCGATACGGTTCACCAGATCAAGGATCGTGTGGTTCTCCTCGCCGAACAGGCCGATCGTGTCTTCCTTCTCTATTTCCCAGAAGTCGAAGGTGAAGGTAAAGCCGTCAAAAAGATCGAGAACAAAACCAACGGAGAAGTTCGTGGACTCCTCCGGTACGAGCTCATCGCTGCCGCTGGCCGTGCGCTGAATAGAATTGGTGCAGTCGAGGTCAAAAACCTCATCGGTGGTTTCATTGGCGTAGACGCAGGCCCAGTCCGTGCGATTGTTGCTCCGCGCGACAATGCCTTCATTGACTGTCACGAGGTTCGGCACGCGGAAGGCCTCGGACCAGGAGCCGCGCAGCAGCAGCGGCTCGAAGGGCCGATAGCCGAAGGCAAACTTACCAACGGTCGCGTCCTTTGAGATATCCGAGAAACGTTCGTGACGCAGGGCGAGCTGGACGTCGAGGTTCTCGAACACAGGGATCTGCAGCTCGGCGAAGATGGAGGTGACCCGGCGCTCGCCTTCGTTGTCCGGCGTGGGGCTCGAGTTCACCACATCGGAGACAAAGGGGAAGGTGTCTCCATCGTTGTCGGTGAAGACGATGGTGCCGTCCAGGCGCGGATCGCGATCGTCAACGAAGCTCTCCTCACGCCATTCGAAACCCACGAGGCCGGCGACCTGCCCCGCGGGCAGCTCGAACAGCTCGGCGTTAGACAACTTGATGTCGAAGGTGGTGAGTTCGGTCTCCGACTTCCGGAAGACGTCGACCAGCACGCGATCCACGTTTGAGCCTTCCCGGGTCGGATTGAGAGGGTTGTACGCCTCCGGCGAGGAATCGTTGAGCGCTTCCTGCGCCAGCGTATTGGACTGGCGATTGCGGGTGATGTCTTCCTTCTCCGCCTTTGAATAGGAAACGGCGGACTCCCAGTCCCAGGCGCCCAGACTGCCCCGGAAACCCTGAAGGAAACGGTAGGTCTCGCCATCGTTGTCGACGATGCGTGGGACTACGGCAAAGCGGTAGTTGTCGAGGAGCAGGTCGTAGCCCTCGGCCGGCACGTCGGCCATGGCTTCGTCGAACTCGGGCCCGGACAGGCGTCCCGCCCCGCTGCCGAAGGGGTTGTAGGGATTGTCCCGACCCAGTACGAGACGCGAACTCGAGAAAGGCGCCGAGGCGTGGCGGGTGAGATTGGTCTCGGACTTGTAGTACATCAGCTCCGTGAAGCTCTCCAGACCGCTGTCAAACTCGTGGTTGATCATGGAGAACAGATTGATGCGGTCCAGCTCGGAGGAAAGGTCGCGGCCCGTGCCGAAGGCCGAGTTAAAGTTGTGCCGGAAGGTGCCCTGCCCGTCGGCGGCGGCGCAGGTCGTGTCGTTGACGTCGTACTGGCAGCGCTCGTCGCCTGCGGGATAGGACTCGAGCTCGCCGGAGCTGTCGACGAGGCCGCTGGTGCGGAGGCTGTGATCGCTGGGCAGGCTCGCGATCACGTCAAGCTGGGGGAACTCGGAATTGGCGGAGTCGTTGCGAAAGCGCGTATCACCTTCCCAGGGTGAGCCCTCGGGAATGCGGCCGCGGAAATCCGAGTTCGCCCAGCGATCGTCGTCAACGGACTCGATGCGATCGCGGCGGTAGTAGTTGGCGAACACCGCCACGTTGGTGCGACCGTCGTTGAACGCCTGCCCCCATTCGGCGGTGAGGGTCTGGCGATCGGCGGGGAGATTGTCAAATTCCGTATGCCGGATGCGCAGGTTGAAGCCTTCGAAGTCGTCTTTGAGTACGGTGTTGACCACGCCCGCCACGGCGTCCGCGCCGTAGATGGCCGAGGCGCCGTCACGCAATACTTCCACGCGCTCTACGCCCCAGACCGGAATGGTCTGGGAATTGACCGTGTTGACCGGAACGAAGCTGCCGCCCACCTCTTCGGTCTGGAAGGTCGCCGCGTTTACCAGCCGCCGGCCATTGAGAAGAACCAGCGTATTCCCGGTGCCCAGATTGCGTAGGTTGAACGCGCCGATGTCGCCGCGACCGGAGTTGACGCCGCCGCTGATGTTCTCGGCTTCGCTGAAGAAGTTCTGCCCGTTCTCAGGAATCAGCTGAAACAGTTCGTCACCGGATTCCACGCCCATGACCTCGATGTCGGTGGCATCCACAACGCTTACCGCGAGTGCGCTGTTGATGCTTGCGCCCCTGATCTGAGAGCCGACGACTACGACCTCTTCGAGCACCTGGCGGGCGTTTTCATCCGCGTTCTGGGCGTAGGCGCCGAGGCTAAGGCCCCCCACGCCAATACCAAGCGCGCGGGCCACGGCAAGCGACAGGGTTTGTTGTGATGTTCCCGGGGAATTGCCGGCATGCGAAATCGACGAAGATTTCCTGGCCATGGAAAGCGCTCCTATGCGTTATTTTTATTTGCCCCACCGCCCGCACCCATCTCGTGTGTCACAAGATGGCCCTCCTGCGGACTCAAGCTCGACTCTCGAGTCTTGGGTTTTCCAAGCGGGATTAGTTCTGTTTAGTACAACAAAGTCAATGTGCAAGGTGAATGTTTCGGGTGTTTTCCGGGAGCCGAGGCAATGACCAGGACCGGCACGAACTCTCAAAGATTGTGCGAGGGCCGGCTTCAGGGTAGCTTCGTCCATGAACTGGGTGAGGGAGAAAGATCATGATAAGAAAGCTCTCGGCCGAGCTGATCGGTACGTTCTGGCTCGTGTTTGGTGGCTGCGGCTCGGCGGTGCTCGCGGCGGGTCTTCCCGATCTGGGCATTGGCTTCGTCGGCGTTTCCCTCGCGTTTGGACTTACGGTCCTGACCATGGCCTACGCGGTCGGCGGCATATCGGGCGGCCATTTCAACCCGGCGGTTTCCCTGGGGCTCGCCGTGGCGGGCCGGTTTTCCTGGGGTGAGCTGATTCCCTACTGGGCCGCACAGGTCATCGGAGCGTTTGCCGCTGCGGGAATGCTGTTTGCAATCGCCAACGGAGCGCCGGATTGGCAGCCAGGCGGTTTCGCCTCCAACGGCTTTGGCGAGCTGTCTCCCGGCGGGTATTCCATGACCGCGGTCCTGATTGCCGAAGTCGTACTCACGGCCCTGTTCCTGTTGATCATACTTGGCGCTACTTCGCCCGCGGCACCTTCGGGCTTCGCCCCGATCGCCATAGGCCTGGGTTTGACTCTGATTCATCTGATATCGATTCCCGTAAGCAACACCTCCGTCAATCCGGCGCGATCGACGGGCGTAGCTTTCTATGCGGAGACGGCCGCGGTCGCGCAACTCTGGCTGTTCTGGGTTGCTCCCCTGGTGGGTGCCGCGCTCGGTGCGCTGATCTGGAGAATGGTGCTCGCGTCTGATGAATGATGCGGTCATGGGCTCGAAGTCGCCGAGCCCAGCGCCAGAGACCCCGATCGAAAAGGTAGATCCGGGGTTTACGCTGCTCGAAGCCCTCTACGAACACTTCCCGATCATTGCGCTGGGAAACGCCGTTCTCGCGGCGGCAAACCTTGGCGCCTACTTTTCGAAGCTGCCGTCCGGAGGCCTTGTTACTTACGCTTCCGGCGTCTGTTTTCTGATCGGCCTGCGGCTGCTTCTTTTCCGCAACTACCGGCGCACGGCACTTGCACAATGGTCCCTGGGGCAGCATCTGCTGGTCATTCAGCTTCTGTCTCTCGCCAACGGCGTCGTCTGGGGCGGATGGGCGTGGTACGCCTCCGCACGGCTGCCGGCCCAGGAGCTGCTCGCCATGGTGGTCGTTCAGGCCGGCATATGCGCTGGCGTCGTGTCGACGTCGTCCGCGTCCCGACTGGGACTGGCCCTTTTCGTGGTCGCGGCCCTGGCACCGCTCTCGGTCCACCAGCTCATGTTTGGGGGACCGGGCGGTACCATAATCGCAGCCGTCATCGTGCTGTACCTGCTGCTCGTCATCGCCGCGTCCAATCGCATCTACAAGACCATCCACAACAGTATCGATCTGGCTCACAAGAACCGGGTGCTTGCCGATCAGCTCTATCACTATTCAAACACCGACGGCCTGACTGGCATCGGGAATCGCAGACTTCTCGATAGCAGCCTTGAGACCATGATGGGACTCCACTCGCGGCATGACCTGGAGTTCTCGCTGATGTTGATCGACGTGGATGATTTCAAAGCCTACAACGACAGCAAGGGGCATCTGGCCGGTGATGCCTGCTTGAAAAAGATCGCCGAGACCGCGCGGGCGTTTTTTGCGCGCAAGGAAGACCTGGTCGCTCGCTACGGAGGAGAAGAATTTGCCGTGCTGCTGCCGGGCGTCGGCGCTGAGAAGGCGGTGGAAATCGCCGAGTCATTCCGACAGCGGATCTGTGATCTGGCTCTGCCCCACGAACGGTCGACGAATCAGGCGCGGGTTACGGTATCCATTGGGCTGGCGGACACCAGCGACGAGCATTACGCGATGCCGGAATTCCTGATCGAGAGTGCGGATCGTGCGCTCTATCGCGCAAAGAGGAGTGGAAAAAACCAGGTGTGTTGGAGCGGGGAGTTGGCACGGTAAGCGCCAGATCCGATGACCATCGCAGGCCGTCTGGAGGCACGGCGCTTCCGTCTACAGCTGACTGCGAATCGGGAGTATCCGATAGAAGCCCGCCTTCAGGCGTTCCCACCAGCTGGTCATGGGCTCTTTTGAAATCATTTGTTCCTGTCCCTCTTCCAGGCCGGTCCAGGTAAGCCGATTGCTATGAGTCAGCCCGACCTCCCAGACCGCCTCGGGAAGTGCTTCCTCGAGTCCCGAAATCAATTCAGCACCGAGGTCAGGGTCTCTGATAATCACGCCCATCTCGGAGTTGATGTACATCGAGCGAGGGTCGAAGTTGAAGGAGCCGATAAATACCTCCCGGCGATCGACAAGGTAGGCCTTCGTATGCAGGGTTGAGCGTGCTTCCCCGGCATCCACAAACTCGCTGCCCGACACCACGGCGTCGGGTCGCACCTCTAGCAATCGAACGCCGGCGCGCAGGAGAGGTTTCCGGGCGGGAGCGTAGCCCCCATGCACCGTTTTCTGATTGTTCGCGGCCAGCGAGTTGGTAATCACGGTGACCTGGATCCCATTCTCTGATGCCCGCACAAGGCCATCGCGCAGCTCCCGGGTGGGCACAAAGTAGGGTGAGATGACCACCAGCTCGTTCTCGACGGTAGTGAGCGACCTCGCCAGAGGTTTGACGATCAAGTCCGAGGTTTTGGCGCGATTCCGCAGGCCCTTGTCCGGCGTATCGAAGATGAGCTCATAATCCGCCCAGACCATCTCGCTCTGCCGCGACTCTACCTTCCGATAGGCTCTTTCGATCACCGCATTGGCGTAGCGACTGCCGCTGAGCGCGGCATTGTTGGCAGCCAGCCGCGCACGGAATTCGCCAAGGGCGGCTTCGGCGTCCTCCAGCGGCTTCATGAAAGCGTCGAGGGGCAGCGCGGTGGGATGCGCCCAGTACCGATCGAACATAACGTTAACGTCCTGAACGACGGGCCCCAGGGCCAATACGTCGAGGTCGCCAAAGGCCGAATCGCGCCGCGCGCCGAAGTACTCGTCGGCAATGTTTCTGCCTCCGACCACGGTTACCCGGCTGTCCACCGTAAATGACTTGTTGTGCATCCTCCGGTTAATGCGGGGAAAGTTCGCCAGGGCACCCAGTGGTTTACCCAGGATCCCCCGGTTAAAGGGGTTAAAGACACGGATCTCGAGATCCGGGTGCGAATCCAGGGCCGCCATGTCGCGATCGAATCCCTGGTTGAACATGTCATCGATGAGGATTCGGACACGCACACCCCGATCGGCGGCGGCCAGTAGGGTGGATAGAAATGCCAGCCCTACCCGGTCCCGTTTTATCAGGTAGTACTGGACATCAATACTTCGCTCGGCTTCCGCGGCGAGACGCAGACGGGCGGCGAGCGCATCGATACCGTCATTGAGTAGCAGGAAACCACTGGAGTTCGTGCCATGCCCGGAGTCGGATTCGCTGAAGGCAAGATCCAACGCCGCTGTATTCCCGGCGGGGATATAGATGCTCGCCGGCTTTGTTTGCTGGTAGTCGACACCAGCGCATCCGGTGATCAGCGCTAAGATGAGAATTAGAACAGGCTTCACGGCTGTGAAGTGTAGCCCCTGGTATCGCCAGTTCGTCAGATCGTGGTCAAGGACGGCACGGAGAGTGCGGCAGACAGGTGGCGCGGTCAGCGCCGGCTTTACAGATCGAGGGGAGTAGGAACCGCGCGGATCAGAACGAATGTGCCTTGGATGACGTGGGATTGGACATTTCTTAGCGGTAACACGTTTTTGGGCACGCGCGGGTATCGATGCATGCGGTTTTTGTCCGGTCGCAGATGGGATGGGGTTATGTCATTGGCGGTTTCCCGGCGTCGATCAGTAGTTTTCTGCCGTTCGCCGCTCATCGCATTCGGCAATGTATATGAGGTCCGTGCCTTCCCAGCTCTCCTTCTGGTCCAGAAACTCATGGAGTGCCTTGACGCACTCGGGTCGGCTCGTATCGAAGTTGGACATCCGCAGTGGCGTCTCATGGAGCGGACGCAGCTGAAGTGCTGGTTCGTCCGAGTCTCTTGGTCCGGTTTCCCAGCGGAGGGAGCTACGGCCGTCATCGGTTCCACCAGCCGATACGGGCGCTTGGGGAGTGTCATCCGGTCTAGTGATCCACCAGATCACCAATAAGACTCCGATCACCGAGAGCAGGAATCGTTGAGTGGGCCCAAGGCCCCAGCCAGAACTCAACGCTTGCCGTCTGAAAAGGTATGGATCGCCCTTACCCTGCTTAACTCCGGGATCGCTTGAGTCGTTACGTAGCTTGCGATGTTGAGGGCCCGAGTCACGATTTTAAGAGAACGCCGTAAGGTGTCATCGCCGTGGGAAAAGACTAACCCATGCGCAGGGAATCCGGGCGAAAATTTTGGAGGTCACCAGTTTCTGTAGAAGAGCTTTGTGGCCAGTCTCTGCGGGCGGCGCCTGGTGGGGCAATCACCGGGCACTCCGCCATTGCTGAGGCATCGCCGGGCAACCAAGCGTGCATCCCGTGAAGTGGAGTCCCACGCGCGCAGGCAACTGCACATGTGCGAGAACACGTGGCGGCAACGCACTTAGTTTGCGGGGCAATATCCGAGCTGGGCTTGAAACTCCTCCAAGACCCTCCTGATTCGCGGCCGACTAACGGGACGCGAAAAGCAACGCGGCCCGATACAGGCGCGCGGATACTCGTCCAGACTGTTTTCGAAACGCACCCAGGTAGCACGCAGATGTCGAAAGGCAGGCAGCAGCCGACCAAAGCAGGAAGCTTCTACAGTCATATCTACGGCAGCGACAGTCCTTCCGCTACCAGGCGTTTCTTCATCAACTCGATCTTGGTGGTTGTGGGCCTTAACGCTATCGGACTTTACATCGACTTTGTTCCGTCGGGCACGTGGTCTGAGATCTCATGGCGTATCGCTTTCTCTATGGGAGCAGCGATTACGGTATTTGTTTGGAGCTCTTACTGGACAGGCGACGCAAAGTTCAAAGCGGGTACATCAGGGTGGCGGATAGCGCTGTTTTTTGTTCTCACGCCTCCGGTGAGTGTGCTTTTTATCTGGGGTGCCCTAACGCATGGGTCAGCTTCACTGGTCGCTCTTTCTCTCGGACAGGAAGCCGTGTTGCAGCGCGAGCTGAAGAAGGACGATAACTGGGATCGCCGCGCTTGCGGTCATCGGCTTCGGGGTGAGTTTATTGAACCCGCCTTTCCATCACATTACTGCCTGAATCCACAAGCGTATGAAAGCCTGCCCGATCGGGGCACGTATCTGATCACGGGACGACAGCACTTTCTCGGATTCATTATCGAAAGCGTTTCTCTGGCTGAGCGCCAGTCTGAGTGACTGGGATGCGCGGTACCGCCAAGAAGCACGAAGCCCTGGCCGCTGTCTTTTCCCTCGTTTTTCTTTTTTCGTCTGGCCGCGTTGAGCCTCAGACCGAGGACCTCGCCGCATCAATGAAGAAACACCGGTACACGTCGCGGGTCCCTGTGCAGCCCTACTCGCAGGCCGTCGTGGACTATCTGTCTGAGCAGGCGTTTCGCGAACATCTGGAGAAACAGCAGGACGTGACAGCCAGCGGCGAGGTTTCGGGGGCTAGCGAGATGGATAGCCGAAGGGACAGCCAGATGAAGTGGCTCAGATTCGCATGGACCCCTGAGGAGCCGCCGCCGCACCCAGAGGCCGACCATATCCGCCAGCGCATATGCGCGGACTCTACACCCGGAACCTCGAACGTCGAAGAACTTATCACCAAGGGTGAGCAGCTTCGTTCCTACTTTGACACTTTGATTCGAGAAGAAGAGGAGTATTGGCAGCGCTACTACCTGAGGCTGGATGACGCCGAGCAGCAAAAAATTGACATGCTCATCGAGGAGCTCCCGGAGTTCATCGAGCAGCGACGCGTCCGCCTCGATCTGGTCGCCGCTGAAGCACCGCGGAGCTTTGAGATGTACCTGTATGAACTCTGCATCCGCTGGGAACAGCGGCGCTGATCTTTCTGGACCGATCCGGATCGTTCGGATTTCGTTTTTTTAAGGTTTACGCCGGTTCGCCTGGTCGTGCCGCACGAAGTGCCAGAGAAATTGCTTCTGGAAGTGGGAATTGGGCTGGCTATTCCCGTAGCGCGCAGCTACGGGGCTGATCCTTCGAAACGACCCGCCGACATGAAGGAAAGATCAGTGCCCGTTGCGCGTTCAGTTACCAGATCGACCAGCGCCTCACCGAGAGCGGGAGCAAACTTGAACCCGTGGCCTGAGAGCCCCGCGGCGAAGGCAACGTTCTCCGCGTGGGGATGTCGGTCAACTATGAAATGCTCGTCCGGCGTCATGGTGTAGAAGCAGGTGCTGTGCTCAAGCCGCTCGCATTCAACGCCGGGAAGATACTCCGCCACGAACCGGTCGATGCGCGCGTCGTCGACCGGGCAAGGTGCACGAGACGTGCCCAGGGGGTCGGTCGTTGCTTGACCTCCCGAGTGTTCGGCGATTTTGATACGCCCGTTGGTCGCCGGGAATCCGTAGAAGTACCCGTGCGGGAGTTCGTAGAAAAAACCGTGACGGTAGCGCTCGTCCTCACAGCGAAACCAGTGAAGGTATTTGCGCCGCACGGTCAGCGGAAGCGCTAACTCCGGCAGCAGTTCGCTTGCCCAGGGCCCGCCGGTGATCACAAGGCGGCGGGCGCTAAGGGTCTCAGAACCGATGGTGACCCGGACCCGCTGCCCGTCGCTGTCGAAGGAGGAAACGGCATCACCCCAGCGGTGCTCCGCACCCGCCGCGAGCGCGCCCTCGATATGTCGCCGCACGCAGTCCTCAACTGGCAGCCAGCCGGCGTCCGGTTCAAAGAGCGCCTGCGATCCTTCCGGCAGGCGGTACTGCGGATACGTTGTGAGGGCGTCGACCTGGCGTACGTCCAGCGAGTGCAGTTCGGCGGACGCCTGCACGCCGCCGAGGATCGGACCATGTTCCTGGCCAAAGTAAAACACGCCGCTGCGCTGAAGCAGGGAGGGGTCGAGTTCGTCCCAAAGCGCATAGCTCCTCCGCAGCAGTGGCACGTACTGCGGGTGCTCGAAGTAGGCGAGCCGGATCAACCTCGACTCGCCGTGCGAGCTGCCGCGATCGTGCCCCGGCGCAAAGCGATCGACGCCAAGGCACGTCATACCGCGCTGTGCGGCACTGAAAAGCGCGGCGCTGCCGATGCCGCCGGTGCCCAGGACGATCAGGTCATAGCTCATCGCTCAAGCCTCCCGATGCATGCTCAGGACCCCACAATGCGCGTCAGTAAGGGAACGCGGGCCAGGGCCGGAAACGTGCTGGTCAGTGCGAGGGCGGAACCCGTTGCACGCAGAAGCAGAAGCGAGACGGCACCGATCAGTGCGAACTGCAGGACGGCGTTCGGTGCCCAAGCCCAGCCGATCCACACGCTGACTCCCACCGCAAGGCCGGCGCCGGCCCAGATGCGCCAGAGCATTGCCGGGGGCGGGCCCAGGACCTGCCGGCGCGTGAGCAGCCGCTGGCGCACCAGCGCTCCGACTATCCTGCCCATGGTCACGGCGCAGGCCGCCCCCAGCGCGCCATGGGCCGGGCAGAGCCAGATCGCCGCCGCCGTGGCGACGGCTATTATGGTGACGTCCGTGATCACGATGGCCTTGGTTCGGCCGAGCAGCTGCAGCGTGTCCGCGTTGAAGCCCAGGCACACGATCGCGTAGTGGCCCAGGGACAGGATCGCCAGCAATAGCGCCGATGGGAGATAGTCACTGCCAAGTATCAGCGGGACTACGATAGGCGCCAGGGCGCAGCAGGTGACGAAGAGTGGGAAGCTGGCGACGGTCACCCAGGCGACGCATTGCCAGTGATGGGTGCGCAGGGCATCGAGGTCGCCCCGGGCGTAAGCGCGGGTGGCGTAGGGCATGAACAGCATCTGGAAACTCTGCAGGACCATGGTGTTCAGCAGCGCCATGGGAACTACCGCGCGAATGATCGCAACCTCGGGCTCGCCGGCGATGCGCATGAGCACCACGGATGTGATGGCCGTCTGCGTCACGAAGACCAGGTCGGATGAAATCATCGGCAGGGAAAAGCTCAGCAGCGGTTTGAACGGAATCCGCGGAAACGCGCTGTCACCCCGCCGCGGCAGCACGCCGCTTTTTTTCAGGGCGCCGATCGTTACCGACAGACAGATCCAAAGACCGATCAGACCGGCGCTCAAGTAGGCCAGGGCAAGCATCATCACGTCGCCACCGAGGATGAATACGACGATGACCGCGGTGAGTTTCAGCAGCGGGCCCAGGAAATAGCGACGAAAGAGGATCTGCTTCGGTCCGGCGACCGTTGCGAGGATCTGAATGCATACGCCGTCCAACGCCTGCACCGGGGCAAGCACGGCGAGCGTCAGTACCACGAGGCCGCCGTCCCCGGACGGAAAACCGGCCCAGGCCTCGCGGTAGGCCAGCCAGGTGAGGCCTAGGCCGAGGGTTCCGAGCACCATGATCGTGCCGCAGACCAGCACGAGAGTGCCGAGCAGCCGGTCATATTCACCGTGTTCGTAGTAGTGAGGAATGAAGCGGCCGGCGCCTCGACCCAGGCCCAGTTTGACGAGCAGTTCGCCCGCCAGCACAAGCGCGAGACCATAGGCAAAGGCACCGAAATCCTCCAGGGTCAGCAGTCGCACAACGGCGACCTGAACCCCGAGGTTCACGAACTTGGCGAGAATGCGTCCCGCAAAGAGCATTCCCGAGCCGCGGACCTGGCGACCGATGCTGCTTTCCGATGGTTGCTGCAACTTGCTAATAACGCCGCCTCCTCCCGATCTTGATCCAGACTACGCATCGCACCAAGGTAGCGCTAGCCGGCATACCTCACCGACTCGGCGACCCGACGTCCTTTGGATCTTCTATCGCCTCGCGAAACGCCTATTTGGTTTCTCGCCGGATCTTGCACGTTGCAGCGAATTTTCCTCCTGCGGCAATAGCTACGGCTATTGCCTTAGTCTGAAAATCCCCTGCAA
>JBCDIW010000045.1:0-12619 GCA_038748515.1 Pseudomonadota bacterium
GATGCACAGCGCGGCGATGCCGCGCCGGCCGCCGCGGCGTTGGAGCGCGTGGGCGAGGGTGACGATGATGCGCGATCCCGTAGATCCGATCGGGTGACCCTGGGCGCAGGCGCCGCCGTGGACGTTGACCCGCTCGTGATCCAGGCCGTGATCGCGCATGGCGAGCATGGTCACCATGGCGAAGGCTTCGTTGATCTCATAGAGGTCTACGCTGTCCGCGTCCCAGCCGGTCTTCTCCAGCAGCTTTGCGATGGCGCCGACAGGCGCCGTGGTGAATTCTCCCGGCGCCTGACTGTGGCGGGCATGGGCGACGATGCGGGCAAGACCTGTGACACCTCGCCGCTCGGCTTCCTGCGCCCCCATCAACAGAAGGGCGCTGCCCCCGTCGGAGATGGAACTGGCGTTTGCCGCAGTTATGGTGCCGTCTTTGGCGAAGGCGGGTTTGAGCTGGGGTATGCGTTCGATATCCGCGCGGCCGGGTTGCTCGTCGTCGACAACCTCGTGACTTCCGCGGCGCGTGGATACGGTCACCGGCGCGATTTCATCAACCAGCAGGCCTTCCGCAATCGCCGTTCGGGCGCGGCGCAACGACTCGATGGCATAGGCGTCCATGGCTTCGCGGCTGATCCCCTCGCGGTCCGCGGTTTCCTGGGCGTAGCTGCCCATGGCTCGGCCTTCGTAGGCATCCTCGAGACCGTCAATCATCATGTGGTCATAGGCGGTAGCGGATCCGAGGCGGAACCCGCTGCGTGCTCCCGGAAGCAGGTGCGGCGCATTGCTCATGCTTTCCATACCGCCCGCAAGGACCACGCGATTTGTTCCTGCACGGATACTGTCATAGCCGAAGATAGTCGCCTGCATGCCGCTGCCGCAGGCCTTGTTTACGGTGACGGCGCCGGCGCTTACCGGCACGCCGGCGGCGATGGCCGTTTGCCGCGCGGGACACTGACGCAGGCCGGCCGGTAGCACGCAGCCCATGAATACCTCATCGACGGCGTCTCCTTCGACTCCCGCGCGTTCCAGGGTCGCTCGCGACGCCACGGCGGCGAGTTCCGGCGCCGTCACGCTCGCCAGAGCGCCGCCGAGTGCGCCCATGGGCGTACGTGCGCCATCTATTATCAAGACGAATTCTTCACTCATGGGCGAATGCTCCCATCTACCGCCGGGCAAAGGTACCGCTGGGGAGAGGTACGGCCGGGAAAGGGCGGCGATTTAGCCACAGCGGGCGCGGGCTCTCAAGCCGTAGCTCAGGCCCCGGAAATGCCGGATGCCGTGTTGGCGGCGGCGAAACGCTTGCCGCGAACCGCGGCGCGATACTCGCTGGGACTCAGGCCCGTACCCTCGCGAAACGCCTCGGAGAAGCGGCTCGACGCGCTGAAGCCACAGCGGCCCCCGATCTCGGCGATGCTCAGGTCCGAGTGCTGGAGCAGTGTCCGCGCTTCCTTCAGTCGCAGTTCGCGCAGGTACTGCATGGGCGAGCGGCCCGTGGCCTGGCGAAACCGTCGCCCCAGACTGCGTTCCGACAGGCCCACGAGTAGGGCGATGTCCGCAAGCCTGTGGCGCGCTGCCGGCTCCGCTTCCATATGGTCCTGTGCCTCGCGCACCAGGGCATCGTGGTGGCTGTCGGGCGATTCCTGGAGGAATGCCGCCGTGGCAAACGCCTGGCGCGCCTCGGGCGAAAACTGCGCCTCCACCGCTCGCGCGACACCCTCGCCGTACCAGCGACCCACAAGGTGAACCGTGAAGTCGGCGATCGAGTTCACGCTGCCTACGCAATACAGGTTCTCGCTCTGCGTGATCAAGTGACGACGTTTGAGTTGCACCTTGGGATAGGCTCGTTCGAAACGCTCGAAATCCTGCCAGTGTGTGGTTGCCACCCTGCCGTTCAGAAGTCCCGCCTCGGCAAGAAGGCTGCTTGAGCTTCCGACACTGCAGATGATCGCGCCGCGCTGGTGAACGTCGTGCAACACCCGGAGAAAAGGGTCGGCGCGGCGCAGCACGCGTCGGGGGTGTCGCCAGATGGCGGGCAGGATCAGCAGGTCGCAGTGGTCGAGGTCGCCGATGGGACCTTGGGCACGCAGCTCCAGTCCCGAATCCAGCCTCAAGGTTTCAGCGTCGTCGAGACTCAGCAGCCGCACGCGGGTACCGGGGCTGAGTTTGCGCCGGGTACGCGCAAGCTGAGCCGCAGCCTGCAGGATTTCAGCGGGCAGCGTGATGCTCGTTGCAAGTGCCTCGGGGTAAAGCAGGCAGGCCACTTCGTACATGGACTTGTCTCGGTATTAATACCGCGCTCAATTCAGGGTTATGGCGAGAAAAATAAATAAAATGGCTGAAAATGTATATATTCAGGCGAGACAGCTTTTTACACTTTTATTGCTGAATGGTGACGTCCTGGGACGCAAAGGAAAGCTACATGGGCCAGCCCCTGCCGGTGATCGTGAGTTTCGGTGGCATCAATAGCGCCGGACGCAGTTCGATGCACCGCGCCTACACGCGACTCGTGGAGGGTGTAGCGCCTCAGGCCGAGCGCGACGGCATGCTTTCGTCCCTGCGCCAGCTTACGGGGCTGGAGGACGAGGCGGAGCTACTGGAAAGCACGCTGATCCGCCGAATCGGCGCGGAGCATTTCGACCCCATGCGCGTTTCCTGGAACAAGCGTCTGCCCACGCGCAGCAACGGCAGCCCGGTCAGCTTCGAGATTCTACGGCGCCATCTCCCCCAACCGGTGCCCGGTGACTGGAAGCTGCGGCCGGGTGACGACGCCGACCACGTGCGCGTTGAGATAGTCGGTGAGCAACAGTTCCTGCTGCCCACGCACCGCGAGTTCGAGGTAAAGGCCGCGAGCCAACTCCCGACGGGCTTTGATCCATCGGCGCTCTATCCGTCGCGCAATCATCCCCGGGGTCTGGCCATGTCGGTGTACGCGGCAAGCGACGCCCTCGCTAACCTCGGCCTCGATTGGGACCAGCTCGCCAGCCGTCTCTCCCCGGAGCAAATCAGCGTGTACGCGGGCAGCGCCATGGGTCAGCTCGATGACGCGGGTACCGGGGGCATGCTGAAAGCCCGCTACCAGGGCGGGCGTGTAACGTCCAAGTACTGCCCCCTCGGCTTCGCTGAAATGCCGGCGGATTTCATCAACGCCTACGTGCTGGGTTCAGCCGGGTCCACCGGGGCTACGCTCGGGGCCTGCGCTTCTTTTCTCTACAACCTTCGCCATGCCATTGACGATATCCGCGCCGGCAAGGCCCGCGTTGCCTTTGTTGGCGCGGCCGAAGCGCCCGTGACGCCGGAAGTCATGGAGGGCTATGCCGCGATGGGCGCGTTGGCGACCGACAAGGATCTGCGCAAACTCGACGGACTCACCGATATCACATCGCCCGACCATCGCCGCGCCTGTCGCCCCTTCGGCGAGAACTGTGGCTTTACCATTGGCGAGTCGTCCCAGTTCATCGTGCTCTTTGACGACCGTCTGGTGCTAGAGACTGGCGCGAGCATCTTCGCTTCTGCCGCGGACGTATTCGTGAACGCCGACGGTTACAAGAAGTCCATCTCCGGACCGGGTGTGGGCAATTACCTCACGATGGCCCGCGCCGCCGCCTGCGCCCGCTCCATTGTGGGAGACGAGGCCTTCCGGCATGGGGGCCTTATCCAGGCTCACGGCACGGGTACGCCGCAAAATCGGGTGACGGAGTCGCGGATCCTGAGCCGCGTTGCGGAGGCCTTCGGGATCAATCGCTGGCCCGTGGCGGCGATCAAGGCCTATGTCGGTCACTCCCTGGCCGCGGCCAGCGGGGACCAGGTGGTGGCGACCCTCGGTTCCTGGGCGCAGGGCTGGTTGCCCGGGATTCGCACAACGCACGCGCTCGCCGCGGATGTAGAAACGCGGCGTCTCGACTTTGCGCTGAATCATCGCGAGCTGGATCTGGGCGAACAGGCCTATGCACTGATCAACGCCAAGGGATTTGGCGGCAACAATGCCTCGGCCACGCTCCTCAGTCCAAACGCTACCGAGGCTCTCATGCAGGCACGCCATGGCGCAGCGGCGCTGACGGCATGGCGATCGGCGCATGAGAACGTGGCGGCGGCGCGAGCAGAGCGCGAGGAACGCGTCCTGCGCGGTGAGGAGCAGCCGCGCTATCGCTTTGATCACTTTGTGCTGGGCGATGAGGCCGTCACCATGGACGGCGATTCGATCAGCATTGGCGGGGACGCCATCAGCCTGCGGCCCGTCAATCCATTTGCCGACAGTCCGGGCGCCGGCGCCTCCATGGAGTGACAAAAGCCCAAGGGGACTCCGAGCCCATCTCGCTTACACCCATTGCAGGTCTGCGCAAAGATCTGTCCCTCCATACCCACGACCCACAAAGCGATCTCGTGTCGCAGCGTCTGTCTACCCAGCGCTGCTGGGAACCGTTCGAGACCCGGCTTTGGCTGTGCGCGCAGCGCGCTGGCGATGTCGTCGTCGATGTCGGGGCCAACCTGGGCTACTTCTCGCTCCTGAGCGCCCTGGCCGAAGCCGCACCGTCCCAGGTGCATGCCTTTGAACCCGCGGCCGACAACTTCGCCTTGCTCGAGGAAAACCTGGCACTCAACGGCTGCTCGGAACTGGTTCACCGCCACCACGCGGCGCTGTCAAATGTAAATGCCGTCGGCGTTCTCCGGCGCAGCGACAATAATCTCGGCGACCACCAGATCTATGCTGGCGACGGCGAGCGCAGGGAGGAGTCGATCACCCTGCGGCGTGGCGAGGACGCCCTGGCGGAGCATTGCGATCGTATTGATCTGCTGAAGATCGATACCCAGGGCAGCGAGCTGACGGTGATTGAAGGTCTCTGGCCTCTGCTGGATCGGAGCCGTGAGAGTCTGCGCCTCCTGATTGAACTCACACCCTTTTCGCTAGCGCTTGCGGGTGCCAGCGGCCGCCAGCTCATCGAGCGGCTCGCCCGGCTGGATCTCCCGTTCTACATCGTGGACCACATCGAGGCGCGGCTGGTGCGCAGCGATGCGGCCGCGCTGGCCCGCTGGTGTGACAACGTCGAGGCCGTGCCCGGAGATCGCGGGTTCATGAACATCTTCGTAGGTGATGCTCCCGCGCTGTAGTCCCGCGAGCTTGATGGGTCGCCCCTGCCTGTCGCTGTCGACGACTGTCGTTGCGCTGCTATCATTCGCTCCCCGCGAGCAACCAAAGTCCCCCCTATGAATGCCGTGAGTCCAGTAAATGCCGGTGTCCACCTCGAGTTTTTGCGTCGCCGCAACTCCGCTCCCAAGCTCGTCGAACCCGCGCCCGGACCGGCGGATGTGAACGCGATGCTGGAGTGCGCGCTGCGCAGTCCAGACCATGCTCGCCTTCGGCCCTGGCGTTTCCTGAGCGTGCGGGGCGAGCGCCGCCATGCCCTGGGTGAACTGCTGCTGGCCTCACTGCTGCGATCCAATCCCGATGCCGACGAGTCTGCTCGGGACAAGGCAAGCAACGCACCCCTGCGCGCGCCGTTGATCATGGTGGTCTTTGCGTCTCTGCGCGAGCATCCCAAGGTGCCCGCCTGGGAGCAGCGTATTTCCGCCGGTTGCACGGCCTTCAGCCTCGAGCTTGCCGCCGAAGCCCTGGGGTACGCGTCGATATGGCGCACCGGCGCCTACGCCGAGGATCCGGAGCTAGTGAGCGCGCTCGGCGGCAGCGAGACGGAAGAGATCGTAGGTTTTCTCTATATCGGAACTCGCGATGGTGAGGCCAAACCACTCCCAGAAATGAATCCCGGTGACTTTCACCGCGAGTGGTGAGACGAGTCGCCGCTGTCCCAGATACAAAAAATAGCGAGAGGAAACACGCATGCAGCACGAAGCCATAACGCCACCGAAGTTCGAAACCCTGGAGTTGACGGTCGAGAACGCCGTTGGCGAGGTGTTTCTCAATCGCCCGGAGAAAGCCAACTCCATGAGCGCCGCGATGTGGCGCGAGCTCCAGGAGTGCTTTGAGTGGCTCGACAGCGAGCCGAGCGTACGCGCCGTGATCCTTGCCGCGCACGGCAAACACTTCTGTGCGGGCATCGACCTTGAGATGCTGTCGGGCGTTCCGGACGAACCGGGAGAACCTTCTCGCCGTGCGGAGGCGGTACGGCGTAACGTGCTGCGCCTGCAGGACAACCTCAGCGCGATCGAGAAGTGCCGGAAGCCGGTGCTGATTGCCATCCACAACACCTGCATCGGTGGTGGCATGGATATGGTCACATGCGCGGACATGCGCTACGCCAGCGCCGACGCCTGGTTCTCCGTTCGCGAAGTGGACATCGGCATGACCGCCGATGTGGGCACCTTGCAGCGTCTGCCCAAGCTCATACCCTACGCCGCGGCCTGCGAGCTCGCCTATACGGGGCGTAACGTAGGCGCTGAGGAGGCGCAGCGCCTGGGTCTCGTGAATCGCGTGTTTGCGGATCGCGATGAACTGCTGAGCGAAGTGCGCGCCATCGCGGCGAACATCGCCAGCAAGTCTCCGCTCGCTGTGCGCGGCAGCAAGGAAATGCTGCTCTACAGCCGCGATCACTCGGTGCAGGAAGGCCTAAACTACGTGGCTACCTGGAATGCCGGGATGCTGAGTGCGCAGGACCTCCACGAAGGCATGACGGCGCAGTGGGAGAAGCGCGCCGCAAGCTACGAAGACTGATCCGGCGACCTCAGGGATTGCCCGGGTAGTTTTTCATCTCGATAAGCGGGTGGAGGGCGAGGGCGACACCCTCGTCGATGTGCAGGTTGTTTTCCAGAATCTGGCGCCGACGCACATAGCGCCCGCTGGATGAGCGGGCGTCGATCGCGTCGGTGGCATCAAGACCACCACGGCTCACGAACACGCGCTCCAGATCCATGTCGAAGATCGTCGCCTGCAGGGATACGACCGACGCCGGAGTGTTCCAGTCGAAATCCGTGCTCACGCCAGAGCCGGGACCCTGCAGGGCCGGGCGGCGGGCCACGCCGTCCCAGCGGGCGAGGTGCTTGAGGCCGCCGTTGAACGATGTTTCCAGCTCGACCAGATCCGTGAACAGAAAGCCGTCGAGGACCCCGTCTTCCGCATAGCGATCGCGAACGCTTTGCATAATCTGGGAGAAGGACTTCATGTTGACGCGCCCGGTAGTCGGGTCCACCGGGTCGCCGTAGGCTCTTACCGCGGTGTTCCAGTGCTGGCGAAACTCCCGCTGCGGCAGCACCTCGATCCCATTGGCGCGCAGGTAAGCGGTGAGGCGGGCGTCGATCCGAGGCGCGGCCTCGCTCAGATAGTTGCGCGATGGCGGGCCGAGATTCACATGAGGGATGACTACCGCTCGTAGGGGTGCGGCGCCCACTTTCTCCTCGTCGATGTCGAAAGCAAACACCGTCGGATTGTAGGTCGGCCCTGATGCGCAGCCTGTGAGCAGCGCCATGACCAGAACGCAGAGCAGGGTGAAAGTGCGCTTGCCGGCGGCTAACTTCGGTACCATGGACTTTTGCCTCAGCTGAAAACGCGCGCATGGTAGCAAACTCCGGCCTGGCCTCGACTCCGTCCGGGAGCAATTCGGGACCCGTCAAACTGCATGCCAGCGTGGAGGGCGAGGGCTCTCCGCTGGTGTTACTGCACGGCCTCTTCGGTATGGGCAGCAATCTCGGCGGCATTTCCCGGGCGCTGTCGGACGTGTATGAAGTCCATCAGCTCGACCTGCCTAACCACGGTCGTTCGTCGTGGACCGAAGACATGAACTTCGCCGCGCTCGCCGCTTCTATCTGCGCCTACATCGCCAATGCCTGTGACGGCAGGGCGGCCGTTCTCGGACATTCCCTGGGCGGCAAGGTCGCCATGCAGCTGGCTATGGATTTTCCCGACGCGGTGTCGCAGCTCGTGCTCGCCGATATTGCGCCCGTTCCCTACCAACCCTCGCATGGCTCTGTATTTGCTGCCATTGAGGACCTTGCCACGGAGCCGCCGGCCTCGCGCCGTGATGCGGCCGAGCGCATGCGAGAGCATCTGCAAGAGGAAGCGGTAGTACAGTTTTTGCTGCTCTCCCTGCGCCGCGCCGAAGACGGCCACTACCGGTGGCGGTTTAACGCGAGGGGACTGCGCGACAGTTATGCGCAGATGCTGGAAGCACCGCGCGAGGGCACCTATCCAGGGCCGACCCTGTTTGTGTATGGCACGCTGTCTTCCTACGTTGACGAAAGCGGAAGCAAGGCGGCCCGGCGTCGCTTTCCGGCCGCGGAGTTTGTAAGCATAGGGGATACGGGACACTGGCTGCATGCCGAGAAACCCGCGGAGTTCAATGCATCGGTGCGCGGCTTCCTGCAGAGACACGCGAATGGGGTATCGGCGTGATCACCCTGCAATGGTCCGACCTGCTCTTCGTCGCGTTCTTCGGTGCCCTGGCCTGGTACTGGTTTACCGGAATTCGGGTGCGCGAGCTTGCCATTTCCGCCGCGCGGCGTTCGACGGATCTCGCCGACGTGCAGCTCCTGGATCAAACGGTCTCTCTCGCACGGGTATCCATGAGCCGCGATCGAAAACAGAGGTGGCGCATCTGGCGTGAGTACCGTTTCGAGTACAGCCGCGACGGCCTGTCCCGAGAAACGGGTCACATCATTATGCTGGGTCAGCAGCTGGAGGCGATCATCGTGGCGGAGTCTCCCACGGTTCATTGATCGTACACTCGGCGAGGGAAGCTATGGCCTCGAGAAGGCCTTGCCCTTTGGGGCGGTTGAAAGCTAGCTAGCCAGCGCGCGCTGCAGCGTAAACCAGAGAATCGAAAGAGCGAGAATCGCCAGTAGCGCGCCGAAGCCCCGGTCGATGCGCGTGGCGTTGCGGCGCAGGGCGTCCAGCCAGGCGCCGCGGGATAGCAGAAGTGCCACCAGTGTGTACCAGGCCCCATCGATACCCGTGGCGGTAGCGATAAGTACTGCGCTTTCCGAAAGCTCAGCGTCTGGGCGAATGAACTGGCTGAACAGCGCCAGCATGAACACCGCCAGCTTGGGGTTGAGAAAGGCCACTGCGAAAGCGTCTCGCGCGGCGCGACCGACATGCGACGGCGCGTCCTCACTGACTGCGTGACCGGATGCCGTCGAGCGGAGCAGGCGAGCCGCCATCCACAGTAGGTACAGCGCCCCGCACACCTGCAAAAGCGTGAACAGTTCAGGCCTGCTCAGGAGCAGCGCACTGATGCCGAACACCGTGAGCGCTGCGTAGAGGCCCACGCCCAGGGCATGGGCCCAGGCAGCAATAATGCCGTTGTCCCGGCCGCCGCGCAGCACGGCATCGAGCACCACAGCCAGGCTGGGTCCCGGAGAAGCGGCTCCAGCGAAGCAGACGCTAGCGAGGGACAGCCACTCCCATAGACTCATGAGCGTTCTGTGACCTGGTGCTCAGGTTGGCGAAGGGCATCTCCAGAGTAGGTGACGGTAGTGTGAAAAGTGATCCACTTGAAGTACCGCCCACCTGTCAAATGTGACACTGCGTAATCTTGTCCACAATAGCTGTGGATAAACCGGTGGGTAATTTGTTTAGCGCGGCACGTAACCCGCATAGCTTCGTCATTTGTGGTCGTTGGCTATTTTTCAATCAAGGGCATTAAAGTCAATAAAAACAATTAGATAGAAGGCTTATATAAATTGAATTGTGTGAGGGCGGCGCTAAGCCAAGGAATATTTCTCTGTGCGCTGTTCGTGTGCATAATGTTTTGGCCTTGCTACCTACAGTAACGAATGTGACGTAACGCCCTCTATCAACCGTAACATTGGTGCAATCAGAGTGTCATATGACGCTGCCGCATTCGAACGTCACCCGCCGCAGCCCCGTGATTCGGAATCTATCTCCTGAACGGGCATAAAACAGCCGTTCCACAACTGGCTCCTGACGCAGCGCGAGACTTGGATCATACCGCGACGGATTCGGCCGCCGCGGGCGTAAGAGGCTATGCAACGTCGACTCAAGGAGCAATACGCCGTGTTTCGATCCACAACTCTTGCCACACTCCTACTATCTGGTTTTCTTGCTACTTGGCTGGCGCCGCACAGCGTCGCGGGACCGATCGACCGCGTAGGACGCATCGACTCCAATCTGGTCGTCGCGGAGCGTGTCGTGATTGTGCGCAGGGTCTCGGTACGGCCAGCTTACAGGGTCGTCTCGATTGCGCGGAGGCCTGTTGTGTCGAGGGCCAGGACAACCGTGATCGTGAGGCCGCGCCGCGTGGTTTCCTCGCCGGCCGTAACGGTTTTTTGATGTCGCTGAGTTAGCCGAGGCTTTTCGTTGACAGGCCAAGGTTACGACTTATAATGCGCCCCTCCAACGCGGGTGGTTAGCTCAGCTGGGAGAGCATCTGCCTTACAAGCAGAGGGTCGGCGGTTCGATCCCGTCACCACCCACCACGTTTCTTGATCCGCTCTGGTAAGCCATACAGGCGTTTCCAAGTCGCATCAAGTTCTACCCCGGAGCGGTAGTTCAGTTGGTTAGAATACCGGCCTGTCACGCCGGGGGTCGCGGGTTCGAGTCCCGTCCGCTCCGCCATCTTTCCCCTTGGCAAATCAATCACTTAGAATTTGACGACCGACGAGAATGCCGAATCTCGGCGGTGACCCCTTCGAATCGGGACGGCTCAAGGTCCTTTCGGAACTTCTCGACCCACTCAGCATAGACACGCAGGAACATTTCCGGACTGTGCCCGAGCTGCTTCGCAGCGTCGGCCGGATCCACACCTGTCGATAGCAATTCACTGGCCCGGGTGTGCCTCGCCGCGTAGGGCTCTTGGTACGGGATACGCTCCCGCTCATGGGCCCACTGCCATATGGCATTGAAGTGATCGGTGTCGAGGTGCGGCCCGCCCTGGGAATTCTGGAAAATGTAGCCACCGCCGAACCGTGTGGGCAGGTTATCGAGGTGCGGCCGTACCCATGTCGGGACCCACACTCGCCGCCGGACATCGGTCTTCGTGTAGTTCTGCAGCCGCCGCTTGGTGATCTGCTTTGTGACGCTGAGCCATTCGCCGTCATAGTCCGACCACTGCAATGCCAGCGGCTCACCGCAGGGCCGCAGGCCGCAGCCGAAGAGCAGTGCAAAGTAGGCGATCGGCTGGCCCCTGAACCAACCGGACACGGGCTTGTCGCCGATCCGAACGAGTAGGGCATCGCGCTGAGCGGGTTCGTAGCTTTCAGGGGAGGTGCTGTCGCGCTTCTTCAGCTTTATTCCGGCGCACGGGTTAGGGTTGATGTCCCCGTGATCGAAGACTCCGGATAGAGGGGCCTTGATGTTCTTGCGCGTCTTGTTCGACACGTTGAAGCCGGCCAACGCCTCTCGGATCTCGCGCCTAGTGATCTCATGCGCTGGTCGCCCAGAAAACAGCGGCATCCAGTACCGGTTCAGGATGTTCTCGTAGCTGATGTGGGTGCTGTACTTGGCATCCAGGGTGTTGAGGTAGCCTTGCGCCAGGTCCTCGAATAGATCGCTCTGCGCTTCGCCAAGGGTAAGCGGCAGGCCGAGTTTCAGGCGTGACTGTAGCCATTCGCGGCGCGCTTTCGCAGCGGACTGGAGACTCGAGCTTGTGGGGTCGCCTTTGAGCGTTTCGGAGTGGGCGAGCTTCCCGTTTTTCCAGAGTCTGATCCGGAGGCCCGCGCCATCTGGCGTGATGCCCGTGAGTTTACCCAAGCCATGGCCCTCGTCTTATGCACAAGCGTGGTCTTGCCGATCACGCAGTATTCGTGACCCTTCTGCCAATGTCGATAGCACCAGCCGCGGACCGTGCCGTCTGACACTTCCAGGTCGTCAGCAAACTCCGAGCGCTTTATCCACTCGTCGCTGAGATTCGTCACATCACCGACCCCAGGAAGAATCCGGCCACACCAAAGACTAGGCCGCCCGAAAAAAACGCTAGACAGAACAGGAAAAGCTCACCCGGCTCTGCCGGTCGCGTAGGTGGAAACTCCGGCGCCGGACCCTCACTCCGAAAGTGCGTCGCTCCCGGCTCATGTTGGTTCGCTCCGGACGGCTTCTGCTTTGGCGGATTGAGGTCGGCGCTATGACGGTAATGGTGGTGCACATGCACGAAGTGCGTGCCTTCGTGTTCGTGCGTAGGTGCCGGGCCGGGAGGGCGCGGCTGGTACCCCCACCCTGGGAGAGGTGGCGGATTCGAGCCTTTCTTACTCATCGTTCATCACAGTGAGAATCCGCCCGTCTCTATCTACTCGAGGAGTGAGTCCGCCACGAGCAGTGCCGAGGTACTGAACGCCGGTTTTGTGGTCCACGAATATCTTCAGCCCGCTTCGCTCTTTACCGTTATCGGTGCTGTCGTACTCGAACGTGCCGCTAATCCAAAGTATCCCGAGGAGCACAAGTACTGAAACCGCCCACCTAATCACTTTCGTCCCTCTCCCTCTGTATCTGATCGACCGTCTCCTGGGCATCCGCAGGCACGGCCGGCAGACTGGCGAATAGGTCGAGGAGCACCGATACGTGGTGGCGGGCTTGCTCGCGCTCGGTTAGAAGCTCAGGTGCCGCCAGGATTAGTTTTATGTCGGGGTCTGAATTGTAGTTTTGAACGTGCATCCACAGGTCACAAACATGAGCGCCATCTTTGCCCGAAACAAACACGTCTCCATTGGCATCTGAGCTGAGCGTCCA
>JBCDIW010000046.1:0-7932 GCA_038748515.1 Pseudomonadota bacterium
CGACCTTGTACCGACCCCCGGACGCCGAGGTCTGTAGAGAGACAGGAATAGCAGTGTTCATGGACGGCGCGTCCATCAAGTTTTGCGCCCATCCGGTGCTGAACTCGAACTCGTTGACCCCCTCGACCGCCCCGCCCTGCAATGCCGTGGATTTGAGATGGAATACGAACTGACGAATGTGCTTCATCATGTCCGTGGTCCAATCGGGGACAAGGTCATCCAGATCGATATCCGTGCGCTCGACGTAGTACGGCTTTCCTGTGCCCAGGTTGTCGATCGCCTGATCGGACTCGAACACCCCGCGCTCCAGAGTCGTGAAGAACATGTCTTCCTCCTGACCCTGCTCCGCGTAGTCGATGTACAACTTGTTCGCGGCTGTCGCCTGCTCGAAAGTCTCTTCGGCAATACCCCCGGCCAGCGTGTCGATGTACCGGGTTTGCCATCCCGGGGTGAATCCGTATTGGAGACAGGTGGCGGCGAACAGATCGCCTTTGACGATCGCATCAGGGGTACTGTCCAGCACCGATTGCGCGAGCAGCCCGTTGATTGAGGCCGGACTCTGCAGGCAGTAGCTTTCCAGATACGTATAGCGCCCCGGGTTCTCGACGTTCGCCCGGTTGGTTAGCGAACAGGTCATGCCCGCGGAGGGCGCTGCGTTCAATGCCGGTGTCTGGATGACAAAGTGCTGGCCGTTAACCGTGACCTCGCAGGTCTCGGTATCGGTGGGGCCTGCGGTGCCGGTAAACGACAGAGCGCTGATCGAGGCGGACAGGACCACGCTCACGTAACTGGAGCCCACGGATACCGGGTTCACGGCCAGTACCTGGGAGAATCCCCGAGGACCTCGCAGGACAAAGGCCTGGGACAGATCAGAGCGGTTAACCGTTAACTCAAGCGTCCATCCGTCGGCCGGATCACCCTCACGATGAACGCTGGCCAGGGTCAGTACGGGAAATGGATCTACACCGGCCAGAGAATCGAGGACAAACGTCCCGCCCACGGTCAGTGTCTCGGCGTACAGCACGTAGCCACCGGAAAGACTGTCGGCAATGGTGCACGATGGGTAGCTGTGCCCGTTTGTCACCTGGTAGTAAGCCCGGGTCGCGGTCTCACAATGGATCCCCGGGTTAACCACGGTGAAGCCGGTAACCGCACTCGGAGAACTCACGAACTGGAACGGATGGAGCCCGAGCCCGTACTCAAAATCAAAGGGATTGGTGTCCGCCTTGTTATTCGCGGAGATCAGGTAGGCGTGAAAACTGGGGGCTTGAGCGACCACCGTGTTCAGCAGTGCGTTGCACGCGATGCCGATACCCCCGCCGAGAGCTACGCCGCTATCCGCCCAGGTGTATGTGTTGTCCTCGAAGTTCCAGATCAGCTGCTCGAAGAAATCACCGCCGAGAACCTGGGACGCTGTGAGAGCACTACTCATGCCGCGCAGCTCGCGGGTAGCTCGTAGGTCACGGAGTTGCGCTCAAACGCCAGCAGCATCCGTGATGCGTCGATATGCGAGGTCGAGGACCAAGAATGCGCCAAGAAACAGTTCATGGCCCCTTGCGGGATCCAGTCTTTACTCTCCTGGGTCGATACATTGGTAGCCCCAGTAATCACCCGGGGCTCTGACGGGGTCCCGAACGACGAGAAGTAGCTGGTGAAGTAGGTGGTGGTGTTGAAGTTGCCCACCCCGAGAGATGCCGACGTGATCTCCTTGGGCCCCGGGGTCCCGGCATTCGCGTTATAGGCGATCTCCAGCCGCCAATCGCGCATGGTCATGGAGGCAAACGTGATGCTGGCGTTTTCGGGGTCGATGCCCCCGCTGAATACCGGATCGGTAAACGCCGAGAGCACCATAAAGTCGGACCACGCGGCCACCGGGATAGTCAGGTTGCCGACGAAGAAATCCCGGAAGTTGAAGTTCTCGGGCCCGAATGCGACATCGGCCAGGACCTCAGTCCCCATCATCCGCAAGAACACTTCCACCGTGCTCCCGTTGCGGCGGAAGTACGGGAATACCTGAAACTCCTCGGTACGGCTTGCTGAGGGCCCGTTGTCGAAATCCACCTCAATCACGTAGCCCGTGTTGAACGCGATGAAACACTGGTTACTCGGGCCGCTGGTCACGATGTCGTTGGCGAAAGCCGGGTTACCGCGGATCAGTGAGGCGATGCCGATAGTGGTTCGGTTCCGCGAGCCCTCAAAATGCAGGGCCTCGGGAGCGACCCGGACCCCGAACGTGTCGGAAAGGACTATCCGGGCCCAGGACCCCAGTGCACACGGGTCACCGATCGGGAAAGTGGGATCAACCAGCGGGGTTTCGGACACCGGGGCACTGGTGTCGAGCTGAAAGGCGCCGCCAGGTCTGGGGAACGTAAGTTCAGAGGTCCCGGCAGGGGCCACGAGGTTCAGCGTAGTTCCGGCCCCCACAAACTCGCTCAGATACGTGGCGATCGCGTCGCACGCGTAAGGCACGCATTCCGGTGGTACTGGATCAACAGGATCCCCGCCTCCCGGGTCGCCGCCAGGGTCTCCACCGGGGTCGAATGTCGGATCCTGCGGGTTGCCGGGCCGTGCGCCGGACGTGCCACCGGTGAAATAGGTGCGGTCGTAGTTGACCAAGATCTCTTTGCGATCCGGGTTCTTGACCACCTGAATCGCGTCCCAGTTAACGGACCCGTTACCGAACCGCCCGCCTTTACCGATACGTGAGAAAAACTCCTCTTCTACCCGGTCCTGGGCAATCTCCTGCACCGTGCTCCCGTCGTGGATGTAGATCTGATCCCGAGCCACTACAAAATGGTTGTTGTTGAACTCGGCTACCGCATTGAGCGAGGCCGCGCCCTTGTTGAACAGGCGGCGAAACTGCATGACGATCGCGCCACCCACCACCTGCATGGCGGTGGCAGAACCATCGGTGTAGATGATCAGGTTCTCGTTGAGGTTGGCGGCAGCGCGGATCTTTCCATCGCCTAACCCAACATCCGCCTGCGCCGAACTCGTCGCCGGGCTCTCGTAGTCCCAGGACGGCGCGCCCTCGACGTTGGCGTTCGTAATCGCATCCGACCACCAGACCTTATTCGGCAAGTACCGCCCGTTCTCCGTGATCCCGCAGGCCACCAGAAAGCCTCTCAGCGGCTGCAGACACACACATCGCGCACCCGTGTCCCGAGAGGGTGAGGCGTTATCCGCGATGTTCTGGGCCGTGCTGATGAGCCCCCAGCCGGGTAAAGCGATGAAGTTCTTGGTCACCTCATCCCAGATCTGCGGGGCATCGAACCCGTTATTGAAAATGGCGCTGTTGCCCCACTCGAACGACTGCCAGTTCCCGCCGCCCGTGTAAGGACCGCCCCGCTGCTCCCAGAAACCGGTATCGGTCGCCGTGCGCCGGACCCAGAAATACAGGTATTCGAGTAACGTGCTCGGGTCTTGGAACACCGCAGCCATATAGCTGCTGAATCCATCGGACCACGGCTGAAACCACCGGGCTTGGAAGGCCACGCCCTGGTAGCTGGTCAGCTGCGAGGCCTCCAGCATCTTTTGGAGCTCGGTACCTGTGAAGCGCATGTTCTTCGCATCGGACCACGCGCCCATGGGCAGCGACTGGGCGAGCGTGTCGTGGACAACGCCCTGGTTACCGAAATTGCGAAGAGGCAGGAACATCAGGCCGTCTTCTGGATGTAGGCCAGCGCGTAGTACGGCGGCGTGGCGTCGTGTGTGTGGTCCGTGATCGAGGCGGAGGCGTTGTGCGTCAAGGCAACAGGTGTTTGCGCCCCGTACCCACTGGTAAGACCTACGGAGGCCTCGTTGTTGGACCCACCGTCCTGGGTGGATAGCGCGTAGTTCGCGCTCCGGGAGTTCTGGGTGGCCTGTACCGCGGCGTAATCGTTGGGGCCCACCGCATTGCTCCCAGCCTCCGGGTTATTGGCCTCGGTCGGGAACGCGATGTGGTGATCGTGAAGCGGGATGTTGGCCTCGGTCAGCGTATGGTCCTGTACAGAGACACTGACCGTCGCACTGCTACCGCCTGGCGCCGTGGTCAGGCTCCCGGCGTTCTGACCCACCGGAAACGTGTCTCCAGCCCCGATGACAAAGCGATCAGTGAGGTCCGGTGTGCCGTTGAGCCCATTACACAGCACCCAGCCAGCCGGGATATCGGCTATCGCCCCAGACCAGATGATGATCACGCCTGCCGGTAGGCCTGCGGCGGTCAGCGATACGATCGACTGCTCGACGGACTCAAGACGCGTGAACAGGTTGCTGTAATCGTCTTGGGTCGGCGGGTTGCTACCTACTCCCGAAGCATTGCCGATCGCACCGGCCACCGCGGGGAATGCTTCATTGACCGCCGTTTTGATCTGGCGCAATTCCTCTGCCGCGGCACCGATGAAGTCCGTATCCGCGGGGGTCGTTGGATTCAGGTCCGAGATGCTCATAGTTGGTCTCCGTAGGGAGATTCAGCGATCGCCGTGGAGCCCGTTAACTCCGCCTCATCCGTGGCAATCTCAATCGCCTGCATGACTTGGCCGAACTTCGCGAGCCAGCGGTCGGCATCCACCTCCTGTTGAAGGAAGTCGTAGGCGTGGTGCAGGGCCCCATACAGGTAGAGGTTGGGCTGACGGAGAAGAAGTCTCGTCTGGTTGGCATCGGTCGATGCCCCGGGGACCACGTTGGTCAGTTCTGCGTTGAGCGCATCTACGGGGTTCAGCTCCGTGTTCCATTTGGGAAACGCACCGGTCAGGGACTCGGCGCCGTAGAAGTACAGCTCTAGAGTGTCGGTGGCTTCCCAGTTGGCAGGATCGTCATCGACCGGACCATCAATCAGTAACCTGCGATCGTGGGTACTGAAGACGAGGGGCTCAGCGTTGCGGCTGTTGAACCGCTCGTCCTGGAGCCGTTGAAACGAAATGTGGCGAAGGGGGAGGTTGTTCCAGAATACACCGCGCATCTCAAGGAAATGCTCGGGCAGCACGGATGCAGAGCCCGCGGGGGAACTCTGGTCAAAGGTAACAGTGAATTCGTTGTCCCTGCAGCGCAGGGTGCGGTAGATGTCAGACTCAGCTAGCCGGACGAAGGTCGGGATTCGACCTGTCAGATCTTCCCGGTTCAGTTTTGCCGCTAGGTACGATCGGAGTTCGCCGTAGTTGTTCATCATCATCGCCTTTCAATTTCGAAGGCACGACGATGCTGCTCATCTCTCGGCGCGTCGTAGTGTGCTGCGTGTGTAGTTTACTGAAGTCTCTGGACAGGAAATAGCGTAAAAACTCGGAGCGCACACCGCCGTCCAGTGTGGCGTGTGCTACGGGGTCCATACCCCGGGGGCATCTTGAACCACCCTCGTTACGGGCCCACTGGTCGAACGTGTAGCCTTTCGATTTCAACCAGTCGGTAAGAACGACTTGTGGCACGCTGCCGATATATCGGCGCCCCATGAGTCCGCCGCCCTCGGCGCGATTGGCCTGCTCCAAAAGCTGAGCCCGACGCATGGCCGGACCCAGCTCCTGATGTTCCGAACGAAAGACGTTGCCGTCCTCAATCGAAACGGTGCGGACGTAGTCGCCTATTGCCCGCGCTATGGCTTTCTGCTCAGCCATTAGGGGGGTGACAGCCCGGCAGGCACGTTGTCCACAATCGCATGAGCGCGTTGGTTCAACGTGGCGAAGGTTCCCTCACGGAGCACCTGACGCTTGTCCGAGTCGCCCAGCTTGGCGATTGGCCAGTCGTCAGTGGCGCGAAGGACTGGAGTCGCGGTGTACTCAGGATCGATCAAGTTCATCGCGTTGTTCGTCTGAGTCATATTCCGATCCAGCACCACATCCAGTTCACCGTAAGTCGAGACATACATGTCGATCACGTTGATCAGCGTGCGATCCATGATGTCCCGGTTACGACCGGCTGACAGCGCGAAGCTGGCGAAGTAAGCCGCAGACCCGGGGTCGGTAACCACCATTGACGGGTTTCCGCCGTCTTCGTAAGCCGCCAAGTGCGCAGCGAGGAGAAAGTCCTCCAGCTCCGCAGTATTGGTGGCAGCAGCTGCATTGATGATGTGGCCCGCTTCTACTTGGGCGTAGAAGGACGCCATCTCACGCGCCGTGCTGGAGTTACCTGCTACTGCGGTCTGCCGGGTACCGCCCGGGGCGCCGACCACAGCCAGTTCCTCGTCATTGGCGAGCTTGCCGTAGCGAAGCTCCAGCTGGTACGCCATTTCCGAGTCGCGGCCATACTTCTTGACCCGCTCCATGGAGCCGGTGATTTCCGCCACCTCGTCCATGATCTGGCAGAAGTTACTGCGCTCTACGACCGGCTGCGAGGTATCGGCACCTGCCGCCGCGCCTTCCACCTTGGCGTTTTTCGCCGCGGGCTGAAGGATGTCTTCGGTCCACTCGTGGAGCTTTCCGGTTGCTTGAATGGTGCGCGACATGCTGCACACCGGGTTATCGATGGGCGAGATGTTGTAGATCTCGTCCTGTACGTCCTCCGCCTGTCGGAGCTGCGTGTATGTATCAAAGCCAGGCACGATGATGCCCTCCTATCCCAATTCGAATCAGCGGCCTCCACGCTCCTTGGCAAGCTTTGCCTCCATCACCGCTGCGAACTTACCGCGGGTGTTCGGATTCGCTCGGAAGTCCTTCTCCGCCGCGCGGTAGCGTCCGTCAGCGCTGCGAGGTTGGTCTCGCGCAGTGCGTCGTGGTGACCCTCGTTTGCGCCGCTGAACCTGCTGAACAGTGTCATTGGCGCTCTGCATTTGCATGGAGTCGTTGAGAAGCTTGATCACCCGCCAGTCGGAAATCGACTTGAATTCCTCTGCCGAGTAACCTTGGGTGAGAGCGAAACTACCGATCTCACGGTACTTCTCTTCACTCCAGCCGGGGACGAGGCGGCGCAGCTTCAAGCTTGAGATTTCAGCGGCCCGCTTGCTCTCAAGCTCTCGGACCTCTTCGGCCTGGCGCTGAATCTCTTGCAGTGTGCCCTCTACGTGCTGCTTCTGCGCTTGCAGGGCATACAGCTGCTGCTGTGCTGCAGGGATCTTGTCAGGCTCAATCTGGCCCGATTTGAAAGCATCCTGCAGCCTCTGGATCTGCTGATCAAAGCCCTGGCTGTAGACCTCGGCGTAACGCTCAGCAGTTCTCAGCCGGTCTTCCACCTGGTGACGCAGCTGCGTAGCAGACTCAATCGCCTGGGTGGCTTCCTCTTCCACGGCGCGGCGGTGCTCGGTTGCCTCGGTATAACTCCGCTGCAGGTCCTTGTACCGCTGCTCCCAGTTATCTGTCGGCTGATCAAGATCTGGATCGTCGTCCTCGGGTGCCCCGTCATCGAGATCCGATCCGTCGTCCAAGTCATCCTGATCATCCGCGGCGTCACCACTGGGATCGGTGTCGCCTGCTGATTCGAGCTGAGAATCGGGTGCCCCGTTACCGAGATCCGAGTCCTGCTCGTCTTCACCGCTATCCAATATCGGTCTCGGTTCGTCGGCCTGGCCGGCCTCTGCCGCCAGTTGTGCCGCCTTCCGTTCCCGGAAACTGGGCTCCGGTGCTGCGGGGGTATCACCCCCCAGATTCACAATGTCATTCATGCTAGTTCATCTCCGCCAACAGGTCAAATCCGGCCACCGTCAGTGAACGGGTTGTAGTCCTCATCCAGCCCGAATCCCTGCCGGTCCATGTAGTCATCGGCCCTTTGCTGGCTGCTTTCTTGCTGCTCTTTTAGGACGGCCTTTGCCGTGTCCACCATTTGCTTTGTTTGATCGGCGACGGCGCCGAGGGCCCTGATCTGGTGGTACAGCCACTCCCGCTTCTTGGTCTCCTGGGGCTCGCTGGCTATCAGGTCCGAGATCAGCTCGTTGAGCTTCAGTTGGTGGGCTGTCCGATACACGGGGTTGCCCAGCATCTGGGACGCCTGCTCGCCCAGTGCCAGTATCTGCTGCACGGTTAAGACGGC
>JBCDIW010000047.1:0-4743 GCA_038748515.1 Pseudomonadota bacterium
CATAAGCGATTTCTAACGCCGCTGGGCGAGAAAACAGGGTCAGCCCTTTGGGTTGCGTCAGAAATAGCACCAGTCGTCGTTACTCGTCGTTCATTTGGAACCACCAAACTTCTCTCCTCGCGCCTAGCCTGGCGCTATTTCTGACGCAACAGGGCCACCGTAGTTAGTGCTAACAGGCCCTAGGCGGCGTGGATCGCATTGGCCGCCGACTGCTCCGCGTAGCAGGCGCCAAAGCGATTGTTGATGAAGGCCTCGAAGGGCACGTCTTCCTGGCGCACGAAACCGCGCTGGGGAAGTACCCCTTCCGCGAGGAGGTCCAGGACAGCGCAGATACCGGCCGCCGTAGTGATCTGGATCGCGCTCCACGGCTTGCCGTCGATCTCCTGGCTGTAGATCTTGTTGGCATAGGTTTCCTGGATGAGATCGCCGTTCTTCGTGCCGGTGACGCTTGCAAAGATCAGCACCACATCCTGGTTCGTGAGCGGAAGCGCGGCCTCAAAGATCTCCTTGAGCAACGGCTGGCGGTCGCGCAGGCGGAGATCCTGGAGCAGAAGCTTCATGATGTCGCGGTGCCCGGGATAGCGCACGCTGCGGTAGTTCAGGTTGTCGACCCGACCGTCCAGGGTTTCACAGAGCGTGCCAAGGCCACCGGAGGTATTGAATGCTTCATAGGTGGTGCCATCGAGGGAGAACGTTTCGAGCTCTTCGAGGGGCGGCACTTCCGTGAGCTTCCCTTCAACGATCGCCTCACAGGGGTTGCAGTACTCGTTGATGAGACCGTCCGTGGACCAGGTGAGGTTGTACTTGAGGGCATTCGACGGATACTTCGGCAGCGCCCCCACCCGCATGTGAACGTTCTTCAGCGTATCGAAGCGCTTGGTGAGATCGTAGGTCACTATGGTGATAAAACCGGGTGCCAGCCCGCACTGGGGGATGAGTGCCGACCGCGCACTGTGCGCGAGAGATTTGACCAGGCGGGTGCAGGCCACGTCCTCGGTCAAATCGAGATAGTGCACGCCGTTTGTGGCCGCAGCTTCGGCCACGTAACGGGTGATATTGAACGGGCAGGCGGAGAGCGCCGCATACTTGCCCGCCATGGCCCGGTTGAGGGCGGGGCGGTCCGTAACGTCGAGCACGCACGTGTCGACGTTGTCGCGACCCTCCAGTTCCTGGAGGTGCCCGGGGTCGTTGTCAGCGACGGTGACGCGATAATCGCCGGAACGGGTCAGCAGTTCGGTGACGATCATGCCGATCTTTCCCGCACCCAAAAGCAACACTTCCTTCATGGCGAAGTCCTCCCTCAGCACTGAGGCGGTAGCGCTTAGTACCGCTCAAACACGATGTTAGGTAACGGACTGAGCAGAATGGAGAGTAAAAAAGTACAGATTGACGTATATTTTCAGTCACATTGACTGATTGAGCGTCACAATGGAGTTATCGGGCAACGATCGTCGAATCCTGGCGGCGCTGAGCGACAACGCGAGGATGCCGGTAGCCGAACTCGCGCGCCGGGTGAATCTCTCGCGCTCGACGGTGAAACAGCGCCTGGAGCGCATGGAGCGCAGCGGTATCATCGTTGGCTACTCGCTGCGCTTGGGAGACGACATCGGGCGTCAACGATTGCGGGCGATCGTCATGATTCAGGCCGATCCCAAGGCCAACGCCAGCATCGTGCGTTCTCTGCGTTCCCTCGATGCGGTGCGCGAGCTCTACGCGGTCAACGGCCTCTATGATTTGTCGGCAACCCTGGTGGTGGATTCCACCGAAGACCTGGACGAGGCCCTGGACACCCTGGGCCGGCTCGAAGGGGTGGAGAAAACGGTGTCCTCCATCGTCCTGTCCACGAAGATTCAGCGATGAGCGCGGCAGGGGTTTATCCGGGGAAGCAACGGAAGGGCGTGGGTGCCCTGAGGCGATGTAAGCGCTCCCGCTAAGAGCGCTCGGTCGTTACAGGGGAATGCTCGCCGCGCGTTCGCGAGGGAGACGTTCCGGCAGATCAGTCTGCGAACTTATCGAGAACCGTAGAGAACAGCTCCTCATCCGGTGGGATGACTTTATCCGCGCTCAGGGGCTTGGACACCCAGGTTTCGTTGATGAGATCGCGCCAACTGATGTTGTGGTGGGTCGAGTTACCGCCCCAGGAGCCACAGCCGAGCGAGAAAGTCTGGCGCATGCCGTTCCACAGGTTTCCGCTGTTCGACGCCGCCTGAGGCTGGTTAACCATCACCCGCGACGTGTGCGTGGCGTGGGCATAGGCCATGATGTTCTCGTCCGAGTACGAGTAGATGCCACAGGAGTGGCCTCGGCCCTGATAGCCCTGAATCGCGTCGACCAGTTTGATGGCTTCCCGGATGTCGGCGACCTTGTAATAGGCCATCACGACCGACAGCTTCTCGCCGGAGAAAGGATGATCGGACCCCGCACCGGTCTCCGGCACGATGAAAAACTGCTTGCCCTCGGGAAGTTCAATCCCGGCCATGCCCGCGATCTTGTGCGCCGGCTGGGCAACGATGGCTGTGTTCAGCGCGCCGTCTTCCCAGAGCGTATTCTGGAGCTTCTGTTTCTCCACGTCGTTTACGAGGTAACCGCCTTCATGAAGGAGTTTGTCCAGAAGCTCATCGTAGACCGAAGCGAAAGCAATCACGGAGTTGTCCGAGGAGCAGCTGGCGGCCAGATCCAGCGTTTTTGAAATGCGGATTTTCTCCGCCGCTTCATCCAGATCAGCCGTGTCATCCACAGTAATGCAGGCATTTCCAACGCCCACGCCCAGGGCGGGAGTCCCGCTTGAGTAGGCGGCGTGAACCATGGCGCCACCACCCGTGGCCAGCACGCGGTCGCACTGAGCCATGAGCTCGTTGGTGAGTTCCAGAGAGGGCGTTTCGATGTAAAGCACTAGGTCCTCGGGTGCGCCGCAGCGGCGCAGCGCGTCGCGCATGTAATCGCAGATCTTTTTGTTGGTCAGCTTGGCCCGGGGGTGCGGCGCGACGATGATGGAGTTGCGCCCCTTGACCGCGTGGATGCCCTTGATTACCGGCGTCGCCTCCGGGTTTGTTGACGGCGACAGGGCGCCGATAACGCCCACGGGCTTGGCGATTTTCACGATGTTTCGCTCTTTGTCTTCCTCGATCACGCCGACGGACTTGTCGTCGATGATGTCCAGAAGAGTTGCGCGCGTCTTGCGATGGATCTTCAGATACTTGCCGGAGTAGTTCCCGAGGCGGGTTTCATTGACGGTGAACTCGGCAATTTCCTCGGAGCGGTCTTCCCGGGCGACGGCGTACACCATGGCGGTGATCAGTTCGTCGACCTGCGCCTGCGAGTAGTTTTCGATCTGCTTCTGCGCGGCCCGGGAGCGGGCTACCAGCCCGGCGATATGAGTCTTCGGGTCCGTAGCTTGCTGATCACTGTCTTGCTGATCACTGAATTGCAGGGCGTTCTCTGGCATAACGCTGTGTCCTTTTTTATGGGCCCCTTCGGCTATTTTCGGAGCCTGTCACTGTACGACTTTAGTCTAGCATTGCGGCAGAAAATGAACATTGACTATTTTGGGTATAATATGGACGATCTTGCACTATGAGTGCGCCTTCCAAATGGCCCCTTCCCGCCGCCGGTATCCGCTTTTTGACGCCGGCCTTCATGGCCGATTATCTGGCTTCAAACACGCTGACTAAAGAGTGTTTCCCGACCGCGATGGGCTACTACCCCAGAGCCGTCGGTCACCGCATGCAGCGCGAGCGCCACGACGATAACCTGCTGATATATTGCATCGACGGCAGGGGGAGTGTTTCCACCTCTCAATGGGAGGGCCCGGTTCGACGCGGCGACGTTGTTCTGCTGCCCCGGGGCCATTCGCACCTCTACGAGGCACAGCGGGACGAGCCGTGGACCCTCTACTGGGCGCATTTTCAGGGTAGCGCGACGCGTTCGTTCCTCGACTATCTCGGCTTTAAGGAGCAGCGCCCTGTCGTAACAGCCGGGGTTTCCCCGGTATTGATCGGTGCCTTCAAAAGCCTGATGGAGGTGAGGAAGACGGGTTACTCAACATCAGCCTTTATCAAAGCCGCGAACCAGTTGCGCTACCTGCTCAGTCAATTTGCCTCGGAGATCATGGCGGAAGCCGGGCGAAGCCGTGGCGGATTTGATATCGCCGCGGTGCAGGCCTATATGCAGGAGAACATCGACCAGAATCTGACCCTGGCACAGCTAGCTGCGAGTGCGAACATGTCCAAATATCACTTCTCGGCCCGCTACAAAGAGCACAGCGGGTACTCACCGGTAAAGCACTTCCTGAACATGAAGATGGAGCATGCCTGCGCCCTGCTGGACGGTACGGACCTTACAGTGGGAGCCGTCGCGGAGCGCCTGGGCTACGAGGACGCGCTCTATTTTTCCCGCAGCTTCAGCAGGACCATCGGTCTATCCCCCCGCGCCTACCGGGCATCGATCCGCTGAGCGACGGGACTTCGGCACACGTTTCGGATGCGACCGCGCAACGGAAATAGTCCGCTGATTGGCCTCGGTCCGTTTCATCGGCTGCAGGTGCGGTAGCCCGATTGCGGTGAACTCTTCGACCCGGAATGAGCTAGGGCCTGTTGACACTAACTACGGTGGCCCTGTTGCGTCAGAAATAGCGCCAGGCTAGGCGCGAGGAGAGAAGTTTGGTGGTTCCAAATGAACGAGGAGTAACGACGACTGGCGCTATTTCTGACGCAACCCAAAGGGCTGACCCTGTTTTCGCGCCCA
>JBCDIW010000048.1:0-3951 GCA_038748515.1 Pseudomonadota bacterium
CGCCTATACGTCCAAGGCCTGGTGGCAGGTCGCGAACGACGATCTTTCCAGCCCTTTTCGCGAAACCAATTACCAGCCCGAACTTTTTATTCGCAGTGACCGGCGACGGAGCATCTTCGGTGTATCCCTTGAGGGCTGGTCCCTGGGTTACGCCCATGAATCCAACGGTCGGGAGCAGGCGCTCTCACGGAGCTGGGATCGCATTGAAGCGCGGGCGGCGTTTCAGCTGGCGAACGATGTCTCCCTGTTCGCAAGAACATGGTACCGGCTGCCTGAAGACGACGAAGACAATGACAATCCCGGAATGTACAAATACAGGGGTTATGGGGATCTACGCGCGATCTGGACGCCGAATCGAAGCACGTTTACGGCGATGCTGAATCCCGCAACCGAGGGCACGAACTTCGAGCTGACCTGGAGCCATCCGATCAACCGGGTTTTTCGTGTGTATGCCGCTTACTACGACGGCACCGGTGAAAGCCTCATCGACTATGACGTCGACCTGCGGCGATTCAGTCTGGGCGTATCGCTGAACGACTTTCTCACACGCTACTGATCCGATCGGCGGCGGGACGCTGCGTTGATGACTACCGAACTGAACGCCCAGCTCACGACGCTAGTGGCCATCATGGTGCTGTTTCTTGGCAAGTGGCTCAACGCGCGGGTTGCCTTCTTTCGCAGCTTCAACATCTCGGAGCCGGTTACCGGAGGATTGCTGGCGTCCTGTCTGGTTGCGATAGCGTTTGTGGGCTTCGACGTCCGCTTTCGCTTTGATCTGGACTTTCGCGATGAGCTCCTGCTCATCTTCTTTTCCACCGTCGGACTGTCCGCACGCCTTGACACGCTGGTTAAAGGCGGCAAACAGCTTGCCGTACTACTGGTGCTCGCCGTGATGTACCTGGTTATCCAGTGTGGAGTCGGGGTCAGCATAGCGCTTGTATCCGGTATAGATCCGCTTATCGGAGTAATCGGCGGTTCCGTGTCTCTCTCGGGCGGGCACGGAACGGCGATTGCCTGGACGCCCATTTTTCGCGACAGCTATGGCGTTACTCAGGCCGCGGAATTCGGCATCGCGAGCGCGACCTTCGGGCTCGTGCTGGGCGGTTTGCTCGGCGGGCCCGTCGCACGATTTCTGATTCAGCGCGGATCCCTGAAAACCGAGGATACGTCCACGCTGACGGTCGGCGTCGAGCAGGATCATGATGACGCCATCCCCGTCGACTACGACCAGTTTCTTCTGACGTTGTTCATCATTGGGGTGACCGTAGCCGTCGGGCTGACGCTCGATGAGATCCTCGACAGCCTGGGCGTGCAGCTGCCAGCCTTTGTCTCCTGTCTGTTTGTCGGGATCTTTGTTGCCAACACGGCGCCTCTGCTGTCGCGCAACCCCAATCTCCCCAGGCCGGAGCAGTCCCGAAGCCTCGCTCTGTTTGCCGACGTGAGTCTCGGCCTGTTTCTCGCGATCTCTCTCATGTCTCTAGAGCTCTGGACGCTCGCCGATCTGGGTCTGCCGCTGGTGTTCATTCTGCTGGCACAGGTTCTGGTCCTCGTCGCCTGGGTCGTATTCGTTATATTCCGCGCGATGGGTGCGGCCTACGACGCCGCCGTCATCTCCGCGGGCTACCTCGGTTTGGCGCTGGGCGCCACGCCCACAGCCATCGCGAACATGACGGCCGTGACAACCCTGTCCGGTCCCTCGCCCCGGGCATTCATCATCATTCCGCTGGTGGGTGCGTTCTTCATTGATATCGCCAATACCATCGTCATCCAGGGCTTCATCGGGATGCTCAGTGGCTAGCCGGCCTATCTCACCGCTTCGGCGTCACGTCCTTGTCTCTGGTCTTCTGTGTCTCGCTTTGCAGGCTTGCGCACTCCGGGGACCGGAAACGGTGGGGATGCAGCGCCTGGGTTACAACGCGTCACTACAGGTCAGCGAAGCCGAAGAACTGCTGCTGAACCTTGTACGCCTTCGCTATCAGGACACTCCGGAGTTTCTGGCGGTCAGTGCGATTTCGTCGCAGCTCAGTTTTCGCGCCACCGCGGGCGTAGGCGGTGACTTCGGGAACGTTGAGGAAGCGACCAGCGCCTTCGTCGCGCCCAACATTACGGGCGAGCTTTCGGAGTCGCCTACGGTGACGTTGGTGCCGCGCCGGGACGAGAAGTTTTCCCGGCAGCTCATATCGCCGATTCCCATCGACAGCATCACGCTGCTGGCATTTAACAGTTGGGGCATCGATCGCCTCATGCTGATGTTTGCCGAAACCATCAACGGACTTGATGGGCGCGACTCCTTCGCACCGGGCGCGGTGGGGACCGACGCATCGGAGTTTCTCGCTCTGCTGGACTCGCTCAAGACCGGCGAGGAGCGGGGCGCTATCAGCTTTACCCTGGAACGACGCCGGCGCCTGATCGTTGAGATTGAGCTTGAGGCGGCCAGCGCCATAAAAACCCTCGCCGCCGCAAGGAGCTCGGGCTTCGCGTTTCGGGCAGGCGACGACACCGTGTCGCTCTTTGACGAGCGCGCCGTGATCGTCCTGCAGCTGTCCGATGAGTTCCTGCGGACTCGGGCCTATGAAGAGCTCGCGTCGGTGCTTCGATTGAAGCCCGGTGAACGCACAGTCGACATCACCCGGGGGCCGATGCCCGAAGGGCCGGGGGATGGACGCATCTACATTGTTCCACGCTCTCCCGCAGGCGTACTTGCTGTGCTGGCAACGGCGGTGGAGGCCCCCGGGGAGCACCTGTCTGCTTTCGGACTAGCGCCCAACGCGGCGTCCAGCAGTCCCGTGCGACGCTTGCTGCATGTGCGTGCCGCCACGGAACGGCCTCCGGAGGCCTGGCTGACGGTGCCCTATCGCGGCTACTACTTCTACCTGGCGAACGACGATGTCTCCTCACGGCAGACGCTGTCGGTGGCGGGTGCTTTCATGAATCTATCCCTGTCCCGGGGTGACACTAGTGCGGTGCCGGTGGTGACGCTTCCCGTAGGCCGCTAGCCGGCGAGAAACCAACTAGGCGTTTCGCGAGGCGAAAGAAGATCCAAAGGGCGTCGGGTCGCCGAAGCGGCGACCATGCCGCCAGAGCGCTTTGCCCAGCACCACGTCCTCCTGAATCTGCGCGAGGGGCCGCAGCGGGTCGAGAACTGGCGCGACGGCGTGCACCGCGATTTTACCTACGACAAGGACGAGATCATCGTTACCCCCGCGGGCATGGAGTCCGGCTGGCGATGGCATGTGCGCTCGAAGGTAATCGTGATCACCCTCGACCCGGAGCGCCTGGAGCGCTTTGCGCAGACGGAGCTGGGCGTCCTCCTGACCGCCAGGCAACTCGCAGACAAACCCCAGTTCACCGATCCGGACATTTGTGCAGCGGGGGTGCAATTGAAGGAGGCGCTTGAGATGCGCGATGTGGGCTCGGCCCTCATGTTCGAGTCGCTGGCGCGAGTCTTTCTCATCAAGCTCATCCAGCGCTACGGCGAACGGCTGGATGAGGAGTTCGACTTCAATCGGCGCTTCACCTCGCAGCACTACAAGCAGGTGCTCGACTACATCGCCGCCAACTTCGGTCGCAGTATCGCTCTCGACGATCTGGCGGCCAAGGTGGTTCTGAGCCCCTCGCATTTCTCCCGGGTGTTTAAGGAGACCCTGGGCTCCAGTCCCATGCAGTTTGTGATGGCCTATCGCATCGAGCGCGCCAAGGAATTTCTTGCAGACCGCGGGCGATCGCTGGTTGATGTTGCCCAGCTATGCGGGTTTGCCGATCAGGCCCACCTCTCACGGGCGTTCAAGCAGGCCGTGGGGCGTTCTCCCAACCTGGGACCGCCTGACGCCGGCGGAAGAGGTCATGCGGACCATGGACGATCTGGTGCGCTCGGGCAAAGTCCGGCACGTCGGGCTGTCCGATGTTCCGGCCTGGTATGCCGCCGAAGCACAGACCGTAGCGCGTTTTCGC
>JBCDIW010000049.1:0-3689 GCA_038748515.1 Pseudomonadota bacterium
TGGAATTCTCGGCGAGAGATTGTGCGTTGCAGGGGATTTTCAGACTAAGGCAATAGCCGTAGCTATTGCCGCAGGAGGAAAATTCGCTGCAACGTGCAAGATCCGGCGAGAAACCAAATAGGCGTTTCGCGAGGCGATAGAAGATACAAAGGGCCTCGGGTCGCCGAATCGGTGAGCTATGCAGGCTAGGGATGGATTTGCGGTGCCGCATCCAGGAGAACAAAGGCGGTGGCTTCGCGCTCGATCCCCCGTACCGGATACCGCTTCTTTGCGTGCAAAACTATCGATCCGCGCCCGGGGGCTCGTCAGCGACCTGGGGGACCAGGCAGCCGCTATCGTCGCAGGACCGCTCCTTCCGCTCCTCTCCTGAATCACTGATCCGTTCCGCCGAGGGGTTCGCGGCGGAACCGGGTCCCTCGTTCGCTTCCTTGACCAGCTGTCCGATGTCTCGCCCGAGCGCCAGGTCGTCGTAGACCCCGAACACATGACGGCGCAGCATTCCCGCAGCGTCGAACAGGAGGGTTGAAGGTGTGCCCTGCATGTCGTACGCACGCATGGTCCTGGGCATCCGCTCCGGCGGTTCCGGAGGCTGATCGACCGCCACCGGAAACGTAATCCGATACTCGTGGATGAACGCCTTCAGCGCGACGGGCGTCATGGCCTCCGGGTGCTCGAACACGCTGTGCATCCCGATGACCGAAACAGGATCGTCACGAAACAGCTCATGCACGCGCTTGGCCTGGGGAATGCCGTGCGACACGCATCCGGGACACAGCATCTGGAAGGCATAAAGAACCACGACCTGACCACGGAGGGAGGCCAGAGACAGGTCGGCGTCGGTATTGAACCAGAGTTGGGTGGTCCATTCCTTGGCGGGAGTTTGTAGCATGGCTGGTCTTTGATGCGTTCCTTGGCGATGCGTCCAGTCTAGACGATGCGGGGACCCGGACCGCCTCAGGCACCAATCCATCCATGAGAGGAATCCAGGGGACGGGTCACTCTACTCAAGCGGCATAAGTCTTCCTTTATATGTCCGCGGCGACATCCCGATCTCGTATCTGCTTTTTTCCCGGGATGACGAGAAACGTGCATTGGTTTCCCTGGCTAGCACTTGGTCGGTATGGGGCGCCTCCCGACTCGGCCGAGTGCATTGGAGGTGTGATGATGTATTTCCTTCGATTATTGGGTGTTTGCATTATTTTTCTTTCGGCGATCGCAAAAGCCGAGGATCCGTTTGCCTGTGTAGATCCAGACGTTCGCACCGCTTTTCTCGATCGATTTCAGGATATGCGCGGGGCGTATTCCACCGAGGACTCCTCGTCCACTCTGCTGCCCGAATTCCCGTCTCAGTGGGACCTTGTGGGGTCGTACTCGCACTCGCGCGGCGAGCAGGTGGTGTACACATCCGAGGACTCCATCGGCGAAGCCGCGGATGAGGCGCTTGGTGCCATGAACGATGAGGGTTGGCGACAGGCCGAGTATGTGTCTCGTTATGAAAGAGGCGGCTTTCGCACCAGTGGCACGCCTCGCTACGCGACGCTGTGTAGCCCCGACAACGATATGAGCGCTTCGATCAGGGCGATCGAGCAGGACGGCACCGTGTTTGTGTCGGTGTCGCACCACCCGGATCAAGGCATGTGCCGGCAAGGAGCCATTCGCATGGCGACCATGAGAGACGGTCTCATGCGCGAGGTGCCTCTATTGATCGTTGACGAAAAGCTCATTTCGCAACTGCGGCCAACGGGAGGCGGTGGGGGCGGCGACCGCTATAGTGCCGAAGCCGCGCTTATCGGCCTCACCGACCGGAGCATGTTATTTGCGGATCTCAATCGACAGCTCTCCGAACAGCGCTGGCTACCCCAGGGCGAATGGGCCAGCGACCCCATGGCCGGCTCCGCATGGTTCCGTGAAACCGACTCCGGGGAAGTCAGATCTGGGCTCCTTCAGATTATTGATGCCGGAGACAACAATGCGCATATCAGCTTCACTATCCGAAGCGTCTCCAAGTTGACTGAGCAGGGAGTGAGCTCGATATGGGCGAGCTCGGTCAGCTCGCAGTGATCGAATAACCCGGTGCGCACCCCCTGCGAAACGTCAGGGGGAGGCGGCCGCCCACCTCCCGTGATGCAAGGCACGCCGGGGCTGAGGATGCTCAGGATAGCCTTCCTATTCAACGGACACCGCTGTTCCCCGCGAGACCCCATCTCAGTTGCCTAGGCGCCATCAGCGATTGCAGCGTGTCGTCAATCTAGAGGAAACGCTCATAAGTAAGGCCGTCGCTCTGTCTCTCGCTCTCGTGACTGCGACACTGTTCGCTGTGCGGGGGGAGTCGAGCTTTGCAGCAACATGGGACGCAGCCCGCGATCCACGCGCCTCCGACACGACCGATCGCCAATCGGCGCAACGGGAAAACGAACTGGAGCAATACACACAGTGCACGATGGAGTTCGATTTCCCTCAGCGGCAGAGAGCGCTTTTGGACAGCGGTGATGTCGACGCGCTGCTTATCGGCTCTTTGGATTCCAACGCGTCGGCCCGGGGTTTCGGCGTGGTAGGGAACGATCGTATTCCTGTCGACGATTTTCTACGGCGCCTCGTCGCCGCCGATCCCCATGACGAGATCTACCTGCAACGACTGGTTTCCTACTGCAAAGCGGGCACACCGAAAGTCAAAGAGGCCTGTGCTCTTGAGGCGGAAGATCGGCTAACGGTTCTTCGTCCCGGTAATGGCTATTACTGGATGCTGCTCGGCGAGAAACGGTACCGCGACGGTGACCGGGAGGCAGCGCTCCGGTCGCTCCGCGTCGCTGCGGAGCAGAATCTGTTCTCAGTCGGCTGGGGCGCCAGAATCGCGAGGTTCTACCAGACCGAACTCGCCTTGTTTCCCGCACGCAAGTCCTGTGCCCTGCTGCATGCGGCGAATGCCGCCACTGCTGACTTACCGAGCTATGCGGCGATGACCGCTATCTGCCGGGCAACGCTCCACGACGCTCGTTGGGCAGGCGCGTGTATTGGCCTTGGAGCGGCGATGGAGCACCGGGGGCGTACCCTGGCGACGGTAAAGATGGGACTCGCGATGCAAAAGGTCGTTTACGAAGCGCTGGGCGCCGACAAGCGCGTAGCGCGGGTGCTGAAACGAAACGCGGCGCTTGACGAATCCGTACAGCAGGGCGGCGGATCGCCGTGTTTTCCGTTTCAATCCGTCGAATCGGAGCGGGCATGGGTTGCTCGGATTGAAGCCAGCGGCGAGGTGGCCTTTCTGCGCGAATCCGCGGTGCTGGGTAGATGTCCACTTTGAGCCGGGGAAGTGCGAGCGCCAGCAATCAAATCCCACAGCCGCGTCGTTTCTCGGCGTGCCCTGTAAGCACCCGCTGGCGAGCGTGGCCGAGCAAATCCTGATTGCAGAGATACCACCGCATGGTAGGGATGGTCTTGAGATCTTTCACGAGGAGGCTGGCCGGGTAGAGTACGGACCCACCGCCTTCGTGCCGAAACTATAGACGAAGTCTTCGGGTCAATTTGTAAAGGATATCTCCGGTACAGACCTTGTGAGCTTTCGGACACATAGGTACCGTTTTATTCCGGGCACATAGGTTACACATTTCGGCATTTGGAGGGCTCTCCAGATGCCTTGGAATGAGTGTAATCACATGGACGAGAGGCTTCGTTTCATTGCCCGCATCCTCGAA